>NZ_JYGY01000002.1:16911-279705 GCF_000967825.1 Paracoccus sp. 228 | reverse complement strand
AGGCATCCAGCTTCGGCCGCTTCACGGGGGCCGTCCGCCGATATCCGGGCGGAACCGAGAACGCCATCATCTTGGCTACGCTGTCGCGCGCGATGTTGAAATGACGCGCTGCCTCGCGCTGGCTCATCCCCTCGGCACAGGCCAGTCGCACTCTACGATACAAGTCCACGGTGAAAATCCTCCCGCCCTCCCTGTCGCCAGAAAGGGTAAAGGTGGACGACTTTTACGCCGCCCGCAGCAGGATCATCCCGCCGCTACCGTGGCCGACTTTTGCACCGCCGTTCTCATTCCACGACGGCATCGGCAAAATAGACAGTCTGCTTCTGAAACACGCCGCCGCTGCCCGTAAAACCCAGCAGCGCAACAAGACAGACAACGCCAAACAGGAACCATGACACGCGCTGGACGGTCCAGAACACCCTCTGGATCCTTCGCTCTTCTTGCAGTTGGAGGCCGTCCTCACGCACTGGCGGAATGCTAATGTCTTCGATCATTGGCTCATCGTCCAAAGCATCTTCCCGTTTCCGAACCGTCCGGGCAGCTACGCGGTTCCGCAGATAGCGCTTCCCAGGCCTATCAGGGTGATATCGATCTGGGGCGAAGGACTTCTTTGGGCGCTTCTCGTGTCGAAACTGTACGGACCTGAGCATACGGCTGAGAGGCAGACCGCCTGTCAAACAGGTTTGCCTTTCACTGGCAGCGTCCCAATCTCCGCCCCGTGTGTCAGATCAGCGGAACCAACCGGGTGACGTTTGAAGAGCTAACGGCAGGAACAGAACGATGTAGCGCCTGTTAAGCGGAAGACAGAAAGGGAGCCGTGATGCTTGAATGGATTTCCGCCAACAGTGATGTCATAAATGCTGTTGCAAACGTTGCTATGTTCTTCGTCTGGATCGCTTATCTCCAGGTCTTTCTGCAAAGCTTTCGGCGGCAGCGCCGATCAAAAATCGTTATCAACCAAGCTGCTGGCTCCGAACTGGACGCAGCTTGCTTTATCAGCAACATGAGTTCGGAAGCCGTTTATATCGAAAGTGTCCATGCGACCCTGAGATGGGGCGACAGGGAAGTGCAACATTCGATCACGGACTATAAGATTGACTTAGGGGACAACGCGGACCCAAGAAACAAAACGTTCCAGGGGCCTCTCAAGCAGGGTGACTACGCTTCGATCGGCACGTTCGACAGCATTATCAACCGCACCAGAGCGGAAGGTGAGGCGAGTCCCATGCAGGCGGAAACAGACCGGGTCAGCATCGAAATCCTCGTGATTGGAGACCACTTGTCCGACGATCTTTTGGTCGGAGCGAAACGCACCTTTATCGCGCATTTTGATAATGGAAGGTGGACCATAAGGCCTGAAGCAGCCGCAACAGAACAACTGCGATCACGCAGCGAACGGTTCAGGCTTCACGATCAAATCAGAAGCCAAGCCGCAGACCATTGAGGCAGAGCTATCCTACAAGTTCATTGCGCTTTCGGCTCAGACCCGCCGAAGGTTTCGGGCAGATTTGACAGCGGGAAAAGGTTGATGAGAGTGTTGTGGGGTCACAGAACCATGGGGGTTACCATGACATTCGCAAGACAAAGGCCTCAAACCTCTGAACCTCAGAATCTGACCTCGCTCTCCTTGAAGCTCGATCACAGGGAGAACAAGGATCGGCAGGCCAGCAAGAGCAACCAGATGACCGGTTCAGAACCCGATGATGACCTCGAACGTATGATCGAGGCGAAGGTCGCCATGGCCTTGCGTCTGATAAAGTTCTGAGCGCAGAGAACTGGACATGACTTTGAACCCTTCGGCCATCCAGTCTGAGGGTCAGAGCACAGCGTGTCACATGCAGAGAACCTTGATGGCAAAAGTCGTCCTCCTCAGGGACATTCATGGCAGGATGCATGTCTTTGAATGCCCGCCCTGGCGCATGGTCAAGGTGACATCGACCCTTGATGGCGTGAGCGTGGATCTGTCCAACGGGGACGGGATCGCGACAGTGAAGGTGAGCGAGACGCCGGAAGGCATCGGAATCCAGTTCAGGGACTGAACTTCACAATTCCCGGCTGGCCAAGCTTCAGAATGCCTGCTCATATCCTCCCGGGAAGAAGGAGTTGACCATGATCCGCTCGGAACTGGTAGGAAAGCTCATGGAGACCTACCCTCATCTATCCCGACCTGTGGTGGAGGCCGCTCTCAACTCGATCCTGAACGAGATCACAAACCGTCTCGCCCAGGGTCAGAGGGTCGAGATCCGGGGGTTCGGGAGTTTTGCCAGCAAGATCCGGGATGCCCGAATGGGCCGAAATCCTAAAACCGGAGAACCTGTGCAGGTGGAGAACAAGCAAGTTCCGCGGTTCAGGGCTTCCAAGCACCTTTTGGAGCAGCTCAACGGCTCAAAAACCCCTGGTTAGTCCTGCTCATCGCGATCAGCGTCCGATGCCCGCAGCCTTGCGAAGCGTTTTGAGCTATAGAATGACCCGCGCCAACCTGCTGGTCAAAGACCCTGAGAGAAGATCAGGTGTCTAGAATGAGTAAGGTCCACAAAGTGGGCATTCCGATCCCGGGCCTCCAGGACTGCTATGCGGGCCCAAGCGGCCGGTCAGAAAGATCAGGCGAGACTTGCGACGTCGGCGAATGGGGACAAGATGCCCCGTTGGCGGCGCCACGTATCGATGGTATAATGAAGTAATACCATGCGCACTCGGAGGACTTCATGGCTGCCGTTCACCCTGTTGCCGTAAAGCTGGATGCCGAGGTTCATGCCCGGATGCGGGAACTTGCCAAAGCACAAAACCGTACCCCGCATTACCTGATGCGGGAGGCCATCGCTCAGTATGTTGAACGCGAGGAAAAGCGTGAGGCGTTTCGGCAGGAGGCGCTGACGGCATGGGCGTCCTATCAGACCACTGGCCTGCATGTGTCTCATGCCGAGGCGGACAACTGGTTGGCTCAGCTCGAAGCTGGTCAGGATGTAGAACCGCCTGAATGCCACAGCTGATCTGGACGCCGAAATCGCTGCAGGGCGTCCAGCGGTGCTATCGGTTTCTGGCTTCCAAAAACCCGGATGCCGCGTCCCGCGCAGTGCGGGCCATCCGGGAGGGCATGCAGATCGTAGCCGCGCAGCCGGGCGTAGGGCGCCCGGCCGACAAGATGGCCCCGGAGTTCCGGGAGTGGCTGATCGCGTTTGGGGACAGCGGCTATACGGTCCTCTATCAGGTGGACGGCAAACAGGCCGTCGTTCTGGCGATCAGGCATCAGCGTGAGGCAGGATACTTATGATCCGGGAGGGTAGCTTCGCATGCCGTCCAGGCTGAACATCGATGTCCGCCACGCTGATCTTTCGCTGCAGCATACCCGCAGTGATGCAGCGCTCGGCAGGGTGAGAAGCGATGCCACGGGAGAACTCCTCGATCCGCGAAAGCTCAGCAAATCATGGCTTGTCGCGTTTCAGAATAGAACCCACCCTGCCTCACCAATAAGCTCTATAACCATTGTTATGTCGTCAGATAACGCCGGCCATCCTCAATCCATACTCAGCTAATGCACAGATCGCCAGCACAGTGACCGCGCCCGGCTCGAAGTGGAACACCACGACGATAGCCATGATGAGCACTGCAAGCGCGGCAACGTTCAGTGTTCCTTATACCAGGAGGTCCATTTCCAGCCCCAACGCGGTGCCATGAAAATAAGACCTCCGATGCGCGACAGGCCGCCAAGCGCAAAAACCGGCACAAGCGGTATGAAAAGGAACTTGGTTGAAACCTGGCATCTCGGGTGGAGCGCACTTTCCATACGCATCACGATCGTGGTTATATTTTCTTATCGTCCGAGCTAATGTCTCAAGATGAACAGTAAAGTTAAGCCTCCGACTGAAATGCTGCATCCGAGCGGGGAGTTCACGTCCCCCGTTCATCCCACGGCGCAAGGGGTGACCTTCGATCACCCGATCAATGAACCCGACAAGCCTGCCCATCCGCGGGACGGGAGACCCCATCCACGGTCCTGGGCCGGTCCGCATCCACGCCTGTCGTCCGGCCCTCATCCAAGATTGCGAAAGTAGCGCAGCACTACCGAGCGTTCATGCCAACAGAGCGTCCAGCGCATCCGGCCTTCCCAGTGCCATCGGCGCGCGCCATCGGGCGAGGTCCCCGTCCGGCCCCTCGAAGCTGGTGAACGGGACCCATCCTTCCGCCGTATGAATGCGGACGTCGCCTCCGGCTGCCAGTACGAGGGCAGCACCTCCAGCCACATCCCAGAGGTTTGGCGCGCCAAGCCGCGTGCCGGCGAGAAGGCCCGCAGCGACAAACGCGCACTCGATCGCAGCCGACCCCGTCAGCCGTGTGTCGAAGGGTTCCGCCGTCCCGCCTTGCGGCGTGCCGACAAGGCTTCGACGGACCTGCGCCCGATCTGGTCGTACGAATTCAGCACCATCGAAGTTCAGGGAGCCGCCGACATGCGCGGAGTAGACGCCAGGGCGCAGCGCATGGGTGGCTGAGCACCACAGCGCGCCGACAACCGGACGGCCACGGCAGAGCACGCCAATGGATGCTGCGAACATCGGCAGACCCGATACGAAGTTTGCGGTCCCATCGATCGGATCGATGGCCCAGACCCAGTCATGATTTCGTCCCGGGCGGTCGTCGATCTCTTCACCGATGATATCGTGACCCGGCGCGGCTTCGGCCAAGCGCGCTCGTATCATGACCTCACATGCGTGATCGACCTCGGAAACCGGATCGCGCATCCACCCGGGCGCGCCTTTGTAGCTGACCTGCATCGCCTTCCCCAAGGCGAACTGGATATCGGCCCCGGCGAGGGCGGCCAATTCCGCAGCAAGGCTTTCGATCCTTTGCAGCTCGTCGATCGGCGGGTTCTCCATGGTCATTGTTGAGCGCTCCGTTTGTCCTCAAAATCGAGATCCGCGGGATCCACCTCCCGGACCTTCACATGGTCCCGAAACACATCGACATCCATGGCAGCACCGGTGCCGCGCCCGCGCCGGGTCACGTTGAGGGCGCCTGCTGCGGTGGCCAGTCGCAGCGCGTCGCTGACGCTGAGGCCCTGTGTGCGTGCGACAGCCAAACCACCCGTCATGGAATCCCCGGCACCTGTGTGATCCCGTGGCGTCACGTTCGGTGGTGTCGCGAGCCAGAACTTTCCGTCAAATCTGGCGAGAGTTCCGCGAGCGGCACAGGAGACGACGATATCGCGCGCCCGATCGACAAGCCGGTCCATCCCGGCGGCGATGGCCGACCAGGAACCATCGGTCGCATAGCCGTCCGCCACCATCTCCTCATGACTGATCTTCAGGACCCCTATTCCCTGGTCGATCGCCTTGAGAGGCGCGCCTGCCACATCAGCGATGATCTCCACGCCGTTTGCTGCGAGATCGCGCACTACAGTTCCATAGAGTGCAGGGTCAAAGACTTCGCCGTCCCGCAGACCGGTCAGGGCGACCGTGCCGCAGCGCATCCCCTCCGTCAGGAGCGCGTCCAGAAGATCATCAACCTCATGCCTGTCCAACCTTGCCGGCCGCATCTCTGCAATCTGCACCCGTTCGCCACCGCGTCGATCATGAATATAGGCACCGTTCGACCCGGCAACGTCCACCGATCGCACGGCGATGCCCTCGTCACGCAACATGACCGCCGCTGCTCGCCCGATCTTTCCGCCGAATGGTCCGACGAGGGTGACGCGGGCACCAAGGGACGCCGCCATTCGCGCGACCCAAACGCCCTGTCCTCCTGCCCGGRCAACGATATCGTCGGAGCCGTCTTCCGGGGAGGCYTCGATCGCAACCGTGATCAACGGCCACGGCGCAAACACGCACAGATTGCTGCTCGAAGCGCCCTTAGATTGTTCGTCGGGATTTGATGGGTCAATGTTCTTAGTTGGCATGCCGGTGTGTCCAATCCTTGTCTCATTGACATGCAAACGATTGGTCAGCTGCTATGGGTCCGCTCCTCAAGCCACGCGCTATGAAATCATGGGTCAGCCGCGCTGCCGTTTACGACGACAGCCCATTGGGTTTCGGTGAGATGCATCTCCTGTCAAACTGCCCGACAGTAACCTACAGGAGGATAAATGGTCCTGCGGATCAAACGTGGCCAATCGCTATTACTCCTCATGATGGCCGCTTTTTCACTCAATTTTCTGCACGCCGTAGTACAAGGCCCCTTCGGCTTACTCGAGCTTATTCAGATCAAGACAAAGATATTTAACGATTAAGCTACCGCTGAAAATCTAGCAGTGACGGAAACTACGATTTGACGTTTTCTAGTGTCCAAGAAGGAGGAGATCAGAAATGCGGAAACGCAGAAACCATAATATTGATTTTAATTCGGGTATTATGCTTAACAGGCCGCTGAATTAGTCTCTAATCAGGAACGGCCTTCCTAAGGGTCTTCGGAACTGACGGCAGATGCCACGGTTCACGACCCCTCCAAGCGAAGCGCGGTTTTCCCCCTGCGGCCTCATGCGGCCAGCACGCGGGGCAGTCGGGCAAGGTTGTTGGCGGCCAGCGTCAGGATGAAGCGGGACCGCACGTGCTCGACTCCACGATAGACGGTTTGCGCCATGCCGCCGATGGTTTTCATCCAACCGAAGGCCTTTTCAATCCGCTTTCGATGCTGGATGGAGAGGGCATAGCCCTTGTGGCGGGTCGTGCAGGCGTCAATTTCTGAATGGCGCAATTTCTGTGCGACATGTGGCGTCACATAGGCTTTGCGCAGGTCAGCTATGAACCTCGCGGCGGCGTAGCCCTTGTCCGTGTCCATCGTCAGGCGCCGAGCCGATCCGGGGGAGTGGAGATGGATCATGTCCAGCGCGGCGTGTCGTTCGGCATGACCGTCTGGCCGGGTCAGGTCGCCCTGCACTATCAGGCCCGAGCGGCTCTCCATCGGCGCATGCCCCATAAAGCATAGCACCGCCCAGGTGCCTGGCGATTTCTTGTAGAGCCGAGCCGTATGATCGGTGGTCGAGACAGGCGTGGCGTTCGAACGCTTCTCGCCCCCGAAATTGACCTTGGCATTGCGGTGCTGGTGGCGCGGGGCATCAGGTTTGGCTCGAGTTCGGGTTGGGGTTGGGGTTGGACGGGCTGGTCTGCGACGATGTCGTATCTGAGCGGATCATCCGGCCCCTCATCCTTTGACAGGGCACTCTCTGCCTTCGACTGGAAGCTTTTCATGGAGGCCCAGGCCTTGACCAGCGTGCCGTCGACCGAGAAATGCTCGTCAGATAAAAGCGGCGCGACTTCGCGATGCGCCAAGATCGCCGCCATCACCTTGCGCGACATCTCGGTCGTCAGCAGCCGGTCGCGGCTTTTGGTGGACATGGTAGGAACCCAGACCGGATCATCGATGCCGAGGCCGACAAACCAGCGGAACATGAGGTTATACTGCATCTGTTCCATCAACTGCCGCTCCGACCGGATAGAGAACAGGATCTGGATCAGGATGCCGCGGATCAGCCGTTCCGGCGCAATTGATGGGTGGCCAAAGTTGAAATAAAGCGCCTCGAACTCCGCAGTGAGACTGGCCAGAGCATCATTCACCACCTGCCAGATTTTGCGCAGTGGGTGCTAGACGGGGATTCAATCTTCAAGATCACCATAGCTGAACAGCGATCCACTCCTCTCGTCCGTCCCGCGCATTATCATTCCCGCCCGATATCGTGCAGATGGTGGATCATCCGTAAACCACGTCGAGAGACAACTATTTCAGCGACTTACTATAGAGCAGAATATGAGTGTGGATCCACGTAAAATACGTGATCATCAATCGACCGGACCCGAACCATTTTGGGTGCCCATTGGGGCAATACGGCTGTGGTATGATAATGATCTGCTCCACGCAGCTCTGGCAGCGGACCATTCACGAGAACTTCTGCTGCAATTCTTACCGCTTTTTCCCAAGACGCATCATCGTTTATTTCTGGATATTCATAGCGCGATGTCATGAAACTGAACTGCGTCGGAACGACGTTTTCGCACGCACTATCTCCCCACCGGTGAGGAATTGCAGCCCGTTGCAGAATGACGGACGCTACCGCGCGCTGCCCGAACTCTTCTTGATCACGTGCCTCGTGATAGATCGCGACGGCAATACAGGAAAGATCGCTGGCGTTGCGCAAGGATGGTGGAGGCGAAGGGATAGCAGCCCCCCTTACAATTTCATCGGGGGTTGCAGGTCGAGGGGCAGGACGAAATGTTATTACCTTTGTGGGACGTGGTAACGGCGCGATGGCGACTTCAAGTGTCAAACCGCTGCTATCAAAGCCGGACTCTTCAGGATCAGCCGCTGCTTGTTCAATAGGGTTTGGCCCAATTACTATTTTTCGGTGATAGACAGCCTCAGAAGCAGAACGCACTGGCGCGCCGAGGCTGCCATTGGGCGCAGCGAAGCTCGATGTCTCGCCGGTCGACAGCTGTTGCCGTGTAACGGACACAACAGCTCCTGCAGAGCATAAGGCAATAAGGACAGTTAATGCTACAGACTGTGCCCGAACCATTTGCATGTTCCCTTGATTGCATAAGGAACAGAGATCGACGCACTTGTGTTCCGCTTTCGCTCTGTGGACTGTGGCGATCCCTTGTGTCAGCAAACTGAAATGCGGAAATGCCGTCCTTGGGCCGCCCGTTGGTGAGGCCGAAATCTATACAACGCGGGCGGTGCAGCTGGGCTTGGCGCCTGAACAGCCACGAATGGGTGTCATACTGTGCAGGATCGACGAACTGCCGCAGTTGCAGGCCGAGGAGAAGAAGTCTCGACTATCATTCAACGGTAAATGGCTTGGCCTTTAGGCAAAACTCAGCCCCATACCCGGGCACGCATAACATTTACGGGAATTAGGATTGCTACGGAGCGAACTAGTTCGTCGGGAGGTAACTGCGTTCTCAAGTTGCTGGCCAGACAGTTGCTCCTCCCAAAGACCGCTGCCTGACCTGCGCCGAATATATCGTGGATAACCATCAAGAATGCCTATCCGTTTTGGCAGGTCGGCGTCACGCCGGACCGGCGTCTGAAATGTGGTCGCAGAGATGCTTTGGAAGGCCTGTCACCATAACCAAGCTGGAAAACATCGGTATCCGGCGGTCCAGTTCTCTGGGTGCAGAGCAATATCAACCGGGCTACGGTCGTGGCTGATGAAAGTTCAGTGACAGGTCACCTTCCTAATCTAGACGTGCGAATTCGATGCCTCGTACTCTGCTTCAGATTTACGCGAGTGATCACCCACGAAGCGGATCGCTCTCATGGCTCGGTCGGTGTAGATCTCTGAGCGCAGCGGCCAGTCATGTGCAGCCTCGAACAAACCGGGCATCAGGTCATACTCTGCCTCTGCCTCTTCGGTGTTTCTCATCCACAGATGTGTGCCGCACGTGCCGCAGAATGCTCGTTCGGCAAACGGAGTGGATTGAAACTTCGTTACCGGGCCTTCCACTGTCACTGCGTCAGGCGTAGCCGTGAATGACATAAACACACCGCCTGTCCATCGTAGGCACATTAGGCAGTGGCATGCGCCCGGTCGTGGGTCATGTTCGCCTTGGACGGTCACCGTGATCTCGCCACACAAGCCGTTGCCCGAGAACGCTTGATTGCTTTTCATAATCTCTCCTCATCGATCTGCAGGATAAACTCAACTGACCATCATGCTAAGAACCGCGGCCTACCCGGATTGATCGTATCGTCGCTGAGCATTGGCAAGATAAGCAAGAGCCTCGAGCAGATCTCGCCTTACCTCCGATATCCGAGCCTCGTAGTCACGGATGTTTCCTCACATTCCTGGACTCGCTTGTGCGCTTCCGACAAGGCTTCGGCCAAGCGCTTACGACGAACCGTGTTCAGATCTACAGTCATATTGCATGAACTGCATTCGACGTGAACTGTTCCGAACGAAGGATTACCGCGGCATGTAACGCAGCCAAGTGTTATGAAATGTCGTCCATCGGAACACGGACATGACCGGCGGGAGAGAGCAGTTGGGGTCAAGAGACCATGACCGCGCCGGTTCGTCCAATGGTGACACTGATCGCAATTCCTGCAGCTTTTGTCGACAGTCCCGTGTACTACGATTGCGGTTTTAATACGGCTGGATGACCTCGATGACGCCAGCGAACACAGCAGAGATGATCAGGGCTAGAACCTCAAAAGATGTCCGGCAAATCTTAGAACAATAGTCAGACTAAGCAAATCACCTTTCGGAACATTGGATCCAGCCATCTGTTGATGGTTCAGGAGGACCATGTCATGACGCAAGACCAACCGAAACCGACCCCCACCGATCAGGCTCGAGAGGCCGCAACGACGGAGCGACACCCCGAAGTGCCTGACCATGTTTTAGATGAGAAGGACCCTGCTGTACCCGGCGGCAACCGCCCTGACGCCGCTGTCGCGGAAGACCCAACCAAGCCTGGCTTGATTGATAAGAGCAAGACCTGACCAAAGTGACCATGCATTGATGTCAAGGCCCGCCCGCTCGGCGGGCCTTTGAATATGAAAGCGTGTCGGTACAATTTAAGGGATCGCGAGATTGTTGATGCTCCTATAGGTTGAACTGGACAGCATTCCCTGTTGTCACTCGGCCCCGCTCGGCAACTCCCTCCAGCCGAGCGGGGCATTTTTTCCTGACAGCTGTTCTGAGACCGTCCGCTATCAAGACCGACAGACAAGGATCGTCTAGAAGACCAACGCGTGTTGATGCTTCTGATCTAAACGCGGGATTCTGCGCAGTTCGAGGCAAACTTCGGACTCTGGATCTTCCACTATTCTCCAAAGTCTTTGCGCGTGCGGACGCGGTCAGTCGCCCACCCCAAATCCATCCGCTCTGGCATCAATCGCAGTTCGCGACGCCTCGGTTCGAACCGGCGGCCAAATCGGTGGCTTGCCCGATCACGCGTGATCGCCGAATGTCGCTGCATCAGAAATCGTCTTGGAGAATGAAATGCCCAGAGGAACGGTCAAGTGGTTCAATGCGGACAAGGGCTTCGGCTTCATCCAACCAGAAGGCGGCGCGCAGGATGTCTTCGTCCACATCTCGGCCGTTGAGCGCGCCGGCTTGCAGACCCTGAAGGACGGTGCAGCCGTGTCCTACGAACTGGAAACAGGTCGCGGCGGCAAGACCAGCGCGATCGACCTTCGGTTGGTATGAATACTGCCGGCGGCCCCGGCAAGTATCAGCTGACTTTGCTGCACGGCCGAAATTGTTTGCAGGCGACCCGTGCTCGGGTCGCCCCTTTGTCTGCATCGGATCACCGTTGGCATATCGCGTCTCCATTGTAGCCAGAACCCGGTTAGGGAGACTGCCAACTTCTGGCGCTACTGGTTGGATGTGACGGTATGAACCGCACCGCGTGGCGCGAGCGCTACCTTACCAAAAATGCATTGAGCCCACCAAAAAGCGGGTCGAGCGCCTGGCCGACCTCATCAATGCGCAAGTTCTCGAGACAAACATCTGGTGCGTTGAGGCTGGGAGCGGCAAGCACCTGACACGCGCGGACAGAAGCACTGCCGTCTTTGAAATGTTGCTCGAGCAGATCCGGCCGGCTGTAGTCGTCGCACACGGATCGAAGGCAACCTCCCTGCTCGGTCAAATGAGCATTGGCGCGCAGGTGATCGCCGTGCCTCACCTGTCCAGACTGGGAAGCCCGAAGGGCTTCGGCTGGAGCGACGAAAGGCTCCAGCAGCGGGCAACCATGATTGGCCTCACTCGATCTCCATTAAAAATGCGGTCAGAAATCAAAAAAATAGCAGTCCGACAGTGCATTCAACACCTGCTGCGTGCAAATTAAATCGGCCATTGCCACAAGGGCGGCTGCGCCAAGCGACCCGACCCTGCCCAGAAGACGGAACTGCAGAACCGGCATGCCCCACGCGAATGGCGAGACCGCTGCGATAATCAATGATTGCAGGGTCAGGCACCATGGCGGGCGCCAAAGCCGTCGAGTGCTTGTTGCATGCTTTCACTGACGTAAACGCACTTACCAGCAGCTTGCTCTTCTTGGATCCGATCCCCTATCAGGCGTGCCTCGTGCAACGGGGAGTGATGACCGGCATCTTTCACTTTTGAAAGCGCAGCTTCGTCAGATGTGATCTGATCGTTATACCCGGCGACATATCGCGTAGAAAAAAACGTAAAACCAACAAATGTCAGGCTTTTGAATGGAGCATCAAGGAAGAAATCAGCGCAGACCATGCCCGTACTGGGAGCGTGACCGCCCAGCCTTTCCGACAGTGCCCTATAATGCTCGTAGGGTACTATTTTTACACCTGCGGAACTTCCGAACTTTTCCTCAGCAAGCAGGGTATCAAGAAAAGCGCTTTTCTTGAGAGTCCTATGGACGATATATTTTACGCCAGCACGGTTGATATCATTCAAAGTGACCGGCTGACTACCACCAGCAAAACTGTGAAAAAGCACATCGCAACGCAACGAATCTTCTTTCCATAAATCAAGAGACGTATGGATACCATTCTTCATTCTAACAACAATGTCGACTTTTGAGTAGTCGATGCTTTTCAAATCATCGAACAGAGTATTGGCAGGACCTACAATAAGTATCCTTTTGCCACGAAATTGTTCCGGTGATATCGTATATTGATCCTTGAACTGCCTATACAGCGTTTTGTATATTACAGAACGCAGCAGCCTGGGGGAATGCTTGGCAAGTGCATGCCTGTATCGAGAGATCATGGTTGAGCGTAGGCTCCTTGCAAAAGGTGAAGTAAAGAATACCGGCCTTGTTTTATCACAACCACCCTCACCAAATCCTCTCTCGCTTCCGCTGCTCTCCTGAAAACCCCGCTTGTGCATTCAAGAACCCATCGCATCTCGTATCAGTTGATTAAGTGTCCGGTATGGATGGAGAAAGAGATTATGAGTACGATTTCACGGTAGAGGTCGATCCATGGAATCTTTTTCAGCGAACCACAGGTCAGCATGCTCGCATCTCCGGTATTCTTCGAAGTACGGGCCTCCTTCGGTATAGTGAATAAGATGCGTATCCTCGAGGGGAGTGTCGCTGTAATCGACCAGGTGGTTCCAACCTTGGGGCAACGCGCCTATCCGACTGTCATCCGTTAGCCACTTGAAGCGATGCAGCTCGAGGCCGGAGGCCGTACTCACGTAATCAGGAGTAAGTGCCGTGCAGCGGGCGTTATTGAACAGCATCATGCTCGACCAGTTTTTCTTTTCATAGGTCGTCTGCGTTGCGCCCCGGAATTTTGTCTGCTCTTGGGGGACATGGTCGTGCTGGACGCACATCAGGTCATAACGGTCATCGCGCATGGCCCAGAGCTTAGCGATGTCATCAATACAGAGCATATCGCAGTCCATGAATATGGACCATCCGGAATACCCGCTCAACCACGGTACAAGAAACCGAGAAAACGAAAACTCCGTCGATTGGAGCGCATTTCGCTCACGGGTAAAAACGCCCTCCAGACCGCCAAGCACGATCGGCGTGATACTCAAAGGCTGCGTGGCCCGCGAGAGGAGGCTATGAGACAGGGCATGGTAGGCCACAGGCTCGTGGCTGTCATAACCGATGAAGATACGGATCAGGTCTGCAGTACTGGCTTCGGGCAAAATAATCATCACTTCTTGCAGGAATTTAAGGTCAGCGTGATTGTGGCAGGGACGCGACTGTCTCACCACCAAGTCCACGGCCGTAGTCACGGACTGAGACTGTTGCAGAAAAACTTTGGATGACAAGTAATTCATCCTGGGACGTGGCCCTCTTCTGCCATCCTACGACGATAGTCTGCACGCGGTACGACCGTTAGACCTTTGTGGGATTCGCGGCATTTTTCGTTGGCAGGTGGCGCGTTCTTCCATCGCGTAGTTAGCAAGCTTGCTACCTGGAATGGAGCTCGATGCTCCAGTCATGAAACGATCACCGTATCGTCACAGAAATGACATTCGTACCCCATACGTCAGGACCAAATCTGGAGTATCCATGCCGCATGTCCGCGCACTCAGCCTTAGCAAGTCCTTTGACACTACAAACGTCCTGAATCAAATTGATTTGGATCTCCCTCAAGGCTCATTTCTAGCTTTGCTGGGTCCGTCAGGCTGCGGCAAGACCACACTTTTGCGCCTGATTGCCGGGCTGGAACTGCCCGATGCGGGTGAGTTGCGGTTTGATGACCAACTAATTGCCGCGCCCGGCCATTTCGTATCGCCCGAGCGTCGTGATCTGGGCATGGTGTTCCAGTCCTATGCCCTGTGGCCTAATATGACGGTGCGCGGTAACGTTGCCTTCGCCTTGCAGTCACGCCGCATGACAGGGATTGAACGGCGCGCCCGCGTGGACCAGATGCTGACCGCAACGGGTCTGTTACCCTTGGCGGATCGTCGCCCGCAGGATCTGTCGGGGGGTCAACGGCAGCGGGTGGCGCTTGCGCGATCGCTGGCGCTGCGTCCGGGGCTACTGTTGCTGGACGAGCCTCTGGCCAATCTCGATGCGCATCTCCGCCAGCAAATGCTTGTCCAGTTTCGTCAGTTGCATGCCGAGACGGGCGCGACTTTTATCCTTGTGACCCACGATCAGGATGAAGCGATGACGGTCGCCACCCATATCGCCGTGATGGACAAGGGCCATATCCAACAGATGGGATGCCCTGAAGACCTGTATCGTCGTCCCGCAACGCCGATGGTGGCGCGCTTCATCGGTCACGGTGTCACTGTACCAGTACAGGTGACCGGGACGCTGGATGGAATATGCGACCTGCATGTGGGGACTGCGGCACTTCGCCTGCCCGGTACAGCACAACCTGGCCCCGGCTGGCTGTGCCTGCACCGCGAAGACCTGCGTCTGTGCGACGGGCCCGGGCATATACACGCCCGCATTCTGTCGCAGAGCTTTCAGCATGGCCATTATCTGACCCACGCTCTAACCGACGCGTTGGACGATCAGATGCTCACCCTCTTAGTCGATCGCCCGCTCGCCATGCATACGGCGGTCGGGCTGGAGATTACCGGCGGTTGGGTGATCGGCCGCGCTGACGATAAAACCTCGCAAGCCGGCGCACGGCGCGAGGCCGTCAATGCCTGAACTGCGCGCCATATCAGGGGTAGGCAGCAAGGGGCCCGCCTGCTTTCTGCTTCAGATCGGGGAACGCAATTTACTCCTGGATCTGGGCCGCGGTCCTGATGAAGATCGCGCGCCCGATCTGCGCGATCTTCCGCCCATTGACGCGATCATCTTCAGTCATGGTCACGCTGATCATACAGGCGGCTTGGATCTATGGCCGGATCTGGGAGCCCCACCGTTGTTCGCCAGCCGCCCCACCATCGCGCTCGCCCGCCATCCCGGCCTGCAACAGGCGCGGCCCCTTGACGGCCTGGGCCAGATCTTGGGTGTAGCGCTGCTGACCGGTCCTGCGGGCCATGCGCCGGGGGCGGTCTGGATGCGGATCGGGGGCAAGGGCGGCCTGCTGTATTCGGGGGACGCCTGTGCCGAAAGCCCGATGTTTTGTGCCGCGCCCTACCCGCCCGCAGCAGCAATGGTGATCGACGCCTCGTACGGGGTCGCGGACCAGCCGCTTTCCGTGCAGATCGAACAGATCGTGTCCCAGATCGACGGACCTGTCCTGTTGCCTTGCCCCGCAGGCGGGCGCGGACTGGAGATTGCCGCAACGCTGCTGCAGCGCGGTCTACCGGTCAGCATCTGCGCCGAGCATCGTCGTGTCGTACGGATCCTGCGCGATCACGCGGACTGGATGACGCCACAAGGTCGCAGCGCGTTGTCTCTGCTGGACCAAGCAGCCGATCTGCATGCGGACAGCCCGATTGCCGGCTCGATGATCGCCGCGGGTCCCAATGCAGAACGCGGTGTCGCGCACGCCTTGTCCGGGCGCATCCGTGACGCCGGCGGTGCGCGGATCATCTTTACCGGCCATGTTGCTGCGGGCAGTCCCGCGCAGGACCTGATCGATCAGGGCCATGCTGTCTTCAGTCGCTGGAACGTGCATCCAACCTTGTCACAGGCCAGCGAAATGGTCGCATCCGCCGCACCGCAGGTGATGTTGGCCGCGTTTTGCGCAGCCTCAGTCGCGGACGATCTGCGTGTGCGGACTGGCTGGCCTATTGCTCGGGGCGAGAGGCTGGTCTGGTGAGCCTCTTCGATCATCCCCGCTTTTATTTGCTGCGTCACGGCCAGACAGTACACAATGCCAATGACCGGATTGCGGGTGCGACCGATGCACCCCTGACAGACATGGGACGCGCACAGGCCGGGCACGTGGCGCTGACCTTGCGCGATAGACCCATCGGGCGCCTTTTTGCCTCGCCTTTGCAGCGCGCCTGGCAAACGGCCCAAGCGATCGCGGCTCTGCGCCCCGACCTGGAGATACGGCCCGCCCCCCTGCTGGCCGAACGCGACTGGGGCATTTGGGAAGGCGCGCCCCGTGCCATGCTGGACCGCGACGCCACGCCCGAGGGCGGCGAAAGCCCCGAGGCGTTTCATGATCGCATCCTGCAGGGCTGTGCAGCCATCTCCGGCCCCGCCGCGCAAGAGGCACCGCCCCTGATCGTGGCCCACTCCGGCACCATCCGCTCAGTGATGGCAGTCCTTGATCTGCCGTTTCTGCGCCCGACGAATTGCGCGCGGATTACAATCTTTCGCGATCCGCGCGGATGCTGGTGCGCCGACCCGCCCGTGGTCGTGCCCGACCCCTTTCCCCAAACTTTGAGGCTGTCATGACCCGTATCCTGATGCTGACCACCGCTTTGTCCGCCACCGCGTTTGCTGCACAGGCCCAGACCCTGACCATCTACACGTCGCAACCGCAGGAGCAGATGACCGAGGTCATCGCCGCCTTCAACAAGGATCATTCCGATATCTCGGTCGATATCTTCCGTTCGGGCACGACCGAGGTGATGGCCAAGCTGCAGGCGGAGTTCGCCGCCGGCCAAAGCCCCGCCGACGTTCTGCTGATCGCAGATGCCGTCGCGATGACCCAGCTCAAGCAGGACGACCGTCTGATGGCCTATCCCGAGGCCCCTGTGGAGGGCATCGACCCGGCCCTGCTGGACGCGGATGCTATGTTCTTTCCAACGAAGTTGATCACCACCGGTATTGTCTACAACACCGATCTGGTGGACAGCCCGCCGACCTCCTGGGCCGATCTGGCCACGCCCGAGGCGGCGGCGATGACGATCATGCCATCGCCGCTTTATTCCGGTGCAGCGGCGATCCATGTGGGCACTATGGTCCAGCAGCCTGAATTCGACTGGAGCTATTTTGAAGCACTGTCGGACAATGGCGCCGTCGCAGGCCAAGGCAACGGCACCGTGCTGGAGGCCGTCGCGCGGGGCGAGAAGGCATATGGCGTGTTGGTCGAATACATGGCCATGAACGCCAAGGCGCAGGGCTCCCCGGTCGATTTCGTGTTTCCGTCCGAGGGCGTGACGGCGGTGACCCAGCCTGTGGCGATCATGGCGGGTACTGACAACGCCGATGCCGCCCGTGCCTTCGTCGATTGGCAATTGTCCGAGGCCGCACAGGCCCAATCGGTTGCGCAGGGCTATTTCCCTCTGCGCGACGGCATGGCAGCGCCCGAGGGCTATCCCGACCCTGCCAGCCTGACGCTGATCGGTGCCGACAATGCCCGCTTGCTGTCAGATGGAGAGGCCGTCAAGATGGAGTTCTCGGACCTCTATGGCGGCTGACCTGCACCTGCTGGGTGACCGGCGTACGGGGGATGGCGAGCGTGTGCTGGCCATCCTTCTCTGTCTCTATGTGACGTTGATCACGCTCTGGCCCATGGGTGAGGTGCTGGTGACGGCCTTTCGTCCCGGCGATGATGGGGCGCCTTTGGGTGTTCTGCGCGACACGCTGGCCGCACGGGCAACGGGGCGGGCGTTTATGAACACGCTGACCTTGTCGCTCGCCTCCGTCGCGATCTCGGTCGTATTGGGCGGTTCACTGGCGCTGGCCGTGGGGCTGATGCGGATGCGGTTTCGGGCGGTCTTGTCCTTTCTAATCCTGATGTCGCTGATTATTCCCTCACAGACGCTGGCCCTGTCCTGGATTGAACTGATGGGGTCGGGCTCTCCGATCCTACGGGCCTTAGGACTGGCGCCTGCGCAAGGTCAGGGCAATCCTCTTTATTCACGCAGCGGTATCGCGCTGATCATGGGGATCGAGCATATGCCGCTCGTCTTCATTGCCATTCGCGCCAGCCTGAAATCCGTGCCCGCCGATCTGATCGAGGCTGCGCGCATTGCAGCCATCCCACCCCGACGGGTGCTGATGCGGATCATTCTGCCGCTCACCTATCCATCGGCGCTGGCGGGTGCGTTGCTGGCCTTTACCGCGGCTGTCGGCAATTTCGGCATCCCGGCTCTTCTGGGCATTCCGGGGCGGGTGCCGATGCTGACGACACTGATCTATCAGCGGCTGAACGGCTTCGGCCCTTCGGTCGCAGGGCAGGTCGCGGTGCTGGCACTGATCCTCACCACGTTGGCAGGGGTGGCTCTGTTGCTGCGCCATCTTGCCTTGCGCCGCTTGACCCTGCGCATCGAGGCAGGCCGGGCTTTCACCCCCGCGCATCGCGCGCCGCTATGGGCGCAGGGGGCGCTCTGGGTCGTGGTCCTTGTCATCGCGCTCCTGCCGTTGGCTGCGTTGACTCTAACCTCATTGACCCCGGCGATCGGTGTGCCGTTTTCAATACAGGTGGCAAGCCTGGATCAATATGTCCGGGTCTGGTCCAACCCGGCCGTGAGCCGGGCGTTCTTGAACTCATTGACCTTATCAGGTCTGGCGGCTGTGATCTGCGTCGGCGTGGCGCTGCCGCTGGCCTATCTGCTGACGCGCCGGCCCAGCCCTGCCGCCACCCTGTTGGACTTGTCTGCCGAGGTGCCTTGGGTCGTGCCCGGCACGGTCGTTGCGTTGGCGATGATCCTGGCCTTTCTGCCACCGCTCCCCCTGATCGGGATTTCGCTCTACGGCACTTCGGCCATCATCCTGATCTCTTATCTGGGCCGGTTTCTCCCATTGGCGCTCCGCCCGGTCGTGGCTGCGGCCCAGAACGGGGATCCGGGACTGGAGGAAGCCGCCCGCATCGCAGGTATCGGTTTGGGGGGGCGGATAGTGCGAATTTTTATGCCCTCGGTCACGCCAGCGGCCACGGCAGGGGCGGTGCTGATTCTAATGACGGCGATGAACGAGTTGACGCTGTCCGCCCTCCTGTGGTCCTCAGGGCACGAGACGATCGGCGTAATGGTTTTTTCGCTGCAATATGAAGGTAACTCAACCGCCGCGGCGGCAGTTTCCGTTTTGTCCACGTTACTCTTGTTTACATTATGTATGTTTGCGGAGCTGATAATCGGACGCACCGGCTCGTCAACTCTTCCATGGCGCGGCTAGATATCTGACTTTGATTTTTGGGATTTCGTCGCAAAGTGAATTGCGCCTTAAAAGGCCGCTTCAAAGCCTGATCGGCTCGACATCAACACAGCATGCGCTGGACGGCCGCATGTAAATTAGTTCAAGAAAGTGTCCCAATCTGCGTAGCGACTGCTGAGTAGAAGAGGCCGCTCGCGACGATGACGAGCAGGTGCCAGATCGTTCGATGAAACGGCAAGCGCGTTGCCACGAAAAACCCAAATCCCACCGTATAGATGAGCCCACCACCCAAGATCAGTCCGAAGACAAGTGAGGACATTCCGCCGAAAAGCGCGTCTCCGGCAATGACGCCTGACCATCCCATGATCAGATACAGGCTTATGGCGACGCTGCGCCATCTATTCGGCACGAACGTGCGCAATCCCACCCCGAGAGCCGCGCAGCTCCATATCCAGACCAGAAACCACCCGGTCTCATGGGGAGACAGAAGCGCGAATGCCGTATAGGTGCCGGCAATCTTCAGGTAGATTGCCGAATGATCGAGCCGCTGCAGGTACGGTGTCCAGGTCTGTGGATGCGTCATGTTGTAGAGCATCGAGCATAAGATCATCGCGATGAGTGTGAGACCGTATACCGAAGCACCGACCAACCCGAAGTCCGTAGTGTCTGTTGACAATGTCCTCATGATCAGGAGGGGAACCGCGAGCAGTGCTGCTGTCAAACCGGCAATATGAACCAACAGGTCCGACATGGTTTCGAGCCGGCTGTATTCGATGCGACGCGGTAGGTAAAAGCTCATCAATAACCTTCCATCGTTGATCGCTTCAAAAACCGCGCGGCTGATATTGAATCAGCTTGGGACAAAACCTCAGACGTGTACGCGTGCTTCAGGCCGCATCCTGCGTCGGCTAAATGATGATGTCACGAAGAGCACTGACATCCCTTATTTGCCTTTCACTTCCGAGCGCGTCGTCACGAGCAAGCCTCCGGCCTGCTTGATTGACGTGCCGCATCACGTCGCCAGCCGGATGCCGACTGAAATCAAGTCCGGTTTGACTGTTCAGTTCCTCCAGGCTGACCTGGTAGAGACGAAAGGGCTCGAATGTCAGCGTCGTCTCCAGATCGCCTAGCAAGTCTTCCTGGGTCAGAATGAATGCGGTCAGACGCGGCAGGTCCTCGAGATCGCGCCACCCGATCAGCTTCCAGAATGCCGCCGGGATACGAGCCCCTCGATATTCGATGTCAGTCGGACTGAAGATCGGACCTGCCTGCACGGACAGACGCAGCTTGGCGATACCGGCTTGAGCAAACACGTGATCCTCGAGCTCTCCCCAGAGGCCCTGACGGGAGGACTGGTTATAAGCCTGATGCTGCGGGGCGATATTGGTGTAGTAGAACGAGTCGGCATTGGCCTGCTGCGCTTCGGCGATGCCGCCCCAACACAGGTCTGCGCGCCGGGCGATGTGACCCCGGTCGAGAACGTTGTCGCTATAAAGCGCGTTTCCCCATTGGTGTTCGGCGTCAATGCGAGGATCGAGGGCAAAATCTGACCGCGGAAGTTTCACCATCCGCGCCCCGTCCACGTTCCAGGCAACATAGCGCGCCATGCGCCGCTCAGCCGACAAACACAGGCTGAAATGGGTATAGGGGATGCTTGTACGGCCCTCGAAGAGAACCGCGTCAAGCGCCATGTCATCAGAAAGACCCGGCTCCGGAATAGGAATACCTGTGAACCCGGCATCATAGCCGTCGCGCGGGTCATCTCCATCAAGTCCCGCGGTCATATCTGGATAGTTCTCTAGGTGATCCCCCGTGCACGTTTTGACTGCCGGGGGGGAGACAGTGCCCGGCGACCAAGTCAGGTCCAAACTGCCGCTCGTGACGATCTGCCGATCAGCAGCGGACTGGCCTGGGTCAGATCTACCGCGCACTCTGTCGCCAACACCCGCGTGATCGTCCATTCGCACCGTGAGATCCACACTCCGTACGGTATGGTCAGCAGGGACGGGAATGCCATTGAGCGCAACGAGTGCTGATCCCTCCGCGCGTCCGGGACAGTCGCTCGATGGTTCACCTTGGACAATGACATTGACGCTTAATTCCAGAAGACTGTTGCCGTCCTTCCGTTGTATCCGGACGAAGGTCCCATTGGCAGCGGCAGGATGGCCGACGCCATTGATCCGGATATGGCAGCCGGTGCTTTTCTCGTTCGTTTCCGACTTCGACATCATGCTGTCCCCGGCCTGTACAGGGTGATGAGACATCGTGAGTGTAACACGGGCAAGAAGATCACGTACACGATGACGTCGGTAGGCTTGCACATGATCTTCAACGTCTGAGGGCGGCATCGCTCCTTGGTGCATGCTTAAGGATCGGACAGAGCTTTGGGCCAAGCCGCATGCATAAGCTCAGGCTAAAAGCCATTTCCAGCTCTTCGCAGGGTCTGCACCTGACCGGTCGCTGAGCGACGCGGCATTGAGGTCACGCCACCTCTGCGTCTGAGGACATAAGCCACAGCCTGACCGCATCCCTGGATGCCCCGAAGATGCCGAAGCTATCCAGCATTTTGACGCAGGTTGCAGGATCAGCCACCGGCCGCGGGCGCTTGCCATGATCCGCCCGCCATACGCAGACCACAGATCCCTGCTCGTCCGTTTCGGCAATCAGCATTCTATCCGTATTCGTGTTCATCCTGCGGCCTGTATCCCCGTCTCACACAGGTCAGATAATCCTGTGCGTGATCACGGGCCATATGTCTAAATAGCAGGATTGCGTGCGCCTCGAATTCAGAAAATCGCGGATCTTGGCGGAGAGCTTCTGGCCGCGTCACTTTATCCACAATTTCTGGGGATAGTTCTGGGGATGGGAAGCTGGTCCGAGATGTTGTCTGGCTGCACTGATAGGCTGCCTCTACCCCACTTAGAGGCCCTTCTATTAGCGTGAAGGTGTCCTACGAGCGGGAAGGGCCTGAGCAGATGGGGGGCCTTTTTTCTGTCCGCCTGCAAAACTGGTGTCATGGCACTTGTGCTGTCGCCCACTCCACATAGAAAAGCGGCTGCAGTTCCCTGCAGCCGCCACCTGTCCCAGGCAATCTCTCATGCCCAAACAATTACGGGACCATGCCTCATCAGGCAAGACATACAGCCTCCTTGGTTCAGTGCCGTCACGGAAGTGACACGGACGGCATCAGCGGTTTTGCATCCGATCAGCTTCTGATCAGGAAGTCCGCCAGCACGAATCCATCGGCATGCATTGCCCGGGTGAGTTGGGCGGAGCTGTATCTGCTGTCATGCGTGATGTCCCGCCCGGCCCAGGACGGGCGTGGAAACTCGTGATGTTCGTGCGGCAGCTCCACATCGCAGGTCACCAGACCCGCCAGCGCACCCAGATACTCGTCGACTTGCCAGAGCAGGCCGCAGAACTGGATATCATGCCGCCGCTTTTCCAAGCTCGGAGCGCTCGGGAACTCGCTGATCATGTCGGCCGCCTGGTCGGGCGCCAGATCGAAATGAAACTCGCTGCGGGAAACCCCTGTGCGGTTGCCCTTGATGGTCAAGGTCGCCTGGTCATTACAGACACGGATGCGCGCCTTGCCGGTGTCGAAGCGGGCGACCAGATAGTCCTTGATGTGATGACAGCCCAGTGTCTCGCCCCGCCAGTCATCGCTTGTCACAAGGAACTTGCGTTCAATCTCGATACTCAATCTCGCCTCGTTGGTTGCGGCCCATGCACAGGCCGATCAGACTGGTCAGGGGCCGTCGCGGCGGCTCTTGGGCCGCAGCGCAAGGCTCTGCTCTGAACTCAGGGGTTTTTCTTGATGAGGGCGCGCAACCCTTTGCGCATGCCGGGGCAGCGCAGCAGCTGCGCGGCTTTCGCGCTCGAGACCACGATCCTGTCGCGTTTGCGTCGCTCGGGCCATCGCTTCAGCATCTTCTCCACCCGCATCGCGTAGAGTGTCAGAAGAACCTTCCGTCCACCTTGCCTGCACGTCACGACGGTTTTTTGGCCGGAGTGGATGCGGCCCCGGATGCCGCCCTCCTCGTAAGCTTCCCGACGGGCAGATCCCCTGCCCGACATGCCCGGAATACGGCGCCCCTTCGGATGGATCCATTCCTTGCTTCCCGGCCGGCTGACCAGAACGACCTTGTCCCGCCCCTTTTCAGGAAGAAGACAGAGAACGCCGTATCGTTTTTCAGCCACCGGCCAACTCGCGGACAAGAGATACCCCTGTCAGTGCCAGCGACTTGTTGCCGAAGCGCTTGTCGGTGCTGACATCCCGACCGAACCACGCCGGTGCGACAAACTCGCGAGCATCGGCTTCGGATTGGAATTCGACCTCGACCATCACTAGCGGTGCAAGATCACCCTCGAAGATATCCAGCTCGTAGGTCAGCCCCCCGTCAAGCTGACCGACCCACCGGGTCTTCACGACGCGGCGGCCTTCTGTCTGCGGCCATAGCATCTCGAACTGCGCCTCGCTGATCTCGATCTCACGCTCACCCCGAACGATACCCTCTCCGGATTTCACACAGAGAACGAATGTCTCATCGGTCTGGCGAAGCCGAACCTCGACGGAGTCCTCAGGCACGGTCAGATAGCCCTGGCGCAGGGACGATCTGTCGGCCAGAGACAGGTCAGGCATCCGCGCCACCAGGAACTTCCGCTCGATCTCAACGGGTGCTTTCATCGCGCTCAGCCCTCCATCAATCGTGTCTGAACTTCTTCGTAGATCTGCCTGTATGCTTGCGCGGACGGACGCTCAGATGCGAACGCCAGCACCGGGGCTCGATTGACACCCATCCGCTCGACATCGGTGGAAAACGGAAGGGCGGCCTCCAGGATCCGTTTCGGGTAGGCCTCGCGCATGCGTGCCATGGTCTCGCCGTGCAGGCTTTTCTGCCGCTGCACCATCGAGAAGAAGGCCGCGATCTTCTTCTTGCTGCCCTTCGCGTCCTCATGGCCGTCGATGAAGTCCAGAAGCTGTTCGAACGTCCGCTCCGACAGAGTGGTCGGAATGACAGGGACCACGATCAGGTCCGCCGCCTGAAGGACGCTCTCGGAGAGTGTCGAGATGTTCGGCGGGCAGTCCAGGACGATGATATCGTAGTCGCCGCCGACAGCCTTCAGCGCCTTCTTCAGGCGCGACTGGCTGTTCTTCATCCTTGAAAGAAAGACGTCGAAATCGCGAAAGGTCATGTTGGCAGGGAGGATGTCCAGATTTTCAAAGTCGCTTCCGCGAATGGCCTTTGTGACTTGTTTGGCCTCCTCAAAGAACGCCTCGTTGTCCAGTTTCTGAGATGGCTTCACGCGAAAGTAGAAGCTCGAGGCACCTTGGGGATCGAGGTCGCAAAGCAGGACGCGATTGCCGGCCTCGGCAAAGGCATAGGCGAGGTTGACGGAAGCGGCCGTCTTCCCGACGCCTCCCTTGTTGCTGTAGCAGGCGACAATCTTCATCTCAGGCTTCCTTGGCGTTGAAGAGTGAGCGGAACTGATCACGGACATCTGGGCCGTCGAACTGATCGAAACTGGCCATGATCCGGGCGCGCTCTTCCTGCTGCCGTTCATGCAGCACGGCGATCAAGGCGCCGATGCTCTGTGCCAGGGCGAGGTCCTGCCTGTGTCCGATCGGCTCGTGAGCGTCCATGAAGCTCTTCAGAAATGCTTGCTGGACGGAATAGTCGTTGAAGAGCCCAAGATTGTCCTGAAGACGCTTGAGGGGTTTCAGGATGGGTTTGACGGCCGCTGCCGGATAGAGAGGTGCAAAGAACTCCATGAGGTAGCGAAGCTTCTTGCAGCCAATCCGCAGCTCGTGGACCTGTTCGTCAGGCGTGTCGGCCGTGATCTCGCGGGCGATGCGACACACCTTGCGGTAGCGCATCCAGATCAGCTGACGGGCATAGTCCCCAACCGGGGCGTCTGCCCTCGGCCCCTTTCCGGGACTCCTTGTCTGGAGAAATTCAGCCTGCAGTGCCTCGATCCCAGCCTGATAACGGGCGCTGTCAAGATGGGCTGCCATGGCACGGTGCGCGTGGCGGCGCTCCTCGCGAAACATCTTGAACATCTGCTCCAACCCCTCATGCAGAGAGGAAGGCACCATCGCGAAATACTCGTCCTTGGCCAGAAGGTAGACGTCCAGATCCCGAAGCCGGCCTGTGGGAGACATCATTTCGGACGCCTTACGCTTGAATTCCGCGGTCTGTTCCTCCGGATACACGCCTTTGAAAAGGCTCAGGACTGATCTGACTTTTCGCAGGGCGACGCGGTAATCGTGCAGAAACTCCGTGTCATGATCGGCGATGACCCCGGCCTCATTCTCACGGGCCACCTGTAGATAGACCGTGATGATGTCGGTCGCTGTTTGCCATGCCGTGGCATTGTCGAGGATGGCGACATCGGGTTTCGCACTGTATCTGGGATAGTCCGGAAACAGCATCGAGGACAGCTCGGCCGTGCGAGGCGAAGGGCTAGCGGCGGTGGCCTCGAGATGTTCGCGCAGTCTTCTCATTGCTTTTTCGTATCCACGCAGCGGCTGCAGCGCGGCGATCGTCACTGTCATGCCCCTGCCGTCGGGTTTAAGCGTGATCAGGTGCGCCCGGACAAGCGTCTTCCTTTCGTCATCGGTGACCGTCAGATCCCGATGAGTGACAGTTCCGGACCCGATCCTTAGGAGACTGCGGAGAGGCGGGACATGCTTGAGGGCGGCCTTGACGGGCCCGTCTTTCAGTTCGGCCACGAACTGATCAGTCCCACCGGCCTTTTGAGCCACAAGGTCTGTGGATCCCTCCAGCAAAGTGAGTGTCCTTCCCCAGCTGAACACGAGCTGGCCAGCGGCGTGAAGGGACCCGATATGGTCGTCGAGCATGTCAAACGTCGCGTCATCGGACTGACCAATCTGAAGCGACAGATCGTCCGGCATTTCTGCCAGGTCGGCGTCGGCCAGCGCTCCCGGAAGGATGAGAACCGTTTGAGATGCCCGCTTCATGATTTCTTGCCTGCCGCCTTCTTGAGATAGCTGTCGACCAGCTCCTCGAGGATCTTCTGCACGCTCGTGTCGTCCTCAATGGCCCGTGTCTTCAGCGCCTTGAGGGTCTTGCGATGAAGCCGCAGCGATGTGTTCACCCTCTTGGCATCCTCGGATTTGGGGCTGGCAGTCTTGCTTTTCGGCATTGATGACACCCGGTAACGATGACGTCATGATGTCGTCACGGGCGGTCAGATGGCAAGACCATTTCTGATGTTAGCCCACAGATGATCTCATAGACGACGTAGCCGGAAATCTTGCAGCTTCGTCAGGTGGTGCGACAATGCCGTCTTCGTGGGCACTGTGTGCTTGCTGGAACCGTATTCAGGCACGTTCACGCAGGCGTGCGCGCTTTGAAGTTGTAGGATCCGACATTGTTACAAAACGGTAGAGAATAGGAGATATCTTCAAGAATAGAGATATGCGACCGGCACTGCTTGTCCAAGTTCGGATGGGTCAGACGCAGGTTGCTGCAATACGACAGACAAGACGGAGGTCGCGATGAACGGCGCCATGCTCACATTCGACGGTATTGCCTCTCTGTTCGGGCAGGCTGCGGTTACCGAGGATTACGTCGAGTTTCGTACCGATACGGTTTTGAGCAATGCGGAACTCAATGACCTTCACCGTGCGACGATCGAGATCGCCGGCAAGGCGGAAGGTGTGCTTGTCGAACGGACAGACCTCGCGGGCGAGATCGTCAACGGCCGCGCCGCGCGGGCCGCGCTTACGGTGACATTGCGCAGAGGCCTCTTGTCCAATCAGGCGGACGCACCGGCCCAGTAATGCGGGGCGAGACCTTCAGTCACGTCAAAACATCGAAGGTACGCTTCGAAAACCGCACAGACATGCGGGAGTCTGAAGCGACGCCTCACGCCGTAACGGCGTCGGCGACCCAGACCGCATGTAGCGACGAGAATGGGTCTGAGTTCCCGCATTGTTACCTGGATCCCAGAACGACCCATGTAAAATACATGAATGACATTTATCGGACCGAAGGTGAGTGGTTCCGGCCTGTCCAGGAACTCCGTCCTCGAAGCTCCTGGACGAAAATCGCGGATGTCATCAATGCGAATGATCCATGCTCAGGGCGATGGACCACTGCCCGCTTGCAGAGGGCAGCCCGCGCGTACGTCGCATATGGCCTGTTGTCACACGCCATCTTTGATCAGCCGAAGGCCAGGGGCATCGACGATCGCCTGCCGAAGCTGGTTCTGTCGATGCGACGCGAGAATCCCGGCATCACGCTTGCCGAGATCGGCCGGACGCTCGGCGATATGGGTGAGGCGACCCCGCGCGGTCGAAGTGCGTGGCACCCCGCCAGCGTCATGACACTTCTCGCGCGTGCAGACAGACTGAATCGGTCCAGCCCCAAATAAACGGGATTATCTATGCGGGGCTGGCGGCCTAGGTCCGGGCCTCAGCCCAGGGCATAGCCCACGCCGCGCACGGTGCGCAGCGGGTCGTCGCCGCCGTTCTTCATCAGCGCCTTGCGYAGGCGGCCCACATGCACGTCRATGGTGCGCGTGTCGACATAGATGTCGCGSCCCCAGACCCGGTCCAGCAGCTGTTCGCGCGTCCAGACGCGGCCSGGCTTYTCCATCATCGTGGACAGCAGCCGGAAYTCGGTSGGSCCCAGRTGCAGCGTCTGGCCGGCGCGGAASACCCGGTGTTCGGCGGMGTCCAGGATGATGTCCGCAAAGGTCAGCCGCTCGCCCATCGTGGCGGGGCGSGTGCGGCGCAGCTGGGTGCGCAGGCGGGCCAGCAGCTCGACCACGGAATAGGGTTTGACCACGTAATCGTCGGCGCCCGTCTCCAGGCCGCGGACGCGGTCGACCTCCTCGCTGCGCGCGGACAGCATGATGATCGGGATGTTGCGGGTCGCGGGATCGGCCTTGACCTGGCGGCAGACCTCGATGCCCGACACRCGCGGCAGCATCCAGTCCAGCACGATCAGGTCCGGCTGCTCCTCTGCCACCAGCAGCAGCGCGTCCTCGCCGTTGTCGGCCATGACSACGTCGAAACCCTCGGCCTCRAGRTTGTAATGCAGGACYTCGCGCTGTGCGCCCTCGTCCTCGACGACCAGCACGCAGGGGGCCTGGCGCGCCATCCCTCAGACCTCCGCCGCGGGGGCCACGACGCTGCTGCTTTTSGGSCGCGCCTCGTCGGGCAGRTCGCCCGTGACCAGATAGACCACCTGCTCGGCGATGGACGTCGCATGGTCSCCCATCCGCTCGACGTTCTTGGCGATGAAATGCAGGTGCATGCAGGGGGTGATGTTGCGCGGGTCCTCCATCATGTGGGTCAGGAACTCGCGGAACAGCGCGTTGTACATCTGGTCCACCTCCAGGTCGCGCTGACGCACGTCATGGGCCAGGTCGGCGTCGCGGCGGATATAGCTGTCCAGCGCGTCCTGCAGCATCCGGTTCACCGCCTGGCTCATCCGGCGCAGCGCCATGCCCGATCCGGCGATGGCGGGCATCTGGGACAGCACCTCGGTGCGCTTGGCCATGTTCTTGGCGTAATCGCCCACCCGTTCCAGCGAGGCCGAGATCTTCATCACCGCCAGCACCATCCGCAGGTCGGTYGCGGTGGGSGCGCGCAGCGCGATMAGGCGGGCGGCGTCCTCGTTGATCTGGMTCTCCATCGCGTCGATGGCCTTGTCGCGGCGGCGGACCTGGTCGGCCAGCTCCTGGTCGCGCGTGTCCAGCGCGGTCGRSGCGTCGGTGATCGCGGCCTCGACCATGCCGCCCATCTTGACGACCATCGCCTGGATCGTCTCCAGGTCGCGGTCGAAGACCGAGGAGATATGCTTGTCGCGGTTCATGTCAGGTCCTTTCGATCAGCCGATCCGGCCCGAGATATAGGCCTCGGTCCGGCTGTCCCGGGGCTTCGTGAAGATGTCGTCGGTATCACCGTATTCGACCAGGTTGCCCAGATGGAAGAAGGCRGTCTTCTGGCTGACGCGGGCRGCCTGCTGCATCGAATGGGTCACGATGACCACGGAAAACTGCGTGCGCAGCTGCTCGATCAGCTCCTCGACCTGGCTGGTGGCGATSGGGTCCAGCGCGCTGCAGGGCTCGTCCATCAGCAGCACCTCGGGGGACGTGGCCACCGCGCGMGCGATGCACAGGCGCTGCTGCTGGCCGCCCGACAGGCCCGTGCCTGGCTCGGACAGGCGGTCCTTGACCTCGTTCCACAGGGCCGCGCCGCGCAGCGAGCGTTCGACGATCTCGTCCAGCTCGGCCTTGCCGCGSGCCAGGCCGTGGATGCGCGGGCCGTATGCCACGTTGTCATAGATCGACTTGGGGAACGGGTTCGGCTTCTGGAAGACCATGCCGACCTTGGCGCGCAGCTGCACCGGGTCGATGCGGCGGTCATAGATGTCCTCGCCGTCGATGGTGATCCGGCCCGCGATCCGGGCRCTGTCGATCGTGTCGTTCATGCGGTTGATGCARCGCAGGAAGGTGGACTTGCCGCAGCCCGACGGGCCGATGAAGGCGGTGACGGTCTTGTCCAGGATCTCGACGTTCAGGTCTTTGATCGCCTGCTTCTCGCCATAGAAGACCTGCACGTCGCGTGCGGAAATCTTGATGTCCTGCTGGCTCACGGCGCTCTCCGATCGGATGGTGTCATACATGGTGGCTCTCCTGTGGGCCGATCACCAGCGGCGCTCGAACTTGCGGCGCAGRAAGATCGCCAGCAGGTTCATGCACAGAAGGAAGATCAGCAGGACGATGATGGCGCCCGAGGCGCGCTCGACAAAGGCCGGATCGCTGCGCTGCGTCCAGTTGTAGACCTGGACCGGCAGGGCGGATGCSGGATCGAACAGACCCTCGGGCGGGGCGGCGGGAAACTCGCGCACGAAGGCCACCATGCCGATCAGCAGCAGCGGCGCCGTCTCTCCCAGGGCCTGGGCCAGGCCGATGATCGTGCCGGTCAGGATGCCGGGCGCGGCCAGCGGCAGGACGTGGTGGAACACCGTCTGCATGCGGCTGGCGCCRACGCCCAGGGCCGCGTCGCGGATCGAGGGCGGCACCGCCTTCAACGCCGCGCGGGTGGCGATGATGATGGTGGGCAGGGTCATCAGCGTCAGCACCAGCCCGCCCACGATGGGYGCCGATGCGGGCAGCCCCGCAAAGTTGATGAAGACGGCCAGGCCCAGGATTCCGAACACGATCGACGGCACCGCGGCCAGGTTGGCGATGTTGACCTCGATCAGGTCGGTCCAGCGGTTCCTGGGCGCGAACTCCTCCAGATAGATCGAGGCCGCGACCCCGATGGGCACCGCCAGCACCAGCACCACCAGCATCATGTAGAGCGAACCCAGGATCGCCACGCCCACGCCTGCGGCCTCGGGGCGCTGGTCGGAGGCGTCAGCGGCGGTCAGGAAGCCTGCGTTGAACCGCGTGACCAGCAGCCCCGCCTCGACCAGTTCGTCCGCCAGCATCAGCTGCGCCGGAGAGGTGTTGGCGTCGCGCGCGGCGGTCTCCATCGTGACGCGGCCCTTGAAATAGCCGTCGATGCGGCCGTTGGCCAGGACGTTCACGTCCACCGTCTGCCCGACCAGATCGGGATCGGCCAGCACCCGGTCACGCAGTTGCGCCGAGGCATCGCGCGAGATCAGCCCGTCGATGTCGCCGCTCTCCAGCCCCTCGATCTGCAGGTCCAGGCCCGCCACCGCCGCATCCAGCGCCCGGTCCAACACCTGGCCATAGGACAGGGTCAGCACGCCGGCCATCTCGGCCGGGTCGCGGTTGCCCTTGGGGTCCAGCACCTGCGCGTCCAGTGCCACGGGGATCGACAGATAGGTCTGGCGGAAGGCGCCCGACCCGTCACGGACGATGGTGAAGACCAGCACCGCCAGCATCGTGCAGGCGATGACGATGGCCGTCAGCCCATAGGCGCGGAACCGTTTCTCGGCGGCGTTGCGGCGCCGGGTGCGCGCGTCCTGGACATAGAGCGACTTGGCGCCRGTGGCGCGGGGATGATCGGTCATTCGTACTGCTCGCGATACTTGCGCACGATGATAAGCGCGATGACGTTCAGGCCCAGGGTGATGACGAACAGCGTCAGTCCCAGGGCAAAGGCCACCAGCGTCTCGGGCGASGAGAAGTCGTTGTCGCCSGTCAGCTGGCTGACGATCTTGACCGTGATGGTGGTCATCGCCTCGAACGGGTTGGCGCTGATCGTGGCGGCGGCGCCCGCGCCCAGCACCACGATCATCGTCTCGCCGATGGCGCGGCTGGCGGCCAGCAGGATGGCGCCGACGATGCCCGGCAGGGCTGCGGGCAGCACGACGCTGCGCACCGTCTCGGAGGGCGTCGAGCCCAGGCCCAGGGCGCCGTCGCGCAGGCTCTGGGGSACCGCGTTGATGATGTCGTCGGACAGAGAGCTGACGAAGGGGATCAGCATGATCCCCATGACCAGCCCCGCGGTCATCACCGACGACCCGGAATTKCCCAGGCCCAGGGGCTGCGCGATCCAGTCGCGCAGCATCGGCCCGACCGTCACCAGCGCGAACAGGCCATAGACGATGGTCGGGATGCCGGCCAGCACCTCGACCGCGGGCTTGGCGATGCTGCGCAGGCGGGGGCTGGCATATTCCGACAGATAGATCGCCGCCAACAGGCCGATGGGCACCGCCACCAGCAGCGCGATGAAGCTGATGTACAGCGTCCCCCACAGCAGCGGCAGCATGCCAAGGCGCGAATTGCCCTCGAAGCGCGGCGACCAGACGGTGCTGAAGAAGAAATCGGCCAGGCTGTACTGGCGGAAGAAGCTGATCGTCTCGAAGATCAGCGACAGGACGATGCCGACGGTGGTGGCGATGGCGATCATCGAACAGAAGATCATCAGGCCCAGCACCATCCGCTCGACCGAATTGCGCGCACGAAACCCGCGGCCGGCCCGCGTCACGGCCCAGCCCAGGCCCGCGACCGCGGCGGCCAGTGCCAGCAGCCCCGCGACGGGGCCCGACGCGACAGGGATCACCCCGGACATCCGCAGCCCCGATGCCAGGATCAGCACCACCAGCGCGGGCAGCATCACCGCAAGGGCGGCGTTCATGCCGTGATAGGCGGGGCGGCTGTGCAGGGTGCGCACGTCCTGTGCGGCGGTCGCATGGGCGCGGCTGCGGCCCAGAAGGAATCCGGCCACGGCCAGCAGGATCGCGGCAAGCAGGGCCCAGGACATTGGCATCTGGCAACCTCGGGTGGATGGGTCAGGGGGAATGTCCGACCGGCGCGGCGCACCGGTCGGACGGGTGCATCACTGCATGGTGGTCTCGTCGGCCACGGCCTGCTGGACCGATGCCAGCTCGGGGTCCGACACCAGGCCATAGGCGGCCAGCGGACCGTCCGGTCCCGCGATCGCGTCCGAGACGAAGAATTCGGCGAATTCCTTGACGCCCGGGATGACGCCGATATGCGCCTTCTTCACATAGATGAACAGCGGCCGCGACACCGGGTAYTCGCCCGAGGCGATCGTCTCGGTCGAGGGGGTGACGCCKGACATGGTCGCGACCTGCAGCGTGTCCRTGTTGTTCTCGTAGAAGGACAGGCCGAAGACGCCGATKCCGTTCGGCGACGACCCGATGCGGGCCAGCGTCTCGGTATAGTCGCCGTCGATGTCGACCGACCGGCCGTCGGTGCGCAGCGTCATGCAGGCGGCCTCGGCCTCCTCCTCGCCCAGCTCGGCGGTGAACACCTCCAGCGCGCCGCTGTCCTCGCAGCCCTGCGCGATCACCTTCTCGTCGAAGACCTCGCGCGTGCCGTGACGGGTGCCCGGCACGAAGGCCAGGATCTCCTGGTCGGCCAGTTCGGGGTTCACCTCGGCCCAGCTGGCGGCGGTGTTGTCGACGATCGCGCCGTCGCGCACGACCTTGGCCGACAGCGCGTTGAACCAGTCGGCGGGGGTGAAGGCRAARCTKKYGCCCGACTGCGCGCTGGCRAAGACGATCCCGTCATAGCCGATGCGCACCTCCATGATGTCGGTCACGCCGTTGGCGGCGCATTCCTCGAYCTCGCTGTCGCGGATCTGGCGGCTGGAATTGGCGATGTCGATGGTGTTCTCGCCCACGCCCTCRCARAAGCGGCGCAGACCGGTGGACGATCCGCCCGATTCGATGACCGGGGTGCCAAAGTCGGTGTTCTCGCCGAACAGCTCGGCCACGATGGTCGAATAGGGCAGCACGGTCGACGAACCCGCGACCTGCACCTGTTCGCGCGCGGCAGCTGCGGTGGCGGTCAAGGCCAGGACGGACAGGGCCGAAGCGGTCAGGCCAAAGGTCTTCATGCGTCTTCTCCTCAGGAGGTGATCGTTGCCCGGCGTGCCTACAGCAGTTTTGTGACGGTCATACGCAATCCGTGTGACAGTTCTGCGACAGCGCCCCGGCCGGCGGGCCGATCATCCCGGGGTGACGCGCACCTCTCCCAGGGTCGGGTCGCTGCGCCGCGCGGCCATCTGCAGGCGGGCCAGCAGATGCGTGCGCACATAGGTGGCGTGGAACCGCGACGGCGCGACCAGATGTAGGACGCCCCCCTGCCCTTCCGCCGATGACAGGGCCGCGAACCAGGCGTCGAACAGCGCCGGGTCCTCGTCGCGCAGCCGCGCGCGGATCAGCGGCCAGACCCCGTCCTGACCGCTCTCCTCCCCGGATGTGCCGTCGGGGCGGCGGAACGGGACGACGTTCGGCGGGTCGCCCGCCTCGTGTGCCTCCTCTCCCATGCGGGCGGTGAAATCCTCGCCGATGTTGGACCAGTCCGCTCGCGTGTCCAGCAGGATGCGTTCCAGGCCCAGGCCCAGCACGGACACGCGGCCCCGCGCGCCCTGGCGCTTGACCACGATCCAGCCCGCTTCGCGCAGCCGCGCCATGTCGCGCTTGACGGTGCGTTCGTCCACGCACCACAGTCGCGCGATCTCGCGCTGGCCCATGGTCAGCTCGTCGCGCTGCCAGTTGTAGCGGGTGGTGATCAGCGCCATCAGGCGCAGCACTAGGCGCTGGCGCTGCGGATCGCCCGCCAGCGCATGCGCCATCATCGCGGACAGCAGGTCGTATTTCCGTGCCGCGGCTTGCCTGCCGACGGGTCGCATCACCTGCATCTCATTCCTGCCCGCCGGTCGCCCGGCACCCTGCCCCGGCCGCGCCGAGATCTTGTGCCGTCCCAAACGCCTTTCGCCACTCTGCAGGCATTAGCGTCCTGAAATGCGATTCTGTCAAGTAGATCGCCCGTTCTCGGGCGGAAGGATCCAAAGGCAATCTTGAATCAGGGTATCAATGGTATAGCGGGACATCCTATGCGTCCCCTATTCCGGCGCCCGTGTCCCCCAATTGGCAGGGGTTCGACGGATCATGTCCCCCAATATCCGCCCCCTGCCCCGCCAGGTCGTGGCCTCCGCGCCACCTTGGCGCGCGGTGATTCGCCAGCAGGCGCTGGATTTCCGCATTTCGTGCTATCAGTGAACAAGGCTTTTGCCAAAAGCGCAAATCCGGCGTAAAAGCAGGAACAGAAGCAATCAGCGTCCTTGGAAACCGACACAACATGTATACGCACGACGACCTTGCCCGTCTGCAGGCCCAGTCCCTCAAGATGCAGGGCTGGATCCGCCGCCAGACCTTCAGCCCCGCCAACGAGAAGACGCTGCGCCGCTTCTCCTCCTGGGAGGTGGCCGAGCTGATCTTCCGCATCAACCAGTCGACCTTCCGCGGCAAGCTGGCGGCGGACCCGAACCTTCCCCTCGGGGAAGTTGAGGAGGACGGGCGCCAGCGCTGGTTCAGCCTGGAGGAGGTGAACGAGCTGCGCCGCCGCATCCGCGTGGGCAAGAAGTCCCTGATGCCGCCCCGCCCCGCCGGCAAGCGCGCCTTCCGCGCGGCCATCGCCAACTTCAAGGGCGGTGCGGGCAAGTCGACCGTAGCGCTGCACTTTGCCCATGCGGCGGCGCTGGACGGGTACCGGGTCCTGGTCGTCGACTTCGACCCGCAGGCGACCCTGTCCCATTCGATGGGCCTGAATGACGTGGGTGAGGATCACACGGTCTGGGGTATCATGGCGCGCGACCTTGAGCGCGAGACCGACCGCATGAACACCGCCACCGCCGGGGCCGAGACGGGGACCGCCCTGCCCCATCGCAAGCTGCCCGCGTCGATCCGCGACATGGGTCTGGGCACGCTGCGGCCCGCGGACTTCATCAAGCCCACCGCCTGGCCCACGATCGACATCGTGCCCAGCTGCGCCAACGCGGCCTTCGTCGAGTTCGCCAGCGCCCAGTACCGGCACCTGAACCCGGAATGGACCTTCTTCGGCGCGGTGTCGCGGTTCCTGGACAGCCTTGCGGACGATGCCTATGACCTGATCCTCTTCGACTGTCCCCCTGCCATCGGGTACCAGTCGATGAACGCCGTCTTTGCCGCCGACATGCTCTATATCCCGTCCGGCCCAGGCTACTGGGAATATGACAGCACCACCAGCTTCATCGGCCAATTGGCCGAGGCGTTGGAGGATCTGTCCCATGGGTTCGAGAACTTCCCCACGGGGAAGATCAGGTTGCCCAAGGCATTCACCGACATCCGGTTCCTGATGACGCGATACGAGCCGTCGAACGAGTTGCACCAGGCGATGTTCGCGGCCTTTCGGCAGGTCTTCGGGGATCGGCTGGCGCAGAACCCGATCGAACTGACCCGCGCGGTCGAGCAGTCGGGCCGGTTCCTGTCGTCGATCTATGAGATCGATTACCGAGAGATGACGCGGGGGACGTGGCGCCGGGCACGGGCGACCTTCGATCAGGCCTATGAGGAATTCCGCGGCCACGTGCTGACCGCCTGGACCGAGCTGGAGGACGCGCAATGAGCCGCAAGCGCCGGATGTTCGACATCGACATCCCCGAGGACGACGCCGAGACCGGCTTCCCCGCGGGGAAGGTCCAGCCCGACGGGCGTCGCGGCCCCATGGCTGCCGCCATCAGCGAAACGGCGGAATCGACCCGCGACCGCGCGGTCATCGAGGCGCAGATCCGCGCCGAGAACGATGCCTTGGCGCAGGAGCATGTGCGGCTGAAGCGGGCAGGGCTGATCACCGACCTGATCCCGCTGGACATGATCGACACGACCAAGCTGATCCGCGACCGCAAGCCGGTCGCCGATTTCGACATGGCCGAGCTGGTCGCCTCGATCCGCGACATCGGCCTGTCGAACCCGATCCGGCTGGAGCCGTCCGAGGGTGGGCGATACGAGCTGATCCAGGGGTGGCGGCGGCTGTCGGCCTATCGCCAGTTGCTGGAGGAGACGGGCGATGCCGATGCCTGGGGCCGGATCCCCGCGGGCATCGCCGCGCGCGGGGATCAGCTGGAGGCGCTGTACCGCCGCATGGTGGACGAGAACCTGGTGCGCAAGGACATCTCTTTTGCCGAGATGGCGCAGCTGGCGGTGCATTACGCGATGGACCCGCTGACCGCGGAGAACGATGCGGAAAAGGCCGTGGCGATCCTGTTCCGGTCGGCGGGCTATCAGAAGCGCAGCTATATCCGGAACTTCATCCCGCTGGTCGAGCGCTTGGGCGAGGTGCTCATGTATCCGCAGGAGATCCCGCGCGCCCTGGGCCTGTCGCTGTCGCAGCGGCTGGAGGAGGTGCCGGGCCTGGTCACGGCCATCCGGACCGAGCTGAAGGACTGGGACACGCGGTCGATCACCGACGAGCTGGCCGTGCTGCGCCGCTATGCGGGGCAGGGGGGTGAGGCGCTGCCCGAGGGGCCCGCACCGCGGACCGCCCAACCCGCACCGCCGTCGACCGCCAAGGCCAAGACGACCTTCCAGCTTGCGCGCCCGCAGGGCAGCGCGAAATGCACCGCCGCCAATGGTCGCCTTGAGATCCGCCTGCCGCGGGACTTTTCGACCATTGACCGACGCAAGCTGGAGGCCGCGGTGGCCGCCATGCTGGACCAGATCGAGTGATCTTCCCCGCGGGGAAGGGCAGGGGCCCTTTCCCGCGGCCAGCACCTTCCCCGCAGGGAAGGTTCGACACAAGCCATTGATATATATACATATAGAACACCTACCTGACGCTGTGTCGATGTCTGTTGCAGATCGTGCAATCCCGTCGTAGCACCAAAGCCGACCCCCACGGTATCAAGGCGCCCGGCATGCCCCCCAGTGATTCCCCGATGCGCGGCATCGCGTTGAAATGCATCAGCGTGACCGTGTTCACCCTGATGGCCGCACTGATCAAGGCGACCGCCGACAGCGCCCAGATCCCGCCGGGACAGCAGGTGTTCTTTCGGTCATTCTTCGCCCTGCCGGTGATCCTGGGCTGGCTGGTGCTGCGGTCGGAACTGCGGGTCGGCCTGCTGACCGCGAACCCGATGGGGCACCTGTATCGCGGGCTGGTCGGGACGACGGCGATGGCGCTGAACTTCTGGGCGCTTGGCCTGCTGCCTTTGCCCGAGGTGACGGCCATCGGCTTTGCCGCGCCCTTGCTGGTGGTGGTGCTGGCCGGAATGTTTCTGGGAGAGAACGTCCGCGCCTTTCGGCTTGGCATGGTCGGGCTGGGGCTGGCCGGGGTGCTGATCGTGCTGTCGCCGCAGCTGCAGGCGGGGACAGCGGGCGACCCCTTGCGGATGCTGGGCGCGGTCGTGGCGCTTGGCGGGGCAGGGGCCGCGGCCCTGGCGCAGATCTTTGTCCGCCAGCTGGTCCAGGTCGAGCGGACATCGGCGATCGTCTTCTGGTTCTCGGTCACCTCGACGGGGCTGTCGCTGCTGACGCTGCCCTTCGGGTGGGTGATGCCGGGGGCCTGGGTGCTGGCGCAGCTGGTCACCACGGGGCTGCTGGGCGGGCTGGGGCAGATCCTGCTGACCTCGGCCTATCGCCATGCCGATGCGTCGGTGGTGGCGCCGTTCGACTATGTCGCGATGATCTGGGCGGTGGCCCTGGGCTGGTACGTCTTCGGCGAGGTGCCAAGCGCGGTGGTGATCGGCGGGTCCGGCCTGGTGATCCTGGCGGGCATCCTGATCATCTGGCGCGAACACAGCCTGGGGCTGGAACGCCGCCGTCAGCGCAAGGCCACGCCCCCGGCCTGAGGCGCCGACAGGCTGCCCACCACGGCGACCAGGTCGCGGAAGCGTTCGCCCTGGACCAGCACGTGATCGGTCATCGCCTGCGCCGCGCCGCAGGCGTCGCCTGCCGCGATGGCCGCGGCGATCTGGCGGTGTTCGGCCAGGGAATTGGCGACGCGCCCCGGCGATTGCAGCTGCCGGCGGCGATAGGGTTGAAGCACCGCCTGCAGGCGCAGGGTCTCGGTTTCCAGAAAGGCGTTGTGGGCGGCGCGATAGATCGCCTGATGGAAGGCGGTGTTTTCGGCATAGTACCGGTCGGGGTCGTGGCGCGCGCCTTCGCAGGCGGTCAGGGCGGTGTCGATGCGGGCCAGGTCCTGCGCATCGGCGCGCCGGCAAGCCAGCCGTGCGCAGAAGGATTCCAGCTCGGCCATCAGCTCGAACCGGTCCATCAGCTCGGGCACGCCCAGCTTGGCCACGAAGGTCCCGCGTTTGGGCTGCACGATCAGCAGGCCCGACGCCTCCAGCGCCTGCAGCGCCTCGCGCACCGGGGTGCGCGAGCAGCCATAGTCGCGCGCGACCTGGTCAGGGTCGATCTGCTGGCCGGGGGTCAGGCGGCCGTCCACAATGGCGTTTTCCAGGGCAAGGCGGATGCGCTGTGCGGTGGGAAGGGTCATGTCGGCACCTGTTCTGTCCTGCATTTCACCGCAGCGGTTGCGAAAAGTCCATCATCGCCGTTGTTGTATACAACAGAAGTGAATCAGTGTATATCACGGCGGGGGAGGATCATCATGGGCAAGCAGAGACTGGGATTCCTGTCGGACTTCGTCGAGGCGATCACGCGGCGCAAGCGTAGCGGCGAGGCCGAGACGCTGAAGGCGCTGGCGCGCCCCGCATCCGAACGCGCGCGGGTGGCCTGTGCCGTGCTGATGGGGCGGATCGGGGATGCGGCGCGGGTGGCGGTGGCCGAGCAGGCGCTGTCGGCCTATGCCGAGCTGGACGCCGAGGAGCGGCTGGCATTCTTTCGCAGCCTGCGCGACGATCACGGCGTGGATGCCGACGCGATCCGGGCGGCTTATGCCGCGTGGGACGCCCTGCCCGATGCCGCGGGCGTCGCGCATCTGTTCGAGGTGGTCGAGCCTGCCCGCCAAACCCTGCTGCGCCGGCTGAACATGGCGCCCGGCGCCACGCTGCGGCTGGTGCGGATGCGTCAGGACCTGCTGGCCGCGATGCGCACCGACCCCGATCTGGCGCCGATCGACCAGGATTTCGCGCATCTGTTCGCCAGCTGGTTCAACCGCGGCTTTCTGACCATGCGCCGGATCGACTGGAACGCGCCCGCCGCGATTCTGGAAAAGCTGATGGAATACGAAAGCGTCCACCAGATGCAGGGCTGGCCGGACCTGAAGCGACGGCTGGCCGACAATGACCGCCGTCTGTATGCGTTCTTCCACCCCGCCACCGGGGACGAGCCGCTGATCTTCGTCGAGGTCGCGCTGACCCAGGGCATGCCCGACGCGATCGGCCCGATCCTGACCGCGCCGGATGCGCGCGAACCGGCGGCGGCGGACACGGCCGTCTTCTATTCGATCAACAACAGCTTGCCCGGGTTGAAGGGTGTCAGCTTCGGCAACTTCCTGATCAAGCAGGTGGTGGCGCAGCTGTCGGCGGACCTGCCCGAGCTGCGCTGCTATGTGACGCTGTCGCCGGTGCCGGGCTTTGCCGCGTGGCTGGCCACGCAGGACGACGCGGCAGAATTGCGCGGCGCGTTGGCCGGGGGCTGGGACGATGACGCGGTGGACGCGCTGCGCCCGCAGGTCCTGGCGTGGGGCGCGCGCTATATCGCCCAGGCCAAGGCGCGGGGCGGGCTGCCCGCCGATCCGGTGGCGCGGTTCCACCTGGGCAACGGGGCCTGCGCGCATCGGCTGAACTGGCCCGCCGACCTGGCGCCCTCGGCGCTGAAATCGGCGCATGGGCTGATGATCAACTATCTGTACGAACTGGACCGGATCGAGGACCGGCACGAGGCCTTCGTGCGCGACGGCGAGGTGGCGCTTGGCGCACAGATCGCCGAGGCGCTGAAGGCGTGACGACATTGAGGGAGGAGACGAGCATGCAGACCATCCACGACCATTTCATCCAGACCGCCGAGGTGATGCAGGGCAAGACCCTGTTCGAACGCCCCGGCCACCCCGACATCAGCTTTGCCCGGATGCGCGGCATGGTCGAGGCGCTGGCGGGCGCGCTGACCGCGGCGGGCGTGGCGCCCGGCGACCGCGTGGCCGTCCAGGTCGAGAAGTCGCCCGAGGCCATCGCGCTGTATCTGGCGACGCTGCAGGTGGGCGGGATCTTCCTGCCGCTGAACACCGCCTATACCGGGGCCGAGATCGACTATTTCATCGGCGACGCGGCGCCCCGTCTGTTCGTCTGCGACCCCGCGCAGCAGGCGTCGCACGCGCATCGGGCCGGGGACGCGCTGACGGTGCTGACGCTTGGCGCGGACGGGCAGGGGACGCTGGCCGAGCGTGCCGCCGCGGCCACGCCGCGCGAGGACGCGCATCCCTGCGGCCCGGACGATCGGGCTGCGATCCTCTACACCTCGGGGACTACGGGGCGGTCCAAGGGGGCGGTGCTGACGCATGGGAACCTGGCGTCCAACACCGAGGCGCTGCTGGAGCATTGGCGGTTCGACGCGAACGACCGGCTGATCCACGCGCTGCCGATCTTTCACACCCACGGGCTGTTCGTGGCCGCCAACATGGCGCTGGTCGCCGGTGCCACGATGATCTTTCTGACCAAGTTCGACGCCGAACAGGCGATCGACCTGATGGACCGCGCCACCGTGCTGATGGGGGTGCCGACCTTCTACACCCGCCTGCTGAAATCGCCGCGCCTGGACCGCGAGACGACGGCGAACATGCGGCTGTTCGTGTCCGGGTCCGCGCCGCTTTTGGCGGAGGATCACCGTGCCTTCACCGAACGGACCGGGCATCGCATCCTGGAGCGGTACGGCATGACCGAGACCTGCATGATCACCTCGAACCCCTATGATGGCGATCGCATCGCGGGGGCAGTGGGCATGGCGCTGCCCGGCATCACCGTGCGCATCACCGACCGAGAGACCGGCGCGCCGGTCGCGCCCGGAGAGATCGGCCTGATCGAGGTCAAGGGACCGAACGTCTTCGAGGGTTACTGGAACATGCCCGAGAAGACCGCGGCCGAATTCCGCCCCGACGGGTTCTTCATCACCGGCGATCTGGGCACGATCCAGGAGGACGGATACCTGCGCATCGTCGGTCGCGACAAGGACCTGGTGATCTCGGGCGGGTACAACGTCTATCCCAAGGAGGTCGAGGAGGCCATCGACGCGCTGCCGGGCGTCCTGGAAAGCGCCGTGATCGGCCTGCCCCATCCCGACCTGGGCGAGGCGGTGACCGCCATCGTCGTGCCGAAATCGGGCACGCTGGACGCGGACGAAATCCGCGCCGCGCTGTCGGATCTGGCGCGCTTCAAGCAACCCAGGCAGGTGATCGTCGTCGATGCCCTGCCGCGCAACGTCATGGGCAAGGTGCAGAAGGCCGAACTGCGCAAGGCCCATGCGGGACTGTATTCGCAGGCCATGGCCTGACATCCGGCCGCCCGGGCCCGCGTCGAGGAGGACGCGGCCCGGGGCACCGGCCATTCAACGGGAGGAAACCATGATAATCTATGGAGTCGCGGCCCTGGCCGCCTGTCATCTGGCAGGCGTGATCCTGGGCGATCTGCTGGGCGTCATCCTGGGCGTCCAGTCCAACGTGGGCGGCGTGGGCTTTGCCATGCTGCTGCTGATTGTGTCGACCGACTGGCTGCGCCGCACCGGGCGGCTGCCGCAGCTGTCCGAACAGGGCATCCTGTTCTGGTCGGCCATGTACATCCCCATCGTCGTGGCGATGGCGGCCCAGCAGAACGTCGTGGCGGCCCTGGCGGGCGGTCCCATCGCGATCATCGCGGGCGTCGGCGCGACCATCGCCTGCGTGGCGCTGGTGCCCGTGGTGGCGCGGATCGGCGGGCAGGATGCGCCCCTGCCGCCCCTGATGGCGCAGGAGGTGTGACGCGATGGAGATGATCACCGAAATCCTGTCCAAGAATGGGCTGGTCTTTGCCTTCGTCGTCGTGGGCGTCGTGATGTGGGTGTCCTATCAGCTGTCCGACCGGCTGTCGGCGGGGCGGCTGCACGGTTCGGCCGTGGCCATCATCATCGGCCTGGTGCTGGCCTGGCTGGGCGGGCTTGCCACCGGCGGGTCCAAGGGCCTGGCCGACGTGCCGCTGTTCGCGGGCATCGGGCTGATGGGCGGGGCCATGCTGCGCGACCTGGCCATCGTGTCGACCGCCTATGGCGTCGACATCCGCGAGATCCGCAAGGCCGGGGCCGCGGGCGTCGTGTCGCTGGCCCTGGGGATCTTCGTGTCCTTTGCGGTGGGGGCGCTGGTCGCGGCGGCCTTCGGCTATACCGATGCGGTCAGCATGGCCACGATCGGCGGCGGGGCCGCGACCTATATCGTGGGTCCGGTGACCGGCACCGCCCTGGGCGCCAGTTCCGAGGTCATCGCCCTGTCCGTCGCCGCGGGTCTGCTGAAGGCGGTCCTGGTGATGATCGGCACGCCCTTCGTCGCGCCGCTGATCGGGCTGAACAACCCGAAATCGGCGATGGCCTATGGCGGGCTGATGGGCACGACCAGCGGCGTCGCGGGCGGCCTGGCCGCCACCGACAAGCGCCTGGTGCCTTACGGCGCGATGACGGCCACGTTCTATACGGGGCTGGGCTGCCTGATGGGGCCGTCGGTCATCTATCTGATGCTGCTGGCCGTCACCGGCGGCTGAGGCGGCGCGGCGTCACCCGCGCGTGACGCCGTTCTCCAACCGGGCAAAGGCCGTCATCACGACGCGTTCCGACCGGTCCAGATAATCCGCCAGCCGCGTGGCGGCGGCCTCCATGTCGCCCTGCTGGACCAGCTCCAGGATCGCGCCGTTCTCTTGCAGGAACGGCGCGTGCAGCTGTTCGGGACTGTCCAGCAGCCCGAAGGCCAGCCGCAGCTCCGCCATCGCCTGCGCGAAGAAGGCCGTCAGCCGCGGGCTGTCGGTCAGCGCCACGATGGCCGCGTGAAACGCCATGTTCGCGCTGCCCACCCCGCGCCAGTCGCCGGCCTCGCGGGCGATGCGGGCCTGGGCCACGCATTCGGCCATGCGCAGCACCGCCGCGTGGCGGGGCCAGGCCTGGGCCAGGGCCGGCACCTCGATCAGGCGGCGGACGCGATAGATGTCCAGCACCCCCGCCATCGTCGGCACCGCGACCGAGACGCCGCGATTGGGCGCATGGGTCAGCAGGCCCTCGCGCGTCAGCAGACGGAACACCTCGCGCAGCGTGTTGCGCGACACGGACAGATCGCCCGCCAGCCGTGTCTCCGACAGCCGCTGTCCGGGGCGCAGGTGCCCCGCGATCACCTGCGCGCGCAGCCGGGCCGCGGTGTCTTCGGCCAGGCCGGACGGGCTCTGTCCGGCCGCGATGGGGTCTGCGGGATTCGTGTCGGTCATGGGTCGTCCTGTGATGTCGGGTCGATCATGGCGGGACGGCAGGGACAGGGCAAGCGGCCGGTTGCCCTGATTTGAGGCAGATTGCCGCGCAGGTCATCCGGGATTGTTCAACAAAAGACACACAACTGTCAGATAATCATTGACGGATCACGGAATCGTGGCAGGCTGGGGGCAATCAACAACAGTCCGACACGGGGAAACATCCATGACCACCGACCGCAGCGTTGCGGCCGCCAGCCTTCGCGGAGGCCTTCTGGCGGCGATCTTCCTGATGGCGACATCGGCCATCGGGCCGGGCTTCATCACCCAGACCGCGACCTTCACCGCCCGGATGGGATCGGCCTTCGCCTTCGCGATCCTGGCCTCGATCCTGATCGATTTCGTGGTCCAGCTGAACATCTGGCGCATCACCGCCCTGACCGGCAAGCGCGCGTCAGAGACCGCGAACGCGGCCATTCCGGGCGCGGGCTATCTGCTGACGGCGCTGGTGGTGATCGGCGGTCTGGCCTTCAACGTGGGCAACATCGCGGGCGGCGGGCTGGGCCTGAACGCCATGCTGGGCCTGGACCCCAAGATCGGCGGCGCGATCACCGCGGTGCTGGCCATCGCGATCTTCCTGTCGCGGCAGGCGGGGATCCTGCTGGACCGGGCGATCATCGGGCTGGGCATCGTGATGATCCTGCTGGTGCTGTTCGTGGCCGTGCAGTCGAACCCGCCCGTGGGCGAGGCGCTGCGCCAGACGATCTGGCCCGACACGATCGATTTCGCCACCATCACCACCATCGTCGGCGGCACGGTCGGCGGATACATCACCTATTCCGGCGCGCACCGCCTGCTGGACAAGGGCCTGACCGGCCCGCACAATCTGACCGCCGTCACCCGCGCGGCGCTGACCGGGATCGCGGTCACGGGCGTCATGCGCTTCGTGCTGTTCCTGGCGATCCTGGGAGTCGTCGCGTCGGGCGTGACGCTGGACCTGTCGTCGCAGGCGGCGAACCCCGCGGCGCAGGCCTTCCAGGCGGCGGCGGGCGATTGGGGGATGCGCGTCTTCGGCGTGGTCCTGTGGGCGGCGGCGCTGACCTCGGTCATCGGGGCGGCCTACACCTCAGTCAGCTTCCTGGACGTGGTGGGCGTGCGCAGCGATGCGGCGCGGTCCAAGGCGACGGTGGGGTTCATCGCGTTCTCGCTGGCGGTGTATCTGGCGCTTGGCACGGCGCCGGCGGCGATCCTGGTCTTCGTGGGCGGCTTCAACGGGTTGATCCTGCCCATCGGCCTGACGATCTTCACCTATATCGGCTATGCGCGGTCCGACCTGATGGGTGGGCACCGCTACAACCGGGTGCTGCTGGCACTTGGGGCCATCGTCTGCGCGCTGACCTGGTACATGGGCGCGCGGTCGGTCACCACCATCTTTGCCTTCCTGGGCGTGTAAGGAGGATCCATGCCAATCGACCTGAACAGCGACCTGGGCGAGGGCTATGGCCCCTGGACCATGGGGGACGACGCCGCGATGCTGGACATCGTCAGCTCCGCCAACATCGCCTGCGGCTTTCACGCGGGCGACCCGGCGGGCCTGTTGTCGGTGCTGCGTCAGGCGGCGGCGCGGGGCGTCGCGGTGGGGGCCCATGTCAGCTATCCCGACCGCGTGGGCTTCGGGCGGCGCACCATGGATGTGGCGCCCGACGACCTGACCGCCGACGTGATCTATCAGATCGGCGCGTTGCAGGGGCTGGCGCGGGCGGCGGGCACGCGGGTCACCTATGTGAAACCGCATGGCGCACTGTACAACACCATCGCGGAGGATGCGCGCCAGGCCGATGCGGTCATTGCGGGCGTCAAGGCCGTGGACCCGTCGCTGGTGCTGATGGGTCTGGCCGGCGCGCCCGTGCTGAAGCGTGCGCGGGCCGCGGGCCTGTCGGTCGTGGCCGAGGCCTTCGCCGACCGCGCCTATACCGCCGGGGGTGCGCTGGTCTCGCGCCGGCAGAAGGGCGCGGTCCTGCACGACCCCGACCTGATCGCCGCGCGAATGCTGCGCCTGGCGACGGAGCGAGTGCTGGAGGCCGAGGATGGCAGCATCCTGCGCCTTGAGGCCGACAGCATCTGCGTGCATGGCGACAGCCCCGGCGCGGTGGCCATCGCGGCCCGGGTCCGCGACGCGCTGGTCGCGGGCGGGGTCAGCGTCGCGCCCTTCGCCGGGGGTGGGGCATGACCCCGCACCAGGCGCGGCTGGCCGCGCGGCAGGGGCCTGTGCGCCCGACCTCGGGTCAGGCGCCGGGCTTTACCCAATGCAACATGATCTCGCTGCCCCGCGATTGGGCCTGGGATTTCCTGCTGTTTGCGCAGCGCAATCCCAAGCCCTGCCCGGTGCTGGACGTGACCGATCCGGGCAGCCATCGCACGGTCATGGCGCCCGAGGCCGACCTGCGCACCGACATCCCCCTCTATCGCATCTGGCGCGACGGCGTGCTGGCCGAGGAGGTCACCGACGCCACCGCCCATTGGGCGGAGCATCCCGATCTGGTGACCTTCCTGATCGGCTGTTCCTTCACTTTTGAAGGGGCGCTGATGGCAGCGGGCATTCCGGTGGCGCATGTCGACCGGGGCTGCAACGTGCCGATGTTCCTGACCGACCATGAGTGTCGCCCGGCGGGGCGGATGTCGGGGCGGCTGGTTGTCTCCATGCGCCCGATCCCCGCCGACCGCGTGGCCGAGGCCGCGATGATCTCTGGCCGCACCCCCGCCGTCCATGGCGCCCCGGTCCATGTGGGCGCGCCCGAGGCCCTGGGCATCGCGGACCTGCAGCGGCCCGATTTCGGCGATCCGGTGCCGGTCGGCCCGGGTCAGGTGCCGGTCTTCTGGGCCTGCGGGGTGACGCCGCAGGCGGCGGTCATGGCCTCGCGCCCGCCCTTTGCCATCACCCATGCGCCGGGGCACATGTTCGTCACCGACGTGCCCGAAACGCGGTGGCAGGCATGACCCGCGTCCTGCCCATCGGGCCCCGCGCCTTTCTGGTCGAGCTGGCCGATCTGGACGCGACGCTGGCGCTGTTCGACGCGCTGGCGGCCGATCCCGTCGCGGGCGTCTCCGAGATCGTGCCCGCCGCCCGCACGTTGATGGTCACCACCGATCCCGGCGTGCCGGCAGATGCCGCGCTGGCCCGCGCCGTGCTGGCCCGCCAGCCCGCCCCCGGCACCGCGCCTGCGCCCCGCAGGGCGGAGACGGTCGAGATTCCCGTGACCTATGACGGCGAGGACCTGGCCGAGGTCGCGACCCTGATGGGACTGACCACGGACGCGGTCATCGCCGCCCATCAGGCCGCGACCTGGCAGGTGGCCTTCTGCGGTTTCGCGCCCGGCTTCGCCTACATGACCTGCGCCGATGCGCGCTTTGACCTGCCCCGCCGCCCCGCGCCGCGCACCAGGATCCCGGCGGGGTCGGTCGCGCTGGCGGGGCGGTTCTGCGGCATCTATCCGCAGGCCAGCCCCGGCGGCTGGCAGCTGATCGGCCGGACCGAGGTGCCGATGTTTGACCTGACCCGCGACGTGCCCGCGCTGCTGCGCCCGGGGGTCCGGGCGCGCTTCGTGACCGGGTCCGCGCGGGTGCATGCGGTCGCGCTCCCGGAGCCCGCGCCTGTGACTGGACTGCGCGTGGTCCAGACCGCCTTCCCGATCCTGGTGCAGGATGCCGGGCGCATGGGGCAGGCGGGGCAGGGGGTCAGTGCCTCCGGCGCGCTGGACCTCGGCGCGCTGCGCCGTGCGAACCGCGCGGTGGGCAACCCCGCGGGGGAAGCCGCGCTGGAGATCACGCTTGGCCCCGTCCGCCTGCGGGCGGAGGTGGCGATGACGCTGGCCCTGACGGGTGCTGCGACGGCCCGCGTGGGCGCGCAGGCGCAGCCCGCGGCCTTCGCGCTGGATGCGGGGGACGAGGTGACCATCGACCCGCCCGCCCGCGGCATGCGCAGCTATCTGGCGATCCGGGGCGGGTTCGACGTGGCCCCGGTGCTGAACTCCTGCGCCACGGATACGCTGGCGCAGATCGGTCCCGCGCCGCTGATGGCGGGCGATGCGCTGGCCCCCGCGGGCCGCGCGGCGGGGGCGGTTACCGATCCCGGTCCCGGTCCGGACCTGCCGCAGGCGGGGGCGGTCGTGACCCTGCCCGTGACGTTGGGCCCGCGCACCGACTGGTTCGATGACGCGACCGTCCAGCGGTTCCTGGCGCAGGAGTGGTCTGTCACGCCGCAATCCTCGCGCGTGGGCATCCGCCTGTCGGGCGAGGCGCTGACCCGCGAGGACGCGCGCGAACTGCCAAGCGAGGGCACCGCGACCGGCGCCATCCAGGTACCCCATTCCGGTCAGCCCGTGCTGTTTCTGGCCGACCACCCGCTGACCGGCGGCTATCCGGTCATCGCGACGCTGCACCCTGCGGCGCTGGACCTGGCGGGACAGCTGCCGCCCGGCACGCGCATCCGCTTTGCCGCCGACGCCCCTTTTGCCGATATCGACCCGGAGGCCTCCGATGTTTCGTGACACCCCCCTGACCCCGATCCGCCGCATCCTGATCGCCAATCGCGGAGAGATCGCCCTGCGCGTCATCCGCGCCTGCGCCGACGAGGGCATCGAATCGGTGGCGATCTATGCCGATCCCGACCGCGATGCGCCCTTCGTGCGCGCCGCCGATCAGGCCTGGGCGCTGGAGGGGCATCGCCCCGCCGACACCTATCTGGACGCGGCCAAGGTGCTGGCCATCGCCGCCAAGGCCCGGGTCGACGCGATCCATCCGGGCTATGGCTTTCTGTCGGAGAACGCCGATTTCGCCCGCGCGGTGCAGGATGCCGGGATCATCTGGATCGGCCCCGATCCGGACGTGATCGACGCGCTTGGCGACAAGATCCGCGCACGCGACATCGCGCAGGCCGTCGGCGCCCCGCTGGTCGCGGGCAGCCCCGGTCCCATCGCCAGCGGGGCCGAGGCGCTGGCCTTTGCCCGCGAACACGGCCTCCCGCTGGCGATCAAGGCGGCCTTCGGCGGCGGCGGACGCGGCATGCGCGTGGCCCGCGACCTGGACGAGGTCGAGGAGCTGTTCGACGCCGCCACCCGCGAGGCGGTCACCGCCTTCGGCCGCGGCGAATGCTATGTCGAGCAGTTCATGGACCGCCCCCGCCATATCGAGGCGCAGGTGCTGGCCGACCGGCACGGCACGGTCAAGGTGCTGGGGACCCGCGACTGTTCGCTGCAACGCCGCAACCAGAAGCTGGTCGAGGAGGCGCCCGCCCCTTTCCTGACCGACGATCAGCGCGCCCGCATCCATGACAGCGCCCGCGCGATCTGCGCCCATGCGGGATACAGCGGCGCAGGCACGGTCGAGTTCCTGCTGTCGGCCAATGGCACGATCAGCTTCCTTGAGGTGAACACCCGCCTGCAGGTCGAACACCCCGTGACCGAGGAGACGACCGGTATCGACATCGTCCGCGCGATGATCCGCGTGGCGCAAGGCGCGCGCCTGATCGACGACGGCGTGCCCGAGCCCATCGGCCACGCGATCGAGTTCCGCATCAATGCCGAGGACCCGGGCCGGGGCTTTCTGCCCACGCCGGGGCCGATCACGCTGTGGTCCGCGCCCGGCGGCATCGGCATCCGGCTGGACAGCGGCGTCGAACAGGGCGGCCAGGTCGCGGGCCAGTTCGATTCGATGATGGCCAAGCTGATTGTGACCGGCCCCGACCGCGCGACCGCCATCGCCCGCGCCCGCCGCGCGCTGCGCGAGTTCCGCATCGAGGGCGTGGCGTCCGTCCTGCCCTTCCACCGCGCCGTGCTGGAGGCGCCCGAGTTCACGGATGATTTCGCGGTCCACACGCGCTGGATCGAGACGGATTTCGCCGACCGCCTGGCCGCCGCGGTCCAGCCCGCCGACCGTGTGACCCCCGTCCCTGACCAGCCCATGCTGCGCCTGTCGATCGAGATCGACGGCAGGCGTCATGACCTGGCGCTGCCCCAGGGGGTGCTGGCCGCAGCCGCCCCTGCGGCGCCGCAGGAGGCCGTGGCCGATCCCGGCTGCATCGGCGCGCCGGTCGCGGGCACGCTGTCCTTGTGGCAGGCGGCCGACGGGGCGCAGGTCCAGGCCGGAGAGGTGATCGCGGTGATCGAGGCCATGAAGATGGAGACCAGCATCGAGGCCCCGCATGCCGGTCGCCTGACCCGCCTTGCGGCGGAGGGCGCGACCCTGGCGCATGGGGCGCCGCTGGCCCGGATCGACCCCGACGAGGGATGACCCCATAGGGCTATTCCCGGGGTGGGTATCTGTGATATTCTGCACGTTGTGAATGTCACCCTTGTCCGAGGTCCCGATGAAAGAGCCGACCGCCCATGCCCGGCCGGGCCCCCTGGCCGTTCAGGCACGGGCCGAATTCACGTTGGACATGCTGCGCAACCTTGTCGTGGTCTTCGAGGCCGCCGCCGAGGATCGCAGCGTGCTGGTCGAGATGGGGGACCGCGGGGTCTGGGCCGTCACCCATGACGGGCACCGCCTGTTCATTGGTCAGACGGCCGCGCCACCGCCGCGGGATGCCTGATCCGATTGCTTTTTGTCAGAATGCGGGAACGCCTTTGCATCCCGGTCATTGACCCCCGCAGCCACTGTCGGAGGGACCGGGACGATGCAACACCTTTGGGGACCGGTGCGGGATGACGACGGCCTGACCTTCCGCCTGTGGGCGCCGCGCGCGCAACAGGTCGACCTGCTGGTCGACGGGCATGCGCAGCCCATGCACAAGGGCGATCTGGACATCTGGCAGGCCCGCAGCCATGCCACCCCCGGCGCCCGCTATCTGTTCCGCGTGGACGGCACCGACATGCCCGACCCGGCCAGCCGCTTGCAGGCGGGGGGCGTGAACGATGCATCCGTGGTGACCGACCCGCCGATGCCGCAGGAATGGGCAGGACGCCCCTGGTCCGAGGCGGTCATCTATCAGCTGCATGTCGGCTGCTTCACCCCCGAGGGCACGTTCTCTGCCGCCGTCGACCGGCTGCCGGGGCTGGCGGCGCTTGGCTTCACCGCGATCCAGCTGCTGCCCGTGGGCCAGTTTCCCGGCAACCGGGGCTGGGGCTATGACGGCGTGCTGCCCTATGCCCCGCATCCGGCCTATGGCAGTCCGGGCGATCTGCGCCGGCTGATCCGCGCCGCGCATGATTGCGGGATGATGGTGATCCTGGACCTGGTGATGAACCATTTCGGCCCGGACGGCGCGTGGATCCACCACGCGGCGCCGGACTTCTTCGACCCCGACCGGCATACGCCCTGGGGCGCGGCGATCGATTTCTCGCGTCCGCAGGTCTGCGATTTCTGGATCGGCTGCGCGATGCACTGGTTGCGGGATTATGGCTTCGACGGGTTCCGGCTGGATGCGGTGCACCAGATCACCGGGCCGGGTTCGGCCCAGTTCATGAAGGACCTGGCCGCCGAAATCGCCACCCTAACCCCCCGCCGCCACCTGATCACCGAGGACGAGCGCAACATTCCCGACCTGCGCGAAGTGGGCTATGACGCCAGCTGGAACGATGATTTCCATCACGCGGTCCATGTCGCGCTGACCGGTGAATCGGACAGCTATTACGCCAGCTTTGCAGTCGACCCGATCGCCGACCTGACCCTGGCCCTGTCGCGCGGCCATATCGAGGAGGGCCAGCCGCGCGAAGGCCTGGACCATCCGCGCGGCGCGCCCTGCGGTCACCTGCCGCCGACGGCCTTCGTGAACGCGATCCAGACGCATGACCAGATCGGCAACCGCGCCTTGGGAGAGCGCCTGCTGACCCTTGCCAAGCCCGAGGCCGTCCGCGTCGCCTATGCGCTGCTGCTGGTCGCGCCCTATGTGCCGATGGTCTTCATGGGAGAGGAGCGCGGAGAGACCGCGCCGTTCCAGTTCTTTGCCGATTATTCAGGCGAGTTGGGAGAGGCCGTTCGCAAGGGCCGCGCTTCCGAGTTTCCGGGCATCGCCAGCCTGGGCGACGGCGTGCCGGACCCGATCGACCCCGCGACCATGGAGCGGTCGCGCCTTGGCTGGCGCGACGATGCCGACGCCCGCGACTGGATGGACCTGACCCGCCGGGCGCTGGCGTTCCGCGCGGCCCATGTCGTGCCGCTGCTGAACAGCGGCAAGCCCGAGGCCAGCGTCACCCGCGAGGGGCCGGGCCTGATCCGCGCCCTGTGGCAGTTCCCCGGCGGCGGCCTTGCGCTGTCGCTGGCCCTGGGCCAGCCTGACCCGACACCATTGCCCGATGCCGACCTGTCCGTGGGACAGCCCGGCGATCTCTTTTCCCTGACCGTGAAAGCCTTGTCATGATTCCCCGCATTCCGACTGCCACCTGCCGCATCCAGCTGCGCGAGGGGGTGGATTTCGCGGCCCTGACCGCACGCCTGGACCAGATCGCCGATCTGGGCGTGTCTCACCTGTACCTGTCGCCGATCTTCGCCGCGACCGAGGGGTCGACCCACGGCTATGACATCACCGATCCGACCCGGATCGACGACAGCCTGGGCGGGGCAGAGGGATTCGCCGCGCTGGCCGAACAGGCCAAGGCGCGCGACCTGGGGATCATCCTGGACATCGTGCCGAACCACACCGCGTTTTCCGTGCAGAACCCGTGGCTGGCGGACGTGCTGACGCATGGCCGGTCCAGCCCGCGCGCCCGGCATTTCGACATCGACTGGCAGGCAGGGCCGCTGGTCCTGCCTTGGCTGCCCGCCCCGTTCGAGCAGATGCTGACCGAGGGCGCGTTCCGCGTCCGCGACGGCCAATGGATGTTCGGCGATCTGGCGCTGCCGCTGGCGCCCGGCACGAATGCCACCGACGATCTGCGGGCCCTGCACGAGGCGCAGCACTGGCGGCTGGTCCATCACGTGCTGGAGCGCGACGGCATCACGCATCGGCGGTTCTTCAACGTCACCGACCTGATCGGCATGCGGGTCGAAGACCCGTCGGTGTTCGAGGACACCCACGCGCTGATCCTGGAGCTGGTGCGCAGCGGTCAGGTTCAGGGACTGCGGGTGGACCATGTCGACGGGCTGGCTGATCCTGCGGACTATCTGGACAGGCTGGCCGAGGCGCTGCCCGACACGCCGATCTGGATCGAAAAGATCCTGACGGGCGACGAACCGCTGCCCGATGCCTGGGCGACCGAGGGCACGACCGGCTATGAAGCCGGGCGCCTGATCACCCGCATGCTGACCCCCGCCGCGGGGCTGGAGCGTCTGGACGATGCCTGGCACGACGCCATCGGCCCGACGCCGTCCTTTGCCGACACCCTGACGCAGGCCAAGCACGAGATCCTGGACAACGAGCTGGCTGCCGAGCGGATGCAGCTGTCGCGCATGGCGGCCCATGCGCTGGCGCCGGTCTCGGAGGTCGAACCCGGCCCCGAGGCCCTGCGCGAGGCGGTGACCGCGCTGCTGATTGCCACGCCGCGCTATCGCACCTATGTCACCGCAAGGGGCGCAGACGCCGATGATCGCGTGCTGATCGAGCAGGTGGCCGAAGAGGCCGCAAAGGGGTTGCGCAGCGATCTTGTGGTGCGACAGCTGGCCGAGGTCTGGGCCGAGCCGTCCACGCCCGCGCAGCAGGCCTTCGTCACGCGGCTGCAGCAGGTCTCGGGCGCGCTGCTGGCTAAGGCGCAGGAGGACACGGCCGGCTTCCGCTGGACCCGCTATCTGCCCGCGAACGAGGTCGGCGCTGAACCCGACGAGGCGACCATCACCGGGCCCGAGGCGACCGAGGCCATGGCCCGCCGCCGCGTGGGGGACATGGTTCTGACCTCGTCCCATGACAGCAAGCGGTCCGAGGATGCCCGTGCGCGCCTGATCGCCGCAAGCCACCTGCCGGAGGATCTGGCGGCGCTGGATCAGGCCGCGGCCCGGATGCCGCAGGCGAAGGGCGTGGACCCGCGCTGGCGGTGGTACATGGTGCAGACCGCCCTGGCCCTGCACGGGGCCGAGGATGCGGGCGAACGCGTCAACACCCATGTCGAGAAGGCCCTGCGCGAGGCCAAGCAGGAAAGCTATTGGACCAACCCCGATGAGGCGGTCGAGGGGCGCATCGCCGATCTGGGCCGCGCCCTGCTGGAACAGTGGGACCGCGATGCGCCCGCTGCCCTGACGCGGCTGCTGGAACGGGGACAGGCGCTGATCTTGGCGCAGCTGATGTTCAAGATGGTCATGCCGGGCTTTCCCGACGTCTATCAGGGCACGCAGGGCCTGTTCCTGGCACTGACCGACCCGGACAACCGCCGCCCTGTGCCGTGGGATGCATTGGCCGCGGGCGATCAGGGAAACGACATCGGCGCCGTCAAGGCCCGCTGGACCCACCGCCTGCTGGCGTTGCGGGCGCAGATGGCGGATCTGCTGCACAATGCCGACACGCGGGTCCAGATCGACGATGCGGGCATCGGCCTGATCCGCCGCGCGGGCAAGCGTCAGCTGATCGCCCGCCTGGATCTGCCCGGCGGGGCGGCACCGGCCGACGACGGTGCCGCAATTCTGGACTGGCATGGGCCCGACGGCTGCCGGGTGCATCTGAGAGAGGCATGATCCCCTTTCGCCCGATTGATATTTGACGCGCGTGGGAACAACCGGAGGGCATGGCGGTTCGACAGGTGACGCGCCACATGCCCTCCTCCATCGGGGCAGCATGGCGGGATGAAACCCTAGCCTGCAAGAGATGTCGCCATGTCAGAATACATGCCCGCCGTGCCGCGCCTGGCCACCCCCGTCACCCGTCCTGCGCCCGTCCCCGTCACCGGGGTCGCGACCCTTCTGCTGGCGGGAGGAAAGGGCACGCGCCTGCATGAACTGACCGCCCGCGACAGCAAGCCCGCCGTGCCCTTTGCGGGCGCGAACCGCATCATCGACTTTGCGATGGCGAATGCCGTGCGGTCCGGCCTGCCGCGGATGCTGGTCGCCACGCAATACGCGCCGCACAGCCTGCATCACCACCTGCCGACACGGTGGGGCCACCGTTTCCCCCAGGCCGGCTTGGCTCTGCGCGATGGTCAGGACCGGTTCATGGGCACCGCCGACGCCGCGCGCCAGACCTGGGACGCGCTGGAGGCGATGGGTGGCGATCAGGTCCTGATCCTGGCGGCCGACCATGTCTATGACATGAACTATGCCGATCTGCTGGCGGCGCATCGCGTGTCGGGGGCGGCGGTGACCGTGGCCGTCGACATGGTACCCCGGGCCGAGGCGCGCGGCTTTGGCGTCATGCAAGCCGATGCGCAGGGTCGCATCCTGTCGTTCCTGGAAAAGCCCGCCGACCCCCCCGGCATGATCGACCAGCCCGATCGGGCAATGGTGTCGATGGGCATCTATGTCTTCGACCGCCGCTGGTTGCAGGAGGCGCTGTTCGACCGTCCGGTCGAGGCGATGGATTTCGGCCATGACGTGATCCCCGATGCGGTGGCGCAGGGCGTGGCCGGCGTGTGGCGGATGCCCGCCGGGCCGTCGGGCCGCGGCTATTGGCGCGACGTGGGCACGCTGGACGCGTTGCGCCGCGCACAACTGGATTTCGTGTCGGCCGAGCCCGCGCGCCTGCCTTTCGCCAGCCCGGCATCCGACTGGTACCTGGGACGCGGCAGCATCGCCATGCCGGGCGCCGTGGTGCCCGAAAGCGCCCGCCTGACCTGCACGCTGGTCGCCCCCGGAACGCAGGTCCCCCCGGGACTGGTCACCGGAGAGAACGCGACCGAGGACGCCCGCTGGTTCACCCGCACCCCGGCGGGAACCGTCCTGATCACGCAAACGATGCTGGACCGCCGTGCCGCGCACGCGCATATCCGTCGTTCCGTCACCCCACCCCCTTCCAACCGCCGAGGACTTCATGCGTGATCTGACCACCCCTCCTATCTTTGATGCCACCCAGGCCCGTTCCGACATCCTGGGCGCCGAGTTCATGGGCGAGGGGACGAATTTCGCGCTGTATTCCGACCACGCGACCAAGGTCGAACTGTGCCTGTTCGACGACGAGGGCCAGGAGGAACTGTACCGCCTGCCCTTGCCGGACATGGAGGGGGGCATCTGGTTCGGATACCTGCCCGACATCATGCCGGGCCAGGTCTATGGCTATCGCGTGCACGGCCCCTACGAGCCCGAGAACGGCCACCGCTTCAACCCCAACAAGCTGCTCTTGGACCCCTATGCCCGCGAGCTGCGCGGCGAAATCATCTGGGACGATGCGCTGCATGGCTATACGATCGGCGAGGACGACCTGTCCTTTGACGAACGCGACAGCGCGCCCTTCATGCCCAAGGGTGTGGTCGTGGACAGCCGGTTTGACTGGGACACTGAACGCGCGCTGCGCACGCCCTGGGCGGACACGGTCATCTATGAGGCCCATGTCAAGGGCGTGACCAAGCGCCATCCCGACGTCCCCGAGGACCTGCAGGGCACGTTCCGCGGCCTGGCGACCGAGCCGGTGATCAGCCACCTGCAAAAGATTGGCGTCACCGCGATCGAGCTGCTGCCGATCCATGCCTTTGCCAACGACCGATATCTGGTCGAGAAGGACCTGTCGAACTACTGGGGCTATTCGACCCTGTCGTTCTTCGCGCCTCATACGCCTTATCTAAAGACGGGCCAGATCCGCGAGGTCAAGGAGGCGATCCGCAAGTTCCACAAGGCCGGGATCGAGGTCATCCTGGACGTGGTCTTCAACCACACCTGCGAAGGGTCCGAGCTGGGCCAGACGCTGTCCTTCCGCGGCATCGACAATGCCAGCTACTATCTGCTGTCCGAGGACAAGCGCCACAGCTTCGACACCACGGGCACGGGCAACACGCTGAACGTCGCGCATCCGATGGTGCTGCGCATGGTGATGGATTCGCTGCGCTACTGGGTGCAGGTGATGCATGTCGACGGGTTCCGTTTCGACCTGGCATCGACCTTGGGCCGCGAATCCGAAGGGTTCGAGCGTGACGGGTCGTTCTTCAACGCCATTCGCCAGGACCCGGTCCTGTCCGGTATCAAGCTGATCGCCGAACCCTGGGACATCGGCGAGGGCGGCTATCAGGTCGGCGGATACCGCTGGCCGTTCCGCGAATGGAACGACAAGTTCCGCGACGACACTCGCGCCTTCTGGCGCCGCGATTCCGGCCAGCTGGGCGTCATCGCTGAGCGTCTGGTCGGATCGCCGGTGCAGTTCAACCACAGCCATCGTCCGGCCACCAGTTCGGTGAACTTCGTCGCGGCGCATGACGGGTTCACCCTGTGGGACACGGTCAGCTATTCCGACAAGCACAATGACGCCAACGGCGAGGACGGGCGCGACGGGCACGACCACAACCTGTCCGACAACCTTGGCGCCGAGGGGCCGACGGACGATGCGGGCATCGACACCGCCCGCGTCCGCCGCGTGCGCGGCATGCTGGCCACCATCTTCCTGTCGCAGGGCGTGCCGATGATCCTGGCCGGGGACGAGATGGGCAATTCCCAGGACGGCAACAACAATGCCTATTGCCAGGACAATGAGATCAGCTGGCTGGACTGGGACGGCGCGCGCGCCGACATCCGCGATGCCGTGGCGGCGCTGACCGCGTTCCGCAAGGACAGCGGTCTGGCACAGACGCATTTCAGCGGACCCGAAGGCCAGCCCGTCGCCCGCTGGTTCCACCCGCGCGGCGATGCGATGACCGACGCGGACTGGTCGGATGGAGAGTTGCGGATCCTGGGCCTGATGCTGCAGCCCACTGACGCGCCCGAGATCCTGATCATCGTGAATGCGGGCGATGATGGCGAATTCGCCCTGCCCGAAGGCGACTGGACGCTGCGCATCGACACGGCGCGCGACGATGTCGCCTGCATGGATACCGTTTCGGGGGTCCTGCCCCTGGGATGGCAAAGCGTGGTGGCCCTGACCCGTGCGTGAGGGCCGCTCCGACCCGAAGTCTCATCAATGGAGGACATGATGACCGATCTGGACAAAGACGACCTGATCCGCGCCCGCGCCCATCAAATCTGGGAAAACGAGGGCTGCCCCGAGGGCCAGGAGGCCGACCACTGGGCCCGCGCCACCGCCGAGATCGAGGCCGGTGCAGGACAGCCTGACGCCGCGCAATCCGCAGCCGATGCGGGTGAGCGTGCCGAGGAGGAGGGCAACGTCCCCTCGGCCGTCGCCGGACCCGCGGCGCGTCGTCGCGCGGCCCGCTGATCGCCGCAGGCATGACGTGAAAATAGGGCCGCGGCGCTGAAACCTTCGGCGCCGCGGCCCGTATCTTTCTGCAGGGCCCGAACGGTTCGGGTCAGGCCGCGATGGCGGATCGGGGACGCATGACGCGGGCGACGGCCAGCATCGACATCACCGCGCCGGCCAGCGTGGACAGCAGAAGGATCATCAGCAGCGCCTGCACCGCCGTCACGTGCAGCAATGATACCGCCGCCACCGCCGCGATCAGGGGGATATGGATTCCGGCAAAGACGATCAGCATGATCTTGGTCCTGATGCTCATCCTGGCAATACCCTCCGGCTGTTTTGAATCAAATGATCGACAACTTGAAATTGTGGTCCAGTCTGGAACTATGCAGCACGACCATCAGAAATCAAGACTGTACGGTTCATGACGGATCACGACGACAACGTTCGGATGCTTGTGGCCATCGCGGCCGGGTCGCGGGCGGACTTTGCCGACTTCTATCGCACCAATTGCGACATGGTGTTCGCAATTCTGCTGCGGATGCTGCGCGACCGCACCGATGCCGAGGATTTGCTGCAGGAGGTGTTCGTCCGCGTCTGGACGCGGGCCGGCCGCTATGACCCCCGGCTGTCGAATCCGCGGACCTGGCTTGTGGCGATCACCCGCAACGCGGCCATCGACCGGCTGCGGTCGCGGCAGGTGCGCCCGGTCACCCAGCCCGTCGATCCGGGCCTGCCCGGTCCCGGCCCGGGCCCCGAGGCGCAGGCGATCGCCGCCGATCAGCGGACGCGGCTGGACGGTTGCCTGGATGAACTGGACGCAGACAAGGCGCAGGCCGTGCGCCGGGCCTATCTGGACGGCTGGAGCTATGAGGAGCTGGCCCGCGATGCGGACGTTCCCCTGAACACGATGAAGACCTGGCTGCGGCGGTCGCTGCAGCGTCTGCGCGCCTGCATGGATCAATTTACGGACCCCGAATGACCGACCCCTCGACCGACGACATCATGGCTGCGGAATACACCATCGGCCTGCTGGACCCGGAACAGCGGGCCCTGGCGGATCGGCGTCTGGCCCGCGACCCGGTCTGGGCGGGACTGGTCGCCGCCTGGCAGATGCGCCTGTCGCCGATGAACGGGCAGTTCGGATCGGTGCCGGCGCCCAATGTGCTGCCCCTGATCCAGCGGCGGCTGTTCGGTCCGCCGGTCCGCCGATCGCCCCTGTCCGGCGTGCCGGTCCCTGTGATCGTCGGTGTGGTGCTGGCCGCCAAGGCGCTGGTGCTGTGGATGCTGCTGGGGTGACAGGCCATCGCACGGACATGTGCATAACGCGCAAATATTCCCGTCCAAGGTGAAACAAACGGTACTGTGGGCGCGTATCTTCCGGATGCACGACCCATGCGCCGGAGCCTCGTCATGTCGCACGCCCAGGACGTCTGTTTGCACAACTATGCCGGGCCTGTCCTGGCGGGACAGCTGTTGGACGGGCGACAGGTCCTGCGGCTGGACGCGTTTGGCCCGCGGCGGTCCGGGTCGGCGCTGGACGACGGGCTGCCGCTGGACATCGGGCGGATCGTGTATCCCGAACCTGACCGTCCGGCCGTGGTTCTGGGGTCGGGCACGGTCACGCCGGCCTTCGCGGCCGGAACCGCCGTGGTCCCGTTGGGCAGCCCGCGCACGGTGGTCCTGTTGCAGGACAGGGGCGGGGGCCTGGTGTTCCTCTATCCCGACGGTGCGCCGGACCTGCCGGGGGCCACGCGGCTGATCGCAGAGGTGCGGCGCCTGCCCCACGCCTTTGCCGCGGGGGTGATGTGCTTTGCCCGCGACACGATGATCCGCACCGCCGGGGGCGACATGCCGGTTCAGATGCTGCGCGCCGGCATGGCGGTCCAGACCCGCGATGCGGGCCTGCAGCGGATCGCATGGATCGGCACCCGTACCCTTGGCCCCGCCCGGCTGCACGCGGAACCCGACCGGCGTCCCATCCTGATCCGGCGCGATGCGCTTGGCCCCGGCATCCCGGCCCGCGACCTGGTCGTGTCCCCGCAGCACCGCCTTCTGGTCGGGTCGCGCATCGCCCGGCGGATGTTCGACGAACCCGAAGTGCTGGTTGCGGCACAGCACCTGACATCTATCCCCGGGGTGGGTCCGGCGCCGTGGCAGGGGGGCGTAACCTATCTGCATTTCGTGTGCGAGGAGCATCAGCTTGTCCTCGCCGAAGGCGCCTGCGCCGAGACGCTGCACACCAGCCCCGACGCGCTGAAGACCCTGTCCGAGACCGCCCGGCGCGAGGTGCTGGCCCTGTTCCCCGATCTGGGGCTGATGACGGGTGCCGCCGACGGTCCGACCCGCCCGGCGGCGCGCCGGATGCTGAACGGGACCGAGGGGCGCCAGCTGGCCCGCCGCCATGCAGTCAACCGGGTCATGACCCAGGGCTGATGATGTTCAACTGTCTTGCCAACTGTTGAACATGGATGTATTCAACAGATGTCACAACTGTTGTACATGATGCCCCGATCCCATTCCGCCTTGGCCCATGCCGCCTATCACGACCTGCTGCGCGCCTTGCGCGACGAGGGGCTGCGTGATCTGCGTGGCGCGCCTACCCTGGTCGAACGCAACGGGCGGGGCTACTGGTACGACAGCTTTCGCGTCGGCACCCAGGTCCGCAAGCGCTATTTGGGAGAGGACGGCCCGGACATGGCCGCCCGCATGCAGGCGCTGCGCGACGATCGGGTGCCCGCCGAACAACGCCGTCGCGATCGCGCCCGGCTGGTGCGCCTGCTGCGGGCCGAGGGGTTTCTGGGCCTGGACCCGACCAGCGGCAGTCTGATGGCGGCGCTGTCGGGGGCGGGGGTGTTCCGCCTTGGCGGCACGGTCGTCGGCACCCACGCCTTTCGCCTGTACGAGGGGGAACTGAACCTGGTCCTGTCGCTGGAACAGACCGCGCAGACAGACGATCTGGACATCGCCAGCTTTGAGCGCCTGTCCCTGGCGCTGGAGGATGCGGCGGCGCCCCCGGTCACGCAGGTCCTGGCCGATTTCGACTTTGCCCCGGCGCCAAGCCTGCAGCCGGGCCGCGCCTGGCGCTGGCGGCAGACGCAGGGCAATGCGCTGGTCGAATTCCTGACCCCGGCCTTTGGCGAGGAGGGGCTGCGCGATCTGCCCGCGCTTGGGGTGCAGGCGCAGGCGCTGCACCATCTGAACTATCTGATCGCGGATCCGATCCCCGCGGCCATCCCCTATCGCAGCGGCGTGCTGGTCCAGGTGCCGCGCCCGGAACGGTTCGCCATCCACAAGCTGATCGTGGCCGACCGCCGTCGCGCCAATGACCGCCTGAAATCCGCCAAAGACCGGGCGCAGGCTGCGTTCCTGATCGACGCGCTGGCCCGCGACCGCCCCGACGAGCTGGCCGAGGCGCATGAGGACGCCCTGTCGCGCGGCCCGCGGTGGCGCGACCGCATCGCGGCCAGCCTGTCGCGCATGCCCCAGACCGCCGCCCTGCTGGCGGCGCTGTAGCCGGCATTCAGGGCAGCATCACGCGGGTCTGCCACCCTTCGCAGGCGCGGGCCAGATCGCCGGGCAGGGGTCGGTCGGTGAAGATCGCGTCCAGCTGCGACAGCGATCCGATGCGGGCGGGCGCGCTGCGCGACAGCTTGGAATGGTCCGCCACCAGGAAGGTACGGCGCGACTGGCGCAGGATGGTCTGGCTGACGCCGACCTCCTGGATGTCGAAATCAAGAAGGTCGCCGTCGCGGTCCAGCGCGGAGCAGCCGATCACGGCCAGGTCGAACTTGAACTGGCGGATGGTCTCGGCCGCCAGCGTGCCGACCAGGCCCCCGTCGGCGCGGCGCAGGCTGCCCCCGGTGACGATCACGTCGCAATCGGTGTTGGCCGCCAGGATGTTCGCCACGTTCATGTTGTTCGTCACCACCAGCAGGTCGCGATGGCCCAGCAGTTCGCGGGCCACGGCCTCGGTGCTGGTGCCGATGTTCAGGAACAGGCTGATCTTTTCGGGCACCTCGGCGGCGCAGGCGCGGGCGATGGCGGTCTTGGCGTCGTGGTGCAGGGCGCGACGTTCCTCATAGCCGATATTGGCCACGCCCGAGGGCAGGATCGCGCCGCCGTGAACACGCTCCAGCCGGCCGGCCTCGGCGAGGTCGGTCAGGTCGCGTCGGATCGTTTGCAGCGTGACGCCGAAATGCCCGGCCAACCCCTCGACCGTGACCTTGCCGTCGCGGCGGGCGATCTCCAGGATCTCGGGCTGGCGGAAGCTTTGCGACATGGGGCACCCCTTGCGGTTTCGTCGATCTTGCACGACCCGGCCGAACAGGCAAGATGTTCGCTTTGTTGCGGTTTGTGCAGATTGTGCAAGGAATGGCGCGATGTATCGACGTCGGACACGCCGTTTCTATGCCGATTCAGCGCATAATCCGTGACGTGTTCTCTGTAAAATATTGATAATTATGTGAATAAGGCAAATGAACGGAAACGAAAATAAAATCCTTTCTTTTTGGTGCGAACGACGGCACACATAGGCAGGGTCCATGAAAGGATGGCGGCGCGTGACGGGTACAGGCAAGACGGTCGATCTGTTCGTGATCGGGGGCGGCATCAACGGTTGCGGGATCGCCCGCGATGCGGCCGGGCGCGGCCTGTCCGTCACCCTGGCCGAGATGGGCGACCTGGCGCAAGCGACGTCCAGCGCCTCGACCAAGCTGTTTCACGGTGGCCTGCGCTATCTGGAGTATTTCGAGTTCCGGCTGGTCCGCGAGGCGCTGATCGAACGCGAGGTGCTGCTGCGCGCGATGCCGCATATCAGCTGGCCGATGCGGTTCGTGCTGCCCTATCACCCGGACATGCGGTTCGAATCGGACACGCCGACCTCCAAGCTGCTGGGCATGGTCATGCCTTGGATGAAGGGCCGTCGGCCCGCCTGGCTGATCCGCTTGGGGCTGTTCATGTACGACACGCTTGGCGGCCGCAAGATCCTGCCCGGCACGCGCACGCTGTCGTTGGACGGCACGCCCGAAGGCGCGCCGCTGCAGGAACGCTTTCACCACGCCTATGAATATTCCGACTGCTGGGTCGAGGATTCGCGCCTGGTGGTTTTGAACGCCCGCGACGCCGAGGCGCGCGGCGCCACGGTGATGACCGGCACAAAGGTGCTGTCCGCCGATCGCCATCCCGACCACTGGATCGTGACCACGCAGGATGTGGCGACGGGCCGGACGACCAAGCACCGCGCACGGATGCTGGTCAATGCCGGCGGCCCCTGGGTGGGCGACCTGATCCAGGGCACGATCCGCCTGAATTCGACCGAGGGTGTGCGCCTGGTGCGGGGGAGCCATATCGTGACGCGTCGCCTTTATGATCACGACAAATGCTATTTCTTCCAAGGCACCGACGGGCGGATCATCTTTGCGATCCCCTATGAGACCGACTTCACCCTGATCGGCACGACCGATGCCGACCACCAGGACCCGTCGGTCAAGCCGGAATGCACGCCGCAGGAACGCGATTACCTGCTGGGCTTTGCGAACCAGTATTTCCGCCGCCAGCTGACCGCGGATGACGTGGTCTGGTCCTATTCCGGGGTGCGGCCGCTGTATGACGACGGCGCGCAAAGCGCCACGGCGGCGACACGCGACTATACGCTGAAGGTCGATCAGACCGGCGGCGCGCCGGTGCTGAACGTCTTCGGCGGCAAGATCACCACCTATCGCCGGCTGGCGGAATCGGCGCTGGCCAAGATCGCGCCGTTCTTTCCGAACCTGCCCGGCGACTGGACGCGGGGCGTGGCGCTGCCCGGCGGGGATTTCCCTGTCGACGGCGTGCCGGCGCTGGTCGCACGGCTGCGCACGGATCATCCGTTCCTGACCGAAGGTTGGGCCCGCCGCCTTGTGCGCGCCTACGGGACCGAGGCCGCGACGATCCTTGCGGGGGCGCAGCAGGCCGCCGACCTGGGCGTCGACTTCGGCGCCACCCTGACCGAGGCGGAGGTCGTGTGGCTGATGGATCACGAATATGCCCGCCGCGCGACCGACGTGGTCTGGCGGCGGACCAAGCTGGGGCTGCGCCTGGACGCCGATCAGGTGCAGGTGCTGGACCAATGGATACAGGCCCGATGGGCGCAGGGGGCGGCCGCGGAATAGACGCGCCGTCAGGAGGGCCTTGGGAGGGGACATGACGTTAGAATTGCAGGGCGTAACGAAGGTGGTCGAGGGGCAGGTGCATGTCCATCCCACCGATCTGGTGCTGGAACGCGGCACGATGAACGTGCTGTTGGGGCCGACGCTGTCGGGCAAGACATCGCTGATGCGGCTGATGGCGGGGCTGGACCGTCCGACCAGGGGGCGCATCCTGTGGGAGGGCCGCGACGTCACCGGCATGCGGGTGCAGGACCGCAAGGTCGCGATGGTCTATCAGCAGTTCGTCAACTATCCGGCGATGACCGTCTTTGAGAACATCGCATCCCCCCTGCGACTGATGGGCGTCGACCGCGCCGAGATCGACCGCCGCGTGCGCGAGACCGCCGCGATGATGCGCCTGACCCCCATGCTGGACCGCAAGCCGCTTGACCTGTCGGGCGGCCAGCAACAGCGCTGCGCGCTGGCGCGCGCGCTGGTCAAGAACGCCGGTCTGGTGCTGTTGGACGAGCCGCTGGCGAACCTGGACTACAAGCTGCGCGAGGAGCTGCGCGTGGAAATCCCGCGCATCTTCGCGGAATCGGGCGCGATCTTCGTCTATGCCACCACCGAACCCGAGGAGGCGCTGCTGCTGGGTGGCAACACCGCGACCCTGTGGGAGGGCCGCGTGACGCAGTTCGGGCCCACGCCGCAGGTCTATCGCCAGCCGGTCGATGCGACCACCGCGCGGGTCTTCAGCGATCCGCCGATGAATTTCCTGCCCTTCCAGGTGGCGGGCGGGCGGGCGTCGGTCGCGGGCATGCCCGCGCTACCCGACGGGCGCTATCTGGCCGGCTTCCGGCCCAACCACCTGCACCTATCGCGGCATGCCCCCGACGCCGTGCAGTTCGACGCGCAGCTGGTCGTGACCGAACTGACCGGGTCCGAGACCTTCGTCCATCTGGACCATCACGGGCAACGGTGGGTCGGGCTGATCCACGGCGTCCACGAATTGCCCCTGGGGCAGGTGCTGCCGGTCTGGCTGGACCCGCGCCACGTCTATGTCTTTGCCGAGGATGGCCGCATGGTCACCCCCGCCGCCTATGCAAGCGCCGCCTGAGGAGGGGTTATGGCCAAGATCACGCTGGAGAACCTCGCCCATTCCTATTCGGCCCATCCCAAGGGCCCGGAGGATTACGCGCTCAAGGAGCTGAACCACGACTGGCAGGACGGGGCGGCCTATGCGCTGCTGGGGTCGTCGGGCTGCGGGAAATCGACGCTGCTGAACATCATCTCGGGGCTCTTGATCCCGTCGCAGGGGCGCATCCTGTTCGACGGGGTGGACGTGACCCGCGCGCCCACGGCGGAAAGGAACATCGCACAGGTGTTCCAGTTCCCGGTCGTCTACGACACCATGACCGTGCGCGACAACCTGGCCTTTCCCCTGAGGAACCGCGGCCGCCCCGAGGCCTATGTGGCCGAGCGCGTGGCCCAGATCGCCGCGATGATCGGGATGGAGCACATGCTGGACCGCAAGGCCCGCGGCCTGACGGCGGATGCGAAACAGAAGATCAGCCTGGGCCGCGGCATGGTCCGGAAGGACGTGAACGCCCTGTTGTTCGACGAGCCGCTGACCGTGATCGACCCTCACATGAAATGGGAGCTGCGCACCCAGCTGAAGAAACTGCACCACGATTTCGGCCACACGATGATCTATGTGACCCATGACCAGACCGAGGCGCTGACCTTCGCCGACAAGGTTGTCGTGATGTATGACGGCCGCGTGGTCCAGATCGGCACGCCGGAGGAGCTGTTCGACCGGCCGGAACATACCTTCGTGGGCTATTTCATCGGATCGCCGGGCATGAACCTGCTGCCCGCCACCGTGGCGGGATCGCAGGCGCAGGTGCCGGGCGGCACGACCGCGCTGGCCGGGTCCTATGGCGCGCTGTTGGGCAAGGTCCAGCTGGGCATCCGCCCGGAACATGTGCGCCTGTCCGCCGATCAGGGCCTGCCCGTGACCATCCGCCGGATCGAGGATGTGGGCCGCCACCGCATCATCCGCGCCGACCTGATGGGGCACGACCTGAACATCATCGCGCCCGAGGATCAGGCGATAGGTGCGGACATGACCCGCGCGGTCTTCGATCCGGGCCGCGTGAACATCTATGCCGACGACTGGCGCGTGGCTGCGGCGTAAGGGGGGACCATGGAAAAGACCGTCAATCACAAGGCCTGGTTCCTGGTTCTGCCGGTGCTGGTGCTGGTCGCGTTCTCGGCGGTGATCCCGCTGATGACCGTGGTCAACTATGCGTTTCAGGACACGTTCGGGAACAACGTCTTCTTCTGGAACGGCACGGGCTGGTTCACCGACCTGCTGCAATCCGAACGGCTCTGGAACGCGCTTGGCCGCCAGCTGATCTTTTCGGCGATCATCATCGCGATCGAGATCCCGCTTGGCATCTTCGTCGCGCTGAACATGCCGAAACGCGGGGTCTGGGCCAGCGTCGTGCTGGTGCTGATGTCGCTGCCGCTGCTGATCCCGTGGAACGTGGTCGGCACCATCTGGCAGATCTTCGGGCGCGTCGACATCGGCCTGCTGGGCTATACGCTGGACGCCCTGGGGATCAACTACAACTATACCCAGAACCCGATCCATGCCTGGGCCACGGTCATCGTGATGGATGTCTGGCACTGGACCTCGCTGGTCGCGCTTCTGGCCTATGCCGGGCTGCAGTCGATCCCCGATGCCTATTACCAGGCGGCGCGGATCGACCAGGCCAGCCGCTGGAAGGTCTTCCGCTATATCGAGCTGCCCAAGATGGCGGGCGTCCTGATGATCGCCATCCTGCTGCGCTTCATGGACAGCTTCATGATCTATACCGAACCCTTCGTGGTCACCGGGGGCGGGCCGGGCAACGCGACGACCTTCCTGTCGATCGACCTGGTCAAGATGGCCCTGGGGCAGTTCGACCTGGGTCCGGCGGCGGCCTTCTCGCTGATGTACTTCCTGGTGATCCTGCTGATCTCCTGGGTCTTCTACACGGTCATGACCAATCTGGACAAAAGGGGCTGAGAGCATGGGCAAGCGCATCAACGGCAGCGCCGTCGTCATGATCCTGTATCTTCTGTTCCTGATGCTGCCGATCTACTGGCTGATCAACATGAGCCTGAAGACCAATGCCGAGATCACGGGCACCTTCGGCCTGTGGCCCCGGAACCTGACATTCGCCAATTACGCGACCATCCTGACCGACCCGGCTTGGTACATGGGCTATGTGAACAGCCTGATCTATGTGGTGATGAACACGGTGATCTCCGTGGCCGTGGCGCTGCCGGCGGCCTATGCCTTCAGCCGCTATCACTTCATGGGCGACAAGCACCTGTTCTTCTGGCTGCTGACCAACCGCATGGCACCGCCCGCCGTCTTCGCGCTGCCGTTCTTCCAGCTGTACTCGTCGGTGGGTCTGTTCGACACGCATATCGCGGTGGCGCTGGCGCATTGCCTGTTCAACGTGCCGCTGGCCGTGTGGATCCTGGAGGGCTTCATGCGCGGCGTGCCGAAGGAGATCGACGAGACCGCCTATATCGACGGCTATAGCTTCGGGCGGTTCTTCACCCGGATCTTCATGCCGCTGATCTCGTCGGGGATCGGGGTCGCGGCCTTCTTCTGCTTCATGTTCTCTTGGGTCGAACTGCTGCTGTCGCGGACGCTGACCTCGGTGGCGGCCAAGCCGATCGCGGCGACCATGACCCGGACGCAAGGGGCATCGGGCGTCGATTGGGGCGTGCTGGCCGCGGCCGGGGTGCTGACCATCGTGCCGGGTGCCTTGGTCATCTGGTTCGTCCGCAACTATATCGCCAAGGGCTTTGCCCTGGGCCGCGTGTAAGGGGGATACGCCATGTCATGGATGGCCTGGACGCTGCCGACCGCGATCTTCTTTGTCACCATCGCATTGCTGCTTGTCACCTTCACGGTGCTGGCGGTCCGGTTTCCCGAAACGCCGCGCCGCGGCGTCTTGGGGATCGAGACGACGCGGGGCGACCGTCTGTTCATCACGCTTCTGGGCTCTGCCTTCATCACCCTGGCTTGGCTGGGTCTGACGACGGCGGCACTGCCCTGGGCGATGCTGGTTTGCCTGGTCTGGGCCGCCGCCGTCTTTCGGTGGGTCTGACACAGCGCATTGGTCTGCGGGGGATGAGGGTCCCGCCGGCCGTCTGCCAACCTCGAAAATCCCAGGGAGGGAAAGACCAATGAGCCTGAGATTGCTGTCCACAACCGCGGTGATGCTGGCATTGTCCGGCCCCGCCTTCGCCGACATCGAGGCCGCGCGCGCGTTCCTCGATGCCGAGATCGGCGACCAGTCCGTCCTGACCCGCGAGGAGCAGGAGGCCGAGATGCAGTGGTTCATCGACGCCGCCCAGCCCCTGTCCGGCATGTCGATCAACGTGGTGTCGGAAACGATCACCACCCACGAATACGAAAGCCGCGTCCTGGCGCCGGCCTTCACCGCCATCACCGGCATCCAGGTCACCCATGACCTGATCGGCGAGGGCGACGTCGTCGAGAAGCTGCAGACGCAGATGCAGACCGGCGAGAACGTCTACGACCTCTACATCAACGATGCCGACCTGGACGGCACCCACTGGCGCTATCAGCAGGTCCGCAACATCACCGACTGGATGGCCGGCGAGGGTGCCGATTTCACGAACCCCGGCCTGGACCTGGACGATTTCATCGGCCTGGCGCAGGCGACTGCGCCCGACGACAAGCTGTATCAGCTGCCCGTCCAGCAGTTCGCGAACCTCTACTGGTTCCGCCACGACTGGTTCACCGACCCCGAGATCATGGCCGAGTTCCGCGCCGAATACGGATACGACCTGGGTGTGCCGGTGAACTGGTCCGCCTATGAGGACATCGCCAAGTTCTTTACCGGACGCGAGATCGACGGCCAGCAGGTCTATGGCAACATGGACTATGGCAAGAAGGACCCCTCGCTTGGCTGGCGCTTCACCGATGCGTGGCTGTCAATGGCGGGGGCCAGCGACAAGGGCGAGCCCAACGGCTTCCCGGTCGACGAATGGGGCATCCGCGTGAACGACAACTTCCAGCCGGTGGGATCGTGCATGGCGCGGGGCGGGGCGACGAACAGCCCGGCCGCCGTCTATGCGATCGAGAAGTACATCGACTGGCTGCAGAACTACACGCCCCCGGCCGCCGCGGGCATGACCTTCAGCGAGGCGGGCCCCGTCCCCGCACAGGGCAACATCGCCCAGCAGATGTTCTGGTACACCGCCTTCACCGCCGACATGGTCAAGGAAGGCCTGCCGGTCATGAACGATGACGGCACGCCGAAATGGCGCATGGCCCCCTCGCCCTATGGCGCCTACTGGGAAGAGGGCATGAAGGTCGGCTATCAGGACGTGGGTGCCGCGACGCTGATGCAGTCGACGCCCGTGGACCGCGCGCAGGCCGCTTGGCTCTATGCGCAGTTCATCGTGTCGAAGACCGTCGACACGAAGAAGAGCCATGTCGGCCTGACCTTCGTGCGTGACAGCACCGTGCGCCACGAAAGCTTCACTGAACGCGCGCCGCAGCTTGGCGGTCTGGTCGAGTTCTATCGCTCGCCCGACCGGGTGCGCTGGTCGGATACCGGGGCGAACATCCCCGACTATCCGCGCCTGGCGCAGCTGTGGTGGCAGAACATTGGCGATGCTTCCTCGGGCGCCAAGACCGCGCAGGAGGCGCTGGACGCGCTGTGCGAACAGCAGGAGGACGTGCTGTCGCGTCTGGAGCGCTCCGGCGTGCAGGGTGATCTGGGTCCGGTCCTGAACGAGGAGCAGGACCCCCAGTACTGGATCGACCAGCCCGGCGCCCCCGTCGCCAAGCTGGAGAACGAGAAGCCCGCGCCGGTCACCATCGCCTATGAGGAGCTGATCAAGCGCTGGCAGGAATGATCCCTGCCCGATAACCTGAGGGGGGCGCGGTCGATCCGCGCCCCCGTTCGTGACGAAAGGACCGCCCATGACCCATATCCTTGCCATCGACCAGGGCACGACCTCGTCCCGCGCCATCGTCTTCGACGCCAAGATGGTCCCCTGCGGCAGCGCGCAGGAGGAGTTCCCCCAGCATTTTCCGCAATCGGGCTGGGTCGAACATGATCCTGCCGACCTGTGGGCCAGCACGGCGGCCACCTGCCGCGCCGCGATCGAGAAATGCGGCAACCCGCGCATCGAGGCCATCGGCATCACCAACCAGCGCGAGACCGTCGTGGTCTGGGACCGCAAGACCGGCAAGCCCGTCCACAACGCCATCGTCTGGCAGGACCGCCGCACCGCCGATTTCTGCCGCGAGCTGGAGGCCGCGGGCCATGCCGACATGATCACCGCCCGCACCGGGCTGCTGGTCGATCCCTATTTCTCGGCCACCAAGCTGAAATGGATCCTGGACCACGTGGACGGCGCCCGCGACCGCGCGCAGGCGGGCGATCTGGCCTTCGGCACGGTGGACAGCTGGCTGATCTGGAACCTGACCGGCGGCGCGGTCCATGCGACGGATGCGACCAATGCCGCGCGCACGATGCTGTACGACATCCACAAGGGCCGCTGGTCGCAGACCATCTGCGGCCTGTTCGACATTCCCATGGCGATGCTGCCCGAGGTCAAGGACTGCGCCGCCGATTTCGGCACCACGCGGCCCGACCTGTTCGGGCGCCCCATCCCCATCACCGGCGTCGCGGGCGACCAGCAGGCGGCCACGGTGGGCCAGGCCTGCTTCGAGCCCGGCATGATGAAATCGACCTATGGCACGGGCTGCTTCGCGCTGTTGAACACCGGGGACAAGCCGGTGGCGTCCACGCAGCGCCTGCTGACCACCATCGCCTATCAGCTGGACGGCAAGCCGACCTATGCGCTGGAAGGCTCGATCTTCATCGCGGGCGCGGTCGTGCAATGGCTGCGCGACGGGCTGAAGATCATCCGCGACGCGAAGGAGACGCAGCCTTTGGCCGAACGCGCCGATCCCGGCCAGCAGGTGATCCTGGTTCCGGCCTTCACCGGCTTGGGCGCACCCTATTGGTCGCCCGACAGCCGCGGCGCGATCTATGGCCTGACGCGCAATTCGGGTCCCGCCGAGCTGGCCCGCGCCGCGCTGGAATCGGTGGGTTTCCAGACCCGCGACTTGCTGGAGGCGATGAAGGCCGATTGGGAGCCGAAGGGAGAGACCGCGCTGCGCGTCGATGGCGGCATGAGCGCATCCGATTACGCGATGCAGTTCCTGTCCGACATCCTGGGCGCCCCCGTCGACCGGCCCAAGGTGCTGGAGACGACGGCCCTGGGTGCCGCCTGGCTGGCGGGGCAGGGGCCGGGGATCTATCCCGACATGGCCGGTTTCGCCAAGGACTGGGCGCTGGACCGCAGCTTCACCCCCGCGATGGAGGAGGACGACCGCGCCGCGCGCTATGACGCGTGGCGACGTGCGGTCAAGGCCACCATGTCGTTGTGACCGGCTGTTGACGCGGCCCGGTGGGACGTTACATCGGGCCGATCACAGACAGGACATGACGATGATCCAGCACAAGGTGATCTTTGACACCGACCCCGGCGTGGACGACGCGCTGGCCCTCTACTATCTGGTGCGCCACCCGCAGATCGACCTGCTGGGCGTGACCACCGTCTTCGGCAACGCGCCGGTGGCGATGACCACCCGCAATGCGCGCTTTCTGCTGCAGGCCTGGGGGCAGGATGCCCCGGTCCATCGCGGGGCCGAGGGGCCGATGACCCCCGACATGCCGCCCGAATTCTGGCCGACCCATATCCATGGCGACAACGGCCTGGGCAACCACCCCACCCCCGATGCCCCGGTGGAGGGCCCCGAGACCGCCGCGCAGTTCCTGATCGACACGATCCGCGCCCATCCGGGCGAGGTGCGCTTGCTGGCCGTGGGGCGCATGACGAACCTGGCGCGGGCGGTGCAGATGGCGCCCGACATCGCCGGGCTGGTGCGCGACGTGGTGATCATGGGCGGCGCCTTCCGCGTGCCCGGCAACATCACCCCCGCGGCCGAGGCGAACATCTGGGGCGACCCGCTGGCGGCCGACGTCGTCTTTGGCGCCGACTGGCCAGTGGTCGCGGTGCCGCTGGACCTGACCACGCGCACCTTCATGGACAGCGCCACGCTGGCCGATCTGGGCGCGCGGGGTGGCGCGGGGATGCAGCTGGTGGCCGATCTGTCGCAGGGCTATGTCGGCTTCTACCAAGCGGCGGGCTATGACGGGATGCTGGTTCATGACTGCACCGCCGCCGTCTATCTGACCGACCCGGACCTGTTCACCCTGACCCAGGGCGAGGTCCGCGTCCTGTCCGAGGGCATCGCCCTAGGCCTGACGCTGATGAACCCCGCCGACCGCCAGGGCCCCCTGGGCGCATGGGAGGGCCGCCCGCGGCAATCGGCCACGCTGGACGGGCAGCCCGGTGCGATCCTGGCCCGGATCGCGCAGGTCTGCACTGCCTGACCGACCGGACGGGACGATCCCGCGTGATTGTCCCGTCCCATCGAACACAGAGCGCGCGATTTTGCGCCTAATCTTTCGTGTGTGCCCCCCTTATCTGACAGTCATCGGAACGGACCAGACGCGCATCCGGCGCGCCACCGCTTCCAAGATGTTGCAAGAACAAGGAAAACGATCATGAAAAACTTTGTGTACGCCCTGGCCGCCCTGTCCCTGACCGCTGGTGGCGCGATGGCCGCCGTCAACGGCACCAACGAGCGCCCCTATTCCAGCTCGTCGGTCGAAAAAGTCGCCGAGACCGTCCAGGTTCCGGCCCGCACCGTGATGACCTCGACCGAGCTGGCACGCGCCAACCTGTCGGGCGACGAGATGCTGACCGTGACCAAGATCTCGGGCGACAGCCAGATCGCCGAGATGAACAGCGATCGCTGAGCCGCGTCGTCCCCGGACGATGACGACTGATGACGGGCCGTCACGCAGATGCGTGGCGGTCTTGTCATTTGTGCCGTATGCCCATCCTGATGCGGGACCATCGGGCGGATCGGGACATATGACGGACCTCAAAGCATTGCGCAGTTTCGTGGCCATCATCGACGAGGGCAGCTTTGCCGCCGCCGCACGGCGGATGGGCATCTCCAAAAGCATGTGCAGCAAGATGATCGCCGACCTGGAGGCCGATCTGGGCACGCGCCTGCTGACCCGCACGACGCGCGCCGTCACGCCCACGGCGGCTGGCCTGGGCTTTCATGCGCAGGTGGCCGACATCCTGTCCCGCCTGGACGCCGCGTTCGAGGACGTCCGCGCGGCCTCCAGCCGCCCTTCGGGCCCGCTGAAGCTGGGCGTGCCGGTACAATACACGCTGAAGGTCTTTCAGCCGCATCTGATGCGCTTCATGGACGAACATCCCGACATCCAGCTGGACGTGGTCTTGGACGACAGCCGGTCGGACATGACCCGCGACGGTTTCGACGCGGTCATCCGCATCGGCACGCTGGAGGACAGCAGCCTGCATGCCCGCCGCCTGCACGACGCCAACATCATGCTGGTCGCATCGCCCGATTACGTCGCCCGTCACGGCAGCCCGCAGCGCCCGGCCGACCTGCGCGACCACCAGTGCCTGCATTACACCAACCTCAAGGGGCCGGGCACCTGGCCGCTGCGCAGCGGTACCGAGGTCGTCTACCAGAAGATCACCCCCGCCTTTTCCAGCAACAACGGCGAATTGCTGCGTGCGCTGGCGGTGGGCGGCAAGGGCATCGCGCTGGCGCCCGAATTCCAGGTGGCCGACGATCTGGCGCGCGGCCTGCTGGTGCCGGTCCTGGCCGATCACGCATTGCCGGGGGTGCCGATCCATGTCGTCTACTCCAGCCGCAAGCTGGTGACGGCGGCCCTTGCGGCATTCCTGGACTTTGTCGGGCGGCTGGATCTGGCCTGATCCTGCGGGCGGACAGAATGCCGCCTTGCGCCTGTCGCCGCACTCTGTCCTGCTGAGCGCGACAGGAAAGGCGGGCGGCATGGGCGGACAGGGCAGGGTGGCGGTCATCGGCGGGGGCATCACCGGGCTGACCTGCGCGCGGGCGCTGGCGGATGCGGGGCATGCCGTCACGGTATTCGACAAGGGTCGCGGCATCGGCGGCAGGCTGGCCACGCGCCGCACCGACGACGGGTTGCGGTTCGACCATGGCGCACAGGTGCTGCCAGCCACCGATCCCGATTTCGCCGCGCTGCTGCAGGCGATGGTCCGCGACGGCCACGCCGCGCCGTGGGACGGCGGCATCATCGGCACGCCCGGCATGGCCCAGATCCCCCGCGCGCTGGCGCAGGGACTGGACGTTCGGTCCGGCCTGATGGTCACCGCGCTGGACCGGGACCCCGACGGCTGGCACCTGCGCGGAGAGGGGATCGACCACCGGGCCGACATCATCGTTCTGGCCATTCCCGCCCCGCAGGCGCGTGATCTGCTGGGCGTGGCCCACGCCTTTGCCGCGCCGCTGGCGCAGGTCCGCTATCAGGCCAGCGTCACGGTCATGGCGGGGCTGGACCCCGCCGCCCCGCGCCCCTTCGTCACGCATCGCGGCACCGGCGCGCTGGCTTGGGTCGCGCGGGACGGCGCAAAGCCCGGTCGGCAGGGACAGCCGCTGACCACCTGGGTCGTTCAGGCCGACCCGGATTTCAGCATGGCCCATATCGACCTGCCCTTTGCCGACCTGGCGGATCTGATCGCGCCGCAGCTGCTGGATCTGTTGGGGGCCAAGCCGGATCACCTGCGCCACGCCGTCGCGCATCGCTGGCTGTACGCGCAGACCGATGCGGCGCTTGGCCGACCGTTTCTGGCGGATGACGTGGCGGGGCTGATCGTCGGCGGGGATTGGGCGTTGGGACCCCATGCGGAACATGGCTGGTCCAGCGGCCGGGCGATGGCCGCGCATCTGCTGGCGCGATCATGACGGAAGACCGCACCCCCCGCCCCGTACCGCAGGGCCGCCTGACGCGGATGCTGCGCCTTGGGGGGCTGGCGGGCGGAATGGGCGGCCGCGCCCTGGCGCAGGGCGCGCGGCAACTGGCGACGGGGCAGCGGCCTTCGGCCCAGGACCTGTTCCTGACCCCCGCGAATGCTGCCCGCTTGGCCGGGCAGCTGGCCCAGATGCGCGGCGCCGCGATGAAGATGGGCCAGTTGGTGTCGATGGAGGCCGGTGACTTCCTGCCCCCCGAACTGACGCAGATCATGGCGCGGCTGCGCGCCGACGCCGATCCGATGCCGCCCAAGCAGCTGCAGGCAGTGCTGGACCGGGCCTGGGGGCCGGGCTGGTTGCGCCATTTCGCCCGCTTTCAGGTCAGGCCGATCGCCGCCGCATCGATCGGGCAGGTGCACCGCGCGCAGACCCGCGACGGGCGCGACCTGGCGATCAAGGTGCAGTATCCCGGCGTGCGCGACAGCATCGACAGCGACATCGACAATATGGGCCTTTTGCTGCGCATTCCCGGCCTGATGCCGCAGGGGGTCGACCTGCCCGCCCTGATGGACGAGGCGCGCAGCCAGCTGCATTCCGAGGCCGATTATCTGCGCGAGGCCGCACAGATGCGCCTTTATGCCGCCAATCTGGCGGGGCGCGACGAATTCCGCCTGCCGGTGCCCGACGATCAGTTCAGCACGGCCGACGTTCTGGCGATGGATTTCATCGACAGCCGCCCGATCGAGGCGCTGTCCGACGCCCCCCAGGCCACCCGCGACCGTGCCGCCCATCATCTGGCCCGTCTGGTCATCGAGGAGCTGTTCCGGTTCGACCTGATGCAGACCGACCCGAACTTTGCCAACTATCGCTGGCAGCCTGACAAGACGCATCCGGATGGCGGGCGCATCGTGCTGCTGGATTTCGGGGCGACGCGCGGCTTTTCGGCGCCGGTGGCCCCGCGCTATCTGGCGCTGCTGCGTGCCGCGCTGGCCGATGACCGCGAGGGGGTGCGCCGCGCCGCCATCGACATCGGCTATTTCCGCGACCAGACCGATGCCGCGCATCAGGACGTGCTGCTGCAGATCATGGACCTGGCGTTCGGTCCGCTGCGCGCGGGCGGCATCATGGACCTGACGCACACCGACATTCCCCGCCAGGTCGCCGATTTGGCGATGCAGGTGGCCCGCACCCGCACCCGGGCCGAGATGCCCCCGCCCGAGATCCTGTTCCTGCACCGCAAGATCGGCGGGCTGTACCTGCTGCTGTCGCGGCTGCGCGCGCGGGTCGACCTGGATGCGCTGATCCGGCCCGACGATCTGGCGCAGATGCTGCAGGCGCGGCGCTAGGGCTGGTCCATCTCGTGCAGTCGGTCCTGGGCCAGGCGCAGGATCATGCGAAATTCGTCCGTGACGGTCAGGGCCTGGCCCACGCCCTCGGCCGGGACGGCACCGGGATCCTCCTGCCCGTCGCGCAGTGTTTCGCGCTGGTCCAGCCAGTCCAGGACGGGCTGCCGGGCCTGCGGCTCCAGCGCCGCGACCAGCCGCGCCAGCAGGCGGCGTTGCGCGACAAGACGGGCTTCCAGCGTGGCAAGGGCGGTGTCGGTCATCAAGGCCTCCCGGGGCGGACATGCAGCAGGGGCAACGCCGGAGCGGGGCGCGGGGTTCATCCGGTGACGAACCCCTCCTCCAGCAGATCGCCCATCAGGGCGGCGATGTCGCGGGTCAGGCGGTCGCGGGGGACGTCGGCAAAGACCTCGGCCAGGGTGTCGGCCAGATCGGCGGCGCTTCCGGGGATCTCCAGCAGCGCCCAGACCGCGTGGCCGACCGAGTTCAGGTGCCAGACGACCGGGTCGGCGGGCGTCCACAGGAATGCCCCCGACCCCATGCGCCGCAGCACGATCCCCGGCGCCTGCCGCAGTACCCGGTCGGGATGCACAGGAACGGACCGCCTGTCCGGCGCATGCAGCGGATCGGGCAGCGGACCGGCCAGCGGCACGTTGGTCTGGGGTGGCGCGTCGGGGGCGAAGGCCCGGCGCAGCAGGGCGACCGCGTCCTCTAGATCGGCATAGACCAATCTCAGGCAGGTCATCGCGGCGGCCATGTCGCGGGTCTTGGCAAAGGCCTGGTCGGCGCTGCCCAGATCGCCCATGTTCTGCGCCAGCAGATGGTGCATCGCCTGATCGGGATCCATGCGGTGCAGCGTAGCGGGGCCGATCTGGCGCCGATCCAGCACGATCAGCGTGCCGGGCCGGGCCTGGGTGCCGTGTGGGGCGACGTTGGGCGCCGCCAGATAGGCATAGCGCCTGTCGCGCGGCCCCGGCGTCATGGCGACATGCCGGCGAAAGGCGGCGGTCGTCCCCTTTGGCAGGGGCAGCCGCAGGCGGGGCGCGATGCCCAAGGCCACGGCCTTCAGGTCGGCGGTCAGCGGCAGCACGTCGTCGCAGAACACCGTGACGTCCGGTTCCGCCGTCAGGCGCCCGATCAGCGTGCTTTTTCCGGCCCGCATCGGACCCGTCAGCAGGATCAGGTCGCCCGCGAAACGGAACGCCCCGCAATGCAGCGCCATGCAGCCTGGACGGTTTGCCAGAAACCCCTCGGACAGATCGGCGATCAGGGCGCAGGCGGCGCTGGCCGCATCCAGCCCCCCAAGATCGCCCTGAAAGAACGGGGAACGCGCCACGAACCCGCCCGGCCCTTGCGTCACCAGCGTCTGGCGGTGGCCCGGTCGTGGCGCGGACAGGGTCTGCGGCTGCCATCCGCGGATCGCGCCCATCAGCGCCCTGCGGACCGGCCCCGCACCCTGCAATCGCAGTGACAGGCCGGTGCCGGGAAAATGCATATGGCTGTCCGCGCCGGGCGACTGGCGCGCGGCGCGGACGGGTCGGGTTCGGGACGGGGGCGCCATCGTGGATCAGCGCGACGGCTTGGACCAGTCGCGGCGCGTGCCCGGCCGCGAGGGACGGCTGCCGCGCTGGCCGCGAATGCCACGGTTGTCGGGACGCGACGCGCGGCTGGCCCGGCTGGCGCGACCGCGGCCGCCATTGCCCCGCCCGCTTCCCCCGCGACCGCTGCCGCCCCGACCACTGCCACCCCGGCCGCTGTTGCCGCGTCCGCTGCCACCCCGGCCGCTGCCGGAACGGCCGCCACTGCCGCTGCCGCCGCCGCGTCCGCTGGCGCCGCTGGCATGGGCCGCCCCGAACCCGACCAGGGTGGGGGCGGCATAGATCGCGCCGGCGGCCCCTGCGGCCAGGCCCAGCTTGGCCAGAAGGCCGCGACGCGAGAGGCGGATATCGGACGTATCGGACATGGGCTTCTTCCTTTGTGTTGCCGGAACCGGTCCTGTCCGGTTCATGGATGCAACGGGCGGGCGGGGCGGCTTATTCCCCGCTGACGGAAAGAATCTGCGATCCTGCCTCGGGGCAGGCCGACGGCGACGCGACCATGCCGTGGCCGAACACCGGGTCGCGGCCCGGTGCGCCCAGATCGGCGGCGCAGCGGAACAACCGGTCGCGCGCATCCGTCGCGCTCAGCCCGTCGCGCGCCATGCCAAGCGCCAGCGCCGCGGACACGAAGGGCGCGGCATACGATGTCCCCGACCGCAGCCGCCCCCCCTCGATCGAGGCGGCGGTCCACAGGTTCACCCCCGGCGCGGCCAGCGCGACATGCGGACCCCGCGCCGCCTGGCGATAGGGTGCACGGTCGGCATCGACGGCGGTGACGGCGATCACCTCGGGCCAGGCGGCGGGAAAGGCGGGGGCGGCGCCCGGCCCGCCGTTCCCCGCGGCCGCGACCAGGCCGATGCCCGCATCGCGCGCCTCGACCACGACCTGGCGCAACACGGGGTTCGCGGGGCCGGAAAAGGACATGTTGATGACCTGCACCCGCGCCTGGATCAGCACGTCCAGCGCGTTCAGCAACGAGAACGCATCCGCCGCCGCCCCGTCGGCGCGGCTGTGGAACGCCTCGACCGCGATCAGGTCGGCACGCGGCAGCAGGCCGGGGGCGCGACCCTGCGCGTTGCCGATCAGAAGGGCCGCGACGGCGGTGCCATGCCGGCGCCCCGCCGCGTTCCGCCCGTCCAGGTCGACCTGGTTCACGCGCAGCGACTGGCCGCGCAACGCGGGATGGTCGGGATTGACGCCCGTGTCGATCATGCCGATCCGCGGCCGGGCCTGCAGATCGGCAGGGCGCCAGCCGATCATCTGCTGGGCCGCGCAGTCCGCGCCGTCGCAAGTCAGGTCGTCGGGGCGATAGAGCGAATTCAGCGCCGCGGTCGATCCGGGCAGCAGGCGGGCGATCTCTGCCCGGGCCTGTGCCGGGTTGCGGCCCGGCGGCAGGCGCAGCCGGGCGGCGCGGCGGGCCAGCGTCGCGTTGTCGCGCTGCGACAGCACGTCATAGCCTGCCGCCTGCAGCGGCTGCAGGCTTTGTCCCGGCGCCAGGATCACGACCATCTCGGGACGGGCAGGCGCGCGGCGCCGTCGCTGGCGCGCCGGGCGCGACACCGATGCCCGCCCCGACGGCGCGCTGGCATCGGACGCGCGGGCCGTGCCGGTCCCGATCAGCGTCGGCGTCGCATAGGCCAACCCGGCCGCCAGTCCCATCCGGGTCAGCAGCGCGCGGCGGGTGGTCGGGGCGTCTTGGGTCATTGGCGGGTCCTTGATGCGATCGGGTCGGGTCATGGAAACGGTCGGCGGGGCTAGTCTATTCCCATCGGCCCGCTGCGCGCACTTTTCTTTCGCGTGCGATGGAATAAAAGCGAAGGGGCCACGTTTCAAGGTCAACCAAGACCGCAAGGGGGGACCCTGTCCGTGACCGATGACCTGCGCGCCCAGATGATCGCGCTGCTGCCCCGCCTGCGGTCCTTTGCCCGCGGCCTGTCGGGCCAGCACGCGCTGGCCGACGACCTGGTGCAGATCACCGTCGAGAAGGCGTTGCGAAACCTGGACGCCTTCGTGCCGGGGACGCGGATGGACAGCTGGCTGTTCCGCATCCTGCGCAACAGCTTCATCGACCATGTACGCGCCCGGCGGGACACCGACAGCCTGGACGATGACGACGCCATGCCTCTTGTGGGCCAGGACGGCCGCGAGGTGACCGAGATCCGCCTGCATCTGGCCGATGTGCGTCGCGCCATGAGCCGCCTGCCCGAGGATCAGCGCGTCGTGCTGATGCTGGTCTGCGTCGAGGGCATGCGCTATCGCGAGGCCGCGCTGGCGCTGGACGTGCCGTTGGGCACGGTGATGAGCCGCCTCGGCCGCGCCCGCGCGGCCCTGGCGCAGGCGCTGCAGGACGATCCCGCCCTGCTGTCGGCCAGGCTGGGCTGAAGCAATCCGCAAAGGCATGATCCGATGACCCGTATCGACCCCCCGATTGATCCCAACAACGAGAGCGACGAGATGCTGATGGCCCTGGCGGATGGCGAACTGGACGAGGCCACCGCCGAACGCCTGTGGCGGCGGATCGAGACCGACCCGGCCTTGGCTGACCGCTTCGCGCTGTTCGCCGATACCCGTCATGGCCTGCAGGCGGCCTATCCTCCGGAACCCGTGCCCGACCGGCTGATCGCGACCGTCATGGCGGGCACGCCTGCCTCCGATCCGGTCGTCGTGCCGTTCAGGCGCCGGTTGTCTGCGCGGCCGATGGCGGCCTGGGCAATGGCCGCGTCGCTGGTCCTGGCAGTGGGCCTGGGTGGGTTCCTCGCCGGCCGGGCGACGCCCCCTGCGGGCGCCACCCTGCAGCAGGCGGCGGCCGCCCTGGCGCAGGTGCCGACGGGGGGCGAGGCTGCCCTGCCGGGCGGGGCGGTGGCGCGGGCGCTGGCCAGCTATGACACCGACCTGGGTCTGTGCCGTCTGATCGAGGCGGGCGCGGAACGTGCGCTGATGTGTCGCGACCAGGGCGACTGGTCGGTGGCGCTGGCGGTGCCGGGCGCGGGGCAGGACGCCTATCTGCCCGCGTCGGACCTGGGAACCGGCCTGATCGACGCCGCGCTGGACGATCTGGGGGCGGGGCCGGCGCTGGACCCCGCGGCCGAGGCTGCCGCCCTGTCTGACTGATCCCGCCATGGAACATCCGGCCCGCGGGTCGTGTTGGGGGGCCTTGAGGAAAGGCCGGGTGGGGCATGTGGGACTGGATATCTGAGAACAGCGGGCTGGTTCAGGCCGGAATGGCGGCGGTCACGGCGCTGGTCTGGATGGTGTATCTGCACATCATCGTGTCGGGCCTGCGCCGCCAGCGCCGGACCGAGATCCTGATCCAGCTGGGCGGTGCGCGGAACCTGTCCGCACGCATCCTGGTCAGCAACCTTGGGTTCGAGCCGATCTATGTGCTGGAGATCATGCTGACCGTCTGGACCGCCAGCGGAGAGCGCATGTCCTCGGTCGCCGACCGGACCGAGATCGCGCAGGGCCAGCACGCCACCCCGCGCGAGGCGACGCTGCAGGGACCGCTGAAAAGCGGGGATCACGTCGATATCGGCAGCGTGCTGGACCTGCTGGACCGCGCCCGCCACCGCAGCTTCGACGCGCTGGAGCCCGGCGACATCCGCGAGGTCGAGGTGACGGTGGCAGCCATCACCGCCGCCGACAGCCGCATCGCCGCCGCCGCCCGCCGTTTCGCGATGAAGGGAGAGGGCGACGACATGTCGCTGTGTCCGCAGAACCTGTATGCACGCCAGATCCGGTCGCGCTGGCGCCGCCGCCAGATCGAGGCCAAGCTGCGCGAGCGTCTGTGATCAGTCCCCGCCGAACAGATCGCGGGTGAACACGCGGTCGGCCACGTCCTGCAGGTCCGGGGTCAGGCGGTTCGCCACGATCAGGTCGGCGCGCGCCTTGAACGCGGCCAGGTCGCGGATCACCTCGGACCCGAAGAACCGCGCGTCGGGAAGGGCGGGTTCGAACACCACGACCTCAAGCCCCTTTGCCTTCAATCGCTTCATGATGCCTTGGACGGCGGATTGGCGGAAATTGTCGGACCCGGCCTTCATCACCAGGCGATGGATGCCCACCACCTGCGGCCTGCGCGCCAGGATGGCGTCGGCGATCACGTCCTTGCGGGTCCGGTTCGCCTCGACCACCGCGGCGATCAGGTTCTGGGGCACGTCGTTGTAGTTCGCCAGCAGCTGCTTGCTGTCCTTGGGCAGGCAGTAGCCGCCATAGCCGAAGGACGGGTTGTTGTAATGGGCGCCGATGCGCGGATCCAGCCCGACACCTTGGATGATCTGGCGGCTGTCCAGGCCAAGCGACAGGGCATAGCTGTCCAGTTCGTTGAAATAGGCCACGCGCAGGGCAAGATAGGTGTTCGCGAACAGCTTGATCGCCTCTGCCTCGGTGGAGCCGGTCAGCAGGACCGGCACGTCGTCGTCCAGCGCCGCCTCGGCCAGCAGGTCGGCAAAGGCCCGGCCGCGGGCGCTGTCCTCGCCCACCACGATGCGGGAAGGGTGCAGGTTGTCGTGCAGCGCGCGCCCCTCGCGCAGGAATTCCGGACTGAAGATCACCTGCTCCGTGCCAATCCGGGCGCGCACGTCGCGGGTAAAGCCCACCGGGACCGTCGACTTGACCACGATCACCGCCTGCGGCGCCAGCCGTGTGACATCCCGGATCACGTCCTCGACGCTGGAGGTGTTGAAGTAGTTGGTCACCGGATCATAATCGGTGGGCGTCGCCACGATCACGAAGTCCACCCCCGCATAGGCCGCCGCCGGATCGGTCGTCGCGGTCAGGTCTAGGTTCTGCGTGGCTAGGTGATGGGCGATGTCCTCGTCGATGATCGGACAGCGCCGGTCGTTCAGCATGGCCACGCGCCCCGCGTCCACGTCCAGCGCGCGAACGGTGTTGCGCGCGGCCAGCAGGACGGCATTGGACAGGCCGACATAGCCGATGCCCGCGACGGCGATTGTTTTCCCGGACATGGCAGGCCTCCCGATGATGTGGCCGGCACAATAGCGCGCGGCGGCGGCGTTGCAACCGCCGCCGCGTGGCGTGCTAGATCGCCTTGGCTTCCGCCCGGCGGGCATGCAGTGCCGGTTCGGTATAGCCGGACGGCTGCTGCGTTCCGGTCAGCACCAGGTCACGGGCGGCCAGGAAGGCCGGCCCGTCAAAGTCGGGTGCCATCGGGCGATAGGCGGGATCGCCCGCGTTCTGGCCGTCGACCTTGGCGGCCATACGGCGCAGTGCGTCCTCGACCTGGGCTTCGGTGATCAGCCCGTGCTCCAGCCAGTTGGCCAGGTACTGCGCGCTGATGCGGCAGGTGGCGCGGTCCTCCATCAGCTGCACGTCATCGATGTCGGGCACCTTGGAACAGCCGATGCCCTGATCGACCCACCGCACGACATAGCCCAGGATGCCCTGCGCGCTGTTGTCCAGCTCGCGCAGGACCTGATCCTGCGGGATCGGGCCGTCGGCCAAAGCCGGGGTCAGCAGCAGGTCCAGGTCGGGGATCGGCTGACCCTGCAGCTCGTCCTGGCGGGCGGCCACGTCGATCTGGTGATAGTGCAGCGCGTGCAGCGTCGCCGCGGTGGGCGAGGGAACCCAGGCCGTGCTGGCGCCCGATTTCGGATGGCCGACCTTGACCTCCAGCATCTCGGCCAGGGCGTCGGGCTTGGCCCACATCCCCTTGCCGATCTGCGCGCGGCCCCGCATGCCCGACGCCAGGCCGATCAGCACGTTGCGATCCTCATAGGCCTTCAGCCAGGTGGCGGTCTTCATCCCGTCGCGGCCCACGAAGGCACCCGCATGCATCGAGGTGTGGATCTCGTCGCCGGTGCGGTCCAGGAAGCCGGTGTTGATGAAGAAGATCCGGTTGCGGATCGCATGGATGCAGGCGGCTAGGTTGGCACTAGTGCGGCGCTCTTCGTCCATCAGGCCCAGCTTGACGGTGTTGGGGGTTAGTCCCAAGGCGGTCTCGACATGGGCAAAGACGCGGTCCGCGAATGCCGCCTCTTCGGGGCCATGCATCTTGGGCTTGACGACATAGATGGCGCCGGCGCGGCTGTTGCGCGGTCCTTCGGTCTTCTTCAGGTCATGGATGGCGCAGGCGACGGTAACCATCGCATCCATCAGCCCCTCGGGCGTGGACTGGCCGTCCTTGCGGATCACGTCGGTGGTCATCAGATGGCCCACGTTGCGCACCAGCAGCAGGGCGCGGCCCTGCAGCGTCACGGTGCTGCCATCGGGCCGCGTCACGGTCCGGTCGCCCTCCAGGCGGCGGGTCATCGACGTGCCGCCCTTCTCGAAGGTCTCGGCCAGATCGCCCTTCATCAGGCCCAGCCAGTTGCCATAGACACCGATCTTGTCCTCGGCATCGACCGCGGCGACGCTGTCCTCGCAATCCTGAATGGCAGACAGCGCGGCCTCCAGCACGACGTCGCGCAGCCCGCTGGCGGATGCCGCCCCGATCGGGTGGTCGCGGTTGATCACCAGCTCGACATGCAGCCCGTTGTGGCGCAGGACGTATCCGGTATCGGCGCCGTCGCGGTGGGTGCCGACAAAGGCTGCCGGATCGGCCAGCAGCACGGCTTGGCCCCCAACGGTCGCGACCAGACCCTGCGCGTCGGCGTCATAGGCGGTGACGTCGGCATGGCTGCCCTCGTCCAGCGGCAGCGCCTGGTCCAGGAACGCGGCCGCCTTGGCCACGACCGCGTCACGGCGCGCCGGATCGAACCCGCCCGACGGAACCGGACCCATCACGTCCGACCCGTACATCGCGTCATAGAGCGAGCCCCACCGCGCGTTCGCCGCGTTCAGGGCAAAGCGGGCATTGCTGACCGGCACGACCAGCTGCGGCCCCGCCAAGGTGGCGATCTCGGGGTCGATGTCGCCGTTCTCGACGGCAAACGGGGCCGGTTCGGCGACCAGATAGCCGATCTCGGTCAGGAAGGCGCGATAGGCGGTGGCGTCCCAGGGCTGGTTTCCGCGAGCCTTGTGCCACGCGTCGATCTGGCGTTGCAGCTCGGCGCGGCGTTCCAGCAGGGCGACGTTCTCGGCCGCGAATCCGTCCAGCAGCCCGGCGTAGCCCTGCCAGAAGGCATCCGCCGTCACGCCGGTTCCCGGCAGCACCTGCGCCTCGATGAACTGCGCAAAGTCGGTATCGACCTCAAGGCCGTGGCGGGGGGTGGCGGAACGGGTCATGGGGCTCTCCTCGGATGGCGGGGATTCGGCATCGGGCCATACCCCAACGGTGGGATACGTCACCCCGGCAAGTTTGCCAAGGGTTTTGGAACGATTTTCCATTGTGTCGGCAAACCGGGCGTCGCGGCCTTGTGTCGCGGGGGTCCGGGGGCCCCGCAGCCTTGCCGCCCCCCTCGATGGGGGGTGGCAAGGCTTCCCTCCCTCAAAGGCACCCACATGATCACGATGTCCGTTTCCGCTGGCAGAATGTCGCAATTCTGCCGCGCCGTCGTCCGCCTGCGACTAGTTTGGGGCGAAAGCCACCCCGGACCCCCGAGCAGCGCCATGACCCAGACCTCCGACTTGACCACAGCCCAGCTGATCGCCGCCCGTCTTCCCGGCCACGCGCTTCCCCGCGACCTGTATTGCGGCGAACAGGCCTTCCAGGACGACCTGGAGCAGATCTGGTACCGGGAATGGCTGTTCGCCGGACCCAGCTGTGAGCTGCCCAAGACCGGCAGCTACATCACCATGCAGGTCGGCCAGTATCCGGTCATCGTCACCCGCGGCGCAGACGGCCGCATCCGTGCCTTCCACAACGTCTGCCGCCACCGCGGCCAGCGCCTGTGCGCCAAATCGAACGGGACCAACCCCATGCTGGTCTGCCCCTATCACCAGTGGACCTACGACCTGAACGGCAAGCTGCTGTTCGCGCGCGACATGGGCCCCGATTTCGACCCTTCGAAATACAGCCTCAAGCCGGTCCACTGCGTGGACCTGAACGGCATGATCTTCATCTGCCTGGCCCAGGTGCCCCCCGCCATCAACGAACTGGCCGCCAACCTGACCCGCTATGCCGCGCCCTCGGGGCTGGCGGATGCCAAGATCGCCTTCAGCTCGACCATCGTCGAGAAGGGCAACTGGAAGCTGGTGATGGAGAACAACCGCGAATGCTATCATTGCAGCGGCAGCCATCCGTCGCTGTGCCGGACCTATTCCGACGATCCGCTGATGACGGTGATGGAGGGGCCGAACGCGGCCTCGCCCGAGATCCTGGCCCATTGGGACCGCTGCGATGCCGCCGGTCTGCCCGCCCGCTTCGTGAACGCGCCCGACATGCAGTGGCGCATGGCGCGGGTGCCGCTGATGGACCATCAGGAAAGCTTCACCATGTCGGGCAAGGCCGCCGTCGCGCGGCGCATGGGCACGATGCCCTGGAATGACGCGGGCAGCCTGATGTTCTATCACTTCCCCTCGTCCTGGAACCACTTCCTGCCCGATCACGCCATCGTCTTCCGCATCCTGCCGATCAGCCCGACCGAGACCGAGGTCACGACCAACTGGCTGGTCCACAAGGACGCGGTCGAAGGCGTCGATTACGACATCGAGACACTGACCCGCGTCTGGCTGAATACCAATGACGAGGACCGCCAGGTGGTCGAAGAAAACCAGGCCGGCATCCTGTCCCCCGCCTATGAGCCCGGCCCCTATTCCCCCACGCAGGAGGCCGGTGTGATCCACCTGATCGACTGGTATTGCGGGTTGATGGCGTCACGCCTCGGGATGCGGCAGGCGGCAGAATAGATGGCCAAGCCCCGCGTGAACTGGGCCGCCGAGCCGTGGTCCGATGACGAGCCGCTGGAATGCGTCATGGTCGTGCCCGAGACGCGCGACACCTCGACCTTCATCTTCCGGGCGCCGTCTGGCGCGTGGTTCGACTATCAGCCTGGCCAGTTCGTGACGTTGGACCTGCCCGTCGATCCCGCCAAGGGGGCGGCCGGCAACGTCCAGCGGACCTACACGATCAGCTCGTCGCCGTCGCGGCCGCTGTCGATCTCGGTCACGGTCAAGGCGCAGTCGACCTCGATCGGCACGCGCTGGATGCTGGACCACCTCAAGCCCGGCATGCGGATCCGCGCCTTCGGCCCGAACGGCATCTTCAGCTTTCACCGCCATCCGGCGGCGAAATACCTGTTCATCTCGGCGGGGTCGGGGATCACGCCGATGATGTCCATGACCACCTGGGCCTGGGACCGGGCGCAGGACACCGACATCGTCTTCGTCCATGCCGCGCAGCGCCCGTCCGACATCATCTTCCGCGACCAGCTGGAACATTACGTCGCCCGCGTGCCCGGCCTGCAGCTGCGCCTGACCGTCGAACAGCCCGAACCGTTCCGCGTTTGGCACGGCTATCAGGGGCGGTTGAACAGCCTGATGCTGGGCCTGATGGCCCCCGACTATCTGGACCGCGAGGTGTTCTGCTGCGGGCCCGAGCCGTTCATGCAGGCCGTGCGCGAGATGCTGATCTCGCTTGGCTACGACATGGAGCGATATCACCAGGAAAGCTTCGGCGCCCCCGTCGCCACCGAGGCCGAGGCCCCGGTCATCGAGGATGTCACCCCGGCCGACGATGCCAGCGCCCAGGTGACCTTCGCCTCCAGCGGCGTGACGGCGTCCTGCGCGGAAACCGACACGGTTCTGGCGGTGGCCAAGCGGGCGGGGCTGAACATTCCGTCCGGCTGCACCTTCGGCCTGTGCGGCACCTGCAAGATCCGCAAGACCGCCGGAGAGGTCCACATGGTCCATAACGGAGGCATCAGCGATGAGGACATCGCCGAGGGCTGGATCCTGGCCTGCTGTTCGAACCCGATGGGGCGGATCACCGTCGAGGTCTAGCCCAGGATGACCCGATGCTCCCGCTGGCCCGTGACGCCTGCGGGAACCGCATAGGTGCACCCGTCCGCGTCACGCGGATCGGCCAGCCCCTGCCGCGCGGTCGTCGCGAACAGCGTCGTCATGTCCGCGCCGCCGAAGGCCGGGCAGGAGACGTGCGGCGCGGGCAGATCGATCGCCCGGTCAAAGCGGCCCTGCCGGTCATAGCGCGCGACGCGCCCCGCGCCCCATTGCGCCGACCACAGCCCGCCCTGGGCGTCGATGACCGCGCCGTCGGGGTTCAGCCCTTCGGCGTTCAGGTCGATGAACACCTGCGGATCGCCCGCGGGCCAGCCGTCGCGGTCCAGCCGGACCTGCCAGATGGTCGAGCGGTCGGTATCGGCGAAATGCGCCAGATCGCCTTCGGGCGAAAAGCAGATCGCGTTGGTGATGGTGATGTCGGGGAACAGGCGGCGCAGCTCTCCGCGGTGGAACCGCCAGATCGATCCGGCACCGGGTTCCGCGTTCAGCCCCATCGTCCCGATCCAGAACCCGCCCTGCGGGTCGGCACGGCCATCGTTGCTGCGGGTCACGGCGTTGTCGGCCTCCAGCGGGACCAGGATCTGGGCAGCACCGTCGCGCAGATCCACCAGCGACAGCGCCCGGCTGGACGCCACGATGATCCGGTCCGCATCGACGATCCCCGCGGCCGAAACGGGGTCGGCAAAGTCCCAGTGACGCCGCGCGCCGTCCAGCGGCTTTTCGAACATGCGGCGACCGATGATGTCGAACCAGATCAGCGACTGGCGGTCGGGATGCCACAGGGCGCCTTCGCCCAAGGTGCAGGGGGTGTCGTCAAAGATCATGCGCTGGCCTCCCATGCGGCGACGATGGCGGCGGCCTTGGCGGCCACGGTGTCGGCACTGTCGCCGGGCTTGTACAGGCTGGATCCGATCCCGAAGCCCGCGGCCCCGGCACGGCGCCATTCGGCCATGTTGTCCACGGACACGCCGCCCACGGCCCAGCAGTCGGTTCCCGCGGGCAGGACCGCGCGCATGGCACGCAGGCCCGTGGGGCTGATCAGCTCTCCGGGAAACAGCTTCAGCCCGGTGGCGCCCGCCGCCAGCGCGGCAAAGGCCTCGGTCGGGGTCATGACGCCGGGATAGCTGGCCATGCCCGCCTCCACGGTGGCGCGGATCACGCCAGTGTCGCAATTGGGCGACAGGACCATCCGCCCGCCCGCATCGCGGACCGCCTGCACCTGGTCGGGCGTCAGCACGGTGCCCGCGCCGATCTGTGCGGCGTCGCCGAACTCGCGCGACAGGATGCGGATGCTGTCCAGCGGGTCCGGAGAGTTCAGCGGCACCTCCAGCCGGGTGATGCCGGCCTGGATCAGGGCATGGCCGACGGCGCGGGCGTCCCGCGGCATCAGGCCGCGAAGGATGGCGATCAGGGGACGGGACATGGATTATCCTTGCAGAAATTGACGATGGGCCGCGGACAGGCCTGCCAGCGTGGCGTCCTGGACCGACATGCGCGCGGCGGGGACGCCCTGCGCGGCCAGCGCATCGGCGTAAAGCGCCGACAGGGCGGGGGCGCCGATGATGGTGACCTGCGATCCCAGCCACCAGGGCCGGGCCGCGGCCATCTCCCACCCGATCAGCGTGCCCGACAGGCGTGCGCGTGCCGCGGCCGGGTCCAGCCCGGACAGCAGCGATTCCGCGCGCAGCTGGAACAGGCCCGCGTAACCGCGTTCCGGACGGCTCATCGCGTCCGACACCGCGTCGCGGAACAGCGCGGGATCGCAGTCACCCTTGCCGACCGAATGGCGCAGGACCGACTGGTTGGCGATCAGGCCGAACAGCTCACCGGTCATGAAGCTTTTGAAGTTGCAGATCTCACCGGCCGAGATGCGGACCCATTTCGTATGCGTGCCCGGCAGGCAGGCGATCCCGTCGAAGTCCGGGTCCAGCGCCAGAAGGCCCGCGATCTGTGTCTCCTCTCCGCGCATGACATCGGCGGGGTCGTCCTGACGGACACCGCAGATGACGCGCACGGGCCGGCCGCCCGGATCGCCGGGCACCGCGACCATGCGCGGGGCGGCGGGGCAGGGGACGGGCGCATAGGGCGCCTCGACCCAGCCCTGGCGCGATCCGACCATGCCGCAGGCGATGACCGGAACCGCGGGCCACCCTTGGGTCGCCTGCGCCAGCACGCCCGCAAAGCGGTCGGGGGTCAGGCCGCCCATGCCCTGATCGCTGTCGCGGGCCTCGACCACGGTGCGGCCGGACATGGCCCACAGCCGCAGGTTGGTGGTGCCCCAATCGGCGGCAATCCAGTCTATCGTCACAGGCGCGTCCCTTCGATCACGGCGATGGTTTGCGGAAAGGCGGGGGGCAGGGCCACGCCCTGCGCCATCAGCGCCGCGCCGTTCAGGGTCACCGCACCCTGCGACAGCGCAACAGAGGAACTGTGGTGACCCACGGGATGTTCCAGCATCGTCAGACGATAGCGCGCCTGCGGGTCCAGCCCGGTCAGACGCAGCAGCGGCGGCTGCAGCGCCACGGGGGCGTCGATCTGTGCGGCAAAGACCACCATGCGGCTGCCGTCGGCGGCCAGCTGCATCTCGGCCAGGCTGCCCGCAGGGCGGTCCAGCCGCCAGATGTCGCCCGCCATCATCCAGTCGCGGTTGGCCTTCCACCAGGTGGTGACGCGGGTCAGCGTCCTGGCCTCGGCGGTGGTCAGTTCACGCGGGTCCATCTCGAATCCCATGTGCCGCTGTGCCGCGGTCCAGGCGCGCAGGGCCATGGGCAGGACGCGCCCCGAGGTGTGGCACTCGCGCGGGCCGACATGGCTGCCCGTGACGCAGGCCGGCAGCAGCATCGCGGCGTGATGCTGGATGCGCAGGCGTTCGATCGCGTCGTTGCTGTCGGACAGCCAGACGCGACCGCAGCGGGTCAGGATGCCCGCGTCGATGCGCCCCCCGCCCGACGCGCAGCTTTCGAATTCCACCTGGGGATGGGCCGCGCGCAGCCGGTCGAACAGCGCATAAACGCCGCGCGTCTGCGCGGCATCGGGAAAGGGCGTCAGCCGGTTGTGATCCCATTTGACATAGTCGATGTCCCACGCGCCCAGGATGCCGCCGATGCGGTCGAACAGATGGTCGCGCACGTCGTCGCGGGCCATGTCCAGGTGCAGCTGGCTGCGCCCGCGGATCTGGTCCGCGGGGCCCAGCACCCAGTCCGGATGCGCGCGATAGAGGTCGCTGTCCTCGTTGATCATCTCGGGTTCGAACCACAGGCCAAAGCGCATGTTCAGCGCGCGGAGCTTGTCGATCAGCGGCTTGAACCCCTGGGGATGCTTGCGCGGGTCGATGGTCCAGTCGCCCAGGGACGAGCTGTCGTCGTCGCGCCGCCCGAACCAGCCGTCGTCCAGCACGAACCGTTCCGCGCCAAGGGCCGCGGCGCGTTCGGCGATCTGGGCCAGTTCGGTGGCGTCATGGCGGAAATAGATCGCCTCCCACCCGTTGTAATGCACGGGGCGCGGCTGGCGCGCGGGGGGCAGGGCGTCGCGGATGGCGCGCTGAAAGGGGACCGCCACGCTGTTCAGACCCCGATCGCCGCGCGCCAGCCAGATCTCGGCCATCTCGAACACCGTGCCGGGTGCGCGTTCCGACCCCGAGCAATGGCCCAGCTGGATCTGGCGGCGGCCGTCGGGCAGGGCCTCGACCAGCATCCGGTGGCCGCCGGACCAGCCGTAATGCAGGGCCACTGCCTCTCCGCCGGTGTTGGTGGTGCCGGGGGCGGTCAGCCACAGATGCGGCGGATGTTCGTGCCCAGACCGGCCGGTGCGCGCGTCGCGCAGGCGCGCGCCGTGGTCCAGCGCGGTCGTCACCGGCTGGAACTCGCGCGTCCAGCGCCCCGCCAGTTCGGTCAGGTCGGACAGATGCGCGGGGACCGGCAGGGCCAACGCCAGATGGTGCAGGGTCACCGCGGCGTCGGACGACAGCCGCGCGCGCAGGCCGATCAGCCCGTGATCCATCGCACGGATGGTGATGTCCAGCCGCAGGCCGGGCGCGACATGGCGCAGGGTCAGCGCGTCGCCCTGATCCGCGCTGTCGAGGCGCCAGTCCGGCTCCAGCGGCAGGCCGTTCTGGAATGCGACCAGCCCCGGCTGGCCCGGAAAGCTGCGCCGCGCCTCGGGGACCAGCGACAGGGGCGGCAGGGCGTCCAGCATGCCGCCGGTGATGCCGCCCGCCGCCGCCGCGACCAGCGCGTCCAGGTCGGTGTCGCCGGGCAGGGGCGCGCCCCAGTAGTGGCAGCAGGCCATGCCGCCGTCGCTGCCCAGGACCATGGTCTGGGCGGGCGTGTCGATGCGCCAGAGCCTCATTTCACCGCGCCCAGGGTCAGTCCGGCGATGAAATGCCGCTGCATCAGGAAGAACATCAGCACGGGCGGCAGGGCGGCCAGGATCGAGTTTGCGCTGACCAGGTGCCATGCGGCGATCCACTGGCCGTTCAGGCTGTTCAGCCCCGCCGTCACCGGCTGCGTGTCCGCGCCCGTGGTCAGCACCATCGCCCAGAAATAGTCGTTCCAGATGAAGGTGAAGACCAGCACCGAAAGGGCCGCGATGGCGGGCCGCACAAGCGGCAGAACGATATGCCAAAAGATCTGCCATTCGGTGACGCCTTCGACACGGGCGGCCTCGATCAGTTCGCGCGGCAGGGCCTTGATGAAGTTGCGCATGAACAGCGTGCAGAACCCGGTCTGGAAGGCGATGTGGAACAGCGCCAGCCCGGTGATGGTGTTGTACAGTCCCATGTCCACCGTCAGGTCGCGCACCGGCACCATCAGGATCTGGAACGGTACGAAATTGCCCGCGACGAACATGAAGAACACCACCAGCGACAGGCGGAACTTGTAGACCGCCAGCGCGAAGCCGGTCAGGCAGGACAGCCCCACCGCCCCGATCATCACCGGAATGGTGATGCGAAAGCTGTTCCACAGGTACTGCGCCAGGGGCGAGTTGCGGAACACGTCGGCATAGTTCTCCCATGCAAAGCGGGACGGGATGCCGAAGTAGTTGCCCGCGGCCAGGTCGCCCGACGGGCGGACCGAGGTCATCGCGACCCCCAAGAGGGGCAGCAGCCACAGGACCAGCATGATCGGCAGCACGATCTTATAGGTGCGCTGCGCCGCGGGGGACATCGATTGGATGGGACGGGGAAACATGGGTCAGACCCCTTTCTCGTCGCGCCACATCTTCCAGATGAAGCCCGAGATGAAGATCATCATGATCGCGAACAGGACGACCGCGATGGCCGCGCCGTAGCCCATGCGATAGCCGTATTCCGACAGCGCCTGTTCGTACATGTAATAGGACAGCACGCGCGACGACCCGAAGGGTCCGCCCGAGGTCATGATGCTGACCAGATCGAAGCTGCGCAGCGCGCCGATGACGGTCACGACCACGGCGATGAAGGTCGCCGGGCGCAGTTGCGGCAGCACGACATGCCACAGCATCCGCCAGCCCTTGGCGCCGTCCAGCCGCGCGGCCTCGATCTGGTCGGGGGCGACGGCGTTCAGGCCGGTCAGGTACAGGATCATGCAATAGGCGATCTGCGGCCACAGGCCCGCCGCGATGATGCCGTAGGTGACGAAGCGTTCGTCGGCCAGGATCGCGACGCCCGTGCCCGTGGCCCATTCGATCAGCGCATAGAGCAGCCCGAAGCCCGGCGCATAGAACCACGAAAAGATCAGCCCCACGACCGCCTGGCTGATGACGAAGGGAAAGAAGAACAGCGACTTGTAGATGCGGATGCCGCGGATCGTCTGGTTCAGGAACAGCGCGATCATCAGCCCCAGGGGCACCGCCAGCAGATACAGCGCCAGCCAGATCACGTTGTTCTTCAGGCTGGTATAGAAGGCCTCGTCCCACCAAAGCTCGTCGTAATTGGCCAGGCCGACCCAGGTCATCGGGCCCAGCCCGTCCCAATCGTGGAAGCTGACCCAGACCGACTGGAAGATCGGGATGATCACGTAGACCGAAAACATCAGCAGGCCCGGCGCCAGGAACAGCCAGGGCGTCAGCTGACGCCGGGACCGGCGGCGCGGCGGGGGGGTGTCGGGCAGGGCGGTCATGGTGCCACCTTCATCTTGCGGGGAAACGCGCGGGCAGGGGCGTCCCTGCCCGCGACGGGATCACTGGGCGTAGACGCGCTGGCGCTGACGCTCCAGCCGTTCGAGGATGGCGTCCAGGCGTTCGGGGCGGACCATGAATTCCTGGAACCCCTCCATCCCGGCCTTGGCCATCTCCGGCGGCGCGTCGCGGTCAAAGAACTGCGCGATGCCGCCCTCGGCGGTGGACAACAGCTCGAAGCCCGCCTGCAGGAACGGGTCGTCGCCCACGCTGCTTTCGGCGTTGATCGGCAGCTGGCCAAGCGTGGCGTTCATCTTGGTCTGCACGTCGGGGCGCGCCATGAAGGCCAGGAACAGCTTGGCATCCTCGGGGTTCTTGGCCGCGGCGGGGATGTGGACCGTGTCGGTCGGCGCTTCCTCGGCGCGCGGGATGTCGGGGTTGATGGTCGGGAAGGGCATGAAGCCCAGGGTCTCGTCCGTCATGCCGCCGTCCTTGAAGGCCGCCACGGCAAAGTTGCCCATGACATAGTTCGCGGCTTTGCCCTGGACCAGGTTCGACACGGCGTCCTGCCAGTCGATCGCGGCGTGGTTGGCCGAGACATAGGGCAGCACCTTGGCGAATTCGGCAAAGACCGCGCGCACGCTGTCATCCGTCCAGGGGATTTCCCCGTTGGTCAACTGCATGTGCCAGTCATAGCCGTTGGTGCGCAGCGACAGATAGTCGAACAGCCCCGCGACCGGCCACAGCGCCTTGGACCCGGTGGTCAGGCAGTCGATGCCCGCGGCCTTGAACTTCTCGCAATTGGCGATGAACTCGTCCCAGGTCGCGGCGGGCTCGACGCCGACCTGGGCATAGACGTCCTTGTTGGTGTAGATGCCCCATTGGTAGTAGGTGTAGGGGATGCCCCACTGCTTGCCGTCGATGGTCATCGACGACAGCGCGGACCCCAGGGTCTCGGTCAGGTTGTTCTCGGCCCAGATGTCGGACACGTCCATGAACTGGCCCGCCTCGACGAAGGGGCCCATCCGGTTGCCCGCGTACCAGTTCGCCAGGTCCGGCGCGTCGGCGGTCATGAAGTTCCGGATCGCGGTCTTGTAGCCCTCGTGGTCGAACGTGTTCACCTGCACGTCGATCTCCGGGTACTCGGCCTCGAAATCCGCGATCAGCTGGTCGAACGCCGCCTTGGGCGCGGGATCGGACGCATCGGTATTGAACACCAGCACCCGGCTTTGCGCGAAGGCGGGGGCGGTGGTGGCAAGCAGCATCGCCAGCACCAGCCCTTTTCTCAGATGGACCATGGTCTCCCTCCCATTTTTGTTCCATATATTGAAACTTAGTTTTGAATATTGAAACTATGCTGCGAATCGCATAGCCTGTCAACAACGGGGGAGGATGACGTGACGGTGCAGGGACGCGAAACGACGGATGGCACGGTGGGCCGCACGCTGGCCGTGCTGGACCTGGTCGCCGCCTTCGGCCGCCCCGTCCGCTTTGCCGAGATCCTGCCCGTCGCGGGCCTTCCCAAAGCGACGCTGTACCGGTTTTTGCAGGCACTGACCCATCAGGACATGCTGGCCTATGACGAGGGCCGCCAGACCTATGCGCCCGGCATGCGGCTGGTGCGGCTGGCCCATTCGGCCTGGGCGCAGTCCAGCCTGGCGCCCCTGGCGCAGCAGGTTCTGGACCGCCTGGCGGTCGATCTGGGCCAGACGATCCACCTGGCGCAGCTGGACAACGGCGCCGTCCTCTATGTGGACAAGCGCAACGCCAAGCAGCCGGTCGAGATGTTCGCCCAGTCCGGCAAGGTGGGCCCGGCCTATTGCACGGGCGTGGGCAAGGCGATGCTGGCCCATCTGCCCGAGGACAAGCTGGCCGCGGCTCTGTCGCGGCAGTCCTTTCACGCGCACACGCCCAACACGCTGACCACGCCCGACGCCTTGCGCGACGAGTTGGTCCGCATCCGCCAGCGCGGCTATGCGTTGGACGACGAGGAACACGAGACCGGCATCGCCTGCCTTGCCGCCCCTATCCTGTCGGGGACCGGGCGCATCCTGGGCGCGATCTCGGTGACGACCACGACGGCCACGACCAGCCGCGACCAGCTTCTGTCGCTGGCAGGCCCCGTGACCCAGGCTGCGGCGCAGATCGCCGCGACCGCCGACACCTGGCGGTTCCCCGAACACAAGCAAGCATGAGGTTGCCATGTCCGGCGTCCAGCTAAGCCGCGTCACCAAGGATTTCGGCCCCGTGCGGGTCATCCACGGCGTCGATCTGCAAGTCAGGCAGGGAGAGTTCTGCGTTTTCGTCGGCCCCTCGGGCTGCGGGAAATCGACCCTGCTGCGCATGATCGCGGGGCTGGAGGAGACCAGCGCCGGCCAGATCATGATCGAGAACCAGGACGTCACCGATTCCGACCCGGCCGACCGGGGCGTGGCGATGGTGTTCCAGACCTATGCGCTGTACCCGCACATGACGGTCGCGCAGAACATGGGCTTCGGGCTGAAGATGAACGGCCACCCCAAGGCCCAGATCGCCGCCAAGGTGGCCGAGGCGGCACGCATCCTCAAGCTGGACCCGCTGCTGGACCGCAAGCCCGCCAACCTGTCGGGCGGCCAGCGTCAGCGCGTGGCCATCGGCCGCGCCATCGTGCGCGGCCCCAAGGTGTTCCTGTTCGACGAGCCGCTGTCGAACCTTGACGCCGAACTGCGCGTCGAGATGCGGGCCGAGATCGCGCGTCTGCATCGCGAACTGGGCGCGACGATGATCTATGTCACCCACGATCAGGTCGAGGCGATGACCATGGCCGACAAGATCGTCGTCCTGCGGTCGGGCCGCATCGAGCAGGTCGGCAGCCCGATGGAGCTGTACGACGATCCCGACAACCGCTTTGTCGCAGGCTTCATCGGCAGCCCGGCGATGAACTTCGTGGCGGGGCGCGTGCAGGGTGGCCAGGTCATCACCCCGGCGTTCGACGCGCCGCTGGACCGCCACGGTCCCACCCTGACCGAGGGGCGTGCGGTCGAGATCGGGCTGCGTCCCGACGCGCTGACCCTGACGCCGCACGGCCCCTTCCGCATCGACCTGGCCGAGAACCTGGGCGGGACGACCTATGCCCATCTGCGCGCCCCGACCGGAGAGAAGCTGATCGTGCAGACGACGCAGCGGCTGGACCCGGCCGGCGGCGGCAGCGTGGGCCTGAGCTTCGACGCGGCGGATGCGTTCTTCTTCGACGCGGACAGCGGGCAGCGGCTGAGATGAGCCTGCGCATCGGACTCGTGGGCCTGGGCACCATCGCGCGTGCGCAGCACCTGCCCGCCATTGCCGCGACGGACGGCCTGACGCTGACCGCCATCGCCAGCCGCAACGTCACGCTGGAGGGCGTCGCCAACCACCGCGACGTGACGCAGATGCTGGGCGATGTGGACGCAGTGTCGCTGTGCACCCCTCCGCAGGGGCGGTTCGATCAGGCCATGGCGGTGCTGCGCGCGGGCCGCCACCTGATGCTGGAGAAACCCCCCGGCGCCACCCTGTCGGAAATAGCCGTCCTTGAGGCCGAGGCCGCGCGGCAGGGCGTGACCATCCACGCCACCTGGCACTCGCGCGAGGCCGCGGCGGTGGACGCGGCCCGCGACTGGCTGGCCACGACCCGCATCCGTGCCGTCCGCATCGACTGGTGCGAGGATGTGCGCAAATGGCATCCGGGGCAGGAGTGGATCTGGCAGCCCGGCGGCCTGGGCGTCTTCGACCCTGGCATCAACGCGCTGTCGATCCTGACCGCGCTGATCCCCGGCGTGCGGCTGGTCGGCGCCGACCTGCATATCCCCGCGAACCGCCAGACGCCCATCGCCGCCGATCTGAGCCTGGACGCGGGCCATCCCATCGCCGCGCATTTCGACTGGCGCGTGACGGGGGATGAGACCTGGCAGATCGCCTTCGACACCGATGCCGGCCACGCGACCCTGTCCGAAGGCGGCGCGCGCTTCACCGCGCCGGGCCGGGAGACCGCCGGTGAGAACCGCGAATATGCCCGCCTCTACGCCCGGTTCCGCGATCTGGTCGCGGCGGGCGGCAGCGACCTGGACCTGGCGCCGCTGCGCTTGGTCGCCGACGCCTTCCTGACGGGCCGCCCGCACGCGGCCCCCGCCTTCGAGGACAACCCATGAAAATCACCGCCATCGAGACCTTCATCGTTCCGCCCCGCTGGTGCTTCGTCAAGATCAGCACCGACGAGGGCATCAGCGGTTGGGGCGAACCCGTCCTGGAGGGCCGCGCCGCATCCGTCGCCGCCTGCGTCGAGGAGCTGTCGGATTATCTGATCGGCCGCGACCCGCGCCTGATCCAGGACCATTGGACGGTGATGTATCGCGCGGGCTTCTATCGCGGCGGCGGCATCCACATGTCGGCCATCGCGGGGCTGGACCAGGCACTGTGGGACATCAAGGGCAAGGATCTGGGCGTGCCGGTCCATGCCCTGCTGGGCGGCCAGCAGCGCGACCGCATCCGCGTCTATTCCTGGATCGGCGGCGACCGTCCGGGCGACACCGCGCGGATGGCGCGCGATTGCGGCGACCGGGGCTTCACCGCCGTCAAGATGAACGGCACCGAGGAGATGCAGTTCGTCGACAGCCACGCCAAGGTCGATCAGGTCCTGGCGCGCGTGCAGGCCATCCGCGAGGAGATGGGCCCCGATTTCGGCATCGGCATCGATTTCCACGGTCGGGTGCATCGTCCGATGGCCAAGGTGCTGGCCAAGGAACTGGAGCCCTTCCGCCTGATGTTCATCGAGGAACCCGTCCTGTCCGAACATGCCGAGGCGCTGCGCGAAATCGCCAACCACTGCTCGACCCCCATCGCGCTTGGGGAACGCCTGTACACCCGGTGGGACTTCAAGGCGATCCTGCAGGGCGGCTATGTCGATATCATCCAGCCCGATCCCAGCCATTCGGGCGGCATCACCGAGACCTATCGCATCGCCGCCATGGCCGAGGCGCATGACGTGGCCTTGGCACTGCACTGCCCGCTCGGCCCCATCGCACTGGCCGCGAACCTGCAGCTGGACGCGGTCTGCTACAACGCCTTCATCCAGGAACAGTCGCTTGGGATTCACTACAACCAGGGCAGCGACCTGCTGGACTATCTGACCGACCCGTCGGTCTTTGCCTATGACGACGGCTTCGTCGCGATCCCGCAGGGGCCGGGTCTGGGCATCGAGGTGAACGAGGACAAGGTCCGCCAGATGGCCGCCGAAGGGCACCGCTGGCGCAACCCCGTCTGGCGCCATGCCGACGGCAGCTTTGCGGAGTGGTGATCATGCGGACCGTCCAGAAACTGAACCACGGCTGGATCTTTGCCGAAGGCGCGGCCGATCCTGCCGCGCCGCTGTCGGGCGCGTCGGTCACGCTACCACATAACGCGGTCGACCTGCCCCTGAGCTATTTCGACGAGACCTGCTATCAGCGCGCCTTCACCTATCAGCGCGTGATCGCGTGGGATGACGCATGGGCGGGCCGCCGGGTGCAGCTGCGCTTTGACGGGGCGATGGCCGACAATGTGGTCTGGGTGAACGGCGTGCAGGTCGTGGCCCATCCCGACGGATACACCCCCTTCGTGGCGGATCTGACCGACCATCTGCGCCCCGGCGACAACCGAGTCACGGTGCGCATCGACGGGTCGGAAAACCCCGCCATCCCGCCCTTCGGCGCGCAGATCGACTATCTGACCTATGCGGGGATCTATCGCGATGTCTGGCTGATGGTGCTGACGGAACGCCACCTGACCAATGCGCGCATCCTGACGCCCGACGCGCTGGCGGACGCGAAAACTGTCGTGATCCGCCCCGAGGTCGCCGCCCCCGGCCCGGTCCGCGCCCGGCTGCTGGACGGCGACCGTGAGATTGCCGTCGTGGAGGGCGAGGGAGAGCTGACCCTGTCGGGCCTGACCGGCCTGTCGCTGTGGTCCACGGACAACCCGAAGCTTTACACGGTGGAATTGAGCCTTCCCGACAGCGGCGACGTGACCACGCATCGCTTCGGCTTCCGCACCGCGGAGTGGACGCCGCAGGGGTTCGTGCTGAACGGCCAGCCCATGACGCTGCGCGGATTGAACCGGCATCAAAGCTGGGCCCATCAGGGCTATGCCGCGGGCCGTCATGCGCAGGAACGCGACGCCGAGATCGTGCGGTTCGATCTGGGCTGCAACATGGTGCGTACCTCGCATTACCCGCAGAGCCCATGGTTCCTGGACCGCTGCGACGAGATCGGGCTGCTGGTCTTCGAGGAAATCCCGGGCTGGCAGCATATCGGCGATCAGGCGTGGCAGGACCGCAGCGTGGAGAATGTCCGCGCGATGATCACCCGCGACTGGAACCACCCCAGCATCGTCATCTGGGGCGTGCGCATCAACGAAAGCCCGGACAACCACGATTTCTATGTCCGCACCAACGCGCTGGCGCGCGAGCTGGACCCGACGCGCGCGACCGGGGGCGTGCGCTGCATCACCGACAGCGAGATGCTGGAGGACGTCTATACGATGAACGACTTCATCCTGGACGAATCCGAGCTGCCGCTGATCAACCGCCCGCGCACGGCGCTGCGGTCCGTGGCCGAGGTCACCGGCATCAAGAAGCCGGTGCCCTATCTGGTCACCGAATATAACGGCCACATGTTTCCGACCAAGGCGCAGGATCCCGAACTGCGCCAGATGGAGCACGTGATCCGTCACCTGGAGGTGCTGAACGCCGCCCATGGCGATGCGGGTATCGCGGGGTCGATCGGCTGGTGCATGTTCGATTACAACACGCACAAGGATTTCGGCGCGGGCGACCGCATCTGCCATCACGGCGTCATGGACATCTGGCGAGAGCCGAAATTCGCGGCCCATGCCTATGGCAGCCAGAAGCCACCCTCAGAAGGGATCGTGATGGAGCCGGTCACCTTCTGGGCCCGGGGCGAACGCAATATCGGCGGTGTCCTGCCGCTGATCGTGCTGACGAACTGCGACGAGGTCGAGTTCGAATGCGCGGGCGTCGCCCGCCGCGTCGGCCCCGACCGAGAGCGGTTCCCCCATCTGCCGCATCCGCCGGTCATCATCGACCACCGCCATATCAGCGCCGAGGAGCTGGGCCAATGGGGCATGAGCTGGCATCCGGGCCGCATCACCGGCTGGCTGAACGGCGAACAGGTCGCGCTGCGCGACTATGTGGCCGATCCGCTGCCCACCACGCTGCAGATCGCGCCCGACCGCGACACGCTGCCTGCAGATGCGGATATCGACCTGCGGGTGATGCTGCGCGCGCTGGACCAGGCGGGCAACCGGCTGCCTTTCCTGGATGCGGCGATCGCGGTGACCGTGGACGGCCCCGCGCGCCTGATCGGGCCTGACCTGCGGATGCTGCAGGGGGGAACCACGGGCATGCTGCTGCGCCTGACGGGCGAGGCGGGGACGATCCGCATCACCGCCCGCCATCCGCAGTTTGCGGAGGCCGTGGCTACCGTCACGGTCGGCTAGGGGCGGTCCAGCAGATAGCGCGTCTCAGTCCGCCAGACGGTGCCGGGACGCAGGATCGTGGGCGGAAAGTCGGGGCGGTTCGGGGCGTCGGGCCATTCCTGTGCCTCGAACGCGACGGCGGATTGGGGACGGGCGGTCTGGCCGGGGTGGCCGGCAAGGCCCGTCTGCGGGAAGTGGTCGCCATCATAGACCTGCAGCCCGGGCGCCGTCGTCAGCACCCGCAGGCGCAGGTCAGGCGCGGTCAGGCTGGCGACCTGCCGCAAGGGGCCATGCCCGTCGGCCAGGCACCAGCAATGGTCCAGCCCCGCATCTCCAAGCGGCCGGGCCGTGCGGAAATCGAACCGCGTGCCCGCCACCGGGGCCGGGGCATCGGGCAGGGGGATCAGCGCATCGTCCACGGGCAGATAGCGGTCGGCATCGATCTGCAGCATCTGGTCCGCGGCCCCATCGGGCGACAGCGTCCAATAGCCGTGATGCGTCAGGTTGCAGGGCGTCGGGCGCGTGGCCGTCGCCTGCAGTGCGACGCTGAGTGACGCCGTGCCGTCGTGATCGCCAAGCGACAGGGTCGCCAGTGCCTGCATCGCGCCGGGAAAGCCCATCTCTCCGTCGGTGAAATCGAGGGCCAAGGTCACGGCATCGGGCGCGGCGCGCGTGATGCGCCACAGGCGGACCGATGCCCCGTCTGTGCCGCCATGCAGGCAGTTCGGCCCTTCGTTCGCGTCAAGATCATGAACCCGGCCCGACAGGCGGATGCGCGCATCGGCGATGCGGTTGGCATAACGCCCGACCAGCGCGCCCACATGGCGGAGCGGGTCCGTCAGATAGGTCGCGGGGTCGGGATGTCCCAGAACCAGCGGATGGTCGACCCCGTCCAGCCGCAGGTCTTGGACGATGCCGCCAAGCGTCAGCACGCGCGCGCGCAACCGTCCCGCCTGCAGGTCCACGGCCTGCACCCTGCGCCCGTCGGGCAGTTGTCCCATGTCGATCATCGCATCCCCCTTTGGGCGCGATCAGACCGCGCCCCGCCGGGGAAGGCAAGATCACCCGCGACGCGCCTCGGCCTTTGCCAGCTTGTCCTCGACCCGGCGGAAGGCGGCCAGCAGTTCGCCCTTGAATTGGCCAGGTTCGAATTCGCGCAGGCCCGAATGGGCCGCGCACAGCCAGCGCAGATCGCGCGTCAGTCCCGCAAGCCCCTGCAGCCAGTCGCGAAAGTCGCGAACCGCCCCGGCCTGCGGCAGCAGCGCCTGCGGCAGGGTGGGGTGCAGGAACACGCGCGGGTTGGGGAAGACGCCGCGCAGCAGGCGCGGGACCGGCATCAGGTTGATCGTGTCATCGACGTGCAGCGTCCGGCTGGCCGGGTGCCAGGCCAGCAACGATCCGGCATGGACGCGTTCGTTCCGGTTGACATAGTCGATCCCGCGGGGAAGCGAGAATGTCAGGTCATCCGCGAACATGTCCTGAACCTCGGGCGATTCGACGGGTTCGGAACGCCAGTTCAGGTCCGGGTGGCGCAGGCGGTGGCGGTGAGACCCGAATAGCGCCGCGTCGGGAAAATCGCGGGCGGTGGCGGCGCAATGCAGGGTGTGGAACGGATGCAGGTTCAGAACCGCCTCAACCGCGCGCCCGCCATCGGTCAGGTCCATGACCGTATCGCGGATCGCGCCCGACAGGGGATAGCTGTCCAGCATCACGAAGCGGCCTGTCCGCAGCCGGACCAGCGACGCCTGCGTGCCGACGTTCAGGACGCCGCCGATGCGCAGGTCGCCCCTGATCGACCAGAAGCCCTGTCCCAGATCGTGGATCGATTCCGTCATGACTGCATCCTATGCGCCGGGGGGGGTGCCGAAGTCGCGCCCGGCGGGTTCTGCCTGGCGTGTCTTACCGCAGATCTGGCGCAGGGCGGCCTTCAGCCCCTCCTCCAGCGTGGGATGATAGAAGGGCATGGTCAGCAACCCCGTCGCCGTGGCGCCCGATTGCACCGACCACGCCAGAAGATGCGCCAGATGATCGCCGCCCGGACAGCACAGGTCCGCGCCGCTGAGCCGCCCCTGGGCATCGGCGTAAAGGGTCACGGCACCTTCGGCACGCGCCTCGGTCCGGGCACGGCCCTGGTCGGAATAGTCGCTGCGACCGCTGATGACCCCGTCGCCCGGCCCGGTCCCGACCGAGGCCAGCGGCGGGTCGGTGAAGGTCAGCGCGAATGCCGGGCTGCGCTCTCCCGGGGTGACCTTCGGATAGGTCGCGGCATTGGTTCCGGCGATGGCACCCTCGGTCGATGCTTCGTGCAACAGAGGCACATCGGCATTTGCGTCGCCCGCCATGAAGACGGGCGCATCGCCGCATTGCATCGTGGTGCGGTCGAAGACCGGCGTTCCGTGACCGTCCAGCACCAGCCCCGATGCATCCAGGTCCAGGCCCTTCAGGTTGGGCGGGCGGCCGACGGCGACCAGCACGTGGCTGAACACCTGATCCCCCGCCGCGTCGCCTGTCCAAGACAGCTTGGTCCCGCCGTCAACGGCCGAGGCTGTCGTCTCCACCCCCAGGCACAGGGTCACGTCGCGCGCAATGGCGTCCTGCAGCGCGTCATGGACTACGTCGCAGCGGGCCTTGCCAAGACGGGTGCCCTGGTCGAACAAAGTGACCGGCACGCCAAGGCGACCCATCGCCTGCGCCAGTTCCAGGCCGATCGGCCCGCCGCCGATCACCGCCAGGCTGTCGGGAAGGTCTGGTAGCTCGAAGATGGTCTCGTTCGTCAGGATGCGGGGGCCGAGATCGCGGAAGGGTTCGGGGATCTGGGCCTGCGACCCAGTGGCGATCACCACGGCGCGGGCCTGCACGCGGCGGCCGTCGTCCAGCATCAGCTCGCTTGGCCCGATGAACCGGGCGCGGGCGCGCACGGCGGTGCCTTCGGGCAGGTCGTCAAAGGTTTCGCGGGTGAAGTCCACGAACCGGTCGCGTTCCGCGCGCACGCGGGCCATGACCGCCGGTCCGTCGATCACCGGGTCACCCGGATGAACGCCGAAGACGGGCGCGCGCCGCGCCGCGTGGGCCGCATGGGATGCCGCGATCAACAGCTTGGACGGCATGCAGCCGGTATTGGCGCACAGCGTTCCGCGAAACTCGGGGTCGATCAGCAGGGTCCGGGCCCCCGCCTTGCGCGCGGCGCGTTCGGCGGCGATGCCCGCGGTGCCCGCGCCGATCACGGCCACGTCGCAGGTCAGGTCGGTTTCGGCCGGGTCGCGGCGGTCGGTTGTGGGGGACATGGACACCTTGAGGGGTTGCTGTCCCCCTCAACCGACCAGACGCCCGCGCGTTCCCTTGCCCGTGTCAGATGTTCTGCGCGGCGGCCAGGCCCTTGGCGATGATCGGCCCCGTCGGGCGCCCGGTGGGCGATCCGCCCTCTGGCTCCAGCGTGATCTCGTAAAGCTGCGCGTCGGCGGGGACGGGCAGGTCCGGACCCGCCAGCGTGGTCGCGCGCGGCCCGTCCAGCACGCCCAGGGATTGCGGCCCCATCTCGCGCGAGGGCAGGGTCCAGGCCTGGATCGAGAAGCCCTGCGGCACGTCGACATCGGAGACGAAGCGGATCTGCGCCGTGTCGTCGCCGTAATCCTCGATGATGGCGCGGGGCTGGCCCTGATCGTCCAGCAGCACGGCCACCACCTGCGGCGCGGGCGCGGGACGCTGCATGGCGCCGCCGAACCCAAGGACCAACCCCAGCACCAGCGAAGCGGCCAGCCCCGCCAGCCAGCGCATCGGCGCGCGGGGCAGGTTGGCCGCGACCGGGGCCACGGTCGGATCCGCGGACAGGGGCGTGGTCGGCGCGGCGTCCTGCGGCGTGCGTGCGATGATGTCCTGCAGCCGTGCTGCGAAACCCGGCGGCAGGGCCAGGGCCTCGGCCGACAGGTCCAGCGGCAGCAACTGTTCGCGCAGACGGGCGACATGGGCGGCCAGGGCCGGGTCTGCGGCGATCAGCGCCTCGAACAGCTCGGCCTCGGTCGGCGACATCAGCCCCATGACATAGTCGTCGGCAAAGGCGATCACGTCATCCTGGAACACTGAACTCATGACAAACACTCCCGCAGCGAGGCCAGGCCCCGCCGGATCCACGATTTCGCGGTGCCAAGCGGAACCCCCTGGCGGGCAGAGATCTCTCCGTGGCTGTAACCCGCGACATGCGCAAGCAGGATCGCGCGCCGCGCCGGATCGTCCAGCGCGTCCAGGCATTCGCCAAGCCGCCCCTTTCCGGCCAACAGCTTCCAGTCGTCGTCGTGGCACAGGTCCTGGCGGGCGTCCTGCATGCGCGTCAGCTCGTCCGGGGACAGGCTGGACAGGCGCTTGCCGTCGCGCAGGATCGTCAGGCAGCGGTTGCGCAGCACCGCATAGATCCAGCCGCGGGCCGTGCCCTCTCCCTGGCGCTGCTGGGCGGCCTTGCGCCAGATCAGCACCATCGCATCCTGCAGCGCCTCCTCGGCCAGGTCATGGCGGATCAGGATGCGGCGCGCGACGCCCAGCAGCTGCGACCCCTCGATGTCCAGGATCGCGTCGATGCCCTCGGGGCGGCCTTCGGCACAGGCGGTCAGGGCCCGGTCAAGCTGGCGGCTGCGCTGTCTTGTGTCGTCGGTCACGAAACCTCCCCTTGTCGCACGGCTATCCTGCCGCGATCGGGGGGGCGGTTGCAACCGCGCGCGCGGTCACTTTCGGTGCGCCCGCCGAATTTGCGGGGGGCCAAATTATTTTTGCATCCGGTTTCGCGGATGCCGCGTCATCGGGTCAAGGACGGCGAAGACCGCCGCCTGTGACAGAAGCTGAACCGAAAGGAACATCCCCATGTTTCGCATTGCTGCATTCTCGACCTCTGCTCTTGCGCTGTCCATTTCGGCGGCGGCTGCCGCGACGGGCGTCGGCCTGACCGACGACCGCACCCTGGTCATGTTCGACACCGAGACGCTGGAAGTCACCGGCACCATGGATGTCGAGGGCGTGGACCGCCTGCTGGGCATCGACCTGCGCCCGTCGAACAACACGCTGGTCGGCGTGACGGATGACATGCGCATCGTCACCATCGACACGGCGACCGGCGCCGCCACCGACCTGTCCACCATGGACACGCCGCTTGAGGTGGGCGACATGCCGGTGATCGTCGACTTCAACCCGATGGCCGACCGCCTGCGTTTCATGACCGGCACCACGAACCACCGCGTGAACGTGGACACCGGAGAGGTCACCGTCGACGGCAGCCTGAACTGGGTGGCCGAGGACGAGAATTCCGAGGCCAGCCCGATGATCGCCGCTGCAGCCTATATCAACAGCTATGGCACCCCCGAGGCGACCGCGATGTACAACATCGATTCGGGCCTTGGCGCATTGCTGCAGCAGACCGCCCCGAATGACGGCACGCTGGCCACCATCGGCATGCTGAACCTCGAGAACCCGGGCGAGATGATGGCGTTCGACGTCCAGACCGATGCCGAAGGCGCCAACATGGCGTGGCTGGTGACGAACAACACCATCCATTCCGTCGACCTGGAAACCGGCGCGGCCACCGCGGCCGGAGAGATCGCGGCCGATGGCCAGATCCGCGACCTGGCGGTCCTGCCCGCGATGTGACGACCCCGCGCCGGGCCCCTTCGGCCCGGCGCATCCCCTGTCCGCGGCTAGGCGTTCAGAACCGGCAGCATCGACAGGACCATGATTCCCGCCATCGCCATGTTGAACAGGCGCAGCCGGTCCGGCGCGTCGATCATCCGTGCGATCCGCGCGCCCGCCACGACCCACAGCAGATGACAGGGCAGCCCCACGGCCGCGAATGCCAAAGCCACCGGAAGCGGACCGCCAAGCGCCGCGCCATAGGTCGCCAGCGCGGCTAGCACCATTGCCCAAGCCTTGGGGTTCACCCATTGGAACGCCGCCGCCTGCCATAGCCCAACGGGGCGTCCGGCGGTCCTGGCCTGCGACGGGCGAGCTTGTGCGATCTTCCACGCCAGCCACAGGACATAGGCCAGCCCCGCGGCCTGCATCACGCGCCGCAGGCCGGAATGGGCCTGCACTGCGGGGGCCAGCCCGGCGCCCAGGACCAGCACCATCGCCGAAAAGCCCAGCATGATCCCGGCCATGTGCCGCCAGCTGCCGCGCAGGCCCACCGTCGCACCCGACGCCATCAGCATCGCATTGTTCGGCCCCGGCGTGATCGTCGTGACCGCCGCGAACCCCACCAATCCGATCAGCGCATCCATTCGCCGCCTCCTGTCCTGCCTTCGTCCCATACTGGTACGCGGGCGCTGGTGGATGTCCGCAATCCGCGCGATGATAACGGCGTTTTTGCAGGAAAGGCCCATCATGGACGCGATTGACGACAAGATCCTGCGCATCCTGCGAAAAGATGGCCGGATCACCCATCATGCCCTGGCCGAACGGGTCGGTATGTCCGCCTCCACCTGCCAGCGGCGGGTGGAGGCGATGGAGCGGCAGGGCATCATCGCCGGCTATCGTGCCGTGCTGGGCGATGCCGCGCGACAGGTCGGTTTCGCGGCCTTCGTGCTGGTGGGTTTGGGACGGCATACCGCGCGGGTCCAACAGGCGTTCGAAGCGCGCTGTGCCGCCGCGCCGCAGGTCGTCGAATGCCACAACATCACCGGCACGGTCGAATATCTGCTGCGCGTCGAATGCCGCGACCTGGCCAGCTACAAGCAGTTCCACCACGAGGTATTGGGCGGCTTTCCTGACCTGACCACGATCGTCACCCACGTCATCGTCGGCACGTCAAAGGACGACCGGGCGTAAGGCAGTCGTTGCATAACTCTGGTTTATCAGATGGATGTCGGATCGCTTCTTCTGAGTGCCGAGACCCAGGCTGCGAGGGTTGAGGGCATTCTCTTGGCCGACCCCGCCGTGGCTGCACTGTGGCGGATGGAGACGAGCCTTCTGGAGGCTGCCGCCTCGGTCGGGCTCGAAGGTGAGCGGATCTCCACGCAGGGGATGGTGCTGCGTCTCACCAGCGGCACCGCGATGGACGATGATGCCCGGTCGGTCGAGATGGCCCTGAAGGTCCTGACCGTCATCCGGTGGCCCGGCGATCCATTCAGCGCGCCGGTCGCAGCCCTGCGCCGGATCGAAGCGGCCGCCGCGCGGATCGTTCAGACACGCGACGAGGGCGATCGCCCCGAGGATGCGGAGCTGCCCCTGGTCGTTGAGGCCAGTCGCGCCTGGTCCCACGTTCCGATCCTGGGGGGATGGCGTGCGGCGGCCAGCTATGCCTTCCGCTCCCGGCGCAACAGCCCGGTGGCCGAGCGGCTGGTCTTCATGGCCGTGGAGGGTGCCGCGCGTCATCTACAGGGACTGTCTCCTGATCGAAGAGCTGGCCGCGATGAGCTGCACGAGAGGGCAGGGGGCCTGCTGATACCGGCAGTGGCCGGGTGGATCGTGCCGCCATCCGTGTCGCTGACCCGCACCGGCTTCCGGGTCTGGTCGCCGGTGACCGGGTTGGCCACGTTTCTGGAGGCCGCCACGCGGAGCCTGTCTCATGATCTCGGTCATCTGGGGACCCTGCGCCATGAGCTGGCGCGTCTCACGGCCATGACGTCGTCTGCGCATGGGCGGTCGCGCCTTGCCGACTTGATCACCTATCTGAAGACGCAGCCGGTCGTCAGCTCGGCGATGGTCATGGATCATCTGGGGGTGACGCGCCGGACGGCCCTGACCCTGATCGGCGAGCTCGTCGATGGTGGCTGCCTCAGCAATCTCACCGCCCGAAGCACCTCCCGGTTCTGGGCGCTGCCGTCCCTGGCCTCGCGGATGGGACATGCGGGAGGGGCAGGGGCGGTTCGTGGTGGGGCGCTTGCCGGCAGCGAGAGGTCGAGCGAACGCTTGAAACAGATCGGTACGTTGAAACGAATGAAGGGAGGGCGCGACGAGGGCCAACTGGACCGGATCATGGCGGATCTTGATGCCGCGATGTCGGGCTTGGATTATGTCGTGCGCCTGGCGGGGGGGTGAAGAGCGGAAAGAAGAGTAGGGCAATTCAAATCCCACCTGTCTGCGTGTCTAGTGAAACTCCTGCGCCTCAACTGCTTGCTGGATCCAGTGTTTGGAGAGGTGGTTTGCTGTGTCTGGCCAGTATCCTGACTTTCAAGAGCTCTTCTACATGTCATTACTATCAGAAATCGCATTGCCTAATGCGCTCGGGCTGAAGGCCGGCTTATCGACCCGTTTGTCGGCATCAATAATTTTTCAAGGGGGCACGCTCGCTGGTGGAACAATAAGACCGGGGCTTTCAGCGGAACCCATTCTGCCAAGGGTGGTTCGTCTCTGTATCAAAAGCGCGGAATGGCCGCGTGATCGTAGAGGACCGGCGTCGGCATGAAGTACGCATTGATTGGCCTGCTTGTTCTCGGGGGATGCACGACACCGCCCGTATCCGATTTTGGAACTGCTGACGAACATTTCTACAAGGGAAATGCCTGGTACATTGCCGATCGCCGAGGCCAGTTGGAAGTCGCGTTGATGGCCTCTGGCATCGAGGATCCGGAGATCGAGTATCGAGGGGCTGCCCGCGACTATCTTATCAGCAATCAGCGCGTATGCTCGGTCAGCCCCGGTCGTCCGGGAGGAGAAGGTCGCTACCTGTTCAGCTACTCTTGCCGCTGATTGGTCATAGCGCGCACCGGTTCAGTAGAGAAGCAATAGCTAAGCCGAGTTGCTCCCCCGATACCACGCGATCTATATCTTTATCACAAGAATTATATCTAGGCTCCCCGCATGATCCGCACCATTGCCTTTGCCACATTTGCTGCGTTTCCGGTGACCCTTCCATATGCGCAAGAGGTTGCGCCCTATCTCGATGATCGATCAACGGCGGAAAGGGTGGTGGCATCGCTTTATAATGCTGTGAACAGGCAGGAATACCGTCGCGCACACAGCTATTTTGCCCCCAGAACTGCCCCCGACCTCTCTGCCTTCCGTGAGGGTTACGCCACCACCCAGAGCGTCCGTCTGCGCCACGGAGAGGTCATCGCCGAGGGGGCCGCTGGCACGCTGCTTTTCGCCGTTCCTGTTGCGATCGAGGCGGTGACCACCGAAGGGTCCGCCGTGTACACTGGCTGCTATCGCCTTAGCCAGGTTCAACCCGCATCCCAGGAACTTCCGCCGTTTCGGCCGATCGGTATCGATAGTGGAGAGTTGTCGGAATCAGACACTCCGTTCGACACCGCCATGGGCACATGCGATCTACAGTGACCTATCGGGCATGTACGACCTTATGCGTCGAGCACCAGTCGCAGCGGAGTGTTTCTCCAGCAATCCGTTTACTTTGCACCTGCCGGATTAGACTAGACATTGCATCTTCTTAAAGCGCTCTACCGGTGCCAGAATTGCGGAGCAGGCCATCACAAAAGCTATGCCAATTACAGCTATCATGATCCCGGGGGTCTTCCGCACCGGCAGCGGATCTGGTGAATGCGTCTTCTCGAATTGATCGGTTCTTTCGTCATAGCTACGCTATGACCGTAGGGCCTTATCAGTAAGGAGTGGACGGTTGGATTTCATGAACCTGCTGAGATCGGCCGAGCAGCTGCTCTATGAGGTCGTGTCGTGGCTGGTCTTTTATCCGCTGACCCTGTGGCGATGCTTGAAGCACCCCTTGGCCATGATCGGATATGCCGAAAGCGAGCTGAGAAAGCCGCCAGAGGCGCAGTTCCAGGATGCCCTCAGCCCCCCGATCTTTCTGTTCCTGACCCTGGTTCTGGTGCATCTGATCCAGGCGGGGGTGTTTCACCAAAGCGTCGTCCTGAGCGGCGTGCTGGGCGACACGCGCAACCTTCTGGTCTTTCGCGCGGTGTCGTTCAGTCTGTTCCCCATGCTTCTGGGCCTGCAACACGTGCGGCTGGCGGGGCAGCGCCTGTCGCGGGAGACGCTGCGCCCGATGTTCTATGCGCAATGCTATGTGACCGTACCTGCTGTGCTGGCGCTGGACGTGGCGTTGATGCTGGGACGCTCGCCCGCAAGGTGGTCCGATGCGGCGGCAGGGACGGTCTTTGCGGTCGGGCTGCTGTGGTATGCGGGTGCGCTGATGCGGGGGTTCATGGATCACCGTGGCATCTCGCGGGGGCGAGCGCTGCGGCAGACCGCGCTGGCACTGGTCCTTGGGTCGACCAGCTTCGTGATCGCCATGCTGTTGTCGTTGCTGTCGGGACCGCTGCCCGCGGACCTGTGATGTCCGGTGGTCAGCGATCCGCCCCGGCCGGCAGATGCCCGACAGCATCGTCGGGCGGCAGGATGGCCGTCGACCAGGTGGTCGACAGGATCTGCCAGGACGGGTTCCGTTTGCGCATCTCCTCCAGCAGGCCTGGAAAGTGCCCGCTGCCGTAGGTGATGTAGATGTCCTGGTCCGCATCGGCCGCAATCCGGTCGGCCAGCTTGCGATTGCGGAAATCGAGGACGACAAGGTTCATGTCGTTCTGGCTCTCCGCCCGCCCCAGAAGCATGGTGAACGCCCCCCGGCAGGCCGTCGCCAGAAAGTCGCGTTGCCGATCCCCCAGGCCCGACACGATGTCCAGCAGGCGGGATATCGACAGGCCGCCAGCATTCGCGCCATCAGCGGCCATGGCCTGCGCCAACTCGGGCCGGGCGGCGACCAACCGCTGCCATTCGTCATACATCTCGGTGACGGACACATCCGCGGAGATGATATGGGCGGGATCGATGGCGGCCTGGCGCTGCACGAAGCCCAGGAAGTCGCCCTGGAACTGCATCCCGCAGGCTTGGGCGACGCGGGCATATTGGGCGTTCAGATCTCCGTCGGCGTCGACGGCAGCGTTCAACCAGGCCGTCGCCTCGGGCGTGCCTGGCAGCGTCCCCTCGAAATACAGGACATAGCCCGCGTCCCGCGCCCGGATCATGTCATAGACGACCGAGCGATAGAACTGTTCCGACCCGACATGCACCATCCCCTGGAACACCACCTGCCGGGTGCCGTCGCCAAGCGTCACGCGCGGCACGGCCAGCGGATGCAGCGCCGGTTGCAGCACCAGCCAGTAGAGAGGTGCCGCGACCAAGGTGCAGGCCAGTGCGCCGCCGACCAGCGCCGACCGCCTCCACCTGTGCCGATACGACCGGATGGCCCATTCGACCACCAGCCCCAGCCCCGCGCCAAGGGCAGCGACCGCGACCAGAACCAGCGGCGAAGCGGCCCACAGGATCGGCGCCGACAGCAGGAACAGGACCCCCAGCACGGCCCACAGCAGGGTCTGGATGCGGATGGCGGTCACAGATGGCATGGCAAATCCTCTCCTGTCAGACAGGCTCTGTCCCGATGGGCGGATGCGCGAATGCAAAGGTTGCCAGAAACCCGGACCAGTCGTTCAGGATATGCGCCCCGGTGGACACCCACAGGTTTCGCGTGACGACATAAGCCAGCGTCAACACCACCCGCGCGGACCCGATGCCGATCAGCGCCTGTGCCCAGTCCCAGTCATAGGTCGGCAGATGCGCGGCACCAAAGATCAGGGCGGACACGGCAACGCCACAGATCACGCCCGTGAAATGCGACAGCCCCCGCCTAATGACGCAGAACCACAGCGTGGCAAGGAACGGCAGGATGCCGAACACCTCTTCTCCGATCAGCTGCGGGATTGTCGGGATCAGCAGCTGTGTCAGCTGTCCTGCCGACAGATCCTGCATCCGGTCCGTGACGGGGTTCTGGCTCAGCGGCGCGACCTGCGACAGCAGCAGCGCCACGGCAAGAGAGAAGACCAGCGTCAGGACCCCGAACAGGACCATCTGCCCTATTTGTCGCAAGCCGACGCGGCCGAACATCGCCGTCCAGTGACACCCGGCAAGCACCCGCAATGTCAGCAGGGGGATGCCCAGAAACAGCAATGGCGGGACCAAACTGGCTGGAAAGGCCATCTGTGGCGATACCGACAGCACCAAAAGCGCCAGTGCCAGCGACGCCATCAGGATCAGCCAATCACGCCCTGCCAGAGGCACCGGCTTTTCGGCATAGAAGGGAAAGTCCGGTCTGTCTGCCATGCGGGATCCGCCTGTGATCGCGGGGCGGCTGATGCCACCCCCTGTTGTCCATCAGCCGTACGGGAAAAGCTCTGTCACCTTGTGCGCGTTGTCCGTCCGGCAGATGGTCATGTTCTGGCCGTTATGCGTGACGAACATCTGGATTCCCGAGCCGTCCCGGAGGGGCGCGGCGCTGACAACCTCGATGAAGGTCGGTGTGGACGATTCCCGGAACGCCATCGCCTGCTTGCAGGCCGCGACATCTTCGGGGAAATCGGTTCGGCCGGTTCCGGTGACGCCGCCGACGCCCGTGTCATCACAGGCGACGAGGGTGAGGGTGGCCAGCAGCAATACAGCGTGTTTCATCGTCATCTCCGTTCTGTGGGGGTTATTCGACATAGACGGTCATCGTGTAGGGCGCGGTCTCGTTCCGCCGGGCGGCGTTGCGCATCAGATAGACCTCGATCAGATATGTGCCGCTGGACGGGATGGTGATCGACGTGCCGTTCCCACTGATCGAGCTGTTGTACAGCGCCTCACTGGCGCCGGGCGCGGTGACGTTGAAATACAGGCTGGAATTGCCGCTATCCAGCTGCAGGTCCAGCCGCTGTCCGGCAGACACGCCCATGGAATACTGGACGCTGTCATAGCCGCGCACCTGGCCCGTCAGGGTCGCGCCAGAGGTGCCGCGGGCAAAGCGGACCGTTTCCTGGCGGACCGTGTCCGCGAATGACGCGGTGCTGCCAAGCGTCAGCAACGCGGCCACCAAGGCGATATATCGTTTCATGAGGTTCTTCCTCTGCTGTTGACGTGAGCAAACTTCGCAACCTGCCATGCCGCGGAATGCCGCGCTGCAGATCGTCGTTTGAAACTGTTCGGTTTGGATATAGCCTGCTCCAAAGGGGTCGGGCCGGGCGGTGGAACGTGGCGGAAACGGCGATGCAAAGGTTTGTGCTGCGCGGTCCCCAGGAGGCGATCGAGCCCCGATTGTTCGACCGCACCGAGAGCTTTCGCTTCCTCGACAAGGCCGGCTGCCTGGACATCGCCAGCCTTCGGCTGCCCGACAGCCCGTTGGGCCTGGCAAGAGTGCGATCGACCGGGCACGAGATCCTGCTGGAAGAGCCGGACCGTATCTCGGTCATCCTGCCCTGGTCGGGGACGGTGACGAGCGAGGTGGATGGCGACGTCTTCCGAACCGGCGCGCATGGCGTCTTGGTCTTCGATCCCAACAGGCGCCGCACGACGGTCCAGCGGGCATCGCCAGCCGCGCCCTATATCGCCGACCTGCTGACCTTTCCCAAAGCTGATCTTCAGGAGACATGCCGCCGGAACGATCTGCCCCTGATGCTTAACCACCACCTGCTGGTGCCCAACCTTCCGGCCGTCGGGCATTTGCGACGGTTGATCAGCGCGACGCTGACCCAGTTCGAGCATGATCCCGAACAGCACGCCGCAGGCCGCACGCTGAGCCATGTCACGGCAAGCCTTGCCGACGCCCTGACCGAGATCGCCGCGGCGCTGGCGCCGCCAACGGACAGTTCTGCATCCGCCGGTCAGCGCAGGGTCAGGCTGGCCCTGGAGGTCATGGAGGCCCTTCATCCCGAGCCTGTCAGCATCAGCGACATCTGCAGTCGGCTCGATTGCAGCGCACGGTCCCTGCAACTGGCATTTCTGGAATACGGGCTGCCGTCGCCGCACGACGTCCTGACCCACATCAGGCTCGATCGGGCACGCAGCTATCTTCTGGAGGGCACCATGAACGTGACCCAGGCTGCAACCGAAGCGGGCTTTGTCCATATGAGCCGGTTTTCCGGATTGTATATGCGCGCGTTCGGCGAATACCCCATACGGACTTTGGGAAGCCGTCGGTCTGAACATTAGACCATCATGGATCGACCGACCGATCTGCACGGCAAACTCCGGTGGCAATGGCTGGATGTTAGGGTCATTAACCCCCCTGTCTATCCACATCGCGAATATCGCGCTTAATATGTTCGATTGATTTGAGTTTGACCTCGGTGCAGCGCCACCCGCTTGACAAGCCGCAACCGGCGTGGAATGCCGACAAAAACCATAAGGAAATAGCAAGCCTATGTTTCAGGCCGTGTTCCCCGGATGCTGTCGTGCCCTGCTGATCGTGCTGCTGTCCCTGGGCGCGACTGCAGCGGTCGCACAGGATTTCCCCATCACCATTGACCACGCTTTCGGCCATACGGTGATCGGACAACGCCCGGAGCGCGTAGCCACCGTGGCCTGGGCCAACCATGAGGTGCCGCTGGCCTTGGGCGTTGTGCCCGTGGGTTTCGCCGCTGCGGGCTTTGGCGACGAGGATGGCGACGGCCTGCTGCCATGGGTTGCCGCCCGGCTTGACGACTTGGGCGCAGACACGCCCCCCCTGTTCGACGAAGGTGACGGTATCGACTTCGAGGCGGTCGCGGCCACGCAGCCCGACGTGATCCTGGCGGCCTATTCGGGGCTCAGCCGGTCCGATTACGACACGCTCAGCATGATCGCGCCGGTGGTGGCCTATCCGGCGTCGCCATGGTCGACCGACTGGCGCCAGATGATCCGCCTGAACGCCCAAGGCATGGGTATGGCCGCGCAGGCAGAGACGCTGATCGCCGATCTGGAGGCGCGGATTGCCGCGACCGCCGCCGCGCATCCCGAATTGTCCGGCAAGACCGCCATGTTTATCACCCATCTGGACAGCACCGACCTTTCTGTCATCCGGTTCTATTCCGCCAATGACACGCGGGTGCAGTTCTTTCGCGACCTGGGCCTGGGCATGCCGCAAAGCGTGACCGATGCCACGCTGCCTGGCCAGTTTTCCGGAGAGGTCAGCGCCGAGCTGATCGACCAGTTCGACGATGTGGACATCTTCGTATCCTACGGCTCCCCCGAACTGCGTGATCGGCTGATAGCCGACCCGCTGGTCGCGCGGATGCCTGCGGTAGCGAACGGTGCGCTGGTGATGCTGGACAATGACGCGGTGGGCACCGGGGCGAACCCCACGCCGCTGTCGATCCCTTGGGTGCTGGACGACTACGCAGACCGCTTGTCCAAGGCCGCACAAGCCGCTGAATGACCGTCCCTGCTGCCCCCCTGACCCGCGCGACCGGGCGTGCCGGCATGCTGCTTCTGCTGGCCTGCGCGGTCGTAGCGCTATGTGCGCTGTCATTGGCCATCGGCACGCGCAGCGTAAGTTGGGTCGATATGGTCGCGGGATTGCGCGGTGCAACTGACAGCATCGGACAGGCGGCGGTCGCGGTGCGCATTCCGCGCACGCTGATGGCTGCCGCTGCCGGCGCGGCCCTGGGCCTGTCGGGTGCAATCATGCAGGGCGTCACGCGCAACCCGCTCGCCGATCCCGGCATTCTGGGCATCAACAACGGCGCGGCATTGGCGGTGGTCATCGGCATCGCCTGGTTCGGCATCGCGGCCGCCTCAACCTTTATCTGGGTTGCGATTCTTGGGGCGGGGCTGACGGCGGTCTTCGTCTATGGCGTAGGCTCGATCGGGCGGGGGGGCGCGACACCGCTGAAGCTGGCGCTGGCGGGGGCGGCCACCTCGGTCGCGTTTTCGTCGCTGACGCTGGCGGTGGTGCTGCCGCGCGCGGACATTGCGGGGGGCGTGCGGTCCTGGCAGGTGGGCGGCGTCGGCGGCGCGACCTTCGACCGGATCGGGCTGGTGGCGCCAGTCATGGCCGCCGGGTTCGCGCTGGCCATGCTGTCGGCCCGCAAATTGAACCTGTTGGCCCTTGGCGACGACGTCGCCGCAGGGCTTGGCGAAAAGGTCGCGCTGGCGCGGGTCACCGCGGCGCTTGGGGCGATCCTGTTGTGCGGGGCAGCCACCGCGGTCTGCGGGCCCATCGGTTTCGTAGGCTTGGTTGTGCCGCATGTCTGCCGGCTGCTGCTGGGCGTCGATCACCGCTGGTTGTTGCCGGCATCGGCGCTTGGGGGCGCGGGGCTGCTGATCCTGTCGGACATCGCGGGCCGCCTGGTCGCCCGGCCAAGCGAGTTGGACGTGGGCATCGTCACCGCCCTTGTAGGCGCGCCCGTGTTCATCTGGATCGTGCGCCGACAACGGGTCCGAGACCTGTGAACGGCGCCCTGACCCTCCTGACCGCCGGCCGCCGGCGGCGCACGGGCCGCTGGCGCGTGGTCGCCCTGACGCTGCTGGCCTTGGTCCTCGCGGGCTTTGCACTGACGCTGATGTCGGGGCAAAGCCTGACCCCGCCGGGCCAGGTGCTGCGCATCCTGGCGGGGCAGGGCGGGCCTGACGCCTTTGCGGTGGGCCATCTGCGCCTGCCACGCGCGGTGATGTCGGTTCTGGCAGGGGCGTGTTTCGGTCTGGGCGGCGTTGCGTTCCAGGTGATGCTACGCAACCCGCTGGCCAGCCCGGACATCATCGGCGTCAGCGCCGGGGCCAGCGCGGCGGCGGTGTTCGGCATCGTGTTCCTGTCGCTGGACGGTCCGGCACTATCTGCAGTGGCGATAGGTGCCGGGCTGGGGGTCGCGCTGCTGATCTATGGCCTGTCCTTTCGGGGTGGAGTCGCGGGATCGCGGCTGATCCTGGTCGGCATCGGCGTATCGGCGATGATCAACAGCTTCATCGCCTATGCGCTGGCCCGCGCCCCGGCCTGGGACCTGCAGGAGGCGATGCGCTGGCTGTCGGGCAGCGTGAACGGCGCGCAGCTGGATCAGGCCTGGCCGCTGCTGGGCGCGCTGGCGCTGTTCGGCGGTCTGGTGATCAGCCGCAGCCGCGACCTTGAGGCACTGCGCATGGGCGACGACATGGCCGCCGCCCTCGGTGTGCGTGTGGGGGCCACCCGGCTGGCGGTGATCCTGGGCGCGGTCGGCATGATCGCGGTCGCCACAGCCACGACCGGGCCCATAGCCTTCGTTGCGTTCCTGTCCGGACCCATCGCCGCGCGGATCGTAGGGCAGAACGGATCGTTGCTGATCCCCGCGGCCCTGTTGGGCGCGGTGCTGGTTCTGGCAGGCGATTTCGCGGGACAGTTCTTGTTGCCGGGCCGCTATCCCGTCGGCGTCGTGACAGGTGCCTTGGGCGCTCCCTTCCTGATCTATCTCATCATCCGCGCGAACCGTACCGGAGGCACGCTGTGACCGTCGACCATAATTTAAGGGTCTGCGACCTGTCGGCAGGGTATGGCGACCGCGCTATCCTGCAGGGGCTAGACCTGGATCTGATGCCGGGACGCATCACGGCCATCGTGGGGGCGAATGCCTGCGGCAAGTCGACCCTGCTAAGGGTGATGTCGCGCCTGCTGCGGCCGGGGCGGGGGCAGGTCACGCTCGATGGCACCGCCATTCACCGCATGCCCACGCGCGCCCTGGCTCGGACCTTGGGCCTGCTGCCGCAATCGCCGATCGCGCCAGAGGGGATCACCGTGGCCGACCTGGTCAGCCGGGGACGCCACCCACATCACGGCCTGATATCACGGTGGGGGCCGCACGATGATCAGGCGGTCGCCGACGCGCTGCAGGCCACGCGCACGACCGATCTGGCCGACCGCGCCGTGGACGAGCTGTCGGGCGGTCAGCGCCAACGCGTCTGGATCGCCATGGCGCTGGCGCAGCAGACCGACCTGCTGCTGCTGGACGAGCCGACGACATTCCTGGACATCGCCCACCAGATAGAGCTGCTGGACCTGTTGTGCGACCTGAACGCCCGTCGCGGCATCACCATAGTAATGGTGCTACACGATTTGAACCTGGCAGCGCGCTATGCCGACCGGCTGGTGGCCATGGCAGCGGGGCGCGTGCATGGGCAGGGGGCGCCCGAGGACGTGCTGACCCAGGATACGATCCAACAGGTCTTCGGCTTGACCAGCCGGATCATCACTGACCCTGTTTCGGGACGTCCGATGATGCTGCCAGTGGGCCGCCACCGCGCTACTGCAAATAATTGACTGAAAGTGTCACCTTTCTGCAACGGGCGCATGCGATGCACCCGTTGCAGGCTTGTCTCACGAAACCGTCAGGCCTAAGCCGGCAGTAATCCGACAAATTACATAAGGCTTTCGCCATGACCCTGAGGAACGCCTGCCATGCCCGCTCGGCTCTGCTGTCCTGCTGTGCAGTAATCGCCCTGATGCCTGGCGCGGCCAGTGCGCAAGACAGCGCAGCGACGCGCCTGTCACCTATCATCCGCCTGCCCGAGATCACGCTCTACGCCTACGGCGGCGATGACGATGCAAACTCCATCGTGGCACGGGAGTTGGCTGTGGGCGGCAAGGTAGCGACCAGCATATTGGATACGCCCGCCTCCGTCTCTGTCATTACCCAAGCCGAGATCGAGCGTCGCGACGCCCGCACGCTGGAGGACGTGCTGCAATACTCCGCGGGCACGATCGCCGATTACTATGGCACCGACGACCGCAACGACTATTTCCAGATCAGGGGTTTCGACGCCTCGACCTATCGCGACGGAATCACGCTTGGTGGCCTGCGGGGCATCCGCGAAGAGCCCTTGGCTTACGAGCGGGTGGAGGTCATCCGTGGTGCCAACTCGACCCTGTTCGGGCCAGCCGATCCGGGCGGCTCGATCAACTTCGTGACCAAGCGACCGCGCGCGGAACGGTTCTCAGAGGTGTTTGGCACGGTCGGATCGGATAGTCGCAAGGAATACGGGTTCGACTTCGGCGACGTGCTGACCCCGAACGCGACCCTGTCATGGCGCCTGACCGGCAAGCTGCAGGACAGCGACCGCGAATACGATTTTTCGCGCGATGACGAGACGTTTCTGATGGGCGGTCTGACCTGGCAGCCCAGTGACGTGACCTCGGTCAGCCTGATCGTTGATTACCTGGACCGCGACGCGACGCCCAACAGCGGCGGCTATCCCCGCGGCGGCAGCTATGACCGCAGCCTGTTCCTAGGAGAGCCGGACTTCAACTATCTCAATGTCGAGCGGACGACCGTGAACGTGATCGCGGAACATGATTTCGGGGAGGGGCTGACCCTTCGGTCGAACCTGCGCTATAGCGACACGACCGACGACTACGGCTATGTTTATGTCTCAGGCAATGACGGAGTGTTTCCGGTCGGTCGCGGCTTCATCGCCACAGACGGCACCGCTGAAGAGCTGGCAGGCGATGTGATCCTGCAATATGACCGAGGTCTGGGCCGTATCGACAGCAGCACGCTGGTGGGCGTCGAGTATCGCTCGGTGAAGTCGTCGCAGGGGTCGTCCTTTGCCGCCGCAGACCCGATCGACCCACGCGATCCTGTCTATTCGGGTGCACCCGATGACTTGAGCCCGTATCTGGACGAAGAACGCGACAGCCGCACGCGCGCCGTGTTCGCGCAGCAGAACCTGTCGCTGGACGACCGTTTCATCGCGACGGTGGGTGTGCGTCATGACCGGCTTGACCTGTCGGTGGATGACCGCCTTGCGGGCACATCCGAGAGCGACGACTATGCTGAAACCTCTGCCCGGGGCGCACTGACCTGGAAAGTGACGCCGCAGATTTCGGCATATGCCAGCTATGCCGAATCCGTAGCGCCGCCGGACCTGGGCACGGACCCCGAACGCGGTGACCAGTACGAGCTTGGGGTGAAATACGAGCCGACCGGCTTTGACGGCCTGTTCAGCGCCGCAATCTATGAACTGACCAAGACCAACATCAGCGTCACGAATATCGATACCGGCGATCGCGACCTCGTCGGAGAGATCCGGGTCAAGGGTTTGGACCTCGAGGCCAAGGCCGAACTAACCCCCGACGTGGCCGTCACGGCATCCTACTCCTATGCTGACTCTGAGGTTCTGCGCTCTGACCCGATCTTTGGAACGCCCGTGACCGGCAATGCAGTGGGCATTGTTCCCCGGCATGCGGCATCGCTGTGGGTTGATTACACCGTCCCCGGAGCGGGCAATCGCGGCGACATGACCTTTGGTCTGGGCGCGCGATATACGGGAACGTATTTTTTTGCGACCCAGAACGACACCGGCCGAAGCGAGGCTGTCGTGCTGCTGGACGCCGCCTATAGCTATGACGTGACCGACAGGACGGAATTGTCGCTGAACATCCACAACCTGGCCGACGAACAGCATGTCGTGGGCCGGGGGTCCGCCGATTACTACAATCCCGGTCGGTCGGTGTCCGCCACGTTGCGCCATCGCTGGTGACGCAGGTCCGCCCTCCGCGACCAGGAAGCGATGCGGCAGAATGCGCGGCAAGAGGGTCACGCCCCTTGCCGCCGGAGACACGCATTAAATGCGAAAAGCGGTGATGTGGCCAAGGCAGCCTTTCAAGACGGTGCTCTATCAGCCGCCAATGTAGCGGCTGCGCAAGTGCAGAATGACCCATTAGCTAGGTTGTCATGAGGCCGAAGGGCGGCATTTCAAACTGTCCTTCAGACCATGCCGCGTACTGTCTCTCCACCGGTGTGGAATATTTACCACCCGAATAAGGGCGCATATCGCATGACCTTGAAACGGTAAGGCCGCAATCGTTCTATCTGCTGAACCTTCTTTCGGCGAGCGATCCGATTAACTCTTCCCGTATCACACTTCCCTGGAGACGTGCTTCGCCGCAGCCAGGTTCGCGCTCTTGACGGCATCGGGCAACGCGTGTCGTCCCACCAATCGGGCAATCATCGTGCCGATGAAGCAGTCCCCAGCCCCATGAGTGCTGATCAACGTCACGCTATGCCCGGGTTCCAAATAAGTGCCATCCATCCCTGCCACGGCGACGCCGTCTCCGCCCGCAGTGACGACCACAACCCGAAAGCGTTCGGACAGAGCCTTTGCAGCGTCCTGCGCGGTATCAAGGCTGGCCACGGCAATGCCACACAGCGCCTCCGCTTCTCCGGCGTTGACTACAAGGATGTCGATGGTCTGCACGAGCGTGTCTGACAGAGTGCACGCAGGTGCGGCATTCAGGACAACTGACAAGCCGCGCGCATGCGCAGCCTGCGCGGCAGCGATGTTGAGGGCCTCGGGGATCTCGTTTTGCAGAACCAGATGTGTCGCGCCCTCCCACAGGCCTTCTTGCTCCAGTCTCGCAGGATCGATTTCCATATTCGTCCCGGAGACGATGACCGCTCCATAGTCGCCCCCCGCGTCCATGATCGCGACACTCATTCCGGACCCTTGGCCGGGCAGGGTTGCCACATGGCTGTCGTCCACACCCGCCGCGCGCAGCCGATCGCGCAGAAAAATCCCGAACCCGTCATCACCGACTGCCGATACCATCCGGCACGGAATGCCGGCGGCCACGACGGCGGCGGCCTGATTTCCGCCCTTCCCGCCAAAAACCGGACGCCATGCGGTTCCCGTCACTGTTTCGCCTGCCGCAGGGCGGTGGTGGGCATCGACCACGATGTCGTAATGCAGGCTGCCGACCACGACGGCGCAGGGGTGGGATGACATGAGAGGTGTCCTGTTCAGCGGCGGCGTTTGGTCTCGACCGCGTTGCGGGTGCGGGCCAGTTGCGCCTCGGACCGGTTCAGGTCCCGCTGCGCGACGGCCACGAAAATGGCGTCCATGATGTTCAGCTGTGCTATCCGCGCGGCGGCGTTCTCGCCCAGCAGGGGCGATCCCTGCGCGGTCGAGCACAGCGCGATGTCGGCCAGTTCGGATAGCGGAGAGGTGGAGTAGTTGGTGACAGCGATCACACGCGCGCCCTGCTGTCGGGCGAGCCGCGCGGCCTCGATCACGTTCGACGTGGTGCCGGAGTGGCTAAAGGCCACGGCTACGTCGGCAGGCCCTAAAAGCGACGCCGACATCAGCATCATGTGCGGATCGTCCTGCACGCTTGCGCGCAGCCCGATGCGGAGAAATTTATGTGCCACGTCGCGGGCGATCTGGGCGGAGCCGCCGACGCCATAGAAATCGCGCTGTCCCGCACCGTGCAGCAGGTCGGCCGCGCGGTTGAAGGCCGCCACGTCGATGATGGACATCGTCTCCTCCAGCGCCTGCATGGAGGTCTGGAACACTTTGCGGATGATGTCGGCCGAACTGTCGTCCGGAGAGATCTCGGAATGCAGCGAGGCGACATCCGTTTGGCGATAGATCACCAACGCCTCGCGGAAATCACGAAAACCGGCAAATCCCAGTTTCTTGGCGATCTTGACGACCATGGCGTCCGACACGCCCGCATCGCCCGACACCTGCCGCAGCGCTGTGGTGCGGTCCAGATCGGTGCGGCCTGTCATCCCCTCGACCACGCGGGTCTCCAGCGGGGTGAGATAGGGCATCCGCATCTGGATCTGGGCCCCGATGCTGCGCGGGTCGGTGTGGTCCATCAAAGCTCCTGTCATGCGCGGCCGCGGGTAGCCCGGTCGATCAGCATTGCGACGAGGATGATGATACCTGTCGCCAGCAGCTGATAGAAGGCCTGCACGTTCATCAGCGTCAGCCCGTTCCTGAGGCCGCCCAGGATGACCGCCCCTATCAGCGTTCCCACGACTGACCCCGTGCCGCCCATGAGGGACGCGCCGCCGATGGCTGCCGCCGCGATGGCGTCCAGCTCCCACAGGTTGCCCATGGTCGGGTCAGCGGCGCCAAGCCTGCCCGTCAGGATCAGCGCGGCAACCGCCGCCAGACCGCCCGACAGGACATAGACGATGATCTTGGTGCGCGCGACGGGGACACCGGCGATGCGTGCAGCCTCGGGATTGCCGCCAACGGCCAGGATGTACTCGCCAAGCGGGCTGCGGTTCAGCACCGCCCACAGGATGGCCGCAATGATCGCCACGATGATCACCGGAACGGGTACCCCCATGACAAGCCCATTGATTGCGGACCGGAATTCTGTCGGAATGCCGAAAATCGGGTTGCCCCCGGTGAAGATCAGCGCCAGCGCCCGGTACAGTGAAAGCGCACCAAGCGTCACGATGAAGGGCTGCAATCCGGCGATTGCCACCAGCGCACCGTTGAACAGACCACAGGCCATCCCTGTTGCGATGGCGCCTGCCACGGCCAGCGGGATCGGCACGCCGGCGATCATGAGCGTGGCGCCGACGATGGCCGACACGGCGGCGGTGGGGCCGACCGACAGATCGATCCCGCCTGAGATGATGACAAATGTCATTCCCACGCGATGCAGGCGTTGATCGAGGATTGCTGCAGAATGTTAATCAGGTTCGTCGCCGTCAGAAACACCGGGTTCAGCACCGCAAAGACGGCAAAGATCAGCACGAGGCCGAGGAACGTCCCGGCATCGCGCAGATTTAAGCGGGGAGCCTTGCGGGTGGGGATTGCGGTATCGGTCATCACATGGCCTCAAGGGCTTGGGCCACGGGTACCGGGCCTTTTGATTTGGGAATGGCATTTGCCACGATGGCGTCTTCGGATATCTGGTCGGCATTGAGGATGGCGGCGATCGTGCCTTCCCGCATGACCACGACGCGGTCGGACAGCCGGATGATCTCAGGCAGTTCCGAACTGACGACGATGATCGATTTGCCGGACTGTGCCAGCTGCGCGATCAGATCGTAGATTTCCGATTTCGCACCGATGTCGATGCCGCGTGTAGGTTCGTCAAACAGCAGGATATCCACGTCGGCGGCGAGCCAGCGTCCGATGATGGCCTTTTGCTGATTGCCTCCGGAGAAGGTGCCTATGGCGCGGGTGACGTCGGGCGGGCGCATCCCCATGCGTTTCATCAGCCCTGTCGATTCTTTATGCAGCTTGCCCCGTTGGACAAGCCCGAACCGCGTGAACCGACCCATGCACGGCAGCGCGATGTTGGAAGACACGGGGCGCGCCCGGACGATGCCATCCTTCTTGCGCTCCTCCGGGACCAGACCGATGCCTGCGCGGATTGCCATGCGCGGACTGCGCAGATTGACCGGCTTGCCGTTGAGGGTGACGCTGCCGGTCTTGGCGCGGTCGATCCCCGCGATCAGGCGCAGCAGTTCCGTGCGCCCTGACCCGGCCAGACCGGCAAGACCCAGAACCTCTCCCTTGTGCAGGGAAAATCCCGCATCATGGACCAGTCCGCCGTCGGACAGGTTTTGGACCTCCATGACGACTTCGGAGCGGGCATGGCTGACATGGCGGGCATGCAGGATGTCGCGGCCGACCATCTTGGCGATGACTTGATCCTCGGTGATCTGCGAAAGTTCCACGGTGTCGATGAACCGCCCGTCGCGCAGGATCGTGGCGCGGTCGCAGACTTGAAAGACCTCGTTCATCTTGTGGCTGACATAGATGATCGACTTGCCCTGCACGGCCAGTTGCGCGATCAGCGCTGCCAGCGCGTCGAATTCCGATGGCGTCAGCGACGATGTCGGCTCGTCCATCGCGATGATCTTGGCGTCATCCAGCAAAGCTCGGGCGATCTCGACGATCTGCTGCTGGGCGACCTTCAGGGTGTGGATCGGCGCCCGTGGATCGATGCGTGGATCCAGATCGGCCAGGATGGCACGGGCATGCGCTTCCTGCGTGGCGCGATCGACCAGAAGGCCGCCGGTGCGCGTCAGCGGGCGGCCCAGGAACAGGTTCTGCGCGACGCTCAACTGCGGGATATGCTGCAGTTCCTGATGGATCATCGCGATCCCGGCGGCGCGGGCGTCAGCAGGCCGGGTCAGAGTGATGGGTTGGCCATCGATGACGATCTGTCCTTCGGTCGCCTGCAACACCGAGGACAGGATGTTCAGCATCGTCGATTTGCCGGCTCCGTTCTCGCCCAGCAGGCCATGAACCTCGCCGGGGCGCACGTCAAAGCTGACCTTGTCCAGGGCGCGGATGCCGGGAAACACCTTGCTGACACCGATGAGCGACAGCCGACTGGCGGGATTTGTCATGGCGACACCTATCCGGGAATGGGGGCGGGTGGCGCCGAGGTGGCGCCATCCGAAGTCCGGTCTGCATGAGGGGAAGGGACCCGTGCGGGCCGGGATCAGCAGACCGGCGTCACTCGGCCAGCAGCATCTCGCGCAGCGCTGCGGTATCCTCGACCGAGAATTCCTCGACATTGTCTGCGGTGATCAGCGCCTGCGGGGTGGCAACCACGCGGGGCAGATCCTGTCCACCAATCAGGCGCAGCACGACCTCCATCGCGACTTCTCCGGTCAGCACCGGAAAGCTGTCCACGGTACCCGTCAGATCGCCCGCCCGGATCGACGCGTAGGCGTCAGAGATACCGTCCGTGCCGAACACCGCTACCTGGTCCTGAAAGCCTGCGGCCTTGACCGCCTCGACCACGCCCAAGGCCATGCCGTCGTTGTTGGCATAGAACCCGATCAGGTCGGGATGCTGCTGCAGGATCGTGGATGCCGCGTCGTAGGCGGTCTCACGGCTCCAGTTCGCAGGAACACTGGCTGCCACTTCGAAATTGCCCGCTTCGGTGATGGTCGCGGTAAAGCCGTCGGTGCGCTGGCCTGCGGCGAACACCCCGGGCTGGCCTTCGATCACGGCGACCTTGCCGCCTTCGGGGGCATTGTCGATGAACCATTGGGCTACACGCACGCCGTTGTCGCGCTGCACGTTGCCGACATAGTGTTCGGCCGAGGGTATCACCGCGTCATTGACGTTGACGACCATGATGCCTTGCGCAGACGCGGCCTCCATCGCGGGCTGCAGGTTGTTGTCGGTCTGCGGGGACACCAGCAGGCCCTTGTTGCCTTGCAGGATCATGCTTTCGGCAATCTGCAACTGTCCCAACTGGTCGCCTTCGGAGGGAGCGGCCTGATAGGCCAGCGTCACGCCCTGCGCGTCGGCGACGTTCTGATAGCCCTCGCCAAGCGAACGCCAGTATTCGTTGGTCAGCGTCTTGGAGACGCCACCAACTTGGGTTCCCTCGGCAGGCTTCGGCATGTCACCGAACTGTTCGGACAGCGCCGATCAATCCATGCGATCCGCTTCGGTGTCGGAGTTCAGCGGCGCCAGATCTTGTGCGAACGCAGCACCGGCAAAGGCCGTCACGGCACTGGCCATCAGAAACGATTTGATCGAGATCATCTTAGGTCTCCTCCCTTTACGATAATCGAAAGAACAGTAAAGTCAGCCCCCGGCCATGATACGCGCGATGGCACGCTGGCTGATCGGGGAATTCTGGGTGGCGATGGCATCGTACAGTGCATTATCCGCAGACACGCGTTCAGCCATCGTCATAAAGCGCTGGACGGCAGCGATATTGGTGCGGCACTCCTCGACCGGATCGATGCCGGACGCATCCGGGAAGGTGTCGAAGTAGATTACCCCGTCATAGCCGTCACGGCTGATCTGCCACAGCAGCTCCAGCGTGGCTTGCGGATGCACACTGCCGACCATCAGTCCGTCGTCGCGCTTGGCGTAGCCGTCGTTCAGGTGCACGCCCAGAAGCCGCGATTTCCGCGCGATCAGGGTCGCAGCAAAAGCTGGCATCTCATCGGCATAGAGCACGTGCGCGAAATCCAGTGTCACGCCGGTATTGGCGCAGCCCGTTTCGGCAATGGCCAGCAAAGTCGTGGCTGCATCCGGCAGCAGGGCATAGGATCTTGGCTCATTCGCCTTGTACTCGATCGAGATCATGCATTCGGGTGCATGCTCGGCAACCTCACGGATCCCCGACACCTCATCGTCCCACATGCGACCATAATCGCCCTGGAAGCTGTAATCAAAGCCGTCCTGACCAAGCCGCAGGGTCATCAGCGGCGCACCCATCGCCAAAGCGGCATCAATGCCACGTTTGGTGAGGTCCAGCGCTTCTTGCCGCACGGCGCGGTCCGGATTGGTGAACGCGCCGAGCTTGAATGCAGGATTGGTATAGTAGCGCATGGCTAGGCCGTTGACCTGCAACCCCAAGTCGTTGATCCGCCCCAGCACATCGCGGGGGACATCGGCTACATGGTCGGGAAAGTTCAGGTCCACATGTGTAAGGCCCGGCACGCTGGCGGCACGTTGTGCCATCATTTCCAGCCTCGGCTTGCCTGAATGGTTGGGCCAGGCCCGGTCAGCCTGCGCGGCAAAGGAGTTCAGGCGTGTTGCGAATCTGGTCATGTAAAGCCCTCCATCGATTCACCAATTTTCGTTAAGTCGTGAAGTAGCTAAGGAAGTCTCGCTTGCCCTGTTGCCCTACTAACCGCGGCTGCCGGAGAGAGGCGATCGAGATAGAATCTGGCTTTAACGAAGCAAAACTTTATGCCTTTACGCGGGAGAAGTACGATGCACGCCATCGTCGCCGCCCGCTTCGGCAAGATGGGCGTGCAGTTCCGCGATCAAGGTCGCGCGGGGGCCACGGGGACGTTGCAACAGCCCGATCTGGCGAAGGATAGGCGGGTCGCCGAACGGCAGCATGACCACCTCGACCTTGCGATCCCGCACAGCAATTCGGGGCACGACAGATACCCCCAGCCCGTTCTCGACGCAGGCGGTCACAGCGGAAATCGTGTCCATTTCGGCAATATCATAGAGTGACACGTTCATGCGTCCTAGTTCTGCCTCGATCAGCCGTGCCAGCGGCACGTTCGAGCGGAAGCGGATATAGGGATGCGCTGTCAGGATCTCGGCAATAGTGGAGGGCACTGTGCCAGGCGGCGCGATGACGAACAGCGGTTCGCGCAGAAACGGCGACCATTCCAACTCGCGTGAAGATGCGCTGTTTTCAGCAATGATGGCGACATCAAGACGACCGGCCACAACATCCTGCAGCAGCTCCTCTGAAGAGCCGACCCGGATCTTGATCTTGAGACCTGGATGATTCGAAACCAGACGGGCTGCCGCGCGGGGGAGCAGGCCGATAGCGCTGGTGCGCACCGATCCGACGGCAAAAGTGCCGATGATCCGCCGCCCAGAAATGGCGTCGATGGCGTTTTCGGCGGTCCGCAATATCTCGCCTGCTGCTTCCAGAAGCTGCTGGCCAGCCGCCGTCAGTGTGGGAGGTCGATTTTCCCGATTGAACAGAGAGACGCCGACTTCGGATTCAAGGGCTTGGATCTGCTGACTGACGGCCGACGGTGTCAGTGAGACGCGCTCAGCGGCTCGAGCAAAGCTGCCGTGCTCCACAATGGCAACAAGGGTTCGAAGCTGGCGCGTATCCATGGTATGAAGACTTTCTTAACATAAAGAACAGTTTTATCAGCTTTTATTCAGATTGTCAGTTGCTAAAGATCCGATTGAGGAGATGCCGCCCGATGGGGCGGACGGAGGATCATGACACAGACCATTTTGATTACGGGGCCCAGCCTGGCCCCGGCCGCGGCCGACGTCCTGACGGCTGCAGGATACCAACCTGTCTATGTGCCTGCCTATACGACCGGTCACGGGCTGATCGATATCGTGCACGCGGCCAATCCAGTGGGTATTCTCGCCCGAATGGGGCGCGTGGATGAGCCAGTTTTTGCAGCTGCGCCCCGATTGCAGGTCGTGTCCAAGCATGGTGCTGGCGTCGACAACATCGATACTGATGCAGCCGCCCGGCGCGGTATTCCAGTCCTGAATGCGGCAGGCGCCAATGCTGTCTCGGTCGCTGAGCAGACGATTGCCCTTATGTTCGCAGTGGCCAAGAAGGTCATCCCGCTGGATCGCGGCCTTAGAGACGGCCGGTGGGACAAACCTGGCTTTCAGGGACGTGAGTTAGCTGGGTCGGCTCTCGGCCTCGTGGCTTTTGGTGCCATCGCGCGTCAGACCGCCCGCTTTGCCAAGGGGCTCGGTCTGTCGGTCAGCGCATATGATCCCTATACACCCGCCGAAATTTTTGCAGCGGAAGGGGTGGAACAGGTACAGGACCTCGACGTCCTGTTCGCCAATTGCGACATCCTGAGCCTTCACTGCCCCCTGACCGCGTCCACGAAAGACCTGGTCAATGCAGAACGTCTTTCCCGGATGAAACCTGATGCGATCATCATCAACACTGCCCGTGGCGGCCTGATCGATGAGACGGCTTTGGCGAATGCTTTACGCGATGGGCGCATCTTCGGCGCAGGGCTGGATACATTCGCGCAAGAGCCGCCGCCTGCCGATCATCCCTTCTGGTCCGAGCCGCGCCTGGTGCTCAGTCCGCATATCGGCGGCGTGACAACGGCCGCGAACCTTCGGGTCGGTCTTGAGGCCGCCCAAGGTATCGTCGACGTCCTTGCAGGTCGGACGGTATCCGAGACCCGGATCGTGAACCGAGCCAAACTATCGATCAGCGCCTGAGGAGGCATTTAATGACCCTTGGATTTCGCATCCTGCCGCGTGAGCGTGCCGTGTCCGCCGACGTCGTTGCGCGGTTCCTCAAGTTGCCAGTGGCCAATGTCAGCGACAGCATGAGCCGCATGACCGCAGCAGGATCGCGCCTGACACGGATGCACCGTGACGGACAGATGGCGGGCCCCGCGGTGACGGTTAAAGCGCGGCCTGGCGATAACCTGATGCTGCACAAGGCCATCGACATGGCGCAACCGGGCGATGTGATCGTGGTGGATGCTGGTGGCGATCTGACCAATTCGTTGATGGGCGAGCTGATGCTGGCCTACGCCATAAAACGCGGCGTCGCAGGCTTTGTTCTGAACGGCGCGATCCGGGACGCGGACGCCATCCGGCAGGTGAACCTGCCGGTCTTTGCCGCCGGTGTGACCCATCGTGGTCCCTACAAGGACGGTCCGGGAGAGATAAACGTGCCGATCGCGATCGAGGGGATGGTGATCCATGCCGGCGATCTGGTTCTCGGCGACGGTGATGGTGTGTTGGTCGTGCCCTATGACGAGGTCGAGACGGTCTATGCCGCAACGAACGCCAAGCAGGATGCCGAGACACGCCAGATGGCGGCCATCGAGGCGGGCACCAACGACCGGTCCTGGGTTGATGCGGCGTTGAAGAGATTGGGTTGTCAGATCGCAGAAGGCGTTTGACGACCAGAACGAGGACTTAGGGAGGAAACCAATGTCCATCACCAAGACCCTGCCCCTTGCGGCAGCCCTGTTTGCGTCGGCGGCCGGCATGGCCCATGCCGAATGGCCTACCGACCGCCCCATCGAGATGATCGTGGCCTTTGCTCCGGGTGGCGGCACTGATATCATGTTGCGCACGCTCGCGCCCTATCTGGAGACCGAGCTGGAAACCCAGTTTCCTGTCCTGAACCGGCCTGGTGCGGCAGGTGAGATCACCTACACGGCGCTGTCGCAGGCCCGGCCGGACGGTTACACCGTGTCGTCGTTGAACACGCCCGGCTTTCTGACCATGCAGATCAATCGCGAACCCCGTTTCGATCCCGCAGACCTGTGCCCCATCGCGCGCATTGTCGAAGACCCGGGCACCTTCATCGTTCCAGCGGGTTCCGACTATCAGACGCTTGACGATCTGGTCGCCTATGCAAAGGCCAATCCCGGTGCGGTCTCGATTGGAACCACGGGCGTCGGAACGGACGAGCATATGGCTCTGCTGCAGTTGGAGCAGGCTGCTGACATCGATCTGACTGCAGTGCCGTTCGGCGGCGCGAATGAAGCCAAGACCGCATTGCTGGGTGGCCACATCGCCGCCATCGGGCTGAATGTCGGCGAGTATGCGACCGCCGACAAGGATGCCATGCGCGCGCTTGCGCAGTTCGCCGAGGAGCGCTCGGTCCTGGCGCCTGATCTGCCCACTGCGTCCGAGCAGGGATACGACGTGATCATGTCGTCCGAGCGCGGCTTGGCGGCGCATTGCGACGTGCCCCAAGAGATCCGCGACCGGCTGGCCGCGGCTGTTGATGCGGCACTGGCCAACCCTGAGTTCAAGGCCCAGGCAGAAACGCAGTCCCTTCCACTGTCGTTTCAGTCGGGAACGGAATGGCAGGCAGCAATGCCCGCACGGCTTGAACGCTTCCGCGAGATTTTCGCACTGATCGACGAGGAACAGTGATGGCCGCGCCGGGCGGCGCCGGAAAGGGCGCCGATCTGCCAGATGTTCTTACGGCAGGTCTGTTCATCGGCTTCGGCGCGCTCGGCTTGTGGTTGGCGCGTGATCTGGACCAAGGCACGCTGGCGCAGATGGGACCGGGGTTTCTGCCCCGTGCCGTCTGCATCGGGCTGCTGGTTCTGGGTGGCATCACCGGTTTCGCCGCCTTGCGACGCGGGGCGGAGCCCATCGAGGCCATTCGCCTGCGCCCGTTGCTGGTCATCACGCTGGCGATCGTAGGCTTTGCTTATCTTGCCGAATGGTTGGGGTTTGTTCTGGCATCCGGATGGCTGATCATCGTGGGATCTTTGGCCGATCCGGGTGGTCGGTGGCGCACGACCCTGCTGCTGGCGGCGGGTCTCACGCTCTTTGGTGCGCTCGTCTTCATCTATGGCCTGGGTGTCCAGATGCGCTTGTGGCCGGTCTAGGCCGGGGAGAGAGATTATGGAAATCTTGGACCTTCTGATGCTCGGCTTTGGCGAGGCGATGACGCCTGCCAATCTGGGCTTTTGCCTGATCGGGGCGCTGCTGGGCACGCTGATCGGGGTTCTGCCCGGCATCGGGCCCACGGCTACCATCGCGGTGCTGCTGCCGATCACGTTCTTCCTGCCGCCATTGGCGGGGATCATCATGCTGGCCGGCATCTATTACGGTGCGCAGTATGGCGGATCGACCACGGCCATTCTTGTGAACCTGCCAGGCGAGGCATCCGCCGTCGTCACTACCTTGGACGGCTACCAGATGGCGCGACAGGGCAGGGCGGGGTCCGCCTTGGCCGTTGCCGCACTCGGGTCATTCTTCGCTGGAACCGTCGCCACTTTCGCGATCGCCATCGCTGGCCCCATGCTGGCCGGGTTCGCTCTCAACTTTGGGCCGGCGGAGTATGTGGCGCTAATGGTCTTCGGCCTTCTGGCGGCGACGATCCTGGCCAGCGGCCCGGTCCTGAAGGCCATCGGAATGATCCTTGTCGGCCTGCTGCTGGGCATGGTCGGGACCGATCAGGCCACCGGCGCCGAACGTCTGACCTTCGGATCCCTGCAATTGTTCGACGGGGTAGAGTTCACGGTGATCGCCATCGGCCTGTTCGGTTTCTCCGAAATCATCGCCAATCTGGAACGCACCGGATCAGCCGGAGTTACGGTTGCACCCCTAACCCGACTGTGGCCCACGCGCGAAGATTTCCGCCGGGCCTGGCCTGCGGTGCTTCGCGGCACCGGCATCGGCACCTTTCTTGGCATTCTGCCGGGGGGCGGGGCAACTCTTGCCTCGTTCAGCGCCTATTCGCTGGAGAAGAAGGTCTCCAAAACGCCGGAGAAATTCGGCACCGGCATGGTCGAAGGCGTGGCCTCGCCTGAGGCGGCAAACAATGCCGCAGCACAGTCATCATTCATTCCGCTGCTGACCCTGGGCATCCCGTCCAACAACATGATGGCGATGATGCTGTCGGCCTTCATGATCCACGGGATCACGCCCGGCCCGACCGTGCTAACCACCCAGCCAGAGATCTTCTGGGGTCTGGTGGCGTCGATGTGGATCGGCAATGCCTTGCTTGTGGTCATCAACCTGCCGCTGATCGGGCTTTGGGTCAGGCTCCTGACGGTGCCCTACCGCTTGCTTTATCCCGCGATCCTTCTGTTCTGCTGCGTCGGCGTCTATTCGATGAACAACCGCATCTTCGACGTGCTCTTGGCTGCTGGCTTCGGTCTGTTCGGCTATGCGTTTCGAAAGGCGCGCTGCGAGCCAGGGCCCTTGCTGTTAGGCTTCGTGCTGGGACCGCTGCTGGAGGCGAACCTGCGCCGGACGATGCTGATCACCCAAGGCGACGCAAGTATCTTCATCGAGCGGCCGATCAGCTTGACCATGTTGGCAGCCACCGTCTTGCTGCTGGCGTTGATGATCGTTCCGAGCGTTCGCAAGAAGCGCGAAGAGGCGTTTCAGGAAGATGAAGCATGAGTAAGAACTGGTCGGGTGGTTTGACCCGGCCAGTTCAGATGAAAAATTAAAGTGCAGTTTGATTGTTCAAGATGTTCCGGGGCGCCATCGTAACCGCAGCAAGTTTCTTCACTCAAACGTAATCCTCCTTCGCGCGTAAGGCGCGGAGGAACCATGGCCGAAAGATAACAGGAGTCAAAGCGTCCGGGCAATCACCGCGAGATTTCCTGCTGGTCCAGATGCCGTACCACAGGCATATGGATGCGCCGTCGTGGTAAACGAATGTGCGGAACAGGTTCCAAACTACCTCAGATAAAGTCGAAGACCCCGTTCAAAAGAACTGAATCACCACCACCTAAGTTCAGGAGCGTTCCTTCACGGACCTCTGTGGCGCTGTAACTTCTCCCGCCGAGGTCCAGGGCATCCCGGCTGCTCTCGAATCCATAGACGACATCCGCATCGTCGCCTGACCGAAACATCAGGACGTCTCGAGCGCCGTCACCCCTGTTTCCGTCACCGATCCAGATACGGTCATTGCCATTGCCGCCCTGAACCGTGTCACGCCCCATGGATCCGTCCAGCGTATCACGACCGCTGCTGCCCATCAGACGGTCGTGACCCCACCTTGTATTGAAGTTGATGCCGTTTCCCGAACTCGAGATCACAGCGCGTGACGCGTCGATGACGTCGTTGCCTGCATGCGTCCAGCCAAGTTCGAAGTTGTCGAAGCGAAGTGCCGCGGTGCCGCCGATACCGGTGCTCGCATTGCCTGAAAACGCTCCGTCAGACAGGACACGATCAATCGTTACGCTGACACCCTCGATACCTACAGTGTCATTGTTGGAATAGATGTCGCCGCGTTTGATCCAGATGTTGATCAGGTCGTTTCCCGAGCCGCCGTCGATCGTATCATTACCGGGGTTGTGGTTGGCATCACCGTTTCCCCATCGGATGTTTTCGTCACCGGCGCCGCCGTAAATCAGATCATTGCCGGTATTAGAGTGGATAAAATCGTTTCCGCCATCGCCGCTGATGGTATCATTGCCTGAACCCCCATCAATAACGTCGTCAAACTGCGATCCTGAGATACGGTCATTTCCAGCACCGGTGAAGATCGACAGACCGTGGGCGGATATTCCGCTACCGGAGGTGTTCACAGGGGCGTTTGTTGCATAGACAACATCGTTACCCGAGGTGCCGTAGATGCGCTCGATGCCAGTGAAGTCCAGGCGCTCGCTGCCGATCTGAACGCTGCCACTATCTGTCGAACGCATATCGATGCGTGCGCCGACGGAGCCCTCCAGGATCAGCTTGTCACCACCGGGGTTGCCGGGCGTATAGGGATTGGCATCGTACCGCTCCACTCCGGTACCGCCGTGATACGTGTCGTTGCCCATTCCGGCCTGCCAGTGGAAGGTGTCCAACCCTTCAAGACCCCAGACTGTGTCTGATTGTGTCGTGCCCCGCATCGTATCGTCAGCACTCGACCCTCTGATTGTCGCCATTCCAGATCCCGTCCCATTACCGTTGCTCTTTGTTCGGGAACGTTATGTGGTGTAGGTTAACGGTTTATTACCAGAAATTTCACCGGGCATGACCCACTGGCAAATTTTTGCGCCGCGCCATTAAGACTGCGCGGATCATCGCATTTGTGCGAGCTTGAAAAGGAGGCGCTCCGACTTTTGGATGACGCCGAAGACGAGTGGGTGTGCTGGGCTGGTGCGGTTATGTCATCAACGAACGCGCAGTCTGTATGCGCATGTAACAGAGAGGTACTGGTTCGTATGGCAGATTAGATATGGTATACACTTCTTCAGAAATTATGGTTGCCGATCGTTCGCAGCGAACTTGGCCGACAAGCGATTATCCTTCAGATAATGCTCGCACTTGCATTTGTACCGTTAACAAGATGAGGTTTCCTGACAGCGGTCCCATCTCGGGCAAGACTGGAACCGCCTGACCGAATGGGAAAGACTTACTCAGTTCGGGTGGAGGCATATTAGTCCCGTGCGACTAATATGCCAATCTATAAACTGATTAAATTCTGAATAAGTATTGCCGCAAATTATTGTCGCCTATGGATGCACGTTAACGAACTTCATCTGCAATCACCGTTTCCCTCGAAAAAAGTTAATCTTTCATGTAACAATTTTTGAAAATAACTAACATGAGGATCCTAACGGGCTGTCCTTTCGTTTCTCGGAAGCGATAAAGTCAACTATTGGGCAGGCTAATGAAAAACACGAGATTGTCAGATGATGATAGGACATTGGAACACGCTTCCAGCAGCAGTCTGTGCGTGTTTGCGCCGTGGTCGTAGATCACGGTTGCGATCGAAGCCTCCCCGGAAGACGGCTCCGACGATATCGTTGYCCGGGCAGGAGGACAGGGCGTTTGGGTCGCGCGAATGGCGGCGTCCCTTGGTGCCCGCGTCACCCTCGTCGGACCATTCGGCGGAAAGATCGGGCGAGCAGCGGCGGTCATGTTGCGTGACGAGGGCATCGCCGTGCGATCGGTGGACGTTGCCGGGTCGAACGGTGCCTACGTCCATGATCGACGTGGCGGCGAACGGGCGCAAATCGCTGAGATGCGGCCGGCAAGGCTAGACAGGCATGAGGTGGATGATCTGCTGGACGCGCTCCTGACGGAGGGGATGCGCCGCGGTACTGTCGCCCTGACCGGCCTGCGGGACGGCGAAGTCTTTGACCCTGCACTCTATGGAACTGTAGTGCGCGATCTCGCAGCGAACGGTGTGGAGATCATCGCTGATGTGGCAGGTGCGCCTCTCAAGGCGATCGACCAGGGAATAGGGGTCTTGAAGATCAGTCATGAGGAGATGGTGGCGGACGGCTATGCGACCGATGGTTCTTGGTCGGCCATCGCCGCCAGGATGGACCGGCTTGTCGATCGGGCGCGCGATATCGTCGTCTCCTGTGCCGCTCGCGGAACTCTTGCCAGATTTGATGGAAAGTTCTGGCTGGCGACGCCACCGAACGTGACGCCACGGGATCACACAGGCGCCGGGGATTCCATGACGGGTGGACTGGCCGTCGCACGCACGCAGGGTCTCAGCGTCAGCGACGCGCTGCGGCTGGCCACCGCAGCAGGTGCCCTCAACGTGACCCGTCGCGGGCGCGGCACCGGTGCTGCCATGGATGTCGACGTGTTTCGGGACCATGTAGAGGTCCGTAAGGTGGATCCCGCAGATCTTGATCTTGAAGCCAAACGGAGCGCTCAACAATGACCATGGAGAACCCACCGATCGACGAACTGCAACGCATCGAAAGCCTTGCTGCGAAATTGGCCGCCCTCGCCGGGGCCGATATCCAGTTCGCCTTGGGGAAGGCGATGCAGGTCAGCTACAAGGGGGAGCCCGGGTGGATGCGCGATCCGGACTGCCGATGTTCGCAGCCTCCATTGGCGTGCTCTACCGTAGCCGTCCGGTTGCCGGCGCGCTGTGGTGTTCAGCCACCCATGTGCTGCGCCCCGGTGTCTACTCCGCTCATGTCGGCGGCTCCCTAAATTTCGATGGTGCTGAATTCGTGCGGCCAGATCAAGCGCAGGTCCGTCGAAGCCTTGTTGGCACGCCGCAAGGCGGGACGGCGGAACCCTTCGATACACGGCTGACAGGGTCGGCTGCGATCGAATGCGCGTTTGTCGCCGCTGGCCTCCTCGCCGGCACGCAGCTTGGCGCTCAAAACCTCTGGGATGTGGCTGGAGGTGCTGCCCTCGTACTGGCAGCCGGAGGCGACGTCCGCATTCATACGGCGGAGGGATGGGTTCCGTTCACCAGATTCGAGGGACCGGATGGTGACCTTGCCCGATGGCGCGCGCCGATGGCACTGGGAAGGCCGGATGCGCTGGAGGCTCTGATGGTGTGACCCCCGGGTAGCGCTGCTCTACTTCTGCAATCTCATATGAGGGCCGGACGACAAGCGAGGATGCGGCCTGGCCGATGATGCCTTTGGTCGGCAGCCCAAGCCCATCGCGATAAAACGATAGTGAATGTTCAAGATTGCTCACGCCCAGTGTGATGACGGAAATTCGCGGTTCCATGTCATGCCCCTTGCATTGGCTTCTGCACCCTGCAGACGCCTTCACAGTCATGGGCCGTTGCATGCAACGGAAGGGCCCGCAGGGCGGGGGTCGGGCCAACCGTCTTGAGCCTAACCTGTTTTAGACGTGTAAACGTTAATCCATGATTTCTACGGCGGTCAACTAAGGCGAAGTCTCAGGAAGGAGGTGTCACAGACAGCGGGTGATCCAAGCCTTGCCGATAACATTTATTTGCCGGAACGCCCCTTCGGAAGCGGCCGTTTCTCCCGCATTTGAGATGCCGCGTGGCACCCGTGTTTTGAGGAGGAACACGCTATGGCAAACGAATATAACGACCGTGATCGCATGGGACGTGCCGGCCAGGGCTACGGCAACCGCGACATGAACAGGAACGATCGCGACTGGACCGACAAGGCCGCGGACGAGGTCAAGTCCTGGGTCGGCGATGATCAGGCCGAACGTCGCCGCGACATGGATGAGATGCGCGACAATCGCGACCAATACCGTGATCGCTACGATGTCTATGATCGCTCCGCATCCTACGACCGTGGCTATGGCCAGGGCGGCGGCTATGGCCGCTCGAATGATGGCCGGGTCGTCGCGGCAGCATGGGCCCCGATCTTCGTGCCGATCGTGCCTTTGATCCCTACGGCTCGAACAGCGGCTACGGGCGTGACAACCGCTCCTACGGGCGCGGCTATGCCGACCGCAACGACGAACGCGGGTTCCTGGATCGCGCAGGCGACGAGGTGGCCTCGTGGTTTGGCGGCCAGGAGGCCAGCCGCCGTCGCGATATGGACAAGCATCGCGGCACCGGCCCGAAGGGTTACATCCGGTCGGACGAGCGCATCAAGGAGGACGTCAGCGAGCGTCTGATGGATGACGGCCAACTGGACGCCTCGGACATCGAGGTGATGGTTCAGGACGGCGAGGTCACGCTGACCGGTACCGTTCCGGAGCGGCTCGCCAAGCGTCATGCCGAGGATGTCGCGGAGCGTGCCTCAGGGGTGAAGCACGTGCAGAACAACCTGCGCGTCGCGTCGTCCGGGCAGACCGGAGCGGCAGCAGCGTCGTCCCTGATCGCCGATCCGACGCGAGACCGAGGCATTCTGTAAGGTCTCGGCATATCGCAGACCCATACTGCGGCATCACGAGCCAATATGAACAGTCAGCGGGCGCCTCACCGGCGCCCGTTTTTCTGCTGACATGAATTTTTCTTCTGACAAAGCGTGCGACGGGTCTGACTTGGCCGGGACCACGTCCGCTGCTACCAGGCATCAAGCCCGATCACATAGCCGTAGATATATTGGTCCTACGGCGGCGCGCATGACTATCTGCCATCGCAGTCACAGGGGATACCGCAGATGAGAAAGCAACATGTTTTGGAGCAGGGAGGTGCAGCGCGCTCCCTCCCGTACCGGCAATAATCGATCGCGAACTGCGCGACCAGTTCCTGGCAGCGAGGTGCCCGAGACGCAGCTCGATGCGATACTGGGATATTTCGACCTATATGGTGGAGCCGCCGAGATTACGTCAGCGGCCGAGTACCGGAACGGCATGGCCATCTATGCAGCATCTGACGCTCACCTTTCCTCTGATGATGTCCACAGTGCTGTCGCCAGATACGTCATCCACCTTGGTACGCGCCTGGCGGAGTGGGACGGCAAGCATACGGTCCCAAAGGCACCTCTGTGATCTCGCACAAGCAAGGTGCCTCCTGGTGCAATCAGGACAGATGGAGCTATTGAGGGCAGTGATTATCTCGATCCTGCAGAGGTTCGTCTTTCTGCGGCAGCCTTGAGCGCCCTGTCCACACGAAGAGCCAAAACGATCAAGTGCGGAGGGATCTCGGTCAGGGCAGCGTGGTCCCCGACATGATCAACGGACTGCGGTGCGTCGGCTTCACCGGGCTTGGACTGGGGAGGGTCCGATGGGCAGGGACACCACCCTTCGTCCAGCGCGCGTCGCACCGCGGCCACGAGTTCCTGATGGAGGGCATCCTCCTGGTCCTTCCGCAGGGGCTCTGTCTCCAGCGGCGCATGATAGGCTTCCGTGAATGGTAGGACATGCGCAAGGGCGCGTGGTTTCTTGGATCCCATAGTCACCGTCCTTGCCACTCCTCCATCGCCCAACCCGCATTGGGGAGGATGTTTCCGGCTTTGGAAGGTTTTGATCAATATCACGCGGCCTGTCGCCGCCGGGTCAGGACGCTTGCTGAGCAGGGCAGGCCCGTGTGACTCTTTATGCTGCTAATATAGCTTAACAAACGCAAGGACAGGTGCAAACTTCTCCACATGATCGCTAAAGAGGCAGAAGACATTTTCTTTGAAGCTGATTGACTTGACTGATGCACTCCGCCGCGACGGGTCTTCGCGGTTCCCACTGCCCCCGACGGACAATCCGTTCGCCGCGGCCTTTGCCGCGACCCGCATGCCGATGCTGGTGACGGACCCCGGACGGGCGGACAATCCGATCATCTATGGCAATCAGGCGTTCACGCAGCTGACCGGATATGCCCGCGAGGAGATCCTCGGGACGAACTGCCGGTTCCTGCAAGGGCCCGGCACCAATCTGGACGACGTGGCGAAGGTTCGAAAGGCGATCGAGGACAGGCAGAGCATCGAGATCGACCTGCTGAACTACTGCAAGGACGGCACCTCGTTCTGGAACCGGTCGCTCGTCTCCCCGGTGTTCGATGCGCCGGGACAGCTGACGCACTTCTTCGCGTCTCAGTTCGACATCTCGCCGGAGCCGAACCGCTTGGCGGAACTGGCTTTCGAGCATGGCGAACTGGAGGTAGAGATCGTCAAGCGGATGCAGGACATGGTCATGACCGAGGCGCGCCTGCGTTTCGTGCTCGGGGCGGCTGGTATGGCGACGTTCGACGTGACGAACAACCGGGCCACCCTGTCCCGGCAGTGTCTGCTAAACTACAGCCGCAATTCTCTGGAATAGTTCGGGATGGATGAGCTTGGATCTGTGATTGTCCCTGACGGCCTTCCAAAGTGGGACGGCAATCCGCGACAGGTCCGGACTCTAGGTAGAATATCGCGTCACGGCGCCGGACGGAAGCATCCGGTGGGTTGAGATCAAGGGGCATATCACCACCGCGCCGGATGATCCGCAGATCACCATGGTCGGCATCTCGCAGAACATCACCGAACGCAAGGAGGCCGAGGAGCATCGGCGGATGGTGTCGCGCGAGATGGCGCATCGCGTGAAGAACTCCCTCGCCACGGCGCAGGCGGTCTTCAAGCACTCGCTGCGCGGCGTGACGGATCTGGATGATGCCCGCGACAAGGCCATGGGCCGCATCGGGGCGCTCAGTGCCGATGCCGGGTCGGTGACGATCCGATGGCAGATCTCGAGTGACGACGCCGACCGGTTCCTGTTCGAATGGATCAAGCAGGGCGGTCCGCCCGTCAGCGAGCCCAAGCGGCGGGGCTTCGGCAGCTCGATCGTCGAGAGCCTGACACCCGCCGATCTCGGCGGCACGGCGACCCTCAGCTTTAAGCCGACCGGGGTCAGATACGCACTGGATGCACCGCTGCCCGCCTGATCGCTCTCAGACACGATGTTCTGAGCAAAGATTTCAATACGGCTTATCTGGAATGGACAGCCGTCGGAAGCTGCTCGGACTGCTTGCCGTTCGGCAGGATATTCCTGAGATAATCATGCACGACGTCGGCGCTGAACGCTTGCTGATGAACTCTGCGCCGGGCGGCAGATCGCCGGGCCCGGGGGTCATTCCGCCCGTGGCTGCCTCATGGCATCGGTGCCGGCATCCGAGAGAATGTTGCAGGGGGCCATGCGGATTAGAGGATCGTCGTCAGCGACCAAGGGTATAGGGAGGAGTATCGTTCATTCTGAATGACCTCGTGATGCTCGACATCAAGGCATCCGTAAGAATTTCGTTCCTGTCCTTGGACGGCATTTTGCGTGCAGTGTTTTTCCCGCATGCAGGGCACCTGCCAAGCAATTGGGTCAGCATCTCGATGATGGACCAAAAGCACTGTGGGTCAGGATGGATATGGAAGGAGGCGGCGAACTCCGGTCCGTCGCTTCGCTCAGCCCACCGCGGAAATGCCAGCGGCATTTGCATGGTTCGCCGAGCCGATCATGGCCTTCCGGGGCGATCCGTAGCCGATCAGCGGCATTACACCCTCGAAATGGTCGGCGTGGCATCTCGTGCAGATCCAGTCTGCGCTCAGCGTCCCTTGGCAGACCAGACAAGGGTCATCTTCGATGTCGAAGTCGAGCGGGAATGGAATGGGGACTTGGGCAGTCGCACACATGGCCAGTCTCCTTTCAAAAGCATCATTAAATCGTAACGGGTTCCCTAAACCTGAACTGACGGTTCTGCGACATCTGCAAGTAAAAGAAACGGGCGGTCACCAAACAATCACTTGTTCTGGCAGGGCGTGCGAGAAGACCGCGTAAATGGTTTGGGTGGCTTTTAATTCTTATCTGTCAAAGAATTATCTTATTTTTCCGTGCGAAAGATCGACGGATGTACTCCTCGCGCTCGCTTTGCATCGTGACAATGATCGGTGGTGGAGGCTTCGTCGCATTGAGTGACGACGACAAGAATGTTCTATTTATGTTCTTTAAGCCACTACGGCATGCGTCAATGCAAACGACTTTGAGGTTTGTGATGTCCTCAATTGGCGTGGCACGGACATCTTCCTACGTAGCAACAAATGAAAAGATGTCATCCAGTCCACTTCCGCACGGCAACCGACGGATCGAGCAGGGGGACTATCGATGCACGGCGAGTGGCGACGTCATTCGGAGGCAACTCGACAGGAGCACATAGAGCGGATGATCGATGCGAAGGTGGAACAGGCTGCTCGTATTCTGCTTGGACCCACGCATAAGGATAATCGCGGCCCGTAGAATGGGTCTGAAGACTTTCGGATGTTCAACGAACCATGAGCAATGACCAGTTTATTTGCTACATAATCATGGTTATTTCCTTCTTGGATGCGGCCCGTCCGGTCAGGACAGACGCTTGACCATCAGCAGCTCGTCCACCTCCTGTCCCGCATCGATCAGCGCGGCAGGGATCCGGCCGGTCTGGACAAAGCCATGGCGCAGATAGAACTGGATGGCGGCCGTGTTGTGGTGGTTCACCGCCAGCTCGATCTGTCGCAGCCCCGTGGCGGTCGCGAAATCCATGACGGCGCGCAGCAGCGCATCCGCTGCCCCCGTTCCCCGCAGGTCCTGGCGCAGATAGGCCATGATCAGCGTCGCCCGATGCGATCGCCGTTCGCCCCGCTGCGGCAGCAGGCCCATGATCCCGACAGGGTCCTGCCCCAGGAAGGCGGCAAAGACGGGATGCGTCATCCGGCTGATCCATTCGTCATCGGTCAGCCCGGACCAGTCGGCCTCGGTATTGGCAAAGGCGGTGGGCGCCAGGCGCAACGACTCCAGCCGGATCGCCTTGAAGGCGGACAGGTCGCCCGGACCCAGCTTGGCGATGCGCATGTCGGGCATGTCGGCTTCCGGTTCCCTATGCATCAGCATTCACGGACCTCGCTGCGGGTGCAAGGCCGCGTCGCTTGACGGATCGCGGCACCGCCGGATATATTCGTTGCAGATGCAATGAAATTGGGTGCCGCGATGACCGACAGCGTTCAGACCTCGGGAATGACCCGTGCCCCGGCGGGTCCGGGTGCCCATCCGGGATACCTGCCCGGCTTTGGCAACGACTTCGAGACCGAGGCCCTGCCCGATGCCTTGCCCCAAGGCCAGAACAGTCCACAGCGCTGCAATTATGGCCTCTATGCAGAACAGCTGTCGGGAACCGCCTTTACCGCGCCGCGCGGCCAGAACGAGCGGACCTGGTGCTATCGCATCCGCCCGTCGGTGCATCACACAGGGCGGTTCGCGGAGATTGATCTTCCCTATTGGAAGACCGCGCCGCATGTCCTGCCGGGGGTGACCAGCCTGGGCCAGTACCGGTGGGACCCGATCCCGGTCCCCCAGGGCGACCTGACCTGGCTGACTGGCATGCGCACCATGACGACCGCGGGCGATGTGAACATCCAGGTCGGCATGGCGACCCATGTCTATCTGGTCACCGCGTCGATGCGGGACGAATACTTCTTCTCCGCCGACAGCGAACTGCTGGTGGTGCCGCAGCAGGGCCGGCTGCGGTTCTGTACCGAACTGGGCATCATCGACGTCCAGCCGCAGGAGATCGCGATCCTTCCCCGCGGCCTGGTCTATCGGGTCGAAGTGCTGGAAGGCCCCGCCCGGGGCTTCGTCTGCGAGAATTATGGTCAGAAGTTCGACCTGCCCGACCGCGGCCCCATCGGCGCGAACTGTCTGGCCAATCCGCGCGACTTCAAGACCCCCGTCGCGGCCTTCGAGGATCGGGACGCCCGGTCCCGCGTGGTCATCAAGTGGTGCGGCCAGTTCCATGAGACATGGATCGACCACAGCCCGCTGGACGTGGTCGCGTGGCACGGCAACTATTGCGCCTACAAGTATGATCTGCGGACCTATTCGCCGGTCGGCGCGATCCTGTTCGATCATCCCGACCCGTCGATCTTCACCGTGCTGACCGCGCCGTCCGGACAGGACGGGACGGCGAACATCGACTTCGTGCTGTTCCGCGACCGCTGGATGGTGGCCGAGCATTCGTTCCGCCCGCCCTGGTACCACAAGAACATCATGTCCGAGCTGATGGGCAACATCCACGGCATCTATGACGCCAAGCCTCAGGGGTTCGCCCCTGGCGGGATCAGCCTGCACAACTGCATGCTGCCCCACGGCCCCGACCGCGAGGCCTTTGACAAGGCGACGACGGGCGATCTGGTGCCGCACAAGCTGGCCGAGACGATGTCCTTCATGTTCGAGACGCGCTTTCCCCAGCATCTGACCGAATACGCCGCGCACAAGGCGCCGATGCAGCCGGAATACATCGATGTCTGGAACCGGCTGGAGAAGAAGTTCGACGGCACGCCGGGGGTGAAATGATCGGTGCCGAACCCGGCCTGATGCCGTCGCAGGTGTTGTCCGCCAACCGGCCTGATTGCGATTTCCCGCTGAACAACCTGCCCTATGGCGTGTTTTCGGACGACCGCGGCCCGCGCTGCGGGGTGGCCATCGGCGACCGCATCCTGGATCTGGCCGCGTGCGAGGCGCATGGACTGCTGGATGCGGGCGGCACCTTTGCCGCGCCGCGGATGAACGACTTCATCGCCCGCGGTCCGGACGCGTGGGCGGCGGCTCGGGCACGGCTGACGGCGCTGCTGTCCCCCGAGGGTCCCCGTGACCTGCCGCTGGTGGCGATGGCAGGCGCGCGGTTGCACCTGCCGATCCGGGTCGAGGGGTTCACCGATTTCTATGCCTCGCGCCACCACGCGTTCAACGTGGGGTGCCTGTTCCGGGGGCCGGACAACGCCCTGCCGCCGCAATGGGACCACATGCCCATCGGCTATAACGGCCGGGCCTCGTCGGTTGTGGTGTCGGGAACGCCGGTGCATCGTCCGATGGGTCAGGTCGCCGGCCCCGCCGGTCCGGAATGGACCGCCAGCCGCCGACTGGACCTGGAACTGGAACTGGGCGCCATCGTGGGGGCGGCCACTGGCCTTGGCACCCGCATCACCGTCGATCAGGCCGAGGACATGATCTTTGGCCATGTCCTGCTGAACGACTGGTCGGCGCGCGATATCCAGGCGTGGGAATATCAGCCCCTCGGGCCGTTTCAGGGCAAGGCCTTCGCCACCACGATCAGCCCGTGGATCGTGACCCGCGCCGCGTTGGAGCCGTTCCGCCGCGCCGGTGCCGCCCGGACGGTGGACCCCATGCCCCATCTGCGCGACAGCCGCCCGGGCTTTCATGACCTGGCGATGGGCTGGACGCTGAACGGGCAGGTCATGGCACGCGTGAACTATGCCGTGATGCACTGGTCGCAGGCGCAGGCGCTGGCCCATCACGCCAGTTCGGGTTGCCCGATGCACGTGGGCGACCTGCTGGGATCGGGCACGATCTCTGGTCCCACCCCTGATCAGACCGGCGCCCTGCTGGAGATGACGCGGAACGGGCAGCAGCCCGTAATCGTGAACGGCCAGCCACGGACCTTCCTGCAGGACAGGGACGAGGTGGGTCTGTTCGCCCACGCGCAGGGGGCGGGCTATCGCGTGGGGTTCGGGCCCTGCACCGGGCGCGTGATGCCCGCCCTGCCCTAGGCCGCGGCGGCGATCCACGCGGCGATCATCGTGTCCAGATGCGCGCCGCCGCCGTTCTTGAAGACCGTGATCTGGTCCGCGCCCGTGCGCCCGCACCGGCCGGGCACCAGGTCGTACAGATCGCCCAGGACGTCGTCGGGCGTCAGAACGCCCGCGGCGATCGGGATCGCCAGTTCGCCGATATGGGCGATGGTGGTGGCACGGCTGTCGACAAAGATGCGGGCGCGGGTCATCAGCGCGTCGTCGGCCTCGCGCATCTCGGCGCGAAAGGCGCCGATCAGGTCGACATGGGTGCCCGGGCGCACCCATTCCCCGCGCAGGACCGGTTCGCGCGCCATGGTCGCGGTGGACACGATGTCGGCTTGGGCCACCGCCGCGGCCAGATCGGTGACCGGCGTGACCGCGTGACCCTCTGCCGCCAGGCGTTCGGCCAGCGCCCGCGCCTGTTCGGGACGGCGCGCCCAGACCTGCACCTGATCCAGATGCGGCATGCCTGCGCGATAGGCCGCGACCAGCCCCCCGGCCAGCACCCCCGCCCCGACGACCAGCAACCGGTGGCTGTCCGGCCGGGCCAAAATCTGCGCGCCCAGCACGGAATCGGCGCAGGTCTTGTATTGGGTGACCAGCGGCGCATCGATCACAGCGGTCAGCACGCCGGTTTCGGGGTCAAAGACCAGCATCGCCCCCTGCACCGACGGCAGGCCGCGGGCCGGGTTCTCGCCAAACACCATCACTGCCTTGACGCCGAAGCCCCGGCCGGGCAGCCAGGCCGCCCGCGTCAGCAGGCTGCCCGACCCGGGCCCCAGGAACAGGTCGCGGACCTCGGCGGCGGCTGCCAGATGCCCCTGGCGCAGCGCGTCGATGGCGCCGGGCCAGTCCAGCCCGCGGGCGCTGTCGCGGTCGATGATGCGGGGGGTCATGGCACGCTCCGTTCGTTTCCCCCCGACCCTTGTCCGAAGCGGGCGCGGGTGCAAGGCGGCGGCTGGACATTTCGGTTTTCGTGTTGAAGGTCTGGCGGGACAACACGGAGGATGCGGGATGAGCTTTCTGGGGATCGATCTGGGCACGTCAGGACTGCGCGCGCTGCTGGTGAATGATGCGGGACAGCCGATCGGCTCGACCGAGCGCCATTACGACGTGGCCCATCCCCATCCCGGCTGGTCCGAACAGGACCCTGCCGACTGGATCACGGCGCTGCAGGGTGCGGTGGCCGATCTGCGCGCGGCGCATCCCCAATTCGCGTCCCTTCGCGGCATCGGCGTCGCGGGGCACATGCACGGCGCCTGCGTGCTGGATGCGCAGGACCGCGTGCTGCGCCCCGCGATCTTGTGGAACGATACGCGCAGCCATGTCGAGGCCGACGCGCTGGACGCCGATCCGCGGTTTCGCGCGCTGACCGGCAACATCGTCTTCCCCGGCTTTACCGCGCCCAAGCTGGCCTGGATGGCCGCGCATGAGCCGGACCTGTTCGCCCAAGCCGCGCGGGTGCTGCTGCCGGCTGCCTATCTGAACCTGTGGCTGACCGGAGAGGCGGTTGGCGATCTGTCCGACGCATCGGGGACGTCGTGGCTGGACACCGGGGCGCGCGACTGGTCGGACGACCTGCTGGCCGCGACCGGAATGACCCGCGCGCAGATGCCCCGCCTGGTCGAGGGGTCCGCCCCCGCCGGTCGGCTGCGTGCCGATCTGGCCTCCGAATGGGGCCTGTCCGGGCCAGTGACGGTCGCCGGGGGTGCGGGGGACAATGCCGCCGCCGCCTGCGGGATCGGCGCCATGGCCGAAGGGGCGGGCTTCGTGTCGCTTGGCACATCGGGGGTGCTGCTGGCGGCGCGCGACGGCTATGCCCCCGCGCCTGACACGGCGCTGCACAGCTTCTGCCACGCGGTGCCGGGGCGCTGGTACCAGATGGGCGTGATGCTGGCCGCGACCGACAGCCTGAACTGGCTGGGCCGCGTCACGGGGGCCACGCCCGCCCAGCTGACCGCCGACCTTGGACCGCTGCGCGCGCCGGGGCCGGTGCGCTTCCTGCCCTATCTGTCTGGGGAACGCACGCCGCATAACGACCCCGCGATCCGCGGCAGCCTGACCGGGCTGGCGGCCGCGACCGACCGCAACGACCTGACCCGCGCCGTGCTGGAGGGGGTGGCCTTCGGGCTGGCCGACAGCCTTGTCGCGCTGCAATCGACAGGCGCGCGTCCGACGCGGCTGATGGCCATCGGCGGCGGGGCGCGGTCACGCTATTGGCTGGAGGTGATCGCGACCGCGCTGGACGTGACCCTGACCCTGCCCGAGGACGGCGACTTTGGCGCGGCCCTGGGCGCCGCACGGCTTGGCATGGTGGCCGCCGAGGCCGGAACGGTCGAGCAGGTGATGACCGCGCCCCGCGTCACCGCCGAGATCGCACCGGATGCCGGTCTGCGCGACGCATTCGCCGCGGCGCATCGGGCCTATCGCGCCGCCTATCCGGCGATCCGCGCGATCCAGTAGCGGTCACAGATAGTTGCGGGCGACCGCGATGGCCACGGCCTGGGTGCGGCTTTTCGCACCCAGCTTGCCGCAGGCCTTGATCGCCCGCTGCTTGACGGTGGATTCGGCGATGGACAGCTGCGTCGCGGTCTCGATCTGGCCCAGGCCGTCGCGGAAGCAGCGCAGCACGTCCAGTTCGGCGGGTGTCAGGGCGGCGCGGTTCAGGACCAGGTCGGTCCACAGGTTGAACTTGGCGCGGCAGCGCGCGATCTCGTCATCGGAAAATTCGCGGTCGGGGTGGGACAGCGTCAGGAATGACCGCTTGCCTGCCACCTTGCGTGATATCGCCACGCCATAGTTCAGGCGGAACCGCCGTGCCGCCTGCATGACCCCGCGCAGGTCGGGGATGAGCACCTCGGACCAGCGGGCGGCGCCGTCATGGGTCATCGTCCACATCGCGATAGGATCGCCGAAGAAGTAGTTCCGGTCCTCGTAGATGGATCGCCAGGCATCCGGATAGGCGTTGTGCAGATGTTCGGGGCCCTTGTAGGTCAGGTTGAACCCCATGATCCAACCCGAGGGCGCAAGAGCGTGCATTTCGGCGATCTCGTCGTCGAAATTGGGGATCAGATCGTTCAGCATCACGCCTCTCCTGCTTCACGACCTGCAGGATATGCCTTTTCGGACATACTGAAAAGGCAGCTTGTCCGCTTTTCGCGCGACAAGCCCGGCCATGGGTAGCAAGCCGTTAACACCTGTCAGCTATGGAGGACAAAGGTGGTTAAGGGAATCAGAGAGCCGAGATTGGCAACCGCGGAATTCAGCCGCGACATGGTCGAGACGATGCTGACCTATTTCGATGCCTATGCGGATGAAGGCGTGCTGGCGGTCGAGGTCACCAGCTGGGGCCTGTGGCTGCCCAACAAGGTGACCGGCGGTCGCCAGTTCCTGGGACTGGCCAAGCTGCCCGACGGGTATCGGCAATAGGGATGCGTGACATGACACAGACGAAGACAGACGTGCAGATCGCCACGATCCGCCTGCCGCGCGACATGGCCCAGTTCGACCTGGTGGCCAGCTTCTTCCAGCTGCGCAAGCAGATCTTCGTGGATCGCATGGCATGGCCCCTGCACCACGCCGAGGGCATCGAGTTCGAGCAGTACGACACCTTCGACACCGTCTACGTGATCGCCCATCGCGACGGTCGTGCGATCGGCGGGGCGCGGCTGAAACGGACCGACTGTTCGTTCGGCGGCGGCAAGGTGGTCTATTCCTACATGATCCGCGACGCGCATCGCGGCTTGCTGCCGGGCATGCCCACCAACCTGTGCCATGACGAACCCCCCGTCGACCCGCAGGCGTGGGAACTGACGCGCTTTGCCGCCCTGCCCGTACCGGGCCTGGCCGAGGCGATCCTGGAGGCGTCGAACGAATACCTGCACGACGTCGGTGCCACCGACTGCCTGTTCCTGGGACCGCCGGCCTTCCTGCGCATGGCGTCGCGGCTTGGCTGGACGCCCCGTCCGATGGGCGATCTGGTGTCCAACGACGACGGCAAGTTCCTGGCCTTTGCCTGCGCGGTGCGCCAGCCGCAGATGGCCGCCTAGCAGTTGGTCGCCTGGCCGGGGACCATCCCCGGCCGCGCGTCCCCGACCCGCAGATCGCCCGCGCCAAGGCGGGCGCGGATGGCGCGCGACAGCGCGTCGATGCCGACCGTGACCAGCCCGGTCGCGGCCAGGATGACGACTGCGCGGTCGATGCGCAGCTCTCCGATGGCGTCGTCGAGAAAGAACCCCAGGGTGGCGATGCCCAGGACGCCCATGATCGCGGATTCCCGGATGATGATCTCCCACCGGTAGAGGCACAGCGCCACGAACGGACCGAACAGGCGCGGCACGATCTCCCAGCCCCAGAGCGTCAGGCCGCGGGGCGCGTCCGCGCGCAGGGTCAGTCCGGTCGCCTGACGGCCCAGAAGATGCCCGATGATCGCCCCGTTATGCAGCCCAAGTGCCAGGATCGCGGGCAGCATGGACGGCCCCCAGACCTGCAGGAACAGATAGGCCAGCATGTATTCCGGGAACGACCGCAGGATCACCAGCACCAGATGCCCCAGGCCCGCGCCGACGCGCCCGGTGACGCGCGGCACGATGGCGGCCTGCGCGACGAAGGCCACCGCCCCCGCCAGCACCAGCGCCAGCTGCGCGACGATCAGCGTCGCGGCCAGGCCGGGCAGGATCGCGGTGCTCGTCAGTTCCCACAGCCAGGGCAGCAGGGCGGCGGGGTCGCCTTGGCGCAGGGGGGCGGGGATGATGTCCTGGCCGAGGAACCGCCACAGCGCGCCCTGCCCCATCGGCGGCGTGCGCACGGTGCAGAGCATCACCGCGGCGAAGACCAGCCAGCCCAGCAGCAGCCGGGGCCGCATCCACAGCCGGACCGTGGCGATCAGCGTGATGTAGATCACCATGACCGCCCCCGCCGCGCCGTATTCCCCCTGCCGAAAGAATGTGTCCAGCTGGAAGCCGAGCGTCGGCAGCCCGATGAAGCCCAGCACCGCCGAGGACCGCAGCCCGCATTCCAGCCGATAGAGCGCATAGGTCGCCATCTGCGGCCAGGCCAGTGGCGCGCGCGCCCAGAGGAACCGCGTCAGCGGATCGACCGACGGACCCAGCCAGCGGTCGGGGCGGCGGTCGGATTCGTCCAGGATCTCGGACAGGACCTTGGCGAAGATCCCGGCATAGGGCAGCGCGATGGCCAGCACCCCCGACCAAACGCTGATCCCGAAGACCTGCAGCAGCAGCAGCGCCCAGAACAGCTCGTGGACCGAGCGAAGGGCGATGGCCAAGCCCCGCACCGCGCGCAGCCGGTAGAAGGGCGCCAGGATCAGCCCCGCCACGCCCCCCAGGGTCACGCCCGCGACCGCGAAGGCCACGGTCAGCGCGACGGCGCGGGCGATCTGTTCGATGGCGCCGAAATCGGGCGCCAGAAAGCCGCGGCCCATCCGGGCCAGCGCGGCCCAGGGGTCGTGGCCCGCCACCGTCAGGTCGGCCAGCGGTAGGCACAGGGCGGCCACGGCCAGGAACCCCGCCACCACGCCGAGGCGCGACAGGCTAGCCATAGAGGGCCTCGATCCGCGAGGCGTCCAGTTGGCCCACCGGCAGGTCGAACAGGAACTCACCCTGCTTCAGGCCGATGACCCGCGTGGCAAAGGCCCGCGCGACGGCCACGTCATGCAGCGCCAGGATCGCCGTCGGGAAGGCCGCGCGCAGCAGCGCGGCCAACTCCTGCGCCTGGCGCGGATCGACGGCAGAGAGCGGCTCGTCCCCCAGGATCAGGTCGCCTCCGCGATGCAGGGCGCGGGCCAGGGCCACGCGCTGCTTCTGCCCGCCCGACAGGGATTCCACGCGGGCATCGGCCTGGGGTGTCAGGCCCACGCGGTCCAGATCGGCCAGGGCGGCGGCGCGGTCGGGGGAGGCTGGACGGACCAGCGTGCGCAGGTTGCGCCAGGCACCGTGATCGTCCAGCCGCCCCATCAGCACGTTGCGCAGGGCCGACAGCTGGGGGACCAGCGCCGCGTCCTGCGGGACCAGCGCGATTCGCATTCCCCGCCCCGCCGCCGCCCCGTGCAGGGCGGAGAGGAGCGTCGACTTGCCCGAACCGCTGCGTCCCAGCAGGGCGACCCGTTCGCCCGGCGCGACATGCAGTCGCACCCCGGCCAGGACGGGCGTGCCGCCATAGCCCAGATCGACCCCGTCCAGCAGTTGCAAGGATTACTCCAGCAGGTCCAGATCGCGGGCGACCTGTTCGATGGGGGCATAGTCCTCGTTCGCGGCGGGGATGAAGGCGTTGCGCGGGAAGGCCGCCAGCAGCTCCGGGTCGTCCATGCCGACCAGCGCGGCCTGCACCTCGTCGGCGAAACCCTCGCCCCACCGGGCGTCCACGTCGCCGCGGATGGTCCAGTTGTAGTCGGGATAGGGCGGCGTCTTCCAGATGACCTTGGCCGTCTCGACCTCGGGCGCGTTATCGGCAACCGCCTGATCGTAAACGGCATAATTCAGCGCGCCGACCTGCCAGGCACCCGACGCGACCAGCCGCAGCGTCTGGCTGTGATCGCCCGAGAAGCCCACGCGGTCGAAGAACTCCTCCGGCGCCTCGCCGGTATTCTCGCGGATCGCGTATTCCGGCATCAGGCGCCCCGAGGTCGAGGTCTTGGCGCCGAAGGTGAAGGACATGCCGCGCGCGGCCTCGGGAAAGGTCTCGGACTCGGTCAGGCCGGTGTCGGTATGGGCGATGAAATAGCTGACGAAACTGGTATCCTCGTCGCCCTGCGCGATGGCGCGGGCGCCGTCCACCAGCAGCCGCGCCTGCACGCCCGACAGCCCCCCGAACCAGGCCAGCTGGACCTGGTCGTTGCGGAAGGCGGTGACGGCGGCGGGATAGGATTTGACCGGAACGAATTCGACCGGCACGCCCAGCTCCTCCGACAGATAGTCGGCGACGGCGGTGAAGCGTTCGACCAGGCGGGTCTCGTCCTCGTCGGGAATGGCCGAGAAATACAGCGTTTCCTGGGCCGCGGCGGAAAGCGGCAGGGCGGTGGCCAGGACGGTGGCCAGCAGGCGTGACATCAGGGGCATGGGATGGCTCCGGTCAGGGTTTGAGGGCTGGGATCGGCGGACCCCGCTGAACGCGGGGTCTCGCGCCGATGTGCCAAGCCCCCGTTTCCGGCGGAGCCACGCGGCCCGAACGCCCCCGGCGCATCGGCTTGATGCCCTGTTCTAGACCGTCCGTTCGGTCGCGCGCAAGGCTTCGTGCCTTGACTTGGCCGGGGCCGCGGCAGAGAATTGGGATGTACCTATCGAATTTGACAGGCAGAGGGAGGGTCCCATGAATATCGACCTTTCGCGTCGCGGCTTTTTACGGCTAGCGGGTGCGGGGGTTGCGGCAACGTCGCTTGGAGCCATGGGCTTCGGCGGGGCCGAGGCAGCGGAGGCGGCGCATGTGCGCGCGTTCAAGCTGGCCACGACCACGGAAACACGCAACACCTGTCCCTATTGCTCGGTCGCCTGCGGGATCATCATGTATTCGCGCGGGGACGTGAAGGCCGGCGAAACCGCCGAGCTGATGCATATCGAGGGCGATGCCGATCACCCGACGAACCGCGGAACGCTGTGCCCCAAGGGCGCCGCGCTGAAGGACTTCGTCCATGCGCCTACGCGCCTGACGCAGCCCCGCCTGCGCCGTCCGGGATCGGACCGCTTCGAGGAGATCACCTGGGAGGAGGCGCTGGACAAGATCGCCCGCGCCCTCAAGGATGATCGGGACGCGAACTTCATCGCCACCAACGATGACGGCACCCCCGTCAACCGTTGGACGACGACGGGATTCCTGGCGGCTTCGGCCACGACCAACGAAACCGCATGGCTGACCTACAAGACGGTCCGGTCCATGGGGATTGTGGGATTCGACAACCAGGCACGCGTCTGACACGGCCCTACGGTGTCCAGTTTGGGCCCGACATTCGGCCGTGGAGCGATGACCAATCCGTGGACTGACATCAAGAACACCGACCTGGCGATCGTCATGGGCGGCAATGCTGCCGAGGCGCATCCCTGCGGCTTCAAGTGGGTGACCGAGGCCAAGGCGCATCGCGGCGCCAAGCTGATCGTGGTCGACCCGCGTTACACCCGCACCGCATCGGTCGCGGACTACTATGCGCCGATCCGTCCGGGCACCGACATCGCCTTCCTGATGGGGGTGATCCGCTGGTGCATCGAGAACGACAAGGTCCAGTGGGACTATGTCCGCAACTTTACCAACGCGTCCTTCCTGGTGCGCGAGGACTTCGGCTGGTCCGACGGCCTGTTTACCGGCTATGACGAGGAAAAGCGCGACTTCAACAAGGAGAGCTGGGACTATCAGATGGGCGAGGACGGCTTTGCGCTGACCGATCCCACGCTGCAGGACCCGCGCTGCGTCTGGAACATGCTCAAGCAGCATGTCGACGTCTACACGCCGGAATTCGTGGAGAACATCACCGGCACGCCGCGTGACAAGTTCCTGGATATCTGTGGGATGATCGGCGAATGCTCGGCCGTGGACCGGACGATGACGTCCATGTACGCGCTTGGCTGGACCCAGCATTCCAAGGGTGCCCAGAACATCCGCGGCATGGCGATGCTGCAGCTGATCCTGGGCAATATCGGCGTCCGCGGTGGCGGGATGAACGCGCTGCGCGGTCACTCCAACATCCAGGGCCTGACGGATATCGGCCTGATGTCGAACCTGATCCCGGGATACCTGAACATCCCGACCGAGAAGGAGGTCGACTGGCAGACCTATCTGTCCACGCGCGAGTTCACGCCGCTGCAGCCGGGTCAGACCAGCTATTGGCAGAACTATCCCAAGTTCATGGTCAGCTTCCTCAAGGCGATGTGGGGCGATGCCGCTACGGCCGAGAATGACTGGGCATATGAATACCTGCCCAAGCTGGACGTTCCGGCCTATGACATCCTGCGCATGTTCGAACTGATGAACAACGACCGGGTGAACCTGTACTTCTGTCAGGGCTTCAACCCGATGCTGTCCATCCCGGACCGCGGCAAGGTGACGGCGGGTCTGTCCAAGCTGAAGATGCTGGTCGTGATGGACCCCCTGTCCACCGAGACTTCGCATTTCTGGGAGAACCACGGCGCGCATAACGAGGTCGACACGGCCAGTATCCAGACCGAAGTTCTGGAACTGCCCACGACCTGCTTTGCCGAGGACGAGGGCGCGCTGGTCAATTCGGGCCGCTGGCTGCAGTGGCACTGGCCGGGCGCGACGCCGCCGGGCGAGGCCAAGCACGACACCTGGATCATGGCGCAGATCTGGACGCGGGTGCGCAACCTGTATCGGGCCGAAGGCGGCGCCTTCCCCGATCCGATCGTGAACCTGTCCTGGGACTATGCCGATCCGGGAGAGCCCACGCCCGAGGAACTGGCCCGCGAGATGAACGGCCGCGCGCTGGCTCCGGTGACGGACCCGGCAACGGGCGCGCAGATTCTGCAGGCCGGTCAGCAGGTGTCCGGCTTCGGACAGCTGCGCGATGACGGGACGACCATGGCGGGCTGCTGGATCTATGCCGGCAGCTGGACCGAGGACGGCAACATGATGGCGCGGCGGGACAATTCCGATCCCGACGAGACCGGCATGTTCCTGAACTGGGCCTTTGCCTGGCCGGCCAACCGTCGCGTGCTGTACAACCGCGCCTCGGCCGACATGGCGGGCCAGCCTTGGGACGCCACGCGCCCGCTGATCCAGTGGGAGGGGGCGAAATGGGGCGGCTACGACGTGCCCGACATCGCGCCGACGGCGGACCCGTCGACGGTCGGACCCTTCATCATGAACCAGGAGGGCGTCTCGCGCCTGTTCAGCCGGGGCATGATGCGCGACGGGCCCTTCCCGACGCATATGGAGCCGTTTGAAAGCCCGATGGCCAACGTGTTCAACGCGCGGATGCGCGGGAACCCGGTGGCGCGCGTCTTCGAAAGCGACGTGGCCCGGCTTGGGACCAGCGACGAGTTTCCGTTCGTCGCGACCTCCTATCGCCTGACCGAGCATTTCCACTACTGGACCAAGCACAACCGGGTGAACGCCGCGTTGCAGCCCGAGTTCTTCGTGGAGATCAGCGTCCAGCTGGCCGAGGAGCGCGGCATCACCAACGGCAGCCGCGTGCGCGTCTTCGGCAAGCGCGGACAGGTCTGGGCCAAGGCGGTGGTCACCCGTCGCCTGCAGCCGCTGATCTGTGACGGAAAGCCCGTCCATGTGGTGGGCATTCCGCTGCACTGGGGCTTCATGGGGGCCGCCAAGAAGGGCTGGGGGCCGAACAGCCTGACGCCGTTCATCGGGGATGCGAACACGGACACGCCCGAATTCAAGGCGTTCCTGGTCAACATCGAACCCGCAACCGAGGAGCCGGTGGCATGAACGACATGGCAAACAGCCCGACCACGGCGGCGTCCAACCCGCCCGTGCAACCGACCGAGGCCTATTTCGATGCGCGCGACGTCGTGCGCATCTCGGCCACGCGGAACGTGCCGCAACCGGACCGCCAGCTGGAAAAGCTGGCCAAGCTGATCGATGTGTCCAAGTGCATCGGCTGCAAGGCCTGCCAGTCCGCCTGCGTAGAATGGAACGACACGACCCCGGCGGTGGGAGAGAACGTGGGGGTCTATGAGAACCCCCATGACCTGACCCCCGACATGTTCACCCTGATGCGTTTCGCGGAATGGGAGAACCCGGCGACCAACGACCTGGAATGGCTGATCCGCAAGGACGGCTGCATGCATTGCGAGGATCCGGGCTGCCTCAAGGCCTGCCCGGCGCCGGGCGCCATCGTGCAGTACTCCAACGGTATCGTGGATTTCATCCACGACAATTGCATCGGCTGCGGTTATTGCGTCACCGGCTGTCCCTTCGACATCCCGCGCATCAGCCAGACCGACCACAAGAGCTACAAGTGCACCTTGTGTTCGGACCGCGTGGCCGTGGGCCAAGGTCCCGCCTGTGCCAAGGCCTGCCCCACTCAGGCCATCGTCTTCGGCACCAAGGCCGACATGCAGGCGCATGCCGAGACCCGGATTGAGGACCTGAAATCGCGCGGCTATGAAAACGCGGGCCTGTACGATCCGGCCGGCGTGGGCGGCACCCACGTGATGTATGTGCTGCATCACGCGGACAAGCCCGGGATCTACAACGACCTGCCCGAAAACCCCCGGATCTCTCCGGTGGTCGAGGGCTGGAAGGGCGTGACCAAGACCGCGGGCCTGGTGGCCATCGGTCTGGCCGCGGTGGGCGCCACGCTGCACGGTCTGTTCGCCCGCGGCAACGAGGTCGAGGAGCATGACATCGAGGCCGCCGACAAGCTGGTAAAGGGCGAAGATCCCGACGGCGGTCCGACCGGCGGGGGGCACGTCTGATGGCGCATCGTCCGTACTACTCGGAACGGGGTGACCGGCTGGAAAGCATCCAGCCGGTCGAGGTCAGCCGCTATCGCGGGTTCACGCGCGCGAACCACTGGGTGACCGCGTTCAGCCTGATCGCGCTGGCGCTATCCGGCCTGGCGTTGTTCGACCCGTCGCTGTACTTCCTGACGGGGCTGTTCGGCGGCGGGCAGACCACGCGCTGGATCCACCCGATCATCGGCGTGGTGCTGTTCCTCAGCTTCGCGCTGATGTTCATCCAGCTGTGGCGCCTGAACATGCCCAAGCCCGAGGACACGACCTGGGTCGCCCAGATCGGCGACGTGGTGAAGGGCCGCGAGGAGAACTTGCCCGAACTGGGCAAGTACAACGCGGGCCAGAAGTTCGTCTTCTGGGGCATGTCCGCCCTGATCATCGTGCTGATCGTCACCGGCGTGATGATCTGGCAGCAGGTGGCCGGCCATCTGGTCAGTGTGCCGCTGCGCCGCATCGCGGTTCTGGTGCATGCGCTGTCCGCGGTCGCGATCATCCTGGTGTTCATCATGCACGTCTATGCCGCGATCTGGACGCGGGGCACGCTGCGCGCGATGACCCGGGGCACGGTCACCGGCGGATGGGCCTGGCGCCACCACCGCAAATGGCTGCGAGAGATCGCCAGCCGCGACAACAAGGGCCCGGCAGAGTAATCTGCCGGCCACCATCACCGGCATCCCCTGTGGCCGGTTCGGCCCGGAGACTGACATGAACACCACTATCCAACCCGATCCATCGGCCATCGGCGGCGTACCCACGGCGCCGCTGGTGTTTCTGCCCAAGCCCATGCGCCTGTTCGCGACCCGTGCCAAGCGCCTGGCCTTCCTGGCGCAGCACAGCGACAACCTTGGGCCGTGGCTGGCCTTTCTGGGTCAGCTTGCGGATCTCCAGGCCCGGCTGGCGGACGAACTGCCCCGCCCCGCCCCCCTGCCCGCCGACCGCATCCGCCTGGCCCGCGAAAACCGCATGCCGCCGATCGACCGGCAGCGGCTGGCATCCGACCCCGACCTGCATGCCGTCCTGGACGCGGTGCTGACCCATGCGGCGGCGCTGGACATGCCGGAACCCGCGCGCATCGCGCTGTCCGCCGTGACCGCCGCGCCCTTGGCCGATCGTCACTGGCTGCTGGAGAACATCCTGTCGGACAGCATTCCCGATGACAGCATTGCGCCGCACCTGTTCGCGTCCTTGGCCGTGCAGCTGCATCTGTCGCGCCTGGCCGCGGGGCTGCCCGCCGATCAGCTGGTCAAGATCCGCACGGGCGTCTGCCCGGTCTGCGGCGGCAAGCCCGCGACCTCCAGCGTGATCGGGGTCGGCGAATTGGACGGCGTGCGCTATGCCGCCTGCGCCTGCTGCCAGACCCAATGGAACGAGGTCCGCCTGACCTGCCTGTGCTGCGGCCAGACCGGGCAGATCAGCTATCGCAGCGTCGAGACCGACCAGGCGACCGTCCGGGCCGAGGTCTGTGGCGATTGCGACAGTTGGGTCAAGATCTTGTACCAGAACAAGAACCCCAGCCTTGAGGCGATCGCCGACGACGTCGGCAGCCTGGGGCTGGACCTGCTGATGAAGGACACCGACAAGCATCGCGGCGGGTTCAACCCGTTCCTTGCAGGCTATTGATGTCGGGGTTCCGGGCGCTGCCATCGGTCGATCAGGTGCTGTTGGCGGTGCCGTCGCTGATCGACGCTCATGGCCGTCAGGCGGTGACCCGGACCGCGCGTCTGCGCCTTGATGCGGCCCGCGCGGCCATCCGCGACGGGGCCGACGGCGCGGCCGAGGCCGCACGCCTGCCGCACCTGCTGGCCGCCGATCTGGCGGCGGCGGCCGTCACGCAGCTGCGCCCGATCCTGAACCTGACCGGCACCGTTCTGCACACCAACCTGGGCCGGGCGATCCTGGCGGACGAGGCGATCGCCGCCGCCTCCGCCGCGATGGCCGCGCCGCTGGCACTGGAATTCGACCTGACGACCGGCGGGCGCGGCCAGCGTGACGACCATCTGCGCGGTCTTCTGTGCGAACTGACCGGGGCCGAGGACGCGACCATCGTCAACAACAATGCGGCCGCCGTCCTGATCGCGCTGAACACCTTCGGCCAGGACCGTGACAGCATCGTCTCGCGCGGCGAGCTGATCGAGATCGGCGGCGCATTCCGCATGCCCGACATCATGGCCCGCGCCGGTACCCGGCTGGTCGAGGTAGGGACGACCAACCGCACCCACGCCCGCGACTATCGCGACGCGATCACGGACCGGACCGGGCTGATCCTCAAGGTCCACACATCGAACTATCGCATCGAGGGGTTCACCGCCGAGGTTCCGGCCCCGGACCTGGCCGCCATCGCGCGCGATGCCGGGGTGGTGATGCTGAACGACCTGGGCGCGGGATCACTGGTCGATCTGTCCCGTTGGGGCCTGCGCCGCGAACCCACCGTCGCCGAAGCCGTGGCCGAAGGCGCGGACCTGATTACCTTTTCGGGCGACAAGCTGCTGGGCGGGCCGCAGGCGGGGTTCATCGTGGGCCGGCGCGACCTGATCGCGCGGATCAACAAGAACCCCATGAAGCGCGCCGTGCGGCTGGACAAGATCCGCATCGCCGCGCTGCAGGCGACGCTGCGCCTCTATCTCGACCCCGACCGGCTGGACCAGCGGCTGCCCGTGCTGCGCATGCTGTCCCGTTCGCATGCCGACATCGCGGCGCAGGCCGCGCGTCTGGCGCCGCAGGTCGCGGCGCTGCTGCCCGATCATCGGGTCGTTCCGACGGAATGCGCCAGCCAGATCGGATCGGGTTCGCTGCCGACGGACACGATTCCGTCCGCCGGGCTGCGGATCAGCGGGGCGGGCGGCGACGCGCCGGACCGCCTAGCGGCATGGCTGCGCGACCGACCGCGTCCGGTCATCGGCCATATCCGCGACGGCGCGCTGATCCTGGACCTGCGCTGTCTGGGCGATGACCGCGACCTGCTGGAGGCGCTGACGTGATCGTCGGAACCGCGGGGCATATCGACCACGGCAAGACCGCGCTGGTCAAGGCGCTGACCGGCACCGATGCCGACCGCCTGGCAGAGGAAAAGGCCCGAGGCATCACCATCGACCTGGGATTCGCCTATGCCGATCTTGGCGGCGGCACCGTCACAGGTTTCGTCGACGTGCCGGGGCACGAACGGCTGATCCACACGATGCTGGCGGGCGCGGGCGGGATCGACCTGGCCCTGCTGGTCGTGGCCGCCAATGACGGCATCATGCCGCAGACGCGAGAGCATCTGGCGATCCTGGACCTGCTGGGCCTGTCGCAGGGCCTGGTCGCGCTGACCAAGGCCGATCTGGCCGATGCCGACCGCCGCGCCGAAGTCACGGCCCAGATCCGCGACGCCTTGGCCGACAGCGGGCTGGCGGATGCGCCGATCATCCCCGTGTCGTCCCTGACCGGCGAGGGCGTGGACAGCCTGCGCGCCGCCCTGATCGCCGCCGAGGCGCAGGTGGCCCATCGCACCGCCGATGCGAGCTTTCGCCTGGCGGTCGATCGCAGCTTCACCCTGCAGGGCGCAGGGACGGTGGTGACCGGGACGGTGCTGTCCGGGCAGGTCGCCGTCGGCGATCTGGTGACGATCAGCCCGTCGGGGATCGCGGCGCGGGTCCGTGGCATCCATGCGCAGAACCGGCAGGCGACCCGCGGCCTTGCCGGGCAACGCTGCGCCCTGAACCTGGCGGGAGAGGCCGTCGCCAAGGACGCGATCCATCGGGGCAACATCGTGCTGGCCCCCGCGCTGCACGCGCCGACCGAACGGATCGACGCCGTCCTTACCGTGCTGGACACGGAACCGAAGCCCATCGGCACGTGGTTTCCCGCCCGCCTGCACAGCCACGCGGCCGAACTGGGCGCGCGGATCGTGCCCCTTGGCGACCCCATTGCCCCCGGTCACAGCGGTCCGGTCCAGATCGTGCTGGACCGTCCCATCGCCGCGACCATCGGCGACCGGTTCATCCTGCGCGACGTGTCCGCCAGCCGGACCATCGGCGGCGGGCATTTCCTGGACCTGCGCCCCCCCGCCCGCAAACGGCGCACCCCCGAACGGCTGGCGCTGATCGAGGCCGCCCAGGCCCCCGATCCGCTGCAGGCGATGCTGGCAGTGGGCCCGGTCGATTCGGCGGTCTTCATGCGCGACCGCGCCCTGTCGCCCGCCGATGCGGCCGCGGCACTGTCCGGGGCACGGATGGTCGCGGGGCTGGCCCTGTCGCCCGCGCATCTGGACGCGCTGCAGCGGGGCATCATCGACGAGCTGTCCGCCTTTCACGCCGAGAACCCCGACCTGCCGGGCATGGGCCGCGAACGGCTGCGCCTGGCGCTGACGCCGCGGCTGCCCAAGGAGTCCTATCTGGCGCTGCTGCGGGGCGAAGCGGATGCCGGCCGGATCGTCCCCGACGGCGCCTTTCTGCGCCTGCCCGGCCACGAGGTGCGCCTGTCGGCCGAGGACGAGGCGCTGTGGGCCCGCATCCTTCCGTCCCTGACGGGCGATCTGCGCTATCGCCCGCCGCGGGTGCGCGATTTCGCGACCGAATTCGGGGTGGACGAAAAGGAGGTGCGCCGCGTGCTGCGCATGACGCAGAAGCTGGGCCGCACCGACCAGATCGCACATGACCATTTCTTTGCGCGCGCCGTGACGGCCGACATGGTAACCATCCTGCGCGATGTGGCGGCCGCGACGCCGGACGGCTGGTTCACCGCCCCCCTGTTCCGTGACCGCGTTCAGAACGGCCGCAAGGTCGCCATCGAGATTCTGGATTTCTTCGACCGGCACGGCGTCACGCTGCGCCGGGGGGATCTGCGCCGCCTGAACCCGCACCGGCTGGACCTGTTCGGCTAGATCGGGGCGATGCCCTGTTCGATCACCGCCTCCATCGCGACATAGCTGGAGGTAGAGGCGACATGCGGCAGGGCGGAGAGCTTTTCCGCCATGATGCGACGGTAATCGGCCATGTCGCGCGACCGCACCTTGAGCAGATAGTCGAACCCCCCCGCGATCATGTAGCATTCCTCGACCTCGGGAATCAGGCGGATGGCGGCGTTGAACGATTCCAGCGCCTTGTGGCGGGTGTCCGACAGGCGCATCTCGACATAGGTGACATGGGTCAGGCCAAGGCGCACGGGCGACAGGATGGCCCGGTATCCGGTGATCAGCCCCGCCTCCTCCAGCTGGCGGATGCGCAGGGCCACGGGGGTCTTGGACAGGCCGACCTTGCGCGCCAGTTCGGTCACCGGGATGCGGGCGTTGGCCACCAGTTCCGCCAGAATGCGGCGATTGATCGGGTCCAGGATGTCGGTCACGTTTTATGCCCCATGATTGGACGATATGGCTGCGATCCTGCCCATCATTGGTCCCATCGTCCAGACGGCACGCGATATTCTGCCGATATCAGACAGGGGTGCCGCCATGACCGACCTTTCCTTTTCCGCCAAGTTCCAACCCGAAGCGCCCCTGCTGGACCGGCTGGTCCGCGATGCGGCGTTGTCGCCTGATACCCGTGCGCGGATCAGCGACCGCGCGGCCAACCTGATCCGCCGCATCCGCGCCGAATCCAAGCCCACGATGATGGAACTGATGCTGGCCGAATACGGCCTGTCCACCCGCGAGGGCGTGGCCCTGATGTGCCTGGCCGAGGCGATGCTGCGCGTGCCCGACCGTGCCACCATCGATGCGCTGATTGAGGACAAGATCGCCCCCTCCGATTGGGGCCGCCACCTGGGCGACAGCTCCTCCAGCCTGGTCAACGCCTCGACCTGGGCGCTGATGCTGACGGGGCGGGTGCTGGACGACAGCAAGCCCGGTCTGGCGGGCACCCTGCGCGGCGCGGTCCGCCGCCTTGGAGAGCCGGTGATCCGCACCGCCGTCACCCGCGCGATGCGCGAGATGGGACGCCAGTTCGTCCTGGGCCAGACCATCGACGCCGCGTTGGACCGGGCGAAGGGTCAGGAGGCCAAGGGATACACCTACAGCTATGACATGCTGGGCGAGGCGGCGATGACCGCCCGCGACGCCGACCGCTATGCCGACGAATACCGCAAGGCCATCGCGGCCATCGCAGGCGCTTGCACGCATGGCTCCGTCGCCCGGAACCCCGGCATCTCGATCAAGCTGTCGGCGCTGCACCCCCGCTATGAGGTCGCGCAGGAGGATCGGGTGATGGCCGAACTGGTCCCCGTGGTCCGCGATCTGGCCCGCCGGGCGCGTGCGGCGAACATGGGCCTGAACATCGACGCCGAGGAGCAGGACCGCCTCGCCCTGTCGCTGCAGGTGATCGAGGCCGTCCTGCCGGACCCCGATCTGGCCGGATGGGACGGGTTCGGCGTGGTCGTGCAGGCCTATGGCAAGCGGGCGGGGCCGATGATCGATGCGCTGCATGCGCTGGCGGTCCGGCACGACCGCCGCATCATGCTGCGCCTGGTCAAGGGTGCCTATTGGGACACCGAGATGAAGCGCGCCCAGGTCGAGGGGCATCCGGATTTTCCGCTGTTCATCTCCAAGACCGCGACGGATGTCAGCTATGTCGCGCTGGCGAAGAGACTGTTGGGCATGACCGACCGCATCTATCCGCAATTCGCCACGCACAACGCGCACAGCGTCGCGGCCATCCTGGAACTGGCGGGCAATGCGCCGTTCGAATTCCAGCGCCTGCACGGGATGGGAGAGCGGCTGCACGACATCGTCCTGCGCGATCATCGCACCGCCTGTCGCATCTATGCCCCGGTCGGCGCGCATCAGGACCTGCTGGCCTATCTGGTGCGCCGCCTGCTGGAGAACGGCGCGAACAGCAGCTTCGTGAACCAGATCGTCGATCTGGACGTGACGCCCGAACAGATCGCCCGCGATCCGTTTGACGCGCTGGCGACGGCCCAGGCCCCCGCGACCCTGCTGGCGCCCCATGCGATCTATGGCGCGGGCCGCGTGAACGCGCAGGGCTTTGACCTGGCCGCCCGCGACCAGCTGGACCGGATCTTTGCTGCCCGTGACGGGTCCATCGCCGATGCCGGCCCCTTGACCGCGCAGGCGACGACCGGACAGGCGAGTCCGGTGGTGAACCCCGCCACCGGCGACATCCTGGCAACCGCCACCGAGGCGGACGAGGCCACCGTGACCCGCGCCATCGATGCGGCCCGCCCCTGGGCGGCCCCTGCCTCGGAACGGGCCGCGACCCTGCGCCGCGCCGCGGACCTGTTCGAGGCTGATTTCGGCCCGATCTTCGGCATCCTGTCCCGCGAGGCGGGCAAGACCCTGAACGACGCCGTGGCCGAACTGCGCGAGGCGGTGGATTTCCTGCGCTATTACGCCCAGCAGGGCGAGGGCCGCACGGATGCCCCGCGCGGGATCATCGCTGCGATCAGCCCCTGGAACTTTCCGCTGGCGATCTTCACCGGACAGGTCGCGGCGGCGCTGATGGCGGGGAACGCGGTGCTGGCCAAGCCGGCCGAACAGACCCCGCTGATCGCGGCCCTTGCCGTGCGCCTGATGCACCGTGCGGGCGTTCCGGCCGGCGCACTGCAGCTGCTGCCGGGCGACGGCGCGACGGTCGGTGCGGCGCTGACACGCGATCCGCGCATCAACGGCGTCGTCTTTACCGGCGGCACCGATACGGCGCGGCTGATCGCCGCCAGCATGGCGGACCACATGGCCCCCGGCACGCCGCTGATCGCGGAGACGGGCGGTCTGAACGCGATGATCGTGGACAGCACGGCCCTGCCCGAACAGGCGGTGCGCGACATCATCGCCTCCAGCTTCCGGTCGGCAGGCCAGCGCTGTTCGGCGCTGCGCTGTCTCTACGTGCAGGAGGACGTGGCCCCGCATCTGATCGCGATGATCCAGGGGGCGATGGACCAGCTTCGCGTGGGCGACCCGTGGGATCTGTCCACCGATGTCGGCCCGGTCATCGACGCCGAGGCGCAGGCCGGGATCCTGGCGTATCTGGACCAGAACCGCGACCGGATCCTGCACCAGGTCGCGGCGCCCGCCACGGGGCATTTCGTACCGCCCACGCTGATCCGCATCGACGGCATCCAGGCGCTGGAGCGCGAGATCTTCGGCCCCGTCCTGCATGTCGCGACTTTCAAGGCGCGGGACCTGGACCGGGTCGTGGCGGCGATCAACGCGACGGGATACGGGCTGACCTTCGGGCTGCATTCGCGCATCGACAGCCGGGTGCAGGAGGTCACGCAGGCGGTCCATGCGGGCAACCTGTACGTCAACCGCAACCAGGTCGGCGCCACCGTCGGCAGCCAGCCCTTTGGCGGAGAGGGCCTGTCGGGCACGGGACCCAAGGCCGGCGGCCCGCAGTACCTGACGCGGCTGTTCGCGCCCGCAGCCCCCGCCGCCGCGGCGACGGACTGGACCGGGGCCGACAGCACCGACCGCCTGGCTGCGGCGCTGACCCGTCCCGCCCCTGGCGCCGCGCCCACCGACCAGCTGATGCCCGGCCCGACCGGAGAGCTGAACCGCCTGACCACCCTGCCCCGCGGCCCCGTCCTGTGCCTGGGCCCCGGCGCCCCTGCCGCGGCGGCACAGGCACGTGCCGTGACCGATGCCGGCGGTCAGGCGGTTGTCGCAGAGGGCGATGTCGATCCGCATGCGCTGCGCGATCTGCCCGATGTGACTGCGGTGCTGTGGTGGGGTGACGTGGCGACGGGGCGGGCGATGGCTCGGGCCCTGGCCGCGCGGCCAGGTCCGCTGGTGCCGCTGATCACGGCGGTGCCGGACCGCGCCCACGTCACGCATGAACGCCACCTGTGCGTCGACACCACCGCCGCGGGGGGGAACGCCGCGCTGCTGGCGGGCTGAGGGCGCACCCTGCGTTGACATCGCCGGCGGATCGGGCCGACATGGCGCGCATGAACGACAGCCGTCCGCGCGTGATCCTGCATCCCGGTCCGCCCAAGACCGGGACGTCCACCCTGCAGGCGTGGTGCCATCTGAACCGCGGGGTGCTGGCGGCGCAGGGCATCGTCTATGCCTCGGTCGACACGCCCCGCGACCCCAAGCATCAATGGCTGGTCCAAGGGTTGAAACGCGGCGACCTGTCGCGGCTTGCGGCCGAGACCGGCCCCCTGCGTGATGGGCGCGCCCACACGCTGATCCTGTCCTGCGAGGGGGTGATGACCAATCGGGCGCTGATCCCCGACTGCGCCTGGCAGCAGGTCCGAGAGGTGCTGACGGGTTTCGACACGACCCTGTTCCTGGTCGGGCGCGATCTGGACGGGTGGCTGCGGTCGTTGTGGAAACAGGCGCTGATCAACCCGGTGCCACCGGGCAGGCCGCTGAGCCTGCCCGATTTTGCGGTCTTCTGCCGCATGCCCGCCATCCGCGCGATGATGGACCTTGGCCATATGGCCGATCTGATCGCGGACAGGACCGGGGCCTCGGCGCGGGTGCTGACCCGGCTGGACGCGGATTTCATCGGCGTGTTCGCAGGGCTGCTTGGCCTGTCCCCCGACGCGCCCCTGCAGGACGCCCCGCGGATCAACGAATCCCTGCCCCCGGATTTCATCGCCGTCTATGCCCGCCTGGCGCGTCACGTCGATCAGGTCGGGCCCCTGCGGCTGGCGACCCTTGCGGCGTTCCACGCGATGCGCCCGACGGGCAACCTGATGGTCGCGACAGTGGCGCGACAATTCGCCCGTGTGTCCGCGCAGGACCGCGACCGGGCCGTGGCAAGCCTGTGTCAGGCCGTCGATGCCGTGACGTTCGACGACCCGGACCACCGCGACCTGGCATCGCAGCTTGCGTCCCGGGCCGCCATGTTGCGAAACATTCTATTGCAGGACCCGCCACCAGCCCCTAGGTGACAGGGACGAAGGACCGCGGAAGGGCATCAGACCCGGTGGTTTGGCCGGACTTCAAATCCGGTTGGGGCAGCGAGCCTGTCCCGGGTGGGTTCGACTCCCATTCCCTTCCGCCAGCCTTCCCCGCCCCTACCGCGCCGCGATGGCCAGCCCGTCGGCCACGGCCGTGAACACGTCCTGTGCCGAATGATCTGCATCGGGAAAGGCCGCGCGCATCGTGTCGCCCACAACCGTCATCAGGCTTGACCCCCCGACATAGATCACCCGGTCGACCTGCGCCGGGGTCAGTTGTGCGCGGTGCAGCGTCTCGACGGCGCCCTCGTGCAGCTGGCTGGCGTGGCGCGACAGGCTGTCGGCCAACGCCTGCCCTGCCAGCGGCGCGGACAGGCCGCGTTCGACCTCGTCCAGCAGGATGGCCGCGTCGTCGGCACCGTCATTGGCGGCGATCTTGCCGCGTTCGACGGCAAAGGCCAGATCGTGGCCCAGATCGTCCTCCAGCACGCGCGACAGGCGGGCCATGGCGTCGGGCTGTTCGGCCAGCCGGACCATTTCGGCAACCATGCGGCGGTTCTGGGGGGTGTTCACAAAGGGGATCTTCTCCCACGTGGCAAGGTCGTTGTAGATGGCGTTCGGTACGGGCGACGTCCCCGGCCCCATCGCCTTGCGCAAAACCGATCCCCGGCCCAGCAGCGGCATCACGTGATCCAGGCTGACCGCGCGGTCGAAATCGGTGCCGCCGATCCGCACGCCGTGGCTGGCCAGGATCCGCACCCCCGCCCACTGCCCCTGGAACAGCGAGAAATCTGACGTGCCTCCGCCCACGTCCACGATCAGGCCAGTGGCGCCGGGCCGCGCGGCACCGGCGGCGATGGCCGCGGCCTCGGGCTCGGGCATGAAGTCCACGTCGCGAAATCCCGCAGCCAGATAGCATAGACGCAGATCGTCCTCGGCCTGCGCCTCGCGCGGGTCGCCATCGCCATGAAAGACGACGGGCCGGCCCGACAGCGCGCGGTCGAAGGTCTGCCCGGTCTCGGCCTCGGCCCGCGTCTTGATGCGGTTCAGAAAGCGCGCGATCAGGTCGACGAAGGTCACCCTCTCGTTCAGGATCATCCGCTTTTCATGCATCAGCGATGTGCCCAGGACACGCTTCAGCGCCCGCATGAAGCGGCCCTCGTGCCCGTCCAGCAGGGCGCGGTTCGCGGGCTGGCCCATCAGGGTGGTGCGGCTGTCGGCGTCCAGGAAAAAGGTCGTGGGCATGGTCGTCTGCCCCGGTTCCAGCCGGATCAGGCGCGGCGTCCCGTCCGGCGCATGTCCCGCCGCCGAGTTCGAGGTGCCGAAGTCGATGCCCAGGCCGTTGCCGCGCGGTGCCATGTCGGATGCCCTGCCCTGTGACTGCGAAGGGCGCGTGCCTAGGCGGGGGGCCGGGCCAAGTCAAGCGGGGGCACGCTAACCGGGCATTAGCATTTGTGCGCTAGCGTCGGCTCCTGGTCCCTGTCCCGGAGATTTCGATGTCCTTCGTCCCGCGCCTGTCCCTGCGCCAAAAGATCACCCTGACCAGCCTTGGCCTGATGACGGCCCTGGCGCTTGTGCTGGTCACCGTGCTCAGCATGGCGCAACGCCAAAGCCTTCTGGAAAACGCCCAAAGCGCGCAACGGGTGACGCTGCGCGTCCTGTCCTATGATCTTGCCGTGGACCACGACGGCTTTTCCGCGACGACCAGGCCGGACGGCACCCTGGGCGACGTCGTCTGGCCGCAGATCCCCGATTTCGCCGATCACACCATGATCGACGATGTCGGCGGCCAGACCGGAGAGACGGCGACCATCTTCCGGCTTGACCCCGAACTGGGCCAGTTCATGCGCGTGACGACCAACGTCAAGCGCCCGGACGGCACCCGCGCGGTCGGCACGCCGCTGGACCCGACGGGCCCGGTTCATGCCGCCATGCTGGAGGGGCGGACCTATTCCGGCACGACCACGATCCTGGATCATCCCTATCTGACGCTGTATGTCCCAGTCCGCGATCAACAGGGTCAGGTGAACGGCGTCCTTTATGCAGGCGTGGCGATGGACGGGATCGAGGCGGTACTGTGGCGTAACCTGACCACGGCCGTGGCCCTGACCGCCGCCGCGCTGCTGCTGGCCTTTGCGCTGAACCAGGTGATGACGCGTCGTGCCCTGCGGCCCTTGGCGGCCGTCGACGCCGCGATGCAGGATGTCGCCCGCCAGAACTACGACCGGCCGATCCCCGGCACGGCGATGCGCGACGAGATCGGCTCGATCGCCCGCAATCTGGAACAGTTCCGCGATGGCCTGGCCCAGGCCCAGGAGGCCCGCCACGCCGCCGCCGCCCTGCGCGAGGCCGGCGCCGCCGAGGCGCAGGCGCAGTCCCGCAAGCAGGCGCGCATCGTGACCGACATTTCCACCGGGTTGGAGCGGCTGGCGGCTGGCGACCTGACCGCCCAGATCGCCAGCCCCGCGCATGATCCCTTCCCCCAAGAATACGAGGCGCTGCGCGCCAGCTTCAACAAGGTCGTGTCCGATCTGGGCAGCACGATGGGCCGCATCGTCGAGGTCGCCCGCCAGGTGCGCACGGGCTCGGACGAGATCACCTCTGCCGCCCAGGACCTGGCAGGTCGCGCAGAGACGCAGGCCGCCACGCTGGAGGAATCGGCGGCGGCGCTGACCGAACTGACCGCCAGCGTGCACTCCACCGCCGATCTGGCGCGCACGGCCGAGAGCGTGTCGCGCGCCAACCGCTCGATCGCCGAGGAGGGCCGCAGCATCGTCGGAGAGGCGATCCAGGCCATGGAAAAGATCGAGGCGTCCTCGGACCAAATCAACCGCATCATCACCGTCATCGACGATATCGCGTTCCAGACGAACCTGCTGGCGCTGAACGCCGGGGTCGAGGCCGCCCGCGCCGGAGAGGCGGGTCGCGGTTTCGCCGTGGTCGCATCCGAGGTGCGCGGGCTGGCGCAGCGTGCGTCGGAATCCGCGCGTGAGATCAAGGGGCTCATCTCGGATTCCTCGCAGCACGTTCGGTCAGGATCCTCACTGGTCAGCCGCACCGGGGGCAGTCTCGAGCAGATCCTGTCCAAGGCCCGCGAGGTGTCGGATCAGGTCGCAGCCATCGCCCTGGCCGCCAGCGACCAGTCCACCGCATTGTCCGAGATCAACTCGGGCGTGAACCATCTGGACCAAGTGACCCAGCAGAACGCCGCCGTGGCCGAGGAAACGAACGCCGCCGCAGCATCACTGCAGCATCAGGCAGGCGTACTGGCATCAGCCCTGACCAGCTTCACCTTCCAGCCGGCCTCGACATGGGACACACGGGATGATCCACTTCGCACCAGCGACGATCCGTTCGTCCAAGTCGCCGCGCCGCGCCATAGGGCCGGATCGCCCAAGGCAGGCACCGCACGCATGATGGAATTCTGAGTGCACCACAGCGGGGTGGCCTCTGGAGCGCAGACAAAAATAAGCCGCTGCCGATTGTTCGGCAGCGGCTTTTGCGTAACTCTCAATAAAATGACCATGATTCCGTGAGGAGAGCCACAAGGCTGTAATCACAGGTTACGGCACCCGTGAAAGATGCACAAAATGTCAGCGATGCACCAACAAGCGGCACCGTCCGAATGATCTTGCAGCGCAGGCGTCAGCAGGCCGGCTGGTCTTCCGCAGTTCCGGCAAGATCCAAACCTCGCGCCGTCGGGGGCTGCCAGGTCGGGGACGATTCGACGGCGCCCTGAATGTTGGTCCCCAACTGTGACCCGCCCGTTCCACCGCTCCAGCCGGTGGTTCCGGTGTTTTCCGCGGCTGTGCTGTCCTCGGATGCGTCAGGCTGGGTTGCCGGTTCGGCAACACCGGCATCGGCCGCGCATTCCGGTGCCTCGGACCCGCGCTCGGCCGGTGCGGCCTGCGCCCACGCCGCACTGCCTGACAGACCGCCGATGGGGACTGCCAGCGCCAGAACGGCCGCAGTCAGCGTCAGTCGTGCAAACGGGATGATCATCGGGTGGCCTCGCCTGAATTGTTCACCGCAAAACGCGGCCGGCGTGCGCCGGTTCCGCGCATCATCACCACTGCTGTCGGTCCGGTGACGAAACCGTGTCCGATCCGGTCTCCAACCCTTTGTCAGCCATGATGCGGCAATGGGACGTCACGGGCCCCATAGGCGGCGGCGTCCTTTCTGTGCTATCGCCGCCTGAAATGAACTGAGGGGGCGCAGAGTCGCTGATTATGGGTACACCAAACGCAAGCACGCCGCGCCAGGCCAAGGAATGGGTGCAGGTCCTCGCCAAGTATCGCGAGCCGTCGACCCGCCGCAGCGTGTGGGAGTTGATGGCCACGATCGTTCCGTTCCTGGCACTCTGGGCGCTGGCTTGGGCGGCGCTGTCGGTCAGCTATTGGCTGGCCGTGCCGATCGCGCTGGTGAACGGGCTGTTCCTGGTCCGCATCTTCTGCATCCAGCATGATTGCGGCCACGCGTCGTTCTTTCGCAATCGCAAGGTCCAGGACTGGATCGGGCGGGGTCTGGGCGTGCTGACCCTGACGCCCTATGACGTCTGGCGCCGGACCCATTCGCTGCACCACGCTCAGCACGGGAACCTGGACGAACGCGGCATCGGCGACGTGATGACCCTGACGGTGGGCGAGTATCGCAGCCGCGGCCGGTTCGGCCGGCTGATGTACCGGCTGTATCGCCACCCCCTGGTGCTGTTCGTGCTGGGGCCAAGCTATCTGTTCCTGCTGCAGAACCGTCTGCCGCTTGGGCTGATGCGGGCGGGATGGCGGTTCTGGGCATCGGCCCTGGGCACCAATCTGGCGCTGGCGTTGATCCTGGGCACGATGATCTGGTTTGCCGGGCCGATGCCCGTCCTGCTGATCTTCCTGCCCACGACCATCGTCGCGGGGACCGTCGGCGTGTGGCTGTTCTATGTCCAGCATCAGTTCGAGGAAACACACTGGGCCAATGGGGACGAATGGCAATTGCACGATGCGGCGCTGGCCGGATCGTCGCATTACATCCTGCCCCAGCCCCTGCGCTGGCTGTCCGCCAATATCGGGGTGCATCATGTCCACCACCTGTACAGCCGCATCCCGTTCTATCGCCTGCCGGAAATCCTGCGCGACCATGACGAACTTGCATCGGCACAGCGGCTGACCTTGCGCGAAAGCCTGCGGTCGGTGAACCTGCACCTCTGGGACGAAAATCGTCGTCGCCTTGTGTCCTTCCGCGAGGCGCGCAGCCTTTACGGCGCGCCGACGGCCGGCTGAGGCCGGCAGCGTTCAGCTGACCAGCGCGGCCTGTCCGACGGTGTGTAGCTGAACAAGCTGGCGCAGCCGGGGGCCGCGCACGAATGTGCGGGCCTCGGCCGGGTGGGCCTGATCCGCGAACAATTCGGGAAAGATCTGCCGCAGTTCGGACAGGGCCGCCGACCCCATCGCGCGCAGGGCCTGGGGGCCGGGATACAAAGATTCCGTCTGTGCGCCGTTGGAATCGACGACCTGGTGGGCGTCGAACATCAGATGGCAATAGGTCACCTGCGACACGGACATGTCCACCGCGATGCCCGGAACATCGATCAGTTGGCAAGCCGGTGCCAGGATCTCGTCGGTCCCGAACAGGATCCGCGCGACCGATGACCGGATCATGATGCGGTGCTGGCGCGACACGGACAGGGGCGCCGACGGCTGGTTTAGGCCAAGCGCCCCGGCCGCAATGCGGATCGGACGAAGCTTGGGGTTCGCCGCCAGATCCACGGCATCGAAACGGCGCCTGCCGATCCAGCGCAGGGGCTGATATCTGTGATCGCGCGTCCAGATCAGGTCACCCGGCTGCAGGCTGTCGACCGGGCGCGGCCCGTCCGCGGTCAGGATCAGCGTGTCCGCGGCAAAGCACATGATCTCCATGTCGTGGATGTCAGGCGCGAACGAGATCTTGGCGACATAGACCTCCTTGGGCAGGGGGTCGGCCTCGATGATCTCGACCGAATGCAGCGACTTGACGTCGGACCATGCCGCGACGCTGTCCTTGGCAGGGCGGAAGAACATGTCCCCGTTGCGCATCTGGATCAGCACGCCGTCCTGGGTGCTGGTGGTGTTGTCCGGAAAGGTCAGCTTGTACTGAACCTTGAGGAAGCCGGTGATCTGGCTGGTGCTTTGCCCCCCATCGGTGGGCGAACCATAGGCGAACTTGCTGGCACCGTCAGGATGCTGGCTGTAGCTTGTCGCATAAGCCTCGGCCGGGCCCTGGGCGGTATTGATCGCGCGCAGCTGTCCGTCCAACTCGACCGGCTTGATCTGATTCTGGCCGACAACCTTGTAGCCCTTCATCCCGTCCGCCTCGGTCCCGGTCGCGGGCGTTCCTGGCGTGGTGTTGATCTGCTGGTGGTTGCCAATCCACATCCAGGTCACGGCGTTCGTCATCTGAGCCTCCATCATGGAGCCTCAGCAATAGCCGTGCCAACTCATCGCGCCAGTTTATCTTGCGTACAAGTTTAATCGCAGTCCGCGCCGCCGACGGGCGCCGCATCGTTCAGGTTGGATCGCCCCGGACAATTGCGGTATCGAAGGGAACGGCTGACAAGAAGGGACAATGCGAACACGCTGAGCATGCCGCAACCGACGTAGCCCCACAGGATCGACGACAGCCACCCGAACCCCAGCACGAGGAACAGGATGGTTGAGACGATGCCAATGACTGCAGAGGTTGCGATAATACCGACCAGCAAAATGCCCCGACCCTTTCAAAATGATCCTGACAACTATAGCACCGATCGGTTCATTTGCGAAACAAGATCGACAGAATGGCGTCTTTCGGGCACCATTCATGCGAGTGTAAGACGCAAGTAATTAAACTTTAAGGCGAATAATATGAACGGTGACGACATGGACACGACGCTGCCCCCCGACCGGATCGGCTATGTCATCAACACCTATCCCCGTCCGTCCCAGACCTTCATCCGCAGGGAGATTCGGGCCCTCGAGGCGGCCGGTCTGACCGTCGCGCGGTTCGCCATGCGGCGCGACGATCAACCCGTGCTGTCTGCCGAGGATCAGGCCGAGGCCGACCGGACCGAATACGTGCTGGACCGGGGTGCGTTGGCCTTGGGCATGGCGCTGATCCGTGCGGTGATCCGCCATCCGCGCAGCCTGCTTCGGGCATTGTCGGCAGGGCGGCGGGGCGGGCCCGGGCGCGGCCCCCTGCGCCAGGTGATCTATCTGGCAGAGGCTGCCATCCTGGCCGATCGCAGCCGGCAGCTGGGCCTGACGCATCTGCATGCCCATTTCGGAACAAACTCGGCCGATTTGGTCCGCTATGTAAGGATGCTGGGCGGCCCGGGCTACAGCGTGACCTTTCACGGCCCCGAGGAGTTCGATAGCCCGCACACGCTACTGCTGCGTGACAAGGTGGCCGAAGCGCGTTTCGCGGTGGCGGTCAGCGCCTTCGGACGCAGCCAGCTGGCGCGATGGGCGCCCTTCGATGCCTGGGACCGCATCAAAGTGGTCCATTGCGGCATCGACCCCGCCCTGTTCGCGGCGCCAGTTCCCCTGCCGCCGGGACCGGACGTGCACGACCCACTGCGCGTGGTCTGCATTGGCCGCTTCGCCGAGCAGAAGGGCCAGGTCCTGCTGATCGAGGCGATGGCGCGCTGCACCGCGCCGGTGCACCTGACGCTGGTGGGTGACGGCCCGCTGCGGGCCGAGATCCAGCGGTCGATCAGGGCGCACGGGCTGGACACGCGCGTCACGCTGGCCGGCTGGCTGGACGAGACCGGCGTGCGCGACGCGCTGTCTGCGGCGCATGTCATGGCCATGCCCAGCTTTGCCGAAGGCCTGCCCGTGGCCCTGATGGAGGCGATGGCGGCGGGCCGCCCCTGCATCGCCACCCTGATCGCTGGCATCCCCGAGCTGATGGTCGACGGCCAGACCGGCTGGCTCATCCCGGCCGGGTCCGAAGACGACCTGGCGAGGGCGCTGGACACCGCCGCCCGGACCCCACGAGACCAACTGGAACGGATGGGCGCCGCCGCCCGTACGCGCGCGCTGACGCGCCATGACATCGCAACAGAGGCCGGCAAGCTGGCCGCACTGTTCGCGGACAGCCGGAACCGGTAAGGTCGCGTGCAGGTTCATCTATGTAAAATCGCGATCAATCGGCTATGCGGCAACTCTTTCTTTGCGATAGCGTGATTGGACGGGTATCGCTGGTTTCATCTTATTTGGTCGGAACGGATTAGGAATATGCTGCACGGACCGTCTGTCAGCACGGATGATCGAAAGATCGTCCGCGATCTGCCCGCCGCCACCGACAGCCAGGCGGCTTTTCTAGCGGGCAGCGATCAGGCAGATCCGAACCGCGCCCATATCGAACAGATCGTTCTGGACGCGCCGTCCGACATTTTGGCGCCCGGCCCCTTGTTGGCCGCATGGCAGCAGTTGTCAGACCGTCACGAGACACTGCGGACCGTCCTGGTCACCGACGATACCGGCATCCTGCGCCTGGACGTGCTGGACCACGCGCCGGTGCATATGGACAGTGCCGATTTGTCGGACGGGATGGTGGACCGTTTTCTGGCCGATGACCGCGCGGCCGGCGTGGACCCCACCGAACGGCCCGGATGGCGGGTCACGATGGCCGATCTGGGTGGGGGGCAGGCCCGGATGGTCTGGACCATCCACCACGCCCTGATCGACGGGACCAGCATCGCGTTGATTCTGACCGAACTGTGGCGGATCCTGTCCGGCGATCCGCTGATGGCACCCGGCATCGGCTTCATCCAGGCGATCCGGGAGCATCAGCTGGACGAGCCGCAGGCCCGCGCCGCCTTTGCCACCACGTTGTCCGATGAAACCGTCGCGTCGGCCTTTCCCGCGGCCCCGGCGAAAACGCATGGCCCGATGCACCAGACCGACCTGACTCTGTCGATGGACGCGTGCGACGCCATCCGCCGTCTGGCGCATGCGGCGCAGGTGACCACGCTGACGGTGGTGCAGGCGGCTTGGTCGATGCTGCTGGTGCGCTGGACCGGGCGGTCGGGCGCGGCCTTCGGTCTGGTGGAATCGGGTCGTGGTCGCAATGATCGGGTCGCGGGCTGTCTGGTCACGACGGTGCCGTTCCAGGTGCGGATGGACGACATCGGAACCTTCGGCGACCTGCTGGCGCGCCTGCGGGCGCAGACGCTGCAGTTGCGGCCGCATTCCCATGCGCGACAGACGCTCATCCGGCAGTGGTCCGGTCGGCAGGGCCGTTCGGCGCTTTACGATACCGTTCTGATGTACCAGCGCGGCACGCTTGCCGCGCGGCTTGCGGCGGACGGCTGCGGCTGGACCGGCGTCCGCCTGATCGAGGAGGGCACGGCGCTGATGTCGCTGTCGGTCCATGACGAAGGTGCGTTGTGGCTGTCGCTGGAACATGACGCCGCCCGGTTGCCGGACGAGGTGGCGGCCCGCATCCTGCACCAGATGGCCAACCTGCTGCAGGCGATGGGTCGAGCCGACACCGACACGCCGCTGTCCGACCTAACGATGCTGGACGCAGAGGAGCAGCGACACCTGCACACCCTGGGGCGCCCCGACCGGCCCGTCCCGGATGTGCTGCCCGACCTGGCATCGGCCTTCGAGGCGACGGTCGCCCGTCATGGCGACCGGACCGCCGTGACCGAGGCGCAGACGGGTCATTCCGTCGATTTCCGCACCTTGGACCAGCAGGCCAATGCCCTTGCGGCGCGGCTTGTCGAATGCGGCATCGGTCCGCAGGATGTCGTGGCGATCGCCCTGCCCCGATCCGTGCGCCAGATCGCCGCGATGCTGGCCACGCTCAAGGCTGGCGCCGGTTTTCTGCTGCTGGATCTGGATCAGTCCCACGACTACTTGTCCGGCCTGATCCGCCAGGCCCGTGCCAAGGCCATCGTGGTCCAGCAGGACATGCCGCTGTCGACCGCTGCACCGAACGTGGTGATGGCCGACGACGCCTGCCAAGCCCACGCCCCGCCGCGACCACCCCTGGATGCGGACAGCCTGGCCTATGTCACCTTCACCTCCGGCTCCACCGGAACGCCCAAGGCGGTTCGGGGGCTGAACGCGGCACTCAGCGCGCATGCCCATGCGATGGTCGACGCCTATGCGCTGACCGAACAGGATGCTGTCCTGCAATTCGCGACGCCCAGTTTCGACGTCGCACTGGAGGAGGTCTGGCCGACCCTGCTGTCCGGCGCGCATGTCGTGTTGCGCGACGCCACGCCGCTCGGCTCGATCCAGGGTCTGCTGGATCTGGTCCGGCGGCATGGGCTGACGGTTCTGAACCTGCCCGCCAGCTATTGGCAACAGATGGTCGCGGACCTGCGCGATCATCCGCGGCCCATACCAGACAGCCTGCGCCTGTTGGTGACGGGCAGCGAACGCGTGCCGCCCGCAGCCTTCCGCGAATGGCAGCGCCTGGCCCCTGGCGTCCGGTTCGTCAACGCCTATGGCCCGGCCGAAGCCACGGTGACCAGTACCCTGTGGCAGGGATCGTCTTTGTCCGCCGGGTCCGAGGTTCCGATCGGTCGTCCCGCTGGCCATGCCCGCGTCGTGCTGCGCGCGCCGGACGGTACGCCCACGCCTGTGGGTGGCGAGGGAGAGATCGTGATCGGCGGTCAGGCCGTCAGCGGCGGCTATCTGGACGATCCTGATTCGACCGCACGGGCGTTCACGGCCGACGCCGAAGGCCGGCTGTATCGCAGCGGCGATCTGGGCCGCTGGTCGGCAGACGGGCAGCTGATGTTCCTGGGGCGCGAGGATCGACAGGTCAAGCTGCGCGGCCAGCGGATCGAACTGGGCCAGATCGAAAGCGCCCTGGCGGCACGCCCCGGCGTCCTGCAGCTTTTCGTGGACCTGGACAAGGGACCGCCGGCACGCCTGCTGGGCTGGGTCGTCGCCGAGGATGGCACCGACATCGACCAGGTCGCGCGCGATCTGCGCGACCAGCTGCCTGCCTATATGGTGCCACGGCTGATGGCGGTCGATGATCTGCCGGTCACCGCGAACGGCAAGATCGCGCGGGACCTGCTGCCCCGTCCCGCCGCCGCCGGGCCCGTGGCCGGACCCGGCCATGCCGAACCGCAGGTCCTGTCCGTGGCCGCCTGCATGGCCAATGTGCTGGACCTGGCCCATGTCGGACCGGATGACGACTTCTACGACCTTGGCGGCGATTCCCTTCTGGCGTTGCGCCTGATCAGCCTTGTGCGAAGCCGCACCGGACTGCGCCTGCACACGGCCGATGTCATGCAGGCCCCCACGCCCGAAGGGCTGGTCCGCCTGCATCGCACGACCCCGGATCGGCCCCGCTATCTGATCCCGACCCAGCCCCTGGGACATAACGTTCCGATCATCGGCGTCCATGTTCTGGGCCGCAAGCAGGCACTGTTCCGGCCCCTGTCGGACGCGCTTGGTCCCGACTATCCGGTGCTGGGCCTGACGGTCGGCGTTCCCGAGGGCGGACTGGATATCAGGGTCGAAGCCGTCGCCCGCACCTATCTGGAGGAGCTGGACCGGCACCTGCCGGGGCAGCCGGTCTGCCTGGTCGCGGTGTCGATGGCGTCGTATTTCGCGCTGGAACTGGCGCAGCAATTGCGCCGCGCGGGGCGCGAGGTGCCCCTGCTGGTGGTGCTGGACGCCGCGGGCCCCGGCGGACGGCCCTCGGTCCGAGGCTGGGCCAAGCTGCGGGCGCATCTGGGCCAGCTGCGCCGCCACGGCCTGCGCCATATCGTCGAAACGCTGGACAACCGCCGACCCCATGAACAGCCCGAGGTGCGCGACCTGCTGCCGACCGACGGCAAAGGTCCGACCGTCGACATGGCCCAGCTGATCGAGGCGAACGTGCAGGCCGTGATCCATTACAGCCCCCAGCCCTATGATCGGCCCATCGCGATCTTCCGCGCCGATGCCAGCTTCTGGGATTCCCCGGAGGGCAAACGTCAGGGGTTGGGCTGGGCGCAGATTGCGGCGGGCGGGTGGACCCTCCACGACCTGCCGGGAACGCATCTGTCGATCCTTGAGCCGGGCAATGTCGAGGTGCTTGCCGACCATTTGCGCAGACTTCTGCCGCCGACGCCGACCGCCACCCCCGTGAAGGAGCCATGATGCAATTCGCAATCGGCGACGACCGCGTCGCCCTGACCGTGCCGGACCGCCAAGCGCTGCTGTCGATCGTCGAAACCCGGCTGGCGGCCCGTCAGGGTTTTGCCTTGGCGACGATGAATGTCGATCATCTGGAAAAGCTGCGCAGCGACGCCGATTTCCGCACGGCCTATGCGCAGCATGACCTGATCGTGGCGGACGGCAACCCGGTCGTCTGGCTGGCGCGGCTTGGCGGACAGCGGGTGTCGCTGGTGCCAGGATCGGACCTGGTGCAGCCATTGTGCGCGCTGGCTGCCCGCCTGGACCGCGGCGTGGCCATTCTGGCCGGCACCGAGGAGGGCGGACAGGATGCTGCCCGCCGCCTGATCGCCGCGCATCCCGGACTGACCGTCAGCCTGGTCGCTGCCCCCGGCTTTCCTTTCGATCCCCACGGTGCCGAGGCCGACGCCCTGCTGGACCGCCTGAACGCCAGCGGCGCATCGCTGTGCCTGCTGGCCCTTGGCGCCCCGCGGCAGGAGATCCTGGCCGCGCGCGGGCGCAGGATCTGCCCGCAGGTCGGCTTTGCCTCGGTGGGGGCGGGCATCGATTTCGTCACGGGCAAGCAGCGCCGCGCCCCGCGGTTGTTCCGGGCGGCCCGCATGGAATGGCTGTGGCGCGCCGCGCTGAGCCCCAAGCGGTTGGGCCCGCGCTATGTCCGCGGCGCGCTGATCCTGCCGGGACATGCTCTGCGCGCCCTGCGTGAAAGACCCCGGCAGTCATGACCGGCATGCTGGTCATGGTGCCCTCGGTCCACGTGATGATGCGTGACGGGCAGATATGGATGGACGACAAGTTCGTGGCGGGCCTGCACCTGTTTGCGCGCGAATGGGGCGGCCCGACCCGTGTCGTGCTGCGACAGGGATCGGCGACGCTGCCCTTTGCCAGCCCGGTGACGGCCGCGGACCTGCCCGGAGAGCTGCGCCTGATCGCCCAGGACGCGCCCATCTCAGCCGAGGATCTGCGCGGCGCGCAGGTGGTGCTGGGCACGGCCGACGACCATCGGCAGCTGGATCTGGCCCGCCTGTGGGGCGCGGTTGGGGCGCGGCTGGTCTATGCGATCGAATACCCGCTGCAGACCCGCCTGGCCGTCGCGCGGCTGGACCTGGCGCGCCGCCCGTTGCGGCTGGCCCGGTCGGTCCAGTGGCTTCTGACGCAGGAGTTGCGGCTGCGCCGTGCGCTGCGGTCAGCGGACGGGGTGCAGGCCAACGGTTATCCAGCGATGGCGGCCTATGGGGGGCTGAACGACGACACATGCCTCTATCTGGACAATCGGTCGGAGCGGGAGACCATGGCCACGGCTTCAGAAATGCAGGCCCGCGCGGGGTGGAACGGGCCGCTGCGGATCGTCCATGCCGGCCGGTTGATCGCGATGAAGGGCACGCAGGACCTGATCCCCACCGCCATCGCGCTGCGCGAGCAGGGCGTGGATTTCCGCATGGACATCTTTGGCGCCGGCGACATGCGGCAGGCGATCGCGGACGATGTGGCGCGGCATGATCTGGGCGAGGCGGTTCATCTGCATCAGCCTGTCGATTTCGCCACCGGCCTGGTGCCGTGGATGCGCCGGAACGCGGATCTGTTCCTGGCCCCGCACAGGCAGTCCGACCCCTCGTGCAGCTATCTGGAGGCGATGGGCTGCGGTGTGCCCGTTCTGGGCACGAACAACCGGATGTGGTCTGAACTGGCGCAGCAATCCGGCGGCGGTTGGGTCATGCCGATGGGACAGCCCAGGAAGGCCGCCGACATCATCGCGGGGCTGGACCGGGCGGCAATCGCCAAGGCCTCGGCCCACGCGTTGGACTTCGCGCAGGCCCATGACTTCCACAGCGAGTTCAGGCGCCGCATGGAACACCTGCACCGCGTGGCGGCAAAGCCCGCCTAGATCAGCAGAACCGCGGCCAAGACCAGCCCAACCGCGCCGAAGGTCAGGTCGTGCAGACCATCCCATGCCCCGTGCTTGCGTGCAATGCGCACCAGCATCGGATAGGCCAGAATCGCCGCCAGCGCCTGCCCCGCCAAGGCGCCCGGAATGCCCGCCTGGACGCCACCAAGGGTGAACAGGCTGAGAAACAGCACCGCGCGCACCAGCGTGACCCAGAAGAACCCGCGGGAGTCCCCTCCGGCCAAAGCGGCCTGGTCATAGCTGAGACCGATCAACGACGGAATGCTGGCCAGCGCGATCAGCGTCACCAGCGGCCCCGCACTGGCATAGCGCGGATCATAGAGCAGCACGACGAGATGTTCCCCGAATGTCGCCAGCAGCGCCAGCAGCAGCATGAAGCTGCCCGTCAGCGCGGCGCGCACGATGCGCACGCGACGCATGTGCCCGGCACTGGGATCCTCGAACGCGGTACGATAAAGCGGGATCATCACGCGGGATATCACCGTCGTTCCCAGCATCAGCGGAAAGCTGGCCAGAAAGAACGCGATATTGTAGATGCCCAGCTGCGTCAGCGTCAGCAAGCGCGCCAGGACCGCCTTGTCACCCTGAGAGATGACAAAGCCCACCACGGTCGACGGCATGATCCATTTGCCGAAACGCACCAGTTCGGCAACACAATCCGGGTCCCACCGGAACCGGTTTGCCGGGCCCGGCATCCAGTAGCTGACCATCAGCACCTTGACCACCGACCCCAGGATCAGCCCGATCACCAGCGCCCAGGCCGATTCCAGCATGGCGGCCAGCCCGATGGTGATGATCGTGGTCACCGCCGCGGTCGCCAGTTCCACGATGGTCAGGCGACCCATCTGCAGATGACGGTTCGCGGTCTCGATCTTCGTGGGCAGCAGGCCATAGATCATCGCGGTGGTTCCCGCGACGGGCAGGAACCAGACCAGTTCGGGCACCCCGTAGAAGGACGCCGCCGGCACCGCCAGGATGCAGCAGCCCAGCCACAGGATCACCCCGCGGATGGCCTGCATGGTAAAGGCCGTGTCCAGGAAGGTCCGGTCGTCGCCCCGCCGGCTTTGCAGGATGGCAGGGGTGATCCCCACGTCCGAAAAGTTGTTCAGGCCTTGGATGATGACCATGATAAGGGTCATCAGGCCGAAAACCTCGGGGAACAGGAGACGAGTCAGTACCAGGTTCGAGGCCAGGCGGATCGCCTGGATGCCCCCGAAGCTGATCATCGTCAGGGCAGAGCCGCGGAAGGCCCGTTGGGCAAGCCCCTGCCCCGTGAACAGCGATCCGATCATTGCGCGCATGGTCGTCAGTGCCGCCCGGTCTGCATGATGTCCCAGATTCTGTCGGCCGTATCCTCATACGCGGCGGCGAAGTCGGGATTAATGGTGTCGGGCAGCGCCAGTCCCGACGGCGGCCGCGCGCCATAGAGATCGGCATAGGTGATCATCGCCGCCAGCAGATAGATCGTCTCGGTCCCGTGGGGGGACAGGTCGGAAAACAGCGCATCGGGCGCGATGGCCGACAGCGGCGCCTCGGACAGCAGGCGTGCCATCACGCGACCGACCGGCAGCAGGCTGATGTCGGCATCGGGACGCACCCCCGCAAGCCGCGCGACATAGTCGTCGTACCAGCGGGCATAGCCGTTCTGCGCGTGGCGGTAATACCGCTGCATCTCGGCCGGTTCAGGCGGAAAATCATCGGCAAAGGGGTGAAGGTCGGCCCACCCTTCGTAGATCAGGATGCGCGGCGCGTCGGTGTTCTGCACGACCCAGTCCAAGACGGTGACCGTTGCGCCATAAGGGGACTGGCGGTCGGGGTTGTCGCCCGGATAGCGCTTGTCCGAACGGCCGTATTGAATGAAATTCTCGGGGTTCAGGATGATCGTGTCGAACCGCGCCGAGGCAAAGGGCTGATCCGGATTCCAGGCGGGGGTGACCGCATCGAACGACCAGTTCGGAACCGGCGGCAGTTCCGCCGCGAATTCGCGCGGAAAGCCGAAGCGTCCGTCCAGCGCCAGATCGCGCCCGTCGTGCCGGGCCATCACGGCCAGCCAATGGGGGACGGTCGTCTCGTCCGTGTCGGTCAGGTGATGGATCAGGCTGTTGCCGAAGACGAACACGCGGGCGCTGTCACGTTCGGGCACGGGTTCGGCTGTAACAGGCGCGGGCACGGACAGGCCAAGGGCGGCAAGGGCGGAATACAGGATGTGCTTCATGTCGTCTCTTTCAGGCTGGTCGGTTCCGGGGCCAGGACGATTGGTCTGGCGGCGGGTTTCAGCAGCAGCAGGTCCAGGACACGGCGCCGCAGCGATCGGCCCGGCAGGATCTGGCGATCCCCAAGGACGGTCGCGCCGTGCAGGGCCGGATCATCGTTCAACGCCAACGCCGCGCCCAGTCCTGCAACCCGATCGGGGCCATGTTCGGGATCAAGGTCAGGCACCCACTCGGTCACGACGATGCCGGGCAGACGGCCGCCGACCTCGACCGACAGGGTCCGGGTCAGGATGTCTGCTCCGGCCTGCGCGGCGGCGAATCCCAGGTTGCCGGGCAACGGGGGACGCGGCACCGGACGGGCGACGTTGATGATGCGGCCGCGCCCCTGTGCGACCATGCCGGGCAGGAACGCGGCCGTCACGTTGATGCGCCCGCACAGGTTCACCTGCACCTGATGGCACACATCCTCGGCCCGGGCGGACAGGAAGTCCTGGCGGCGATGGATCGCCGCGGCATGGATCAGAATGGTGACCGGACCAAGTTCGCCCTCGATCCTCTGCGCCAGGTCGCGCATGGCCTGGGCGTCGGTGACGTCGCCCTGCAGCGTCTGAAACAGTCCCTCGGCCGGGCGCGGGTGGCGGGAGACGCCCCGCACCGTCATCCCATGCGCCGCCAGGCGGCGCGCAATCGCCTGACCAAGATTCGTGCTGCTGCCGGTGATGACGGCGACCCCGGTCATGGCGCGGCCTTCAGCCGCCGGGCCATCGCATCGGCCACCCGCAAGGCGTTCGCCACGATGGTCATGCCCGGGTTCACCCCGGTCGAACTGGGCATGAAGCTGGCATCGGCGACGAACAGGTTGTCCAGGTCATGCGCCTTGCAGTCGCGGTCCAGGACGCCTTGGCGTGGATCGTCCGAAAAGCGAAGGGTACCGCAGGGATGCGCGATGTTCAGTTCGGGCGCATGGCTGAGCCACAGGGACCGGAGCCCGCGCAGGCGCCGCTTGAGCAGTTTGCGGAACCGCAGGCGGCGGGCCAGAAGCTCTTCGGACATGCGGTATTCGTAGATGATCGTGTCGGGCCGCGCGGGGTCGTGCCGGACGCGGTTGTCCTCGTCCGGCAGGTCCTCGATGATCCCGGCGAAGACGCGGGCATCTCCCAGAAGCTTGGCCGCGGTCAGCGCGGGCAGGCGCAGCAACTCATGACCGATGCGCAAGTGTCTGAAGGGCGAGGCCTGATAGCGCTGGCGCAGCACGTAGAGGATGTTTCCGTAATCGGCGGGCAGTCCCAGGGACTGGAACAGCCCCATCCGATCGGGCCCGTCCCGGTACAGGTCACGCAGCGAAAAGGTCTTGAGCGGTCCGGGCGCGCTGACGGGCGCGTTACGCGGGGGCCAGATGGCTATGCGTTCGTTGATGTGGAACATCAGGCCCCGACCCACCAGGCCGCTGGTATTGCCGCAGCCGTCGGGCCAGTAATCGGTGCTGGAGGCCAACAGCAGGCGCGGCGACGACAGGCTGCCTCCAGCAAGCACGAAGGCCCGCGCTGACAGCAGATGCTCGACTCCGTCGCGGCGCACGCGAAGATGTGTGACCGTCCTGGCATCACCTTGCAGCGACAGGGCATCAGTGCCGTCCAGCACCGCGGCGCGCCCCGTGGCAAGGGCGGGCAGGACGCCCGCCGACCGACCGTCCATCTTGCAGTCGCGGGGGCACTTGCGGCCGATGCACTCGCGACACCCCTCCAGCTGGCGGATGCCAAGGTGCGCGCGATAGGGATGCAGCCCTGCCCTCTCCAGCGCCTGGCCCAAGGCTTCGTCCCGCGCGGCCAGCGGGCGCGGGGCCGCCAGGGGCGCTGCCGGTTCGCCCAACGGGTCCTGGCTGCCGTTGACGGCCATCACGTCGCGCGCACGGTCGTACCAAGGCGCGAATTCATCATAGCCCACCGGCCAGCCGCCCGTCGGATGCGGCAGGCCGGGGACGGATTCCATGTCGTGGCGTTCGGGCTGTTCCATGGCGGCGGCATAGAAGACCGAGGTGCCGCCGACGCCCACACCCTGCGCGCCCCAGCCAACCGACGTGGCACCGTCCACCGTCGATTCCACCGGCACCGGCCAGCAGCCGAACATCTGCCGCGCGAACGGGTCGTCATAGCCGCATTCCTGGCCGTTCTCGGCCAAGCGGGGGCCGGTGGACCCCTTTTCCACGAACAGCACCGAAAGGCCCGCCTCGGCCAGGGCACGACCGCAGAGGCCACCGCCCAGGCCGGCGCCGACGATAATCACGTCCCAAGATCTGTTCAGGAGTTCGTCCACGTGCCCTCGATTGTCAGGGGTTTGAATGGCCGGGGGCCGGATGCCGCAGACGCGCCATGCGGTTCCACTACCCGCATCGCGGCGGCCTGGAAGTGCGCGCGCCCGGTCATCCAATCACCGTCTTCATCGCCCGGCGCGCGGCGGGGGCCGGTGCGGCCTGCCTGGCTCCGACGGGCATGCCGCGGGCCGCCAGCCCGGCCAGGGCACCCGCGCTCATCCAGGTCAGGGGAGTGACGGTCGCATTGGGGATCAGGTCCACCAGGCTTGCCGCCATGATCAGGGCCAGGCCGGCGGTCCAGCGGTCGACCGGACCGGACCGCGTCGCCAGCCACAGCCGGATCACCGAACCGCACAGCAGGCCGAAGATCGACAGATAGCCCAGAATGCCGCTGATGGTCATCACCACCACCCAGTATCCGTCGCTGACGCTGGTGTACTCACCCGAGATCGGATCGATCTCGAGGTTGCGGCCCCATCCGCCCCAGCCCGCCAGCGGCTTCTGCGAGGCGCGGTCCAGCAGCACCTGTTCGTTCATGAAACGGAACTCCAGCGACCGGCCCCGTTCGGCATCCATCGACAAGGCAAAGTCGCGAATCGCGTCGGTGGGCATCACACCCAGCCAAAGCGCCAGCGGATAGGCCATCACCACCGCGGCCAACGCCGCGGCGATGCTAACCTGCAGGCGCGGCGGCGTCATCAGCACCAGCGGCACGAGAAGCATTCCGTAGATGATCGATGCCGCGCTTTTGCACAGCACCAGGACCACCAGCAGATAGGCCAGGACGGCCATGTTGCGGGTCCGCGCCTGCGCATCCCCGTCGCGCAGCGCCACCGCGGCGCAGATGACAGCGGTCACGACCAGGATCGCGACCCAAAGGCCGTGTTCCAGGAAGACCATCGGGCGGAAGCCGCCATAGCGGATCGTCTGGCTGAAATCATGCGCGAAAAAGCCGTAGATCCAGACGTTCAGTTGCGGGCTAACCCGAATCTCCAACAGCATCGGCAGGGAATAGGCCAAGGTCGCCAGCGTCAGCGCCACCATCCAGGCCCGGATGCCGTCGATTGACGACAAGACCAGATACCCCAGCAGGAAGGGCAGCAATGTCAGCACGGTGTTGATCGTGCCGTTGAGCGCGTCGAACAGACCCAGGCCGGGACGATAGGTGATCCCCTCGATCAACGGTTCGGGATTGGTGGCCACCGTCAGGGTCGGGGTGACCATCGCCAGGACTGTCAGGATGACGACCCAGCCCTCCAGCCGGATCCAGGGCATCGGAAAGCGATCGCGCAGCATGACCGCGCCCAGCATCGCGCACAGGGACGGGATCGCATGCTTGTCCAGGGTCGGCAGAATCGGCAGATCGATCCCCACCACCGGCGGCAGCAGCAGGTATCCCAGCAGCGGCACCCAGATGAGCGCCTGTCGGGGCGTCAGCCGCGAGAACAGCATCGCCGCCACGGCCGGCCACGCTGCCAACATGATCAGCGACAGACTGTTGCCCATGTCTTCTCCCAGCTTGAACGTCACGCTTAAGGGGAACGATGACGTGAATCCACAGGAATTAGCGTAAATTCCCATGCAACATTCCGTCAGCTTTGATAATCATCCCATTGTAAGGTTTCAGTGGTGGATTGCGGACCGCGCTCAGCGCAGGGTTGTGATCCGGAAGAACAAGGAAGACGGGCTTGACCGATACGCCGATCAACATGCGTGACATCGCCATCGTGGGCTTTGGTGTCGATCTTCCCGGCGCGTCCGACCCCCGGCAGTACTGGCAAAACCTGCGCGACGGGGTCGAATCGATCATCCATCTAACGCCGGAGGAGCTGCGCGCGGCCGGAGAGATGGAATCACGGATCAGCCATCCCGATTACGTCCCCTTTGCCGCCCGGCTGGACGGGTTCGATCATTTCGATGCCGAGTTCTTCGGCCTCAGCCCCAAGGATGCGGCGGTGATGGACCCCCAGCACCGCAAGTTCCTGGAGACCTGCTGGCATGCGCTGGACCATGCCGGGCACCGGCCCGACAGCCTGGGCATGGTCGGGGTCTGGGCGGGCTGCGGGATGGGCAGCTACTTTTCCGTCAACATCTGCTCGAACCGCGACCTGGTCGAGGAAACGGGCATGTTCCTGCTGCGCCATACCGGCAACGATAAGGATTTCCTGTCCACCCGGGTCAGCCACATCTTCGACCTGCGCGGGCCAAGCGTATCCGTGCAGACGGCCTGCTCCACCTCGCTGGTGGCGGTCCATTCGGCATGCCAGGCGCTGCTGGCGGGCGATTGCGACGCGGCGCTTGCCGGCGGCGTCACGATCGAGCTGCCGCAGGGTCGGGGATATATCTACAAACCGAACGAAATCCTGTCGCCGGACGGTCATTGCCGCGCCTTCGATCACCGCAGCCAGGGCACCGTCTTCGGCAGCGGCGCGGCGGTCGTGCTGCTGCGCCGCCTCTCGGACGCGATCGCTGACGGCGATCACATCTGGGCGGTGATCCGGGGCAGCGCGATCAACAACGACGGTTCGGCCAAGGCCGGCTATCTGGCTCCCTCGGTCGAGGGGCAGGCGGCCGCCATGGCCGAGGCGCATCTGATCGCGGGCGTCGACCCCTCGACCATCGACTACGTCGAATGCCACGGAACGGGCACCAGCCTGGGCGACCCGATCGAGGTTGCGGCCCTGGCCGAGGCCTTTGCCCTGGGCCAGGGGGGCGGTCGGACCGGCATCGGGTCGGTCAAGACGAATATCGGCCATACCGACACCGCCGCCGGCACTGCCGGTCTGATCAAGGTCGCCCTGTCGCTGCATCACCGCGAAATCCCGCCGAGCCTGGGATACGAGGCGCCGAACCCGGTGATCGATTTTGATTCGACCCCCTTCCACGTCGTCGCCAAACGCGAGCCTTGGCCCGCGCACCCGGACCGCCCGGGCCGGGCGGCGGTAAACTCGCTTGGCGTGGGCGGCACAAACGCGCATGTCGTGGTCGAGGAGGCGCCCCCTGCCCCGCCCTCGGAGCCCTCCGACTGGCCAGTCCAGCCGCTGATCGTGTCGGGTCGCACCCGCGCCGCGCTGGACGCCAACGCGGCCGCGCTGGCCGCGTGGCTGCGCGCCCATCCCGACGCCAACCTGGCCGATGTGGGGTTCACCCTGCAGCAGGGACGCAAGCTGTTCGACAAGCGCCGCGTGCTGGTCGCCGCCGATGTGACCGAGGCGGCCGAGCTGCTGGAGACCGGCAACACCCGCCGGGTCTTCAACCACGACCGGATGACGGCGGCGCCCAAGCCTGCCTTCCTGTTCCCCGGCGGCGGCGCGCAATCGATCCACATGGCGCGCGGCCTGTACGAGACCGAGCCGGTCTTCCGCGACTGGATGGACCGCGGCCTTGCCGTGCTGGAACGCCTGACCGACCGCGACCCCAGGGCGCTGTGGCTGCCCGAGCCGGGCCAGGAACAGGCGGCGACCGAGGCGTTGAACCGCCCGTCGGTCCAGCTTCCGCTGATCATGATCGTCGAATACGCGCTGGCGCAGCTGTGGATCAGCTGGGGTGTCGTCCCGCAGGCGCTGGCCGGTCATTCGATGGGCGAGAACACTGCCGCCTGCCTGTCGGGGGTGATCGGGTTCGAGGATTGCATCGCGCTGGTGGAACTGCGCGGGCGGCTGTTCGACCGCATCGCGCCGGGGGGCATGCTCAGCGTGCCGCTGCCCGCTGCAGAGCTGATGGCCGAGGCGGGCGACGACCTGGATCTGGCCTGCGACAACGCCCCCGGCCTGTCGGTGGTGTCCGGCCCCCGCGACCGGATCGACGCGCTGCAGGCGACGCTGGTCGCGCGCGGCATCGACTGTCAGCGCGTGGCGATCGACATCGCCGCCCATTCGCGGATGCTGGATCCGATCCTGCCGGAATTCGAGGCCTTCCTGCGCAGCATCCCGCTGTCCGCGCCAAGCATCCCGATCCTGTCGAACCGCACCGGCACCTGGATGACGGACGCACAGGCCACCGACCCGCGCTATTGGGTCGATCACCTGCGCCACCATGTCGATTTCGCGGGCTGCATCGCCACGCTGCGCGAGGATCCCGCGCGCCTGTTCGTCGAGGTCGGCCCCGGCCGCGCCATGTCTGCCTTGGCGCAGGCCAATGGCGCAGCACCCGACCGGGTGATCAGCACCCTGCGCCATCCGGACCACGCGATCGAGGATGACGCCTTCTTCCTGAACGCGTTCGCGCGGCTTTCGGCCACCGGGCTGGCGCTGGACTGGTCGCCGATCTGGGGCGAGGGTCGCCGCCGGGTGCCGCTGCCGGGCTATGTGTTCCAAAGCAAGCGTTACTTCATCGAACCGGCATCGTCCGACGCCTCCTATGCCACGACCGACGACGCACCGCTGGCCATCCCGGAAGCACAGGGCTGGGCATGGCGACCGTCCTGGCGGCTGTCGGCCCCAGACATCGAACTGGGTGCCGATGGCCGTCCGCAGGCCGCGGCGGAACGTTGGCTGATCCTGGCAGACGAGACCGGATTGGCGACCCGCGTGGGCACGCAGCTGCGCGATGCCGGGCACGAGGTGATCTGGCTGCGCCCGGGCGATTGTTTCGCGCAGACGGGGGAATCCGACTTCATCGTCGCGCCAGAGAATGGCGCATCGGATTTCGAGCTGCTGATCGCCGCGCTGGTGGCGCAGAACCGGCTGCCGCAACGGATCGTCAGCTTCTGGCTGGTGCCCGATGCCGGGCGCCAAGGCGCGCGGGCGGGCTTCAGCGCCTTCCATCGCCATCTGGAACAGGGCTTCAACAGCGCGTTGCACCTGATCCGGGCTCTGGCGAACGAGGGCGGCGGGCAGGAGATCGACTTTGTCGCCATCACCTCGGACGCCGTGCAGGTGGGGGCCGAAAAGATCGAGGCCCCCGAAAAGGCCACCATTCTGGGCCCCCTGGCCGTCGGCATGCGCGAATTCCCGTGGCTGTCGGCGCGCAGCATCGACGTGCAGACGCGCGGCGATCAGACCGCACTGGCCCAACGCCTGGTCGAGGATCTGCTGGACCCCGCGCCCCCGGCCCGCGCCGCATGGCGCGACGGTCGCCGCTTGGCGCGCCATCTGGTGCCCGCCACGCTGCCTGCGCCGGACGCCGCGCCGACATTCGGTCCGGGGCGGACGGTGCTGATCACCGGCGGCCTGGGCGGCATCGCGCTGACCCTGGCGCGCCACATCAGCGCGCAGGGCGCGGCGGTGGCGCTGCTGACGCGGCGACCCCTGCCGCCCGAGGAGGAATGGGACGCCCGCATCGCCGCCGATCCCGACCACCGTCAGGCCCGCCAGATGGCGGCGCTGCGCGACCTGCGCGCGGCCGGGGCGACCATCGCGGTCGAGGCCGCGGACGTCACCGATGCCGAGGCGTTGTCGCGCGCCGTGGCCGCGCTGCGCGGCAGGCTGGGTCCGATCACCGACCTGATCCATGCCGCGGGCGTCGTCGACGATGCGCCGATGCTGGCCAAGTCCACCGCCGGGATCGAGGACGTGCTGGCCCCCAAGGTCCACGGCACGCGCAACCTGGCGATGGTGCTGGCGGCGCATCCGGTCCAGCGCACCGTGCTGTTCTCGTCGACCTCGACCGAGATCGCGGCGGCGGGACAGGTCGACTATGTCGCCGCCAACGAATATCTGAACGCCGTCGCCGGAGCCGGGATCGCGGCCTTTGGCCAGGTGGTGTCGCTGAACTGGGGGGTCTGGGCCGACATCGGCATGGCTGCCGACGCGCTGACGGGGCGCCGCGACGACCCGCCGCCGTTGCCCGTCGATCAGCCCCTGCTGTCCACGCATGCGCGCCAGGGCGCGGTCGACCGCTTCGGCGGCAGGCTGTCGGCCTCTGACTGGATCATCGCCGAACACCGGACCCGCGACGGCGTGGCGCTGCTTCCCGGCACGGGGACCATCGAACTGGCGGCGCAGGCGCTGCAGGCGGCGGGTCGGCATGCGCCCTGGGCCTTGCGCGACCTGACCTTCCTTGACCCGCTGACGGTCGAGGATGGCGGCACCCGCGATTTCCGCGTGACGCTGACCCAAGGACAGGAGACCACCGGCTTCCTGGTCGAGGCCGATTTCGGCCAGGGGCCCGTCGCCGTGGCCGAGGGCGGCATCACCGCCGCCGAACCCGCACGCGCGCCGCTGGACCTTCTGGCGCTGACGGCGGGGATGCGGGTCGACCGTGCGCCGGTGGGCCATGCCCTGGAATCCGCGCAGGAGGGTCAGATGGCCTTTGGTCCGCGGTGGCGCGTCCTGCAGGCGACCTGGATGGGCGACGGCCAGGGCCTGGCGCAGCTGCGCCTGCCCGATGCCGCCCTGGCCGATCTGGACCTTGGGTTCATCCTGCACCCGGCGCTGATGGATATCGCGACGGGCTGGGCGATGGACCTGATCCCCGGCTATGACCGGGCGCAGCTGTGGGTGCCGCTGTCCTATCGGGCGCTGACCATGCATGCGCCCCTGCCGGCCGCCGTCACCAGCCTTGTCAGGCTGGCCAACGCATCCGACGGCTATGCCAGCTTCGACGTGACGCTGACCGATGCGCAGGGCCGCGTTCTGGTCGAGGTCGAGGGGTTGACCCTGCGCCGCCTGGACGCCGCCCCCGCGGTGCGCCTGGCCGCGCGCGGTCCCGAGATGGCGCAGCCCACCCGCCCCGGACAGGAGCGTCTGGCGCGCATGGTCGCGCAGGGCATTCCGCCCGGCCGCGGGCCCGCGCTTCTGGAACAGGCGCTGCAGGCCGGGCTGCCGCAGATCGCCATCTCCAGCATGGACCTGCCGCAGCTGATCGCGCAGGAGACCCGCAGCAGCCGCGCCCGCGCCGCCGGCGCCAGCACCAGCTTCGAGCGTCCGGACCTGGACAGCGACTATGTCGAACCGCGAACCGATCTGGAACGCAGCATCGCGGGATTCTTCCGCGACCTGCTGGGCGTGCAGCAGGTGGGCGTCGATGACGGGTTCTTCGACCTTGGCGGCCATTCGCTGATCGCGGTGCGGCTGTTCGCGATGATCCGCAAGGCCTATGCGATCGACCTGCCGCTGGCGACGCTGTTCGAGGCCCCGAACGTCGCGGCCCTGGCCGCCCTGATCGAGGCGCGGATCGGTCCGCGCCCCGACAGCAGCCCCGGTCAGGTCGTCCCCCTGGCTCAGGCGCAGACCGCCAGCTTCACCCATCTGGTGCCGATGAGCCAGGGCGCCGCGGGCGGGGGCACGCCGCTGTTCATCGTCGCGGGCATGTTCGGCAACGTGCTGAACCTGCGCGCGCTGGCGCAGCGCCTGTCGCCCGACCGTCCGGTCTGGGGCCTGCAGGCGCGCGGCCTGTTCGGCGATGCCGCCCCGCATGCGACCTTGGCCGAGGCCGCCACCAGCTGCATCGAGGAGATCCGCCAGATCCAGCCGCAAGGCCCCTATCTGGTCGCGGGCTTTTCCGGCGGCGGCCTGACCGCGCTGGAGATCGCGCGTCAGTTGCAGGCCGATGGAGAGAGCGTGGCGCGCCTGGTCATGCTGGACACGCCCGTGCCCATGCGCCCGACCCTTACGCGCAAGGACCGCCTGATGATCCGGGCCGCCGAGATCCGCCGCGAGGGGCCTGGCTTCCTGTCGCGTTGGCTGCGGGAACGGCTGGCCTACGAACGGTCGCGTCGCCAGCAGCTGCCGCAGGCGGATTCCGCGGGCTTCCACAACGCCGCCATCCATGCCGCCTTCCTGGGCGCGCTGCCCCAGTTCGAGATGCGGGTCTGGGACGGTCCGGTCACCCTATACCGGCCGCGGCTGGACCGGCAGTTCAAGGTGTCGGGCGGAATGCATGTCAGCACCGCGCGCGAATACGTCTTCGAGGACAACCTGTGGTCGCCCTGGATGCCGGAGCTGACCGTCATCGAGGTACCCGGGGACCACGATTCGATGGTGTTGGAGCCCTGCGTCAGGGTACTGGCAGACCGGATGCGCAAGGATCTGGCAGAGGGCGACAAGGCTGACCTCCGGAGGGCGGCGGAATGAGCGTGGGCGCCGTGCATGTGATCATCCTGAACTGGCGCAGCGCGCAGATGTCTCTGCGCTCGGCCGAGGCCGCCGTCATCGCGATGGAGGGGATCGAGGGCGTCGTCTCGCTGATCGACAATGATTCCGGCGATGGCAGCTTCGAGGAGATGAGCCGGGTGGCCGCCGACCGCGGCTGGACCGCAGGCGGCCGTCTGCGGGTGCTGCAGTCGGGCCATAACGGCGGCTTCGGTGCGGGCAACAATGCCGCGCTGCGCGTGCCGACGGATCGACCCTGCGATCTGGTGCTGATCGTGAACTCGGATGCATTCCTGGAACCCGACACGATCGCGCGGATGCGGGCGCACATGCTGACGCATCCGGCCATCGGCCTGCTGGGGTGCCGGGTCGTGGGCGAGCACGGCAACCACCACACCACGCATTTCCGCTTCCCGACCGCCGCCAGCGAGCTGGAGGACGCGGCCCGTACCGGGCCGATCTCACGCCTGCTGGCACGCCATGTCGTCACCATGCCGATGCCGCCCTTCGCCGCGCCGGTGGACTGGGCCGCCGGTGCGGCGCTGATGATCCGCCGCGACGTCCTGGACGCGATCGGCGGCTTTGACGAGGCGTATTTCCTCTATTTCGAGGAAACAGACCTGTGCCTGCGCGCCGCAAAGGCGGGCTGGCCCACGCATTACCTGCCGGATGCCCGCGTGATGCATATCGGGTCGGTCAGCACGGGCATGCGGGAATGGACCCTGCCGCCCGATTACTGGTTCGCCTCGCGCGAGCATTACTTCCGCAAGAACCACGGCCGCGCCTATGCCGTCGCGGCGGTGCTGGCCCATCTGGCCGGCCTGACCGTGCGGCGCCTGCGCGCGATCCGCCGCGAAGACCAGACCATGCCCAAGGGGCAGGCGCGCGCGCTGATCCGCCACGCGCTGGCCCCAAGCCGACCCCGACAGATTTTTCGACCCGGAGACAGACCGTGACCCAGCTTGATTTCGCATTGATCGGCAACGCCTCGCTTGCGCTGGAGGCAGCGCGGATCCTGACCGGGCGCGGCCATGTCCTGCGCTCGTTCACGGTCGAGGACCCGGCTCTGGCTGCGGCGGCGCGGGCGCAGGGCCTGCCGGTGGGTCCTGTGGCGGAATGCGATTATATCCTCAGCGTGGCGAACCTGACCGTCATTCCGGCGCAGACGCTGGCCCTGGCGCGGCGGGGGGCGGTCAATTTCCACGACGGTCCGCTGCCCGAACGGGCCGGGCTGAACGCCCCGATCTGGGCGCTGCTGGAGGGGGTGCAAAGCCACGCGATCACCTGGCACCGCATCAGCGGCGGCGTGGACGAAGGTCCGGTCCTGCTGCGCGTGCCGGTCCAGATCGCACCCGACGACACCGCCCTGACCCTGAACGCCCGCTGCTGGGAAGCAGCGCTGAGCAGCCTGCCCCAGCTGATCGACATGCTGGAACGGGGCGACGATCAGGGCTCGGCTCAGCCTCACGCGCCGGTGAAACGCCACATGCGGATCGACCGACCGGCGCATGCGGCGACGCTGGACCCGGCGCAGGATGCCGACAGCCAGGCGCGGCTGGTCCGTGCGCTGGACCACGGCCCCTACTGGAACCCGATGCTGCGCCCGCGCCTGCGGACCGGTCGTGGCATCCTGCTGGTGGGCGGGGCGGAACCCGCGCAGGGCAACCCGTCGGCCCAGCCCGGACAGGTGCTGGAGGTCCGCGACCACGATATTCTGGTCGCCATGGCACAGGGCGGCGCGCTGCGCCTGTCGGGCCTGCACGGCACGGACGGGCAGGCCGTGGCGCATGGGCTGTCCGTGGGCGACCGGCTGCCGACCGGCCCCGCCGATCCGGCCCTGGATGCGGCCATCCGCGACGCTGCCCGGGACGAGCCGTTCTGGCGCAAGCGCATGGCGCGTCTTGCCCCCGTGGTCGTTCCCGAAGCCGCGCTGTCGGACGCGCCCGCGGATTGGCAGGCCGACGGCCTGACGCTGCCCCGCCCGCTTCCCGCCGCGGCGGTTCTGGCCGCGCTGGTGGGCGCGCTGGTCCGGATGACGGGATCGTCGGCCTTCGACATCGGGCTTGCGCCGCATCTGCCGGACGCCGTGCGCGACCACATGCTGGGGTTCCGCCCGCTGCCCGTCGATGCCGATGGCGAGACGCTGCAGGCGCTGGCCGCGGCCCTTGACCGCGATCGCCGCGCGCTGCTGGACCGGGCGCCGGTGCTGGCCGACCTGATCGCCCGCGCGCCGGAACTGGGGCGCCCGGGGACACCCGGCCTGATCCTGGCCGCGGGACCGCGGGACGCGCCGACCGGCGCCGCGATCTGCGTGGCGCTTGAGGAGGGCGAGCAGTCGCGCGTGCAGGTCTGGTGGGACCGCACGCGCCTTTCGCAGGCCGCATGGCGCGCCATCGCCAACGTGACCGAGGCGCTGGCCGCGGCCGATCCGTCCCTGCCGCTGGACAAGGCGCCGACCCTGCCGGCCCATGCCATGGCGACCGTGGCCCGCGACGACCGCGATGCGGGCCCGGGCGCGCCTGCGACGATCCAGGACGCGTTCGCCGCACAGGTCGCCCGACGCCCCGATTCCGACGCGCTGATCTTTCGCGGAGAGAGGCTGAGCTATGCCCAGCTGGACCAACGCGCGTCCCATCTGGCGCGACAGCTGGCCGCGATGGGTGTCGGACCCGGCGTGCCCGTGGGCCTCTTCGCCCCGCGCGGGCTGGGACTGGTCGTCGGTGCGCTGGCGATCCTGAAGGCGGGCGGCGCCTATGTGCCGCTGGACCCGGACTATCCGGCCGACCGGCTGCAGCATTACATCGCCGACAGCGGTGCGCCGGTGGTCGTGGCCGACCCGGCGATCCTGTCGCGCCTGCCCGCGCATCAGGCGCGCGTGCTGCCGCTGGACGCCAAGGGACCGGAGGCGGACCCCCGGCCCGCATCGGGCCAGGACTTGGCCTATCTGATCTATACCTCCGGCTCGACCGGGACGCCCAAGGGGGTGATGGTCGAACATCGCAACGTGGTGAACTTCTTCGCCGGCATGGACCGGTCGCTGGATGACCCCGAACCGGGCACCTGGCTGGCGGTCACCAGCCTGTCCTTCGACATTTCCGTGCTGGAGATCTTCTGGACGCTGACCCGTGGCTGGAAGGTCGTCATCGCAGGCGATCTTCTGGGTGGTGCCACGGCGGAGCCTGCCACCGGCAGCCGCAAGGGCATGCAGATGTCGCTGTACTACTGGGGCAATGACGACGGTGCAGGCCCCAAGAAATACGAACTGCTGCTGGAGGGCGCGAAATTCGCCGACCGCCACGGCTTCGTGGCCGTCTGGACGCCCGAGCGGCACTTTCACGCCTTCGGCGGCCCCTATCCGAACCCGTCGGTCACCGGGGCGGCGGTGGCGGCGGTCACGCAGAACATTGCGGTCCGCGCAGGGTCGTGCGTCGGCCCGCTCCACCACCCTGCCCGCATCGCCGAGGAATGGGCCGTCATCGACAACCTGACCAACGGGCGCTCCGGCATCGCCGTGGCCTCCGGCTGGCAGCCGGACGATTTCGTGCTGCGCCCGCAGAACACGCCGCCCGCCAACAAGCCCGCGATGCTGCAGACCATCGACCAGGTCCGCCGGCTGTGGCGCGGCGAGGCGGTCGAGTTTCCGCGCGCCGACGGCACCCCCTTTGCCGTCGTAACCCAGCCCCGGCCGGTATCGGCGGAACTGCCCATCTGGGTGACCACCGCGGGCAACCCCGAGACCTGGCGCGAGGCCGGGCGGCTTGGCGCGAACGTGCTGACCCATCTTCTGGGTCAAAGCATGGACGACATCGCCGCCCGCATCCCGGAATATCACGCAGCCCTGCGGGAGGCGGGTCACGATCCGGCGGATTTCACCGTCACGCTGATGCTGCACAGTTATCTGGCCGACACGCGCGAGGCCGCGATGGAGACCGCGCGCGAGCCGATGAAGGAATACCTTCGCGCCGCCGCCGCGCTGGTCAAGCAATATGCCTGGGCCTTCCCGGCCTTCAAGAAGCCCGCGGGCGTCACCGACGCGATGTCGCTGGACCTGTCGAACCTGGACCCGGACGAGATGGAGGGCATCCTCGATTTCGCCTTCCTGCGCTATTTCAACGACAGCGGCCTGTTCGGGACCGTCGACGATGCCGAGGCGCGGATCGCAGCACTGCGCAAGATCGGCGTGACCGAGATCGCCTGCCTGATCGACTATGGCATCGCCCCGTCGATGGTGCTGGACAGCCTGCGGCATCTGGCGGTGCTGCATGACCGCGTGAACCCGGTCACGACCGAGGTCGCCGATTACGGCATCGCGGCCCAGATCACGCGGCACAAGGTCACGCACCTGCAGGCCACCCCATCGATGGCGCGCCTGCTGTTGGAGGACGCACCGTCGCGTGCCGCGATGGCGGGGCTGAAGACCATCGCCCTGGGCGGAGAGGCCCTGAGCCAGGGCCTGCTGGCCGATCTGCGACGGAACGGATCTGCGCGCGTCCTGAACATGTACGGCCCGACCGAAACGACGATCTGGTCGGCGGTCGCCGATCTGGGCACGCAGGCCGACGATGTCTGGCTGGGTGACCCCATCGCCGCCACCAGCCTGCACCTGCGCGACCCGCAGGGAGAGGCGGTCGCCGACGGTGTCGCGGGAGAATTGTGGATCGGCGGGGCGGGCGTCACCCGCGGCTACTGGAACCGTCAGGCGCAGACCGATGCGGCCTTTCCGCAGACCGACCAGGGACGTCTGTATCGGACCGGCGATCTGTGCCGTCGCGACAGCACCGGGCGCCTGCGGTTCCTGGGTCGCATCGACCAGCAGGTCAAGCTGCGCGGCTATCGCATCGAACTGGGAGAGATCGAGACCCGGTTGGCCCGCCTGCCCGGCGTCCGCGACGTGGCGGTCGTCGCCAAGGGCCAGGGTCCGGGCGATCGGCAACTGATCGGCTATGCCACCGGAGAAGGGCTGGACGGCGCGGCGCTGCGCGCGGCGCTGTCGCGCGAGCTGCCCGATTTCATGGTGCCGCTGCAGATCCATGTCCTGCCGGAAATGCCGCTGACGCCCAACCGCAAGATCGACCGCAAGGCGCTGGCGGCGGCCGATGCCGCGCCGCCCACGGCCCGGGTCGCACCGCCGGCACCACCGCCCGTTGCGGCCGCCACGCTGGTCCCCGCCCCGGCGCCCGAGGTCAACGACCTGCAATCGCGGATCGGCCAGATCATGGCCCGCATCCTGGGCCTGCCCGAGGTTCGCGCGGATGACAACTTCTTCCAACTGGGTGGGCACTCGCTGCTGGCGGTGCAGCTGCACCGGACGATCCGGGACGAGCTGGCAGTAACGCGGAGTTCGATCACGGACATCTTCCGGTTCCCGGTGCTGCGTGATCTGGCCGCGCATCTGGGCGGAACACGGGCCACGCCCGCGACCCCTGCACCGGTGGCCGCTGCCCCCTCTCCCACCCCGGATGCGGTCCAGCCCGCCGCCGCGGGCGACATGATGGCCGCGCGCCGCGCTCTGCGCGCACGCATGCGGCCCACGGGCCAAAACTGACCCGGCATATGTCGGCCGGGGAACCGGCCGACGACCTACTTGTATTCGATCAGCGCGCCTCGGCGGTTGCGCAGCCGGTTCAGGTGGAACTGGGCCACGCCCATGGCCTCGGGGAACTTGCCCATCAGGGTATAGACCGCCCGCTTGCGTCCCAAGCGCCGCGACAGGCGTATCGCCTGCAACGGATAGACCAGCAGCAGCGCCAGCAACACCGGATGCACCAGCAGCGCGCCAAGAACCGCCACCACCGGCAGGATCAGGCCCCAGATCAGGGCGCGCCGGGTCTCCGCGGTCCAGTGTCGTTCGGGGGGCGCGCCATGCAGGGCCGCACCTTCGGCAAAGGCATGCCCCGCGCGCTTGCTGCGCCGCCACCATTGCCCGAACCGGGTGATGTCCGCGTCATGCAGCGTCATTTCCACGGGCAGCCGGCGAATGCGCCACCCGGCCGCCCGCAGGCGGACGCACATCTCGGGCTCTTCTCCCGCGATCAGCGATTCGCGGAAACCCCCGACGGCGGCGATCGCATGATGGCGAATCAGCATGTCGCCGCCCACGGCGCGGGCGTCGCCGACCGGCGTGTCCCATTCCAGGTCGCACAGCCAGTTATAGACCGATCGTTCGGGATAAAGCTCCCTGCGCCGTCCGGCGACAACCGCCAGTTGGGTATCTGCCTGCAGGGCCGGGACGGCGGCAGGCAGCCATTCCGGCTGCAGCATGCAGTCGCCGTCGATGAACTGGACGAATTCGGTCGGGTCGGCGGCAATGGCTTTCAACCCTGCATTGCGGGCCCGCGCCGCGGTGAATGGCAGGCCCATATCCAGATGCACGACCTGAACGCCCATCGCCTGCGCAAAATCCGCGCTGCCATCGGTCGATCCCGAATCGACATAGACAATCCGGGACAGCTGCTGCGACAAGGCGCGCAGACAGGCCTGAAGGCGTGCCCCCTCGTTCCGTCCGATGACGATCGCGGTGACGGGATAGTGCGGAAGGGAGCTGTCGGAATGTGCGGACAAGTCGATCTGCTTCATGCAATGTGCCCGATGATATGATACGAAACGGCGTCGAGACGGAAGAAAGAATTTGAGAATGGACGGTACCAGCGCCCGCAGGCACGACCATCTGAAGGCATGGTCGGCATTGCCCCAGATCGAGATGCCGCAAAAGGCCGCACTTCGTGCATTGATTGCGGACGATCACGGGTCTGAACGCAGCAGATCCTATGACCTGCTGCGGACGCGGATGCTGCCCGAGGTGACCGAACGCGGCTGGACGCGCATCGGCGTCAGCCAGGCCAGTCCGGGCCCGGCATCGTCGCTGACCGCGCTGAACCTGGCCTTGTCCGAGGCGCGCCGACCGGACCGCCACGTCCTGTTGATCGATCTGGACATTGCGCATCAACCGGTGCTGGCCCGGTTTGGCCAAGCCAGGGCGCCCGCCGGTCCGCTGTTTCGCGCCTGCACGGTGACGCCGCGGCTTGCCTTTGCCACCGTGCAGGCCGCGCCCGACCTGGCCGCGATCACGCTGCTGTCGCCGCAGTTCCAGCAGGCCCTGTCAGAGATGATCATGGGGATGGCCGCGGATGTCACCATTCTGCACCTGCCCCCTTGCCTGTCCGACGATGCCGGCCTGGCGGCGCTGCCGCTGGTCGACACGGTCTTGCTGACGATCGACGGACGCCGCGACACGGCGGCGGATCTGCGCCGCTGCGAGGCGCATGTCACCCGTCATTGCCCCGTGCTGGGGCTGTTTCTTCATAACGCCGAGGCTTGAATGGGACCGATTGTCGGAATACGCGAATTCATCGGGATGCTGTCGCGCCGGGGACCGGTGATGGCCGCGCTTCTGGTCGTTTGCGTGCTGGTCGCGCTGGCACAGGCGCTGGCGCTGCCCCGAGCGTTTGAATCGATCGCCGTGCTGCAGGTCCAGCCGACCGTCCTGACCGGTGGCGTCGACAGCGGCGACACCGCCACCCGCCTGCGCACCATCGAACAGCGGATCATGGCCCGCAACAACGTGCTGGACATGATCGACCGTTTCAACCTCTACGACGACACGCCGCTGAGCGAGGATGAAAAGGTCGCGCAGTTCCGCCAGGATGTGCGCATCAACTTTGTCGCGGGCGTCACCGCCTCTGCCGGCGCGATGGAGGAGGTGTCCGCCATCCAGGTGACGGCGCAGACCGGCACCGCCGCCGGTTCCGCCAATCTGGCCAATGACATCGTCGACCAGATCCAGACCGGCAACTTGAGAGAGCGCGACCAGCGATTGAGCGAGCTGATCGGCACGCTGGAGACGCAGGACCGCCGCGCGCTTGAGGCGATTGCCGCGGTCGAGGCCGACTTGGCGGCCTTCCGCACGGAAAACACCGACCGGATGCCTGAGAACCTGGAGTTTTTGGCCGCAGAGCAGACCCGTCTGGAAGGCCAGCGGACCGAACTGATCCGCTCCCTGCAGGCGCTGGAACGCGAGCGCCTGGCGCTGGAGGTGGGGACATCCGAACTGGGCCGCCAGGAACCGCTGGCCCAGCAGCTCCGCATCCTGGAGGTCGATCTGGCCCAAGCCCGGCGCACGCTGGCCCCGAACCACCCCGAAGTGCAGCGCTTGGAGGCGCAGATCGACGCCCTGCGCGAAGGCGACGGACAGCAAATGTCGGTCGGCCAAAGCCGCCAGATCGACCTGATCCGGCAGCAGGAGGAATCGCTGCAGCTGGAATTGGCGGCGATCGACCGCCGCCTGCCGATGATCGCCGCGAATGTCGCGGGCATTCCCGAGGTGTCGGAGACGATGGCGGACTATACCCGCCGGCTTGCCGCGCTGGAGGTACCGCGCATGGCCATCGCCGAACGCCTGTCGCAGGCGCGCCTGGATCAGAGCCTTGTGACCAGCGACTATGGTCAGCAGATGATCCTGCTGGAAAGCGCAACCGAGGCGGAATACCCGCTCAGTTCGGGCCGCAAGCGTCTGGCGATGCTGGGTGTCGTCCTGGGGTTGGGTCTGGCGCTGCTGTCCGGCTTCTTGCTGGAGGTGCGACGCCCTGTGCTGCGGACGCAGGCCATGGTGACGAAATATCTGGGCGTGGCGCCGATCGCGTCGATCCCGTTCCGGCCGACGGCTCGGGAACAGGTGGTTCAACGGACGCGAAATGCCGCCAGCTTCGTGATCCTGATCGCCGGTGTCGTGGTCGGGGTCGTCCTGGTGCTGAACCGCTAGTGTTCTGCGCGCATCGGCCCGGATCGGGGCCGATGCGCGCAGATCATGTCATGACGTCAGATGAAATCGAAGACGTCGTGCAGCAGGACGGAATCGCCGCCGCCAAAGTTCAGCAGGGTGCCATCGCGGACCTCCGTCGCGGAATAGCTGCGACCGCCCAGATCCAGGACATCGCGACCCGTCTCGAACCCGTAGACGGTATCGGCATCGTCACCCGCGCGGAAGATCAGCACGTCACGATCGCCATCGCCGTTGTTGCCGTCGCCGATCCAGATGCTGTCATCACCCTGACCGCCCCGGACCGTGTCCTTGCCCATCGATCCGTCCAGCGTGTCGTCACCGCTGCTGCCGGTCAGACGGTCATGGCCCCACCGGGTGTTGAAGTTCACGCCGTCGCCGCTGTCGGACACTCGCGCCCGCGATGCATCGATGACGTCATTGCCCGAATGGGTCCAGCCCAGTTCGAAATTGACGAAGCGCAGGCTGGCGTCACCGCCGATAGTGGTGCTGGCATTGCCCGAGAACGCGCCGTTCGACAGCACGCGGTCAACTGTGACGGTAACGCCTGCGATGCCGACATCCTCGTTATGGCCCCAGATGTCGCCGCGCTTGATCCAGATGTTGATCAGGTCGTCGCCTGCCCCACCGTTGATCGTGTCGTGGCCGGGGTTGTGGTTGGCATCGCCATTGCCCCACCGGATGTTGTCCTGGCCCGCGCCACCGTTGATCCGGTCGTTGCCCGTGCTGGAATGGATGAAGTCGTTGCCGGCGCCGCCGTTGATCGTGTCGTTGCCCGACCCGCCGTCCAGCACGTCGTCATAGCGCGATCCGGCGATGCGGTCGTTCCCCGCCCCGGTAAAGATCGACACGCCATGGCCGGGCTTGCCGCCGCCGACGGTGTTCATGGATGCATTCGCCGCGGAGACGATGTCGTTGCCGGCAGTGCCATGGATGCGCTCTATGCCGGTGAACTCCACCCGTTCGTTCCCGATCCGGGCCACGCCGTCCTCGGTCGACCGAAGGGAGATGCGGGCACCCGCGCTGCCTTCCAGATACAGCCTGTCGCCGCCGGGATTGCCGGGCGTATAGGGGTTAGCATCAAAGCGTTCGCTGCCGGTACCGCCGTGATAGCGGTCATTGCCCATGCCCGGCCGCCAGTAGAACGTATCCAATCCTCCAAGACCCCAGACTTCGTCTGACTGCCCGCTGCCACGCATGGCGTCGTCGCCATTCGATCCTCTGATTGTCGGCATCCCTTGATCCCATTCGTGTTGCCCGATGTACGGCAGCATTATGCGATCAAGATTAAGGCTTTATTATCCCCAACTGAAAAGGTTCCCTATCAGCAGCAAGATTTTGCAATTGCCGTATTACCTTGAGCGGATCCCCGCATTTGTGCAGGCGTATCACGTAATTTTTGGGGTTGGCAGCGATTTTCCGCTTGTCTTTCTGCCAATGCTACTTTTGGGCTTCTGCGATCCGACTCAGAAGCAGCCGCGCGTTTGTTTGATGGTCGAATGAAACCAGGGCGGACTGGCGGGCCGCTTGACCCATTGCGCCAGCAAATTCCGGGTCCGACTGCAGCCGGCGCAGCCGGTCGACGATGGCCGCAACATCGCCTTGCGGGACCAAAAACCCGTCGACGCCGTCGCGAATCATGTCGCCCGTCCCGCCGATTCGCGAACAGATCACCGGCAGGCCGCAGGCCATCGCCTCCATCACCGTGACCGGGGCCGCTTCGCCCTGTCCGATGGATGACAGGGCTAGCGCGTCGACGCTGCGCAGCAGATCCAGCACGCGCGATTCGTCCAGCGACCCCATCATCTGGACCTGGTCCTGCAGGCCGAGCCGATCGATTTCGGCCAGGATCGCGTCCCGTTCAGGGCCTTCACCTGCGATGCGATAGGCGATGGAAATGCCCTGCTGCCGCAGCTGGGCCAATGCCTGCAGGAAGAACCGGTGGCCCTTCATGTGGTTCAGACGGGCCACCGTTGCGACGGTGAAATCCTGCCCCGGCGCACGATCCGACGGGGTGAAGCGCGCACAATCGACGCCCATCCAGATCACCGGGTTCGGGGTCGCGGGGCTGACCTCCGCAATCTGCTGCGCCAAGGGCAGGGTCACCGCGGCGACAAAGCTGGCACGTGCCATCTTGGCGGCATGGTCCACACCATAGACCGGCAGATCCCCATGCAGTGTCAGGCTGTAGGTTAGGTCGCCCAGGATCGCAGCCAATGCACCCAGATGCGCGGCATTGGCGCAGGAATGAATGTGCAGGTGCCGCACATCGTGGCGTCGCGCGTCCTGGACCAGATCTGCCGCCGAGGGAAGCAGCGCCAGCAGCCGCAGCCTGCCGGCGATCGACGTCTGCGATAGGCCCGCCAGATAGGCCACCGCACGCGCGGTACGGACCGGATGCGCCAGCAGACCCCGCACCGCACCGATGCGGGGTGGAAACAGGTAGGTCGTGCGCGCCGCGGCCTGTTCGGCGAAGGCATGGGGGCACGACCCCGCGGGCGGGCGGCGCGTCGAATACAGGCGGACGGGTGTGCCAGCATCCTCGATCGCGCCGATCTCTCTCCAGAAGAACGCATGGGTCTGCGACGGAAATTCGGGAACAACATAGCCCAGTGCCAAGATCGCGTCTCCCTACTGCCCGCGCGAAGCCCGTTGCCGCTATCCAAAGCGCGGGACTGTAAAAATCGGTGCAATCTTTCGATCAGGCCGATGGCCTAGACCGTCCGAGTCGGCTAGTGTTTCCCTGTTGTCGGCCATCGCCCCGGCGCGTTCAAGATCTAGCGAAGAGGCCTCTGGATGTCCCTGTCTCGACCACGGGTCCTGGTGATCGCCGAAGCGGCCAACCCGGAATGGGTCTCGGTCCCGCTGGTCGGCTGGTCGCTGGCCGCGGCGCTGCATCGCCAGACCGACGTGCATATCGTCACCCAGATCCGCAATCGCGACGCTTTCCTGCGTGCCGGCATGGTCGAGGGTCGCGACTTTACCGCCATCGACAGCGAGGCCGTCGCTGCCCCCATGTACCGCGCCGCCGAGGTTCTGCGCATGGGCAAGGGCCGCGGCTGGACTACCGTCACCGCCATCGCCGCCCTGAGCTATCCCTATTTCGAACGCCTTGTCTGGAAGCGTTTCGGCGATGACATCCGTGCCAAGCGGTTCGACATCGTGCATCGCGTCACGCCGCTGTCGCCAACGACGGCCTCGACCCTGGCGCCCAAGGTGGCGGCGGCAGGTGTGCCCTTCGTGCTGGGGCCGCTGAACGGCGGCGTGCCTTGGCCCAGGGGCTTCGATGCGGAACGGCGGCGCGAACGCGAATGGCTTTCCTATGTCCGCGGCATCTACAAGCTGAACCCGCAGCTGCGCCGCACCCATGCGGCCGCGGCACTGATCATTGCCGGATCGCGCCACACCGCCAGCGAGATTCCCAAGCGCTTTCAGGACAAGGTCGTATGGCTGCCCGAAAATGCCATTGATCCGACGCGCTTCAACCTGGTCGCGCCACAGGACACGACGTTGCCCCTGCGCGCCTGCTTTGTCGGTCGGCTTGTGCCCTACAAGGGGCCGCACATCCTGCTGGACGCGATCGCACCCTTTGCGCGGTCAGGTCAGATGGTTCTGGATATCATCGGAGAGGGCCCGATGCTGCCCGAACTGACGGCGCAGGCCGACAGCCTCGGCATTGCCGATACGGTGAAGTTCCACGGCCACCTTCCCCACCAGCAAGTGCAGCAGATCCTGGCCGCCGCAAACCTGCTGACTTTCCCCTCCATCCGCGAATTCGGTGGCGGGGTCGTGCTGGAGGCGATGGCCCTGGGCGTCGTCCCGATGGTCGTCGACTATGCCGGACCCGGAGAGCTGGTGACCGCCGAGACGGGTTTCGCCATCCCCCTCGGGACCCGCCAGCAGATCGCGGCGCGGATGGAACAGGCGCTAGCGGACGTGTTGCGCGACCCGACGCGACTGACCACGATGGCCACGGCCGCCCGGCGGATGGTGCAGGATCACTATACTTGGGATGCCAAGGCCGCACAGATCATCGCGATGTACCGGGATGTGCTGAAACCCTGACGAAAGCGCCCACCATCCGGAAGGATGGTGGACCTTCTTGTCACGACGAGGCGGAGATCAGCACCCGGTGCAGCGGGCAACGACCTGGAAGGTGCGGATGATCGTGGACACGTCCAGCGCCAGGCTGATTTCCCGAGAGTAGCGTTCGTCGAACACCGCACGGGTCGCAAAGGTCGATCCGTTGCGGACCGAGACCTGCCACAGGCCGGTCAGGCCGGGGCGGTGCGCCGCGTAGTAGACGCCCGGGTACAGGACGCGCTGTTCGGGCATCATCGGACGGGGACCGACCAGGCTCATGTGGCCCAGGATCACGTTGATCAGCTGCGGCAGCTCGTCGAGCGAGCTCTTGCGCAGGAACGCACCGATCTTGGTGACGCGCGGATCGTTGCGCAGCTTCTGATCGGCATCCCACTCTGCGCGGGCGGCGGGGTTGGCCGCCAGATGGGCCTCCAGCAGTTGATCCGCCTGGGGCTTCATGGTGCGGAACTTGTACAGGCGGAACGATTTCCACCCGCGGCCAAGACGGTTCTGCGTGTAGATCGGCGACCCGCCGTCCAGCATGACCGCCAGCGCGACCAGGACCATGACCGGGATCAGGAACGGCAGCGCAAGCAGGATCAAGGACAGGTCAAGCAGACGCTTGCCACCGTTATCATACACTTTGGGAAGTTCGATCCCGGCGACCGGGTTGGTGGCCTGCGAGGAGCCGAGCTCGTGGCCGTCATTCGACTGTAGCATCTGCGTATCTCCGCACTCGTGACAAAGAAATCAATAAACTTTTAACTAAAGGTCCCGGCGAACCGTCGCGAAGGCCCATGGGCCGCTTCTATCCAACGCACCAATATAGATACAAGTTGTACAAAAAGATGGTCCGCCGCTGCGGTTTCACCTTTTGATTTAAGGGCTAATGCGATTTTGCACGCTACGGTTGTGAATCACGGGTGTTTTCACCCGCATGACAGCATTTGACGCCCAAGTTTTCACGGGTTCCGTTAAAACGGCCCGAATATTGTCCGGAAAGTCAAATCCTGGATCAATTCAATTTGATCTATTAACCAACATATAAGATCGGCCTTGGGGCACACTCCCTGCGGGTGTGCTCAGGCGGCCATCGCATTCCTGCAACCGGAAGATGCGCAAGGCCGCGTTAGCGGCCGCGATCCCAACCCTGCGATGGGCGGCCAAGACGGACCGCGACGGTGACCGTCGCGTAAACTGCGAACCCGACCGGATCGGTCAGGCCGAGCCGCAGCATACGACCCATGGACGGGCGGTCGCCCGATGCGTTCTGCTGCAAGTCGGGATAGCGCTCCGCCAGCTGCGCGGTCCCCGCATCCTGGCGTCGGCGAACGCGGATCAGGCGGCGAAACCCTTCCGTGATGGGCCAGGCGTACGGAACCTCGACCCGCGTCCGTTCGACCGGGGAAAAGTTCAGCCGTGCGAACCCGTCGTCAGCGATCACGGGCGGAAACTGGTCCCACCGCGCGCGCCCTTCTGCGTTCATTGCGAACAGGCCGGCCCCCGTCACGCCGGTGTCCACGAAAGGAAGCTTTTGCCAAAACCGCGCATAGGCCCGCGACAGCAGGTTCCGGGCCGGCGGCACGGTCAGCTTGGCCCCTGCATAGCGCGCACCCGGCCCCGACAGGGCGGTATGCAGCGCCTCGATCATGCCCGGTCCGATCACCACATCGGCATCCAGATAGATGCGCGTTCCACCGGTCGCCGCAGCGTCGCCCATGTTCAGTGCGGCGATCTTGTTCCCGATGGCGGTTTCCAGCACCGAGACCTGCCAGCCCGCCGTCGTCAGGGCGGGCGCGGCATCGCGGGCCAGTTGTGCAGTGGCATCTGTACAGCCATTCGCGATCACGACGATCTGATGCGACACGCCGGGCACAAGACGTTGCGCACACAGCCCGCGCAGACAGGCGCCGATGCCGGCTTCCTCCTGATGGGCTGGCAGGATGACGCTGATACCATCAATATCCATCGCAGTGATCCCTACCCATGCCCCGTGCCTTCGCCTTATCGCCCGTGGGTTGCGCTCTGGCAATGCCGTGACGATGCGGCCGTATCCCATTGCCGCGAACCCCGCCGCGGGCTTAGATCGGACCATGAAGATGGAGGAACAGACCAGTGTCGCGCAGGCGATTCGGGCGATGCTGCCGCAGGGCGTCGGACTGGCCGTGTGCGATATCGACGTCCCGCAGCCGCCTCTCTGGCCGGAGGAGGAGGCGGCGGTACGGCGCGCGGTCCCCTCGCGCATCCGCGAATTCACCGCAGGCCGCGCGGCCGCACGGCTGGCCATGACCGATGTGGGCCTGATGCCTGCCGCCGTCACCACGACCGCAGCGCGGGCACCGGTCTGGCCGCCGGGCCTGTCGGGCAGCATCACCCACACAGCGCGGATCGCCGCGGCCGTCGTGTCACGGCAAGCGGATTGGCCGGCCATCGGTCTGGATCTGGAGCGGGCGGAGCCGATGTCGGACGACATGGCGGAACTGATCCGCCACCCGCTGGACCATGTCGATCCGGTGCTCTCCGAACCACTGGCAGCGACACTACTGTTCAGTGCCAAGGAAGCTGCGTTCAAGGCCCAGTTTCCACTGACCGGGTTGTGGATCGACTATAGCCAAGTACCGCTGACCATTACGGCCGACGGTTTCACCCTCAGCGTGCAAGGCGTCCCTCTGAGCGGCCACTGGCGACGTGCAGGCGAACTGTTCGCAACAACGGTCCTGATAGGGAGGGAGCATGCCGACGCATTGAGGCTAGGCGAAGGCATTTGGAGTGTCTGACGCGCAGTCTGAAACTCCAATATTGTTCTATGACATTGAGGGGAGACAGTGATCCAGCAGGGCGATCTGCTAATAAACAATATTTGCAATTTTATCGCATTTTTGTTGACAATTGATGAAAACACATCTTCCGATTATTAGAATTGAAGTTTCTAAATTGGCAAAAACTCTTTGCATGCTGTTCACTTCATCGAGAAAGCCACGCCACGCAATTTCAAACCGCTATTGTATCGCGCTAAGGACTAATTTGTTTTACGGCGCTTGGGCACCTGGATACCGTTACGTCCAATGACATCGCGGCCAACCAAAAAATCGCCTGTTGGTCTCGTCGATGCTGTTGATTTGTGATGATCGGGTCTGGCCGCTCAGTCGGGCCGTAAGGTCTGGCACGTCTGCGAAGGCTGGCCTTACGTGTTGACGAAGCCGTGGCGGCTGGCGCTCCTCAATCCCTGCAGCGTCGAGATGATACGACGTATAACCGTTTGAATACTTTATCTTAAACGATGTCGAAGAAACCGCTCTGCTCATGAAAAACGCCACCAACCGCTACCCTATGGCGGATTTGATCGACACCTTCACCCCATGCCGTTGAACCGCGGCCTCGCCGCGCTGACCGCCCTTCCGACGGCTGCCGTACCGACAATCCAAAAGCTCCGTCAAACATCAGTCATTTCTGCCATTTTCCACCGCATTATTCTTGCTAAGGTGCGGATGGTCCGGCATTGGCCGGCCGCGGGGACAAGACGGGACATGACGTGACGAACGCTGCAGCGCCTGACCGCCGGACGCTGTCCGACAAGCTGATGCAGGGGCTGGGCGCGGCGCTTCTGGCCCGCAGGTCTCTGCGCCATCAGGTGGTGTTCGCCCTGTCGGCGATCGTGCTGTCGACTGCGCTGCGCTTTGCGTTGAACGATGCGCTACCGCCTGGATTTCCGTTCCTGACCTTCTTTCCTGCCGTCATGCTGACGCTGGTCTTCTCGTCGCTGCGGTCCGGATTGGCCGTGGGCGTGGCCTGCGGGGTCATCGCGTGGTATTTCTTCATCGAACCGGTGCGCAGCCTGGCCATCACGCCGGGAGCCATCGTCGCGCTGCTGCTCTATGCGCTGATCATTGCCACGGACGTGGTGTTCATCACCGCCGCCGGTCGGGCCCTGGAACAGCGCATGGCCGCCGAACAACGCGCCAACGCGTTGGCGACATCACGCAGCCTGATGTTCTCTGAACTGCAGCACCGGATCTCGAACAACCTGTCCACAGTCGCGGCGCTGCTGCGCCTGCAGTCCCAGCTGGTCGCGGACGAGACCGCGCGCCAGGCGCTGGTCGCGTCGCAGACCCGCATCCGGTCGATATCGCTGCTGCAGCGGCGGCTGCATTCACCGGACCTGCAAACGCTGGACGCGGCCGAATACCTGCGCGAGGTGCTGCATGACGTGGTGGAGGTCACGGGCGCAGGCGACGTCGATCTGGACTTCAGCGCCGACAGCCTGCCGCTGCCGCATGACACGGCCGTCCCTTTGGGTCTGATTGCCAGCGAACTGGTGATGAACGCCATCGAACACGGCGCCCCCGAAGGCCGCGACACGGAGATCACCGTCAGGCTGACCGTCGACGCGGCCAGCCCTGACGGACGCATCCCCGCGACGCTGCGCATCGTGGACCAGGGCCCTGGCCTGCCCGAAGGCTTCGATCTGGAGACGTCGGACAGCCTGGGACTGATCGTCGCACGCCAGTTCGCGACGGCGCTGAACGGCCAACTGACGCTGGCGAAAGGCAAGGACGGCGGCACGGTGGCGCGGCTGGACTTTCTGATCGACCCGACCAGCATTTGATGCCGGAACGGACGCCCACGGGCGGCGTTTCAAACCCATGGACACACATATGACCGCCAGGACCATCGCGATCGTCGGCATCGGCCCGACCGGCATCTATACGCTGCTGCACCTTCTGGACACTGGCCTGCCCCTGGCGGTCACGCTGTACGAAAAGGGACCGCGTGCCGGGATCGGCATGCCCTATTCACCCGAAATGTCGAACCGCGCGATGCTGGCCAACATCGCCAGCATCGAGATACCGCCCATTGCGACCACCTATCTGGACTGGCTGCAGGATCAGCCGGATGCGCGGCTGAGATCCTACGGCCTGGACCCCCAGGACCTGGACGAGCGTCAGTTCACGCCGCGCCTGCTGCTGGGTGAATATTTCCGCGATCAGCTGATGGCGCTGGTCGATCGGGCGCGGTCACGGGGCTACCGGATCGACATCCGCGAGGCGACCGAGGTTCTGGACATCCAGTCCGACGATACAGGCCTGAGCGTGATGACGGCGGATGGGTGCGACGGTCCCTTCGACCGCGTGATCGTCGCCACAGGCCACGCCTTCCCCGATGAGGACGAGGCCACCCGCAGCTATTTCCCCAGTCCCTGGTCCGGACTGATCGAGGCCGACATTCCCGCCGTGCGGGTCGGCATCATGGGCACCTCTCTCAGTTCGATCGACGCGGCGATGGCGGTGGTGAACCAGCACGGTCGTTTCCGCCGCAAGGGTGATGACCTGCGCTTTGATCTGGACCCGGCATCGGCGGATCTGCGGATCGTGATGATGTCGCGGTCGGGCGTCCTGCCCGAGGCCGACTTCTATTGCCCCATCCCCTATGAACCCCTGACCATCGCCACCGCCCCGGCGCTGGCCGCCTGCCTGTCGACCCCGGCGCCCTTGGACGCGGCCTTCGGTCTGGTCCGGGCCGAGATCATGCAGGCCGACCCGGCCTTCGCGCTGAGGATCGGGTTGGGCGGGTTGGACGCGGACAGCTTTGCAGATGCCTATTTCGCCGCGCGCGAGGCCGCCGATCCGTTCAAATGGGCCCGCGCCAATCTGGACGAGGTCGAACACAACAAGGCGCACAAGATCACCGTCGCCTGGCGCTATGCCCTGCTGCGCATGCATGAGCAGGTCGAGGAGATCGTGCCGGACCTGTCCGACGACGACCGCGACCGGTTCGACAGGGGTCTGAAGAAGGTGTTTGTCGACAACTATGCCGCAGTCCCGTCGGAATCGATCCGGCGCGTCCTGGCGCTGCGCGATGCCGGCATCTTGTCGATCATGCCCCTGGGCGAGGATTACGACATGACCCGCGATGGCGCAGAGACCGTCATCGTCCATGACGACCGCATCGAACGCTTTGCCGTGTTCATCGATGCACGGGGGCAAAAACCCCTCAGCACCGAAGACCTGCCCTTCCCGACGTTGCGGCGCGCGCTGCTGGAGGCGGATCACGAAATTCCCGACGTGGCGCGGGATTACAGCCTGCTGGGCGCGGGTCCGTTCAGCGGCAGGCTGTGTTTGGCGGCGATCCCCTACCTGATGCACGACCGCCCGTTCGTTCAGGGGATCACAGCCTGTGCCGACATCGCAGAGGCCATCGCGCGGGGCATGGCGACCGGACGCCGTCGCAGGCTGGTGTCGTAGGACAGACTGACAAAGATCAGGTCGCAATTCTTTTCTTATACATCCATATGGATGGTATAAGGAAGGGATAACAATCATGGCGACCGCCTCTCCGGCCCGGACGGCCGATACCGAAAAGATCACCATCAATCTGGGCTTCGTCGATTTGGGACGGATCGACCTGCTAGTGCGCGAAGGCTTCTATGCCAGTCGCAGCGACCTGATCCGCACCGCGATCCGGGCGCAACTGGACCGACACGATGCCTCGGTGGCCCCGGCCATCGTGCGCGACGATTTCGTGATGGGTCTGCGCGATCTGTCCCGGGCCGAACTGGAGGCCCTGCAGGCCGCGAACCAGATGCTGGACCTGCGGGTGATCGGGCTTGCCCGCTTTGCCCGCGACATTCCCCCGGACCTGATCACCGCCACGATCCGCTCGATCGAGGTTCTGGGCACCATCCAGGCGGATGCCGGGGTCAAGGCGGCGCTGGACGCCTGCCGAACGAACAAGGGAACACGATGATGACCGAACAGATGCCGATGAACATGGCCCGCATCACCGAATTGATGCGGTCGGGCGATCTGGCGCAAGCCACGCAGATGATCCAGTCGGGATTGGGCGGGGGCGCGATGCCGCGCATGCCGGCTGGCGGCCTGTCGATGCCGCAGATGCCCCGGATGCCGGCGGGCTTTCCTGCAGGTGCGGCCATGCGCGACAGCACGCCGATGGACATCCCCCAGGGTGCCAGCTGGACCACCCACCAGCATCAGGCGGCAGGGCAGTCGCGCGACTATCGCCTGTATCTGCCCGCGTCGCTGGAGGGGCGCCCGGCTGCAGGGCTGTTGCTGCTGCTGCACGGCTGCACGCAGGACCCGGACGATTTCGCCCGCGGCACCGGCATCATGGCGGCGGCAGAGCGCCATCGGATGATCGTCGTGGCCCCCGCACAGACGTCACAGGCCAACATGAACCGCTGCTGGAACTGGTTCGAGGCCCGTCATGCCGCCCGCGACGGCGGAGAGGCCGCCTTTCTGGTCGACCTGACCCGCAGCGTCGCCCACGACCACGCCGTGGCCCCCGACCGGCGCTTTGCCGCAGGGCTGTCGGCCGGCGGGGCGATGGCGGTGATCCTGGGCGCGGTCTTTGCGGACGATTTCGGTGCCGTGGCCTGTCATTCGGGCCTTCCCAACGGCGCGGCTACGGACATGGCGGGCGCGTTCCAGGCGATGTCGCAGGGCGGGTCCGATCGAGGTGAGGGCGTGGGCTGCCGGCTGTTCGTCGTGCATGGCGCGACCGACAAGACCGTGTCGCCGCGCAACGCCGATGCCGTAGTGGCGCAGGCGCTGCGGCGGCAACCCGGCCTGATCCGACGCGCTGCGGATGCACGGCTGAATGACCGTGCCGTGCATATCGGCCGATACCGCAATGACGCGGGCACGCTGCGGATCGAGGCGTGGCGGGTTCAAGGACTGGGTCACGCGTGGTCCGGTGGTCAGCCAACCGGCAGCCACACCGCTCCGGGACCCTTGGCCACTGATGCGATGATGGCGTTCTTCCTGGCATGACGAAAACGGCCCCCGGATTGCGGGGGCCGTCCTATGCGCTCAAGCGTCGTGGTCGTCGTATTCGGCGGCCGCGTCGTTCACCGAATCCTCGGCCAGTTCGGTCAGCTTGGTGTCGGCCGCGCTTTCCTGGGCCAGGATCCCCTCCAGGTGGGTCTTCGCCTCATCCATCCCCAAGGCCTCGGCAAAGGCGCGCATCGAGCCGTAACGCGTGATCTCGTAATGCTCGACCGCCTGACAGCTGAAGATGATCGCGGCGTCGGCGGCAACGCAGTCACCGAAATCCTCCAAAAGGCTTTCGCCCTCTTCCAGGATGCCGTCGATGGCGTCGCATTTCACGGCCTTGGCATGCTTGCCCAACAGCTCGAAAATCGCCTCCAAGGTCTCGATCTGGCCTGCGGTCTCCTCGCGATGCGCGGTCAGGGCGGCGATCAAGTCGGGATGGTCGGCCGCCTTGATCATCTTGGGCAGCGTCTTGTAGATTTTCTTCTCGGCGTAATACATGTCCGCCAGGGCGTGTTCGAACAGATCCGCAAGGCCCTTGTCCGTCGCCGCGGCCTCGGCGGCCTTGGCCTTGGATTTCGCAGCCACAGCCCGCGACCGCTTGGTGCGGGCCTCGGCGGTGGGTTTCGCGGTCTTCTGCCCTGCCGCGCGGGCGGATTTCCTGGTCACGGTCTTGGTCTTGGTGTCGTCGGAGGCGGTCGCCATGATGTCTCTCCCTGGCCCGGCAGGATCGCAGGGCCGTATCCTGTCGATGAAACGGGCGGTCGTGACGCCACGTTCCGTTGACATAAGTTCAGTCGCGCGCGGCCCTGTCCCACAGCCGGCGCACGACCAGCGCCGAGACCAGACCCAGAACCGCACCGGCCGCGACATCGCCCGGATAGTGCTTGCCCCGCGGCACCTGGATTCCCGCGATCATCGCCGCGACCCCCAGGGCGGGCACGGCCATGTGCGGCAGATCGCGCGCGACGACGACGGCCACCGCCACCGCACCCGCCGTGTGCCCCGAAGGAAAGGACGTCTCGTGGCCGCCCCGGCTTTCGCCGGGCTCGCAGCGATAGTCCTGCCGCTTGATCATCTCGACCGGGCGGGTGCGGCGAAAGCGGTTCTTGATCACCCGCTTGACCGAATTGGCCAGGACATGCGCCGCCATCATCCGCAGGCCTGTGCGCGCGACATGATCCTGCCCCGACAACGCCCCGCCCAGGATCACGCTGCCGCAAACCAGGGACAAGGGCACCTGGTCGGCCACCTCGCTCAGCGTGCCGACGGCCTTGACGACCGGATGGTGGCGGTGGCGCGCGGCTTGGGCAGCGGCCTCCTTGTCGGCCTGCTCCAGCGGGCCCGCATCATCGGCGCCGGGGGTGCGGATCGTGGTGTTCATCGGGAAAACTCTCGTCTGTTCGGGACCGGCCCACCCTTGGGCCGGTCGGCAGCGCAACGGCGCGTGACGCACCCGGTTCCGGTATCATATGATGCGTGCGGCAGGACGGATGGCCGTCGGCGGGCATCCGCCCGCAGCGACGGAACCGGGGCCTTCGTGCCGTGTTGACCAGCGCCCCCGTGCAGGGGGCATGTCGGGGGACCATCATGACACTGAACACTTCGGGGCCGCGTCAGGCCCCGCACGACCTGCTGGGGCCGGATGCCGATGCCGCGGTCGCCGCCCCCGAGGGTCGGGTCGACATCGTGCGCATGGCTGCGTGGCTGGTCGTGGGCACGGTCATCATCGGCCTGCTGTATTACGGACAGGAGGTGCTGATCCCGTTGGCGATCGCCTTCCTGATCAGCTTTGCCCTGGGGCCGCTGGTCAAGGTTCTGGTCCGTCGCGGCATTCCGCAGGTGGCGGCGGTGTCGGTGGTCATGCTGACGGTCATCGCGATGCTGCTGGGATTGGGCCTGCTGATCACGTCGCAGGTCAGTGTGCTCAGCGCCGAACTGCCCGCCTATCAGTCCACGATCCGCGCCAAGATCCAGGGGCTGGGCCAGCAGATGGAGGGGCCGGGCCTGTTCGACGGCGTGTTCCAGACCATCGCCACCGTTCAGGAACAGCTGGCCACCGCCTTGCAGGATGCCCCCGGCGCCGTGGCCGACCCGCTGGCCGTGACGGTCGTGGGCGACGGTCCGTCCCCCTTTGCCACCGCCAGCGCCTGGCTGGCCCCCGCCCTGGCGCCGCTGGCGACCCTGGGCATCGTGGTCGTCTTCGTGTTCCTTGTCCTTCTGGACCGGGGCGATCTGCGCGACCGTCTGATCCGCCTGCTGGGCGGCAACCTGCACCGCTCGACCGACGCGCTGGAGGAGGCGGGCAAGCGGATCTCCAAGTACCTGCTGATGCAACTGGTGGTGAATGTCACCTATGGCATTCCGATGGCGCTTGGCCTGTGGGCCATCGGGGTCCCGGGCTGGATCCTGTGGGGCACGCTGGCTGCGATCATGCGGTTCATTCCCTATGTCGGGCCGATGCTGTCGGCGATCTTTCCGCTGGCCCTGGCCTTCGCCGTCGATCCCGGATGGCAGATGGTGCTCATGGCGCTGGCGCTGATCGTGTTCCTGGAACTGGTCAGCAACAACATCGTCGAGCCGATGCTGTACGGCACCTCGACCGGCCTGTCGGCGCTGTCGCTGATCGCGGCCGCGACCTTCTGGACGGCGCTGTGGGGGCCGCTTGGCCTGATCCTGTCGACGCCCCTGACGGTCTGCCTGCTGGTCGTGGGCCGCAACCTGCCACAGCTGGCCTTCTTCGACACGCTGCTGGGATCGACCCCGGCGCTGGACCTGCCCACGCGCATCTATCAGCGCCTGATCGCCAACGATCCCGACGAGGCCTACGAGATCGCGTCCGACGCCATCCGCACGACCGGGATCGCCGCGTTCTACAACACGACGGGGATGGAGGTCCTGCGCCAGGCCAGCGATGATTACCACGCCAATGCACGGGTCGAGCATCGGCTGCGCGTGGTCGACGGCATGGACCAGCTGCTGGAAGACCTGCGCGAGGATCACCCGGCCACCCCCGCCGGCACCCCGCGCGTCGCCTGCATCGGCGGCAAGTGGCAGGTCGATGCCATTTCGGCCGAGATGCTGGTCCACGCCCTGGCGCTGGCCGACATTCCCGCGATCCAGCGCGCGACCGGCACGGTCACCGCGCGTTATGTCGACGGGTTGGACCTGGAGGGGATCGACACCGTCTGCATCGGCTATTTCAGCCGCGATCCGGACGCGGCCGTGCGCGGTTTCGTCCGGCGTCTGCGCCGTCGCTGGCCCGACCTTCGGATCGTCCTGGCCCTGTGGAACGCCCCCGAGGATCAGGCGGGCCCCGACCGGGCCGAGGCGCTTGGCGTCGATAAGATCGTGCTGTCCATGGACGAGGCCGTCCAGTGGCTGACCCCGGCCCACGCAGACCGCGCCGCGATGCAGGCCCCCCCGCCCCCCGCGGACGAGGCCGCGCGCCTGGACGCCCTTGCCCAGACCGCGGTCCTGGACGGCCGCGCGCGCGAGGATCTGGACGATCTGGCGAAACGTGCGGCGGATGTGTTCGATGTCAGCCTGGCCTTCATCTCCGCGATCGATGCCGATGCGGAATACATCGTCGGGCAAAGCGCGGACCTGCCCGGCCGCCGCACGGAGACCGAGCCGCGCATGAACTGGATGCCGCGGGCCGAGGCGATGTGCAATCATGTCATCGCCGCCGACGACACGCTGGTCGTGCCTGACACCGACCGCGACGTGCGGTTTTCGGACAACCCGGCGGTGCGCCAGTGGCAGGGACGGTTCTATGTCGGAACGCCGCTGCGCACGGCTGACGGCCATGTGCTGGGCGCCCTGTGCCTGATGGACCGCGAACCGCGCCAGATCGAGGATGCGGAACTGGACCTGCTGGACAAGATCGCCGCCGATGTCGTGGCGGTGATGACTGATCAGGATGCCGTTCCGACCGAGCCGCGGCGCGAGGAACCGCCCGCGCCCCGCGGCGTCCTGGGTCAGCGCATCCCGGACTGAAGCGCCGGTTCGACCCCGCGCGCCGCCAGCGACGGCGGCAGTTCGATAGGCAGAAAATCGACCGGTGGCGCGGGATCGTGCCGCCGGTCGATCGCCTCGACATACAGCGCCTGCAGCGTGTCGATCATGCGGTCCAACCCAAATTGGCCGGCCACATGGCGGCGCGGCACGTCGCGGGGGATCTCCATCGCCTTGGTCAGCGCGCGGTCCAGCCCGGCTCCATCGGGGGCGGCGAACCGCCCGGCCGGGCCCAGCACCTCATGGACCGCGCCCATCGCGACGGCGGCCACGGGCGTTCCGCAGGCCATTGCCTCGATCGCGGTCAGGCCGAAGGGCTCGTCCCATTGCGGCGTGAACAGCAGGGCCGATGCACGACCGTATTCCGCGGCCAGATCCGGTCCCGCCAGGTGCCCGCCAAAGCGGATGTCCCCCGACAGTTGCGGCCGGACCTGCGCGTCGAAGTAATCGCCATCCTCGATGCTGCCAAAGATCGTCAGGGCGACGCCAGCGCAACGCGCGGCGGCGATCGCCAAATGGGGTGCCTTGTTCTGCGTGATGCGTCCCGCCCAGACCGCCTGCCCGTTACCCCGCGGCGAATAGGGCCATTGCGCCAGATCGATGCCGTTCGGCACCACCCGCGCCGATGCGGGCGGGCCTTCGGGGAAATAGGCCGCCAGATGCCTGCGCGAACATCCTGTCGTCACATGCCACGGGGCCACGCTGTCGCGCACGGCCCGGCACAGCGCGTCAAAGGGCGGCACGTGCAGCGAACTGACCATCGGCACGCGCACCGCCCGCGCAAAGCGCGGCGGAAACCGATGAAGCGTGTTATTGTGGATGACGTCGAAATCCATGTCCGCCAGCGTCGCCAGACTGGCTGCATGGTGACTGTCCAGATGGGCGTTCAGCGGTTCGGTGCCGTGATATTGGTGCCACGGATAATCACGGTCGTAATGCTGCGCCATCAGGGGCAGCAGCGGCACGTCCACCCGGCTATCGCCCGCCGCGACCAGGGTCACGTCATGCCCCCGCGCCCGCAGGGCGTGGACAAGGTGGTGGGCATGACCCTCCATCCCGCCCATGAACGGGGCCGCGATGGGGTGACGGCAATGTGCCATCACCGCGATCCGCAACGGGCGGCCGGTCATTCGGCGGCGGGCATCAACAGGGCGCTTTGTTCGCGGGCGACCCGTTCGGTCGTCATGCGGTCGTCTTCGGCCAGCCGGTGCAGGTGGTCGATGACACGGCGGGAATTGGCATAAGGCATGTGCCCCTGCTGTTCGCACAGGGCGAATTCCGTCGGGCCGGGTTCGCGCAGCAGCTGCAACCCCTCGGGCGCGTTGCGGATCAGGCCCATCAGCTGGAACGCATACAGCCAATGTTCCATCGTGCGGTGACCCCATTTGCGGGCAAAGATCTCGGTGTTGCGCAGGACAGAGTGCAGGTGATGCACCGGGGGCATGCAATGCGGATGGTACTGATGATAGACGCGGCCCCCCGCGATCCACCAGATCGGGGCGCCGCCGTCCGACCAGGCGCGGCCAAAATCAGTATCCTCGCCGCCATATCCAGTAAAGCTCTCGTCGAACCGCGGGCCGTCCAGCCAATCCTGGCGCCACATCGCAAAGTTCAGCGACCAGAAGCATCGGTAGTCGGCACAGGCCACCACCCCGGAGGCAGGGGGGCCCTGGCGGTCGGAATGCTTGACGGCGATGTCTGCGAAGCGGTCGAAATCCAGCCCCCCGTCGGTGGCGCCCTGGGGCAGGTACATCACCTCGCCCATGAACAGGCCGCGACGGTCCGCCATGCGGTCCAGATAGCCGCTGATGAAATCGGGCGCCGGGATGCAGTCGACATCGACAAAGACCAGCATGTCGCCCGTCGCCGCATCGGCCACCGCATTGCGCGCCGCCGACAGCGGCAGTTCGGGTGCCGTCACGCGGATCTGGCGGATGGGAAAGTCGGTCCGGGGCAGGTCGGTATAGTCGGCGTCCTGCATCACGCCGATGATCAGTTCCGACGGTTTGTGATGCTGGGCCTGAAAGCCTGCGACGACATTGCGCAAATGGGCCTCGCGGCCCGCAGCGATGGTCAGGGCGGAAACGTGGATCATGCAGGGGCTCCTTCGGGGATAGGTGTCGGGGGGGCGGCGGACCACAGGTCGCGCGCCAGGGTTTCCAGCCATCGGGCCGTGTCGGCCGCGGGATCGGCGGTGACCAGGCGCGCCTGTGCCGCGGGGTCGTGACCCTCCATCGCCCGCGTGACCGCCGCGCGCCAGGCGTGTGCGCTGGACGGCAGATGCGGCAGGTGCAGCGCGACGCCCGCGCGGGCCAGGGCCTCGGCCTTCAGGCGCTGTTCGTCGAAATAGCGCCATTCCGGCACCACGATCCACGGCCGCCCGGCAGCCAGAACCTGCGCGCAGGTTGTATTGCCCGTCGAGGAGATCACCAGATCGGCCGCGGCCACGTGGGTCGCCGGGTCGTCGACCCAGCCCCGGTGGGTCAGGTTGCCGCCCTGCGTCGCGTGCCAGTCGGGCTGGGTCGCGCCGATGGTTATCCAGTGCCAGTCGGGAAAGGCCCGCGCGGCCACACCCATCGGCGCCTGCGCGAAACCGGTGCCGCCCGCACCCGACACCAACAGCGCCACGGGGCGATCAGGGTCCAGCCCCAGGGCCCGCCGCGCCGCCGCCCGATCCGGAGGCGTGATCGCGGGAATGCCCAAGCCTGGGGCATAATGGATGCGGTCCGAAAAGGGCTGCCAATCCGGCTGTGCCAAGGCGGCAGAGAACGGCGCCAGAAGGCCCACGGCCCCTGCATAGGCGGCTTGGTGTCCCTGATCGCCGCGGTCGCCATGCTGCAGGATCTTCACATGGGGGACCGAACAGATGCGCGACAGCTGTGCGATCTCGGCGCTGACATCGCAGATCATCAGCGCGGGATCATCGCTGGCGAACCAGCCCGCGATCCGGCCCATCGCCTGACGGATGCCCGGCCAGCCCAGAGGCGCGCAGTGCAGCGTGTCGGGCGTGGGCACGTGGTCCATGTCGCATTCGCCGCCCGTCCGTTCGAACAGCGACGGGATGGTGACGATGCGCGCCCGTGCCGTCAGCGGCGGAAAGATGTCGTCCCGGGCGCAGAAGATCGTGACCGGCCGATCAGTGGGAAGCGCATTGACGATGGCCGCGCAGCGTTCCGCGTGGCCCCGCCCCTGGTGGTGGACGAAATAGCCGAAGGGCCGCTTTGCCATGTCGTCGGGGACCAGGTCACGCATGCTGCGCCTGCCGTGCCAGCCCAAGCTGCGCCAGACCGTCGATGACCCCCGCGGCATGGTGATAGCGGCTTTGATAGATGCCTCGGCCGCGCAGATGGGCCAGTTCGGCATAGGCGTTCGACGGCAGGATCGACGCCCCGCTGGCCGCCAGCATGTCGGCATCGTTGCCGCTGTCGCCCGCGGCGATGCAGTGGCGCAGGTCAAGACCGCGGCGTGTGGCCTCGAACCGCAGGGCGGCGGCCTTGCCTGCCGCCTGCGGCAGCACGTCGATGAACTCTCCGTGCGAGGCGATGACGCGCGCCGCCAACCCGGCGCGCGCCAGATCGCGTTCGATTCCCGCGGCCTGCGCGGCGGTACCCAGCAGCGACAGTTTCCACCGCCGCTGCTCATAGCCTGCCTGCCAGACGGGGGTGCGGGCCTGCAGCACAGCTTGCACCGCATCGCGGTCCCAGTCCGCGTCCAGCAACGCGGCATAGTCGGCGCAGGGGTGCAGCCGGTCGCCCGCGCCCCACCGCCAGATCTCTGACCCGACAGAGGTGATGAACAGGTCGGGCCGCGGCAGGGCCCAATCGGCCAGCACCCGACGCGCCTGCGACACAGACCGCCCGGTGGCGACGGCGAACAGCAACCCATCGTCGCGCTGCGCGTGCCAATCGACGAACCGTGCGGCGGCCACAGGGCAGCCGGTCAGCGTGCCGTCGATGTCACTGGCCAGAATGCGGCGCACTGCGCGACGCGGCAGGGGGGCGGCGCGCTGCAGGTTCCCGCAGATCGCCACCGACCGTCGTGCCCAGTCCCGCCAGTCAAAGGCCTCCAGCGCGCGGGCCTGCGCCCGGATCGCGCCCTGCGGGTCGTCCATCATGCGCAGGCAAGCCGCGGCGACCTGCGCCGCGTCGCCGGGATCGACCAGCGCGCCGTGGCCCAGCTGTGCCACGATGTCCACGGGGCCGCCGTTCCGGGTCGCAACCACGGGAACGCCGGCCTGCGCCGCCTCGACCAGGGTCAACCCGAAGGGTTCGTGCAGCGCCGGGTTCACGAAGACGCCCCCCTGCGCTGCCCGCGCGTACAGCGCCCGCAGCTGACCCGCATCATGGCGCGGCGGCAGGGCGACCCTGCCCCACAGGCCATGGCGGTCGATCCGGTCGAACAGTCCGCGCAGCACCTGCGCCTGTTCGGCGGGCCCGCCATCTATGCCGTCGCGCAGCCCGGCCAGGATCACCAGGTTGGCGCGGTCCTGCAGCTCGGGCGACGCGGCATAGGCATCGACCAGCCCGGCCAGGTTCTTCTTGGCCACGGGACGGGCCACCGCCAGAACGATGGGACGATCCGGCCTGCGCAGGAACGGCGCCAGCAGCGCATCGGCCGCCGCGGTGCCCGCATCGGGCAGCAGCGTCACGCCGGGGGACACGCAATGGCTGCGCCCCTCGGCCGCCTTGCCATAGGGGCGCAGCTGGCGCTCGGCCTCGTCGCGCGAGGACACGATGATCGCGGCGGCGCCTTCGACGGCCGACCGCTCGGCCGCGATCCGGTCGCGCAGATCGGGACGGCGGGCGGCGGCAGGGTCCTTTTGCAGGGCCAGCGAATGGGGGGTATAGATCCAGGGAATGCCGAACCGCTTCTGCGCCGTCCGGGCCAGGCGCGCGGCGTCGGCGAAATGCGCGTGGATCACGTCGGGCTTTCGCGTCATCCCTGCCAGCATCGCGCAGAACGCCTCGGCCAGGGCGGGCAGTTCCGCCTCCAGGGCCTCCTTGGCCAGATAGGCGCGATTGGCGGTCGACAGGCGCAGGATTCGGCAGCCGGGCGCGACCTCCTCCACCGCCTGCGCGTGGATGGGATCCATGCCGTCGAACGCACGGGTGACGATGTCGACCGACGCCACCTGCGGCAGCGCCGCCTGTGCCATGGCAGCACCCAGGACATAGGCGATGTGGCCGCCGGTATCCTCGGTCACGCCATAGCGCACGGGGGCAGCCTTCAGGCAGCCGCCCAAGGCAAGGTGAAGAATGTGCATGATTGCGCCTTTCGGCAAACTGACTGCAGACCGTGCAATGCGGCCATTGCACAGCGAACAACGCCACGCCGCCGCGGGTTCACCGGAAAGCGACCAAGTAAAGAAAGATGAACTCTCCCCTTCCCGGCGGTGCCTTGCCGATGGGCAGTACGTCGGTGCGAAAAAAAGCACAGTGGCGCTGTAACGCGCGCCCCACCCGCCGCGATCTGATCTGCATGAAGGCGGGCTGACGCGCCTTCGACATCAGAACGGAGATGATCATGACCGCATTCACGACCCGCCTTTCGCTTGGCGCCTCGCTGGCCTGTGCGCTTGGTGCGATGGCCGCCACCCCCGTCATGGCGCAGGAGATGGAGAAATGCTTCGGCGTCGCCCTGGCCGGGCAGAACGACTGCGCCGCGGGGCCGGGCACGACCTGCGCCGGCACCTCGACCGTCGACTATCAGGGGAACGCCTGGACGCTGGTCCCCGCCGGCACCTGCACCACGATGGAGCTGCCCGCGCAGGCCGACGGCACCGCCCGCATGGGCATGCTGGAGGAACAGATGCGCGACCTGCCCGCCTGATCCGACACGGACCGCGCGGGGATCGTCCCGCGCGGCCATTCCCAAAGGGTGATGCCATGTCCCGCCTTCCCGCCACCCCCGGCGTCGGTTTCAAGCCCCAGCATTTCGCGGCGATCCGCCAGGACGCCCGCCCCGTCGGCTTCTTCGAGGTCCATGCCGAGAATTATCTGGGCGCGGGCGGCCTGCCCCACACGCAGCTGACCGCGCTGCGTGCCGATTTCCCGCTGTCGCTGCACGGTGTGGGCCTGTCGATCGGCAGCCCGCATGGGCTGGACCGGGATCACTTGGCGCGGCTGCGCGCGCTGTGCGACCGGTATCAGCCGGACAGCTTTTCCGAACACCTGGCATGGTCCAGCCACGGGGCCGAATACCTGAACGACCTGCTGCCCCTGCCCTACACGCCCCAGACCCTGGCGCTGATCATCGATCATGTCGACCAGGTCCAGACCGCGCTGGCGCGTCCCATCCTGCTGGAGAACCCCGCCACCTACCTGCTGTTCCAGCAGTCCGAGATCCCCGAAACCCAGTTCCTGCAGGCCATCGCCCAAGCCACCGGCTGCGGGCTGCTGCTGGACGTCAACAACCTCTATGTCTCGGCGGTGAACCATCGGCGCGATCCATGGGCATGGCTGGACGCGTTTCCACTGGACCTGGTGCAGGAGATCCACCTGGGCGGCCACGCGACCGAGGACCTGCCCTCGGGCCCGCTGCTGATCGACGATCACGGCAGTGCCGTCGCCGACCCGGTCTGGGCGCTCTATGCAGAGGCGATCGCGCGCCATGGCCCGCTGCCGACGCTGGTCGAATGGGACAACGACCTGCCCGACTGGCCCATCCTCGCGGCCGAGGCCGCGCGGGCCGACGCCATCCTGCGCCATGCGGGGCTGGCCCATGCCGTCTGAGCACGCCCATTTCATCACGGCCTTCGACGCCGCGCTGCGCGGAGGGCCGATGCCCCCCGGCGTGACCGGCCCCGAGGCAGAGCGCCGTTTCGCCGTCTATCGCAACAATGTGGCGGTGGGCCTGTCCGCCGCGCTGGCACAGCGTTTTCCCGTCATCCGCCGGCTGGTCGGGGCCGACTATTTCGCCGCGCTGGCCGCAAGCTTCGTCGCGACCGACCGCCCCCGGTCGCCGGTGATGGCCGAATGGGGCGCGGGGTTCGCGGCCTTTCTGGCCGGTTTCCCGCCGCTGGCCGCCTGGCCCTGGATGGCCGACGTCGCGCGGATCGAACATGCCCGTGGGCTGGCCTTTCACGCAGCCGACGCCGTCCCGGTCCGCCCAGACCGCCTGACCCGCGCAGACCCGGCCTTGCTGAGGCTGGACCTGCACCCGGCGGTCATCGTGCTGCCGCTGCACCATGCGGGCGTCGCGGTCTGGGCGATGAACCAGCCCGGCGCCACCCCCGGCCCTGTCCCCGCGGGACCCCAGATCGCGCTGATCCTGCGCGATCCGTCCTGGGGCGTTCCGGTCACCGCGATCAGCGCAGCCGACGCCGCGATGATCGCGGCCCTGCCTGCGGGAACGCTGACAGAGGCCGCCCGGGCCGCCCGGGCGGTGCAGGCCGACCACGACCCTCAACCGCTGCTGCTGCACCTGATGCGGTCCGGCAGCCTGACCGACCAGGAGACAGCGCCATGACCCCCATCCTGACCAACCTTGCCGGGCTGGCCCTGCGCGTGTTTCCGGCGGCGGTCTTCTGGCAGTCGGGCCGCACCAAGGTCGACGGCCTGTCCATCAAGGACAGCACCTGGTTCCTGTTCGAACACGAATACGCCCTGCCCGTGATCCCGTCGGACTGGGCAGCGGTGGCCGCGTCCCTGGCCGAACACCTGCTGCCGGTGCTGCTGATCCTGGGGCTGATGACGCGGCTGTCGGCGCTGGCGCTTCTGGCGATGACGGCGACGATCCAGATCTTCGTCTATCCCTCGGCGTGGATGACGCATGGGCTGTGGGCCGCCGCCTTCCTGGCGCTGATCGCGCATGGGCCGGGGCGGTGGTCGCTGGACCACGTCCTGCAGACCCGCCGGGTGCCGGCGTGATCGCCGTTCCCGCCATCGTGCCTTGCGGGGTGGGCATCCCTGCGGCTAGCCTGAGGACAGGCGCGCGGAGGCGGGGCATGCAGCAGGACGGCACCGAATGGGCGGCACTTCTGGCGGCGGCGCAGGCCGGCGACAGCCGCGCCATGGCCCGGTTCCTGACCCAGGTCACGCCGCTGATCCGCGCCGTGGTGCGAGCCCGCGGGCGCAGCCTGCCCCGCGACCTGCACGAGGATGTCGTCCAGGAGGTGCTGCTGGCCATTCACCTGAAACGCGACAGCTGGCAGCCGGACACGCCCCTGCGTCCCTGGCTATACGCGGTCACCCGCTACAAGGTGATCGATGCGTTCCGCAGGCGTGGCAGCCGCGTCCACCTGCCCATCCACGACTTTGCCGAGATCATGGCCGACAGCCGCACCGACGACCCCACCGCCGCCCGCGACCTGGGGGTGCTGCTGGCGCGCATTGACGCGCGGTCCGCGGGCATCGTCCGCGCCATGGGCATCGAGGGGGACAGCGCCGACGACGTCGCTGCCCGCCTTGGCATGACCGACAGCGCGGTCCGGGTCGCCCTGCACCGCGCCATGAAGAAGCTGTCCGCCATCGGACTGGGAACACGCGAATGACACAACCCTCCTCGACCGAGGCGCTGATTGCGCGACTGGCGGCCGAACCCCTGCCCTCGACCCGGTTCTCTCCGGCGCGGATGATCGCCACGATGGCCGGGACGGCACTGCTGGGCCTTGCGCTGCAGATGGCGCTGTCCGGGCCGCGCCCCGATCTGGCCGCATCGCTGGCCGCGCCGGTAACCCTGGCCAAGCCGCTGCTGCCGCTGATGGTGCTGATGCTGGCCTGGCCCATGGCGGTGCGGCTGGCACGGCCCGGCGCGCGTATCGGGCTGTGGCCCCTGGCGGTGCCCGCCGCCTTGGCGCTGGCCCTGGCGATCTGGGCACTGGTCGCGACGCCCGTCGATCGGCTGGCCCATGACTGGCTGGGCCATTCGGCCGATACCTGCGTGCCCGCGGTGCTGGCCCTGTCGGCGGCACCCCTGTTTGCAGGCGTGCGGCTGATGCGTCGCGGCGCCAGCACGCATCCCGTCCTGGCCGGCGCGCTGATCGGACTTGCGGCAGGCGCCGGTGCGGCGACCGGCTATGCCCTGTCCTGTACCGAGGATTCGCCCCTGTTCTATGTCTTCTGGTACGGCGCGGCGATCGTGCTGGCATCCGTGGCCGGGGCCGTGGCGGGTCACAAGCTGCTGCGCTGGTGATCCAGGTTATCCACAATTTCCGGGGACAGTTCCGGGGGTAACCGTAGAAAATCTTGTTATGGCAGGACCTTGACCGCTGCACCTGTTACGCCACCAAGTAGCGGCACAGTGGCACCAACCTACGCCGGTGCCCTGAGGAATCTCCGTTCGCATCCAACGCTACGCGCCGATGCTGCTCACCAATCCCCGCGTTCATGGTGGCAAGTCCGAAGGTGAGAGTGCCGCAGCAGGATGGCCAATAACGGTGGCGCCGCGGGTTTGCATGACCATCGTCTTTGAGGGGGTGAGATCGGTGACACCAAGCATCCGATGGTTGCCTAGTGGACTGCACGGCTTCGCCGCGGGCCGTCGAGATGCATGTTTGAACCGCTTGGCGAACCGAATGCGGCGGCCAGGCACCGTCCCCGGCCTGCTGATGACGTAACACCGCGTTCCTCCATAATTCGCATCGCGCTGCGATTGTCACTCGGCAGGCTGGCGCTTTTCGCACGCCTCCTGCGCGACCTCTGACGCAAATAAATCGCTTGGCCGCCGGAGATCGACGCGACGGGTCGGTCGGACGATGCCAGTAGGGCATATTCATCCACGCGAACGCGCGGGATCGTCCAGCACATGACGTCTGCATGCCGAATATTCAGGGTCAACGTCTTGGTTAACGTGACCGCGCGGGGACAAGTCGTAACGACGCCACGCTCTATCCATGGGGAGAGGCCCATAGCACCTGATTCCCGGACGTCAGACCTTCCAGACAGGCAGGTCGGCGGATTCGCCTTGTCATAAAGTTGCATTTTAACGGAACGCTTAAACTTCGGGCAGTCGACGTCATTGTTGGGGCACGGGCAAACCATTGCACTGTAATGGTTCGCATTTCTGACCCACCGAACAAGGGCGCGAGAACCAGTATCCGCTGCGCAACCGCTGAATCACAGTCGATCACGCGTCATCGCGCTTGCGTGACGGCAGATTTGTGACAGCATGAACCAATAACGGATTGGTTCGCTTCATGGACATGCCTGATCTTCCCTTTGCCGATGACGGTCCCGCTAGGGGTCAGGGAAACATGACCTCTGCCTATGCGCTGGAACAGCTGCGCGCTTGGGTGGACGATCCGGGTCATCCGAACGGCACCCGCCTGCCGACCGAACGGCAGCTGTCCGAGCAGATGGGCATCGGCCGCCGCGCGATCCGCCGCGCGCTGGAGGTGCTGGAGGCCGAGGGCCGCATCACCCGCCGCCAGGGCGCAGGAACCTTCGTCGGTGGTCAGATCGACAGCGCCGCCCCCGCAACCGATTTTTTCGAGATCATGGAGGTGCGCCTGCGCCTGGAGCCGCAGCTGGCGGCCCTTGCCGCCCTGCGCGCCAAGCCGGTCCAGATCGCCCGCATGCACGAATTGTCGGACCGCATCGCGCAATGCGTCGACGCCGACGAGGGAGAGCTGTGGGACGGCACCCTGCACCGCCAGATCGCCGAGGCCGCCGGCAACGCGCTGTTCCTCTCGCTGTTCGACGTGGTCAACCGAATCCGCCAGGACCCCGCTTGGCAGGCGGTGCGCGAACGCGCGCGGGGTGGCCTGGCCGGTCACGCGCTGCCCGTGGCCCAGCACCGCGCCATCGTCGACGCCATCGCCGCCCGCGACCCGCAGGCGGCCGCCGAACAGATGCGCCTGCATCTGTTGATGCTTCAGGAAAAGCTGATCCGCCTTGGATCGGCCGACCTGCCCGCAACCGATACCGGAAGGCCGGACCAACCGGCCCATGCTTGATCCCCTTCAGGAAGGACATCCCATGACCCGCCATCTGCTGACCGCCACCGCGCTTGCCGCGCTGCTGACCGCCCTGCCCGCCGCCGCACAGGAGATGCGCATCGGCCTGGGCGACGACGCGGACATCCTGGACCCCGACCAGTCGCGCACCTTCGTCGGCCGCATCGTCTATGCGGGCCTGTGCGACAAGCTGGTCGACTTGGACGCCGACGCGCAGATCATCCCGATGCTGGCGACGGACTGGACCTATTCCGACGACGGGCTGCAGCTGGTCATGAACCTGCGCGACGACGTGGTGTTCCACGACGGCACCGCCTTCGATGCCGATGCGGTGGTGGCCAACATCACCCGGTCGATGACCCTGCCGGAATCGCGGCGCAAGTCCGAGCTGTCCTCGGTCGCCTCGGTCGAGGCGACGGGACCGCTGCAGGTGACCTTCACGCTGACCGCGCCGGACGCGTCGCTGATCGCGCAGCTGTCGGACCGGGCGGGGATGATGATCTCTCCGACCGCGGCCGAGGCGGCAGGCGCCGATTTCGGCCAGAACCCGGTCTGTTCGGGTCCGTTCAAGTTCGTCGAACGCATCCAGCAGGACCGCATCGTGCTGGAGAAGTTCGCGGATTACTATGACGCGGACCGCATCAAGATCGAACGCGTCACCTATCGCCCGATTCCCGACACCACCGTGCGCCTGGCCAACCTGCAGTCCGGAGAGCTGGACATGGTCGAACGGATCGCCGCCACCGACGTGGGCACCGTCAACCAGACCGACGGGCTGAGCCTGCAGGAGGTCGTGGGCCTGGGCTACATGGCGATCTATGCCAACATCGGCAACGGCGACCGCGCCCTGACCCCGATGGGAGAGGACGCGCGCGTCCGCCAGGCCTTCTCGCTGGCCATCGACCGCGAGGCGCTGAACCAGGTCGTGTTCGACGGCACGGCGCGCGCGGGCAACCAGCCCTTCCCGCCGACCTCGCAATGGTACAACCAGGATCTGCCCGTTCCCGCCCGCGACGTCGAGGCCGCCAAGGCCCTGCTGGCCGAGGCCGGACAGGAGCGCGTCGCGGTCGAGATCCAGCATGCCAACAACCCCGTCGTCACCCAGATGATGCAGGTCGTCCAGGCGATGGTGGCCGAGGCGGGCTTTGACGTCACCCTGCGCGCGACCGAATTCGCGACGCTGCTGTCGGAACAGACGGCGGGCAACTTCCAGCTGTCGCGGTCGGACTGGTCGGGGCGTCCCGACCCGGACGGCAACCTGCACCAGTTCGTCACCTGCGAGGGCGGGATCAACGACCCAAAATACTGCAACCCCGAGGTCGATCGCCTGCTGAACGAGGCGCGCGCCGTCACCGACCCCGCCGCCCGCAAGGCGCTGTACGACGAGGCCGGCGTGATCCTGAACCAGGACCTGCCGGTGATCTATCTGGGCCACCAGACCTACATCTTTGCGCTGGACGACAAGGTCCAAGGCTTCAAGGCGCTGCCCGACGGGATGATCCGCCTGCAGGACGTCACCCTGGCCGAGTGACCATGACCGGGGGCGCGCCCGCCGCGCCCCCGCACCGATGGTGAAAGGACCCCCATGCTGATCTATATCGCCAAGCGGCTGATGGTCGCCCTGCCGACGCTGCTGATCGTGTCGATGCTGGTCTTCGGGCTGCAGATGCTGCTGCCCGGCGATCCCGTCCTGGCCATGGCCGGAGAGGAGCGCGACCCCGAGACCCTGGCCCGCATCCGCGAACAGCTGCACCTGGACGACCCCGTGCCGGTCCAGTACCTGCGCTGGCTGGGGGGCGTGGTGACGGGCGATCTGGGCACCTCGCTGCGGACCGGGGAACCCGTGTCGCAGCTGATCGTGCAGAAGCTGCCGGTGACCATCCAGCTGGCGGTCATGTCGATGATCTTCGCGATGCTGATCGGCATTCCCGCAGGCATCATCGCGGCGGTGCGCAAGGGCAGCGTGACCGACTGGCTGGCCAATTTCGTGGCGTTGTCGGGTCTGTCCATCCCGAACTTCTGGCTGGGGATCATGCTGATCCTGCTGGTATCGGTGAACCTGGGCTGGCTGCCGGCATCGGGATATGAATCGATCTTCGTCGATCCGGTCCGCTCGCTGCAGACGATGATCATGCCGGCTTTCGTGCTGGGTACGGGGCTGGCCGCGACGCTGATGCGCCACACCCGGTCATCCATGCTGGGCGTGCTGTCGGCGGACTATATCCGCACGGCGCGGGCCAAGGGCCTGACCGGTCGCCAGGTGGTGCTGAAGCACAGCTTCAGGAACGCGCTTTTGCCGGTCATCACGCTGACCGCGCTGCTGTTCGGCGAATTGCTGGCGGGCGCGGTGCTGACCGAACAGATCTTTACCATTCCCGGTTTCGGCAAGCTGATCGTCGATGCGGTGTTCAACCGCGACTATGCCGTGGTGCAGGGGGTCGTCCTGTGCACCGCCGTCGGTTTCCTGCTGATGAACCTGGTCGCGGACGTGCTGTCCGTGATGCTGAACCCCCGGATGAGGGCCGCCCTATGACCGCCATCGACATGCCTGCCCCCCGCGCCAAAAGCCGCTTCTGGCGCAAGTTCCGGCGCAACCGCGCGGCCCTGGTCGGCGGCATCATCGTGGCCTTCTTCGTCCTTCTGGCCTTGGCCGCGCCGATCCTGCCCATCGCCGACCCGCTGGCCACCAGCTGGACCGCGATCCGGCTGCCGCCCTCGGCCGAATACTGGCTGGGCTCGGACGAGATCGGCCGCGACATCCTGTCCCGGATGATCTGGGGCGCGCAGGCCTCTCTGATGGCGGGGGTGATCTCTGTGGCGATCGCCGTCGTTACCGGCGTGCCCATCGGGCTGATCGCGGGCTATTTCGGCGGCTGGACCGACACGATCATCTCTCGCTTCACCGATGCGCTGTTGGCGATGCCCTTCCTGATCATGGCGATCGCGCTGGCCGCCTTCCTGGGGCCCAGCCTGACCAATGCCATGATCGCCATCGGCCTGTCGGCCATGCCGATCTTCATTCGCCTGACGCGCGCGCAGGTCATGTCCGTCAAGACCGAGGATTATGTCGAGGGCGCCCGCGCCATCGGCCTGGGTCACATGGCGATCATGGGCCGCTACATCCTGCCGAACATCGTGCCGCCGATCATCGTGCAGGCCACGCTGACCATCGCCACCGCCATCATCGCCGAGGCGTCGCTGTCCTTCCTCGGCCTGGGCCAGCAGGCCCCCGCGCCCAGCTGGGGGTCGATGCTGAACGTGGCCAAGAACTTCCTGACGCAGGCGCCCTGGATGGCCTGGTGGCCGGGGGCCGCGATCTTTCTGGTCGTCATCGGCTTCAACCTGATCGGCGACGGGCTGCGCGATGCGCTGGACCCGCGCGAACACTGATTTTCAAGGAGTCGCAATGACCCAATTCACCACCCGCCCCGAGATCACCGGCACCTTCGGCGTCGTCACCTCGACCCATTGGATCGCGACCGCCGTGGGCATGGCAATCCTGGAAAAGGGCGGCAATGCCTTCGACGCCGCCGTGGCGACGGGCTTTGTCCTCCAGATCGTCGAGCCGCATCTGAACGGCCCTGCGGGTGATCTGCCCGCGATCATCCATTCGGCCAAGACCGGCAAGACCCAGGTGATCTGCGCCCAGGGCCCCGCCCCGGCCGGTGCCACCATCGAGCATTACCGCGCCGAGGGGATCGACCTGATCCCCGGCAACGGGCTGCTGTCCACCGTCATCCCCGGGGCCTTCGACGGCTGGATGCTGATGCTGCAGGAGCATGGCACGATGAGCGTGGCCGAAGTTCTGGCCCCCGCCATCCACTATGCCCGTCACGGCCATCCGATGCTGCCCCGCGTGGCCGACAGCATCGCCGGTCTGGCCGATTTCTTCGCCGCCGAATGGCCCACGTCGCACGCGACCTGGCTGCCCGGCGGGCAGGCTCCGCAGGCGGGCGCGCTGTTCAAGAACGAAGCGCTGGCAGACACTTACAGCCGCATCGTCGAAGCCTCCGAGGGCGCCCCCACGCGCGAGGCGGGCGTGCAGGCCGCTCGCGACGCCTTCTATCGCGGCTTCGTGGCCGAGGCGATCGACCGTTTCTGCCGCACGACCGAGGTGATGGACGGCAGCGGCGCGAAACATCGCGGCGTGCTCAGCGCCGGCGACATGGCGGGCTATGCCGCCACGACGGAGGAGCCCACCTGGGCCGACTATCACGGCTGGTCCATCGCCAAGACCGGGCCCTGGGGTCAGGGGCCGGTACTGCTGCAGGGGCTGAAGATCCTGGAGGGCATCGACATCGCCGCGATGGACCCGAACGGCCCCGATTTCGTCCATACCGTCATCGAGACGATGAAGCTGTCCTATGCCGACCGCGAGGTCTATTACGGCGACCCCTCGATGCACGACGTGCCGATGGAGGCGCTGCTGTCGGACGCCTATGCCGCCGACCGCCGCGCCCTGATCGGGGACCGTGCGTCGCTGGATCTGCGCCCCGGCACCGTGCCGGGCTATGAGGATCAGCGCGCCCGCACCCTGTCCCTGCTGGACGGGCTGGGCAAGGGCGCGGTCTATGAGCCGACCATGGCGCATCTGTCAGAAAAGCGCGGCGATACCGTGCATATCGACGTGATCGACCGGTGGGGGAACATGGTCTCGACCACGCCGTCGGGCGGCTGGCTGCAATCCTCGCCGATCATCCCCGATCTGGGCTTCTGCCTGAACAGCCGGGCGCAGATGTTCTGGCTGCAGCCCGGCCTGCCCACGTCGCTGGCGCCGGGGCGGCGGCCGCGCACCACGCTGACGCCGTCGCTTGCGCTGCGCGACGGGGTGCCGCATCTGTCCTTCGGCACGCCCGGCGGCGATCAGCAGGACCAGTGGCAACTGGTCTTCTTCCTGCGCCATGTCCATTTCGAGCCGAACCTGCAGGCGGCCATCGACGCGCCGCTGTTCCATTCGACGCATTTCCCGGCCTCATTCCACCCGCGCACCGCGGCACCGGGCGGCATGCTGATTGAGGATCGCGTGGGCCAGGCCACCATCGACGAGCTGCGCCGTCGCGGTCATGACGTGACCGTCACCGGCCCCTGGGACATCGGCCGCCTGACCGCCGCCAGCCGCGATGCGCAGGGCCTTTTGCGCGCGGCCGCGACGCCGCGGCTGATGCAGGCCTATGCGGCGGGGCGGTAGGATGACGGATCCCATCCTCAGCCTGCGCGGCCTGTCCGTCTCCTTCCCCACCGACGACGGGATGAAGGAGGTCGTGCGCAACATCAGCTTCGACGTGGCCCCCGGAGAGACCGTGGCCATCGTCGGCGAAAGCGGATCGGGCAAGAGCGTCACATCGCTGGCGATCATGGGCCTTCTGGACAAGCGCGCCCGCGTCACGGGACAGGTCCTCCTGGGCGGGCGCGACCTGACACGCCTGTCCGAGCCGGAGATGCGCCGGGTCCGCGGCAACGACATCGCGATGATCTTTCAGGAACCGATGTCCTCGCTGAACCCGGTCTTTCCGGTGGGCGACCAGATCGCGGAACTGCTGATCCGCCATGGCCAAGTGCCCCGCGACCAGGTCGGGGCCGAGGTGCTGCGCCTGATGGACCGCGTGCGCATCCCCAATGCGGCGGCGCGCATCAGGGACTATCCGCATCAGTTTTCCGGCGGCATGCGCCAGCGGGTGATGATCGCGATGGCCCTGGCCGCGCGCCCGCGCCTGCTGATCGCCGATGAGCCGACGACGGCGCTGGACGTGACCATCCAGGGCCAGATCCTGGACCTGATCAAGGAGATCCAGGAGGAGCAGGGCATGGCCGTCCTGTTCATCACCCATGACATGGGCGTGGTCGCCGAGATCGCCGACCGCACCGTGGTCATGTTCCGCGGCGATCACGTCGAGACCGGCACCACCGCGGGCCTGTTCCAGGATGCGGGCCACCCCTATACCCGCGCGCTGCTGGCTGCGGTGCCGCGGCTTGGGCAGATGGCGGGCCAGCGCTGGCCGCTGCGCTTTCCCAAGGTCGACATGGCCAGCGGCGCGATCGCGGCGCAGCCCGCGGTGGTCGACACCGTGGACCGCAGCGCGACCCCGGTCCTGTCGGTCAGGAACCTGGTGACGCGCTTTGCCGCGGGGTCGGACCTTCTGGGCCGCCCGACGGGCAAGGTCCACGCGGTCGAGGATCTGAGCTTTGATCTGTGGCAGGGAGAGACGCTGTCGCTGGTCGGCGAATCCGGCTGCGGGAAATCGACGACGGGGCGGTCGATCCTGCGGCTGGTCCAGCCGGAATCAGGTCAGGTGACGCTGGACGGGTTCGATGTGCTGAAGGCCGGCCCGGCCGATCTGCGCCGGATGCGTCGGTCGGGGCAGATGATCTTTCAGGATCCGTTCTCCAGCCTGAACCCGCGCATGACGGTGGGCCAGACCGTGGCCGAACCGATCCTGGCGCACAAGCTGGCCGGCCGGGCCGAGGCGCGCGACCGCGCCGCCGAACTGCTGGCCCAGGTTGGTCTGGACGGGTCCATGCTGGACCGCTATCCGCATGAATTCAGCGGCGGGCAGCGTCAGCGCGTGGCGATTGCGCGCGTGCTGGGCCTGAACCCAAAGGTGATCGTGGCCGATGAAAGCGTGTCCGCGCTGGACGTGTCGATCAAGGCGCAGGTCTGCAACCTGCTGATGGACCTGCAGGAGCGTCTGAGCATCGCCTATCTGTTCATCAGCCACGACATGGCGGTGGTCGAACGCGTCAGCCACCGCGTCGCGGTGATGTATCTGGGCGAGATCGTCGAGATCGGCCCGCGAGAGGCGATCTTTGCCGACCCGCAGCATCCCTACACGAAGAAGCTGATCGCGGCCGTGCCAGTCCCGGACCCCGCGCGCCGGGGCCTGCGCCGCGCCATGCAGGTCGATGAGCTGCAAAGCCCCGTCCGCCCGATGGGGTTCGAACCGCCCAAGCGCGACTGGCGTCAGGTGGCGGATCGCCATTTCGTGATGGTCTAGGGCGCCAGCCACTGTCCGCGCCAGCCCGTCTCGCGCATGTATCGCGCGCGGCGGTGCTGCGGGCCCAGATGCACCGCGTCGATGGCCATCACCGTCAGGCGCAGCACCGCGAAACAGGCGACGTCCGGGCGTTTCGCATAGGCCAGCGCATCGTCGATGGGCGTGCCGGGCGGCGGCTGAGAGCCATAGCTCTGTCGCGACGGGTCGGGCACGCGCGCCCAGTCCTGCGCGACCGCCGCGCCCGTCAGGATGGCGGCACGCGCCTCGATCCGGGTCTGCAGATGCGCGCCAGCGTCCCAGACATGCAGTGCGGCCATCGGGTTGACGCGCAGATCGCCCACCTTCGCGGACAGAAGGTCGGTGTGAACCTCCAGCACGGCTTCGTCGGGGTCGGCCCCGCGCAGCACGACCGTGCGCGCCTGCGGCATGCCGCCCGGCGTGACGGTGGCCAGCACCGGGTGGCGGGCGGGCGCATGGCGGTCGGCCACGCCGCGTTGCAACCGCAGCCAGACCTGGTCGTACAGGCTGTCCAGCCCCGCGGCCCAGGGATGCAGGTCGGTCATTCGAAGACCGAGCGCGGGAAATAGAACGACACGACCCAGTTCGGCATGTCGACGATCTCCGAGATCCGCAGATCGCCGCAGGTGGACACCAGCATGTAGGCCTCGACCGCGGGCATGCCGTGGCGCGCGCACAGCAGATCGACCATCTGTTCGACCGCCTGCCGCGCGCCGGTCATCAGGTCGGGGCCGATGCCGGTCGTGACCTCGTACCCCTTGGCGTCCAGGTGCGGCGTCACCGGTCCTGGCGTGGTGAACCGCGGCATCGCCAGGTTCGCGTCCTTGACCAGGTCCAGCGTCAGCGTGACGTCCATCGGGCTTTCGATGGCGGTGCCGCAGACCTCTCCGTCGCCCTGCGCGGCATGGGTGTCGCCCACCGAGAACAGCGCGCCCGCCACCTCGACCGGCAGATACAGTTCGGCCCCGCGCGACAGGTCGCGGATGTCCAGATTGCCGCCCGTGCGCCGCGGAGGGACGATGGAATGGGCACCCGGCTCTGCCAGGGCTACGCCGATGGTCCCGGCAAAGGGCTTCAGCCCGACCCGGCCGTGACTGCCCCACAGCGCCGGCGCCAGCGTCGCCGCATCATAGCGCCAAAGCGTCAGGGCGGGGTCGGGGAACTGGTCCGCCAGCAGACCGAACCCCGGAATGTTCGCAGTCCAGCCCCAGCCCTGCCCGTCCTGCGCCTGCGGGGCGAAATCGACCAGCGTGATCTTCAGCGCGTCGCCGGGTTCGGCCCCGTCGACATGGATCGGCCCGTTGACCGGGTTGATGCGCCCGAAATCCAGCGTGGCGATGTCGTCCGCGGTGCTGGACAGGTTCAGCTGCCCGCCCGACGCATCCATGCAGGCAAAGCGGATCGTCGATCCCGGCGCCACGGTCTGGACCGGGGCGATCGCGTTGTCCCAGCCCAGATGATGCTGCGCCGCATGGATGGTATAGTTGCACTGTCTGCACATCGTCTGGTCCCCCGTGTCGGTCTGCCGCCACTGTCGGCGCAATTCGCACGACGTGCAATTCCCTGCCGGCGTCAACGATCCGTTCATGTGTCGCCGCTATGTCTTGTCGGATCACACCGGGAAGGCCACTGCATGACCTTTGGAATCTCACGTAAACTGACCCTGCTGACCGGGGTTGCGGTCGCGCTCAGCATCCTTGCGATGTCGCTGCAGCTGTCCTCGCTGCACCACCTTCTGTGGAAGGACCGCAAGGAGCTGATCGCGACCCAGGTCGAAAGCACGGTCAGCATGCTGACCCATTTCGCAGCCCAGGCCCAGTCCGGCGCGATGACCCTGGACGAGGCCCAGCACCGCGCCAAGGAGGCCGCCCGCGCCATCCGCTATGGCGACGACGACTATGTCTTCATCTACGACCCCCAGGGTCTGCGGGTCATGCACCCCGATACCGAACGCGAGGGCACGAATGCCTGGGAGGCCACCGATGCCAACGGCAAGCTGCACATCCGCGAGATGATCGTGACCGCGCGCGAGGGGGGCGGCTTTACCGAGTATTTCGTCGCGCGCCTGTCGGGGGGCGATCCGCTGCCCAAGCTGTCCTATTCCACGCTGTTCGCGCCCTGGGGCTGGACGGTCGGCGCGGGTCTTTACGTGGACGACATCACCGCCGATTTCATGGCCGAGATGCGACGCAGCGGACTGTGGTCGGGGCTGCTGCTTCTGGCGCTGATCGCCTGCGCCATCCCGCTGTCGCGCAGCATCAGCAAGCCCATCAAGGCGCTGACCGCGATGATGGGGCGCCTGGCCCAGGGCCAGACCGACGACACCGTCCCCGGCGCCGCCCGCAGGGACGAGATCGGCGCCATGGCCCGCGCGGTCGAGACGTTCCGCGCCGCCACCATCGACCGCGACCGCCTGGCGCGCGACGCAGATGCCGTGAACGCGCGGCAGGCCGAGATGGTCGAACAGACCAACCTGCGCGCCGCCCAGCTGCAGCATTTCGTGGGGGCGATCAGCATCGGCTTCGACCGGCTCAGCCGGGGCGATCTGACGGTGCGCATCACCGACCCGGTCGCGCCCGAGTTCGATGCGGTCAAGGATCAGTTCAACACCTCGCTCGGTCAGCTGGACGAGGCCCTGGGGCTGGTGGTCGACGGCGTGGCCGTCATCCGCGGCGGCCTGGCCGAGATCAGCGCCGCCGCCCATGACCTGGCGCACCGCACCGAACAGCAGGCCGCCAACCTGGAGGAGACCGTGGCCGCCCTGAACGAGGTGTCGCGCGGCGTCGATCAGGCCGCCGAGGGCGTGTCCACCGCCCAGACCAGCGCCGAAACCGCGCAGCGCAATGCCCAAGGCGGCGGAGAGATCGTCCAGAAGGCCGTGGGTGCCGTGGGCGAGATCGAGGAATCGACCCGCCAGATCGGCACCATCATCACCGTCATCGACGAGATCGCGTTCCAGACCAACCTGCTGGCGTTGAACGCGGGCATCGAGGCCGCGCGCGCCGGAGAGGCAGGGCGTGGCTTTGCCGTCGTCGCCCACGAGGTCCGCGCCCTGGCCCACAAGACCGCCGAGGCCGCGCATCAGATCAAGGACCTGATCGGCGCCTCGACCGTCCATGTCCGCGAGGGGGCGGGCCTGGTGCGCAGCTCGGGCGCATCGCTGGTCACGATCGTCGAAGAGGTGTCGGCGGTGCGCACGATCATCACCATGATCGCCTCCAGCGCGCGCGAACAGTCGCAAAGCCTGCGCGCGCTGTCGGCGGGGGCCGACCAGATGGACAAGGTCACCCAGCAGAACGCCGCCATGGTCGAGGAGACGACCGCCGCCGCCCGCGCGCTGGAGGAACAGACCGATCAGCTGGCAAGCAAGGCGCGCCAGTTCCGCACCACGCCTCAGCAGGCCCTGCGTCCCGCAGCCGTCGAACCCCGGCGCGCCGCGGGCTGGTAGGGCATCGCCGCCGGGGTTGCGACACCATCAGCGTTTGACGCCCCGGCAGGGGTCGCTAAGGTGCGGCTTCGACAGCAAGGGGGCGGATGATGGATTTTCTGGCACGGGCGACGGCGGTCGTGGGCGGCACGATGGTGGCAATCAGGCGGTTCGGCGCGCCCAAGGTTCAGGCGGTCGGCACCGCACCGACCATTCCCGACGCCAAGCGCCAGGGAATCATGACGCTGAAGATGCCCACCGCCAAGGGCTGGGCGCCGGGCCATGTCCCCGACACGGCGCCGGGTCTGGCGGTCAACGCCTTCGCCTCGGGGCTGGAGCATCCCCGCTGGATCGAGGTGCTGCCGAACGGCGACGTGCTGGTGGCCGAATCCAAGGAGCAGCCCAATCCGCCCAAGACGCTGATGGACCACGCAGCCCAGGCCACCATGCGCCGCGCCCGCGCCATCGGCACCAGCGCGAACCGCATCACCCTATGGCGCGACACCGACGGCGACGGCGTGGCCGAGATACGCGAGGTTTTCCTGGAGCGGCAGAACCAGCCCTTTGGCATGGCGCTGGTGGGCGACACCTTCTATGTCGGCAACACGGACGGGATCGTGGCCTTTCCCTATCAGGAGGGGCAGACGACGATCACCGCGGCGGGACGCAGGCTGGTCACGTTCAAACCGAACGGCCACTGGACGCGCAGCCTGATCGTGTCGCCCGACGGTACCAGCCTCTATGCCGGCGTCGGATCGCTGAGCAACATCGGCGATCAGGGCATGGAAGCCGAGGAGGGCCGCGCCGCCATCTGGCGTCTGGACCTTGAGACCGAACAGGCCGGCATCTTCGCCTCGGGGTTGCGAAACGCGGTCGGCATGGCGTGGGAGCCGTCGACCGGCACCCTGTGGACGGTGGTCAACGAACGCGACGGCCTGGGCGACGAGACGCCGCCCGATTACCTGACATCCGTGCGCGAGGGCGGGTTCTATGGCTGGCCCTACTGCTATTGGGGCCAGACCGTCGACGACCGCGTGCCGCAGGATCCGGCGCTGGTCGCCCGCGCCATCACGCCGGACTATGCCTTGGGCGGGCATACCGCCTCCCTGGGTCTGTGCTGGATGCCCGCGGGCACCCTGCCAGGCTTTCCCGACGGAATGGTCATCGGCCAGCATGGGTCTTGGAACCGCTCGACCCTCAGCGGGTACCGGGTGATCTTCGTGCCGTTCGCAGGCGGCAAGCCATCGGGCCCGCCGCGCGACATCCTGTCAGGCTTCCTGTCGGATGACGAAAAGACCGCCTTTGGCCGTCCCGTGGGCGTCGCCATCGGCGCCGACGGAAAGTCGCTTCTGTTGGCCGACGATGTGGGCGACATCATCTGGCGCGTCACCGCCGCCTGATGTCAGGCTGGCCATGACGATGGCGCAAGCCACCGTCACGGCGATCAGCAGGATGGCCAAGGCCAAGGCAAGACGCGGGCGCATCGGTCACACCATCTCGAAGATTTCGGCGTGGATCGCGGACAGGGGCGTGCCTCTGCCCGCCAGCCCCGCACGAATTGCCGCAAGCATCGGCGCAGGCCCGCACATCATGTGCGGCCAGTGACGCGTCCGGTCGGGCAGCACCTGGTCCAGCATCGCGGCGTCGATCCGCCCCTTGACCGCCACGTGGCCGCCCGTGTCCCAGGGTTCGGGCGGCTCCTCGATCACATGGGTCACGCGCAGGTCGATGTCCTGGGCGATGCGGGCCAGCTGATCTCGGAACGGCACGTCGTCCCAGTCCTTGTTCGCATAAAGCAGGTGGATGGTGCGCGGATCGCGGCGGGCCTGCAGCGCGTGAAGGTTGGCCAGGATGGGCGTGATGCCCACGCCGCCCGCGATCATCACGAACCCTTGGGCATGGGCCTCGCGGTCGATGGTGAAGACGCCATAGGGCCCGTCGATCCAGGCCACGCTGCCCACCGGCGTCCGCGACAGGCGGCGGCTGTCGTCCCCCAGGGGCTTGATGGAAAAGCTGATGTCCGGCCCCTTGTCGGGCGCGGTCGAGATCGAGAACGGATGTTCGCGCAGCGAATAGGGCGTGCCGCCCACGGCCAGCCATGCGAACTGTCCCGGCCGCCAGTTGCGCAGCGCACGCCCCTCGGGGCGCAGGATCAGGGTGCGTATGCCGTCGCCCTCGTCGCGGTTCTCGATCACGCGCCACGGGTTGCGCGACTGTCGCCAGGGGCGCAGCAGGCGGGTGTAGGCGATCAGCCCGACCCAAGCCAGCGTGATCGCCAGCCACAGCCCCTGCGTCCCGTCGGCCCCGGTGAAATGCCCCGCCCCCAGCACATGCCAGATCGCCGCCGCAAAGCCGGTCAGCGCCAGGCCGACATGCAGGTACCGCCACCACAGATAGTCCAGCCGCAGTCGCTTGCGGAATTCCGACGTGATCACCATCGCCCCGAAGCAGACCAGCGCAACCCGACCCGCCGTCATGTAGGGATCGGCCTTCAGCGGGTTCAGGACACCCATGTCGTCCTTGTGCCAGATGTACATCATCGCGAAATGCCCCAGCATCAGCGCCACCGCCCCCCAGCTGAGGAACCGGTGAAAGACCGGGATGATGTCGGCACCGAACGGACGCAGCAACGGCTTCAGCCGTCCGGTCAACGCGAATTGCAGCCCGACCAGCGCCAGCGCCCCGAAGCCAAGCCCAAAGGCCATCGTCTGCGTGAAGGCCGCATCCCGTGGTGGATCGCCGGCCAGGATCACCGCAAAGGGCAGGATCAGGGCCGCCAGCGCCAGCATGATCCAGACTGCGGCCTGCAACCGCACGGCCCCTGTGCGGTCGCCGGGGCGGATATGCGCGTCGGGATTCTGGCTTGGGGCGACGGTCATGGGGGGCCAACGCCACCGCTTGCACGCAGTTCCGAATGCTTGCATGGAACCCGGGGCGCAGGCCATTGTTGGGGAACGACATTGCGCGCGCCCGCCCGCGATCCGCAACCAAGGAGAGACGATGACACAGGCGCTGATGCCCTATTGCGGCCCGGCACCGGCGCCGGACCAGCTGTGGTCCAGCTGGAACCTCGATCCTTGGGTGCTGATCGGCATCGCGGCGCTGGCGCTGGTCCTGGCGCGCAAGGCGGTGCCCGACCGTCGCGGCCCCGCGGCCCTGGCGGTGGGGGCGCTGGTCGTGGCGTTCGTGTCGCCCCTTTGTGCGCTGACTGTGGCGCTGTTCTCGGCGCGGGCGGCGCATCATCTGGTGCTGATCACGCTGGCCGCGCCGGCGCTGGCCGCGGCGCTGCCGCTGCTGCCGCGACTGCCGGCCGGGCTGTCGCTGGCCGCGGTCAGCGCGGCGATGATCGCGTGGCACCTGCCCGGGGTCTATGACGCCATCTGGGCGTCGGACACGCTGTATTGGGTGATGCAGGCGGCAATGCTGCTTCCGGCCTGGGCGTTCTGGTCGGCGGTCCTGGCCCCCGGTTTCGGAGCCGAGGAGGCGATGCGCCGCGCCGTGCTGATCGGCGGGCTGGCCGGCATCATGGGCTTTCTGGGCGCGATCCTGACCTTTGCCCCCGACATTCTGTATTTCCCGCATGTGGGCGGCGCGATGGCCTGGGGCATGTCGCCCCTGTCGGACCAGCAGTTGGCAGGCCTGATCATGTGGGTGCCGGGCTTTGTCCCCGTGGCGGCCATCGCGGGACGCATGGTCTGGCATGCCTGGCGGCGGGGGTTCGCCGCATGATGGTCGCGGGGCTGAAGTACCTGCACTTGGCGGCCATGCTGTGCTGGTGCGCATCGCTGGTGGCGCTGCCGCTGCTTCTGCATTTCTATGGCCAGATCTGGCGCGGCAAGGCCGACAGCAGCCAGACCCAGGCCCGCTATGCCGAATTCCGGCTGATCACGCATTTCGGCTATGTCGGCTTTGCGACGCCGGCGGCGGTCATCGCCATCGCGGCCGGGACCGGCCTGATCTTTGCCGATCAGGTGTTCGACCTGTGGTTCGTGGCCAAGCTGACGCTGGTCGCGGGCATGGCGCTGGTCCATGCCTGGATCGGTCACCTGATCCTGACATCGGGGGAACATCGCGGGCTGCAGAACATGCCGTCGGCCCTTTGGGCGCTGGTGTTGGGGCTGCCCCTGATGATGGGCGTGCTGTGGCTGGTGCTGGCCAAGCCGGACCTGGCCTGGGTCGCGGACTGGATGCCCGATTTCATGCTGGCCCCCCGCGGTCAGTCGGTGGACCAGCCATGACGGCTCGCCTAGCCGCCCGCCCCGTCGCTTTTCGTGCCGATCTGATAATCGAAGACCAGCTTGCCCCCATGCCAGCCGGTGATCCCGGTCATGGCCGCCGTCAGCGCCGACAGCAGGATGCCCCAGGGCAGCACCACGGCCTGCGGATCGGGCAGGCGGAACCCCCAGTTCAGTCCCAGCAGGGACAACAGCATCACCGCGAGGATGAAATGCGTCCAGCTTGCCGCCCGGATGCGGATGCCGGGCACCATCAGCAACTCGATCGTGCCGGTGATCCCGGCCAGGACCCCCAAACCAAAAGCCGCGCCGGTCGCCCACAGCGCGACGCGCGGCCAAAATGCGTCGGCGGTCAGCCAGTACATCGCGTCGGCCCCGAAGGTGGAGAAAGCCAGCGCGATGGGAAAGGCCACCATCATCGCGTGCAGCGGATGGCCGGACAGGGCGATCTTGGTCTCGGTGTCGTTGAAGGCGACATGTTCCTCGATCGGGTCTGCAAGGCGGCGTCGCTGTTTCCAGGTGCGTCTCTGGCGCATGGGCACTCTCGTTGGGTCAGGGGCTTCTGGCACAAGGCATTGGCGGGGGCCGTGGTTCCGCTGCTGGCCGCATGCGGCGGCGGGCACAGCACGCTGAGCCCCGCGGGCCCCGCGGCGCGCGACATCGCGCTGTTGTGGTGGATCATGCTGGCGGGCTCGGCGCTGATCTGCGTCCTGGTCTTCGGGCTGCTGGTCCTGGCGGTGCGCAACAACGGCGCGCGGCGGTCGGAACGGACGTGGATCTGGGGCTGGGGCCTTGGGTTCTCGATGTCGGTGCTGGTCGTCCTCCTGGGGTTTTCGCTGTGGCTGGGAGAGGGGATGCTGGCGCGCGCCGACGACGTCCCCCGCGTCCAGGCCCATGCCGCGCAATGGGAATGGCGGTTCGACCAGCCCGGCCCTGACGGCGCCATCGTGCAGACCCGCGATACGCTCTATGTGCCGGCGGGACAGGATTTCGACGTGGTCATCACCGCCCAGGACGTCATCCACAGCTTCTGGGTGCCGCAACTGGGCGGCAAGATGGACGCCATCCCGGGCCACCAGAACATCCACCGCCTGCGCGCCGACCAGCCCGGCACCTACGAGGGCCTGTGCGCCGAATTCTGCGGCACCGGGCACAGCTTCATGCGTTTCACCGTCGTGGCCTATGACCCGAACGGCCCGATGCCCGACATGTCGGGCGCCCTGATCCCGGAGACCCGCCCATGACCGATCCGCAGCCGCAGGGCGGCCGGACCATCGCCCCGATGGACCCGATGTTCGACCCCGCCAGCGACGTGGCCCCCAACGCGCCGCAGCGCGCGCTGGCCCTGCACCGTCAGCTGGACCGTACCTGGTCGGACGAGCCGGGATGGCGGGGGTTCCTCACCTCGGTCAACCACGGCACGATCGGCCTGCGCTTCATGGCGACGTCCTTCGTGTTCTTCGCCATCGGCGGCGTTCTGGCGATGCTGATCCGCGCGCAGCTGGCGACCCGCGACGGCGCCTTCCTGGATGTCGAGCTGTACAACCAGATCTTCACGATGCACGGCAGCATCATGATGTTCCTGTTCGCCATCCCCATGCTGGAGGGGCTGGCCCTGTGGCTGCTGCCCAAGATCCTGGGCGCGCGGGACATGGCGTTCCCGCGCCTGTCGGCCCTGGGCTACTGGTGCTATCTGTTCGGGGGCACGGTGATCGTGCTGTCGCTGGTGGCGGGCGTGGCCCCCGATGGCGGGTGGTTCATGTACGTGCCGCTGGCCGACAGCACCCACACCCCGGGCATCAACGCCGATGTCTGGCTGTTGGGCGTGACCTTCGTCGAGATCAGCGCCATGGCCGCCGCGGTCGAGATCACCGTGACCATCCTGCGCTGCCGCGCGGCGCATATGCCGCTGACCCGGATGCCGCTGATGGGCTGGTACCTGCTGGGCACGGCGGTGATGATGCTGGTGGGCTTTCCGCCGCTGATCCTGGGGTCGATCCTGCTGGAGGTGCAGCGCGCCTTCGACTGGCCGTTCTTCGACATCGCGCGGGGCGGCGACCCGCTGCTGTGGCAGCACCTGTTCTGGCTGTTCGGCCACCCCGAGGTCTATATCATCTTCCTGCCCGCCGCGGGCGCGCTGTCCACGATCATCCCGATCATGTCGCGCACCACGATCCTGGGATACGGCGCGATCGTCGCGGCCATCGCGGGGCTGGTGTTCCTGTCCTTCGGCCTGTGGGTCCACCATATGTTCACGGTGGGCATTCCGCACATGGCGCTGGCCTTCTTCAGCGCGGCATCGGCTCTGGTGGCGGTCCCCACGGCAATCCAGGTCTTTGCCTGGATCGGCACGCTGTGGGACGGCAAGGTCAGCTTCCGCCTGCCCATGCTGTACGTCATGGGGTTCTTCTTGACCTTCGTCTTGGGCGGGCTGACCGGCGTGATGCTGGCCATGGTGCCGTTCAACTGGCAGGCGCATGACACCGCCTTCGTCACCGCGCACCTTCATTACGTGCTGGTCGGCGGCTTCGTCTTTCCGATGCTGGCCGCGGTCAGCTACTGGATGCCGCTGATCTGCGGGCGCTGGCGGGTGCGGGGCCTGGGGGAATCGGCGTTCTGGCTGATCCTCATCGGATTTCACGGCACGTTCTTCCTGATGCACCTGACAGGCCTTCTGGGCATGCCGCGCCGCGTCGCGGTCTATCCCAACAACCCGGAATGGGAATGGCTGAACCTGATCTCGTCGATCTTCGGCATGATCATGTCTGCGGGCTTTGCGCTGTTCGCCTTCGACGTGGTGATGCAGTGGCTGTTCGGGCGGCGCAGCTGGCGCAACCCCTGGGGCGCGCCCACGCTGGACTGGGCGATGCCCGTGCCCGCCCCGTCCTACAACTTCGCCTCGCTGCCCGGCCCGCGCCAGCCCGATTCCGCGGCCCTGCTGCCCCTGGCGCGGGGCGAGGGGTTGCTGCCCGGCGCGCCGCGTGACCTGCGAGAGACACTGGCCCTGGACGCCGGCAGCGGTCGGCCCGACCACGTCGCCGTCCTGGCCAAAAGCACCATGCTGCCGCTGTTCACCTCTGCCGCCATCGGCAGCTTCTTCGGGGCTGTGCTGGCCGGGCTCTACTGGCTGGCGCCCGTGGGCATCGTGCTGACCCTGATCGCGGCATGGAAATGGGGCGACATCATGGGATCGACGACCGATCACCCCGACGTTCGGGTGGCACCGGGCCTGACGTTGCCGCTGCATTGGCAGACCCGCAACACGCTGGCCCGCACGGGGACGGTGGCGCTGCTTCTGGCGGACGGGACGCTGTACGCATCGCTGCTGTTCGGGGTGGGCTTCCTGTCGGTCGTGGCCCCCGCATGGCCGGCCCCGGCCAGCGGCCTGTCGACCCTGCCGATGGCGGTCACGGCGGCGCTGGCCCTGGCGGCGATGGCGGTCGGCCTGATCGCCGCCCACCGGGCCGAGGCGCTGCGCGACCGGGCGGCGGGCAGCACTTGGGCCGGGATCGGACTGGCCGCCTGCCTGGTCGCGCTGGTGGCATTGGCGGGGCTGGCCCTGGGGCTGGATGACCCGCGCCGTCACGCGCGCGACGCGCTGCGTGCGGTGATCCTGGGCTTTGCGGTGTTCCACGGCGTCGTCACGGCGATGCTGGCCCTGCGCAGCCTGGCCGATGCCCGCGGTGGCCGCACCAGTTGGGCCCGCCGCGGCGCCGCCCCGATCTGGCAGCTGTTCCAGTCCTTCTGGCTGGGCACCTCGGCCGTGTCGCTGACCCTGGTCGCCGCGCAGGAGGTGCTGTCATGAGCTGGCTGTGGCGCGCACTGGCCGGGCCGATCCTGTGGGCAGCGATGTTCCTGCTGGTCTATGCGCTGCACGGCGCGGGCTGCAACCTGGGCTGGACCGACCGCCCCGCCCCCATCGCCGACTGGCACCACATGGCGATGTGGCTGGCATGGGGCGCGGGGTTGATCCTGCACCTGGTGCTGATCCGGGTCATGCCCGCGGGCCGGGGACGCCCGCGGCAGTTGATCACCATGGGGGCCTGGATCGGGTTCGTCTCGACCCTGGTGACACTGTTCCCGGTGATCGCGACCTCGACCTGCGCCTAGAGGCGCGGGCCGGTGATCAGGTACTTGGCCCCCGTGGCCTTGCGGACATAGGCGCGGGCCGCATCGGGCGACAGCGCCTCGCGCAGGGTCAGGCGTTCGGAATAATGGCTGGCAAAGGTCGTGGTCATTTCCGCCGCGACCCGTTCGCGCATCCTCTGGGTGATCGCCTTTTCGGTACGGCGCAGCATGTGGAACAGCAGCCAGCCGCCGATGCGCCAGCTGAACCCGAATCCGCGGCGCAGCACCGTCGGCCCCGTGTCCAGCGCGCCATAGACATAGACCTGCTTCATCACGTCCGACCCGTACCGGTCATAGCTGTCCATCTTGCGCGCGGCCACGGCCTCCATCGCGTTCAGGATGATGCTGGTCATCTCTCCGCCGCCGATGGCGTCGAAGGCCAGCGTCGCGCCGGTGGCCTCGATCGCCTCTTCCAGATCGGCGCGAAAGCTGTCGCTGCTGCTGTCAACGACATGGACCGCACCCAGATCGCGCAGCAGCCGGACCTGGTCCTGGCTGCGCACGATGTTGACCAGGCCGATCCCGTCATCCTTGCAGATGCGCACCAGCATCTGGCCCAGGTTCGACGCGGCAGGCGCGTGGACGATGGCGCTGTGCCCCTCGGCCCGCATCGTCTCGACAAAGCCGAGCGCGGTCAGCGGGTTCACGAACAGCGACGCGCCCTGCTCCGCGGTCGCGCCGTCGGGCAGCACGATGCAGGCCTCCAGCCCGATCAGGCGCAGGTCCGCATACATCGCCCCCCCGATCATCGCCACGCGCTTGCCCACCAGATGGGACAGGTCGGGGCCGGCGGCGATGACGGTGCCCGCGCCTTCGTTGCCCACGGGCAGCGACTGGCCGATGCGGGCCTTCATCGCGGGCATCGCGGCGGGGGGAACCGTGGCGGTCAGGACCGGGGCGTCGGGGGTGCCCCCTGCGGCGAGGCTGTCCATGTCGGCGGGCCCGAACAGCAGCCCCAGGTCCGACGGGTTGATCGGCGCCGCCTCGATCCGCACCAGCAGCTGGCCGGGACCGGGGTCGGGATGGGTGACGGGCTCCAGATGCACCCGCAGCGTTCCGTCGGGCGTGATCGTCGATCTCAGTTCCTGGCCGTGATGGGTCATGATGTCCTCGGCTGATGCGTTGGACCCCACGCTATGCCCGGCGCCCCGCGGGGGCAAGCGGGGCCCTCAGCCGCGCCGCCCCTCCAGCACCGCCTTTAGGACCAGCGCGACCAGCGCCAGCAGGGTCAGGGTCGAGGCCGCCGCAAAGGCGCCCACCGCGTTCAGATCGTTGAACAGCAGCTCGATATGCAGGGGCAGCGTGTTGGTCTGGCCGCGAATGTTGCCCGACACCACGGACACGCCCCCGAATTCGCCCACCGCGCGCGCCGTGCACAGGACCGCACCGTACAGCAGCGCCCACCTGATGTTGGGCAGGGTCACGCGGCGGAACACCTGCCAGCCCGACGCGCCAAGCGTCACCGCCGCCTGTTCCTGATCGGTCCCCTGCGCCTGCATCAGGGGCAGCACCTCGCGCGCGACAAAGGGTGCGGTCACGAACAGCGTCACCAGCACGATGCCCGGCAGCGCGAACATGACCTGCAGGTCGACCTCGCGCAGCCACGGCCCCAGCAGCCCCTGGCGGCCATAGAGCAGCAGATAGCAGATCCCCGCGATGATCGGAGAGATAGAGAACGGGATCTCGATCATGGTGACCAGGATGCCGCGCCCCCAGAAGCGGTGCTTGGCCACCGCCCATGCGGCGGCGATGCCGAAGGCGATGTTGATCGGCACCACGATCAGCGCGACCAGGCTGGTCAGCCAGATGGCGTGCAGCGTATCGGGATGCAGGATGGTGTCGGCATAGACCCGCCAGCCTTCGGAAAAGGCGCGGGCAAAGATGAAGACCAGCGGCGCCACCACGATCAGCAGAGTCAGCACCACGGCCGTGGCCACCAGCAGGCGGCCCGACCGGGCGGGACGACGCGGCGTCATCGGGTGGCCTCGCGGTGGCGGGCGGCCCAGGATTGCAGGATGTTCGACAGGACCAGCAGCACCAGCGCAAAGCCCAAGAGGACCAGCGCGATGGCCGCCGCGCCGTTATAGTCGAACTCCTCCAGCCGGATGAAGGCCAGAAGCGCCGCGATCTCGGTCTGTCCGGGCAGGTTGCCGGCGATGAAGACGATCGCGCCGAACTCGCCCAGGGACCGGGCGAAGGCGGTCGTGCAGCCGGCCAGCCAGGCGGGCAGGATGGCGGGAAAGACCACGCGGGCGAAGGATTGCCAGGGCGTCGCGCCCAGGGTCTCGGCCGCCTGTTCCAGCGCGGGGTCCAGGTCCTCCAGCACCGGCTGGACCGTGCGCACCACGAAGGGGATCGAGGTGAAGGCCATCGCCAGCGCGATGCCCAGCACCGTATAGACCACCGGCACGCCCAGGGGGTGCAGCACCTGCCCGAACCAGCCGTTGGCAGAAAACAGCGCCGTCAGCGACAGCCCCGCCACCGCGGTGGGCAGCGCGAAGGGCACGTCCATCAGCGCGTCCAGGATGCGCTTGCCCGGAAAGTCGTGGCGCACCAGCACCCAGGCCATCAAGAGGCCATAGACCGCGTTGAAGACCGTGGCGATGGTCGCCGCCGTCAGCGTGACGCGGAACGCGGCCAGCGCCCGGTCGCTGCTGACGATGGCCCAGAAACCCGCGGGCCCGATCTGCGCGCCCTTCAGGATCAGCGCCGCGATGGGGATCAGGACGATCAGTACCAGATACAGCAGCGTCGTGCCCAGGCTGAGCGTGAAGCCGGGCAGGACGCGCTTGGCGCGGATCGGGGCCGTGGCCGTGGTCATCGGTTCACGAAGACCTGGTCCAGGATCGCACCGTCGGCCAGATGCTCCTCGCGCACGCGGTCCCATCCGCCAAAGACGTCGTCCACGGTGACCAGTTCCACCGGGGCCTGGGTGTCGGCGACTTCCGCGGCGACCGTCTCATCGGTGACGCGATAGTAGTTCTGGGCCAGGATGCGCTGCGCCTCGGGGGTGTACAACCAGTCCAGATAGGCGGCGGCTAGCTCGGTCGTGCCGTTGTCCTCGGCATTCTCGGCCACAACGGCCACGGGGAAGGCCGCGAACAGGCTGATCGACGGGGTCACGCGTTCGAAGCCCTGCGCCTCGTACTGTGCGGCAATCTGGCCGGTCTCGGCCTCGAAGGTCACCAGCACGTCGCCGATGCCCCGTTCGGCGAAGGTCTGGGTGGCCGCGCGCCCGCCCGTGTCAAAGACCGGCACGTTGTCGAAGATGGCCCGCACGAATTCCTGCGCCGCCGCCTGGTCGCCGCTGTTCTGAGCCAGCGCATAGGCATAGGCCGCCAGATAGGTATAGCGCGCATTGCCGCTGGTCTTGGGGTTGGGGAAGACGGGCGCCACGTCGTCGCGGGCCAGGTCGTCCCAATCCTCGATCCCCTTGGGGTTGCCCTCTCGCACCAGGAAGGCGGGCAGCGAGTAATAGGGCGACGCCCCGTTCGGCAGCGCGTCGCGCCAGTCCTCGGGCAGGAGGCCGCCCTCGGCCAGCACGTCCACGTCGGTCTCCTGGTTGAAGGTCACGACATCGGCCGGCAGCCCCTCCAGGATGGCGCGGGCCTGGCGCGACGATCCGCCATGCGACATGTCGATGGTCAGGCTGCGCCCGGTCTCGGCCTGCCACTTCTCGGCAAAGACGGGGTTCAGCGCCTCGAACAGTTCGCGCGCGATGTCATAGCTGACGTTCAGCAGCTTGTCCTGCGCAAGGGCGGGGCCGGACAGGGTCAGGGCCAGGGCGGTGGCGATCAGGGGCAGTCTCATCAGGCGGTTTCCTTCTGCATCGGGGCATCGGCAAAGATCGTGGCGGCTTGGACGGCCAGCGTGACGGGGGCGCCGCGGCTCAGCGTCGGGGCGCCGCGGCGGGGCATCTGGATTTCGGCCTCGGTCCCGTCCGCATGGGCGACGGTCAGGCGCAGGTCGGCGCCGGTGCTGGCCAGGGTCTGGACGCGCCACGGCCCGTCGGCGTCCGGCGCGACGCGCAGATCTGCCGGGCGCGCGAACAGCTGCGCCGCGCCGTCGCGCAGCGCGACCTGCGGCAATGCGGACAGATCCAGCCCCGGCCCCTTCGCGCGGCCCCCCGTGACGGTGACGGGCAGCTGCACCGTGGCCCCCATGAAGCGCGCGACGAAGGGGGTGGCCGGGGCGTCGTGGATGGCGTCGGCATGGCCGATCTGCTCGATCCGGCCCTCGCCCATAACCACCACGCGGTCGGCCAGCTCGAAGGCCTCCTCCTGGTCGTGGGTCACGAAGATGGTCGTCGATCCGGTCGCCTCGTGCACGCCGCGCAGCCAGCGGCGCAGGTCGCGACGGATCGCGGCATCCAGCGCGCCGAAGGGTTCGTCCAGAAGCAGCACCCGCGGCTTGATCGCCAGCGCGCGGCCAAGCGCCACCCGCTGACGCTGACCGCCCGACAGCTGCCCCGGAAAGCGGTCGGCCAGGTGGTCGATCTGCAGAAACGCCATCAGCTCTTCTTCGCGGGCGGCGATCTGGGCGCGGGTCGGGCGCTGACCGCGCGGCAGGACGGACAGGCCGAAGCCGATATTGTCGCGCACCGTCATGTGGGGGAACAGGGCGTAATGCTGAAAGACAAAGCCGATGCGCCGGTCGCGCGCGGCCAGCGCCAGCCAGTCCTGCCCCTCGACCCGCAACTGCCCGGCATCGGGCCATTCCAGCCCGGCGATGATCTTCAGAAGCGTGGTCTTGCCCGATCCGGACGGGCCCAGCAGCGCCAGAAGCTCTCCGGGTTCGACCGACAGATCGATGCCGCGCAGGACATCGGTCCGGTCGAACCGCTTGGTCAGTCCTGCAATCTCGATCGACATCGGCGCACCCCCTGGCTGTCCCTGCCAGCTAGGCCGCGGCGGGGCACCGGGCAAGGGCCCGCGGCCCCTCCCGCGGGGCACCGATGCGGGTCGCCGTTCCGTCCGGTGCGCGACCTGCGAAACGCCCGGTCGCGGGTCGTGCCGGACGACGCGACAGCGTTCCGCGCCGCGCCCGTCCAGCCAGACCTGCGTTCTTTTTCAGGCCTCTGCGCGCGACCAATAGGCGGCGGCGGTGAACTGGGTCTTGGTCAGGCCGCGGGCCAGCAGGTGGCTGCGCGCGGCGCGGGCGCGCGCCGCGTCGGCCGCGAACCAGACATGCCCGCCCACGGGGTCCGGCATCGCCACAAGCGCGGCCATCAGGTCGTCGCAGCGCGTCACCCGCGGATCATCCGCCAGCGCGCCCAGGTCGGCCGCGTCACAGCACAGGACGGCGCTGGCCGTGCCGCACGTCTCGGCCAGCATGCGGGTGATGGCGGGCATCGCGGTCTGGTCGCCGAACAGCCACAGCTGATCGGTGTCAGGACAGCTGCCGCCGCCGGGGCCGATGGCGCCGACCTGATGGCCCAGGGGCGCGCCCTGCGCCCAGTCACAGGTCGGGCTGCCCGGATGACAGAAGATGTCGAAATCCAGCCAGCCCGGCCCGTGATCCACGACGGTATAGACCGGCCGGTGCAACGCGTCCGCCCCGTCGGGCCAGACGGTGCGTCCGCTCGCGGCCACGCGCGGCCAGACGGCCGCCCGCCCCGCCGGCGGCAGCAGCAGGCGAAAGTGATAGCCGCCCTGCGCGAACTGCCCGGCCTGCGGTCCCGCCAGCCGCACGCGCAGGAACCCCGGCACGGGGCGCGACACCCCCGCCACCCGCAGCAGCGCAAGCCCCGGTGCCAGCGCGCCCGCATCGACATCGTCCCACGCGACCTCTACCCCCGCCTCGGCCAGGATCTCGGTCGCGCTGTCGCGCAGGATGCCGACCAGCCGGTCCTCGGGCGCCAGAAGGTCGATGCGCAGCGCGTCGGCTTGGCGCGTCAGGCGCAGCTCGGACCCCCAGATCAGCAGGCTGAGACCCGCCTCGTCCTCGACCAGCGGCGCCTCCCACATCGCGGCCCGCGCCTTCAGCGCCGCGACCGCGGCCCCGCTGGCACGGGGGATCAGGCCGGTTCCGTGATGACTGCGCAGATGCGACATGGGCAGGGTCCGTGGCTGGAAAGTCAAAAAGTCGGAAATATGAATTCGACAACCGGATTGGCAGATTGACGAATCTGACAGAAAAGATCAGATACGCCCAAACGTGTCAATCCAGCAGGCAATCATGTCCGTAGAGCCCCGTATCCTCCTTCTGGCCGGTGCCAGCCTTCTTGCCCTGTCGTCCGGCGTGGCCTGGTCCCAGCAGGCCGCGGAGCCGATCCTGCTGGACGAGATCGTGCTGACAGCGTCCTCGGACGCGTCCGTCCAGGCAGATGGCTATGTCGGCGGACAGGCACAGGTCGCCACGAAATCGAACACCCCCGTGGCCGAGACGCAGCAGTCGATCTCGGTCGTGACCAGCCAGCAGATCGAGGATCAGGGCGCGCAGACCCTGGGCCAGGCGCTGAACTACACCGCGGGCGTCGTAGGCCAGCCCTTCGGCGCGGACCCGCGTTTTGACAGCCCCACCGTGCGCGGCTTCGAGGCGCGCGGTTCGCAATACGTGAACGGCCTGCGCCAGTTGCGCGATTTCGGATCGCCTGCCTTCGAGGTCTATGGCCTGCAGCAGGTCGAGGTTCTCAAGGGCCCGAATTCGTCCCTTTACGGGGCCGGGTCGCCCGCCGGGATCATCAACCAGGTTCAGAAGCGCGCACAGGATTTCGATTTTTCGGAAGCCGGTCTGGGCTATGACAGCAATGACAGCGCGCAGACCTTCTTCGACCTGAACCGCGTGGCAAGCCCGACCCTGTCCTGGCGCCTGACCGGCATCCTGCGCGACAGCAAGACGCAGATCCGCGAACTGACCAACGAACGCGGATATCTGGGCGCGGCGCTGCGCTATGCGCCCGACGACGCGACGACCGTGGACGTGATCGCGTCCTATACCAAGGACGCGCCCATCTCGCCCCCCGGCGTACCCTTTGCGCTGACGCAGACCGGCGACGGCAAGGCCCTGCGCGACACCTATTTCGGAGAACCGGGCTTCGACGACAGCGACCGCGATATGGCGAACCTGGGCATCGAGATCAGCCACCAGATGGACAACGGCTGGACCCTGTCGCAGGGCTTCCGGGCCGAACGGTTCGACTGGACCTACACCGGACATTATGTCAGCGGCCTGACCGACGACGGCCTGTCGGTCGCGCGCGGCGCGAACTTTCAGGACGAATCCACGACAGGCCTGAATCTGGACACCCGCCTGTCGAACAGCATCACCACCGGCAGCGTGACCCACGACCTGCTCTTGGGGTTGGACATCCGGCAGTACGATGCCGACACGACAACGCAGTTCTTCTTCGGCCAGCCCATCGACGCTTCCGACCCGGTCTATGGCGGGCTGCCTGCGACGCCGGCCTGGTACACCAGCATCTCCGACATCAGCCAGAAGCAGGTCGGCCTCTATGCCCAGGACGAGATCACCGTCGGCAACTGGCGCGGCAGCCTGGCCATCCGTCAGGATTGGACCGAACAGACGGGGACGAAGTTCACGAACTTTGACGGCGACACCCCCATCGACCAGTCCGACAGCGCGACCACGGGCCGGGTTGGCCTGGGCTATGTCCTGGCGAACGGCGTGATGCCCTATGCCAGCTATTCGACCTCGTTCGACCCGACCATTGGCATCGACGACACCACCGGAGAGACGCTGGACCCGACCGAGGGCAAGCAGTGGGAAGTTGGGGTCAAGTATCAGCCCGCGGGCTTTGACGGGCTGTTCAGCGCCGCCGTCTATGACCTGACCCAACAGAACCTGGTGCGCAACCTTGGCCAGGGGCGCCGCCGCCAGGTGGGCGAGGTTCGCTCCAAGGGGTTGGAACTGGAGGCCACCGCCGCGCTGAGCGCCGCATGGGACCTGCGCGCCAGCTATGCCTTCAACGAGACCGAGCAGAAGGGCGGCCCAGAGGACGGGCTGGAAATGCCCAACGCGCCGCGCCATCTGGCCAGCCTGTGGCTGGACCGCGATTTCGGGAACGGGCTGCGCGCCGGGGGCGGCATCCGCCATATCGGCGAACGCAAGGGCGATTTCGGGAACACGTTCGACCTGGACAGCGTAACCCTGGTCGATCTGGCCGCGACCTATACCCGCGGCAACATCGAGGCCAGCGTGAACCTGAACAACGTCACCGACGAGGTCTATCTCGCCAATTGCGGCTCCTTCGGTTGCTACTACGGCGAAGGGCGCAGCGTCGCCGCCAAGGTCGCCTACACGTGGTAGGGCGCGGGGCCATATCGCCCCGGCCCGACCGCCGCGCCTTTCTGACCGCCGCCGGCATCCTGCTGGCGGCGGGCCTGCCTTTGCGCGCAGAGGCGGGCCCGCGCCTGGCCGCGATTGACTGGGCGATGCTGGAGACCGCGACCGCCCTGGGCCACATGCCGGTCGCCGCGGCCGAGCTGATCCGCTTTCGCGCCGATGTGGGCGTCCCCGCCATCCCCGACACGGTCACCGACCTGGGCCTGCGCGGCGCGCCGAATTTCGAACTGCTGCAGCTGGTCCGCCCCACGCTGATCCTCAGCTCTCCCTATTACACCCGCTATCAGGCGCGGATGGAGGCGATCGCCCCGGTCCTGTCCCTGCCCTTCTATCAGCCGGGCGCGGCGCCGCTGCCCAAGGCGATGGACGCGCTGGACGCGCTGGCGCGGCAGATCGGCGATCCCGCCGCGGGCGGCCGGGCGCGGGCGCGGGCCAACGCGCATCTGGACCTGCTGGCCTCGCGGGTCGCGCGCCATGCCGACCGGCCGTTGGCGCTGGTCGATATCGGCGATGCGCGCCACCTGCGCGCCTTCGGCTTTGACAGCCTCTTCGGCAGCACCCTGACCCGCATCGGCCTGCGCAACGCCTGGTCCGAGGCGACGGCCTTCAGCTTCCTGGCCCCGGTTCCCCTTGAACGCCTGGCCGACATGCCCGACGCGCGGCTGATCATCGCCGGCCCCATCCCGCCGCAGGCGCAAGGCGCGCTGTCCCGCAGCCGGCTGTGGCAGGCCCTGCCGCAGGTGGCGCAGGGCCGCGTGCACCACCTGCCGCGGATGAACGCCTTTGGCGGGGTGCCCGCCGCGCTGCGCTTTGGCGACCTGCTGGCCCGCGCGCTGGAGGCCTGAGGCGATGAGGACCCGGACCCTTGCGCCCTGCGCGGCGCTGATCGCCCTTGCGCTGTGGCTGATGGCCGCGCGCACGCTGCCCCTGCCCGCCCTGCCCTGGGATCCGCAGGCGATGAGCCTGGATCAGATCCGCATGGCCTATGGCCTGATGCCGCGCGGGGTCATCGCGCTGCTGGCGGGGGCGATGCTGGGCCTGTCGGGGGCGATCCTGCAGGTGGTGCTGCGCAACCCGGTGGCCGATCCCACGACGCTTGGCATCAGCGCGGGCGCGCAGCTGGCACTGGTCCTGGCCACGATCCTGTCCCCGACCCTGCTGGAGGGCGGGCGCTGGCCCGTCGCCATGGCGGGCGCGGGCGCGGCGGCGGCGCTGGTGCTGGCCATCGGCGCGCGGCGCGGCTTTCAGCCGGTGACGATGGTCATCGCGGGCATGCTGGTCGGGCTGACCGCCAGTGCGGTTGCGGGGGCGGTCACGCTGGCGCAGGGACAGTACCTGCTGTCGCTGGTCATCTGGAACGGCGGCTCGCTGGTCCAGCAGGACTGGTCGGGGGTCGCCGCGCTGGCCGGGGTGCTGGCCTTGGGTGGCTTGGCCGCAGCAGTGCTGGCCCGTCCGCTGCGCCTGCTTTCCTTGGGGGCCGAGGGCGCGCAGGGCCTGGGGCTGAACGTCGCCGCGATGCGGCTGGCGGCGGTGGCCGTCGCGGTCGTGCTGGCCGCGGCCGTGTCGGCGGAACTGGGGCTGATCGGCTTTGTCGGGCTGGCGGCGCCTGCCCTGGCGCGCAGCCTGGGGGTGCGGACCATCCCCGGCCTGCTGGCCTGGTCGCCGGTCCTGGGCGCGCTGATCCTGTCGATCTGCGACGGGCTGGTGCTGGCCTTGGCGGGCCTGGGGGCCGAGATGTTTCCCACCGGAGCACTGACCGGGCTGGTCGGCGGGCCGCTGTTGATCTGGCTGCTGCCGCGGCTGCGGGGCACGTCCCCGCCCGGCGCGGAATCGGGCGACGGCCCTGCCCCGCGGCTGGCCCGTCCGCGGCCGCTGCTGGCGGCGATGGCGGTGGCCCTGATCCTGGCGGGGCTGGTCCTGTTGTGGATCGGGCGGGTGCCGGGGGGCTGGGCGGTGCTGGACCGCGCGAACCTGGCGGCGTTTCTGCCCATGCGCCTGCCCCGCCTGCTGGCGGCGGCGGCGTCGGGGGCGGCGCTGGCGCTGGCCGGGGCGATCCTGCAGCGGCTGACCGCGAACCCCCTGGCCTCGCCCGAGGTGCTTGGCGTGTCGGGCGGCGCCTCGCTTGGCTATGCGGCGGCGGTCTTTGGCCTGGCCGCCCCCGGCGCGCTGGCGCTGGCGCTTGGGACGATGGCGGGGGGCGCGCTGGCGCTGGCGGTGCTGGTGGCCTTTACCGCGCGTCGCGACATGCCGGCGGAACGCGTGCTGCTGGCGGGCATCGCGGTGTCGGCGCTGGCCTCGGCCGTGCTGTCGGCGATGATGGCCGTGGGCGACGCACGGGCCTGGGCGATCCTGTCCTGGCTGTCGGGATCTGCGGCCGCCGTGCCGATGGTGGGCGCCGTCGCGCTGGCGGCCTTGGCCGTGGCCGTCTGGCTGGCCGCGCTGGCCCTGCGCCGCTGGCTGGCGCTGCTGCCGCTTGGGGCGGGGGTCGCGCGCGGCCTGGGGCTGGGCCTGCCGCCCGCGCGACTGGCGCTGATCGTGCTGGCGGGGCTGGCCACGGGGGCCGCGACGATGGTCACGGGACCTTTGTCCTTCGTCGGGCTGATGGCCCCGCATCTGGCCCGCCGCATCGGCCTGGCCCGCCCGGCCGACCACCTGACGGGATCGGCGCTGATCGGGGCGGGGCTGATGCTGGCCGCCGATTTCGGCGCGCGCATGGCCGGCTTTCCCTATGAACTGCCGCTTGGGCTGTTCGCCTCGCTGATCGGGGCACCCTGGCTGATCTGGCTGATGACGAGGCATCGATGACGCTCTTTCACCTGTCCGGCCTGTCGGTCGACGTCCCCGGTCGCCGGCTGCTGGACGACATCACGCTGGACCTGCCCGCGGGCCGGACGGCCGCGCTGATCGGCCATAACGGGTCGGGCAAATCCACGCTGCTGCGCGCGCTGGCCCGACAGGTCCCGGCAGGCGGCACCGCCCGGTTCGAGGGGCGCGCCCTGGCCGACTGGCCCGCCCGCGACCTGGCCCGCCGCATGGCCTTCCTGCCTCAGACCACGCCCCCGGCCGATGGCATGCTGGTGCGCGAACTGGTGGCCCTTGGCCGCTATCCCTGGCACGGCGCCCTGGGCCGCTTCGGCCCCGCCGATCATGCCGCCGTCGCACGCGCCCTGGACGAATGCGGGGTCGCGGGCTTTGCCGATCGGCTGGTCGACACCCTGTCGGGCGGCGAACGACAGCGCGCCTGGCTGGCCATGATGGTCGCGCAGCAGGCGGGCACGCTGCTGCTTGACGAACCGATCAGCGCGCTGGACATCGCCCATCAGGTCGAGGTGCTGGCCCTGGTCGCCGCGATGTGCCACGACCAGGGGCGCAGCGCCGTCATCGTGCTGCACGACGTCAACATGGCCGCGCGGTTCTGCGACCATGTCGTGGCGCTGAAGGCCGGGCGGCTGGTCTGGCAGGGCGGCCCGGACGCCCTGATGCGCCCCGACACGCTGCACGACGTCTATGGCCTGCCGATGCAGGTCCTGACCCGCCCCGACGGACGCCCCGTCGCCATCCCCGCCTGAGAGGCCGCATGTTGAAACAGTTCTTTTCCTACTACCGTCCGCATCTGGGCCTGTTCTGGCTGGATTTCGGCTGCGCGGTCGTCTCGGGTCTGCTGGAGCTGGCCTTTCCGCTGGCCGTCACCGCCTTCATCGACCACCTGCTGCCGCAGGGCGACTGGACGCTGACCCTGGCCGCGGCGGGGGGGCTGCTGGCGCTTTATGCGATTAATGCCGGGCTGCTGACGGTAGTGATCTACTGGGGGCACAAGCTGGGCATCAATATCGAGACCGCGATGCGGGCCCGCGCCTTCGACCACCTGACGCGGCTGTCCTGGCGCTGGTACGACCGCGCACGCACCGGCAAGCTGGTCGCCCGCGTCACACGCGACCTGGAAGAGATCGGAGAGGTCGCCCATCACGGCCCCGAGGACGCCTTCATCGCGCTTATGACCTTTGTCGGCGCGTTCCTGCTGATGTTCTGGATCAACCCGCAGCTGGCGGTCATCGTGGCGCTGATCGTGCCGGCCATGCTGGCCCTGGTGATCGTCTATGGCGGGCGGATGACGGCGACCTGGCGTGCGATCTATTCCCGCGTCGGCGATTTCAACGTGCGCCTGGAGGAGACCCTGGGCGGCGTCCGCGTGGTGCAGGCCTTCGGCAACGAGGCGCATGAAAGCCATCTCTTCGCCGCCGACAATGCCCGCTATCGCCAGGCCAAGCTGGACGCATACCGTGTGATGGCGGCGTCCAGCGCGCTGCAGTACATGGGCCTGCGGCTGGTGCAGGTCATCGTCATGGTCATGGGCGCGGGCTTCGTGCTGTCGGGCGAACTGACCACAGGCGGCTTCGTGGGCTTCCTGCTGCTGGTGGGCGTCTTCTATCGCCCGCTGGAGAAGATCGCCGCGGTGATCGAGACCTATCCCCGCGGCATCGCCGGATTCCGCCGCTATCAGGAGCTGCTGGCCACCGACCCCGAGATCGCCGACGCCCCCAACGCGATCGACGCCCCCGCCCTGCGCGGCGACATCCGGTTCGAGGGGGTGGGCTTTGCCTATGACCCCGACCGCCCGATCCTGTCGGGGATCGACCTGGACATCCGCGCCGGAGAGACGGTGGCCTTCGTCGGCCCCTCGGGTGCGGGCAAGACCACGCTGCTGGCGCTGCTGCCGCGGTTCTACGAACCCAGCCAGGGGCGCATCGTCGTCGACGGGATGGACCTGCCCGCGATGCGCCTGCACAGCCTGCGCCGCCAGATCGGTCTGGTCAGCCAGGACGTGTTCCTGTTCGGCGGCACGCTGCGCGAGAACATCGCCTATGGCCGCCTGGACGCCTCGGACATGGAGATCGCGCAGGCCGCCGCCAAGGCGCAACTGGCGCAGATGATCGAAGGCCTGCCGCAGGGCCTGGACACGGTCGTGGGCGAACGCGGGGTGATGCTGTCGGGCGGGCAGAAGCAGCGCGTGGCCATCGCGCGGGCCTTCCTGAAGAACCCGCCAATCCTGATCCTGGACGAGGCGACCAGCGCCCTGGACAGCCAGACCGAACGCGAGATCCAGTCGGCGCTGGATGCCCTGTCGGTGGGCCGCACCACGCTGGTGATCGCCCACAGGCTGGGCACGATCCGGAACGCCGACCGCATCGTGGTCATGGACCGGGGCCGCGTGGTCGAGATGGGCAGCCATGCCGACCTGCTGTCGCAGGGCGGCATCTATGCGGGGCTGGCGGCCTAGGTCCGGGCCTCAGCCCAGGGCATAGCCCACGCCGCGCACGGTGCGCAGCGGGTCGTCGCCGCCGTTCTTCATCAGCGCCTTGCGYAGGCGGCCCACATGCACGTCAATGGTGCGCGTGTCGACATAGATGTCGCGGCCCCAGACCCGGTCCAGCAGCTGTTCGCGCGTCCAGACGCGGCCGGGCTTTTCCATCATCGTGGACAGCAGCCGGAATTCGGTGGGCCCCAGGTGCAGCGTCTGGCCGGCGCGGAAGACCCGGTGTTCGGCGGAGTCCAGGATGATGTCCGCAAAGGTCAGCCGCTCGCCCATCGTGGCGGGGCG
>NZ_JYGY01000002.1:0-14211 GCF_000967825.1 Paracoccus sp. 228 | reverse complement strand
CCGATGGGCACCGCCAGCACCAGCACCACCAGCATCATGTAGAGCGAACCCAGGATCGCCACGCCCACGCCGGCCGATTCCGGGCGCTGATCAGAGGCGTCAGGCAGGGTCATGAAGCTCCAGTTGAACCGCGTGACCAAGGTGCCATTGTCGGCCAAGGATTGGGCCAGCAACAATTGCTGGGGGGAGACATTGGAATCCCGTTCTGCCGTCTCGGCGGTGACGCGACCCTTGAAATAGCCGTCGATGCGGCCGTTAACCAGGACGTTCACGTCCACCGTCTGCCCGACCAGATCGGGATCGGCCAGCACCCGATTGCGCAGCTGCGCCGAGGCATCGCGCGAGATCAGCTGATTTGCATCTCCGGAGCCCAAACCCTCGATCTCCAATCCGAGCGCTTCGATCTCGGTATCCAGCGCGCGGTCCAGCACCTGGCCATAGGACAGGGTCAGCACGCCGGCCATCTCGGCCGGGTCGCGGTTGCCCTTGGGGTCCAGCACCTGCGCGTCCAGCGCCACAGGGAGAGATAGATAGGTCTGATAAAAGGCTCCTGTGCCATTGCGCACAATCGTGAAGACCAGCACTGCCAGCATCGTGCAGGCGATGACGATGGCCGTCAGCCCGTAGGCGCGGAACCGTTTCTCGGCGGCGTTGCGGCGCCGGGTGCGCGCGTCCTGGACATAGAGCGACTTGGCGCCAGTGGCGCGGGGATGATCGGTCATTCGTACTGCTCGCGATACTTGCGCACGATGATAAGCGCGATGACGTTCAGGCCCAGGGTGATGACGAACAGCGTCAGTCCCAGGGCAAAGGCCACCAGCGTCTCGGGCGASGAGAAGTCGTTGTCGCCSGTCAGCTGGCTGACGATCTTGACCGTGATGGTGGTCATCGCCTCGAACGGGTTGGCGCTGATCGTGGCGGCGGCGCCCGCGCCCAGGACCACGATCATCGTCTCGCCGATGGCGCGGCTGGCGGCCAGCAGGATGGCGCCCACGATGCCCGGCAGGGCGGCGGGCAGCACGACGCTGCGCACCGTCTCGGAGGGCGTCGAGCCCAGGCCCAGGGCGCCGTCGCGCAGGCTCTGGGGSACCGCGTTGATGATGTCGTCGGACAGAGAGCTGACGAAGGGGATCAGCATGATCCCCATGACCAGCCCCGCGGTCATCACCGACGACCCGGAATTGCCCAGGCCCAGGGGCTGCGCGATCCAGTCGCGCAGCATCGGCCCGACCGTCACCAGCGCGAACAGGCCATAGACGATGGTCGGGATGCCGGCCAGCACCTCGACCGCGGGCTTGGCGATGCTGCGCAGGCGGGGGCTGGCATATTCCGACAGATAGATCGCCGCCAACAGGCCGATGGGCACCGCCACCAGCAGCGCGATGAAGCTGATRTACAGCGTCCCCCACAGCAGCGGCAGCATGCCGAGGCGCGAATTGCCCTCGAAGCGCGGCGACCATGTCGTGCCGAAGAAGAACTCCGTCACACTGTACTGGCGGAAGAAGCTGATCGTCTCGAAGATCAGCGACAGGACGATGCCGGCGGTGGTGGCGATGGCGATCATCGAACAGAAGATCATCAGGCCCAGCACCATCCGCTCGACCGAATTGCGCGCGCGAAACCCGCTATCAATCCGCGTCATGCCCCAGCCCAGGCCCGCAACGGACGCGCCAAGCGCAAGCAGACCGGCGACAGCGTTGGATCCTGCAGGGATTACCCCGGACATGCGTAGTCCGGACGCCAGAACCAGAACGACCAACGTGGGAAGCATGACGGAAAGTGCCACGTTGTAGCCATGATATGTCGGGCGGCTGTGGAGGGTTCGGACATCGCTGCCACTGGCCGACAGGGCGCGACTGCGTCCGATATAAAATCCGGCCGTCGCCAGCAGGATTGCGGCCAATAGAGCCCAGGACATAGGCATCGGGAAACCTCAGGAATGGCGACGGAAAAAATGACAGATGTCTTGGAAAGCGAAGCCCAAGGTTGCACCGGCGCATTTCCATGCGCCGGTGCAGGTGGCGATCACTGCATGGTGGTCTCGTCGGCCACGGCCTGCTGGACCGATGCCAGCTCGGGGTCCGAGACCAGGCCATAGGCGGCCAGCGGCCCGTCCGGTCCCGCGATCGCGTCCGAGACGAAGAATTCGGCGAATTCCTTGACGCCCGGGATGACGCCGATATGCGCCTTCTTCACATAGATGAACAGCGGCCGCGACACCGGGTACTCGCCCGAGGCGATCGTCTCGGTCGAGGGGGTGACGCCTGACATGGTCGCGACCTGCAGCGTGTCCGTGTTGTTCTCGTAGAAGGACAGGCCGAAGACGCCGATGCCGTTCGGCGACGACCCGATGCGGGCCAGCGTCTCGGTATAGTCGCCGTCGATGTCGACCGACCGGCCGTCGGTGCGCAGCGTCATGCAGGCGGCCTCGGCCTCCTCCTCGCCCAGCTCGGCGGTGAACACCTCCAGCGCGCCGCTGTCCTCGCAGCCCTGCGCGATCACCTTCTCGTCGAAGACTTCGCGCGTGCCGTGACGGGTGCCCGGGACGAAGGCCAGGATCTCCTGGTCGGGCAGCTCGGGGTTCACCTCGTTCCAGTTGGCGGCGGTGTTGTCAACGATCGCGCCGTCGCGCACGACCTTGGCCGACAGCGCGTTGAACCAGTCGGCGGGGGTGAAGGCAAAACTGTTGCCCGACTGCGCGCTGGCGAAGACGATCCCGTCATAGCCGATGCGCACCTCCATGATGTCGGTCACGCCGTTGGCGGCGCATTCCTCGATCTCGCTGTCGCGGATCTGGCGGCTGGAATTGGCGATGTCGATGGTGTTCTCGCCCACGCCCTCACAGAAGCGGCGCAGACCGGTGGACGATCCGCCCGATTCGATGACCGGGCTTCCGAAATCGAAATTCTCTCCGAACAGCTCGGCGACGATCGTGGCGTAGGGCAGCACGGTCGACGAACCGGCCACCTGGACCTGGTCACGCGACTGCGCTGCAGCGCCGGATGCAGTCAGGGCGATTACGGACAGCGCGGTGGCGGCAAAGCCGGAATATCTCATGGGTCTTCTCCTGTGGAGTGAGCGTGCCGGTAAGCGGTACAACAGGATCATGACGGTAATAACGAGGAAATATGACGTTCATGTGACACCGAATGCGGCCCGATCGTCTTTGCCTCAGGACATGGATCTGCACGATTTGATCGGTGACAATGGCAACGCCGATAATCGTTGACCATCTCATGCTGAATCACGAGTTGCTCTGAAGCGCCATCGAGGCCCATTCAGACCATCACATGTCGCCGTGATGCTCCTCTTGAGGCAGCACCATCAGGATCGTAGGCGAGCAATGCCTTGCCGGGTAAGTACCCGCAGAAGTGATAGGCTCAATTCGACGACACCAAAGCCGTTTTAGCTGTCACCCGTGCGTCGACCGTTGGAGCGCAGCAGAAGGACCCCACATTGGGGTCCTTCGTTTCCGACGCTATGGACGGATCATGCCTTTTCGGACATGTCCTTATCATATTCGGCGGCAGCCTCGTTGATCGTCTCTTCGGCGATCTTCGACAGCGTGCCGTCGGCGGCACTCTCCTGGGCCAGAATAGTATCGAGATGTCCCTTTGCTTCATCCATGCCAAGCGCGTCGGCAAATGCGCTCATCGAGCCGTAGCGGGTGATCTCGTAATGCTCGACTGCCTGACAGCTGAAGATGATGGCGGCATCACCTGCTGCGGTGCCACCAAAGTCTTCGAGCAGGCTTTCGCTTTCTTCGAGAATGCCATCGATCGCATCGCATCTTTCTGCCCTGGCCCGTTTCTCAAGGAGCGCAAAGATCGCTTCCAAGGCTTCGATCTGGGTTGCCGTTTCCTCGCGATGCTCGGTGAGGACCTCGATCAACTTCGGATGCTTGGCCGCCTTGATCATCTTGGGGAGAGATTTGTAGATCTTCTTTTCGGCATAGTAGATGTCTGCCAGAGCATGCTCGAAGAGGTCAGCCAGACCTTTCGCCGGTTTGGCTGGGCCGGATGTCTTGGCAGATGAAGCCTTCGCGGCAATTGCCTCGGCACGTTTCGCACGCGTCTTGGAAGTTGCCTCTTTGGTCTTTCCATCGCTAGCTTTTGCCGTCTTCGAGGATTTGGACTTGCTCGCCTTGTCTTCTGCAGCCTTCTTGGTCTTCGCCATGGTCAAGGTCCTTGAGGTTCGAATGATTGTTGCAGGAATTATGCAGCGAAACGCGGGGCTCAACCTGGCTGTTCCCTCAGCAGATCCGCAATCCGTGTCAGACATGTTTCGTGCGATGTCGCTCATCGTCGTCATCAGTGTCCGTTGCCAGATCGCCTGTCCTGGTGCAGAAGCATACGGAGAACTCGACTATCACGTGTTGATCTAGCATCTGCAGCTGGGATCTGCACCTAGGCGCTGCAATTCTGTCCATGGCGCCCACAGCAAGACTTGAGACGAAACCGCTTCACAGACGGCACATCAAACGGGCATTGTTGCAGAACTCTGACTTCGGACGATTCACAAAGTGAATCCATGCGGTTAGATGGGTTGCATGAGCAAGCCTCCCCCCGCCCGCTACCGCACGACGAACTGGTCCAGCTATAATGCGGCGCTGCGTAGGCGTGGCTCGATGCTGATCTGGGTCGATCAAGACATGGCTTGGCTGGCGCCGCGTGAAGGCCGCCCCGGCCGCCCTTCCGTCTTCTCCGATGCTGCCATCCAGTTCTGTCTTTCGGTCAAGGTTCTGTTCAAGCTGCCCTTGCGACAGACCGCGGGGATGGTGGCCAGCCTGCTCCGATTGGCGGGGCTGGACTGGCCCGTGCCCGACTTCAGCACTCTGTGTCGTAGACAGAGGACCTTGGCTGTTCAGATCCCATATCGCCGTATCGATGGCCCGCTCAATCTGCTTGTGGATAGCACGGGCATCAAGTTCCTCGGAGATGGCGAATGGCAAGCCCGCAAGCACGGCGTCCAAGGCCGACGTCAGTGGCGCAAGGTCCATCTCGTCATGGATACGGCGACTTCCGACATTCGGGCTTTAGAGTTCACCCCCAGCAGCGACGGTGACAGTCCAATCCTACCCGAGTTGCTTGGCCAGATCCCCGAGGACGAGCAGATCGGAACGGTGACAGCTGATGGTGCCTACGACACCCGCCGCTGCCACACGGCCATCACCCAACGTGGGGCCATCCCAATCATCCCGATCCGGAAGAACGGACGCGCCTGGAAGGAAGACTGCCCGGCAGCGAAGGCTCGGAACGAGACGCTTCGCGCCACGAAGCACTACGGCAGGGCATTCTGGAAACACTGGACCGGATACCACGCCCGAAGCCGTGTCGAGGCCAAGATGCGATGTCTCAAGGCATTCGGCGAACGCATCGCCGCACGAGACCCCGACCGCCAGACCGCCGAGATCCACATCCGCGTTGCTCTCATGAACCGCTTCTCAGCCCTCGGCACCGCCGAAATCGTTCGCGTGGCATAATGTGAGCGGGGTAAGGGGAAATCACGCCTCAGGCCTCAGTTCTGCAACAACGCCGCCAGGCTGGAAGCTCGTACCGACGGCGTCATGATCTCCGTCGCGTATGCCCCAGACCAAATAAGCGAAGTGCTGGTCCGCAAGCCGCGCCGCATTTGATAGCGCGGCGATCAGCTTGCCGACCAGGGGCCCGTCCGCGTTGTTTTCCTTGAATTCGACCCATGATGTTTCGGCCGGCATTGCGCGCAGGTCATCAATGAGCCGACGTGTACGTTCGAGGGTCTGGGTCGTTGTGAGGCTCATCATAGGTCCGGTAACGGAAGCGGTTATCATTCACCAGACGAGCCATACCTCAGATCGGCCACAGGGCACAGCTGCCACCGCGATCATCCTGTCGCGCCGTGGGCGGCTGTTTCGCTGCAAAGTCACGAACCTCTGCGGCTACCATTGTACCCGACGTTCTTGCTGCCGCCTTAAGGATGCATCTTCCGGACAGCGTGCGTTTCCAGACATGCAAAGAATTGACCGCTGCAGGATCTACTCTTCTTTCCGCTGCCGACCCCCTGCCCGGCGCACGACATCATCAAGGCCCGACATCGCGGCATCGAGCTCCGCCATGATCCGGTCCAGTTGGCCCTCGTCTCGTCCTTCCTTCATTCGTTCCAAGTCACCGATTGGCGTCAAGCGTTCGCTCGACCTTTCGCTGCCGGCGAAAATACCGCTACGAGCGGCCCCTGCCCTTCCCCCATGTCCCATCCGCGCGGCTAGGGAGGGCAGCGCCCAGAACCGGGACGTGCTGCGGGCGGTGAGGTTGCTGAGGCAGCCGGCATCGACGAGTTCGCCGATCAGGGACAGGGCCGTCCGGCGCGTCACCCCCAGTTGATCCATGACCATTGCCGAGCTGACGACCGGCTGCGCTCTCAAATAGGTAATCAGATCGGCAAGGCGCGACCGCCCATGCGCAGAAGACGTCATGGTCGTGAGACGTGCCAGCTCATGGCGCAGAGTCCCCAGATGGCCGAGGTCATGAGAGAGGCTCCGCGTGGCTGCCTCCAGAAACGTCGCCAGCCCGGTCATCGGAGACCAGATCCGGAACGCATTGCGGGTCAGCGACACGGATGGCGGCACGATCCACCCGGCAGCAGCTGGCATCAGCAGGCCCCCTGCCCTCTCGTCCAGCTCATCGCGGCCAGCCCTCTGATCGGAAGACAGTCCCTGCAGGTGACGCGCGGCACCCTCCACGGCTATGAAAACGAGCCGCTCGGCCACGGGGCTACTGCGCCGGGATCGGAAGGCATAGCTGGCCGCCGCACGCCATCCCGCCAGGATCGGAACATGGGACCAGGTGCGACCGGCCTCCATGACCAGGGGCAACTCCGCATCCTCGAGACGATCGCCCTCGTCGCGTGTCTGCCCGATGGGGGCGGCGGCCGCTTCGATCCGGCGCAGTGCCGGGACCGGCGCGCCAAACGGGTCTCCGGGCCGGCGGATGACAGTCAGAACCCTAAGGGCCATCTCGACCGCCCTGGCATCCTCTTCCATCGCGGTGCCGCTGGTCAGACGAAGCACCATCCCCTGTGTCGAGATCCGTTCACCTTCGAGCCCGACCGAGGCGGCAGCCTCCAGAAGGCTCGTCTCCATCCGCCACAGTCCGGCCAGGGCGGGGTCGGCCAGGAGGATGCCCTCAACCCTCGCTGCGTGGGTCTCGGCACTCAGAAGAAGCGATCCGACATCCATCTAATAACCAATGATTATAATGCCGATAGTTTAGCATAACTGTATTATTCTTCAGTTGCCTAGTACTTTTGGAAATAGGTCAAAATCATCGTCATCCTGCCCCTCAGGCAGATGAGATCCCGAGGGCCTTGGAATACGGCCCAGAGTGCGCACCAAGGCGCCAAACTCCGTCCCCTGCTGAACGCAAAGGATCTGGGTACCCGTACAGCTGCAACAGATATTGGTTTTGCATCTGTTTATAAACGGTCATTTAATGGTGTCCTCAAATATTGGAGGTGGCCTTACATGCCGCTGATTGGCTATGCCCGCGTCTCTACGGATGATCAGACCCTCCTGCCTCAGGCCCAGGCTTCGAAGGCCGCAGGCTGTGCCGTGGTTCTTGAGGAACAAGCCTTGGACGGTGACCACACGTGTCCTGTGCTGGCGCGATTTCAAATGAAGATATAGTAGATACGTGCGCAGACTTAGAGAGCGCCGATGCGTGAAGCGGAAAGTCAGCGGAATGGGTGACCTGCCCTGCTACAGCGGGCTCGTAGGCTCGCAGGCTATATTTTGCTATCTTAGGCTCAGTACCCCGCTCGGGCACCGCTGCAACTGTATGCGTGCGAAGAGTTAGGCTGCTGGGCTTGGTTGGGCATAGATTATGCATTTCAGCCTTGACCCAGAAGGATCTCCGCTTCCCAATCTACGCCCAAGCAGTGCTGGGTGGTTTGTACAGGCGGCTGCTAATATGCTAGTGCCGATGCCGTAATAGAATTTAATAATTCTGGTTGGCGCAGATGATCCGCCGATAAGCCACTGCCTTGGCACTTGCACGACAACTGTGTCCAATGGGTTACGCACATTCAGATCGACGCGTAACCCGCGGGTTACTTCTCATCCAACACCTTGTGAAATGCTTCAATTGCGCTCTGAAGGCGCTTCCTATCGATCGAAGAAAAGTCGGTGCCAGAAAGAATTCTGCATTCACCCTTCCGCGCTGTTACCTTTGCCTCACCGACGTGAAATTCATATTTCACCGCCTTCTTCTGATCTCCCCCGCGCCCCGGAGTGCCCTGACCTGCCAAAGCGGCCGGTGGCCGTGACAGCACCTCGGTTTGCTCTTCCGCCGACCTAACCGATGCTAGAGCATTTCGAAGGGACACTGAGACTTCGGGGAAGGCCTGGATCCTCCTAGCAACCTCGACCCCCAAATTGCGCGATATCGCTTTGGGATAAGGCAACACATCGCCAAGTTCCTGCAGCAAGAAAACAAAGCTTCGGATGTAAGACCGCTTCATCTTGTGAAGCGATGCAAAGATCCGACCCACAAGAACATCGGCCCCCTGCCCTTCCATGCCAGCATCAGACGCCGCAGTGATGGCCACCTGCGCCATCTCGGCGAAGCTCAGGTCCTCACGGATGACGTTTTCCTCGACCATGTCGATGTAAAGGTCGATCCGATCCGCTGGACCTGCCGAAACCCGCGCCGTCACAACCGCGAAGCGCGTATCGCCGGTCTCGTGCCACAGCTGTTTTAAAGCCGTCAAACGGCGCCAGCCCTTCTTCAACTGAAACCCTGCATTGGTTCTGAAGACCTCGATCGGCTCTCTCTGCCCCCGGGCACGAATGGACGCTTTAAGTTCCTCCATCTCGTCAGAACCCGCGGTCGCCGCAAGATCGATACGGTCGCGTGGAAGGTCGTCCGTCCTAATATCGTCGACGCGAATTATCTCGAGCACCCGGCCTTCACCCTGCGCTGTCCTGAAGGCCTTAGCATCTGACGCATTCTGACGGCGCTGCTCGATCAAAGTCTCCGTGCTCTCGGCAAGGCTTCCCGCGGCTTCGCGAACCGCCGCACCCATCGGTCCAACTTCGCGCTTGCGCGGCTTGACGCTGGCTGGCTCCAAGGGCTCAAAACCGAACTTTCCCTTCCCGCTCATGCACCCATACCCCCATTGCTGTTTTTGCCATCCCATGCGCGAAGCACGGTCTCTCGGAACTCAATATAGGCGGTATCAAAGCTCTGTCTGGCGCGCTTCCATGTCTCACGTGTCATCTGTCGATAGTCCTGCTCATAGACCGATTGCTGGAAACGCCCGGACTGCTCGACAGCCCGCGTCATCTCGATGGCATTCTTGCAAACATCATCGCCAAAGACGTTCCGAAAGGCACCCATCATCGCGATATGTAGGGGGTTCGAGGCCTCAAAACGGGTCATTAGCAGCCTGACGTCATCGAATTTCTTGGGCAGACTGATCCCGGCATCCTGGGCCAGCGTCGCGAAGCCAGAAGAAATATCCTCCATCGCGTCGCCTAACTGGCCCAGATAGCTGGTGGTCGAGTCGTACTCCCAGTACCCCGGACCCGAAGGCACGTAGAGGATGTCGGCAGCGAATGCAGCGTTGAGGGATTGATAGCCGATGGCTGGAGGGCAGTCAAAAATGATGATGTCATACTGGTCGTCGGGAAGTTCATCGAGATATCTGGAAATGCAGCCAAAAAAGCTCCAGGCTTTATGAAGTGCCCGATACTGCGCACTTGCAAATTCGACAAAGGCAGCATTCGCGCAGCTGGGAATTACATCGATCGTCGACCAAGCGGTTTTCTGAATAAAGTCCTGTGCGCGTTGTGCACCGATGGATTGGACATCTTCGGGCAGTTCGTCAGAGGAAGGGTAGGGGCAGTCGGCCGGATCGTCATATGCGGCTACAATGCGGTCGGCCTCGCGGCACAGGTCACGGCACATGATCCCCCAAACAGTATTCCATTCCTTGACCTCGACCAGACCCATCGAATGGGTCAGCGTGGCCTGGGGGTCAAAGTCGATTACCAACACGCGATAGCCGTCCAGTGCGGCGCCATTTGCCAGATGATGGGCGACCACCGTCTTGCCCACGCCGCCCTTGAAGTTGGAGACCGCAATCCGCATCGCGCGTCCGGGCGGGCGCTTTGGCATCAAGGTCTTCCCACGAAAGCGCAGCCTGCGGCGCAGCTCATTGATCTCATTCAGGGTGAACCAGCGCTGACGTCCGTCCTCTTCCACGATCCCCTGCGGCAAGGAGGGATCATCCGCCAGCTTTTTGCGAAGCGTGTCCGCCGGGATGTCAAACATGAACTGACTGATTTCCCAGATTGAGAAGGGCCGTAGGGTCTTTTTTTCGGAAGGTGAGAACGTTGCCTTCCTGACTGCTGCCTGCTGTGCAAGGCTGCGTTCGTTCATTCCTTGAAGATGAGTATGGTCCCGCATGTCTCGGCTCGCGTTTTATGGCTTCCCATTCTGAATAACGCGAAACGCCAGAAAAGCAAATCCGGCGTTCTGCGTTTTGCCATTAATAGGAAGATCCATCTAAGAACGCGATTTCGGACGGATACGGGGACATATTTGATCAGCATGGGACCGTTTCGGTGACACCAGAACGGCAATAGGGTGACACCCTAGCTGTCACCTATAACCTATATAACCAGATTTTCATCAATCTGAGTGAACGTCAGAGATAATCGCGCTTTTAGTTACTCGTTGACAGATTGCAGGATTTTAATCACTCTCATAGCATGAGCAGAATCGGTCGAAGATGCCGAGAGAGATGCCAGGGGGCGGCAATGAAGGCGACAAGATCCACCGGGCCGCACGCCTCGGTTCAAAAATATGACCTTCTGACAGCCATGGCCATTGCCGGCCTCCACGGAAAAGCCGTCTTTCAAACCTCCATGCTTCGCCTAGTGGCCTTGGTCACGGCCCGCTACAACTGGAAGCTGGACGAGCTGACGGTTGGACAGCGTGACCTTGCAAGGATGTGGTCGGTGGACGAACGAACCGTCAAGCGAGAGATCAAGCGGCTGTTAGACAACGAGATTCTTATTCAACTTCGGCCGGGCGTACGGGGCCGGGTAGCCGCCTATCGGCTGAACCAGCGCGAGATCTATCGAAGAAGTGAATCCCATTGGGAAGAGGTTGGACCGGATTTTGCTGCCAGGATGGATACTAACAGGCAATGCCCGGATGCAGTCGGACCGACAGTCGTCCGGGTTAACTTTCGTCCTATGATGGCGACGGATGATCCGCAGAAAACGGCATGGGGGCGTACATGCGTGCGCCTGGCTGATATGGACCCAGATTTCTATAAAAGCTGGTTTTCCGCTTTGGTTTTCGAGGATTTTGAGCAGACAGTGCTCCGCCTTCGGGCGCCGTCTTCTTTTGTGGCAAAGTACATTGTCACGCATCATCAAAAGCGCTTGCAGGACGTGGCGAGCAGTGAGTTCGGCGCGATCAGAAAGGTCGAGATCATATTCTGAGCGGCCTCCCTTCGGACTGCTACACCGTATGCGCCGTTCCCGTCCCATTGATTTCCACGGTTCTGGTGCGCTGACGTAGCGGCGAGTTTCGTTCTGAGGATTCAGAAGGAGACGACGATGGCGGATGGCGGGAACGGGTTTGATGGCTGCATCGAGGTTGTGCGGCGGACGCGTGGATATCGGCGCTGGCCGGACGAGGCGAAAGCGCGGATTGTGGCCGAGAGCTTTCAGCCCGGTGTTCGGGTAGTGGATATCGCTCGGCGGCACGGTTTGGACGCGCATCAGCTTTCGGATTGGCGGCGTCAGGCGCGCCAGGGGGACCTGGTTTTGCCGGCGGATGCCATGGCCGGGGTGGCCTCTCATGCTCTGCCGGCCTTTGTGCCTGTTTCAGTGGAGCCTGAGAATGTCGGTCCACCAAGAGATGCTGATCGGACATGTGGTGTCATCACGATCGAGATCCGCAACGATCTGGTGCTGCGGGTGCCGGGCGATGTTCCGGTAGAGCGGGCAGCGGCGTTGGTGCGCGCCCTGCGAGGTTCGGCATGATCGTCGCGGGACAACGCCAGCCGATCCTGATCGCGACGCGTCCGGTGGATTTCCGCTGCGGCCATCGGGCGCTGGCGCTGATCGTGCAGACCGAGCTGAAGCTTGATCCACATTCCGGGGTGACAATCGTGTTCCGTTCTAAACGCGGCGACAGGCTGAAGATTTTGGTTTGGGACGGAACAGGCCTGGTGATGGTTTACAAGGTTTTGGAGCAGGGCAGCTTTTCCTGGCCGAAGGTTCAGGACGGGACAATGCGGCTGTCGCGAGCCCAGCACGAGGCATTGTTCGAAGGTCTGGACTGGCGCCGGATCTTTGCGCAGCGGGTTGCTCCACCCATTGCAGCGGGATGATTTACTCGGCTGTTTTAGCATTGTTTTATTGGCCTTTCCTGTTTGGAGAGGCTATGAATCCGCATGTCGCAGCCCTTCGATCTCAGCCTGTTTCCAGACCTTCCGCCGGAGGTTGTGAAGGCGTTCGAGGCCGCGCAGTTCGAGCTGTCGGTGGAGCGTGCGGCGCGTCAGCATGAACAGGCGGTGGGGGCCGAGAAGGACGCCTTCATCACCGAACTGAAGGCCCTGATCGAAAAGCTGGAAGGCCAGGTCGGACAATACCGACATGCGAAGTTCGGGCCGAAATCGGAAAAGCTGGACCCTGCGCAGCTCGAGCTGGCGCTGGAGGATCTGGAAGCCGCCATCGCCGAAACCCAGGAACAGATTGTCGCGGTCGAGGCGAGGATCGTGGCCAGCGAGACCGATCCCGAGAAGAAGGTGCCGGACAAGAAGCGCAAGGCGCGCTCCTTGCCGCAGCATTTACCACGCGTCGAGCGTGTCATCGAGCCAGACAGCATTGTCTGCCCTTGCGGCTGTGGCGACATGGTCCGGATCGGGGAGGATCGGACCGAGCGGCTGGATTACATCCCGGCGCGCTATCAGGTGATCGTCTCCGTCCGCCCGAAATACGCCTGCCCCAAGGGGCGCACGGGCGTGGTTCAGGCGAGAGCTGCAGCTCATCTGCTGGAGAGCAGCTGGCCCACCGAGGCGCTCCTGGCGCAGATCGCGGTGTCCAAGCATTCCGAGCACATGCCCCTCAACCGCCAAGCCGTGGTCATGGCGCGGCACGGTGTGCCGATCGACCGATCAGTCCTCGCCGACTGGATGGGTCGGACCGGTGCGTTGATCGCCCCGGTCGTGGACCGCATGGCGGTGCTGCTGAAACAGGGCAGCACCCGGCTCTATGTCGACGAAACCACCGCCCCCGTGCTGGACCCCGGGCAAGGCAAGACGAAGACCGGCTATCTCTGGGCGGTGCTGCGCGATGACCGGGGCTGGAACGGCCCCGCACCGCCGGGGGTGGTGTTCCACTATCGCCCCGGCCGGAAGGGCGACTATGCCGATGAGATCCTGACCGGCTTCAATGGCACGATCCAGGTCGACGCTTATGGCGCCTATACCCACCTGGCCACACCAAAGCGCACGGGCGGCGATCCCTTGCGGTTGGCTTTTTGCTGGGCCCATGGACGGCGCAAGCTGATCAAGGCCAAGCCAAAGAAAGGCTCGCCCATCGTCGACGAGGCGCTGGTGCGCATCGCAGCGCTCTACAAGGTCGAGGATGTCATTCGCGGGGCGGACCCCGTTCATCGCCGGGCGGTTCGCCAGGAATTGTCCTGCCCTCTGGTGGATCAGTTTTTTGCCTGGCTGGCCGCCCAGGCCGCACGCATCTCGCGCAAATCCGACCTTGGCATGGCGCTCGCATACATGCTGCGGCGCCAGAACGGCTTCCGGCTCTTTCTCGAGGATGGCCATGTCGACATGGATTCCAACCTGGTCGAAAACGCCATCCGCAGCCCGGCCATGAACCGCCGCAACGCGCTTTTTGCCGGCCACGATGAGGGCGGCCGGTCGTGGGCACGCTTCGCCAGCCTGATCGGCACCTGCAAGATGAACGGCGTCGAACCCTATGCCTATCTGCGTGATCTCTTCACCAGGCTCGCCAACGGCCATCTCGACAAGGACATCGATGCGTTGATGCCATGGGCCTATGCCGCGACCCCAGCTCCTTACAATGAGCTCATCCGGGAGTCCCCAGTGAGCTCATTCTGAGCGCTCATGAAAACATCAGCAGAACTCACCGTCGCCGCCCGCAAGCAAAATCCCAATGGGACAGGGACGGCACATACG
>NZ_JYGY01000001.1:700015-1115499 GCF_000967825.1 Paracoccus sp. 228 | reverse complement strand
GCGGGGTCGACTTCGTGGAATGCGAGTACGACCCGACGGGAGGGTCGTATGACCTCCCCTGAACCCAACCCGACGAACCACGACTGAACCTTCCGTCATCAACAGGATAATCCATCATGCCATTCCCAGAGAAACGAACCGAACTCATGGCGGCGGCGGCCCAGGTAGACACCGCCATCGCGAACCTTCGGCCGATGCTGACGAGGCTYACCGCCGCTGAGGCAGATATTCGCCGCGAACTGATCGCCACTGGYAAACCTCTGCGCGACCAYCTTCCGGGTGCCGTGCGTTTGAGTGACTTGGCGCAGAGCCTCATTCAGCCTGGTCCTGAACTGACCGGCAAGACACTCGCCGGACTGGCCGGCCAAGCATACCCGGTGGGGCTGTGATGGAACGCACGACACCTAAGAGCTTGCAGGCGCAGCTGGACGCTGTCGATCGCCTGTTGACCGCCAAGCAGGTCGAGGCAGAACAGGGGGCGCTGGCGGCTGTCGAGAGCCCGGAGAAGGCTGAAGCCCTCGCYGTAGTGCTGTCGGAGATCAAGCACCTCAAGAARGATCGCAGYGTTTTCGTCGATGCWTTGATCGCGGCCCAGCGKCGAGAGCAACAGGASCAGGCTAGCGGCGAGGCCCAGCGCCGGGCCGAGGCACGCGCKGCCGCCGCGGTTCATGCCGCCGAMAYCATGGCAAAGGCGACGCGTGTCGATAGCCTGAYGGCCGATCTYRTCGCWGCCCTGGCCGATTTGCAGGCATCCGAGGACGCGACGCGGGAAAAGGCCCGCATTGCCGGGGGTATCCTCAATTCTGTCCGCGTCGGCCAGCAGGACGCCGTGGGGCACGCGCTGGGCAACCTTCAGCGCATCGCCAGTGGAAACCGGACGGGCACGCCTCGATCGACCGCTGACATTTGTCRYGCCGGYTGGTCAGAMCTCCTGGAAACCTCTGACAGCARCGAGGTTGCATGATGGACACGGATCACGCTCATTCGCTGTTCCCTGCCGACGTGCCTCAAGGGGCGGTCCCCCCTGAGCAATTCAGCAGTGGACCGATCGCCAAGCCAGTGACCATGGCGCCGCAGTCTAAGCCTGCGKCTGATCCTGCGTCCGCCTCCAGCTTGTTCCCSACCGAGGCRCTGCCGGATCCYGCGGCWGCMGTCGCGTCCACGTTCGAGCCTTGGGCKGTGGCRGCTCATGCCGGWGGCAACGCWGSCCARGCGGAGGAATGGCGCGCTGCGGGGGAGGTRCTGGCCTCTGATTTCMGMGACAGCGCCATGGACCCGGAGGACGTCCGGGYRATYATGGACCTGACCCGCGAGGCGCAGGGCAATACGACGTTCGGYGCCGTCGAYSCTGAGCGGCTGGAAATCGATCGTGCGCGGGCCACKGATCAGCTGATCGAGGCAGGYGTCACCGATGCGGATGTCGATCTGGCGCGGCGCCTGGTCACAGATCTCGACGCCAAGATGGGCGGCAAGGTTTCRGCCTGGCTGCGCGGTACAGGYCAAGGMAACGAYCCCCGRACGATCCAGCGCGCGATCGCAGAAGCCAAGCGCCGCGGCTATCGGTGATGACGGCCAGTTGTCCCATGTGCGGGGGCGAGGTGACGCTTGCCCCGCTCCCGGACCTGATCGTCGATTGCCAGATMAGCGAGGAGGGGGAGGATGTGCTGAACGCCCTAGCGCGGGCCCGAGGATCTTGGCAAACCACCCCTGAACTGCTCGACGCGATTGCGACCGGATGGGCYGACGYCGATCAGCCGGAGTATCATCGGGGTCTCAGGATCGTGCGCAAGGCTGTTGACGAAATCATGTGGAAGCTGCCGGGCGTCCAGGTGGTGCGATATGGCAACGGCTGGCGCCTGAAGCTTGCGGAGGCTGTGCAGCCTGCCRGTAGCCCCAAAGGCCTGTCCTGCCCCTGCTGTGGGCGCTGGCTRACCCCATCCGACATCACWCGCGAGGCTCTRGTCGTGGGCTGCAGCATCCCCGAACAGCAGGCTCGYGTCMTKGSCGCGYTRTGGGGCCGYAAGCARCCCGTGCGCAATCGGCAGATCCTGGCCTCAATGTTCCACGGCGTGGACGCTTATCCGACCGATCCAGCCGCTGCTTACCTTGCGCTTAAGGTCGCGATGTCYCGACTGCGTGGGGCRTTRAAYGGCACSGGTTTYGGCATCRTCAATGCAGGTTACGCTGGCGGATACCTGTTGCAAGTCSGCGAGGGGGRAAATCATGCTAGTCGAAGCCATGACATTCGAGGACAGGTTCCGAGCGGTGATGTTCATCATGGGGCATCCTCCTTACAACATCGCCGCACCTGATCGGCGGGAGGTCGTGGCGCTGACCTATGCATGGCAGCGGCCGCATTTCTATGCGATCGATCGAACGGACCTCGGGGGCGGCATTAGCGTCCTTGGTGGCGCAGGCGGGCGACTGGCCCCGATCTTAACATTCATCTCTGCMGGTGAACTCGYGGGAGCGCTAGTTTGYTCGTCGCCCTGCGGTGAGTATCCCCTACGCTGCCAGATGCTGGCGGTRCGSGAGGAYCGRCGSRGCGAAGGCATCGCGGCGGAACTGATYGATGAAGCRTTGGAAGCTGCTCCGATCGTTGGGGYCGCCCCGCCTGCKTCTCAGCKYCGCCGGTATCAGGACATRGGGCTCCATTGGATCGMGGGCGCACAGGGACCAGTCGGGTTCACCMGGCGCGTTGGGCGGGATCGGCTGGCGTTCGCTGTGCCTGTCACASATCCGACGGAACTGGACGAGGCCCGGCAGATGGCAAGGGATGCGGGTTTACTCACTTCCACCAACGCCGCGCAAGGTGGGGAACAAGGTGTGTAACCAATAGTAGCTGTCATGCCTAACGACATGAAAAGTAACAGCTATTATAGGATAAATGGTGCGGCCGAGGACACCACTCCAAATTGTTGAAGCACGCTGGAGCATGTGAGAGTGCCACGCAAATGTACCTCTGCCAAACTTACCACCTTCCGTCTTGCTAAGCCTAGGATGAAGTTCTTAAAGTTTCATATAGACTAGGTCGAAGTCGGGGAGTGGCTGCGAACGACCTCACAACACTAATGTGTACGTGTTCCCCCAGCGTTCCCCAGAACGAAAACAGGGCCTAGCCAAGAATGGCTAAGCCCTTGTAATCTTTGGCTCCGGCGGTAGGGATCGAACCTACGACCAATTGATTAACAGTCAACTGCTCTACCGCTGAGCTACGCCGGAACACGGGGCGGATATAGCAACCTCGGTCAGGGGCGTCCAGTGGCGTTCTGGGGTTTTTTGTCATCCGGTCGAAAAAACCGTCTCGATCGTCAAAACGCCCGGAAAATCAACGGCTCCGATCTGGGACAGGGCGATCAGATGGGCCAGGACGTTGCGCGTGGCGATGGGAAGGACCGGTTCGGGCACCGCATAGATGCGGCGCGCAAGGCCCGCCGCGGAATCGGAGCGGACCCGCAGGGCGGCCAGGATCTGGGACGTGCGGTCGCGGCGGTGCCGCGCCAGTTCCGCGATCCGGTCCTGCGGGGCCGTGATCTCGGGCCCGTGGGTCGGCAGCAGAACACGCGGCGACAGTGCCGCCAGCCGTTCCAGCGAGTGGAAGTATCCCGCCAGGTCCCCATCCGGCGGAGAGATCAGCGTCGAGGACCAGCCCATCACCAGGTCGCCGCAGAAGATCCGGTCACCCCATTGGAACGACAGGTGCCCTGCCGCATGACCGGGCGTGTGCCACGCGGTCAGCGACCAGTCTGGCGTGGTGATCACCTCCTGGTCGCGCAGGTGGCGGTCGGGCGCGAAGGCGTGGTCCAGCCCCTCGCCCCCGCCAAGGCCCTCCAGCGCCAGGCGGGACATCAGCGGCGACCGCCCTGCCAGCGCATCGCCGAAGGCCAGCACCGGGGCGCCGGTCAGGCGGGACAGGCGTGCGGCTCCGGCGCTGTGGTCGCGATGCGCGTGCGTGATCAGGATATGGCTGATGCGGCCGCGGCCGGCGCGGGCGACGGCGTCGATATGGGCGGGATCGTCGGGGCCGGGGTCGATCACCGCGACATGGCTGTCGCCCAGCAGGAAGGTGGTCGTGCCCGGCCCGGTCAGGGGGGACGGATTCGGGGCCAGGATCTGCAGCGGCTCTTTCGCAGGCGGAGTCATGGGGCTAGCCTAGCGCGCAACGCAGGAGGCCGCCATGTCGAACAATGCCGACGCCATGCAGATGCGCAAGCTGGTCCCGCGGGGCCTTTATGCGCGCGCGGCGCTGATCCTGTTCCTGCCGGTCGTGGTGGTGACGACTGTGGTCAGCGTGATGTTCCTGCAGCGCCATTTCGAGGGCGTGACCCGGCAGATGACCGCCAGCATGTCGCACGAACTGACCTTTGTCGCGCGGCTGATCGACAGTGCCGCGACGCCCGACGCGGCGCGGCGCGCCGGGGTGTCCGTGGCGCGCCCGCTGGAGCTGGAGCTGGCGCTGCCGGTCGATCCGCCTACCGAGGATCGGCGGCTGTTCTATGATTTTTCGGGACGGGTGGTGACCGAGGTGCTGCGCGACGCGCTGCCGCAGGTGATCTCGGTCGATCTGGCCAGCAGCGACCGGCGGGTGTCGGTGGCGCTGGACGGGCCGCACGGACCCTATGCGCTGAGCTTCGAGCGGCGGCGGGTCAGCGCGTCGAACCCGCACCAGCTGTTGGTGCTGATGGTGTTCACGTCGGTCCTGATGACGGGGATCGCGATGATCTTCCTGCGCAACCAGCTGCGCCCGATCCGGCGGCTGGCCTATGCGGCCGAGGAATACGGCAAGGGGCGGATCGTGCCCTATCGCCCGTCCGGGGCGGTCGAGCTGCGCAGCGCGGGCACCGCGTTTCTGGACATGCGCAACCGGCTGGAGCGCCAGAACGACCAGCGCAAGCTGATGATGTCGGGAATCAGCCACGACCTGCGCACGCCGCTGACGCGGATGAAGCTGGGGCTGTCGATGATCGGGCCCGACATGCCGCCTGAGCCCGGTGACATCAGCGCGATGGAGGCCGACATCGCGGAGATGAACCGCATGGTCGACGGCTTTCTGGACTATGCCCGCGACGACGCGCAGGACAGCGCGCCCCAGCCCATCGCCGCCGCGGGTTTCCTGGAGGGCCTGGTCGCGGACGCGCAACGCGCCGGCCAGCAGGCCAGCCTGGTCCAATTCGAGGGCGATCGGGACGGGTTGGCCACCTTCCGCCCCGACATGCTGCGCCGTGCGCTGGAGAACCTGATCGGCAACGCGGTGCGTTACGGCAGCCGGGCCGAGATGGACGCCTCGCTTGGCCCGCGCAGCCTGCGGATCGGGATCGAGGATGACGGCCCCGGCATCCCGGAGGACAGCCTGGACGCGGCCATGCGGCCCTTTACCCGTCTGGATCCGTCGCGGCGCAGGAACAGCGCGCAGGGGGCCGGGCTGGGCTTGGCGATCGCCGCGGACGTGGCGCGCGCGCATGGCGGGCAGCTGCGGCTTGGCCGCGGCCCGCGTCTGGGCGGTCTGCGGGCAGAGATCGTCATTCCGCGCTGACGAAATAGGTGGCATTGTTGCGGTCATATTGAACGCGGGGGGCGACACCCCTAGATTGATCGCATGCAGAGGCCGCGCGTCGCCATGACGGGGCCGCGGCTTCGGGCAGAAAGGACATACCATGACGGAATTCACCACCCAGACCTATCCGGTGCTGCCCCTGCGGGATATCGTCGTCTTCCCGCACATGATCGTTCCCCTGTTCGTCGGACGCGAGAAATCGGTCCGCGCGCTGGAGGCCGTGATGGAATCGGACAGCCCGATCCTGCTGGCCGCCCAGAAGGACGCGGCCATCGACGAGCCCACCGAGGAGGGCATCTTCCGCGCCGGTGTTCTGGCCAATGTGCTGCAGTTGCTCAAGCTGCCGGACGGCACCGTGAAGGTGCTGGTCGAGGGCCGCGAACGGGTCGAGATCACCGACTTCGTGCCCCATGACGACCATTTCATGGCCGAAGCCCGCGTCTTGGACGAAACGATGGGCGACGAGGCCACGGTGGCCGCGCTGGTGCGCACCGTGACCGAGGAGTTCGAGCGTTACGTCAAGGTCCGCAAGAACATCCCCGAGGAGGTCGTGACCGCCGTGTCCGAGGCGTCCGAGCCCGGCAAGCTGGCCGACCTTGTCGCCGGACACATGGGCATCGACCTGGAGCGCAAGCAGGACCTGCTGGACACGCTGGAGGTCGCGGCACGCCTTGAGAAGATCTATGGCCACATGCAGGGAGAGATGTCTGTCCTGCAGGTCGAGAAGAAGATCAAGTCGCGCGTCAAGACCCAGATGGAGAAGACGCAGCGCGAATACTATCTGAACGAGCAGATGAAGGCGATCCAGAAGGAGCTGGGCGACGGCGAGGACGGCCAGAACGAGCTGGCCGAGCTGGAGCAGAAGATCGCCGCCACCAAGTTCAGCAAGGAGGCCCGCGACAAGGCCGAGGGCGAACTGAAGAAGCTGAAGTCGATGTCACCCATGTCGGCCGAGGCGACCGTCAGCCGCAACTACCTGGACTGGCTGCTGTCGCTGCCCTGGGGCGTCAAGTCGCGCACCCGCAAGGATCTTGGCCGCGCCGAGGCGATCCTGGACGCCGACCACTATGGTCTGGACAAGGTCAAGGAGCGGATCGTCGAGTATCTGGCCGTGCAGGCCCGCAGCCAAAAGCTTAAGGGCCCGATCCTGACGCTGGTCGGTCCTCCGGGCGTGGGCAAGACCTCGCTTGGACGGTCCATCGCCAAGGCGACGGGGCGCGAGTTCATCCGCATCAGCCTTGGCGGCGTGCGCGACGAGAGCGAGATCCGCGGTCATCGCCGGACCTATATCGGGTCCATGCCGGGCAAGATCATCCAGGCGCTGAAGAAGGCCAAGACGACCAACCCGCTGATCCTTCTGGATGAGATCGACAAGATGGGCCAGGATTTCCGGGGCGATCCGGCATCCGCCATGCTGGAGGTGCTGGATCCGGAACAGAACTCGACCTTCGTGGACCACTATCTTGAGGTGGAATACGATCTGTCGAACGTGATGTTCGTGACGACGGCCAACAGCTACAACATGCCGGGCCCGCTTCTGGACCGCATGGAGATCATCAGCCTGTCGGGCTATACCGAGGATGAAAAGCGAGAGATTGCCAAAGGCCACCTGCTGTCCAAGCAGATCGCCGCGAACGGTCTGCGCAAAGGAGAGTTCAGCGTCTCGGACGAGGCCCTGACCCACATGATCCGGTATTACACCCGCGAGGCCGGGGTTCGCTCGCTGGAGCGCGAGATCGCCAAGCTGGCCCGCAAGGCCGTGACGGAGATCCTGAAGGGCAAGGTCAAATCGGTCGAGGTGACGCCGGAGAAGGTCGAGGAATACCTTGGCGTGCGCCGCCACCGCTATGGCTTGGCCGAGAAGGAGGACCAGGTCGGCGTGGTGACGGGTCTTGCCTGGACCTCGGTCGGGGGCGATCTGCTGCAGATCGAGGCGCTGCGCCTGCCGGGCAAGGGTCGCGTCAAGACCACTGGCAAACTGGGCGAGGTGATGAAGGAATCGATCGACGCGGCGTCCAGCTTCGTGCGCTCGATCGCGCCGGATATCGGGGTCAGGCCCCCGGAATTCGACAAGCGCGACATCCACGTCCACGTCCCCGAGGGCGCCACGCCCAAGGATGGACCGTCGGCGGGCATCGCCATGGTGACCTCGGTCGTGTCGGTCATGACCGGCATCGCGGTCCGCAAGGACATCGCCATGACCGGCGAGGTGACCCTGCGCGGCAACGTGCTGGCCATCGGCGGGCTGAAGGAGAAGCTGCTGGCGGCCCTGCGTGGCGGTATCAAGACGGTGCTGATCCCGCAGGACAATGAAAAGGATCTGGTCGAGATCCCGGACAACGTCAAACAGGGGCTGACCATCATTCCGGTCAGCAACGTGCGCGAGGTTCTGCGCCACGCCCTGGTGCGCCAACCCAAGGCCATCGAATGGGACGAGGCCGCCGAAGAGGCGGCCGAGGCCGCGCGGCTAGCCAACCATCGCGGCAGCGATGGGCAGGGCAGCGCCGTCGCGCACTGACAGGGAGAGGGCCGGGGCAATCCCCGGCCCTTTTTCCATGGTGCGGGCAAGCGTTAACAAAGATTGACGCAACGTCAAATCGCGCTAGGCTGATCCCATCATTGCCTGACGGGGGGGAACAGCAATGCCAGCCGAAATCATCGGGGCCGACGGCCCGACGCCCGTGCTGCACGATCCGCATGTGGCGATCGTCGTTCAGAAGCGCGACTTCATCGACCGCGTTGTGGCCGCGACGGGCGCCCGGCGCACCGATGCGCGCCCGATCATCGAGGCGACGCTGGCGCAGCTTGGCATGGTCCTGTCCGCCGGGCACACCCTGGCGGTGCCGCCCCTGGGGCGGGCGCGAATCAATCTGGAGCGTGACGCCCGCGGCGGCGATGTCATCACGCTGCGACTGCGCCGCCGTGCCCCCCCACCGGCCTGATGGCGTGGAAAACAGCTAGTCGAAACGCGCATCGCCCTCTTGCAACCGGCTGCGGCTGGCGGTAATGACCAGCCCGACGGGTGATTAGCTCAGTGGTAGAGCGCTTCGTTCACATCGAAGATGTCAGGGGTTCAAATCCCTTATCACCCACCATTTCCCTTGCCGGTTTGCGCTTTTCGCCGCGGGCGCCTATATCGGCGGCCTTGACCCGCAATCCCGGACCGCCCATGCCCGACCCGATCAGTGATGCCGCGCGCCTTTCGGTCGCGCCGATGATGGACTGGACCGACCGCAACTGTCGGCGGTTCCACCGGCTGATGTCGCGCCGTGCGCTGCTGTACACCGAGATGGTCACCGCGCCGGCGATCATCCACGGCGACCGGCCGCGCCTGCTGGATCATGACGCCGCCGAACACCCGGTGGCGCTGCAGCTGGGCGGATCGGACCCCGCGGAACTTGCCCAGGCCACGCGGCTGGCCGCCCCCTGGGGTTATGACGAAATCAACCTGAACTGCGGCTGTCCAAGCGACCGCGTGCAGTCCGGGGCCTTTGGCGCGATCCTGATGACCACGCCGCAGGTGGTCGCCGATTGCGTGGCGGCCATGCAGGACGCCAGCGCCGTGCCCGTGACCGTCAAGTGCCGCATCGGGGTGGACGACCAGCAGGCCGAACAGGTACTGCCCGAATTTCTGGACATGCTGCAGCGCACGGGCATCCGGCGGGTGACGATCCACGCGCGCAAGGCCTGGCTCAAGGGCTTGAGCCCCAAGGAAAACCGCGAGGTCCCGCCGCTGGACTATCCGCTGGTCCACGCGATGAAGGCGCAGTTCCCGGCGCTGCATCTGTCGATCAACGGCGGCATTGCGACGCTGGATCAGGCCCGTGACCAGTTGGCGGTGATGGACGGGGCGATGATCGGCCGCGCGGCCTATCACGAACCGTGGAACATCCTGGGCGGCGCGGATGTGCTGTGGGGCGACGTTCCGCCCTTTGCCGCCCCGGCCGAGGTCGCCGTGGCGATGCGCCCGATGATCGTCGACCACATCGCCAAAGGCGGGCGGTTGCACCAGTTCACGCGGCATATGCTGGGCCTGTTCCACGGCCAGCCCGGCGCCCGCGCCTGGAAGCGCACCCTGTCCGAAGGGGCGTCCAAGGGCGGGATCGAGGTCTATGACGCGGCCTTGGCGCAGGTGACCGAGGCCGCGCTGGCCTAACCGGCGGTCTTCTCCGCGACCTTGGCCGCGTTCCACAGGCGGTCCATCTCGGCCAGGTCGCTGTCCTCGGGGCGGCGGCCGTCGGCGGCCAGCGCGGCCTCGATGGCGGCAAAGCGGCGCGTGAACTTGGCGTTGGCGCGGCGCAGGGCCAGTTCGGGGTCGATCTTCAGGTGACGGCCCAGATTGGCCATCACGAACAGCAGGTCGCCGAACTCCTCCTCCATCGCGTCGGGGCCCAGGGTGTCGCGGGCCTCGACCAGCTCGGCCGTCTCCTCGGTGATCTTGTCCAGGACATCCGCGGGGCCGGGCCAGTCAAAGCCCACGCGCGCCGCCCGGTTCTGCAGCTTAAGCGCCCGCGTCAGTGCGGGCAGGCCCAGGGCGACCCCGTCCAGCGTGCCGCGTTCGGCCTTGCCGGCCCGTTCGACGGCCTTGATCGCCTCCCAGTCCTTGACCTGCTGTTCGGCGGACTTGTCGCGAGATTCGTCGCCGAAGACATGCGGATGCCGGAAGATCAGCTTGTCGCTGATCGCGGCGGCACAGTCGGCGAAATCGAACATCCCGGCCTCGCGCGCCATCTGGGCGTGAAACACCACCTGCAGCAGCAGGTCGCCCAGCTCTCCGGGCAGCTCGTCCCAGGCCTGGCGCTGGATCGCGTCCTCGACCTCGTGGGCCTCCTCGATCGTGTAGGGCGCGATCGAGGCGAAGTCCTGTTCGATGTCCCAGGGGCAGCCGGTCCTGGGGTCGCGCAGCGCGGCCATGATGTCCAGCAGGCGCGTGATCTGCGCGGCGGGGTCGAGGGTCATTGCAATTCCCTTCGTCAGGCGGAAGATGGCCCATCGACTGCCACAGCATAAGGCCCAAGTCCACATGCCCGTCCTGAACCGCATCGCCGATTTCGCAGATCAGATGACCGAATGGCGCCGCCACCTGCACCAGCATCCCGAACTGGGCTTCGACTGCGGCCAGACCGCCGCGTTCGTCGCGGCGCGCCTGCGCGAGTTCGGCGTGGACGAGATCCACGAGGGGATCGGCCGCACCGGCATCGTGGCGATCATCCGCGGGCAGGGAGAGGGCCCGACCATCGGCCTGCGCGCCGACATGGACGCTCTGCCCATGACCGAGACGACGGGCCTTCCCTGGGCCTCGACCGTGGCGGGGCGGATGCATGCCTGCGGGCATGACGGGCACACGACGATGCTGCTTGGGGCCGCGAAGTACCTGGCCGAGACGCGCAACTTTGCCGGCCGCGTCGCGCTGATCTTCCAGCCCGCCGAGGAGAACGGCGGCGGCGGCGACGCGATGGTCCAGGACGGTATGATGGACCGTTTTGCCATCGAACGCGTCTTTGCGATGCACAACAATCCCGGCCAGCAGACCGGCAGCTTCCAGACCACCCCCGGTCCGATCATGGCCGCCGTTGACACGTTCGAGATCGACGTGCAGGGCCGCGGCGGGCACGGCGCGATGCCGCACCTGACCGCCGACCCGATCGTGGCCGCCGTGGCGGTGGTCAGCGCGATCCAGACGATCAGCAGCCGCAACCACCATACCGCCGACGACCTGGCCCTGTCGGTCACCCAGATCCACACCGGCAGCGCCGACAACATCGTGCCGGACACGGCCTATATCTGCGGGACGGTGCGGACTTTTGCGCCCCATGTGCGCGACATGGTGCGCCGCCGCATGACCCAGATCTGCGACGGGCAGGCCCAGGCCTATGACGTGGAGATCCGCCTGAACTATCAGGAAGGCTATCCCGCGACGGTCAACGATGCCGAACAGACGGCCTTTGCCGTGCGCGTCGCAAAGGAGATCGCCGGCCCCGCCAATGTCGATCCCGACGCCGGCCGCGAGATGGGGGCCGAGGATTTCAGCTATATGCTGAACGCGCGGCCCGGCTGCTATCTGTTCCTGGGTCAGGGGGACGGCGCGGGGGTCCATCACCCGGCCTACGACTTCAACGACGCGATCTCTCCGGTCGGGGCCAGCTTCTTCGCGCGGCTGGTCGAACGGGCGCAGCCGGCGCAACCCTGATCACAAGGACGTTCGCTGCCCTTGCCCGCAAGGCGGCGGGCGCTTTCTTGCCAAGGGCGGACAGCGCGGCTAGGTTGCGCGCCAATCCTGACGCGGCCCCGGTCGCGCCCCCAGACCGAAAGGACCCTTGATGTTCGTGACCCCCGCCTATGCCCAAGCCGCCGGCGGCGCCGGTGCCGGTGCCGCATTCGCGCAGTTCATCCCGCTGATCCTGATCTTCGCGATCATGTACTTCCTGATGATCCGCCCCCAGCAGAAGCGTCTGAAGGCACATCGCACGATGGTCGAGAACGTCAAGAAGGGCGACCGCGTCGTCACCCAGGGCGGCATCCTGGGCAAGGTCGTGTCGGTTGGCGAGGACGAGCTGGAGGTCGAGATCGCGACCGGCGTGCGTGTCCGCGTGATCCGCAGCACCCTGGCACAGGTCGTCACCAAGACCGAACCTGTCGCCGCAAACAGCTGAAAAGGCCCTAGCCAAGATGCTTCAGATCGACCGATGGAAGCGCGTCCTGATTTTCGGGATCTGCCTTCTGGGCCTGCTATATGCCTTGCCCAACGCCTTCTACGCCCGCGTCGAGGCGCATAACGATGCCGTGGCCCAGATCGAGGCCACCGGCGTCGAGACGCCCGAACTGGCCGCGGCGCGGGATGGGTGGCCGTCGTGGATGCCGTCGCATCTGGTCAATCTGGGGCTGGACCTGCGCGGTGGCGCCCATCTGCTGGGCGAGGTGCAGGTCGACCAGGTCTACAAGTCGCGCATGGATGCGCTGTGGCCAGAACTGCGCCGCGCGCTGTCGGATGCCCGCGACACCGTCGGATCGGTCCGCCGCGTGGCCTCCCCCGACGGCGTCCTGGCCATCGAGATCGGCAATGCCGACCAGATGGCCGCCGCGACCGAGATCGTGCGCGGATTCTCCACGCCCGTCACCACGCTGACCGGCGCGGGCCAGCAGTCGCTGGCCATCAGCACCCAGGGCGCGACCCTGACCATCCAGCTGTCGGATGCCGAAAAGGCCGTCACCGACGACCGCACGATCCAGCAATCGCTGGAGATCGTGCGCCGCCGCGTCGACGAGGTCGGCACGCGTGAACCCACCATCACCCGCCAGGGCGAGGACCGTATCCTGATCCAGGTGCCGGGCATCGGATCGGCCGCGGAACTCAAGGAGCTGATCGGCACCACCGCGCAGCTGACCTTCAACCCGGTCGTGGGCACCACCGCCGACCCGCAGGCCCAGCCCGGCGTCGGCCAGACGATCGCGCCGTCCATCGACCAGCCGAACCTGTTCTATATCCTGGAGCAAAGCCCCGTCGTCACCGGCGAGGACCTGGTGGACGCCATGCCCGCCAGCGACGAGAACGGCCTGCCTTCGGTCAACTTCCGCTTCAACCCGACAGGGGCGCGGGCGTTCGGGGCCTATACCTCGGCCAATATCGGCCAGCCCTTCGCGATCGTCCTGGACAACGAGGTCATCTCGGCCCCGGTCATCCGCTCGGCGATCACCGGCGGATCGGGCCAGATCTCGGGCTCGATGGACTTCGACCAAGCGAACCAGTTGTCGATCCTGCTGCGCGCCGGCGCCCTGCCGGCCGAGCTGACCTTCCTTGAGGAACGCACCATCGGCCCCGAACTGGGCCAGGACAGCATCGAGGCCGGGCGCATCTCGGCCATCGTCGCCACCGGGCTGGTCGCGGCCTACCTGATCGCCAGCTATGGGCTGTTCGGCGTGTTCGCCTCGATCGCGGTCGCGGTCAACGTCATCCTGATCCTGTCGATCATGAGCATGATGGGCGCAACCCTGACCCTGCCGGGCATCGCGGGCATCGTCCTGACGGTGGGCACCGCGGTCGATGCCAACGTCATCATCTTCGAGCGAATCCGCGAGGAGCTGCGCCGCGCCAAGCGGCCGTTCCGCGCCATCGAGGACGGTTTCCGCGAAGCGATGAGCGCGATCATGGACGCCAACGTCACCAGCTTCATCGCGGCCGCGGTCATGTTCTATCTGGGCTCGGGCCCGGTCAAGGGCTTCGCCGTCACGCTGACCATCGGTCTGGTCACCTCGGTCTTCACGGCGATCTTCCTGACGCGCCTGATGATCCTCACCTGGCTGGAATGGCGCAAGCCCGTCCAGCTGAACCTGTAAGGGGGACGCAATCATGGCCTTCCGTCTGAAACTGGTCCCCGACGTTACCCGGATCGACTTCTTCCGCTGGCAGTGGCTGACCGTCGGGGCGTCCGCCGTGGCGGTGGTCGTGTCGATCCTGGCCACGATCTTCATGGGGCTTAACTACGGCATCGACTTCCGGGGCGGCACGACGATCCGCACCGAAAGCACCACCGCCTTCGACATCGGCGACTATCGCCAGGCGTTGGACGGCATGGGTTTCAGCGACGTGTCCATCACCGAGGTGTTCGACCCGTCCTTCGGGGCCGACCGCCACGTCGCCATGGTCCGCATCGGCACCACGGACGAGGCGGGATCGGTCTCTCCCGAACAGCTGGCCGAGGTCGAGGCTGCGTTGCAGCAGGTCGATCCGCAGGTGACCTTCGCCTCGGTCGAATCCGTCGGACCCAAGGTGTCGGCCGAACTGATCCGCACCGCCATCATGGCGGTGGCGGCGGCGACCGTGGGCATCCTTCTCTACATCTGGCTGCGGTTCGAATGGCAGTTCGCGGTCGGCGCCGTGGTGTCGCTTCTGCATGACGTCATCCTGACCGTCGGCATCTTCGCGCTGTTCCAGATGAAGTTCGACCTGACGACCATCGCGGCGCTGCTGACGACATTGGGCTTCTCGGTCAACGACACCGTCGTGGTCTTCGACCGGCTGAGGGAGAACCTGATCAAGTTTAAGACGATGAAGCTGATCGACGTCATGAACCTGACCGTGAACGAGACGCTGTCGCGGACCGTCATGACTGCGGTGACCACCGCCATCGCGCTGACCGCGATGCTGGTCCTGGGCGGCGACGTGGTGCGCGGGTTCGTCTTTGCGATGCTGTGGGGCGTGTTCGTGGGCACCTATTCCACGGTCTATGTCGCCAAAAGCGTCGTTCTGTGGCTGGGCGTGAAACGCGACTGGTCCAAGGACGGCGATGGTCCCAAGAAGAACGTGTCCCCCTTCGAGGGCGCCGAGGAGGTCTGATGCCCGCCCTGACGCCCACGGATTTCACCGGCCAGAACGCGGTCGACGGCTATGGACCCGGCTTCTTCCGCATTGCCGGAAAGGTCCATCAGGGTGCGCAGGTGGTCGAGGCTGACCGTGTGACGCCTTGGGGCGGGCTGGACGATCCCGGCCCGCTGCTGGCGCTGGCCGGGCGCGTGGACGTGCTGTTCCTGGGCCTTGGGGCGCAGGTCGGTTATGCCCCGCGCGACCTGGCGGCGCAGCTGGACGCGCTTGGCGTGCGGGTCGAGGCGATGGCCTCGGCCACTGCGGCACGCACCTACAACGTCACCCTGTCCGAAGGGCGGCGCGTCGCCTGCGCCCTGATCCCCGTGTGAGCCTGCTGGCCGTCCATGACCTTGCCGTGGCGCGCGGAGGTCTGCGGACGGTCGAGGGCGTCAGCTTTGCCCTGGACCCCGGTCAGGCGCTGATCCTGCGCGGCCCGAACGGGCTGGGCAAGACCACGCTGCTGCGCACGGTCGCGGGGCTGCAATCCCCCGTCACGGGGCGGATCGACATGGCCGACGACGTCGTCGCCTATGCCGCCCATGCCGACGGGCTGAAACCGGCGCTGACGGCGCGCGAGAACCTGACATTCTGGGCACGGGTCTTTGGCGGTCAGGGCGTCGAGCGGGCCTTGGCCGAGATGGACCTGACCACGCTGGCCACGCGTCCCGCCGCGGCGCTGTCGGCGGGGCAGAAACGCAGGCTGGGGCTGGCCCGGCTGCTGGTCACGGGCCGTCCGCTGTGGGTGCTGGACGAGCCCACGGTGTCGCTGGATGCCGCCTCGGTCGCGCGCTTCGCGCAGGTGGTGGCCGACCATCTGGGGCAGGGCGGTGCGGCGCTGATCGCCACGCATATCGACCTGACCCTGCCGCAGGCGCGCGTCCTGGACCTGACCCCGTTCCGCGCCCGACCCGGTGCGCCCATCGCGCGGCCGTCCGGCTTCAACGAGGCGTTCGGATGATCGCGCTCTTGATCCGCGACCTGCGTCTGGCCACGCGGGCGGGCGGTGGGTTTGGCCTGGGCGTCGCGTTCTTCCTGATCCTGTCGGCGCTGGTGCCCTTTGGTGTCGGTCCGGACCGTGCGACGCTGGCCCCAGTAGCGCCGGGCATCCTGTGGGTCGGGGCGCTGCTGGCATGCCTTCTGTCGCTGGACCGCATCTTTGCGCTGGATCACGAGGACGGCAGCCTGGACCTGCTGGCCACCGCCCCCCTGCCGCTGGAGGGGGCGGTCGCGATCAAGGCCCTGGCCCATTGGATCACCACCGGCCTGCCGCTGGTGCTGGCCGCCCCGATCTTGGGGCTGCTGCTGCATCTGCCGATGCAGGCCGTGCCGGCGCTGGTGCTGTCGCTGGCCCTGGGCACGCCGGCGCTGTCGATGCTGGGGGCCTTCGGAGCGGCGATTACCGTCGGGCTGCGCCGGGGGGGGCTGCTTTTGTCGCTGTTGGTCCTGCCGCTGTATATCCCCACACTGATCTTCGGCGCCGAGATCACCCGCCGCGGGGTCGAGGGGCAGGCCATCGGCACGCCGCTGGTGTTCCTGGCGGGCATCACGCTGGCCGTGCTGGCGCTGATCCCGCTGGCGGCAGCGGCGGCGCTGCGGGTCAATCTGCGGTGAGACGCCCTTGAGGGCGCGGGGAAAACAGGGAATACACGGACACATGTCGATCTGGGAATACGCAAACCCCGCCAAGTTCATGCGCACCACCGAAGGGGCCTTGCCCTGGCTGGTCGGCAGCGCCGCGATCTGCTGCGTGGGCGGGGTGGTCTGGGGGTTCCTGACGCCCGAAGATTTCCGGCAGGGATCGACGGTCAAGATCGTCTTCCTGCACGTGCCCGCCGCGATGATGGCCATCAACATCTGGGTGATGATGCTGGTCGCGTCGCTGATCTGGATCATCCGCCGCCATCATGTCAGCGCCTTGGCGGCCCGCGCCGCAGCCCCCATCGGGGCGGTGATGACGCTGATTGCGCTGGCGACCGGGGCTATCTGGGGCCAGCCGATGTGGGGGACGTGGTGGGAATGGGACCCGCGCCTGACCTCGTTCCTGATCCTGTTCCTGTTCTACATCGGCTATATCGCGCTCTGGGCATCGGTCGAGGATCCCGACAGCGCCGCCGACCTGACGGGCGTGCTGTGCCTGGTGGGGTCGGTCTTTGCGCTGCTGTCGCGCTATGCCGTGCTGTTCTGGAACCAGGGCCTGCACCAGGGCGCCAGCCTGTCCGTCGCCCCCGGAGAGCGAATGTCCGCGGTCTATCGCCACCCGCTGTACCTGTCGATGCTGGGGTTCTTCCTGCTGACGCTGGCGCTGATCCTGATCCGCACCAGAACCGAAATCCGCAAGCGCCGCCTGGCCGCGCTGCAAGCCAGGGAGATGCGCGCATGATCGATCTTGGACGGTATGCCGGCACCGTGCTGGCCGCCTATGGGGTCAGCATCGTGCTGATCGCGGGGCTGGTCTGGCACACCGTCGCGGCCAATGCCCGCGCCCGCCGCGCCCTGCAGGAGTTCGAGCGCAATGGCTAGGATCGCGCCGCTGATGCTGCTGCCCCCGCTGGCCTTCGCGGCGCTGGCCGCGACCTTCCTGTGGGGCATGAACCGCGACGATCCGGGCAGCGTGCCGTCGGCCATGATCGGGCGCCAGGCGCCGCCCGTGCCGGCCACGACCCTGCCCGGCAAGACCCAGCTGACCGACGCGATGCTGCGCGAGCCGGGGGTCAAGCTGGTGAACTTCTGGGCAAGCTGGTGCCCGCCCTGCCGGATCGAACATCCGACCCTGATGGCGCTGTCCGAACAGCTGCCCGTCTATGGCGTCGATCTGCGCGATGTCGAGGCCAACGCGCTGCAGTTCCTGTCAGCCGACGGCGACCCCTTCGCGGCGCTGGCGACCGATCCGCGCGGACGGGCAGCCATCGACTGGGGCGTGACCGCGCCGCCGGAAACTTTCATCGTCGATGGCGACGGGACGGTTCTGTACCGGTTCGCTGGCCCGCTGGTCGATGCCGATTACCAGACGCGATTCCTGCCGGAACTGGAACGCGCACTGGCCGACCAGGACTAGGCCGCTTGCACCCAGTCCCCTTGCGCGACATGCTGACCCAAAGGCACGCACAAATAGGGGAGACGACAGATGACACGGACAGGTCTGGCACTGGCGCTGCTGATGGGCAGCACCACCTGGGGCATGGCCCAGCAGGCGACCGACGCGATCGCGCCCGAGGCCGCGTCGGGGACGCAGGTCGCGACCGAAGGCTTTGGTGATCTGACGCAGGCCGCCCGCGACGGGCTTGCCGCCAAGGCCGAGGGTCGCCCGGTTACCGCCCCCGACTGGATGATCAGCGCTGCCCACCCGCTGGCCGTGCAGGCCGGCGCCCGCGTGTTGGAACAGGGCGGCAGTGCGGCCGACGCGATGGTCGCGGTCCAGGTCGTGCTTGGCCTGGTGGAACCGCAAAGCTCTGGCCTCGGCGGCGGGGCGTTTCTTGTCTGGTACGACGCCGCCACGGGCGAGGTGACCACGCTGGACGGCCGAGAGACCGCGCCGATGGCCGTGACCCCCACGCTGTTCCAGGATGACCAGGGTCAGCCGCTGGACTTCATGGAGGCGGTGGTGGGCGGTCGGTCCGTCGGCACCCCCGGCACGCCGCGACTGCTGGAGACAGCACATCGCAAATGGGGGCGCGCCAACTGGGCCGGGCTGTTCCAGGACGGCATCGATCTGGCCCAGAACGGGTTCACGGTGTCGCCGCGGCTGGCCTCGCTGGTCGCGTCCGAAGGCGATGCCCTGGCCCGCTATCCGGCGACGACGGACTATTTCTTTCCGGGCGGTCAACCCGTCGTGCAGGGGGCGACCCTGACCAACCCCGCCTATGCCGACACGCTGCGGGCGCTGGCCCGCGACGGTGCAGATGCCTTCTATGACGGTCCCATCGCGGACCAGATCGTCGCGGCGGTCCGCGGGGCCGAGGACAATCCCGGCCTGCTGACCCGGTCCGACCTGTCGGCCTATCGCGTCGTGGAGCGTCCGGCGGTCTGTGTCGAGTATCGCGATCACGACGTCTGCGGCATGGGGCCGCCGTCCTCCGGGGGGCTGACGGTGGGGCAGATCCTGGGGATGCTGGGCGGCTATGACCTGGCTTCGCTTGGCGCCGAAAGCCCCGAGGCGTGGCGCCTGATTGGCGACGCCTCGCGTCTGGCCTTCGCCGATCGGGGCCGCTTCATGGCGGATGCCGATCATGTGGCGATGCCGACGCAAGGGTTGATCGATCCGGCCTATCTGGACGAACGCGCCGCCCTGCTGCAGGGCGACGACAGCCTGCCCGAGGTCACCGCCGGCCAGCCGGGGTGGAGCCATGCCGCCCTGTGGGGCCAGGACAGCGCGCTGGAACTGCCCTCGACCACCCATATCTCGATCGTGGATGGCGACGGGAATGCGCTGTCGATGACCACTACCATCGAGAACGGTTTCGGGTCGCGGGTGATGGCAGCGGGGTTCCTGCTGAACAACGAGCTGACCGATTTCAGCTTCGAGACGCATGACGCCGACGGCTGGCCCATCGCCAACGCCATCGCGCCGGGCAAGCGGCCGCGGTCGTCGATGGCGCCGACCATCGTGCTGAAGGACGACGCCCCGGTGATGGTGATCGGATCGCCGGGCGGCAGCCGCATCATCGGCTATGTCGCGCGGGCGATCGTGGCGCATCTGGACTGGGGTCTGGACATCCAGGCCGCCGTGGCCGGGCCGAACCTGGTGAACCGTTTCGGCCCGATGGACGTCGAGGCGGGGCTGCCCGCGGCCCTGACCGACGGGCTGACCGCGATGGGGTTCGAGCTGAACGAGACCGAGCTGACATCGGGCCTGCAGGGGATCGTGATCACCCCCGACGGGTTGCAGGGCGGCGCCGACCCGCGCCGCGAGGGTGTCGCCATCGGTGGCTGATCCGCGCCGGGCGGAGGGCTGTCCCCGCGTCGGTCCTCGCGGGGTTTTCGGCAACAAAGATGCCCGCCCCGGCGTGGTCGGCGCTTATCTTGGCCTTGGTCATGAAAAAACCCCCGGCGCGGTGCCGGGGGTTTCCTTTTCGCAGCGCGGGCCGATCAGGCGGCGGCGAGGTTGCGCAGCACATAGTGCAGCACGCCACCGTTCTTCAGATAGTCGATCTCGACCTCGGTATCGACGCGGGCCTTCAGCTGGATCGTCTTTTCGGTGCCGTCGGCGTACTTGATGGTGCAGGGTACCATCGACAGCGGCTTGAAGTCGCCGGCCAGCCCCTCGATCGTCACGACCTCGTCGCCGGTCAGGTTCAGCGAATGGCGGGTGTCGCCATTGGTGAACTCGAACGGGATGACGCCCATGCCGACCAGGTTCGACCGGTGGATCCGCTCGAAGGATTCCGCGACCACGGCCTTGACGCCCAGCAGGTTGGTGCCCTTGGCCGCCCAGTCACGCGACGAACCCGCGCCGTATTCCTTGCCGCCGAAGATCACCAGCGGGGTGTCCTGTTCGACATAGGACATCGCTGCGTCATAGATCGCGGCCTGGTTGCCCGACGCGTCCTTGGAGTAGCCGCCCTCGACCCCGTCCAGCATCTCGTTGCGGATGCGGATGTTGGCGAAGGTGCCGCGCATCATGATCTCATGGTTGCCGCGGCGCGAGCCGTAGCTGTTGAAATCGCGCGGCGAGACCTGGCGCTCCGTCAGGTACTTGCCTGCCGGGGTGGTGGGCTTGAACGAACCTGCGGGGCTGATGTGGTCGGTCGTGATCATGTCGCCCAGCAGCGCCAGGACGCGGGCGCCCTTGACGTCGCTGATCGTGCCCGCATCCTTGGACATGCCCTGGAAATAGGGCGGGTTCTGGATGTAGGTCGACGAGGCCGGCCAGTCATAGGTCTCGCTGTCGGTGATCTCGACGCCTTGCCAGCGCTCGTCGCCCTTGAAGACGTCGGCGTATTTCGCCTGGAACATCTCGCGGGTGACGATGGTGTCGACCAGGTCCGCGACCTCCTTGGAGGTGGGCCAGATGTCCTTCAGGTAGACCGGCTTGCCGTCAGGCGTGTGCGCCAGCGGGTCCTTGGTCACGTCGATGTTCATGTCGCCCGCGATGGCATAGGCCACGACCAGCGGGGGGCTGGCCAGATAGTTCGCGCGGACGTCCGGGCTGATGCGCCCTTCGAAGTTGCGGTTGCCCGACAGGACCGACACGGCGACCAGGTCGTTGTCGTTCACGGCCTTCGAGATCTCGGGCTGCAGCGGGCCCGAGTTGCCGATGCAAGTGGTGCAGCCGAAGCCCACCAAGTTGAAGCCCAGGGCGTCCAGGTCTTCCTGCAGGTTCGCAGCCTTGAGGTATTCCTCGACCACCTGCGAGCCGGGTGCCAGCGAGGTCTTGACCCAAGGCTTGCGGGTCAGGCCCAAGGCGCGCGCCTTGCGGGCGACCAGGCCCGCAGCCATCAGCACATAGGGGTTCGACGTGTTGGTGCAGGAGGTGATCGAGGCGATCACGACCGAACCGTCACGCAGGGTATAGTCCTCGCCCTCGACGGCACCGCTGTTCAGGTGGCCGTGGCTGCCGCCGGGGATTTCCTCGGGCGCGGGATCGGGGGATCCGGCTTCCTCGGTCATCTCGGCCTTCTCCTCGGCCGGGACGGACGGTGCCGGGCGGATGCCGCGGATGTATTCGCCGAAGGCGGTCGCGGCCTCGGTCAGGGGGACGTGGTCCTGCGGGCGCTTGGGCCCCGAGATCGCCGGGACGACCGTGCTCTGGTCCAGCTCCAGCGTCGAGGAGTAGACGGGCGCATAATCCGCCGTGCGCCAGAAGCCGTTCTCCTTGGCATAGGCCTCGACCAGGGCGATGCGGTCCTCCTCGCGGCCGGTCTGGCGCAGATAGCGCAGCGTCTCGTCGTCGATCGGGAAGAAGCCGCAGGTGGCGCCGTATTCGGGGGCCATGTTGGCGATGGTCGCACGGTCGGCCAGCGGCATGTGGTCCAGCCCCTCGCCGTAGAACTCGACGAACTTGCCGACGACGCCGTGGGCGCGCAGCATCTGGGTGACCTTCAGCACCAGGTCGGTGGCGGTGACGCCCTCGCGCAGCGCGCCGGTGACCTTGAAGCCCACGACCTCGGGGATCAGCATCGAGATCGGCTGGCCCAGCATCGCGGCCTCGGCCTCGATCCCGCCCACGCCCCAGCCCAGGACGGCCAGGCCGTTGACCATGGTGGTGTGGCTGTCGGTGCCGACCAGCGTGTCGGGATAGGCGACGGTCTTGCCGTTCTGGTCCGTGTCGGTCCAGACGGTCTGGGCCAGGTATTCCAGGTTCACCTGGTGGCAGATGCCGGTGCCGGGCGGGACCACGCGGAAGTTGTTGAACGCCTTCTGGCCCCATTTCAGGAACGTGTAACGCTCCATGTTGCGCTCGTATTCCAGTTCGACGTTGCGCTGGAAGGCGCGGGGGGTGCCGAATTCGTCGATCATGACCGAGTGGTCGATGACCAGGTCGACCGGGTTCAGCGGGTTGATCTGCTGCGGGTCGCCTCCAAGCGCCTTGATGCCGTCGCGCATCGCGGCCAGGTCGACCACCGCCGGAACGCCGGTGAAGTCCTGCATCAGCACGCGGGCCGGGCGATAGGCGATCTCGCGGCTGGACTTGCCGCCGTCGGTGGCCCATTGCGCGAATGCCTTGACGTCGTCGACGGACACGGTCCGGCCGTCATCCTCGAAGCGCAGCATGTTCTCCAGCACGACCTTCAGCGCGGCCGGCAGTTTCGAAAAGTCGCCAAGCCCCGCCTCGGTGGCGGCGGCGATCGAGTAATAGTCGACGCTCTGCGCGCCCGCGCTCAGCGTGCGGCGCGTCTTGGCTGTGTCGGTTCCGGTCTGGATGGGCATCAAGGCCTCCCTGTCTGCAAGAATGGATGGGTCCGGCGTGTGCCTTGCTTTGCCCCATCGGGGGGCATCGCGCAAGGGTTGCGTCGCGAATTGTATGCGATTGCATACCATCTTTCGCGCTGTTGCTCAAGAGGCACGCATCGGTCCGTCGCACGCGCTGACGAAGCCTTGATTTGGTGTTTCACCGCGCCACCCGTTAACACGCTGGATGTGAAACATGACGGGAAACATCTTATGGCCCTGTGGCCCCGATCTGCGTTGCGGCTCTGCCGCGGGATGGGCGGGACCATGATGCTGGTGGCGATGCTGGCCGCGGCGCCGGTGCTGGCGCAGGATGGCGGCCATGCCGACATCACGCAGCGCAGCGCGCCAAGCCCCGCGCCCAGCCAGATGAACCGCCCCGAGGCGCCGCTGATCCTGGCGCCCGACGATCCGGGCCGGCAGAGCCCCTCGACGATGTCGCTGACGGAATCGGGCGGCGTGAACGGTTTCGTCCCGGCCGAGGCCGCGCCGCCGGTGACGGCGGACCTGCCCTCGGCCAACCTGCCGGTCGTGGTCGAGCTGTTCACCTCTCAGGGCTGTTCGTCCTGTCCGCCGGCCGATGCGATGCTGACCATGTTGGCGGGACAGCACGACGTGCTGCCGCTGTCCTTCCATGTCGACTACTGGGACTATCTGGGCTGGGCCGACAGCTTTGCCCGGCCCGAATTCACCGAACGCCAAAGCGCCTATGCCCATGCGGTGGGCGAACGGTCCGTCTATACGCCGCAGATGATCGTGGACGGACAGGACACCGCGGTCGCACCGGGGCCCGCGCAGCTGATGGGCCTGATCGACGCCCACCGCTTTGCCCCCGCCGAGGTCACCATGCAGCGAGAGCGCACCGACGCCGGAGAGACGATCGAGCTGCAGCCCCTGTCCGATCTGGGCGGCAAGGTCGACGTGCTGCTGGTGCGCTATGCCCCGGAACGCCCCGTCGACATGACCGCCGGAGAGAACCGCGGCAAGACCGTCATCTATACCAACGTCGTCCTGGGGATGCAGCATCTGACGCGGTGGGACGGGCTGCAGCCCCTGCGCCTGACGGTGCGCGCGGACCTGGTCGGCGATGCATCCTTTCCCGACGACACGCGCCATGCCCTGCTGGTCCAGCAGATGATGGGCAAGCGTGCCCTGCCGGGACCGATCGTGGCGGCGATCCGGCTGGACTGACCCGACGCGTCTTGCACATCCTGCAAATCGGGGCCATCAGGCGGCATGGGCGATTTCATCAACCAAATCGCCGGGACCGAACAGGGGGCGCGGCTTGCGTCCATCCTGGCGATCACGGCGGCCTTCCTGCACGCGGTCTTCGGCGCGCTGCAGAAGGGGCGGCACGATCCCTGGATCAGCCGCGCCGCGATCGACCTGTCCTATCTGGTGCTGGCCCTGCCGGTCGCGCTGTTCCTGGTGCCGTGGCCCGATCCGCACCTGTGGCCGGTGCTGGCGGGCGCGATGGGCATTCACATTGCCTACAAGATCGCGCAGGCCAAGACCTATCAGCGGGGGGCCTTCACGGTCGTCTATCCCGTGGTGCGCGGTTCCGCGCCGCTGGTCGTCGTCCTGGTCGCGATGATCGTCTTCGACGAACGCTTCAACGCGGTGCAGTGGGTGGGGCTGGGCCTGCTGGTCGGCGGCATCTTCGGGCTGGCGCTGAACAGCCTGCGCAAGCTGAAGGTCGGTCGCGACACGCTGGTCCCGGCGCTTGCCTGGGCGCTGATCACCGGCGTGACGGTCGCGGCCTATACGACCTATGACGCCTGGGGCATCCGGCTGGCGGCGAACCCGTTCACGTTTCTGGCATGGTTCTTCGTGCTGGACGGCCTGTTCATGCCGCTGCTGAGCTGGCGCCGGCTGGCCGCCCTGCCGCGGGTCGAGGTCGCGCCCCTGGCTGCGCGCGGCATGATCGGCGCTGTGGTGGCGTTTGCCAGCTTCGGGTCGGTGATGCTGGCCACGCGCATCGACGACGTGGGTCGCGCCGCGGTGCTGAGAGAGACCTCGACCGTGTTCGCCGCCCTTGTGGGCTGGGTCATCCTGGGCGAAAAGGTGGGGCCGCGGCGCGTCGCGCTGATGGCGCTGATCGCGCTTGGCGCGGTCATCGTGGAATTCGCCGCCTGACGGGCGGCCACAGGAAGGCAGTCGGGATGGAAAACACGAAACCCTGGGTCAAGCCGGCGCTGGAGTTCGGCCCCCTGATCCTGTTCTTTGCGGTGTTCATGCTGTATCGCAACGACACCGTGACCATCGCGGGGGAAAGCTATGGCGGGTTCATCCTGGCTACGCTGGCCTTCATTCCCGCGCTGATGCTGACGACCGCGATCCAGTGGCGCATCACCGGCAAGCTGGCACCGATGCAGGTGGCCACGCTGGTGCTGGTCATCGTCTTTGGCGGGCTGTCGGTCTGGCTGAACGATCCGCGCTTCTTCAAGCTGAAGCCCACGATCATCTACCTGCTGTTCGCGGCCATCCTGGGCGTCGGCCTGATGCTGCGCCGCAACTGGCTGGGCGCCGTCCTGTCCGAGGCGTTGCCGATGGATGCGGAAGGCTGGCGCAAGCTGACGCTGCGCATGGCGCTGTTCTTCGTGGCGCTGGCCATCGCGAACGAACTGGTCTGGCGCAACCTGTCGGACAGCACCTGGGTCTGGTTCAAGACCTTCGGCCTGCCGGTGCTGCTGTTCGCGTTCCTGCTGGGCAATGCGAAACTGTATCGCGATCATGCCTTGCCCACCAAGGACGACGCCCAGCCCTAGGCCCGCATTCCGCCCAGGGACACCGGCCTTGCCCGCAGCCGCGACCAGCGCGGCTGTGGCCGCAGCGGCAGGTGATGGCGCAGCAGCCCCAAGGGCAGGGCCCAGGGGTGGCACAGCGCCGCACGGTAGAAGGCGAACAGTCCCTGGCGCCGATAGGGCGTCCAATGCGACATCAGTCGGGCTCCGCGGGCGGTGGGAAAGCCCAAGGTCTCCAGCGCCTCGAGGGTGGCGGCATCGTCGATCTGCAGGTCGACCCAGTTGGCGCGGGCCTGCGCCAGTCCTGCACCAAGCGCCTGCCTGCGCCCGCGCGACAGCAGTTGTTCCAACGCGAAATCGAACAGGTCGTTTTCGCGGGCGGTGACGTTCAGCACCTCGGCCATGCGGCCCGCCGGACTGTCCAGCGCCGATTGGGCGGCGTCCTGGAATTCGGCGGCGTTCAGCAGAACGATCCGGCCGATGCTGCCGGGCGCGGCATGGGCCAGCGCCTGCAGCGCCACGCGGCCGCCAAGCGAATGCCCGATCAGCCCGATGGGCCGCCCCGCAAGCGTCGCCAGATCGTCGATCATCGCGCCCAGGTCCGCCCCGGCCCCGGCGGCGCGGTCATAGGCATAGCGCAGTCTGCCCCGCGCCTCCCACCCGCAGGCCAGGGCCAGGCCTTCGGACGGATCGCCCTGAAAGCCCAGCTGCTGCGGCCACGAGATGCCGCCGGGACCGGCTTGGGGCGACAGGATGTGTCGGTGCGGGTCATGCGCCGGATGGGCCGGGGAATAGCGATAGCCGTGCAGCATTACCAGGACCGGCGCCCCCGCGGGCAGGCGGCGCGCGGCGTCCCGCAGGGCAGGGGGCACAGGCTGGTCGGCATCCATCCGCATCACGGGCATCGCGGCCTCCGTTCCCGGTCGATCCCGGACTAGGGACAGGCTGCGACGGGCGCGTGAAAAATCTGTTAATGCTGCGTGACGTTGCGCGGCTGCCGCAAATTCGCCCATGCCGGGCCCGGATCGTTTTCGGCATTGAATTTTGATGGGTTCCACCGCTATGTTGGCCCCATGCGCAGGGCTGCCCGCAACCGGGGGTTGCCACGCGCCGAAAGTTTCGCAGCGCGGCACCTCTGATCCCGATACCGGGCAGCCATGTGTCCCGCGGAAAACCAAGCCTCCGTCGCGCCACCGCATTGCGGGGCGGCGCAGGAGGTCAGATGAACAGCGGCCCCGCCTTGCGGCATCGGGCCATCCTAGGGAACAGACGCGATGACGCGCGCTTTGGACGGCAGACTTCGGGACGGGCGGGCAGGATGCCCCGTCCGACCGGACGTCTTCGACGGTGACGCGCCCGTGTCCTCATCACACCGCAGACCGAACCGGGGGATGCCGATGGCGCCGCCCGGTCTTCGGCTGCGCGAAAGACATAACAATGGCAATGAAAATGCTGATCGACGCCACCCATGCCGAGGAAACTCGGGTGGTCGTGGTCGATGGAACCAAAGTCGAGGAATTTGATTTCGAGACGGCCAACCGGCGCCAGATCGCCGGGAACATCTACCTGGCCAAGATCACGCGGGTCGAGCCCTCGCTGCAGGCGGCCTTCGTGGATTACGGCGGGAACCGCCACGGCTTCCTGGCCTTCGCGGAAATCCATCCGGACTATTACCAGATTCCCGCGGCCGACCGCGAGGCGCTGAAGGCCGAGGAACGCGCCGATGCCGAGGCCCAGGAGGCCGAGGAGGAGCGTGGCCGTTCGCGCCGCAAGCCGCGCGCCGAGGCGGTCGATGCCTCGGACGAGACGACGACCGACGACGCGGGCCAGGACGCGACCGACAAGGACGACGAGATCGAATCGGTCGCCGACGAGGACGTGACCGAGGAGGTCCGCGCGCCCCGAAAGCCGCGTGCGCGCCGCTACAAGATCCAGGAGGTCGTCAAGGTCCGCCAGATCATGCTGGTGCAGGTCGTCAAGGAGGAGCGTGGCAACAAGGGTGCCGCGCTGACCACCTATCTGTCGCTGCCGGGCCGCTACTGCGTCCTGATGCCCAACACCGCGCGTGGCGGCGGCATCAGCCGCAAGATCACCAATGCCGCGGATCGCAAGAAACTCAAGGACATCGCGGGCGAACTTGATGTGCCCAAGGGCGCCGGCCTGATCATCCGCACCGCGGGCAGCGAGCGCACCCGGATGGAGATCCGCCGCGATTACGAATACCTGCTGCGCCTGTGGGAGCAGATCCGCGACCTGACCTTCAAGTCGATCGCACCGGCCGCCATCTATGAGGAAGGCGACCTGATCAAGCGCAACATCCGCGACCTGTATTCCAAGGACATCGACGAGGTGCTGGTCGAGGGCGAGCGCGGCTATCAGCAGGCGCGCGATTTCATGCAGATGATCATGCCGACGCATGCCGACAGCGTGAAGCATTACCAGGACCAGATGCCGCTGTTCGCGCGCTTCCAGGTCGAAAGCTATTTGGCGGGCATGTTCAACCCGGTCGTGCAGCTGAAATCGGGCGGCTACATCGTCATCGGCATCACCGAGGCGCTGGTCGCCATCGACGTGAACTCGGGACGGGCCACCAAGGAGGGCTCGATCGAGGAGACCGCGCTCAAGACCAACCTTGAGGCCGCAGACGAGGTCGCCCGCCAGCTGCGCCTGCGCGACCTGGCCGGGCTGATCGTCATCGACTTCATCGACATGGACGAGCGTCGCAACAACGCCGCCGTGGAAAAGCGCATCAAGGACAAGCTGAAATCCGACCGCGCCCGCATCCAGATCGGCCGCATCTCGGGGTTCGGCCTGATGGAGATGTCGCGCCAGCGCCTGCGCCCCGGCATGCTGGAATCGACCACGCAGCCCTGTGCGCATTGCCACGGCACCGGCCTGATCCGCAGCGATGACAGCCTGGCGCTGACCATCCTGCGCGCGATCGAGGACGAGGGCACCCGCAAACGTTCGCGCGAGGTTCTGGTCAAGGCGCCCGTCGCCGTCGCCAACTTCCTGATGAACGCCAAGCGCGAGCATGTCGCGGGCATCGAGGCGCGTTACGGCCTGTCCGTGCGCGTCGAGGCGGACCCAGCACTGGTGTCCCCGGACTTCGCGATCGAGAAGTTCAAGACCGCGACCCGCGTGCTGCCCGAGCCCAGCCACGTTCCCCTGGGCGTCAATGCCGACCTGATGGCCAGCATCGACGAGGAGGAGGACCTGGACGTCGTCGAGCCGCAGGAGGAGCCGGTGGCCGAGGTCGTCGAGGCGTCCGAACCCGCCGCCGAGCCGCGCGCCGAGCGTCCCGCCGATGCGGACGCGGATGGCGAGGGTCGGTCGCGTCGCCGCCGTCGTCGTCGTCGTCGGAAATCCGGCGAGCGTCCCGAGGGCGAGGATCAGCGCGCCGATGACGATCAGGACGACGAGGGCGAGGACCAGTCCGACGAGGACGTAGCAGCCCCCGCCGCCGCCGAACCGGTTGCCGCAGCTGCCCATGATCAGCCCGAGGCCGATGCGCCCCAGGCCGAGGAGGAGGCACCTGCCGGTCGCACCCGGACGCGTTCGCGCGGCCGGTCGCGGTCCAGAAAGCCGGTCAATGCGCAGCCCCTGGCCGAGGTCGTTGATCTGCAGGACAGCCAGGATGCCCGCGCCGATGCGCTGCCCGGCCTGAACGCCGCCCCCGTCGCCGCCGAAGCGGTGGCCGAGGCGCTGGTCGAGACCGCCGCGGCCCCGGTCGATGCGGCACCCGCGGAGCCCGAACCGCAGGCCGAGGCTCAGCCCGAACCCGTCGCCGAGGCCGCGCCCTCCAAGCGGCGCGGATGGTGGTCGGGCCGGTAAGGTTCGCTGAACCAGGGGCGCGGTGGCAACACCGCGCCCCTTTTGCCATCCGGCCCACGCATCCGTGACGCCATGGCCCCTGTCCTTTGCATCCCCACCCGCTAAGGTGTCGCGATGTTGGGAATCGAACTCGCCACCGCCGCCTTCCTGCCTGCCGCCTTCGTGGCGTTGCTGGCGGGTGTCCTGTCCTTCCTGTCGCCCTGCGTGCTGCCGATCGTGCCGCCCTATCTGGCCTACATGACCGGGGTGGGGGTGAACGGGCTGAAGACCCGCGAACGCAGCGCCGTCGTGCCCGCGCTGTTCTTCGTGCTGGGCCTGTCGACGGTCTTTCTGGTGATGGGCTTCGCCGCGTCGGCCTTCGGACGCGCCTTTCTGCAGTATCAGGACATCCTGGCCCGCGTCGCCGGTGTCATGGTGGTGGTGATGGGCCTGCATTTCCTGCACGTCATCCGCATCCCCCTTCTGGACCACGAGGCCCGGCTGCAATCGGGCCAGCAGGGCGGCGGCGCGTTGGGCGCCTATGTGCTGGGGCTGGCCTTCGCCTTTGGCTGGACGCCCTGCATCGGCCCGCAACTGGGCATGATCCTGTCGCTGGCGGCCACCGGGGGCGAACTGTCCCGCGGAACCGCACTGCTGGCGGTCTATGCCCTTGGGCTGGGGATCCCGTTCCTGCTGGCGGCGATCTTCATCAACCGGGCCATCGGCTTGATGAACCGCATCAAGCCGTACCTCAAGACCATCGAACGCGTCATGGGCGCGCTTCTGGTCGTCGTGGGTGTCATGCTGCTGACCGGCGCCTTCTCTGCCTTCAGCTTCTGGCTGCTGGAGACGTTCCCCGCCCTGGCCACCCTGGGCTGAACCGCACGGCCGGCGCAGCCGGCACTGGGCCGGGCGGCAGCGCGCCGGAGGCCGCTTGCGGGCTCCGGCCCCGTTGCGCGATCACGTTGCGGCGCGCGCCCCGCCCCGCGGACAATCTCTGGTAGCGCGCCTGCGACAATCGCGCTATCCTTGTGCCCAGATCCGGGCAAACCGGACAGGACAGAGGCAGTGACGGCGGTATTCCCATGACCGAGATGGTCTTCGGCACGACGCCCGTTCGGGCGGGCGACCCGATTCTTCCACGCTGGTGGCGAACCCTGGACAAATGGTCGTTGACCTGCGTCCTTGGCCTGTTCGCCATCGGTCTTCTGCTGGGGCTGGCCGCATCGGTGCCCCTAGCAGAAAAGAACAACCTGCCGCGGTTCTACTATGTCCAGCGGCAGATGGTGTTTGGGGGAATGGGCCTGTTCGTGATGCTGGTCATCTCGATGCTGACCCCGCGCCAGATCCGCCGCATCGGTGTTCTGGGCTTTGCCGTGTCCTTCATGCTGATCCTGGCCCTGCCGATCATCGGCACCGACTTCGGAAAGGGTGCGACGCGGTGGCTGTCGCTTGGCTTCGTGTCGGTGCAGCCGTCGGAATTCCTCAAGCCGGGCTTCGTGGCGCTTTGCGCTTGGTTCATGGCCTCGGCGCAGGAACCGGGCGGCCCTCCGGGGCGGATCTACTCCTTCGGCGCCGCGATGACGATCGTCATCCTGCTGGCCCTGCAGCCCGACTTCGGCCAGGCATCGCTGGTGCTGTTCTCGTGGCTGGTGATGTATTTCGTCGCCGGATCGCCGGTCATCCTGATCGTCTGCGTCGCGGGACTGGCCGGGATGGGCGGTCTGTTCGCCTATAACGCGTCCGAACACTTTGCCCGCCGGATCAACAGCTTCCTGTCATCGGAAATCGACGCGAACACCCAGATCTACTTTGCCACGAACGCCATCCAGGAGGGCCGCTTCTTCGGCGTCGGCGTGGGCGAGGGGACGGTGAAATGGTCGCTGCCCGATGCGCATACCGACTTCATCATCGCCGTCGCGGCCGAGGAATACGGCTTCATCATGGTCCTGGCGATCATCCTCCTCTACATGACCATCGTCATGCGCTCGCTGCTGCGGCTGGTACGGGAACGCGATCCGTTCGCCCGCATTGCCGGCACGGGCCTGGCCTGCGCCTTCGGCGTGCAGGCGCTGATCAACATGGGCGTCGCGGTGCGCCTGCTGCCCGCCAAGGGCATGACGTTGCCCTTCGTCAGCTATGGCGGCTCGTCCATGATCGCGTCCGGCATCGCGCTTGGCATGCTGCTGGCGCTGACCCGCACCCGTCCGCAGGGCGAGTTCGCCGAAATCCTGCGCCGGTCCCGCTGATGGCCGCCCCTCTTGCCCTGATCGCCGCCGGAGGCACCGGCGGCCACATGTTTCCGGCCCAGGCCCTGGCCGAGCTGCTGCTGGCGCAGGGCTGGCGCGTCAAGCTGTCAACCGATGACCGCGGTGCGCGCTATGCCGGCGGCTTCCCCGAGGCGGTCGAGCGCCAGGTCGTGAAATCCGCGACCACCGCGCGCGGCGGCCTGTCGGGCAAGCTGGCGGCACCGTTCAAGATCGCCGCCGGGGTGCTGGCCGCTCGCCGGGCCTTCCGGCGCGACCGCCCGGCGGTTGTGATCGGGTTCGGCGGCTATCCGACCATCCCGGCGCTGTCGGCGGCGCATCTGATGGGCCTGCCGCGGATGATCCACGAACAGAACGGCGTCATGGGTCGGGTGAACCGGATGTTCGCGGCGCGCGTGCACCGCGTGGCCTGCGGCACCTGGCCCACGATCCTGCCGCAGGGCATTTCGGGTCAGCACGTCGGCAACCCGGTCCGCGGCGCGGTCCTGGACCGGGCCGCCAGCCCCTATGTCGCGCCGGGCGAGGGGGCGCTGAACCTGCTCGTCATCGGCGGCAGCCAAGGGGCGCGCGTCCTGTCGCAGGTCGTGCCCGCCGCCATCGCCGGCCTGCCTGCGGACCTGCGCGCCCGTCTGCAGGTCAGCCACCAGGCCCGCCCCGAGGATGCCGATCAGGTCACGGCCGCTTATGCCGCAGCCGGCATCGCAGCCGAGGTTCAGCCCTTCTTCACCGACGTGCCGGACCGCATCGCGGCCGCGCATCTGGTGATCAGCCGGTCGGGCGCATCGTCGCTGGCCGACATCACCGTGATCGGCCGCCCGGCGATCCTGATCCCCTTTGCCGCCGCCACCGGCGATCACCAGACCGCGAATGCGCAGGCGCTGGCCGATGCGGGCGCGGCGCATGTCCATCCCGAATCCGTGCTTGACGCGGACAGCCTCACGCGCGACATCCGCGCGATCCTGACGGACCCCGCCCAGGCCACGGCCATGGCGCAGGCGGCCCTGACCCTGGCGCGCCCCGACGCGGCGCGCCGCCTGTACGACCTCGTCGAGGAGATCACGCGATGAACGCAGCGACAAAACTGCCCGGAGAGCTGGGCCCCATCCATTTCGTGGGCATCGGCGGCATCGGCATGTCGGGCATCGCCGAGGTGCTGCTGACCCTGGGCTATCGTGTCCAGGGCAGCGATTCCAAGAAATCCAAGATCACCGACCGGCTGGAGACCCTGGGCGCCACCGTCTTCGAGGGCCAGCGCGCCGAGAACGTGGCGGGCGCAGGCGTCATCGTCATCTCGACCGCAATCAAGAAGGGCAACCCCGAGTTGGAGGAGGCCCGCCTGCGCGGCCTGCCCATCGTGCGCCGGGCCGAGATGCTGGCCGAACTGATGCGGCTGAAATCGAACATCGCCATCGCCGGCACGCATGGCAAGACGACGACCACCACGATGGTCGCGACGCTGCTGGATGCGGGCGGGCTGGACCCCACGGTCATCAACGGCGGCGTGATCCACGCCTATGGCTCGAACGCGCGGGCCGGTGCGGGCGAGTGGATGGTGGTCGAGGCCGACGAATCCGACGGCAGCTTCAACCGCCTGCCCGCCGACATCGCGATCGTCACCAATATCGACCCCGAACACATGGAGCATTGGGGCAGCTTCGATGCGCTGCGCCAGGCCTTCACCAACTTCGCGTCATCGGTGCCGTTCTACGGCCTGGCCGTCTGCTGCACCGACCATCCCGAGGTGCAGGCGCTGGTGGGTCGGTTGACCGACCGCCGCGTGGTGACCTTCGGCTTCAACGCGCAGGCCGACGTGCGGGCGATGAACCTGACCTATGACAAGGGCATCGCGCATTTCGACATTGCCCTGCAGGGCGAGGCGACCGACGGTCCGATCCCGATGATCGAGGGCTGCACCCTGCCCATGCCGGGCGACCACAACGTCTCGAACTGCCTGGCGGCCGTGGCCGTCGCACGCCACCTGGGCATCAAGAAATCCGAGATCCGCACCGCGCTGGCGAAGTTCGGCGGCGTCGGCCGCCGCTTTACCCGCGTCGGAGAGATCAACGGCGTGACCATCATCGACGATTACGGCCACCACCCGGTGGAGATCGCCGCCGTCCTTAAGGCCGCGCGCCAGGCCAGCACTGGCCGCGTGATCGCGGTTCACCAGCCGCACCGCTATTCGCGCTTGTCGAACCTGTTCGAGGATTTCTGCACCTGCTTCAACGAGGCCGACGTGGTCGCCATCGCCGACGTCTATTCCGCCGGAGAAGAGCCCATTCCCGGCGCTTCGCGCGACGACCTGGTGGCGGGGCTGATCGCCCACGGCCACCGCCACGCCCGCGCCATCCTGTCCGAGGACGACCTGGAGCGACTGGTCCGCGAACAGGCGCGGCCCGGTGACATGGTTGTCTGCCTGGGGGCGGGCACGATCTCGACCTGGGCCAACGGGCTGCCCGCGCGGTTGCAGGGCCAGGCCGCGTGACGGCCACGCCCGATCTTGCGATCCTGCCGCTGCTGGCGCTGGCGGGGGCGGCGGTCTGGCTGACGCTGGCCTGCCTGACCCCGCGCCTGAACCGCCGCTGGCAGCGACGCGCCAGTTGGGTCCTGGTGCTGGCAGGCGTCCCGGTTCTGGGCTGGCTGACGCTGGAATGGGGACCGGGCCTGGGCGTTCTGGGCTTTGGACTGGGTCTGCTGATGCTGCTGGGCCGTCCGACCGCGCGGCGCCGCGCGGCGCGGCTGCCCACGCCCGCCCCGATGAACACCGCCGAAGGACAGCGATGAACCCCTGGATCATCGCGGGCCTGTGCCTGTCGGGCGCGGGCGTCATCGCCTGGGGCAGCGCGCGGCTGCAGCTGCGCTGGCCGCTGTTGATCCTGGCGGTGCTATTGGCGGCCATCGCGCTGCAGCTGTTTCGGGCGGCGCAGGGGCAGGGGGGCTTTCACGACCTGGCGGCCGTCGTCGCGCAAAGCTTTACCGTCCTGCCCGCACTGCTGGGCATGGTGACCGGGCTGGCACTGGCGCGGATCCGCGGCCACCGCCTGGCGTGGCGCAGCCCCCAGATCGTCCTGACGCTGGCGTCGATGCTGGTCGCGGGTCTGGCCGCCGCGGCGACGCTGGTCCTCTAGTCCCGCGGTTGACGGACGGGGCGCCGCTGGCTACCACCCAAGGCCATGAGCATCGACCTTCCCACCCCCCGCGGCAGCCTGATCCCTGACAGAACCCTTGACGGCCTGACCTGGCTGCGCGTCGGCGGCCCCGCCGACTGGCTCTTCCAGCCCGCGGACGAGGATGACCTGGCCGATTTCCTGGCCGCGCTGGACCCCGGTGTCCCGGTCTTTCCGATGGGCGTGGGCAGCAATCTGATCGTGCGCGACGGCGGCATCCGCGGCGTGGTCATCCGCCTTGGCCGCGCCTTCAACAGCGTCGAGATCGACGGCGACACCGTCACCGCGGGTGCCGCGGCGCTTGACGCACAGGTCGCGCGGCGGGCGGCGGAGGCGGGGCTGGACCTGACCTTCCTGCGCACGATCCCGGGCAGCATCGGCGGCGCGGTGCGGATGAACGCGGGCTGCTATGGCAGCTATGTGGCCGACCACCTGATCGACGCGCAGGCCGTCACGCGGCAGGGCGCACGCGTCACGCTGACGCCCGCCGATCTGCGTTTCGGCTATCGCGAGACGCATCTGCCGACCGATTGGGTGATCACCAGTGCCCGGCTGCGCGCCGCGCTGGGCGACCCCGACCGGCTGCACGCCAAGATGGCCGATCAGCTGGCACGGCGCGATGAAAGCCAGCCCACCCGCGAACGCAGCGCCGGTTCGACCTTTCGCAACCCGGCGGGGTTCAGCTCGACCGGGCAGGCGGATGACGTGCATGACCTGAAGGCATGGTCGCTGATCGACCGGGCGGGGCTGCGCGGGCACAGCTGGGGCGGCGCGCAGATGTCGGAAAAGCATCCGAACTTCCTGCTGAACACCGGCGGCGCGACCGCAGCCGAGCTGGAGGCCCTGGGCGAACTGGTCCGGCGCCGCGTGCTGGAGGAGAGCGGCCACGACCTGCAATGGGAGGTCATCCGCATCGGCGACCCCGGTCCCGACACGGACTGACGCCCGCTGCGCAACATTCTGCGCAGACAGCCGAAATTGAGCTTTTGCGGTTCGCGCTTTGCTTGTAACCTGATGCGACATGACGCCTTCGTTCAAGGGGGCGCGGACCAGATCAAGCCCGGATCAACCGGGCACGAAAGGCGAAAAGTGGCGGGCAGGTCGAGCAGGACAGCCCACTCGGTCGCTGTTCTGATGGGCGGACCCTCGGCTGAACGCCAGGTGTCGTTGTCGTCGGGACGCGAATGCGCAGATGCGCTGCGGGTGGCGGGATATCAGGTAACCGAAATCGATCTTGGCGCCGCGCGCGGGGACGAGATCGTCCGGCGTCTGGCCGATGCCGCACCCGACGTCGTCTTCAACGCCCTGCATGGCCGGTGGGGAGAGGACGGCTGCGTCCAGGGCCTGCTTGACTGGCTGGACCTGCCTTATACCCATTCGGGCGTGCTGGCCTCGGCGCTGGCGATGGACAAGACGCGCGCCAAGCAGGCGTTCCGCGCCGCCGGTCTGCCCGTGGTCGAGAGCGTCATCGCTGACGCCGCCGAGGTGCGCCTGCGCCACGTCATTCCGCCCCCCTATGTGGTCAAGCCCAATGACGAGGGATCGTCCGTCGGCGTCTATATCGTCCATGACGGCGCCAACCAGCCGCCCGCGCTGTCCGCCGATATGCCCGAGCGCGTGATGGTCGAGACCTATGCCCCCGGGCGGGAGCTGACGACCACGGTCATGGGCGACCGCGCGCTGGACGTGACCGAGATCCTGACCAGCGGCTGGTACGATTACGCCGCGAAATACACCGTCGGCGGGTCGCGCCACGTGATCCCCGCGGACATTCCCGACGATATCCGCGCTGCCTGCCTGGAGATGGCCGTGCGCGCGCACAAGGCGCTTGGCTGCACCGGCCTGACGCGCACCGATTTCCGCTGGGACGAGACGCGCGGCGTGGACGGGCTGATCATCCTGGAGCTGAACACCCAGCCCGGCATGACGCCGACCAGTCTTGCCCCCGAACAGGCGGCCCATGCGGGCATCGACTTTCCCGCGCTGATGCGCTGGATGGTGGAGGACGCGCTGTGCCGGTCGTGATCGATCACCGTCCCGGAAAGCAGATCACCCCGCCCGCCGCGCGGCAGCGCCGCGACCCCGCGCCGTCGCGCCTGAAGTACCGCCTGGAGCGGATGTGGCTGACGCCGCTGTACCGCCGGGTGTTGCGCGTGGGCCTTCCGGCCTTTGCCATCGCGATGATCGGGGGGCTGTGGCTGGCCGACGAGGACCGTCGCGCCGCGCTGAACGACACCGTCGCCAGCGTGGTGACCAAGGTCCAGAGCCGCGACGAATTCCAGGTCCGCATCATGACGATCGAGGGGGCGACCCCGGTGGTGGACCGGGCCCTGCGCGCGATGCTGCCGGTGGATCTGCCGGCCTCCAGCTTCGATATCGATCTGGCGGCGCTGCGCCTGCAGGTGCTGCAGCTGGACGCGGTCGAATCCATCGACTTGCGCATCAAGCCGGGCGGTATCCTGTCGGCGGTGGTCAAGGAACGCGAACCCGCGATCCTGTGGCGCCACGCGCGCGGCATCGACATGCTGGACGCCGGCGGCCATCGCGTGGCCAGCCTGACCTCGCGCGAGGTGCGCGCCGACCTGCCGCTGATCACCGGAGAGGGGGCGGATCTGGCCACGACCGAGGCGCTGGCCCTGTTCGACGCCGCGGGTCCGATCCTGCCCCGCGTGCGTGGCCTTGTGCGGCGCGGCGAACGGCGGTGGGACCTGGTGCTGGATCACGGCCAGCGCATCCTGCTGCCCGAGACCGGTGCGGTGATCGCGCTGGAGGCCGCGATCGCAATGGATCGGGCCGAGGACATGCTGGGCCGCGACATCACAATCGTCGATCTGCGCGACCCGACGCGGCCCGTCCTGCGGTTAGGGATCGACGCGCGCAACACGATACGCACCGCACGCGGGCTGCCGCTGCTGGGACCCGATGGCAGCGTGCTGCCCGATGACAAGAAGACGGAGGGCTGAGGAATGGTGGACCTGTATCAGACGCAACGCGCGATGCGTAACATCCGCCGGGCGGCCCTGCAGCGGGGCGTGATCGGCATCCTGGACATCGGCACGTCCAAGATCGCCTGCCTTGTCCTGCGCATCGACGGCAATGGCACCTTCCGGGAAACCGACGGCGTGGGCCCGATGGCGGGGCAGGTCAATTTCCGCGTGATCGGCGCGGCATCGACCCGGTCGCGCGGGATGCGCCGCGGCGAGATCGAGACCATGGCCGAGACCGAGCGCGCGATCCGCACGGTCGTCGCCGCCGCGCAGAAGGTCGCGGGCGTGCGTGTCGATCACGTCATCGCCTGCCTGTCGGGCGGCCGGCCGGCCTCGTATGGCCTGGCCGGAGAGATCGTGCTGGAATCCGGCAAGGTCGGCGAACATGACGTGGCTTCCGTGCTGGCCGCCTGCGACGCGCCCGATTTCGGCCGCGGCCGCGAGGTGCTGCACGCGCAGCCGGTGAATTTCGCGGTCGACAACCGCAGCAACCTGGCCGACCCGCGCGACCATCTGGGCAACAAGCTGTTCTGCGACATGCATGTGCTGACCGTGGACGGCGATTCCATCGGCAACCTGGTCCAGTGCATCCGCCGCTGTGATCTTGAACTGGCGGGGATCGCCTCGGCGCCCTATGCCTCGGCCCGCGCGTCGCTGGTCGAGGATGAGCAGGAGCTGGGCGCGGCCTGCGTCGATTTCGGCGGTGGCGGCACCGGCGTGTCGATCTTCGTCAAGAAGCACATGATCTTTTCCGATCACGTGCCCATCGGCGGCAACCTGATCACCCAGGACATCGCCCAGGGTCTGCGCGTCAGCCTGCCCGTGGCAGAGCGCCTGAAGACGCTGAACGGGGGCGTCGAGGCGACGGGCCGCGACGACCGCGACATGATCGAGGTCGGCGGAGAGACCGGGGACTGGGAGGCGGACCGCCGCCAGGTCAGCCGCGCCGACGTGATCGGCGTGATGCGCCCCCGCGTCGAGGAAATGCTGGAGCATGTCCGCGAGGTGCTGGATGCGGCCGGGTTCGACTGGATGCCCAGCCAGCAGATCGTGCTGACCGGGGGCGGCAGCCAGATCCCAGGCCTGGACGGTCTGGCGACGCGCATCCTGGGTCCGAACGTGCGCTGCGGGCGGCCGCTGCGCATCGACGGTCTGGCCCATCAGCTGACCGATCCCAGCTTTTCCAGCGCCGTCGGCCTGGCGCTGTTCGCAGCACATCCGCAGGATGAATGGTGGGATTTCGAGATGCCGGCCGACCGCTATCCCGCGCGCAGCCTGCGTCGCGCCTATCGCTGGTTCAAGAACAACTGGTGATTGCACCACCTTGGTTCTGGGGGGTGGCAAGGGTTTTCCCACCACATTCGGAAGACATGGCAAGATGCCGCCTATTTCAAGGGTAGCCCCTCCAGATTTTGCGAAACGCCCGGCTTTTTCGGGTGACGGAACTGGTGCCAATTGTTACGGTAACCATTAAGAAACGGGATTCGAGCGGTACACCCGCCTCCCCAATGCAGCAGCGGTAACAGGCGGACACCATGAACCTCAATCTGATGATGAATGACGAAGAAGAGCTGAAGCCGCGCATCACTGTCTTCGGTGTCGGTGGCGCAGGTGGCAACGCCGTCAACAACATGATTCAGAAGCAGCTCGACGGGGTCGAGTTCGTGGTCGCCAACACCGACGCGCAGGCGCTGCAGCAGTCGCGTGCGACCTCGCGCATCCAGATCGGGCCCAAGGTCACCGAGGGTCTGGGCGCGGGCGCCAAGCCCACGATCGGCGCCAAGGCCGCCGAGGAGACGATCGAGGACATCGTCGATCACCTGATGGGCGCGCATATGTGCTTCATCACCGCGGGCATGGGCGGCGGCACCGGCACCGGTGCGGCGCCGATCATCGCGCAGGCCGCGCGCGAGATGGGCATCCTGACCGTCGGCGTGGTGACCAAGCCCTTCCAGTTCGAGGGCACCAAGCGGATGCGCCAGGCCGAGGAGGGTGTCGAGGCCCTGCAGAAGGTCGTGGACACGCTGATCATCATTCCGAACCAGAACCTGTTCCGGCTGGCCAACGAAAAGACCACCTTCACTGACGCCTTCGCGCTGGCCGACGATGTGCTGTACCAAGGCGTCAAGGGCGTGACCGACCTGATGGTCAAGCCGGGCCTGATCAACCTGGACTTTGCCGACGTGCGGTCGGTGATGGACGAGATGGGCAAGGCCATGATGGGCACCGGCGAGGCCTCGGGCGAGAACCGCGCCCAGGAAGCCGCCGAGCGTGCCATCGCCAACCCGCTGCTGGACGAGATCAGCCTGAACGGCGCGCGCGGCGTGCTGATCAACATCACCGGCGGCTATGACATGACCCTGTTCGAACTGGACGAGGCGGCCAACGTCATCCGCGACAAGGTGGATGCCGATGCCAACATCATCGTCGGTTCGACTCTGGACCCCGACATGGACGGCACGATCCGCGTTTCGGTCGTGGCGACCGGCATCGACGCCGCCGTCGCGGTGGCCGAGGTTCCCTCGCCCCGCCGCGGCATGGCCGCGCCGCTGACCCAAAACCCGCAGGTCGGTGCCGCCGCCGAGGAGCAGCCGGCGATCCCGGCGCGCCGCGTGGCGCCCCCGATCGCATCCTCTGCCGAGACGGCCCGTGTCGAGGCCCCGCGCCACGACCCGCGCGCCGAGGACGACATGCCGCAGCCGGCCTATCAGCCGAAGGACAGCGCCCGCCAGAACGCCGTGCGCATCGACGACGACGCGTCGGCCTTTGTCGCGCCCCGTGCGCCGCAGTCCGCGCGTGCCGGCCAGCCCGCACCCGAGGTGATGGACCGCCTGCGCCGCGCCGTGGACAACCACGGCCGGGTCCCCGCACAGCCGCAGCAGCAGCCTGCACAGCCGGCCACCAGCCGGATGAGCGGTCTGGGCCGCATGCTGGAGCGCATGGCAGGCCATGGCAACGACCAGCCGGGCGGCGCCAAGCCGGCCGCATCCTCGATCGCCGAGCGTGTGAACGACCGCGTCGCCGTCCGCGCCCGTCAGCACGACACCGACTTCGACGATCTGGCCAGCCCCGACTCGAACGGCAAGGACAATGTCGAGATCCCGGCTTTCCTGCGCCGTCAGGCCAACTGACGGATCACGAAACCGGCACATCCACTGGTTGCAAGGGCCGCTGCAAGGCGGCCCTTTCCCTTTGCCGTTCAACCGCTTGGGCGAAAACGGCCATTGGGTTGCAGGGCAGGGCAGGGGAATGTTTCACCCCGTTACAAAACGTTAATTGAATGCGTTCACTGCCGGACCTAGCTGGAGTGACAGAAGGGGCAAGTGCGCCCCACGACGAATCCGAAGGCAGGCAGATCATGCAGGCGACGCTGAAAGACACAGTGACATTGCAGGGCGTCGGGCTCCACTCCGGTGCGCCCGCGCGTCTGGTCATGCATCCCGCACGGCCCGGCCACGGGATCGTCTTTCGCCGCACCGACCTGTCGCCTGCGGTCGACATTCCGGCATTGTGGGACCATGTGACGCCGTCCAAGCTGTGCACGCTGCTGGACAATGGCTTGGGTGTGACCCTCTCGACGGTCGAGCACGTGATGGCTGCGCTGGCCGGCACGGGTATCCACAACGCGCTGATCACCGTCGATGGGCCCGAAATTCCGATCCTGGACGGTTCGGCCGCGCCTTTCGTGGACGCGATCCTGGACACCGGCATCGCGCGTCAGGCCGCACCGCTGCGCGCGATCCGCGTCCTGCGCACGGTCGAGGTCCGCGAGGGCGAGGCCTTTGCCCGCCTGTCGCCCGCCGACCACCTGGAGATCGATTTCGAGATCGACTTTACCGACGCCGCGATCGGGCATCAGGAAAAGCGTCTGGACATGGCCAATGGCGCGTTCCTGCGCGAACTGGCCGACAGCCGCACTTTCTGCCGCGCGTCGGATGTCGAGGCGATGCGCCGTAACGGCCTTGCCCTGGGCGGGACCTATCTGAACGCGGTCGTGGTGGATGGCGGGCGCGTCCTGTCGCCGGGCGGTCTGCGTCACGCGGATGAGGCCGTGCGCCACAAGATGCTGGACGCCACCGGCGATCTGGCGCTGGCCGGTGCGCCGCTGCTGGCGCGCTATACCGGCCACCGCGCGGGCCACGCGATGACCAACCGCCTGCTGCGGGCGCTGTTCGCCGACCCCACCGCATGGACCTGGGAGCGGTGCACGCCCGAGCTGGAAGGCCGCCTGCCGGGTGCGGGTGTCGCCGACTATGCACGCCCCGAACTTGCCGCGGCCTTTGCGGCCGAGTGACGGCGCGGGGCGCCGGGACCTTGGCCGAATTCAACGGATTGCCATTTTGCGCCCCCTGATGTTCTGTGCTAGAGGATCCCGGCAGCGCCGCCCGCACGCGGGCAGCGCATCGGCAAATCGTAGGGCAGGATAAAGATGGCGGGCTCGAAAATCTCGGCTTCGGTGGTGGCTGCGGTGCTGGCGGGCGTTGTCCTGACTGGCTGCGGCGGCAACCAAGACGCGGCGCAAAAGCAGAATCTGGACCGCTTTACGGCCGAGGAAATCTACAAGCGGGGCGAGTTCGAGCTGGAGAACAGCGGCGACCCCGAGGATGCCGTCGTCTATTTTAGCGAGATCGAGCGGCTTTATCCCTATTCCGAATGGGCCAAGCGTGCGCTGATCATGCAGGCCTATGGCAACCACAAGGCGGGCAATTACGAAGAGGCCCGCGGCGCGGCGCAGCGGTTCCTGGACACCTATCCGACCGATGAGGATGCCGCCTATGCGCAGTATCTGCTGGCGCTGTCCTATTACGATCAGATCGACGACGTCGGGCGCGATCAGGGCCTGACCTTCCAGGCACTGCAGGGGCTGCGGACGGTGATCGAGCAGTATCCCGACAGCGAATATGCCCGTAGTTCGATCCTGAAGTTCGACTTGGCGTTCGATCATCTGGCCGCCAAGGAAATGGAGATCGGGCGTTATTACCTGAAGCAGGGGCATTACGCGGCGTCGGTGAACCGGTTCCGCGTGGTGGTCGAAGAGTTCCAGACGACCACCCAGACCCCCGAGGCGCTGCTGCGTCTGGTCGAGGCCTATCTGGCCCTTGGACTGCTGGACGAGGCGCAGACGGCGGGCGCCATCCTGGGACACAACTTCCAGTCCTCGCCCTTCTATGACGACGCGTTCCGGCAGCTGCGCGGCCGCGGCCTGTCGGCCGAGGTGCGCGGTGACAGCTGGCTGACCAACGTCTATCGCCAGACCATCCAGGGACGCTGGCTGTAATGCAGGCCGTGCGCAGGGGCCGTGGCCCATGCTGAGATCGCTGGACATCCGCGACATGCTGCTGATCGACCGGCTGGAGCTGTCGTTCGGCCCCGGCCTGAATGTGCTGACCGGAGAGACCGGCGCAGGCAAGTCGATCCTGCTGGATTGCCTGGGGTTCGTCCTGGGCTGGCGCAGCCGCGCCGAGCTGGTCCGCCAGGGGGCGGCGCAGGGCGAGGTTCAGGCGGTGTTCGACCTGCCGGAGGTTCATCCCGCCCGCGCCCTGCTGGCCGAGGCCGGGATCACGATCGATGACGACGAACTGATCCTGCGCCGCGTGAACACGCTGGATGGGCGCAAGACGGGCTGGGTCAATGACCGCCGGGTGTCGGGCGAGGTTCTGCGGCAGCTGTCCGAGGTCCTGGTCGAGCTGCACGGGCAGCATGACGACCGCGGGCTGTTGAATCCGCGCGGGCATCGCACCCTGCTGGACGCGTTCGGCGCGATGGACCTGTCGGCGGTCCGCCGCACCTGGGCCGCACGCCGCGATGCGGACCGGGCGCTGGCAGAGGCCGAGGCCGCGTTGGCCGCCGCCCGGCAGGAAGAAGAGTTTCTGCGCCACGCCGTGGCGGAACTGGACAAGCTGGCCCCCGAACCCGGCGAGGAACAGCGCCTGGATATCGCGCGCCGCGCCATGCAGGGCGCAGAGCGCATCCGGGATGACGTGGCGCGCGCTCTGCAGATGCTGGCGGGAGACGGTGCCGAAGGCGCGATGGTCGACGCCGCGCGCTGGTTGGAGGGCGCATCAGAGCAGGCCGAAGGTCGACTGGACGAGCCCCTGGCCGCCCTGTCACGCGCGCTGATCGAGCTGGGCGAGGCCACCCGCGGGGTCGAGGACACGCTGGCCGCGCTGGATTTCGATCCGCACGCGCTGGAATCGACCGAGGAGCGTCTGTTCGCGCTGCGTGCCTTGGCGCGAAAGCATGACATCCTGCCCGACGATCTGGCCGGGCTGGCGCAGCAGTTGCGCGACCGGCTGGAGCGTCTGGACGCCAGCGAGGCGCGGATGGGCGACTTGCGCCGTGCCGCGCGGGACGCTCAGGCGGACTATGATGCCGCGGCCGATGCGCTGACCGCCGCCCGCACTGAGGCCGCGACCCGGTTGGACCGGGCCGTGACCGCTGAACTGGTGCCGCTGAAGATGGAACGTGCGGTCTTTCGCACCGTCGTATCGCCCGCCGAACCTGGGCCGGACGGGCGCGATACCGTCGCGTTCACGGTGGCGACCAACCCGGGCGCGCCGTCGGGGCCGTTGGACAAGATCGCCTCCGGTGGCGAACTGTCCCGCTTTCTGCTGGCGCTGAAGGTCTGTCTGGCGCGGGGGAATGACGCGCTGGTCATGATCTTTGATGAGATCGATCGCGGGGTCGGCGGGGCCACCGCCGATGCCGTCGGTCGCCGTCTGCAAAATCTTGCGGATGGTGCGCAGGTGCTGGTCATCACCCATTCGCCGCAAGTCGCGGCCTTGGGCGCGGTGCATTTCCGTGTGTCAAAATCGGTGACGGACGGGATGACCACCTCCACCGTCACGCCGCTGCCCCAACCCGAGCGCGTGGCCGAGATCGCGCGCATGCTGTCGGGCGACCGTGTCACCGACGCTGCGACCGAGGCTGCGCGCGCCTTGTTGGACGGTTAGTCCAGGATCCGCGGTGCGGGTCGCAGCACCGACAGGATACGCCCGTCTTCGGCATCGATCCGTACCAGATGGCCACCGACCACGGCATAGGTGTCGCCATCGGGCGCCTGAGACAGGCCATAGCGGCCCGGTGCGCTGACACGATGCAGTTGGTCCTCCTGAACGCTGTCACCGACCATCGGCATGGTCGCATGCCCGCCCAGACATTCCGTCGTACATGCCGGCACAGCCTGCAGGCCGCGGGTCGGCGTGGTGTTGGGGGCGGTCAGGGCGGCGAGGCCGAGCATTGTCCCGGCCGCCACGGCGGCAAGGGGGTGCAGCGGCGTCATCATATCCTCGGATCAGTTACAACCGGTCAACCCGGGATTGCCTGACGGGTTCCGCTGCGACGCCGCATGGCAGGCATGCCGATGCGGAACTGCCACGTTCAGTCGGGCAGGGGCCGCAGGATCGACAGGATCTTGCCGCTGCCGATCTGGATGCGGACCAGATGGCCCGATACGACGGCATAGACGCTGCCCGGCAGCTGCGGCCCAAGGCCCACGGCGCCGGGCTTGTCGATCTGGCGAACCTGCTCGGGCGCCGGCACCTCACCGACAGTGGGGCGCTGCTGGGCAAAGCCGTCCTGAGGGACCAGCGCGCATGCGCCGATCAGCAGGGCGGTGGAGAGACGTCGCAAGATCCGGTCCATGATGGCTGCACCCCGTTCGCAGGCTCGCCACCGCATATCACCACGGCAGGGGTTAACAACCCGTTCCGATCAACCGTTCCGCGCCGTAAATCGGGGCAGCATGGCCGAAAAATCCTGTCCCCGGCCGTCTTCGCGGGTGACGAAGTCGTCATATTGTTGATGCGCCAACGCCCCCATCGGGGTCTGCGCGCCAACCGATTCGGCCGCCTGCTGGGACAGGCCAAGATCCTTGAGCATCAGTTCGGCGGCAAAGCCGGGCTTGTAGCCGTTGTCCGCGGGGCTGACAGGGCCCACGCCCGGCGCCGGGCAATAGGCGTTCATCGACCAGCTATAGCCCGAACTGGTCGACACGACGTCGAACATCTTCTGGCGGTCCAGCCCCAGCTTGTCGGCCAAGGCAAAGGCTTCGCAGGTGGCGATCATGGTGACGCCCAGGATCATGTTGTTGCAGATCTTGGCCGCCTGTCCGGCGCCGCTGTCGCCGCAATGGACGGCCTTCTGGCCCATGACCGCGAACAGCGGCTGGACGGTGGCGAAATCGGCTTCGGCGCCACCCACCATGAAGGTCAGCGTGCCGGCCTGTGCGCCGCCGGTGCCGCCCGAGACGGGCGCGTCCAGCGCCCCCAGCCCCGCCGCGCGGGCCGCCTGCGCCACGGCGCGCGCGCTGTCCACGTCGACGGTGGAGCAGTCGCACAGGACCGCGCCCTGCTGCATGGCGGGGATTATCTGGCCGGCCACGTCGCGCAGGATCTGGCCATTGGGCAGCATGGTGAAGACCACATCCGCGCCCGACACCGCCTCGGTCGCGCTGGCGGCGAGGGTCACGCCCGCAGGGGCGGGGGCTGCGGTGTCGAAACCCGTGACCTGATGGCCCGCGGCGGCCAGGTTGGCGGCCATGGGCGCGCCCATATTGCCCAGTCCGATGAAGCCGATCTTCATTCTGCAGTCTCCCATTGCAGTTCGTCATCCCCGAGCGGGGCCAGCATCGCGCGCAGCGTGTCATCGGACGCGTCCCGGCGCCAGACGGGCTTGCGATCCTTGTCGATGATCTGGGCGCGCACGCCCTCCAGGAAATCGCTTTCGGCCGTGGCGCGGGCGGTAAAGCGGTATTCGCGCGACAGCGACTGCTGCATGCAGTCGTCGCCGCGGGCCGCACGCACCATCGCCAGCCCCGCCGCCATCGACAGCGGCGAATTGCGCCGCAGCGCCTCCAGCGATTCGTCGTCGCCCGCCTCCTGCAACGCGGCGGTGATATCGGCCAGGGTGCGGCCACCAAAGGCGGACAGGTCGCGCCGGTCCAGCGTCGCCGCGGGGGCAGGGTGGCCGCGCAGGCCGGTCACGTCGCCGCTGTCCTCCAGCATGGCGATCAGGCCCGGCCAGTCCGCTTCGGGAATATACATGTCCGCAAAGCCGGCATGGATCGCGTCGCCTGCCGTCATCCGACCCCCGGTCATCGCCAGGTATTCACCGATCCGCCCCGGCGCGCGACCCAGCAGCCAGGTGCCGCCCACGTCGGGGATCAGGCCGATGCCGCTTTCGGGCATCGCGATGCGCGTCGTGTCGCCGACGATCCGGTGGCTGGCATGACCGCCCACCCCCACGCCGCCGCCCATGACGAACCCTTGCATGAAAGCCACGATGGGCTTGGGAAAATCGGCGATGGCCGCATTCATGCGGTATTCGTCGCGAAAGAAGTCGCGCCCGACCTGGTGATCGCCCGCGCGGGCCGCGTGATAGACGGCGGCGATGTCGCCCCCGGCGCAGAAGGCGCGGTCCCCTTCGGCATCGATGATGACCAGCGCGACAGCAGGATCGTCGCGCCAATTGTCCAAGGCGTCGTGGATGGCGCGGGCCATGGCATGGGTCAGGGCGTTCAGCGCCTTGGGCCGGGTGAAGGTGATGCGCCCGGCGCGCCCGGCGGTGTAGATGGTCAGGTCGTCCATGTCAGGCCCTTTCCGCCAAAAGGGCGCGGCTGATGATCAGGCGCATGATCTCGTTCGTGCCCTCCAGGATCTGGTGGACGCGCAGGTCGCGCACGATCTTCTCGATGCCGTAATCGGCCAGATAGCCGTATCCGCCGTGCAGCTGCAGGCATTGGTTGGCGACCTCGAAGGCGCGATCGGTGACGTGCAGCTTGGCCATGGCGCAGAACTTGGTCGCGTCCGGCGCGCCCTGATCCAGCATCCACGCCGCTTGGCGCAGGAAGATGCGGGCCGATTGCAGGGCGGTCTCCATCTCGGCCAGGCGGAACTGCAGGGCCTGGAACTGGTCCAGCGATTTGCCGAAGGCCTTGCGGTCCCCCATATAGGCCAGCGTCCGGTCCAGCGCCGATTGCGCGCCGCCCAGGGCGGCTGCGGCGATGTTCAGGCGCCCGCCGTCCAGCCCGGCCATGGCATAGCTGAAGCCGCGGCCTTCCTCGCCCAGCAGGTTGTCGGCGGGCAGGATGCAGTCATCGAACTGGACCTGGGTCGTGGGCTGGGACCGCCAGCCCATCTTGTCCTCAAGCCCCCCGAAGGAGAGGCCCGGCGTGCCGTTCTCCACGATGACGGTGCTGATGCCCTTGGGGCCGTCGCCGCCGCTGCGGACCATGGCGACATAGACGTCGCTATAGCCGCCGCCGCTGATGAAGGCCTTGGTCCCGTTCAGCCGCCAGCCCTGATCGTCGCGGTCGGCGCGGGTGCGCAGGGCGGCCGCGTCCGACCCGGAACCCGGTTCGGTCAGGCAATAGCTGAAGATGCGGGTCATCGAACACAGGTCGGGCAGCCAGCGGTCGCGGGCCTGATCGCTGCCGAATTTATCGATCATGCCGCCGCACATGTTGTGGATCGACAGGAAGGACGCGACCGAGGGGCAGGCCATCGACAGCGCCTCGAAGACCAGCGTGCCGTCCAGGCGCGACAGCCCCGTGCCGCCGTGATCCTCGGAGACGAAGATGCCGCCCAGGCCCAGGGCCGCCACGTCGGGCCAGAGGTCGCGCGGGATGGTGCCCTGACGTTCCCAGTCCTGCGCGTGGGGCGCGATGCGGTCGGCCCCGAAATCACGGGCCATGTCGAAGATGGCCTGCTGTTCCTCGGTCAGTGCGAAATCCATCGGCAGCCCCTCCCCGGACCGGTCTGAATTGAACATCTGTTTAATTGCCAGATGTTGCGACAGTGTTGCAAGCGGTTACAGGTCGCGGGTGAACTCCTGCACCAGATGGCGGGTGACGGCGCGCAGCGCGTCGTCGGGGTCGGCCCCGGCCTGACGCGCGCGGGCATGGACGGCGCGCTGCGCCTCGGCCGCGGTGCCATGCGCCACCATCTCGCGCAGGCGGGCCACATGGGGCTGACAGTCCAGCGCGTCGGCATCCTGCGCAATCAGGCCCAGCCAGTCGTCGGCGATCTGGTCGAACGGGATGATCCGCCCCGCGCCGAAATCGATCAGACCCTCGGTGGTGCCATAGCGCAGCGCGCGCCAGCGGTTCTCGGCCAGCAGGAAGGGCTCGTATTGCCGCCAGCGCTGATTGGCGCGCGACAGGCGCCACAACATGCGCAAGGTGGTCTGGATCAGGGCAGCCAGGGTCAGCGCATCCTCGATCCGCGGGCAGGCGTCGCAGATGCGGGTCTCCAGCGTGGGGTATTTGCTGCTGGGGCGCAGGTCCCACCAGATCTTGCTGCTGTCCTCGATGATGCCCAGGTCGGTCAGGGCCTGGACCGAGCGTTCGAACTCGTCCCAACTGCCCATCTGCGGCGGCAGGCCGGTGCGGGGCATGTCGCCGAAGACCGTGGTGCGGTACGAGGCAAGGCCCGAATCCTCGCCCATCCAGAAGGGGCTGGAGGCGGAGAGGGCCAGCAGATGCGGCAGGAAATAGGCTAGCTGGTTCATCAGGTCGATGCGCTGCGCGGGGTCGGGGATGCCCACATGGACATGCATGCCGCAGATCAGCATGCGCCGTGCCACGCCGCCCATGTCGCGCGACAGCTGGTTGTAGCGGTCCTTGTCGGTATGATCCTGTTCGCGCCAGTCGGCCTGCGGGTGACAGGATGCCGAGATGGGCGCCAGTCCATGTTCGGCAGCGCGCCGGGCAACGGTGCCGCGCAGATGGCGCAGATGATCGCCCGCGGCGCGGATGTCGGCGCTGACCGGGGTGCCGATCTCGACCTGGCAGCGCAGGAATTCGGGGCTGACCTGCTCGCCCAGATCGGCCTTGAGCGCCTGCATCAGCGCCTCGGGCGCCGCGGCCAGCTGAAGGGTTTCGGCATCGACGAGGAGATATTCCTCCTCGATGCCCAAGGTGAAGTCGGGGGTGAGGTCGCGATCGGTCGTCATGGGTCCGTCCTGGTTGCCATGGACGCGCCGGGCTTGCGTCCCGCGACGTGCCGGGGGGCTGGCTGCCCCCCCGGACCCCCCGCGCAGCGCCCCCCGCATCGGGAGGACTGGCTCCGGCGTCAGTCCATGGCCTTGAAGTTGAACTCTCCGCCTTCCTTGATCCCCGACGGCCAGCGCGCCGTCACGGTCTTGGTCCGCGTATAGAAGCGGAACGCATCGGGGCCGTGCTGGTTCAGGTCGCCGAAGCCCGATTTCTTCCAGCCGCCGAAGGTGTGATAGGCCAGCGGCACCGGGATCGGCACGTTGATGCCCACCATGCCGATGTTGATGCGGTTCGCGAAGTCGCGCGCCGTGTCGCCGTCGCGGGTATAGATCGCGGTGCCGTTGCCGTATTCGTGGTCCAGGGCCAGCTTGATCGCGTCCTCATAGGTTGCGGCGCGGACGGTGGAGAGGACCGGGCCGAAGATCTCGGTCTTGTAGATGTCCATGTCCGGGGTCACGCGGTCGAAGAGGTGGGGTCCGACGAAGAAGCCGTCCTCATAGCCCTGCAGGTTGAAGTCGCGGCCGTCGACGACCAGGTCGGCGCCCTGATCCACGCCCGACTGCACCAGGCGCAGGATGTTCTCCTTGGCGGCCTTGGTCACGACCGGGCCGTAGTCGATGTCGTTGCCGGCGGTCCAGGGACCGACCTTCAGCTTCTCGATCCGGGGGATCAGCTTCTCGATCAGCGCGTCGGCGGTCTTCTCGCCCACCGGCACCGCGACCGAGATCGCCATGCAGCGTTCGCCTGCCGCGCCGTAGCCCGCGCCGACCAGCGCATCCGCGGCCTGGTCCAAGTCGGCGTCGGGCATGATGATCATGTGGTTCTTGGCACCGCCGAAGCACTGCGCGCGCTTGCCGGTCGCGGCGGCGCGTTCATAGATGTACTGCGCGATCGGGGTCGAGCCGACAAAGCCCACGGCCTGGATGACCTCGCTGTCCAGGATCGCGTCGACCGATTCCTTGTCGCCGTTCACCACCTGCAGCACGCCGTCGGGCAGGCCCGCCTCCTGCAGCAGCTTGGCCAGCATCAGCGGCACCGAGGGGTCACGCTCGGAGGGTTTCAGGATCATCGCGTTGCCGGCGGAGAGCGCCGGGCCCATCTTCCACAGCGGGATCATGGCCGGAAAGTTGAAGGGCGTGATGCCCGCGACCACGCCCAGGGGCTGGCGCATGGAATACATGTCGATGCCGGGGCCGGCGCTGTCGGTGAACTCGCCCTTCAGCAGATGCGGCGCGCCGATGCAGAACTCGATCACCTCCAGCCCGCGCTGGATGTCGCCCTTGGCGTCGGGGAAGGTCTTGCCGTGTTCGCTGGACAGGGCCTCGGCCAGCTTGTCCATGTCGCGGTTGATCAGGCCGACAAAGGCCATCATCACGCGGGCGCGGCGCTGCGGATTGGTGGCGCCCCATGCGATCTGGGCCTTGGCGGCGCGGGCGATGGCGTCGTCCATCTCGGCCTTGGTGATCAGCGACAGGCGGGCCTGAACCTCGCCCGTGGCGGGGTTGTAGACGTCGGAAAACCGGCCAGAGGTGCCCTTGTATTCCTTGCCGTCGATCCAGTGATGTATCTCTTTCATCGCGTCCTCCTGCAACTGTTGGGCGCAGCCTAGTCTTGCGGATTTGCGGAAGAAAGGGGAATGCTGGCAAAAGGGTTTTGCGTTTTTGCAAAGGACGGCGATGGATTGGGATGATCTGCGCATCTTTCTGGCCGTCGCGCGGGCCGAGAGCCTGTCGGGCGCCGGGCGCAGGCTGGCGATGGACGCATCGACCGTCGGCCGCCGCATCGCGCGGCTGGAGGCGTCGGTCGGGGCGGCGCTGTTTCTCAAGACGCCCGGCGGCTATCAGCTGACCGCCGAAGGGTCGCGCCTGATGGCCCCGGCCGAGGCCGCCGAACGCGCCGCCACCGCCGCAGCCGAGGCCGTCAGCGGGGATGCGGGCCTGTCGGGACAGTTGCGCATCGGGGCGCCCGACGGCTGCGCGAACTATCTGCTGCCGCAGGTCGCGCGCGACCTGTGCGCCGCCCATCCGGGGCTGGAGATCCAGATCGTGGCCCTGCCGCGCGTCGTGAACCTGACCCGGCGCGAGGCCGACATGGCCATCGCCGTGTCGCCGCCCGACACGGGGCGGCTGATGGTCCAGCGGCTGGTCGACTATCATCTGCACCTGGCGGGGCATGACGACTACCTGTCGCGCCACCCGCCGCTGGACCGGCTGGAGGATCTGCGCGGACATCGGATGATCAGCTATATCCCCGACATGATCTTCGACCGCGAGCTGGACTATCTGTCCGCGACGGGGGTCGAGGCGGCCCAGATCAGCAGCAATTCCGTGGCGGTGCAGATGCAGGCCGTGCGCGCCGGGGCGGGCCTTGGCATCGTGCATGATTTCGCGATCCCCTTTGCCCCGGGGGTGCGCCGCGTGCTGACCGGACGCATCGCGCTGAAACGCAGCTTCTGGCTGATCCGGCATGCCGACGACCGCGCCTCGCGCCGGCTGACCCTGCTGGCCGAGGCGGTGGCCCAAGGCATCCGCACCGAGGTCGCCCGACTGGAGGGGCAGCTTTCCGCGGCCCCCGATGGTCGCACTTGACGCGAACCGATTTGGCGAAAATGATGAAGGGGAACAAGTCCGAGGGAGGCCCGTGATGCTGGTCAAACAGTTGCTGTCGATGAAGTCCGACAATGCCAAGCCGTGGATCGATTCCGCGACGATCGTGACCATCGCGCCGACCACCACCCTGGGCGAGGCCGCGACGCTGCTGGCCGAAAAGCGCATCGGCGCGGTGGTCGTGTCCACCGATGGCCGGAGGCCCGAAGGCATCCTGTCCGAACGCGACATCGTCCGTCAGCTGGGCAAACACGGACCTGACGTGCTGTCCCAACCCGTCAGCGGCGTGATGACCACCCAGGTCCAGACCTGCACCACCGGAGAGGACGCGCTGACCATCCTGGAGCGCATGACCCAGGGGCGGTTCCGCCACATGCCGGTGGTGGACGGTCAGGGCGACATGCTGGGCGTGATCTCGATCGGCGATGCGGTCAGCGGGCGCCTGAAGGAGCTGGCGGCCGAAAAGGAAGCCCTGACCGGGATGATCATGGGCAGCTGACGCATCGTCGCAGCCGTTCACGATCTTGCAATCCGGGGTCAAATGCGGTTTGCCTTGGGGTCAGGACCATGACCCCAAGGACGCGACATCCATGCGCATCGGCCTTTATCCCGGAACCTTCGATCCGATCACGCTTGGACATATCGACATCATCCAGCGGGCGATGGCGCTGGTCGACCGTCTGGTGATCGGCGTCGCGATCAACCGCGACAAGGGCCCGCTGTTCGACCTGGAGGCGCGCGTGGCCATGGTCCAGGCCGAATGCGACGCCATCGTCGCCAAGACCGGCGGAGAGATCGTCGTCCACCCGTTCGAGAACCTGCTGATCGACTGTGCCCGCGACGTGGGTGCCAGCATCATCGTGCGCGGCCTGCGCGCGGTGGCCGATTTCGAATACGAATTCCAGATGGTCGGCATGAACCGTGCCCTGGACAGCAGCATCGAGACCGTCTTCATGATGGCCGACGCCCGGCGCCAGGCCATCGCCTCCAAGCTGGTCAAGGAGATCGCGCGCCTGGGCGGGGACGTGTCGAAATTCGTCACCCCCCCGGTCGCGGACGCGCTGCTGCGCCGCTATGGCTAGCCGCGCCCGATGAAGGGCATGTTGGTCGCCATCAGCGTCATGAACTGAACATTCGCGCCCTGGGGCAGCGTTGCCATGTGCCAGACGGCATCGGCCACGGTGGCGACGTCGATCACCGGTTCGGCATCGGGATCGCGGGCGGCGGCCTCGCGCAGCAACTGCGTCGCGGCATTGCCCACGTCGATCTGGCCGCAGGCGATGTTCACCGCGCGCCCGTCCAGCGACAGGCTGCGCGTCAGGCCGGTCACGGCATGCTTGGACATCGTATAGGCGACCGACCCCGCCCGCGGCGCATGGGCCGCGACCGAGCCGTTGTTGATGATCCGCCCGCCCTGGGGCGACTGCGCCCGCATTGCCGCAAAGGCCGCGCGCGCGCAGAGGAACATGCCCGTCACATTGGTCGCAATCACGTCACGGAAATCGTCCGGCGACAGATGGTCGGGATCGGCCAGCGGGGCGGCGCGTCCGGCATTGTTGAACAGGACATCCAGGCGGCCCCAGCTGCGGACGGCCTGCGCGAATGCCGCCTCGACCGCGGCGTCGTCGGTGATGTCGCAGGGCAGGACCAGCGCGCCGTCATGCCCGTCGGCGGTCTGGTGCAGGGGTTCGGGCCTGCGCCCGACCAGCCCCACGCGCCAGCCGCGGTCCAGGAACAGCCGCGCCGTGGCCTGCCCGATGCCGCTGCCGGCGCCCGTGATCAGAATGCTTCTCATCATTTTCTCCCGTGATCGCCTATCCCGTGACGGGCCCGCCCGCATGGGCACCCGTCGCCGTTCCGCGGTTCGCGCGCATTGGACCCGCATCGCAGGGGGACCGCAATCCATGAAAAAGGCCCGCGAAACGCGGGCCTTGTCGAGACGGGTGGCAGGGGCCGATCACTCGGTCGGCGGGGCCAGCTTCTTGGTGCCGCCGTTGTTCAGCGGGTCTTCCTGGCGCTGGACCGAACCCTCGAAATGGGCGCCCGATTCGATGGCGATGGTCTTGTGGATGATGTCGCCCTCGACCCGCGCGGTGGCGGTCAGGCGGACCTTGAGGCCGCGCACGCGACCGATGACGCGACCGTTGACGATGACGTCGTCGCCGACGATCTCGCCCTTGATGGTGGCGGTTTCGCCGATGGTCAGCTGATGGGCGCGGATGTCGCCTTCGACCGTGCCCTCGATCTGGATGTCGCCCTGCGTCTTGATGTTGCCCGTCACCGTCAGGTCCGCCGACAGGACCGAGGGTGCCACGCGCGCACGGGGTGCGGAGGCCGGTGCCTGCGCCTCGGGGGTGCTGCGCTCGGGCGCGACGGGGGCCGCCTGCGGGGCTGCGTCGGGGGTCGGGCGGGTCTCGGTCACGCGGGTCTTACTGAACATTGTCTGCTGCCTTGATGAAGCTCATCGGGTCCACGGCCCGACCGTTCATGCGCACTTCGTAATGCAGATGCGGCCCGGTCGAGCGTCCGGTATTCCCCATATCACCGATCCGGTCGCCTTGCGACACCCGATCGCCAACTTTTACATGGATGCGGCTCAGGTGGGCATAGCGGGTCTCGGTGCCCAGCTCGTGGCGGATCTTGATCAGGTTGCCATAGGCGCCGCTGCGCCCGGCAAAGGTCACGACCCCGTCGCCCGTGACGTGGATCGGCGTGCCGACGGGACCGGCCATGTCGATGCCCTCGTGCATGCGACCCCACCGGCGGCCGAAGCCCGAGGTATAGCGGAAGTTGTCGGTGACCGGCATGGCCAGCGGCAGCTTCTCGATCGCGATGCGATAGGTGTTCATCTGGTCCAGCGTGACGATGATCTGGCGGGCCTTCAGTTCGGTGTCGGTCAGCGCCGCGTTGCCGCGGGTCGAATAGGACATCGGCGTCAGCGGTCCGCCCTGCCCGGAATAGCCGCTGCGGATGGTGCGCAGAACCTCGTCCGGGTTCATGCCGACATTGCGGAAGACCTCGTCCAGGGGGGCCACGGACACGGTCACGGCGTCCTCCAGCTGAGTCAGGATCTCGTCGTTGCGGGCCAGGATCTGGTCGCGCTCGACGGTCAGTTCCTGTGCGGTCAGCTTGGCGGCCTCGGCCTCCTCGACGGCTTCGGACCGCTGGTCGGCCGAACTGCGCAGCTCTCCCGACAGGATGTCCAGCGCGACCGAGAATTCCTCGGTCCGGTCGGGGGCGGGGGTCGTGCCCGCATCGGCGGCGGCGACGGCGGTGTCGCGATCGGCCAGCGTGTCGCGCAGCGTGGACTGGACGGCAGCCAGGCCGGTCTCCATCTCGCGGCGGCTCTCCTCGGAGGAGAGGAGCTGCGACTGCATCTGCGAGACCTGGTCCAGCGCCACGGCAAAGCGCGATTGCGCGGCCAGCGCCTCGGCGGCGCGGGCGTCGCGTTCGGCCTGCAGCTCGGCCAGGCGTTCCTCGAAGGCGGCCTGGCTGCGCTGGATCTGTTCGCGGGTGTTGCCCGAGCTGACGGCGTCGATGACCAGGAAGGAACTGGCCACCAGCGTCCAGCCGAAGACCAGCGTGATGCCGCTGATGCCGACCATCTGGGTCACGGGGCGCAGTCGGACAAAGCGTGTCGTATCATCCGAGCGGAGGAAAAGGCGTTGCTCCGGCAGCCACTTTTCCAGCGACGCGTTCAGTCGATCCATCACCGTCATTGTCAGATACTGTCCCTCGAAGGCACGCCGTTGTCAGCAGTTCGGCGGGTTGTTCCGTTCGGTCACGGGTAAACAGCAGCTGTGCCTTCTTGGCAACAAGACCCTACGGTCTGGTTCCCCGCATTGGCGGAACCCTGCCTTTATCGGCAAGGATCCGCCAATAGCGCAACCTGGGGGCGAGAAACCTAAGTGATTTCATAGGGCAGGGGGCCATCACGATCCGCGGGGATTCGCAGCGGTCGGTCGATCGGCGGGACCGACCGCTGATGGCAGTCCGGGCGCGGGCAGATCCGGCACGAGATCCCGATGGGCTGATAGGCGCGCGGCTTGGTCAGGTCCAGCCCGTCGGCATAGACCAGCCCGCCCGCATGCGCGACCTCGACCCCCAACCCGATAGCAAATCGGCGGACCGGCGCATTGAAGGCGCCCGCATGCTTCGAGACATCGCGTGCCAGCAGCAGGTAGCGGACCCCGTCCGGCGTCTCTGCCAGCTGGCGCAGGAAGCGGCCGGGCTGCTCGAACGCCTGATGGACGTTCCACAGCGGGCAGGCACCGCCAAAGCGGGCGAATTGCAGGCGGGTCGCGGAATGGCGCTTGGTGATCGTGCCCGCCTGATCGACGCGCACGAAGAAGAACGGCACCCCCTTGGCGCCCGGCCGCTGCAGCGTGGACAGCCGATGCGCGACCTGTTCCAGCGACGCGTCGAACAGGTGCGACAGCCGTTCCAGGTCGTGGCGTTCGGCCTGCGCCGCGGCCATGAACGCGCGATAGGGCATCAGCGCGGCGCCGGCAAAATAGTTGGCCATGCCAAGGCGGGCGATCTGGCGGGCGGTGGGGCTGCGAAAGCGTGCCAGGTCCAGGGTCGCCTCCAGCAGGTCGGACTGGCGTTCCAGGGCCACCAGATGCAGCAGCTGGAACAGGCGGGTCGGCGCCTCGGCCGCGGCATTGACCAGCAGCTGCTCGCCGTCGCGGCGGAAGACCGCGTTGGCAGGCAGCTCGGTCAGCTGGACACGGATGCCCTTGGCGGCCAGGGCTGCAACCGCCATCGCCCATAGGTCGCCCCGCCGCCCGTCGGGGCAGGCAAAGCGTTCGGCCGCACGGTCGACGGCGTCGATGTAGTTGTCGCAATAGTGGAAAAAGTCACGAACTTCTTCCCATGGGGTCGACAGGCTGTTCTGGCTGGCGGCGCCGATCGCCTCGTCCAAGGCGGCCAGGCGTTCCTGGCCTTCGCGATGGGCGCGGTACAGGTCCAGGAAGGCGCGGGCCAGCACCGGGGCATTGGTCGCGGCCAGGCGCAGGTCGGCCAAAGGGGGTGCTGCATCGAACAGCGGGTCGGCCAGGGCCTCCTGCATGTCGATGACCATCCGTTCGGCATCGCCTGCCGCTAGGGTGGTCAGGTCGACGCCGAATTCCTGCGCCAGGCGCAGCAGGACGCCCGCGCTGATGGGGCGGTGGTTGTTCTCCATCTGGGACAGATAGGGCAGGGACACGCCCAGCTTTTCGGCAAAGCGGCGTTGGGTTAGGGCGGCGCGGGCGCGGGTTTCGCGCAGCGCGCTGCCGGCATAGATCTTTTGTGTCGCCACGTCCCGTCCCCCGTTTGCAAAGCCGGTTCTAGCGGTTGCAAAGGCGGTCGGGCAAGGGGTTCAGCCCTGCAGGGCCAGCTGACGTTCGCGGCGCAGCACCCAGGTGATCGCCAGCAGCCCGCCCAGGGCGGAGGCACACATTATCGCCAGCAGGGGCGTGGCGCCGCTGCCCGGTTGCAGCAGCGCGCCCGCCAGCGCCGAAAGCGCTGCGCCGCCGGCCACGGCCAGGGCGCCGCCCAGGCCCGACGCGGTCCCGGCCAGTTCGGGGCGCACGCTCATCATGCCGGCATTGGCGTTGGGCAGGACCATGCCGTTGCCCAGCCCCATCAGCGCGATGGCGCCGAAGAAGACAAGCGGGTGCACCACGCCCGACAGGTCGACCAGCAGCGCGGCCGACAGCGCGACGAGGCAGATGACCGCGCCGATCAGGATCATCCGGTTCAGGCCCATCACCGGAGAGAAGCGCGCCGACAGGAAGTTGCCCAGCAGATACCCGATCGAGGGCGCCGCGAACCAGTAGCCCACCTGGGCGGGGGTCAGGCCGAAGACCTGTTCCCCGACGAAGGGCGCGCCTCCCAGATAGGCGAAGAACGCCCCCGACGACAGGGTCGCGGCCAGGCAATAGCCCCAGAACCGATGCGATCGGGCAAGGATCGGATAGTTGACCATCTGGGCGCGCAGGCTCATCCCGCCGCCGCGGACCGTCTCACCCATGTCGCGATAGGCCAGCGCCAGGACGGCGATGCCCAGAAGGCCCATGACGGCGAAGTTGGCCTGCCAGCCGAACAACTCGTCCAGGACGCCGCCGAAGACGGGGGCCATCATCGGCACGATGGCCATGCCCATCGTGACGTAGCCCAGCATCGAGGCGGCGCGATCGCCGTCATAGAGGTCGCGGATCACGGCGCGGGGGACCAGCATGCAGACGGTGATAACCGACTGCGCCAGCCGGAAGACCAGGAAGGTGGTGGCCGTGGTGGCCAGCAGCGTACCGACGGTGGCCAGCAGGAAGCCGATCAGCCCCCAAATGACCACGGGCCGGCGGCCAAAGCGGTCGCTGAGCGGGCCACCCAGCAGCTGAAGGACCGCGCTGGCCCCGATATAGGCCGAGACCGACAGCTGCATCACGCCGTAATCGACCTGGAAATCGCGCGCCATGCCGGGCAGCGAGGGCAGGAACACGTTCATCGACAGCGCGGACACCCCGGACAGGGCGACAAGGGTCAGAAGATGGGGGGGCGTGCGCATGGTCGGACCTTTCGAGGGGCGGAATGCACGATCTGCAAAACCTCCGCGCGAAATCAATAGCGCGGCTGCGGGGGGATGCGCCAGATGGATTGCGTCCCGCGCAGCGAGCCGGGGGGCCGGCCCCCCGGACCCCCCGCCGGCGGGGGCGGCGCCCCCTCCGGGCCACCCCCGCGATCAGCCGAAGTCGTGGAAGATGAACCAGGCGCCGAGGCAGATCAGGGAGAAGCCCACGCCGTGCTGCCAGCCGATCCGTTCGCCCAGATAGACCCAGGAGAAGATCGCGAAGACCGAGAGGCTGATGACCTCCTGGATGGTCTTGAGCTGAGCGGCGCTGAAATAGCCGTAGCCGATGCGGTTCGCGGGCACCTGCATCAGGTATTCGAAGAAGGCGATGCCCCAGCTGATGAAGATCACCGTCACCAGGGGGGCGGTCTTGAACTTGAGGTGACCGTACCACGCGACGGTCATGAAGATGTTCGAGGCCAGCAGCAGGCCGATCGTGGCGACGGGAACCGGCAGGGTCATCGGATCAGTCCCACTGGCTCTGGCGGTCGCGGGCAAGGTTGCCGAAGCGGGTGAACTGGCCCTCGAAGGCCAGCTCGACCGTGCCGATGGGGCCGTGGCGCTGCTTGCCCAGGATCACCTCGGCCTTGCCATGGACGTTCTCCATCACCTGCTGCCAGCGGGCCATCGCGTCCAGGTCGCTGTCCGAGGGCTTTTCGCGTTCCTTGTAGTATTCCTCGCGGAACACGAACATCACGATGTCGGCGTCCTGCTCGATCGAGCCGGATTCGCGCAGGTCCGACAGCTGCGGGCGCTTGTCCTCGCGGTTCTCGACCTGGCGCGACAGCTGGGACAGGGCGATGACGGGGATGTTCAGCTCCTTGGCCACGGCCTTGAGGCCCTGGGTGATCTCGGACACCTCGTTCACGCGGCTGTCCTTGGCGGTCGCGGCCTTCAAGAGCTGAAGGTAGTCCACGATCAGCACGTCCAGCCCATGCGTGCGCTTCAGCTTGCGGGCGCGGGCGGCCAGCTGGTTGATGGGCAGGGCGGGCGTGTCGTCGATGAACAGCGGGCAGTTCTGCAGCGCATGCGCGGCCTCGACGAAGCGGCGGAATTCACCCTCGTCCATGTTGCCGCTGCGGATGCGTTCGGACGGCACCTCGGCGGCCTCGGACAGGATGCGGGCGGCCAGCTGTTCGGCCGACATCTCGAGGCTGAAGAAGCCGACAACGCCGCCCTCGATCGAGCCCTGGGTGCCGTCAGGCTTTTCGCCCAGCTTGTGCGATTTGGCAATGTTGAAGGCGATGTTGGTCGCCAGCGCGGTCTTGCCCATCGACGGGCGGCCGGCCAGGATGATCAGGTCCGAATTATTCAGACCGCCCATCTTGCCGTCAAGGTCGATCAGCCCGGTGGAAATCCCCGACAGCTTGCCGTCGCGCTGATAGGCGGCGTTGGCCACCTGAACCGCGCCGGTCACGGCCTTGAGGAAGGACTGGAACCCGCGTTCGGCCACCCCGGCCTCGCCCAGCTTGTAGAGCGTCTGTTCCGCGGCCTTGATCTGCTCCTCGGCGTCGTCCCCGACCTCGACGGTGGCGGCGCGAGCGGCGATGTCCTGGCCCAGGGTCATCAACTCGCGCCGCAGGGCGAATTCGCGGATCATCTGGGCATAGTCGCGCGCGGCATAGGCGCTGATCGCCGCCGCTGCCATGCGCGCCAGATAGGCCGGGCCGCCCAGTTCCTTCAGGCCGTCGTCGTTCTCAAGGAAGGCCTTGATCGTGACGGGGCTGGCCAGCGCGTTGCGGCGGATGCGTTCGGCGCAGATGTCGAAGATGCGGGCATGGACCGGGTGATAGAAATGGTCCGACTTGATGATCTGGCTAACCCGGTCGAACACGTCGTTGTTGGTCAGCAGCGCGCCCAGCAACTGCTGCTCCGCCTCCAGCGAAAAGGGGATGGCCTGCTTGTCCTCGGGCCCGTCGGCCTGTCCGGGAACGATGAAATGCGCGCTGGTGACGGTGAGAGTGCTCATGGTCTGCCTGCCCCTTCGTTGGTTGCGGTCCAGATTAAACCGAAGCGGCCGGCCGCGTCATGGGGCCGGCCGCAGTTTGTTGGGGATAACCCCGGATCAGCCGTTTGCCGCCTGCCAGGCGCGGGGGTCGGTCAGGAAGGCCTCGACCTCGGTCAGGGTCGCGTCGTCGAAGGCCCCCTGGGCGCGGGCTTCGGCCAGGACGTCCCACCAGGTGCACAGGTGGTGCAGCGCCACGCCGTGATCGGCCAGCCGCTGCGTGGTCTCCGGAAAGATGCCATAGTAGAAGATCACCGCCGTATGCGCGCAGGTCGCGCCCGTCTCGCGGATCGCGTCGACAAAGGACAGCTTGCTGCCGCCGTCGGTGGTCAGATCCTCGACCAGCAGGACCCGCTGGCCCTCGGTCATCACGCCCTCGATCCGGGCGTTGCGGCCGTAACCTTTCGGTTTCTTGCGCACATAGGTCATCGGCAGGCCCAAGCGTTCGGCGACCAGCGCGCCGAAGGGGATCCCCGCGGTCTCACCGCCCGCGACGTTGTCGAAGGCCTCGAACCCCGCGTCGCGCATGACCGTCGCTGCCATGAAATCCATCAGCGTGGCGCGGACGCGCGGAAAGCTGATGATGCGGCGGCAATCGACATAGGTCGGCCCCTTGAGACCGGACGCATAGGTGAAAGGCTGGGCGGCGTTGAAGTCGACGGCCTTGATTTCCAGCAGCATCCGGGCGGTCAGGCGAGCGATCTCGTCGCGCGCGGGGAAGGTCAGGCTCATTGGTCCTCCAGATGCCAGAACAGCGGGAAACCGGGGTCGAACACGGTGACGGTCTCGTCGCCCGCGGTGATCTGCGCCGGATAGTCGACGGCCGTGTCGCGGCGCGTCAGGGTGATGCGGTCCTCGTTCGGCGCCATGCGATAGAAGGCCGCGCCGTTCAGGCTGGTAAAGGCCTCCAGCCGGTCCAGCGCACCGTCGTCCTGGAACACCTGCGCCAAGATCGACATGGTGTTCGGCGCCGTGAAGCAGCCCGCGCAGCCGCAGGGCTGAAGCTTCGCCGCGTCCGTGTGCGGCGCGCTGTCGGTGCCCAGGAAGAACCGCGCATCTCCGCTGGTCGCGGCCTCGCGCAGCGCCAGGCGGTGGGATTCGCGTTTCGCGACCGGCAGGCAGTAGTAATGCGGCCGGATGCCCCCCGCCAGGATGGCATTGCGGTTGATGACCAGGTGATGCGTGGTGATCGTCGCGCCCAGGTCGTCGCCGCCCGCGCGGGCGTAATCGACGCCCTGCGAGGTCGTGATATGCTCCATCACAACGCGCAGCCCAGGCGTGCGGCGGCGCAGCGGGTCCAGGACCGTGTCGATGAACACGGCCTCTCGGTCGAAGATATCGACGGACGGGTCGGTGACCTCTCCGTGCACGCACAGCGTCACGCCGGCCTCGGCCATCGCCTCCAGCACGGGCTGGACGCGGTCGAAATCGGTCACGCCCGATGCGCTGTTCGTGGTGGCACCCGCCGGATACAGCTTGACCGCGCGGATGATCCCGTCCCGGAACGCGCCCACGACATCGGCCGCGTCCGTCGCGTCGGTCAGGTACAGCACCATCTGCGGGTCCAGCGCGGCACCCTGGGGCAGGGCGGCGCGGATGCGGTCGCGATAGGCGGCGGCCTGGGCGCCGGTCGTGACCGGCGGCACCAGATTGGGCATGATGATCGCGCGGCCGAATTGCGCGGAATGCGGCGCGACCGCGGCCAGCATCGCGCCGTCGCGCAGATGCAGGTGCCAGTCGTCCGGGCGGCGAAGGGTCAGCGTCTGTGTCATGAGGCTGCCTCTAACCACGGCAGCACCGTCTTGCCAAGCAGCCGCGTTCAGATTTCGGGAACCCTGTCCGAAAGTCGCGGTTGAGTGTCTGCGCCATGGGGCGCAATGTGGCTTTGCCGGGCAGTTCCTGTGATGGCAGCCGAAAGGACCCTCGCCGATGAACCCGATGATGCCGATGATTCTTCCCGCAGCTCAGGCCCGGCTTGCGTCCCAGTTCGCGCGGATCGCGATCGAATCGAACATGGTGATCGGGCTGCGCATGGCGGGGATGATGGGCCTGATGGTCCAGGCCCCCGGAGAGCCGTTCCGCATGGTCGCCGAAAAGCAGGCTGCGGTATCGGAATCGCTGTTCGCGATGGCCAGCGCCGGGATGCGTGGGCACAGCGCCGAACGCATGCTGTCGGCCGGCATGCGTCCCTATGCCCGACGGACCCGCGCAAATTCCCGGCGCCTGTCCGCGGTCAAGGCCGGCTGAGGCGGAACAAGCCGTGCATCCGCCCCGTTGGTCCATGACGCAACATCGGGATGGAGCGGGCGGATGAAGACGGCACTGATCACCGGCGGCGCACAGGGCATCGGCAGGGGCATCGTGACCCGCCTGCGGTCAGACGGCTGGCGCGTCGCGGTTTTCGATCTGGATGCAGAGGCGCTGGATGAGATCGGCGCGGCCGATCCCGGCCTGTTGGCCCTGCCCATCGATGTCGGCGACGAACGGCAGGTGGCGCAGGGAATGCTGGCCCTACAGGGCTGGCTGAAGGGGGCAGGTCTGAACCTGGTGGTGTCGAATGCGGGCATCGCCGACCCGGTCAGCGGCCCCATCGAGGATCTGAGCCTTGAGGACTGGCAGCGGTGGCAGGACAGCCACGTGACCGGGGCGTTTCTGGTGATCCGCGCGACGGTGCCCCTGCTGCGTCAGGCGCGGGGCAGCATCGTCACGATGGCATCGACCCGTGCGCTGCAATCGGAACCCGACACCGAGGCCTATGCCGCGGCCAAGGGCGCGCTGGTCGCGATGACCCATGCGCTGGCGGTCAGCCTGGGGCCCAAGGTGCGCGCGAACTGCATCCTGCCCGGCTGGATCGACACAGGGCCGTGGCAGAAGACCGCGAACCGCAGCGATGCGGACCATTCCGACGCCGACCGCAATCAGCATCCCGTGGGCCGCGTCGGCCGGGTCGAAGATATCGCCGGGCTGGTCGCGTGGCTGGCCTCGGACGAGGCCGGGTTCGTGACGGGCCAGCGTTTTGTGGTCGATGGCGGCATGACGGTGCGGATGATTTATGCCGACTGAATGTGGCGTCTTGCCATGAAAAAGGGCCCCGCAACGGGGCCCTTTCCTTTGGTCCGGCGGGGGTGTCAGATCAGCTTGCCCATCGCCACGGCCGTGTCCGACATGCGGTTCGAAAAGCCCCATTCGTTGTCGTACCAGGTCAGGATGCGGACCATGCGGCCCTCCATGACCTTGGTCTGGTCCATGTGGAAGATCGACGAATGCGGGTCGTGGTTGAAGTCGGACGACACCAGCGATTCCTCGGTATAGCCCAGGACGCCCTTCAGCGGGCCGTCGGCGGCCGCCTTGATGGCGCCGTTGATCTCGGCGACCGAGGTGTCGCGGCTGGCCTCGAACACCAGGTCCACGACCGAGACGTTGGGCGTCGGCACGCGGATGGCCACGCCGTCCAGCTTGCCCTTCAGTTCCGGCAGGACCAGCCCCACGGCCTTGGCGGCCCCGGTCGAGGTCGGGATCATCGACAGCGCCGCGGCGCGGGCGCGGTACAGGTCCTTGTGCATCGTGTCCAGCGTCGGCTGATCGCCGGTATAGCTGTGGATCGTGGTCATGAACCCGCGGTCGATGCCGATCGTGTCGTTCAGGACCTTCGCCACCGGCGACAGGCAGTTCGTCGTGCAGCTGGCGTTCGAGACGACCAGGTCGTCCTTGGTCAGCGTGTCGTGGTTCACGCCATAGACGATGGTCTTGTCCGCGTTCTCGCCCGGGGCCGAGATCAGGACGCGCTTGGCACCGGTGGACAGATGCGCCTGCACCTTCTCCTTGGAGGTGAACAGGCCCGTGCATTCCATGATCACGTCGACATCGCCCCAGGGCAGTTCGGCCGGGTTGCGGATCGCGGTGACCTTGATCGGGCCGCGGCCCACGTCGATGCTGTCGTCCGACACCGTGACCTGTGCCGGAAAGCGTCCGTGGACGCTGTCATAGCGCAGCAGGTGGGCGTTGGTCTCGACCGGGCCAAGATCGTTGATGGCGACGACCTCGATATCGGTGCGGCCCGATTCGATGATTGCGCGCAGGACGTTGCGACCGATCCGGCCGAAGCCGTTGATGGCGACCTTGACTGCCATGGGTATCCCTCTCGAGCAGGTGATGGTTGCCCGTGGTGTAGCGTGGCGGCAGGGGCGATGCAAATGCCGAAACGGGCAGCAGCCCCGCCCGTCAGCGCCAGAAGCTGAGATACTCTATCAACCGATCCATTGCTCGCGCGGCCATCAGCGGCAGGTGTCCGTCCAGCCACACATGGTCCACGGCAAAGGCCGCGGCGATCAGCAGCAGCAGGGCAATCGCGATCTGGTTGGTCATCTGCGCCTCCGGTCGCCGGGGTTATCGCGCGGGGGCCTGCCCGCGCCAAGACCCTATTCGTCGTCCTGCGGCATCTTCAGGGTCAGCTGACCCGCCTCCTGCAGACGGCGGATCGCGCTGATGACCTCGGTCATTGCCTCCTCGACATCCTTGGGACGGGGTTTGCCCAAGGCCTCCCGCTCCTCTCGCAGGCCGTCGGACATGCGCTGCGACAGGTTCGACAGGATGAACTCCGCAGCCGCGGCATCGGCCTCGGCCGGTGCGGCCAGGGCGCGGACCAGCGTGGTCTGATCCAGTTCGCGGACGATCTTGGGCACCTCGCGGGGTTCGATCCGGGTGGGGATATGGGCAAAGATGAAGATCGCCTTGCGCACGCCATCCGCGAATTCCATGTCGCGTTCGTCCAGCGCGCCCAGCACGTCGTCACGCAGATCGGCGGTGGCAAAGTTCAGGATCGCGCCCATGCGGTCGCAGGCCGGCGTGGCGATGGCGGGCTTGGGCAGCGCCTCGGCCGCCTGCAGCAGCACCAGCCCGACCCGGCGCAGCGCCGCAGGCGTCACGCCCGAGGTCATCGACATCGCCTGCGCCACCACGCGCGCCCGGTCGCGGGGCAGGGCGATGAAGGTGGCCGAGGCCGCCTCGACCGGCAGCTTGGACAGCATCAGCGCCACCAGTTCGACGGATTCGGCATTCGCCAGCGCGATCAGGGATTCCTTGGGCAGGTTGCACAGGCGCACCCAGGGGTCGGACTGCCCGGTGATCGCCGCGGTGCGCCGCAGGGCGTCAGAACTGTCGTCCGACAGCCGTGCACCCAGCATGGCAAGCGTGCCGTCCAGATCGCCCGGAAAGGTCACGCCGACCGATTCCAGCCGGTCGCAGAATTCAGTGATGACGGCGTCGCGGGTGTTGCGGTCGATCAGCTCCATCCCCGCCATCTCCTGCGCCAGCAGGGTCTGGGCATTGGGGTTCAGGCGGTCCAGTCCCGCGACCTCGTCATCGTCCAGCAGAAGGCGCACGATCACCGCCGCCTTCTGCCGCTGGTTCAGCCCTGTCTGGCCCGTCATCGCCGCCTCCGTCATCGCATCCGACGGCAGATTGCCACGACAGCCTTAACGCAAGGTTGACGGCGACCCGAAATTAAAGCGGGTCGGCGCCGAAGACGCGGGCGAAGATCGTGTCGACATGCTTGGTGTGATAGCCCAGATCGAACTTCTCGTTGATCTCGTCCGGGGTCAGGGCGGCGGTCACCTCGGCATCGGCCAGCAGTTCGGTGCGGAAATCGGCGCCCTTTTCCCAGACCTTCATCGCGTTGCGCTGAACAAGGCGATAGCTGTCCTCGCGCGACACGCCGGCCTGCGTCAGGGCCAGCAGCACCCGTTGGGACATGACCAGACCCTTGAACTGGTTCATGTTGCGCAGCATGTTTTCTGGATAGATCACCAGCTTCTCGACCACGCCCGCCAGGCGGTGCAGCGCGAAATCCAGCGTGATGGTCGTGTCCGGTCCGATCGCGCGCTCGACCGAGGAATGGCTGATGTCGCGCTCGTGCCACAGGGCGACGTTCTCCATCGCGGGGATGACCGACATGCGCACCAGCCGCGCCAGACCGGTCAGGTTCTCGGTCAGGACGGGGTTGCGCTTGTGGGGCATCGCTGACGAGCCCTTCTGACCGGGGCTGAAGAACTCCTCGGCCTCCAGGACCTCGGTGCGCTGCATGTGGCGGATCTCGATGGCGATGTTCTCGATGCTGGAGGCGATCACACCCAGGGTGGCAAAGAACATCGCATGGCGGTCGCGCGGGATGACCTGGGTGCTGATCGGTTCGGGGCGCAGGCCCAGCTTCGCACAGACATGCTCCTCGACGGCGGGGTCGATATTGGCAAAGGTGCCCACCGCGCCGCTGATCGCGCCGGTGGCGATCTCCTCGCGCGCGGCCTGCAGGCGCGCGCGACCGCGGGCCATCTCGGCATAGAAGCGGGCGAAGGTCAGGCCCATTGTGGTCGGTTCGGCGTGGATGCCGTGGCTGCGGCCGATGCGGACGGTGTCCTTGTGTTCATGCGCGCGGGCCTTTAGCGCGGCCAAAACCCGGTCCATGCCCGCCAGCAGCAGGTCGCTGGCACGGACCAGCTGCACGTTCAGCGTGGTGTCCAGCACGTCGCTGCTGGTCATGCCCTGGTGGACGAAACGCGCCTGGTCGGCGCCCACATGCTCGGCCAGATGCGTCAGGAAGGCGATGACGTCATGCTTGGTGACGGCCTCGATCTCGTCGATGCGGGCCACGTCGAACTGGACGTCGCGGGCCTTCCAGACGGCCTCGGCATTCTCGCGCGGGATCACGCCCAGATCGGCCTGCGCGTCGCAGGCATGGGCCTCGATCTCGTACCAGATGCGGAACTTGGTCTCGGGGGACCAGATGGCGACCATTTCGGGGCGGCTGTAACGCGGGATCATGGCGGGCTCCTTTTGCTGGGTCGGGGCATAGCGGGGCAGGGGGGCGGGGGCAAGTTTTCATGCGCCCCGGCTGGCTTTGCGGGAACATTCCCCGCGCAAGGGGGGTTCGGTGGCAACAGACGCGACAACCGACCGGAGATTGCCATGCGCCGCCCCCAGACCCCCTGCCCGCCCCTGACCGAGGCCGACCGCACCAGCCAGACCCGCTTTGGCCCGCGCCCCGTGCCTGCCGGCCATCGTGGCCCGCAGTCGCGCCGCACGGACGACACCTCGACCGTCGCCAAGGCCGTGGTCTGGGCCGGCGTCGCGCTGGGCATGGCAGGGGTAACGGCCGCCGCGGCCATCGCTGCGCGCAAGCTGGCCGGAACGGACGATGCGCCCCGCCCGGCCTATCGCCCGGCAGCCGCCCCCCGGTTCGCCCATCTGGAAGAGGACGAGCGCGAGGCGATGCGCCGCCGCGTCCGTGCCCAGGCCCGCGAGGACAACGCCCATGCCGCCCGTCTGCGCGCCAAGGCGTCGCGCGGCCGCAGCGGCAATTTCGCCAAGGACCTGACGCGCACCGCGACCGACCTGTCGGACGGTCTGAACGGCGTCGCGCAGTCGCTGGCAGGGGCGTTCCAGTCGTTCCGCGGCGTTTCCAGCCAGGCGACGACCATCGTGGGCGATTTCGTGGCTGCGGCCGATCAGCTGCGTGCCATCCTGAATGGTGCGCCCGGTCCCAATCCGGGTCCCGTCCAGCAGCGTGCCCCGCGCCCGCAATCCGACGACACCCGGATCTGATCCGCCCATCAGGGACGACGCATGACCCAAGGGACCGGCAATCGCGACGCCTTGTTCGGCCCGCTGGATGACGACACGAAACGACGTTTCGGCCTGATGGCCGATGACCCCGCCCCGGTGCCCGCCAAGCGGATGCCGGGGCTTCGCGACATGACGCGGGCCGACCTGCTGGCGGTCGCGAAGTCGACGTTTCGCCAGATCGGCGACGATCGCGTCACGTCGGTGTCCGGGGGCGTCACCTTTTTTGGCCTGCTGTCGCTGTTCCCGGCGATCACCGCCTTCGTGTCGCTGTACGGGTTGTGGGCGGACCCCTCGACCATCCAGAGCCATCTGGAACTGATCGAACCGCTGCTGCCCGAAAGCTCGCTGGAGATCATCCGCGCGCAGGTCGTGTCCATTGCCTCGGCCTCGACGGGCGCGCTGTCCCTGGCCGGGGTCGTCGCGCTGCTGGTCGCGTTCTATTCGGCGAATGGCGGGATGAAGGCGCTGCTGTCGGCGCTGAACGTCGCATTCTTTCAGCGCGAGACGCGCGGCATCGTGCGCCTGAACCTGGTGGCGATGTGCTTCACCATCGGCGGGTTGGCGATGATCGCGCTGATGCTGGCGGTGATCGCGGTCGTGCCCATGCTGCTGCGGCTGTTGCCCATCGGCTGGGGGGCCGAGACGATCCTGGCCGTGATCCGGTGGCCGCTGATGCTGGGCCTGCTGATCGCGGCGCTGGCGGCGGTCTATCGCTGGGGGCCCGCGGCGCCCAAGTCACGCTGGCGCTGGATCTCTCCGGGCGCGGTCTTTGCCGGGCTGGCGCTTGTCGCGACCTCTATGCTGTTTTCCTGGTACGCGGTGAATTTCGGCAATTACAACGAGACCTACGGATCGCTGGGTGCGGTGGTCGCACTGATGACTTGGCTGTGGCTGAACGCGACGATCGTGCTGGTCGGGGCCGAGATCAATTCCGAACTGGAACGCCACCTGAAACATATGGCAGGCTTGCCCGACGATCGTCCCCTGAAGCGCGAGGCCCGATGACCCTGTCCCCTTACATCCCCTTGGGGTTCGCCATCGCGCTGGAGGTTCTGGGCACGACGCTGTTGCAGCGCTCGGAACAGTTCACGCGCCTGGCGCCCACGGTGGGGATGGCCGTCTGCTATCTGGCCAGCTTCTACCTGCTGTCGGTCAGTCTCAAGGTGCTGCCCCTCGGCGTGGCCTATGCCATCTGGAGCGCGTTCGGCGTGGCCTTGGTCGCGATGATCGGGCTGGTCGTGTTCGGTCAGCGGCTGGACCTGCCGGCGGTGATCGGGCTGTGCCTGATCGTCGCCGGGGTCGTCGTCATCAACGTGTTCTCCCGTACCGTCGGGCACTAACGCTCGGTCAGCTTCAGTTCGATCCGGCGGTTCAGGGCGCGGGCTTCGGGCGTGTCCTGGGTCGCGATGGGGCGGGTGTCGGCAAAGCCCGTCGGCGCCAGGCGCGCGGCCGGAAAGTCCAGATCGTCTGACAGATAGCGTACCACGGCCAGGGCGCGGGCCTGGCTCAGTTCCCAGTTGTCGGCATAGCGGCCGGTCCCCGACAGGGGCAGGTTGTCGGTATGCCCGTCGACGCGGATGATCCAGTCGATCTCGGGCGGGATCTCGTCGGCGATGTCGCGCAGCAGGGTGGCAAGCCCGGCGACCTGTTCACGGCCAGCCTGGGACAGGGTGGCCTCTCCGGGGGCGAACAGCACCTCGGACTGGAACACGAAGCGGTCGCCCACGACCTGCACGCCCTCGCGCCCCGATAGGATCTGCGACAGCCGGCCAAAGAATTCGGACCGATAGCGGGCCAGGTCCTGGGCCTCGGCCTCGGCCGCAAGGCGGGCCTCCTCTTCCAGCGCCAGGCGGGCGCGGGTTTCCTCGGCGGCGCGGACAAGGGCGGCGTTCAACTGCTGGCCCAGGTCGGACACGCGCAGCTCTGCGTCGGCCTGCTCCTGCCCCGCCGCATCCAGCAGCGCCTGCAACGACCCCAGCTGAGAGCGCAGCTGCGCCACCTGTTCGTTCAGCGCCGCCACCCGGCGCTGGCTGTCCTGCGACAGGTCCTCCTGATCGGCCAGCTCCGCCCGCGCGGTGGCCAGCAGGGCGGCCTGACGCTCGGCCTCGGTCAACTGGGCCTGGGCCTGCGTCTCCGCCGCGTCGCGGGCGGCATTCGCGGCGGCCAGCAGGGTCAGGGTCTCCTCCGCCTCGCGGCGACGCTCCTCCAGGGCCAGTGTCATGGCGGTCAGTTCGGCATCCGCCCCCTCCAGCCGCTCGCGCAGCAGGGCTGCGGCCTCGGCCTCGGCCAGCCGGGTCTGTTCGGCCTCGGTCAGGCTGGCCTGGGTCCGGTCCAGCTGCGCCTGCTGCTGGCCGACCTGAGCGCGCAGGTCCGCGGCCAGCGCCTCCAGCGCGTCGCGGCGGGCGGCGGCAAGGCGCGCGGCCTCGGCCTGCGCGTCGGTCTCGGACCGGGCGGCCGCGACGGCCAGTTCCGCGGCCGATGCGCGGTCCTCTGCCTGATCCAGCTGCGTCTCCAACGTTTCCAGCCGCGCCTGGCTCTGCGCGCGTTCGGCCAGCAGGGTGGCGACCTCGGCCTCGAAGTCGGTCAGGCGGGTGCGCGCCTCGGCCAGCTGGGTCTCTCCGGTGGCCAACTGGCTGGACAGGCGGGCGATGCGGGCGGCACGGTCGCGGGCCTCGGCCTCGGCCCGGGCGGCACGCTCGGCCTCGGTCTCCAGCGACCGGGTCAGGTCGGCCTCGCGATCCTGGGACGCGTTCAGCGCCTGGCCCAGGGACGCGACCTGCGCGCCCAGTTCGTTCAGCTGGCGTTCCTGGCGCGAGATGACCTGACCCTGATCGGTGATTGTCTCGTCCTGGGTGCTGATCGTGTCGTCCTGGGTGGTGATCTGTTCGCGCAGCACCCCCTGGACCACGGTAAAGATCGTCAGCACGAACATCAGCACCAGAAGCAGCGCCGTCATCGCGTCGACGAAGCCCGGCCAGATCGTGGACGAGAAACGCTGCGCCGATGATCCGCGGGACAGGCGCATCGGTCTAGCCCTCGCCACGGGCGGGGTCGCGGCCCAGCAGGTCGTCGCGGAACGGGTCGCCAAAGCGCGCGGCGCGGACCGCGCGGGTCAGCACCAGGATGTCGGCGCGCAGATCGGCCACCGCCTCGTTCCGGCCATTGGTCAGTTCGGTGGTCAGGCGGTCCAGCGCGGCCTCCAGCCGCGTCAGGTCGGGGGCGGGCGGCTGGTGATCGGCCAGCCGCGTCAGGGCCTGGGTCAGGCGTTCGGACTGGCCATCGGGCGCGTCGCGCTCGGCCTGCGCCTGCTGGACCAGCGCGTCGATCGCCTGTGCCATGACCACGACGCGTTCGTCAGCCATCAGCGCGGCCTCGTCCCGCATGGCGTCGCGTTCGGCGTGATAGGCCTGCAGGCGGTCCATCTGTCCCGCCATCTGGTCCAGGAACCCGGCCAGTGCCGCCTGATCGACACCGTCCCCATCACCCGAGGCGATGCTGATCCGGGTAAAGCCCGACATCCACTCCTCCAGCTCGCGATAGAACCGGTTCTGGCCGTGCGTCACGAACAGCTCCAGAAGGCCCACCACCAGCGACCCCGCCAGACCCAACAACGACGAGGAGAATGCCGTGGCCATCCCGCCCAGCTGCGATTCAAGGCCCGTCATCAGGTTCTGGAACAGGTCCAGCCCCGACTGTCCGTTTTCAGGCGACAGTGCCCGGATGGTCGCCACGACCGCCGGGATGGTTGTCGCAAGACCGTAGAATGTGCCCAGAAGCCCCAGAAAGATCAGCAGATTTGCCAGATAGCGGGTGATGTCGCGCGCCTCGTCGATGCGCGTCGCGACCGAATCCAGGATCGAGCTTGCGGCGCTGGCGCTGATCGCCTCTCCTCCGGGCCCGCGCGATCCCAGCAGAGCCGCCAAGGGGGCCAGCAGGCGGGGCGCCTCGTCCTGGGTGGTGCCGTTGCGGTCGGTGTCGCGGCGCCGGGCGGCGAACCGTTCGATCCAGCTGACCGACCGGGTCAGCTGCCCCACCTGCCAGAAGCAGGCCAGCACGCCCAGGGCAAAGACCGTCAGGATCAGTCCGTTCAGCCAGCGGTTCGCGTCGAAGATGGACAGGATCCGCCCATAGGCGAACCAGCCCCCCGCCAGGACCAGCCCCAGCACGATCAGCATCATCAGAATCTGCCGCACCGGTTGGGAGAAGCGCGGCGCGCCCGCCGCCCCGATCAGGGCCTTGTCCCGCGTGGCCGAGATGCGGCGGTTCGTCAGGGTCAGCCGCGAGGGCGCCCTGGGGTCGCCATGTGTCGGATCGCTCACCGGTAAATCCCCGTCCCATCGATGCTTTTGCTCGACTGTAGGACGGGGCGCCTCACTTGCCAAGCATTCCGACGGCGCCGGTCAGCCGGGCGGCGGCAACAGCGCCCGGACGGCATCGGACAGCGCGTCCAGATGGTCGTCGGGCATGCCGATCTGCGCCAGATGGGCGGCGGTGTTGAACAGGTATTCGGCATTCGGCCCGCGCCCGCCATGCGCCTGCGCGATGATGCGGGCCTGTTCGTCGGCGGGCAGGCCGCCGGCATATTGCCAGTGGTCGCGCCGCATCACATAGGCCAGCGCCTGCACCCGCCGACCGTCCTGCAGATCGACAGGCAGGATCGCCTCGCGATAGGCGTCGGTCACCAGTTCACGCGCGCGCAGGTCGGCCAGGACGCGGTCGTGATCGCGGGGGCGGATGCGCAGGGCCACGCCCTGGCAGCTGGCGCCGTCCTGCGGATCAAGACCCAGCACCAGGCCGGGCACGGCCTCGGTCCCGCGATGCTGGATCGACCGCAGGCAGAAGCTGCGGGCATATCCGGCCAGGCGCGCATGCACGGCCTCGGCCGGATCGAAACCGGGGTTCCAGATCAGCGAGCCATAGCCGAAGACCCAATCGATGCGTTCCATTGTCCGTCCTTTCGGGGCACAAGGTAGGGCAGGACGGGGCGGGAAAAAAGGGCAGGGCGGGCATGCGCGGGATGGTGATCGGGACGGGACTGGTGCTGGCGCTGCTGGCGGGCGGCTGGCTGGGCGCCGAGACGCTGGCCAGCAACCGCGTGGCCGCACTGATCGCGCAGGACCCGGCGCTGCAGGCCGCATCGGTTTCGCCCCTGCGCGATCCGCGCCGGATCGGCGTCGCGCTGTCCGAACCGTCCTGGTCGGACCCGGCGCTTTCCATCAGCCTGCCTTGGGCGCGGCTGTTCCTGTCGCCGGCATCGCCGCTGACCGCGCGGCTGGACCTGCCCGACGGTGCGGCGGTGACCCAAGGCGGGCAGGTGATGCAGCTGGGCCTGTCGGTGCCCGTGGCCAGCATGGCCCTGTCGCCCCTGAACGGCATGGCGCCCAACCGGCTGGACGTGCAGGCCCGCGACCTGACGCTGGACGGCCAGCCCCTGGCGCAGGGCCTGTCGCTGCAGGCGCGGTTGGCGGGGCTGGGATCGGATGCCCCGCGCCCCGCGCGCGCCGCCTATGACCTCGATCTGGGGCTGGCCGACCTGCACGTCGGTGGACTGGCGCAGCTGGGGCTGGACCCCGGTCCGATCCCCGGACCGCTGTCGGTCTCGGGGCCGCTGCGGATCTGGCTGGACGGCACGCCCACGGTCAGCGGCGACGCCGCGCCGCAGATCGTCGGCTGGCAGACCGCCGGTCTGGACCTGCGCGCCGACACGATCGGCCTGCGCATCGTGGGTCGCCTGTCGCGCGACGACCAGGGCTTGGCCGAAGGGCAGGTGGCGCTGTATTCCGCAGACGCGGATGCGATGATCGGGATGGCCACCGAGCTGGGGCTGATCCCGGCGCAGGCCGCGATGCTGCTGCGGGCAGGCCTGTCGCAGCTGTCGCGGGCGGATCTGGACGACGCGCTGCCCGGCCCCGACTTTCCCGCAGCGGCCGAGGGCGAGCTGCGCGTGGCCGTCATCATGCGCGATGGCCAGCTGATCCTGGGCGGTGTGCCGATCGGCCCCGCCCCGGCGATCTAGCCCGCGGGTCGGGCGCCGGGGGTGCGGCCGAAATCGGGCGCCTCGGTGTCCTGTCCGGCCTCGATGATGCCGCGGCGGATCGCCCGCGTGCGGGTGAAGTAGTCGTGCAGCTGCTGGCCGTCGCCCATGCGGATCGCGCGCTGCAGGACGAACAGCTCCTCGGTGAAGCGGCCCAGGATGTCCAGCGTCGCCTCCTTGTTGTGCAGGAACACGTCGCGCCACATCGTCGGGTCGCTGGCCGCGATCCGGGTAAAGTCGCGGAAACCGGCGGCGGAATACTGGATCACCTCCTCGCCGGACACGCGGCGCAGGTGGTCGGCCACCCCCACCATCGTATAGGCGATCAGGTGCGGCGCATGGCTGGTCACGGCCAGGACCAGGTCGTGATGGGGGGCGTCCATCCGGTCGGTCTTGGCGCCCATCGCGGTGATCAGCCGGTCCAGCCGCACAAGCGCCTCCGGGTCGGTGTCGGCCAGCGGCGTCAGCAGCCACCAGCGGTTGCGGAACAGGCTGGCAAAGCCCGCGCGGGGCCCTGAATGTTCGGTGCCGGCCAGCGGGTGGCCGGGGATGAAATGCACGCCTGCCGGCAGGCAGGGGGCGACCGCGTCGATGACCGACTGCTTGACCGAACCGACATCGGTGATCGTGGCACCGGGGGCCAGATGGGGCGCGATTTCGGCCATGACCTCGGCCATGGCGCCGACGGGGACGGCCAGCACCACCAGATCGGCGCCGGCCACCGCCAGGGCGGCGGTGTCGCAGACCTCGCACAGGCCGATCTCGCGTGCGGTGTCGCGCGTCGCCTGGCTGCGGGCATAGCCGGTGACGCGGCCCGCCAGGCCGCCGTCGCGAATGGCATGCGCCATCGATCCCGCGATCAGGCCCAGCCCGATCAGCGCCACCTTGTCATAGACCTGCGTCATTGCGCGCGCTCCTGCATGAACCGGCCCAGGCAGTCCAGGACGCGGGTCACCGCATCCTCGTCGCCCACGGTGATGCGCAGGGCGTCCGGCAGGCCGTATCCGCCCACGCGCCGCACCAGGATGCCCTCCGCGCGCAGCGCCGCATCAGCGGCGGCGGCGGTGTCGGGGCTGTCGAAGCGCGCCAGCACGAAATTGGCGAAGCTTTCGTCGCAGCCGATGCCCATCTGGATCAGCGATTGCCGCATCCGGTCGCGCATCCGCGCGTTCAGCGCGATGCAGCGGTCGGTGAAGTCGCGGTCCAGGACGGCGGCACGTGCGGCCTCCATCTGGGCGTTGGAGAGGTTGAAGGGTTGGCGGATGCGGTTCAGCACGTCGATCACCGCGCGCGCGGCATAGCCCCATCCGATGCGCAGCCCGCCCAGGCCATAGGCCTTGGAGAAGGTCCGCGTCATGATCACGTTCGGATGCCGGTCGACCAGCGACGCGCCGCCGTCGAACCCGTCGGCGAATTCCGTATAGGCGCCGTCATGGACGAACAACACCTGCGGCGGCAGGCCGTCGACCAGGCGCTGCAACTCGTCCGCGCCCAGCATCGTGCCGGTCGGATTGGCCGGGTTCGCGATGAAGACGACGCGTGTGCGCTCGGTCACCGCGGCCAGGATCGCGTCCACATCGACCCGGCGCGTGTCCTCCGGCACGGTCACCGGGATCGCGCCGACCATGCGTGCCAGGATGGGATACATCGAAAAGCCGTGCTCGGTCGTGATGACCTCGTCGTCCGGACCGGCAAAGGCCTGAACCACGAATTGCAGCACCTCGTCCGAGCCCACGCCGCAGATAATGCGGTCCGGATCCAGCCCGTGCACCTGCCCGATGGCCGCGCGCAGCCCCGCGTGATCGGTCGCTGGATAGCGGTGCAGATCGCCCGCCGCCTTGCGGAACGCGTCCTGGGCCGCGGGGCTGGGGCCAAGCGGGTTCTCGTTCGACGACAGCTTGAGCACGTCGTCGCGGCCCGCCAGCGTGCTTTCGCCGCTGACGTAAAGCGCGATATCCATGATGCCGGGCTGCACGGGGGTCTGGGTCATGGGGGTCCATCCTTGTGTCCGGCCCCGTTTAGTGCCGTGCCGATGCCAAGGAAAGCCCCCAAACCGTCGCGTGCCGCATGCTTGGGCAAGGGCGAAATCCGCTGCGTTGATTGGCGGGACGTCGACATGGCGCAGCACGATGCCATCGCCGCCACAGCGGATGACCGTGTCCCGATCAATGATGCGCAGATCCGCAATCCGATTTGACCCGATGGCCGCTGGGATGCGCGATCCAAGCCCCGTTTCCGCTCAAGCGGCCAGAACCGGGATTGGTCGGGGCGGTCAGTTCAAAGGGTCCGCGCTGGATGCGGGCCATCACGGCAGTCCGAAGGGGACGAACGCCGCCCCGCCAGCCGATCCTGATCGAACGGCAATTGGGAAAATGAGTGCAATGCCATGCAAAAGGCCGCATCCGAAGATGCGGCCCAAAGACGGTCGTTCTGGCGAAGATCAGTTCTTCGCGTAGAATTCGACGACCAGGTTCGGTTCCATCTGCACGGCATAGGGGATGTCGCCCAAGGCCGGGGTGCGCACGAAGGTCGCGGTCATTTTGTTGTGGTCGACTTCCAGATAGTCCGGGACGTCACGCTCGGTCAGGGCGACGGCTTCCAGCACGATGGCCAGCTGGCGCGAACGCTCGCGGATCGAGATGACATCGCCTTCCTTGACGCGGTAGGACGCGATGTTCACGCGCTGACCGTTGACCTGGATGTGGCCGTGGTTCACGAACTGGCGGGCGGCCCAGATGGTCGCCACGAACTTCGAGCGATAGACGACGGCGTCCAGGCGACGCTCCAGCAGGCCGACCAGGTTCTCGCCGGTGTCGCCACGGATCCGCTCGGCTTCGGCATAGATGCGGCGGAACTGCTTTTCGGTCAGGTCGCCGTAGTAGCCCTTGAGCTTCTGCTTGGCACGCAGCTGGGTGCCGAAGTCCGACAGCTTGTTCTTGCGGCGCTGGCCGTGCTGGCCGGGGCCGTACTCGCGACGGTTGACGGGCGACTTGGCGCGGCCCCAGATGTTCTCGCCCATGCGGCGATCGAGTTTGTACTTGGCAGACGTGCGTTTGGTCACGGCTGATCTCCTTCAACAGGTTGCGAAGGGCGTTGTCCTTTGGCCCAGGGTTCTTGCGATCCGGGGCCTGACAGGGTTCCCCTTGCGGGGTCCACCAACACCAACGAAGCGTGCCGTATAGACGCGCAGGCCCCGGTGTCAACCGCAATCGCCCTAGTCCAGCGCTCCGTCCGGCTGAAAGAAATGCGCCAGCGGCAGCCCCGCGGCCCCCAGGATGCGCGCGCTGCGGCCAAGCGATCCCTCGATCACCTGGGGACGGTCGATGCCGGCGGTCGGCATCCCCTCCAGCGCCGCGCGGGTCGCCTGGGCCAACCGCGCGCGCGTCGCGGGCGGCACCGCCCCGTCGATCACCACCAGCGGCAGATCGACCAGAGCCACCGCCGACAGCGCGACGAAGGCCAGTGCCCGGCCCGCCTGGTCGGCCCATTCTGCCTCTATCCCGGCGGGAACGTCCCAGCCCGAATCGTCGGGCGGCAGGGACCGCCCGATCAGGGCCTCCAGCGCCGAAACCGAGGCCTTTTCCAGCAGCTGGCCGCCCTGTGCGCCCACGACCGGGATGGGCATCGACCCCAGGGCGCCCGCGTTGCGGGTCGGGCCGTGGCGCAGCACGCCGTCCAGGACGATCCCGCCGCCCGCGAAATGGGCGATGTAGATGTGGATGAAGTCCCGCGGCAGGTCGGTCTTGCCGAAGATCAGCTCTGCCCCGCAGGCGGTGGTGGCGTCGTTTTCCACGAAGATCGGGACGGGCAGGCTGCGCGACAGTTCGGCCTGCAGGTCGTGGTCCAGCCAGTCGGCCATCTCCTGGCCCCAGTCCCACAGCCGATAGGGGGTCGCGACACCCAGGCCCATCAGACGTGCACGCTGGCCGGGGTCCAGCGATGCGGTCATCGTGTCCAGCCCCTGACGTGCGAATGCCAGCACGCGGTCGGGGGTGGGGTGTGCATAGACCTCCTGGCGGTGCATGCGCACGCGGCCTGCGAAATCGACCAGCGCCAGTTCGACCAGCCGGCGTCCGATCTTGAGCCCCAGGAACCACGCCCCGTCCGGGGCCAGCGCCAGCGGGGTCGAGGGTTGGCCGACCTTCCCCCGCACCACCGCACCGGCGTCCAGATAGCCCGCCATCATCAGCTTGCGCGTCAGGTTGGTGATGGACTGTGCCGACAGCCCCGTCAGCTGCGCCAGCGCCGCGCGCGGCATCGGTCCCCGCCGTCGGATCAGCGACAGGATCAGCCGTTCGTTCCGGCTGAGCGCGCCGGGGCCGTCACGATCTAGGGGCATGGGTTCCGTCCTCCTGAATCGCATTAATCAACATGATTGATTTATTGACAAGCGCAATCTTCTGGTGCTTTGTAACATCAAGACGGCCGAGGAACCGTCGTGCTGGAGGAGTTAGTCAAGTGACCATCAAAACCGTTATCCGCGCATCCGTCGCGGTGTCCGCGCTTGCCCTGTCGGCAGGCTTTGCCCAAGCGCAAGAGGCCACCAAGGCCTGCCTGATCACCAAGACGGACATCAACCCGTTCTTCGTGAAGATGAAGGAAGGCGCCACCGCCAAGGCCGCGGAGCTGGGCATCGAGCTGATGACCTTTGCCGGCAAGATCGACGGCGACCACGAGACCCAGCAGCAGGCCGTCGAAAGCTGCATCGCGGCGGGCGTCAAGGGCATCCTGATCACCGCGTCCGACACCAAGGCCATCACCGAATCGCTGGGCCAGGCCCGCGAGGCGGGGATCCTGGTCATCGCGCTGGACACGCCGCTGGACCCGATCGATGCAGCCGACGCGACATTTGCCACCGACAACCGCGAGGCGGGCCGCCTGATCGGCGCCTGGGCCGCGGGCCAGATGGGCGATGCTGCGGCGGATGCCAAGATCGCCATGCTGGACCTGTCGGCCAGCGCGCCGTCGGTCGACGTGCTGCGCGATCAGGGCTTCATGGCGGGCTTTGGCATCGACGTGAAGGACGAGAACGTCATCGGTGACGAGGACGATGCCCGCATTGTCGGCCACGAGGTCACCTCGGGCAACGAGGAAGGCGGTCAGCAGGCCATGGAGGCGTTGATGCAGCGCGATCCGGCGATCAACCTGGTCTACACGATCAACGAACCGGCCGCGGCCGGCGCCTATGAGGCGCTGAAGTCCTTCGGCATGGAAGAGAACGCCCTGATCGTGTCGATCGACGGCGGCTGCCCCGGTGTCCAGAACGTCGAGGCGGGCGTGATCGGCGCCACCGCCCAGCAGTATCCGCTGCTGATGGCGTCGATGGGCATCGAGGCCATCGCGGCCTTTGCCGCCGACGGCACCAAGCCGGAAACCAGCGAAGGGTTGGATTTCACCAACACCGGCGTGAACCTGGTCACGGACAAGCCGGTCGAGGGCGTGCCGTCGATCAGCGTGGCCGAAGGCCTGGAGCAGTGCTGGGGCTGATGCCCCCCGCCGCATGACGTTGCGACGGCGGGTTGGCCGCCGTCGCCTTCCGTGACACGCCACGAGGTCCCCGATGTCCGACACCCCCGATCCCGTGGTCGAGCGCGTTGCCGGTGAGAAGGTCGCGCAGTTCGACCATCGTCACCGCAGCACGCTGGACCGGGTGCAGCATTTCCTGCACCAGTATCCCACCATGGTTCCGGTCATCGTGCTGGTCCTGTCGCTGATCGCCTTCGGGCTGATCTCTCCCAACTTCTTCTCGGCGTTCAACCTGTCGCTGATCCTGCAGCAGGTGGCCGTCGTCGGCACGCTGGCGGCGGCGCAGTCGCTGGTCATCCTGACCGCGGGCATCGACCTGTCAGTCGGCGCGGTCATGGTGCTGATCTCGGTCGTGATGGGGCAGCTGGCGGTCAACTTCGGCATCCCGGTCCCGATCGCCATCCTGGTCGGCCTGGCCTGCGGGGCGGGAACCGGCGCGCTGAACGGTTTTCTGGTCACGCGGCTGAAGCTGCCGCCCTTCATCACCACGCTTGGGACCTGGAACGTGTTCCTGGCGCTGAACTACTACCTGTCGGGTCGAGAGACGATCCGCAGCCAGACCCTGGACATGGACGCGCCGCTGTTGAAGTTCTTCGGCACCCGGTTCAACCTGGGCGGCGCCGTGCTGACCTATGGCGTGGTGCTGATGCTGGTCGTGTTCGCGGTGCTGTTCTATGCGCTGTACTATACCGCCTGGGGGCGGCGGGTCTATGCGGTCGGCGACGACCCGGAATCGGCCGCGCTGGCCGGCATTCAGACCAAGCGCGTGCTGCTGTCGGTCTATGTCGTGGCGGGCCTGATCTGCGGCCTGGCGGCATGGTCGTCCATCGGTCGCGTGGGGTCGATCAGCCCGACGTCGTTCTTCGAGGCGAACCTGGAATCGATCACGGCCGTGGTCATCGGGGGCATCTCGCTGTTCGGGGGGCGCGGGTCGATCGTGGGGCCGCTGATCGGGGCGCTGATCGTGGGCGTGTTCAACTCGGGCCTGCGGCTGGCGGGTGTGGACGTGCTGTGGCAGCTGTTTGCGACCGGCTGGCTGATCATCTTCGCCGTCGCCATCGACCAATGGATCAGAAAGGTGTCGTCATGACCGAGCCGCTGCTTACCGCCCGCAACCTGGTCAAGCGCTATGGCCGCGTGACTGCCATGGATCATGCCGACTTCGATTTGTATCCCGGCGAGATCCTGGCCGTGATCGGCGACAACGGCGCCGGCAAGTCCAGCCTGATCAAGGCCATCTCGGGCGCGGTCAAGCCCGACGAGGGCGAGATCCGGCTGAACGGTCAGGTGGTCAGCTTTGACAGCCCGCTGGATGCCCGCAAGATGGGGATCGAGACGGTCTATCAGACGCTGGCCCTGTCGCCCGCGCTGTCGATCTCGGACAACATGTTCATGGGGCGCGAGATCCGCAAGAAGGGCATCATGGGCCAGTGGTTCGGGATGCTGGACAAACAGGCGATGGACGATTTCGCCCGCGCCAAGCTGTCCGAACTGGGCCTGATGACGATCCAGAACATCGCCCAGCCCGTCGAGACCCTGTCCGGCGGTCAGCGCCAGGGCGTCGCCGTGGCGCGGGCGGCGGCCTTCGGCAGCCGGGTGATCATCCTGGACGAGCCGACCGCCGCCCTGGGCGTCAAGGAAAGCCGCCGGGTGCTGGACCTGATCCAGGACGTGCGGTCGCGGGGCATCCCGATCGTGCTGATCAGCCACAACATGCCGCACGTGTTCGAGGTGGCGGACCGCGTCCACATCCATCGCCTGGGCAAGCGGCTGTGCGTGATCGACCCCAAGCAACATTCGATGTCGGATGCCGTGGCCTACATGACCGGCGCGCGCGCACCCGAAGGGATTGCCGCCTGAGCCTTGCGTCCCGCGGCGGCCGGGGGGCCAGCCCCCCGGACCCCCCGCGGGCGGTTCCATGACGAACGGGCGGGACCGCAAGGCCCCCGCCCGTCTTCAGTCGTTCAGCCGCCGCATCAGCGCCCAGGCCAGGCCCGAGCAGATCAGCGTCGCCGTGATCGCCGGGATCGCCGTGCCGTTGTAGAGCAGTCCCACCGGTGCTGCGATCAGCACCGCCGCCAGCGTCGAGATCGCCGCGACGATGGATGCAGCCATGCCGGCGATATGGCCCATGCGCTGCAGCGCCAGCGCGTTCAGGTTGCCGAAGGTCACCCCGGCCATGAAGAACACGCTGACCGCCCAGAAGAAGAAAACCGGGAATTCCAATCCCTGCGGCAGCACGCCGGACAGGATCAGCGTCAGCGCCAGTCCCGACACGATGGTCTGCATCACATAGGCCCATTTCGCGATCCGCCGCATGCCGAAGCGCATCACGAAGGTCGCGTTCAGCACTGTTCCCGACCCCGACAGCAGCGCCATGGCGGCGAACCAAAGGTGGAAGTTCTCTCCCTTGCCGTAGGTTTCGCCGAAGAGCTGCTGGGCCGAGGACAGCAGGCCGAACATCTGCCCGAAGCCGAGCGTCAGGATCAGCGTCGCCAGCATCACCTGGCGGTCGGACAGGACCTCGCGCGCGGCGGCATAGAGGGTGCCGATGCGCAGGGGACGGCGGGCGGCGGGGGGCAACGTCTCTGCCTGGCGGATGTTCAGCCACAATGCGCCGATCAAAGCGAAGGCGATAAAGGCCAGGAACACCCCGTGCCAGTCCGAGATCGCGATGATCCCCGCACCAAGCGTCGGCGCCACAGCCGGGATCATGATGAAGATCATCATGACGAAGCTGCTGATCCGGGCCATCTCGCGCCCTTCATAGAGGTCGCGGACCAGGGCCAGGCCCACGATGCGCGGACCCGCGGCGCCCAGGCCCTGCACGAAGCGCGCGACCAGCAGCAGCTCCAGCGAATCGGCATAGATCGCGGCGATGGTCGCGGCGATGTAGATGCCAAAGCCGATGGTGATCGTGCGCTTGCGGCCAAGCGCGTCGGATAGCGGGCCCGCGAACAGCGTGCCAAGTCCCATCCCGGCCACGAAGGTGGTCAGGATCAGCTGGGCGCGGTTCACGTTGTCGGGCGTCAGGTCCGCCGCGATGTCAGGCAATGCAGGCAGCATCGCGTCGATGGAAAAGGCGATGGTGGCGAAAAGGAATGCCAGCATCGCGATGAATTCGGGCAGGGGCAGGCGCTGCTGTTGCGCAAGCCCGGGGTGGGAAACGTCTGTCATGGGGTCACCGGTTGGGTCAGACCCTCAGATAGGCCCATCTTGCAGAGTCTGCAAGTTGACGCTAACGGGATGCTGCCATGATCTCGTCGATGACGCTCTGCCACAATTCAGCGGGCTGGGCGCCGCTGACCGCATGGGCATCCGCGACGATGAAGGTCGGGACCGACGAGATCCCGCGCTGTCGGGCGTGCGATTCGCGACGGGCGACCTCGTCGCGGTCGGCGTCGCTGGCCAGCAGGCGCGCGGTCAGGGCAGGGTCCATGCCGGCCGCCCCGGCGATCGCCGACAGGACGGACGCATCGCCGATGTCCTGGGCATCCTGCCAATGCGCCCGCAGCAGGCCGGCCATCACCCGGCCTTGTGCACCTTCCAGCCCGGCCCAGTGCATCAGGCGATGCGCATCGGTCGTGTCGGGTTCGCGCGGCGAGGGGTTCAGCGTCAGGCCGAGGGCCGCGGCGCGTTCCGCCAGCGCGCGCGCGGCGGCATCGACCTGATCGCCCAGCTTGGCCCGCAGATAGGCCACGCGGTCCATCCCTTCGGGCGGCATGGCGGGGTTCAGGCGGAACGGGTGCCAGGTGATCGCGAAGGGATGATCGGGGCGGCTTTCCAGGGCGCGATCCAGTTCGACCTTGCCGATCAGGCACCAGGGGCAGACGGGATCGGCGAAGATGTCCAGGCGGGTCATGGTCGGTCCTTGCGATGCGCCTCGCGCAGGGCGCGGCGGTTGATCTTGCCGGTGGGCGTGCGCGGCAGCGCGTCCAACGGGATCCACGCGCGGGGCTGCTTGTAGCGGGCAAGGCCGGCCTCGGCCAGAGCCTGCATCTGGTCAGGCGTCGCGGCACCGGTCCAGAAGGCCGCGACGATGCTGACCCCCGGCGCGGTGGGCAGTTCCGCCACCGCCACGTCACCCGCATGGGGATGGCTGGCCAGGTGATCCTCGATCTCGGGCGGGGCGACGCGAAAGCCGCCGGCATTCATGATGTCGTCGGCCCGCCCCAGCAGCGTGATCGCGCCGCGATCATCGGCCTGCGCCATGTCGCCGGTCACGAACCAGTCGCCGCGAAAGCAGGCGCGCGTCGCGTCGGGATCGTCCAGATAGCCCAGGAACAGGCCCGGATCGTCGCGCCGGACCGCCAGCGCGCCCGGCTGTCCCGGCGGCAGGGGGCCATCGTCGCCCAGGATCGCGACATGACGGCCGGGCTGCGGAAAGCCCGCCGTGCCGTGGGGCGCGGGCCGGGACGGGCTGCCCGAAAGGAAGGTCGAGATTTCGGAGGCGCCCATCGCCTCGTGCAGGTCGGTGCCGGTGCGGGCGGTCCAGGCGGTGCGCAGGCCGGGGTCCAACCGCTCTCCGGCGGCCAGGGCGTGGCGGAGGGTGGCAATCGGCGGCCAGTCCGCGCGCAGCATCCGGCGAAAGACACCGGGCGCCCCGGCCAGGATCGTCGCGCCGTGACGCGCGGCCAGCAGGGGGATGCGTTCGATCGGGCTGCCGTCGGCGGGGATCAATGCCGTCGCCCCCAGGGTTCACGGGTCCAGCAGCCCGGTGCCAAGGGTGAATGTCCAGTTGAACGCCCCGGCATGCAGCAGGCGATCGTCGGCGCGCAGCCCGTACCAGCCCGCCATCATCGCCTGCCGCGCCAGGATCGCGCGATGCGCGTGTATGACGGCCCGGGGCTGGCCAGAACTGCCCGAGGTGAAGACGATATAGGCCAAGCGATCCGCGGACCCTTGGGCGAAATCGGCCGGGGGAAGCGTGGCAATGCCGTCAAGGTCGCCCTCGGTCAGGACGGGGGCGGGATGGTCGGGCAGGGGCACGCCCGCGCCGGCCACGATCATCGCGGGTGCGATGCGGGCAGCGATGCGCGTGATCTCGGCCCCGGTCAGCTGGGCCGAGGTCGGCACCGGGATCACCCCCGCAGCGATGGCCCCCAGATAGGCGATGGGAAAGGCCGGGCGGTTCGCCAGCCGCATCAGCAGCCGGTCGCCCGGGCGCAGGCCCGCGCGTGTCAGGCCCGTGGCCGTGCCCAGCACTGCGCGGCGCAGATCGCCGTGGGTCCAGACCTGCGCGTCGTCAGGGCCCATGACGACCAAGGCCTGGTGGTCCGGGACAGCCTGCCCTGCCCGCAGCACATGTTCGGCCAGGTTCATTCCTGCGTCCTGCCTGTCGCCCAATAAAAAACGGCCCGCGCGAACGGGCCGTCCGGATCACGCGCGATGGCGGATCAGAGCAGTTTCAGATCGCTGGCCGAGGCGCGGCCATCACGGCCGGACTGCAGCTCGAATGCGATCTTCTGGTTGTCCTGAAGGCCCGTCAGCCCGGCACGCTCCACGGCCGAGATGTGCACGAACACGTCCTTGCCGCCGTCATCGGGCGCGATGAAGCCGAAGCCCTTGGTCGAGTTGAACCATTTTACCGTTCCGGTCGCCATAACCGTATTCTCCTTCAAGTCATCCCGACGCAGGATTGCGCCAGGCCGTGCAGCCCGCTTTCGGTCTTCCGGCTGCCCAAGAGGGAGGCGGTAGAAAGTCTTCGCTCACGCGACTGAGAGGATGCCCGAATCGTTGCAAAACGCAAGAGTCAAACGCGGCCCCGTGGTGCCGCGTTTGACGCAGGCGGGGTTCAGCGCAGGTCCGGGGGCGTGGCCTCGGCCGCCAGATCGGCCACGACCTGGTCCAAGGTCACGGTGCGACTGCCCTGCGCGTCCAGGCGGCGCAGCGAGACGGTGCGGTCCTCGACCTCCTTCATGCCGATGGCCAGGATCGCCGGAACGCGGCCGACCGAATGTTCGCGGACCTTGTAGTTGATCTTTTCGTTACGGATGTCGGCCTCGGCGCGGATGCCCTGCGCACGCAGCGCGGCCACGACCTCGTGCACATAGGCGTCCGCATCCGACACGATCGAGGCCACGACCACCTGACGCGGCGCCAGCCAGAAGGGCAGCTTGCCCGCGCTGTTCTCGATCAGGATGCCGATGAAGCGCTCGAAGCTGCCCAGCACCGCGCGGTGCAGCATGATGGGCCGGTGCTTGTGCCCGTCGGCACCGACATATTCAGCATCCAGACGTTCCGGCAGGTTGGGGTCCACCTGCAGCGTGCCGCATTGCCAGTCGCGACCGATGGCATCGGTCAGCACGAATTCCAGCTTCGGCCCGTAGAACGCGCCCTCGCCGGGGAACACGGTATAGTCATGGCCCGCGGCCTTGCAGGCGTTGCCCAGGGCGGCCTCGGCCCGGTCCCAGCTTTCCTCGGTGCCGATGCGCTTTTCGGGGCGCGTCGACAGCTTGATCCGCCAGCCCTCGAAGCCCAGATCGGCATAGATCCCGGCCAGGAAGTCGATGAACTTCTTGGTCTCGGCTTCGATCTGGTCCTCGGTGCAGAAGATGTGGGCGTCGTCCTGGGTGAAGCCGCGCACGCGCATAATGCCGTGCAGCGCGCCCGAGGGTTCATAGCGGTTGCAGGACCCGAACTCGGCCATGCGCAGCGGCAGGTCGCGATAGGATTTCAGGCCGTGGTTGAAGATCTGAACGTGGCACGGGCAGTTCATCGGCTTCAGGGCGTTGATCGTCTTGGTCTTGGCATGCTCCTCGTCAACCTCGACGATGAACATGTTTTCCTGATAGTTCTCCCAGTGCCCTGATTCTTCCCACAATTTCCGGCTGACGACCTGGGGCGTGTTGACCTCGACATAGCCGTCGGCGCGCTGCTTGCGGCGCATGTAGTCCTGCAGCGTGGTATAGATGTTCCAGCCGTTCGGGTGCCAGAACACCTGGCCCGGCGCCTCCTCCTGCATGTGATACAGGTCCATCTCGCGGCCCAGCTTGCGGTGGTCGCGCTTGGCGGCCTCCTCCAGCATCGTCATGTGCGCCTTAAGGTCGTCGCGGTTGCGGAAGGCCACGCCATAGATGCGCTGCAGCATGGGTCGCGTCGCGTCGCCCAACCAGTAGGCCCCGGCGATATGGGTCAGCTTGAAGGCATCGGCAGGCAGCTGGCCGGTATTCTGCAGGTGCGGACCGCGGCACAGGTCCTGCCAGTCGCCGTGCCAGTACATGCGCAGGTCCTGGCCCTCGGGGATGCGGTCGATCAGCTCCAGCTTGAAGGGCTCGTTCGCCGCCTTGTAATGGGCAATCGCGCGGTCGCGGTCCCAGATCTCGGTGCGGACGGGTTCGCGGGCGTTGATGATCTCCTTCATCTTGGCCTCGATCGCGCCCAGGTCGTCGGGAGTGAAGGGTTCGGCCCGGTCGAAATCATAGAACCAGCCGTGGTCGCGGACCGGGCCGATGGTGACCTTGACGTCGGGCCAGATCGCCTGGACCGCACGGGCCATCACATGGGCGAAATCGTGGCGGATCAGCTCCAGCGCCTGCGCCTCGTCCTTCATCGAATGAATGGCGATCTGGCCGCTGGCGGTGATCGGCCAAGCCAGGTCGATGTGGCTGCCGTCCAGGCTGGCGGAAATGGCGCGCTTGGCAAGGCTGGGCGCGATGCTCTCGGCGACCTCGGCGGCGGTCACGCCGGCGGGATAGTCGCGCGCATTGCCATCGGGAAAGGTGAGGGTGATCTGGGACATGTTGTCCTCCTCGTCGGTTTGGCGCCCACGGAACGCCCGGTTGCGGGTTATGGTCGGGCAGGCATGGACGTGCCCGCGCGATTAGTCAAGATTACGGCAACACACGGGAAGCCAGCATGAGCCACCACAGCGATTTCGAGGAGCAACTGTTCGAGCGTCTGGTCGAGGACGCCGACAGTGACGGCGGCCTGTCCGACGCCCAGAGCCGGGTCGAGCCGCGCAACTTCCTGCGCCACATCCTTTCCTTGGCGGCGTCGAAACTGGCCGACGGGCTGGTCGACGCGAAACTGGTTCTGTCCTGGCTGCTGACCCATTTGGGTGCGGGGGCGGGCGTGATCGGCCTGCTGGTGCCCGTCCGAGAGGCTGGGTCGCTGCTGCCGCAACTGTTCACCGCAGGGGCCATCGGCGCTTTGCCGCGACGCAAATGGGCCTGGGCCGTGGGCAGCGTCGTGCAGGGTCTGGCGGCGCTGGCCATCGCGGGCATCGCCCTGACGATGGAGGGGCCGGCCGCGGGCGGGGCCATCATCGCAGCCCTGGCGGTGCTGGCCTTGGCGCGGTCGGTCTGTTCGGCCAGCTACAAGGATGTCTTGGGCAAGACGGTGGGCAAGTCGCGGCGCGGCGCGGCTACGGGTTTCGCCAGCAGCGTGGGCGCCGCGGGGGTCATCGTCTTTGCGGGCCTGCTGCTGTGGCAGCCGCTGGACCGGGCGGTGCTGGTCATCGGCGCGGTGGCGCTGGCGGGCGTCGCCTGGATCCTGGGCGGCGCGATCTTTGCGACCTTGGACGAGGAGGCGCAGCCGCGTGAGGAGGTGCTGAGCCTGTCGCAGTCCATCGGCCAGCTGCGTCTGGTCCGCGAGGATGGACAGCTGGCTCGGTTCATCGTCGCGCGGTCGCTGCTGGTGGGGTCGGCCTTGGCACCGCCCTATCTGCTGGTGCTGGCCGCGGCGGGGCAAGGAGACCGTCAGCTGGGCCTTCTGGTGCTGGCATCGGCGCTGGCATCCCTGCTGTCGTCCTGGGTCTGGGGGCGGATGTCGGACCGGTCGGCCCGCCGGGTGCTGATCTGGTCGGGCGTCGCGGGGGCAATCGCCCTGGGTGCGGCCCTGGTTCTGGCGGCGATGGGGCTGGCACAGGTGACGGGCGCGATCGCGGTGGTTCTGTTCGGCCTGATGATCGCCTATCACGGCGTGCGGCAGGGGCGGACGACTTATCTGGTCGACATGGCGCCCGATGATCAGCGCGCCGCCTATACCGCGGTGTCGAACCTGGTGGTCGGTGTCGTCCTGCTGGTGGCCGGCGCCGCCTCTGCGGGGCTGGCGGTGCTGGGCGCACAATGGGCGGTGGCCGCCTTTGCTGCGGCGTCGGCCCTTGGGGCCTGGGTCGCATGGGGATTGGACGAGGTGAGCGAATGACGGATTATCTGACGACGGATACGGGACGGCGCATCGCCTACGATCGCCTGGAAGGGCAGGGCCCCGGCATCGTGTTCCTGGGCGGGTTCCGGTCCGACATGCAGGGGTCGAAGGCGGTCCATCTGCGGGACTGGGCGGCGGCGCAGGGGCGTGCCTTTTTGCGGTTCGACTATTCCGGGCACGGCGCCAGCGACGGCGCGTTCGAGGAGGGCTGCATCGGGGATTGGGCCGCCGATGCCCGTGCAGCGATCGAGGCGCTGACACAGGGCCCGCAGGTTCTGGTCGGATCGTCGATGGGCGGGTGGATCAGCCTGCTGATGGCACGAACGATCCCGGACCGCGTTGCCGGGCTTGTCACGATTGCCGCGGCCCCGGATTTCACCGAACGCGGGTTCTGGGCCGGGTTTTCACCCGGCCAACGCGAGGCGCTGACGCGCGACGGCCGCATTGCCCTGCCAAGCGAGTACGGAGAGCCGCTGGTCCTGACGCGCCGGTTGATCGAGGATGGCCGCGACCAATTGGTGCTGAACCAGCTGCTTTCGCTGCCTTTTCCGGCGCGGATGCTGCAGGGGACAGCGGATGCGGATGTGCCGGTGTCCTGGGCGATGGACCTGCTGGATCACGCGTCGGGCGAGGATCTGCGGCTGACCCTGGTCAAGGGGGCCGATCACCGGTTCTCCTCGCCCGACTGTCTGGACCTGATCGTCGCGACGATCGAGGAGGTCGTTCAGAACGTCAGGGAATAGTGGTCGCCCATGTCGGGCTTGTCGCCGGTGATCTTGGATTTGGCGATCTGGTACAGGAAGGCCATGCTGCCGCCGGTGGCCCAGACTTCCGCCTCGGTCAGGTCCAGACGCAGCAGCTGGACGTCGGGGTCCTGCTTGCCATCCTCGAACCAGCTGGAGGCGACCGCATTCCAAAGCTCGTCCAGCTTGGCGCGGTTGTCGGACAGGGACAGGGTGCCGTGGATGCGGGCGTAAAGGCCTTGGCCGCCATCGCTGACCACATGCATCGCATCCTGCGGACCCGATGCCACGCTGCGGGCCAGGTCGGTGTCCTTGGCGGTGATGAACCACAGCACGCCGACCTTGCGGTCGGTATAATGCGACATCGGAACAAGCCGCGAATCCTGGGTCACACCCAGCATGCCGCTGTTGATGTCGTCCAGACGGCTCCAGAACTGGTGATTGTGGTCGGTCATCCTGCGATCCTTTCGTGCCGCATCAGGCGGCGATCGCGGGATAAACAACGATCCGCGGGACCGGGTTCCCCCGTCCCGCGGGACTGGCGTCAGACCGCGACGTTGTCCGAATGGACCGGATCGTTGACGCCGCAATCGGCGGCCGCGCCGCCGGCCCGACGCTTGCGCCGTGGCTTGACGCTGTCCGGAAGGGCTGCGTTTTCGTCAATGAAGTCAAGAACCAGCGGGCGGATGTTCAGGCGCCACGACTTGCCTGCAAAGATGCCGTAATGGCCGGCGCCCGGTTCAAGATGCTGAACCTTCCTGGCATCGGGCACGCCGGTGCACAGTTCCAGCGCCGCGACGCATTGGCCCGGCGCCGAGATGTCGTCATTCGCCCCCTCGACCGTCATCACGGCGACGTCGGTGATCTTGCCGATATCGACGGGACGGCCGTCGACGGTGAAACGGTTCTGCGCGATCTCGAGGTTCTTGAAGATGCGTTCGACGGTCGACAGGTAGAATTCAGCCGTCATGTCCATGACCGCCAGGTATTCGTCATAGAACTTGTTGTGCTTGTCGCCTTCACTGGCGGTGCCGCGCGCCTCGGCATAGATCTGTTCGATGAAGGCGCGGGTATGGGTCTGCATGTTCATGGTGATGAACGACGACAGCTGCGCCAGCCCAGGATAGACCATGCGCCCGGCACCGCGATACTTGAAGCCCACGGACTGGATCGCCAGATGCTCCAACTCACCCATGGTGATGCGGTTGCCGAAATCGGTGACCTCGGTCGCGGCCGCATCGGGGTCGACGGGGCCGCCGATCAGGGTCAGGGTGCGCGGCTGCGCGGCCGGCTCCTCCTCCGCCAGGATGGCTGTCGCGACCAGGGCCAGGGGCGCCGGCTGACACACCGCAATGACATTCACGTCGGGGCCCAGGTGACGAATGAAGTCGACCAGGTAGCGGGTATAATCCTCGACGTCGAACTTGCCCTCGCTGACCGGAATGTCGCGGGCATTGTGCCAATCGGTCACGTAGAGTTCGCAATCGTTCAGAAGCGACAGCACGGTCGAGCGCATCAGGGTCGCGTAGTGACCCGACATCGGCGCGACCAGCAAGACCTTGCGGGGCAGGGGGTCGCGACGGGCGACGCGGAAATGGATCAGGTCGCCGAAGGCCCGGCGCAAGACCGGCTCGACATAGACGACGTGGTCCTGCCCGTCCTCTCCGGCGATAGGGGGGATCTCCCAGTCGGGCTTGATCACCATGCGTGCGAAGCTGCGTTCGGTGACACGGCCCCAGGCCCCCAGCATCCGGAACGCGGGATGCGGGACCAGCGCGAAGGCGGGATAGGCCCCGATCGCGCGGGCGGTCGCGCCCATCCATTCGTTCGTGTTCCGAATCGTCTCCATCGCGTCATAGGACACGATGCCGCGAAGACCTTTGACCGACATGTAACCCCACAATTGCTGCGCCGCGGCACATGATCTGCGCGCGACGGGGCGGCGGGAACGGGGTCAGAAGCCGGGTTTACGCCTTGCCTGCCCTGCGCATATCATGACCGTATAAGTAGGGGGGATTACGGATCATGGCAAGACAGCCGGACAAGACGGGTAAAAATGTTGCCAAATCACGTGGGAAACCGGCAACAACCGCAAAGGCGCGCGCGAAGCCCAAGCCCCAGGCCAAGACCCCGGAGGTCGAGGTGAAAACGCCCCAGGCCAAGGTGGAGGCCGCCGAATCCAAGATCGAGACGCCGCGGGTCGAGGTCACGTCGCCCGAGGCCGAAGCTAAGGTTGCGGCGCCCAAGCCCGCCCCCGCCGCCCACAAGCTGGCCGAGAATATCGAGCGGATCGAGACCCTGGGTCACCGCCTGATGGCCGCGCTGGCCGATCGCAACCTGCCCAATCCCGGCGTCGAGGGGCCGGGTGCCGAGCTGTACCTGACCGCCGCGAACGCGTTCCTGAAGACGCTGGCGGAACATCCTGCCAAGATGATCGAGACGCAGGTCACCTTCTGGGGACAGACCCTGTCGAACTATGCCCGCGCGCAGAAGGCGCTGGCCACTGGGCAGCTGACCGCCCCCGAGGATGACAGCCCCGCCGATCGCCGCTTCGCCAACCCGCTGTGGCAGACCCATCCCTATTTCAACCTGATCAAGAAGCAGTACCTGACCAATGCGCGCGCGCTGAAGGATGCGACGGCGACGCTGGACCTGCCCGACGACGTGACCCGCAAGCGTGTCCACTGGATGACCGCGCAGATCATCGACATGATGGCGCCCACCAACTTTCTTGCGACCAATCCCGACGCGCTGGAGAAGGCCGTCGAGACCGAGGGCGAAAGCCTGGTCAAGGGGCTAGAGAACCTGGTTCGCGATGTCGAGCAGCATGGCGGAGAGATGATCGTGTCCCTGGCCGATCGCCGCGCCTTCACGGTCGGAGAGAACATCGGCACCGCGCCCGGCACCGTCGTCTATCGCGCGCCGCTGTTCGAGCTGATCCAGTACGCGCCCACGACGCCCAAGGCGCATGCGCTGCCCTTGGTGATCTTTCCGCCCTGGATCAACAAGTTCTACATTCTGGACCTGAAGCCCCAGAACAGTCTGATCCGCTGGCTGGTGGATCAGGGTCAGACGCTGTTCGTCGTCAGTTGGAAGAACCCCGATGCCAGCCTGTCCGACACCGGCATGGAGGAGTACGTCCAGGCCTATCTGGACGCGATGGACCAGGTGCAGGCCCTGACGGGACAGGCGCGGCTGAACGCGGTCGGCTATTGCATCGCGGGCACCACGCTGTCGCTGACGCTGGCGCTGCTGAAGCAGAAGGGCGATCGCCGCGTGAACTCGGCCACGCTGCTGACCACGCTGACGGACTTTTCCGACCAGGGCGAATTCACCAGCTTCCTGCAGGACGATTTCGTCGGCGGCATCGAGGCCGAGGTCCAGCGCCACGGCCTGCTGCGGGCGCAGCTGATGTCGCGCACCATGAGCTTCCTGCGCGCCAACGACCTGGTCTGGGGCCCTGCCATCCGCAGCTACATGATGGGAGAGACGCCGCCGGCCTTCGATCTGCTGTTCTGGAACGGCGACAGCACCAACCTTCCTGGACGCATGGCGACACAGTACCTGCGCGGCCTGTGCCAGAAGAACGCCTTTGCCGAGGAGGGGTTCGAACTGCTGGGCCACCGCCTGCACCTGTCCGACGTCACGGTGCCCCTGTGTTCGGTCGCCTGCGAGGGTGACCACATCGCACCCTGGAAGGATTGCTGGCGCGGGGTGGCGCAGATGGGATCAAAGGACAAGACCTTCATCCTGTCGCAATCGGGGCATGTGGCGGGCATCGTGAACCCGCCCACGCGGCAGAAATACGGCCACTACCTCAGCGATCACGGCTTTGGCGGCACGCATCAGGACTGGAAGGACGCGGCCGCGTTCCAGCAGTCCAGCTGGTGGCCGACCTGGGGTGCATGGCTGGCCGAGCGGGCTGGTCCGATGGTGCCCGCCCGCGACCCCGGAGCGGGTCTTGATCCCGCCCCTGGCCGCTATGTCCACGAGCGCGCAGGCTGAAGCGGGGCTGGCGCACAGGACTTTCCAAGGGCTTGCGCCGGCCCGCCGGATTTTCGCCGCGCCGCAGAAAAAATACTTGAAATGCTGCGGTGCAGCATTCATATTGGTGGCATGGAATGGATCGCAGCGACCCGTTCCCTCTGTCTCTCGGTCGCTGCATCACAGGAGTGAACGACATGGCAAAGACCCCCGATATGACCAAGACGATGCAGGACATGATGGCGAACTTTCCCATCGATACCAGCTCGATGCAGGACGCGATGAAGTCGCAGTCGATGATGGGCGAGAAGCTGGCCCGCGTCGCGCTGAGCGCCGCCGAGCGTTCGACCGAGATCTCGGCCCGCTGGGCCAAGGACTCGATCTCGCGCATGGGCGAGCTGGCTGCCGTCAAGCAGGACCCGTCCGAATACGCCAAGGCCATGAGCGATTTCGCCTCGGCCGCAGCCGAAATGGCCGCCGAGCACATGGCTGCCTATGCCGAAGTCGCCAAGAAGGTCCAGATGGACACCGTCGACCTGATGCTGACCGCCGGCAAGGACATGGCGTCGGATGCGCAGAAGGTGGCTGAAAAGGCCGCCCGTGACACCCAGACCGCCGTCAAGAAGGCCGCCACGGCGACCGCCGACAAGTGATCGCCTGATCACCGGAAACGACCGGGCAGGGGCGACTTCGGTCGCCCCTGTTCGCATTTGCGCGCCGGGGCTTTTTCCTTTGCGTTTTGCGGGTGCAGAATTCATCATGGCGGCCAGGATGAATTCAAGGAACCCAGGATGGCCGCATCGACTGCGCCGCTGCTGATCAAGCGTTATGCCAGCCGCCGCCTCTATAACACGCAGACCAGCGACTATGTCACGCTGGAGGATATCGCGGGCTTCATCCGCGATGGCCGCGAGGTCAAGATCATCGACCTGAAGTCGGGCGACGATCTGACCCGCCAGTACCTGCTGCAGATCATCGCCGAACATGAAAGCCGGGGCGAGAGCGTCCTGCCGCTGGACGTTCTGACCGACCTGGTGCGCAGCTATACGACCAACGCGCAATCGGTCGTCCCGCAGTTCCTTGCCGCCAGCTTCGAAATGCTGCGCGAGGGACAGTCCAAGCTGATGGAGAACATGGCGGCGATGCCCAATCCCATGGCCACGATGCCGGGATTCGACGCGCTGCAGCGCCAGCAGCAGATGTTTCTCAAGGCGATGATGGGCGGCTGGCGCGGTGGCGCCTCGGGCCCCGAACGCGAGGATGGCACGCCTACGCCCCCCGCCGGCCCCGCAACCCCCGAAGACGAGCGCGACATGGCCGAGATCCGTCGCCAGCTTGCCGAACTGCAAAAGCGCGTTTCCAAGCTGTGATCCCCTTGCACCGCGCCGTGCGTCGGGCTAGACCCGCGTCACGGAGCGGTGGCCGAGTGGTCGAAGGCGCACGCCTGGAAAGTGTGTAGGCGGGAGACCGTCTCGAGGGTTCGAATCCCTCTCGCTCCGCCACTTGCACATTGCAAACCCGAAAATAGGTCCCTCGCGGGGCCTTTTTCTTTATGTGCCAAAGGGGTTTGTAGGAGCCATCCGTCCTTCGGAGACGGCCCAACCGCGCGAGATCGGTCTCCGAACGCCCACCGTCTCTTTCCACCCGCCCCTCGCTCTCGGCGAGACGGGTAATAAATCACCATATATTTCAGTAATCTGATGAGGTCGCGCTGCGCCCTTGTTTCACTGGTCCCGGCTTGTCTCAAAGCAGATGGCGACGCGACACGGGCGGCGTTGTAGTTGGTATGTCTTGGGAGTTTTGCGCGAAGTCTCTGATGACAAACGCAGTTTCGGCCCCTAGCCTGGCGCAATGTCGAACGAGCCTTGGACAGATCAAGAGAACGACCTGATCGTTGCGGATTACTTCGCGATGCTGGCCAACGACGTCTCTGGCCGCCCCTACAACAAGGCCGAGCACCGGCGCGGGCTTCTACCGTTGTTGAATGATCGGTCCGAGGGATCGGTCGAGTTCAAGCACCAGAACATCAGCGCCGTGATGAAGGGGCTGGGTGAGGACTGGATCCCGGGCTACAAGCCCGCCTTCAATTTCCAGATGACGCTGGTGGATGCCGTGACGCGTTGGCTGGCGCTGAACCCGGCTTGGCTCGGCCGCCATTCGGGTGCAGGAGCGCCGACTGGCCTCGCGGAGGCGCGGCCGATCTGGATCGGGCCGCCGCCCACGTTGTCGAACCAGCCGCCGCCACAGGAACTGGAGCAGATGCTGCACATCGCCCGCAAATTCGATGTCGCGGCGAGAGACGAACGAAACCGCGCCCTCGGCCGGGCCGGTGAGGAGCGCGTCCTGGCGCATGAACGTGCAGCCCTGAAATCAGCGGGCCGCGATGATCTTGCGCGCAAGGTCCGGTGGGTGTCAGAGGAGGATGGCGATGGTGCCGGCTACGATATCGCCAGCTTCGCGCCGGATGGCCGTCCGCGCCTGATCGAGGTGAAGACGACGAATGGCTGGGAACGCACCCCTTTCCACATCAGCCGCAACGAGCTGGACGTAGCCGAGGAGCGGCGTTCGGAATGGTCCCTGTTCCGGCTCTGGAACTTCGCGCGCGAGCCGAAAGCGTTTGAGCTGCACCCGCCGCTGGACGCGCATGTCTCGCTGACCGCGACGTCCTTTCAGGCGAGTTTTTGTTGAGTTGCGACCAAGATCAGAAGCTAATTAGTGCAATCCGAGCGTGAACTTTACCTTAACATCACTAAGCCAGCGTTCCTGGTAGTGTGCCTTGAGATTGGCGGCGCCGATATTCAGCCTTGAAAGCGCTTGCTCCAAGGAGACCAGTTTGTCTTTTTGACCTGCCTGACACCCGAACTTCATGCTGGCGCGATCAGGGCCGCAAAGAAACCAAACATCATTTCGCTGTAGAGCGTGTATCCAGAGATCAAGCTCTCCGGCATCAAGGGCAGGCATTTCACCATCGAAATTGGCAGCATGCATTGCTCTTTCCAGTTCTGTCACAGGGTAATCCTCCCCGTTTTAACGGGGTTTGGTCGTAGAACTCACGCAGCCATTTTCAGTTTCTGTGCGGGTGTTATGCCGCCGATGCCCATGTTGGGTCGCTCGTTGTTGTAAGTCCAGAGCCAGTCGGTTGCGATACTCTGTGCCTCCGCGATGGTTTCAAAAATGTAGAGGTCGAGCYATTCATGGCGGACGGTGCGGTTGTAGCGCTCGACGTAAGCGTTCTGCTGCGGTTTGCCGGGCTGGATGTGGGTCAGGACAATGCCCTGCTTTGCGGCCCAGATTGCCAAGGTTGCGCYGATGTATTCCGGGCCGTTGTCGACCCTGATGGCCATGGGCTTGCCGCGCCACTCGATGATCTGGTTCAGCGCCCGAACCACGCGCTCGGCCGGAAGCGAAAAGTCGACCTCAATGCCCAGACCCTCGCGGTTGAAGTCGTCGAGCACGTTCAGCAGCCGGAATTGGCGACCATCGGCCAGACGGTCGGCCATGAAGTCCATGGACCACACGAGGTTCGGCGCGTCTGGAACCGAGAGCACGTCCGGCTTGTGCCGCTTGATGCGCCGCCTTGGCTTGATCCGCAGGTTCAGTTCCAGTTCGCAGTAGATCCGGCGAACGCGCTTGTGGTTCCAGGCATGGCCACGGACATTGCGCAGATACAGGAAGCATAGGCCGAAGCCCCAGGTTCTGTGCGCCTTGGTCAGGCCCTCAAGAAGATCCGCGATGGTCTCGTTCTCGGCACAGCGCTTCGGGCTGTAACGAAAGCACGTCTCGCTGACCCCAAATGTGCGGCAGGCCAGCGCAATGCTGACCCCCTTCGTTGCCACCGCCCTCGCGGCCAACTCGCGGCGTTGAGCTGGCCGCGTCACTTTTTTCCCAAAGCTTCCTTGAGCAGGTCGGCCTGCATGCTCAGGTCCGCGAACATGCGCTTCAGCCGCCGGTTTTCATCCTCCAGCGCCTTCATCTGGCTCATCATGGACGCATCCATACCGCCATACTTCGCCCGCCATTTGTAAAAGCTCGCGCTGCTGATCCCATGCTCTCGGCACAGCTCCGGCACCGCAACACCGCCTTCGGCCTGGCGCAGCACAGCCATGATCTGCGGCTCGGTAAATCGGGTCTTTCTCATTCGAATCTCCTCAGCTCACGCTACGAGAAAATTCTACGAATAAACCCCCTTAACGATGGGGAGGATTACCATTTTTGTGCCCTTGGGATGAAGACAAGACGGCAGACGCCGCGCCGAAATCGGCGGCGCGGGTGACAGCCGGGTAAAGCTCTCTCCGCCCTTATCTCTGGCGTCTGGCCGTGATCTGCTGTTCGGGCCGGCAGCGCGTCCTGACCTAGCATCCGCACAACAAGACAGCATGTGCATGCAACCGTGCCATCAGTCCGCGTCCCTGCCTGGTCCCTGGAAACCCGGGGGCGGCACGGCGTCTTCGGCATCGGGGTCGCGGCCCTGTACGCGGTCCAGCATTCGCATGATCGGTGTGACCGACAGGCCGTGCATGATGATGGACATCAGCACGACCAGTCCGACGATCGCCCAAAGACGCGCCGCGTGCTGCAGATCATCGATGTGGTTCAGGCCATAGGCCAGGTAGTAGAACGACCCGATGCCCCGGATGCCGAAGAAGGCGATCGTCGTTTTTTCATGCCAAGGAGCGCTGATGCCCGTCATGCCTATCAGGGCGGTGATCGGGCGGATCACCAGCAGGATCACCAGGGCCGCCGCAATATCCATGGGGACCAGGGGCGACAGCAGCCCATTGACGATCGCGCCTCCGAACAGGAGCAGAAGCACCATCATCGAGATCCGTTCGATCTGTTCGATCAGGTCATGCATGGATTTATGGAAGTCGTGATCCCTGTGGGCCTGTCTGAAGGTCAGGGCGGTGACGAAGACCGACAGGAAGCCATAGGCGTGGAACACCTCGGTCAGGCCATAGGACACGAATATCGCCGACAGCGCGATCAGGCCGTCACCGGTCCTTACCAGACGGCTTTCCGCGGGGATGTGGAACGTGATCCATCCAAACAGCCGCCCGACCAGATAGCCGCCCAGGATGCCGACGCCGATCTCCCAAACGACATTGTAGGTCAGCCAGTCCAGGGCCCAAGGTTCGTGCGTCACGGACGCGGACGCCAAGGCTATGGCCAGATGGACGAAGGGGAAAGCGGCGCCGTCGTTCACGCCAACCTCGGATGTCAGGGCGAACCGGACCTCGTCCTCCTCGCCGGTCTTCGGGGGGCCGACCTGCACATCCGAGGCCAGGACCGGATCCGTCGGTGCCAGAACCGCCCCGAGAAGCAGCGCCATGGCCCATGGCAGGGCCAGCCATGTCCCCGCAAGGACAGCAATCAGCGCGATCCCCAAGGGTAGGGTCAGAAAGATCAGTCGCCAGGTGATCAGCCATGAACGCAGGGCCAGCACGCGATCGATCTTGAGGCCCGCGCCCATCAGCGCGATGATGACCACGAATTCGGCAAACCGTTCGGTGATTTCAGGGTGCTCCAGGGGCGATGGAGCGAACCGCAATCCGGGAATGGCACCCAGACCCATGCCAAGGCCGATACAGACGATCGGGAGGGACAGTGGAACACGGCGGAGAGCCAGGGGAAGCCAGGCGACGAGTGCAATCAGCAACCCCAGTCCCATCATCAGAAGGATGTACGGATCGGGTGGCCGGGTCAGGGTTTCGAACATGTCATGCCTTTCGAAACCGCGTCGAAGGCAGGGTTCGATTGAGGGAGGTGAAGGGGAAAGGAAAGTCCGTTGGTCGGACGACGTATGGTGGTAAGACACCGCGATGTGTCCGGGCAGCCTACCGTGATGCTGCCGAAAGGTTCCTGAGTTACATATGCGGCTGAAGAGTTTGACGGATGACGGAACGGCTCCGACCTGGACGTCGACGACCCCGGACCCTGTGGGATCGCCCATCGACTGGGCAAGCGGCTGATGAGAAGTGGATGACGATGGATAGGGTTTTTTGTTAGGACGTCCGAGACAAGCCGCGCGCCTTCATGCGGTGCGTCGATCAGTTTCACTTTTGAACGCGAAGGATCTCCCATGGCCAGACTGTCCGGAAAGACGGCGCTCGTGACAGGCGCGGCGCGCGGCATCGGTGCGGCCATCGCAACGGCCTTTGCCAACGAGGGCGCACATGTCGTTGTCACCGACATCGATAGGATCGGCGGCCATGCCGTGGCAGACGCGATTGGTGGGACATTCGGCCGGCTCGACGTCACCTCCGAAGCGGACTGGAGTACGATTGCCGAGCAGTTCCCGACGATGGATATCGTCGTCAACAACGCCGGGGTCACCGGGTTCGAGGGATCCGTCCCACCGGCGCATGATCCGGAAAATGCACGGCTTGCCGATTGGCGCGCCGTTCATGCCGTCAACCTGGACGGTACCTTCCTGGGCTGCCGCTACGCCATCCGCGCCATGAGGCCGAAAGGCGTGGGATCGATCATCAACATCTCCTCGCGCTCGGGGCTTGTCGGTATCCCGATGGCGGCGGCCTACGCGTCCTCCAAGGCCGCCGTTCGCAATCACACGAAAAGCGTGGCGCTGTACTGCGCGGGGCAGGGCCTGAACATCCGGTGCAACTCGATCCATCCCGCGGCGGTGATGACGCCGATGTGGGAGCTGATGCTGGGCAATGGCCCCGACCGCAGCAAGCGGGAGGCGGCAATGGTGGCCGACACGCCCCTGCGCCGCTTTGGCAGGCCCGAGGAGGTGGCTGCGCTGGCGGTCATGCTGGCATCGGACGAGGCGGCCTACATGACCGGGGCTGAACTGACGATCGATGGGGGTATCCTGGCAGGTTCGGCCGCCGCGCCCGGACGTTAGGCCACAAGGGGGCGCGAGCGCTGTAGGTTCACCGGCACTACCGACTGCAGGCAGTGGCGACCATACCCACGGTCACTCCCGAATGGCCGGCAAAGTATCGGTGATGTCCCTACTTTTGGGATGTCAGGCTAAGCCAGACGCAGTGGTTGGGCCGAAGCGGCGCAGGGAAGGTATTGCGCTTTTACGGCCTCATGAAGATCATCGCTCAGGAGAGAGATTAAGGCCCGGCACATGACCCGATCGCACATGCCAAGCCGGCCACCACGGCTTGCAACCTTGCCTCTGGCGGCCTTCGCTCCCCCGGATGCCTGGATCATCGACGACGCGGATATGAGCAGTGCGGACCGTCTGCAACTGTATGTCGGAGCCGAAGAAATCGGTGACGCCCACACAGACTTCGTCAGGGACCCGGCTTCGGCCATTGTGCTGCCCTTCAGCCAACGCTCAGACGTGCTGTTTTTCCTGATGAATGCGGTCGTCCTCGCGGTCTGCACGAAGTGCGGCGCACTGGCAGGCGGCGTCAGCAATTACCATCCCATAGTGTTTCCCGCGCATCGGGGACTTGGCATCGGCCGCGACTTTCACCTCGTGACGGATGAGAATGGCATGATCCTGTTCCAGCCTGAATACTTCTCAAGGGCAGGATACGCCGCCCGTTTGGCAGCCCATAAAGCGGCCGTCGTTCAGGCGATCAGAGAGGGTCGCGTTGTCCATCCGGAAAACCGCATGCGCTATCGCACTGCCTGGTAGCGGGCCGCTTCCCAAGGCATTGCCCTGTATCTTGTAAAACTGACCCTGCTACGAAAATAACGTTAGACAGAGCGCCCCGTTAACCTTAAGCAGAAAATAATAATAAGAACTACCTCAGTAGTTGAGCGCACTTCGGCGGCAGAGATCGAGGGCACGAGCAGTACGACAAAGACGCATTGTCGATGACATGCGTGGGCTCCCGGGTAAGCTCCGGGAGCTGCTTCTTTTCTACAAAGAGATTTGACGCGTTGAGCCGTCGGCTGACCGGCGCCCCCGTCATGCTGCATACCGTTATGATTCCTCAACAGGTCAAGGTGACCCTGTATTCAGGCCCATCATGGTGTAAGGCCGGTATCGTCGTGGTTTTTGCCCGGCAAATGTTCATAACGCGAAGAGTTCATGCGCCTTCAGTCGAAACTCGCCTTAGGGCTGTCATGTCTGGTCGCAACTGCGATTGCGGTCCTGACGCTGACGCCGGTACCAGCGCCGCCTTTGGGGTCAGTCGCGGAATCCGACAAGATCTACCATATGGTCGCGTTCGGGGTGCTTGCCTTTCCGATGGCCTATCTTCGGCCGCGTTGGCTGATGCTGGCTCTACCCGCCTATCTGGCGTTTGGCGGCTTGATTGAGATCCTTCAGCCATTCGTCGGGCGTGACCGCAGTCTTGGGGACTGGCTTGCGGACCTGATCGGTCTCGGGATTGGTGTCGTCATCGGCTTGGCTGCCGGGCGGTTTGTACCCTTTGCACGGCCGCGCATGCGCCGGTAACCCCGACGGGGGCTTGGCGGAAAAGCCACAGTGTCACGCTACGCCGACGCGCCAACAGATCAAGGCATTTGGGAACAATGGTGGTGCTGTCGTGCTTGCAACCATATGAACGATGATCTGCACAAGGCGCGCTTTGAACGGCTGGAACAGCTTTCCGGCAAACTGGATTGTGTGTTTCGAATCCCAGGCACACGGTTTCGGGTCGGATACGACGCGATCGCAGGTTTGGTGCCGGGGCTCGGTGACGCTGCGGCAATGCTGCCGGCGGCATGGATCGTCTTGGAAAGTTATCGCATGGGGCTGCCTAGGCACAAGCTTGTGAGGCAGGGGATCAACGTTGCCGTGGACACGACATTTGGCAGCATCCCTCTTGTCGGAAGCGTCTTTGATGCTTGGTTCAAGTCCAACCTGCGCAATGTCGACATTCTGCGCTCGCATCTCAATCGCGATAGGCTTGCTGGGGTTGGGGCACCTTATGGCGACGAAAGATCATCCTAGAATCTCTCATGGGGGATCTATCGCGAGCCTGCTTGGTCAAGTCACGGAGTAGAAGTCCGTCGCAATCAATGCGACCGGTTCCCGGGAACGCTTTTCCGAGGTCATGTTCACCGCAGCTGTTTTGTTTTGGCTCTGATACTGAATCAATCTGGAGCCTCATTGGGACGCACGTCGGGAATGGCCGGTCGTTTTTCTTTTCCGTTTTCATTCAGAAGCCATTGCCAGCCGCTTGATCCCCAACTGATACCTACTAATGCGCCAGCACCGTGACCTTGATCAGCATCCAGACCGCCATGGCGATCATCATCAGGTTCTCGGTCAGGGAGACAAACCCCAGGGGGACGTTGCTGTCGCCGCCGACGCAGGCGCATTTGATGTCTCGCTTGTCGACATAGACGGCCTTCCAGACCGACACGGCGCCGATCGTGCCGATGAACAGGGCGACCGGAATGGACAGCCACATCAGCGCACCCGCGACCATCAGGACGCCCGCCAGTCCCTCGGCGAAGGGATAGACGTAGCCGTAGCGGACCCACCGCTGCGCCAGGAGGTCATAGTTCAGGAACATCGTGGCAAAGCTGTCGACGTCCTTCAGCTTCTGCAGGGCCAGCAGACACATGGCGAAGGCCACGAACCACTCGGCCGCGGCGATGGTGATCAGCTGACCGAACGCGGCCCAGCTGGTCGCAAGGGCCATCGCGGCGGCCATCGCGAACAGCGCGATCACGGGGCGGTAGGTGGTCGCAGACTTGTCGCGGACGGTCTTGCCGAAATGCCGCCTCAGGTCGTCATAGCCGCCGATCCGCCGACCGTCGATGAAGGTTTGCGGCGTGGTCCGGACATCGTGTTGTTCCTTGAACGCGTCGACCTCGGCACGGGTGGTCAGGTGGTGGTCCTCGACGCGAAAGCCCTGGCGCCGCAGCAGGTCCAGCGATTTGAGGCCATAGGGGCACATGTGCTTGGCCATCACCATGCGGTGAAGGGTGGCGGTCTTGGGGGTCGTCAGGGTCATGGTCAACCTCGATGGTTTGCAAAGACGCGGGTTTCGGACCCGGTCCAAAGGATGACGTCATAGGGATCGCGCCGCCCGCCCACCTCCATGCCGGGCGATCCGGCGGGCATGCCGGGCACCGCCAGGCCTGCGGCCGGCGGACGCTGCGCGAGCAGGGCGCTGATGTCGGTGGCGGGCACATGCCCCTCGATCACATAACCGTCGATCAGGGCCGTATGGCAGGAGCGCAGCGGCGCAGGCACGGCATGGCGATCCTTGACGCCCTGCATGTCATCGGTCGTGACCACCTCCACGGCAAAACCGTGATCCTGCAGATGCGCAACCCACGCGCCGCAGCATCCGCAATCGGGCGCGCGAAAGACCCGCGTCCGGACCGGCGCCTGACCGGACCATGCCATCGCCGGGCCGGCCAGAATGCCCGCCGCCAGCGCCGTCATGAACATGCGTCGATCCGTCACCCGCCGATCCTTTCCTTGAATCCCCGTTCGGGCCGCCTGCGGGACAACGGTTCGTCATCCGTGTCCAAGGTCTCCAGCCGCTGCAGGATCGGACAGTTCGGACGCTCGTTTCCGGCGCAGGCATTCGCCAGTTCCTCCAGCGTGTCGGCCATGTCCTGCAGGTGCGCGATCTTGTGCCGCAGGTCCCGGACCCGCGCCTGCGCCAGCGCCTTGACGTCGGCGCTGCGCCGGTCCTTGTCGCGCCACAGGTCCAGCAGTTCGGTGATCTCGGCAACCGAGAAGCCCAGGTCGCGCGCGCGGGCGATAAAACGCAGCATATGGACGTCGCGCGGTTCGTATTCGCGATAGCCCGAGGCCGTCCGGCGGGCTGTCGGGATCAGGCCGATCCGTTCATAGTATCGGATCATCTTGGCCGATACGCCCGAGCGGTTGGCGGCGTCTCCGATGTTCATGGCAGGGCTCCGTCATTGCGATGACAGGGATATGGGGCTTCCCATCATGGGAAGGTCAAGGGCGTGATGATGCCGTCCGCGCGGCATTGACCTTGCAACGATGGGAAGGATTATCTGAGATCGGGAAGAAGGAGAGCACTGCCATGAAAACGTTCGTCCCCATCCTGCTGACCGCCCTTGCCGTCGCCGCGCCGGGTCTTGCCCAGCAGACGATGGACCATTCCGCCCATGGCGACATGGCGCAGATGGATCATTCCGCGCATGGCGACATGGCGATGTCCGGGGCACGACCCGACGACACGCCGGCAACGACGGCCTATCGCACAGCGATGGCCGAGATGCACGCGAACATGGACGTCGAATATACCAATGACGCGGACGTGGACTTCATGCGGGGGATGATCCCCCACCACCAGGGCGCCATCGACATGGCGCGCATCGTCCTTGAACACGGCCAGGACCCCCAGGTGCGCGCCTTGGCCGAGGAGGTCATCGCGGCGCAGGAGGCCGAGATCGAGATGATGGAGGCCTGGCTGGCTGAACACGACAGCTGAACGATGACAGACAGCGCCAAGCAGGTGGTGCATGGCGCTGCGTCAGGCGGGCATGGCGCCCGCCACGGGGCGCAGCAATCGCGCCGCGGGCCGGTCGAAGCTCTGGCGACCGGCCTTGAAGCCCATCAGTGGTGCCGCGATGGTGGCCAGTCCATCCTCGGCCGTCGCGGCATCCAGCACTATCAGGTTTGCGCGATCACCGACCGACAGTCCGTAATCGGCAAGCCGCAGAATGCGGGCCGGGCCCTCGGTGATCATCCGTAGGCAGGCCGCGAAATCGCCGGCGCCAAGGTGCATCACGTTGGCATAGAGATTGGCCATCCGCATCAGCGAGCAGTCGCCATAAGGCGTGAACGGGTTCATCACGTTGTTCGTCGCCACCGCGACCGTCACCCCTTCCAGCAGGTGCAGGGGCGCCACGCCGCGGGGCGCACGGTGACCCTGGTCCATGCCGTTCAGGTACAGGTCGGTGGCGGGCAGGGCGGTCACGGCGACCCGGGCCTGGGCCAGCATCGCGGCGTGATCGCGCAGGGCACCGTCGGTCATCACCGCCAGCTTGGTCACGTGGCCCAGATTCACGCGGCCCTGCCAACCATGGCGAATCGTCCGGTCGCAGATCGCCTTGATCTGGGACCCGTCAGGGTCCAGGTCGAAATCCAGATGAAAATCCAGATCGACGTCGTGCCGCACGGCCATCGCGAACAGGATGTCGATCTGCGCCAGTGGGTCGCTGTCGGTATAGGGGCAGCCGCCCAGAAGGTCGGCCCCCTGCGCCAGCGCCTGTTCCAAAAGCGCCTCGGTGCCGGGATCGTTGGTCAGGCCCTCTTGGGCAAAGGCGCAGACCTGCAGGTCCAGCGCAAAGGCATAATCGTCCTTCAGGGCCAGCACTGCCGCCAGGCTGCGCAATCCGGCGCGGGGGTCGACCTCGACATGGGTGCGCATGTGCATGGTGCCCTGCCGGATCGCGGCCTCGATCACCTGCGCGCCGCGGCTGCGAACATCGTCGACGGTAAAGTCGCGCTTCAGCGCGCTGACCGCGGCCACGGCGGCCTGCACGCTGTCCGCCTGACCGCAGCGGCACAGCAAGCCGGCCTTGTCCAGGTGGATATGCGCCTCGACCAGCCCCGGCAGGACGGCGCGGTGTTCGATGTCGCGGACCTCGCGCGACGGGCCAAGGTCACGGCCCAGGGCGGCGATGCGACCGCCGGCGATGCCGATATCTGTGGCACCCTGCGGCAGGCGGGCATTCTTCAGGATCAGATCCAGCATCGTTCTTGTGTCCCCGGCGACCTTCTGTATTCTTCTAGTGTATGCACTTTACCCCGCCACAGACAAGCAGAGAGCGCGATGAACCAGAACACCGAAAAAGACCTGCAGGCGGTCAAGGACTATCTTGCGGCGTCGATGGCGCCCGATCCGGTGCTGGCCGCGACCTTCGTCGCGCCGGGCTTTACCTGCCGGTTCACGGGCGGGCGCGTCTTCGACACGCCGTCGGGGCCGACCGGTTTCAACGCGGCCCGCTATGCCTGGGTCAAGAAGCGGATCGAGCGGTACGACGTCGTGCCGGCGGGCGAGCAGACGATCGTCTATAGCTTGGGCTATCTGCATGGCGCCTGGCCGGATGGCACGCCTTTCGACGGGAACCGCTATATCGACCGGTTCACGGTGCAGGATGGGCTGATCCTGGACACGGACGTCTGGAACGACAGCGCCGAATGGATCCTTGATCCCACCATCGCCAAGGGCTGATCAGCCCTTGACATAGGGCTGCAGGATGTTGACCAGATCGCGGCTGCGGCTGCGATCGCCCGACAGCAGGGCGCGGGCGGCCACGGCCTCCAGATGCTCGGCCATCAGGTCGGCGGCCTTGTCGGCGGGCCCCTTGGCGATCAGGTCGATCAGGGCCAGATGCTCGCTGATGGCGCAGTCCGACGAATGCGGGCGGGCCAGCGCAGACAGCGACAGGCCCGCGCGATAACAGATCTCAGTGACATAGCGGATTAGGATAGGCTTGCCGGTCATTTCGGCCAGGCGGATGTGGAACTCGGTTGCCAGCCGGATCGACGCGCCGTCGGGCCCGTGGCGCGCATCATGCTCCTGGCGGACGATCTCCTTCAGGGCGGCGACCTGGTCGGGCGACAGGTGACCGGCCAGATGCTGCACGACCTGACGTTCCAGGGCCACGCGGATGTCGAAGATGTCGCGCGCATCGGCCGGCGTGGGCGCGGTCACGGTCGCGATGCGGTTGCGGCGCAGATCGACCAGCCCTTCGGCGGCCAGCTGCCCCAGCGCATGGCGCGCGATGGTGCGGCTCACGCCGAAGCTTTCGCCAAGGGCATCCTCGGGCAGGCGGTCGCCGGGCATCAGCGCCCCTTCGATGATGGCCCGACGGATGCCCTGGCAGATTGCGGCCATGCGGTCGCCGCCGACGGAACGCGCCCCCGCCGTCATGCGACCGCCTGCTGATCGGGCATGTGGCCCGGAACTGAGGAAAGTTTCGGCATCGGCCATCCGGTCAGCATTTTCCAGCGCCCCGCGGTTTGCGTGGCTGGGCACCGGCGGGCTAAGGATTCGGTATAAAGTGTATGCACTTTTGTCATGCACCTTTGACAGGGGAACCTCATGAACCCGGATCTTGCACAGATCGCGCCGGAACGAAAGCGACCAGCGGTTCAGCTGTCGCGGGCATCGGTCGCCTTCGGACAGGGCGCAGAGCGCGTCCAGGCGCTGCAACCGACAGACCTGCACCTGGACGAGGGCGAATTCCTGGCGCTTGTCGGGCCGTCCGGCTGCGGCAAGTCGACGATCCTCAAGCTGGTCGGCGGCCTGACCCGCCCGTCCGGCGGAGAGATCATCGTGGGCGGACGCGAGGTCGCGGCCCGCGCCCTGCGCGTCGGAATGGCGTTCCAGAATCCGACCCTGCTGCCATGGCTGACGATCGAACAGAACGTCATGCTGCCGCTGAAGATCGTGCGCCCGTTCAGACAGGATTACGCCCGCAAGAAGCGGGGCGAGTACCGCGACAGGGTCCACGCGCTGCTGGCCGATGTGGGCCTGGAAAAGTTCGCCGGTCATTACCCCTGGCAGCTCTCGGGCGGCATGCTGCAGCGGGCCAACCTGTGCCGCGCGCTGATCCACGAACCCAGCCTGCTGCTGCTGGACGAGCCGTTCGGCGCGCTGGACCAGTTCACCCGAGAGGAGCTGTGGGGCACGATGCAGGATCTGTGGATCAAGCGTCGCCCCACCGTGATCCTGGTCACGCATGACCTTAAGGAAGCCGGCTTTCTGGGCACGCGGATCTGCGTGATGAGCGCGCGCCCCGGCCGCATCATCGACGACAGCCCCGTCACCTTTCCCCGCCCGCGCACGGTCGAGATGACCTTTCAGCCCGATTTCGTGGCCCTGAACCAGCGCCTGCGCGAACGCATCATCGATGCCCGCGGCGAATCCGCCCGAAAGGTCGCGTCATGAACTATGCCATCCGCCGCCGCATGTGGTCCGCCGCGCTGATCGTCGCCTTCTTCCTGGGGTGGGAGGTTCTGTGCCTGGCCCTGAACGTGTCCGACCTGGTCGTGCCGCGCCCGTCGCAGGTGATGGCAACGTTGGTCGCGCGCTTTCCGGTCCTGTGGCCGCACATCATCCAGACGCTGTGGACGACCATGATCGGCTTTGGCCTTGGCGTGGCGGTGGGCGTCGTAATCGGCGCGCTGATCGGCACGTCGCGGGTGGCCTATGACACGGCCTATCCGCTACTGATCGGGTTCTCGTCCATCCCGAAGGTCGCGGTCGTCCCGATCTTCGTGCTGTGGTTCGGGGCGGGGCCGGTGCCTGCGGTCCTGACCGCGCTGGCCATGTGCTTCTTTCCCATCGTGGTCAACATCGCCACCGGCCTTGCCACGACCGAGCCCGAGATGGAGGACGTGCTGAAATCCCTGGGCGCCGGCAAGATGGACCTGCTGCTGAACGTGGGCCTGCCGCGCACCATGCCGTTCTTCTTCGCCTCGCTGAAGATCGCGGCGACCTATGCCTTCGTCGGCACCGTGCTGGCCGAGACCGTCGCCTCGAACAAGGGCATCGGCAACGTGATGATGAGCGCATCGTCGAACTTCGACGTGCCGCTGGTCTTTGCCGGCCTGTTCATCCTGGCCTTCCTGGGGGTCGCCCTCTACGTCCTGTTCTCGGTCATCGAGGGCCGCGTCGTGGGCTGGGCGAACCGCCGCACCGACCTGTCCCCCTCCTGATCCGAAAGGTATCCCGATGCTGAAATCGCTGCTTGCCGCCGCATCCCTGATCGCGATGGCTGCCCCCGCGCTGGCCCAGACCGACATCCGCTTCACCCTGGGCTGGAAGACGCAGGGGTCGGATGCGCCCATCCTGCTGGCCCAGCAGAAGGGCTATTTCGAGGAGGAGGGCCTGAACGTCACCATCGACCAGGGCGAGGGGTCCGCCGCCACCGTCACCCGGATCATGTCGGGCACCTATGACGCGGGCTTCGGCGACATCAACGCCATCATCCAGAACGCCGCCGAACGCCCCGACCAGACCCCGGTCATGGTCTATCAGCTGTGGAACGATCCGCCCTTCACGGTCGTGACCCGCAAGGAAAGCGGCATCACGACCCCTGCCGATCTGGCGGGCAAGACCCTGGGCGGCGCGCCCGGGACGCCCACGACCAAGCTGCTTCCGGTCTTTGCGCGCATGAACGACGTCGACCTGGACAGCATCACCCTCGAAAGCCTGGCGCCGAACCTGACCGAACCCATGCTGATCCGCGGCGACATCGACGGGGCGATGGTGTTCAACATCACCGCCTGGTTCAACCTGATCAACAACCGCCAGGACCCTGCGGCCGATTTCAACTGGCTGAACTTCGGCGATCACGGCCTGGACCTCTATGCCAACGGGGTCATGGTCTCTCAGGCGATGATCGCCGACAACCCCGAGGCCGTGACCGGCCTGGTCCGAGCGATCAACCGCGCCGCGGTCGAGATCGCCCAGGACCACGAGGCGGGCGTCGATGCCGTCCTGGCCTTCGACAACCTGGCCAATCGCGACCTCGAGATGGCGCGGATGATGTTCTCGTACGAGAACCTGATCGCCTCGGACGAGGTAACGCGGATCGGTCTGGGCGATCTGGATGACGACCGCCTGTCGCGCGCCATCGACATCGTCGCCGAGGGCTATCAGCTTCAGACCACGCCCGAAGCCGGACAGGTCTTCGATCGCAGCTTCCTGCCGCCGCTGGACGACCGCCAGCTGGTCCTGGCCGACTGATGGCGGCCGCCGCGATGCAGCCGATGGCCACCAGCCCGCACCCGCTGGCGACACGGGCCGGGGCGGACGTCCTGCAGCGCGGCGGCACCGCGGCCGAGGCCGCCGTGGCGATGGGCGCGGTCCTGGCCGTGGTCATGCCGCATTTCTGCGGCTTGGGCGGCGACGCGGTCTGGCTTATGGCCGACCGCGACGGTTGGGCGACGTCGCTGATGGGCATCGGCCAAGCGCCGGGCGTCCTGCCGGACCTGCCCGACGCCTTGCCCCTGCGGGGGCCGGGATCGATGCTGACGACCGCCTGCGCCGTCGACAGCTGGGACCATGCCTTGCGCCTGTCTGCGTCCCGATGGGGCGGGGCGATGACGCCAGGGGCGCTGCTGGCGCCTGCGCTGACCCTTGCGCGCGACGGGTTTCGGCCCAGCGACAGCCAACGGTTCTGGCTGGATTTCCGCGCCGCGGACTGGCCGGCCTGGCCGGGCTTTGCTGCCCAGTTCGCCGCTGCCGGAAACGACCTGCTACGCCAGCCGCAATTGGCCGAGATCCTGTCCCTAATGGTCCGGGACGGGTTGCGCAGCTTCTATCAGGGACCGGCGGCGCAGCGGATCGCCCAGGGCCTGGCCCAGGCAGGCGCGCCGCTGACCGCCGCCGACCTTGCCGCGACGCACAGCCGGGCGGCGCAACCGCTGTCCCAGCCCTATCGCGACCTGATGCTGCTGGCGCCGCCGCCGCCCACGCAGGGGGTGACCACGCTGGCCATCATGGGCATCCTCGACCGGCTGCGGATCCCCCGCGACCCCGCAATGCGAACCCATCTGCTGGTCGAGGCGGTCAAGCAGGCCTTCCTGGACCGCGGGCGTATCGCCGACCCGGACCACGCGGGCGACGACATATCGGCGCTGCTGTCCCCGGATCGGCTGGACGCCAAGGCGGGCGCGATCCGCGCGGATCGTGCACTGGCCTGGCCGCACGGGGTCCGGCATGGAGATACGGTGTTCTTCGCCGCGACGGACGGGCAGGGGCGCTGCGCATCGGTCCTGCAGAGCACCTATTTCGACTGGGGCAGCGGCTGCGTCATCGGCGATACCGGGATCATCTGGCACAATCGTGGCGCAAGCTTTGCCACCGATCCGACCCACCCGAATGTCATCGCCCCCGGAAAGCGGCCCTTCTATACGCTGAACCCCGGCATCGCGCTGAAGGATGGCCGGCCGCATCTTCTCTATGGCACGCAGGGCGCGGATGGCCAGCCGCAGACACTGGCCGTCGTGCTGAGCGGCCTGATCGATCTGGGGCTGTCGCCCGAGGCAGCCTTGGCGCAGCCGCGCTTTCTTCTGGGGCGAACCTTTTCGGACAGCCGCGACAGCCTCAAGGTCGAGGCCTCCCTGGGCGACGCGGCGATCGCCTCTCTGGCCGCATTGGGGCATGAGACGGCCGAACTGCCGGCCCTGTCCCCGATCTTCGGCTGCGCAGGCGCGATCCGCATCGACGCGACGGGCTGTTCTGGCGCGCATGATCCCCGGGGCGAGGGGCTGGCCCTCTGACGCCGCCATCGGCCGCGTCGTGGGGGATCAGCCGCCGCCGATGTGGGGTGCCCGGTATCGGTAGAACGCCGTGCCGGTGCCGGCCTTGGGCCGTGCACCATGTCCGCGTGACGGATGACCCTCGCCAAGATGACGATGCTGTGCCAGCCTTGCCCGAATGAGACCTGCCTTCGCCCTTCTTGTCAGACGCACCCTGCGCCGATGGCGCCGCGACTTGTATCCCGTCCTGCGCATTGCGGCCGACAGGGCCCTGCGACAGGTGCAGTTCTGGGTGCTGGCGCTGCTGATCGGCATCGCGGCGGGATTTGCGGCGCTTGGGTTCAGGCTGGGTATCTCGGGGGTTCAGAGGGCCCTCTACGGCGCCGACGACCTGACCCTGGCCAGCGTCGCGCGCGACCTGCCTTGGGCCTGGGTGCTGGTGGTGCCGGTCCTGGGCGGACTTGTCGTCGGGCTGATCCTGGATCGCTTTACCCCAGACGGGCGCGTGCGCGCGGTGGCCGACGTGATCGAGGGCGCGGCGCTGGACGGGGGCCGGGTCGAGGTCCGCGAGGGTCTGGCATCGGCCGCGGCCTCGCTGATCACGCTGGGCACCGGCGGCAGTTCCGGGCGCGAGGGGCCTGTCGTGCATCTGGCCGGCGTCGTCTCGACCGCGGTCGCGCGGCGCATCAAGGCCAGCCCTATGACCGGCAGGGAGCTGTTGGGATGCGCCGTCGCGGGTGCGGTCGCCGCCAGCTTTAACGCGCCCATCGCCGGGGCGCTTTTCGCGCATGAGGTCGTGCTGCGGCATTTCGCGACGCGCGCCTTTGCCCCGATCGCGATCGCCGCGGTGGCGGGCACGGTCATCAACCGGCTGCAGTTCGGCGGCCTGACCGAATTCATGCTGCCGGTCGAGCCTGACCTGGCCTTCCATATCGAATTGCCCGCCTTCATGGTGCTGGGCCTTGTCTGCGCGCTGGTCGCGGCGGCGATGATGGGCGGGATCTTTCGCGCCGACAGTCTGGCGACGCGGGCGATGGCGCGGATCGGCTGGCCGCGCTGGTCCCGGCCCGCGCTGGCGGGGCTTGCCCTTGGTGTGATCGCCATTCCCTTTCCGCACATCATCGGCGTGGGCTATGAAACCACCGCCGCGGCGCTGTCCGGCCAGATCGGCCTGGGGCAGGCGGTCATGTTCGCGGTCGTCAAGGCGTTGGCGGTCGCGATCACGCTGGGCGGGCGCATGGGGGGCGGGGTGTTCTCGCCCGCGCTGGTCATGGGGTCGCTGACCGGCCTGGCCTTCGGGATCATCGCCACGACCCTTGCGCCCGGCTATTCCGGCAGCGTCAACGTCTATGCCTTTGCCGGCATGGCCGCGGTCGGCGCGGCCGTCCTGGGCGCCCCCATCTCGACCGCGCTGATCGTGTTCGAGATGACCGGAGACTGGCAGACGGGCATCGCGGTGATGACCTCGGTCTCGCTCAGTTCCGCCCTGGCATCGACCCTGGTCAGGCGGTCGTTCTTCCTGACCCAACTGGAGCGGCGGGGCATCCACCTGTCCGAAGGGCCGCAGGCCTGGCTGCCCCACCAGCTGCGCGTCACGCCGGTCATCCGCGCGCTGGACGCCCCGGATGCCCCGGCCGAGGATCTGGTCCGTGCCATGGCAGAACGCGGTCCGACCGTGGCCCCGACCACCACCCTGGCCGAGGCCCTGCCGCTGTTCGAACGAAGCGGCGCGGTGTTTCTGGCCGTGACGGCCTGCGACGGCCCGGACGACCCCCTGCGCCTGATCGGCAGCGTCCATCACGTCGACGTCCTGCGCGCCCTGAACCAGGCCCTGGAACAGACCGCCGCCGAAGAGCACGGCTGACACGGCGGCGGCCCCATGCCCACGGTGCCCGTCACCGTGGCCGGCGGGTCATTGACGCCGGTCCGGGACGGGCCCAGAAATGGACGCGAACCAGCGGAGGGCGGGGCGATCTGCAACCTTTACAACCACACGACGCCGCAGGAGGCGCTGGTCCGGTTGATCGACGGGCTGACGGACCGGTCGGGAAACCTGGCGCCGGGCAGCGTCTATCCCGACCAGATGGCACCGATCGTCCGGAACGGCGCAGACGGGCCGGAACTGGTCAAGGCGCGGTGGGGCATGCCGTCGCCGCGCTTTGCGCTGAAGACGGAGCGCGACCCGGGCGTCACGAATGTCCGCAACCTGGAGTCCCCCCATTGGCGGCGCTGGCTTGGCCGCGAGCATCGCTGTCTGGTGCCGCTGACCAGCTTTTCCGAACCGCGCGGCAAGGGCAAGGGCGTGCAGTGGTTCGCACCCGCCGACCCAGGCGCGACCCTGTTCTTTGCCGGGATCGAGACGCGCGGCTGGCGATCGGTCCGCAAGGTCAAGGACGGAGAGACGGTCGACGACCTCTATGCCTTTCTGACCTGCCCCCCGAACGCCGAGGTCGCGCCGATCCATCCCAAGGCGATGCCGGTGATCCTGACGCGCCCCCAGGAATGGCACGCCTGGCTGGACGGCATACCGGCGACTGAGCTGCAGCGGCCGCTGCCCGACGGGGCACTGACGCTGGTCGAGGCGCCGGTGTGATGCCCAGGGGCCATCCCGGGTCAGGCGTCGCGCGGGTCCGTCCGTGGCGCAACGGACCGCCAGCCTTGGAAAGCAGCGATGGGACATGCATGTGGACCTGACCCGCTGGTCACCGCCCCCGGCCCCCGCGCGGGCGCCGATCATCGGACGATACGTGCGGCTGGAACCGCTGCAGGCCGGTCATGCAGGGACGCTGTACGCGGCCGCATCCGCGGACGGGGCCGATGACCGTTTTCGCTGGCTTTTCGAGCATCCGCCCCAGGATCGTGGCGCCTTTGCGGATTGGGTCGACCATGCATCGACATCGCCAGACCCGATGTTCTTTGCGGTGGTCGATGCCGCCACGGGCCGCGCCGAGGGTCGTCAGGCGTTGATGCGGATCGACCGCACCCATGGCGTGATCGAGATCGGCAGCATCATGTGGGGCCCCGCCCTGCAGCGCAGCCGCATGGCGACCGAGGCGCTGTTCCTGTTCGCGGACCACGTCTTTGCGTTGGGCTATCGGCGGTTCGAATGGAAATGCAACGACCTGAACGCGCTCTCGAAACGGGCCGCCCTGCGTTTCGGTTTTCGGCCCGAGGGGGTCTTTCGGCAGCACATGGTCGTCAAGGGGACCAACCGCGACACGGCCTGGTTCGCGATGACCGATCAAGACTGGCAGGAACTGCGACCCGGCTATCTGGCGTGGCTGGCGCCCGACAATTTCGACGCCGATGGTGGGCAGCGGCGCACGCTTGGGGCCTGTCTGCGCGGCGGCGCATGACGGATGCATCCCGCGCCGCCGGGCGCGGGGTGCAAGAATCACCGGTCGGCGATCAGATCTTGTCGCGCCCCGTAGCCACGATGCAGATCAACGAGATCACGGCGGCGCCCAGCAGATAGTATCCGACCTGCGCCATGCCATAGTTCATCTGCAGCCAGGTTGCTGCATAAGGTGCCAGCGACGCGCCGAAGATGCCGGCAAAGTTGAACGTCAGCGACGACCCGGTATAGCGGACCTGGGCCGGGAAGGGCGCGGCCAGCGCCGCCCCGATGACCCCATAGGTCAGGCCCATCAGCATCAGGCTGATCGTGACGAACAGATAGACGCTGGCCTCGTTCTGGGCGCTGCCCTGCATCAGCGACCCGAAGGACAGGGCAAAGGCCCCGATCAGGATGGTCACGATGATCAGGAAGCCATAGCGCCCGGTGCGATCCGCGATCTTGCCGGCAAAGGGAATTGTCAGGCCGAAGACGACCGATCCATAGATCTGGATCAGCAATGCGTCCTTGAACGGGATCCCCAGGACCTTGACGTTGTAGGACAGCAGCCACGCCGTCGCCAGATAGAACAGCACGAAGGTCGCCAGCGCCGCGAAGGTGCCCAGGAACACGCTCAGCTTGTGATGGCGGAACAGTTCGGCCAGGGGGACGGACACGCGCTTGTCCTTCTTCACAGCCTCGGCGAATTCGGGGGTCTCGGTGATGGACAGGCGGATCCACAGGCCGATCCCGACCAGCAGGATCGACGACAGGAACGGCAGCCGCCAGCCCCAGGCCAGCAGCTCGTCTTGGGTGATGAAGTGCAGCAGCACCCAGAAGAACCCCGACGACAGCAGAAGACCGACGGGCGCGCCCAGCTGCGGGAACATCCCGTACCAGCTGCGCTTGCCCTCGGGTGCGTTTTCGGTCGCCAGCAGGACGGCCCCGCCCCATTCGCCGCCCAGGCCGAAGCCCTGTCCGAACCGGCACAGCGCCAGCAGCAGCGGCGCCCAGACGCCAATCTGGTCATAGGTCGGCAACAGGCCGATGGTGACGGTCGACACCCCCATCGTCAGAAGCGCGGCGACCAGCGTGGCCTTGCGGCCGATGCGGTCGCCGTAATGGCCAAAGACGATGGCCCCCAACGGCCGCGCAAAGAACGCGATCGAGAAGGTCGCAAAGGACGCCAGCAGCGCCGTGGTCGGGTCCGATCCCGGAAAGAACAGCGACGGAAAGATCAGCACCGCGGCCGTCGCATAGATGTAGAAGTCGAAGAATTCGATCGTCGTGCCGATGAGGCTGGCCGTCAGGACCTGGGCGGGCGAATTGGCGGGGGCCGCGCCGGCGGGCGGGGCGGGTGGTCGGGTGGATGTCATGGCGGGTCCATAGGGCGCATGATTTCAGAGGATCTCGGCCCGTGCGCTGCGACCGGCGCTGATGATGCAGCCCTGATGCGTCGGCCTGTACGGAGGAGGATCGTCGGATGGCCGTTCCGTCGTGAACGACCGGTGCCGACTTAACCGGACGACCGGCGGTGTCAAGTTTGCACATGTCGGGCGGCCCGCCCTTGCATGACGCCGCCCGACGCGCTCAGGTGGGGCGGGGCGTCCCCCCGCAGGCGATGTCGATCACGGAAGGCCAGGCCATGTCGAATTTCTCCAGAACGCAGCGCATCCGCAAGGAGGTCGTCTGGACCGATGGCGGCGTCGTCGCCGCGCAGCATCGCAAGGCGGCCGAGGTCGGCGCTGCGGTCCTGGCCGCCGGGGGCGACGCGATGGACGCGGCGGTCGCGACATCCTTTGCGGTGGGCGTGGTCGAGCCGTGGATGTCGGGTCCGATGGGTGGCGGCATGATGACCCTGTGGCGCGCGGGTGAACAGCGGGCCGAGACGATCGAGTTCGGGATGCGCGCACCTGCGGGCCTTGACGCAGCCGACTATCCGCTGGAGCCGGGGCGGCAGGCGGCGGACCTGTTTCCCTGGACGCGCGTCAGGGACGACCGCAACATCTATGGCGCGACCTCTGTCGCGGTGCCGGGAACGGTCGCCGGGATGGCGCTGGCCCATCGGCGGTACGGGACACGCGACTGGGGCGATCTGCTGGCCCCCGCCGTGGCCTTGGCAGAGGAGGGGATGCTGCTCGACTGGTATTCGTCGCTGTTGATCGCGTCCGCGGCGCGCCAGCTGGCGCAGGACCCCGATGCGGCGGCGCTGTTCATGGCGGACGGGCAATGGCCCGACATCGCCGGTTGGACCACGGCCTCGGCCGCGCGCCTGGATCAGCGCGTCCATGCGGCCACCCTGCGACGGCTGGCCGATCACGGTGCCCAGGATTTATATCACGGCGACATCGGCCAGATGCTGGTCGACGATGTGCGCGCCAAGGGCGGCTGCCTGTCGATGGAGGATCTGCGCAGCTATCAGGCAGAGGCCCGTGCGCCCCGGACGGTCCGCTATCGCGATGCCGTCATCCACGCGCCGTCGGGCCTGTCCGCGGGGGCCGAACTGGTCAAGGCCCTGCAGCAGATGCAGGTGGCCCTCGATCCCGGTGATGCGCCGTCGGCGGCCAGCTATGCCGCGCTGGCGTCAGGCCTGGGCGATGCCTATCGCGACCGGCTGACCCATGCGGGCGACACAGGCGAAAGCCCGCGCGCCCCGGCCTGCACCACCAGCTTCAGCGTCGTGGACCGGCACGGCAACATGGTGAACGTCACCCAGACCCTGCTGTCGATGTTCGGCAGCCATGTCGTGTCCGGGCAAACCGGGATGCTGCTGAACAACGGCATCATGTGGTTCGACCCCGAGCAAGGCCGACCGAATTCGCTGGCGCCGGGCAAGCGGTGCCTGATGAACGTCTGTCCCATCGTGGGGCAGGTGGGCGACCGGATGTTCGCCATCGGCGCGTCGGGCGGGCGCAAGATCCTGCCTGCGGTGGCCAACCTGGTCAGCTTCATGGTGGATTTCGGGATGGACCTGGAACAGGCGTTCCACACGCCGCGGATCGACGCCTCTGCCGCGACAGGCACGGTCATGGACGAGGATCTGCCGAAGGACGTGGCGCAGGCGCTGGCCGCCCTAGGCCCTGTGACGACGGCCAAGCGAACGGTCCATCCCTATGCCTTCGCCGTGCCCGCGGGCGTGATGCGCCAGGCGGGCCGGAACTGCGGCGCGACCGAAATCATGAGCCCGTGGGGCGACGCTGTCTGCGAAGCGGACATGTGATCGCCTAGCGTCATCCGCAGCATCTGCGGGTGACGTAACAACCCTGCGGCGCGGGATCTGGGTGCATCTGTGGATGAATGGTGCTGTGAGAGAGGATTGAACTCTCGACCTCACCCTTACCAAGGGTGTGCTCTACCACTGAGCTACCACAGCAACGTGAGGGGGCGTTTAGACAAAGGTTTCGACCCCTGCAAGGGGGTCCGAACGATTTTTCGGGATTTTGGCGATTGATCGCGCGCGGCGTGTGCGTTTGCTGGACGTGCGGCCCGCGCGGCGCTAACAGGACTGCCATGACCGACCGACGCAATGACAAGCCAAGCCCCGACAGCCGCGAGGAACGCCTGCGACAGGCGCTGCGCGCGAATCTGGCACGGCGCAAGGAACAGGCGCGGGCGCGGGCGGATCGGGACGACAACAAGACTGCCCCGGATGCGGGCGGCGAGACAGGCAAGGACAGCTGATGGACCAGATCATCGTCACGGGGAACGGCCCCCTTCACGGGGAAATCCCCATCGCGGGTGCCAAGAACGCCTGCCTGACGCTGATGCCCGCGACGCTGTTGACCGATCAGCCGCTGACGCTGACCAATGCGCCGCGCCTGTCCGACATCCGCACCATGACCGCGCTGCTGGGCTCGCTTGGGGCTGAGGTCGCCAGCCTGCAGGAGGGCCAGGTTCTGGCCCTGTCCAGCCATGCGATGACCAGCCACCGGGCGGAATACGACATCGTGCGCAAGATGCGTGCCTCGATCCTGGTTCTGGGGCCGATGCTGGCGCGGGACGGCGTGGCCGAGGTGTCGCTGCCCGGCGGCTGCGCGATCGGCGCGCGGCCCGTGGACCTGCACCTGCGCGCGCTGGAGGCGATGGGGGCAACGCTGGACCTGTGCGAGGGCTATGTCCACGCCAAGGCACCGGCGGGGGGCCTGAAGGGCGCGGTCTTCGAGTTCCCGGTCGTGTCGGTGGGCGCGACGGAAAACGCGCTGATGGCCGCCACGCTGGCGCGCGGCACGACCGTCTTGAAGAACGCCGCGCGCGAGCCCGAGATCGTCGATCTGGCCCGCTGCCTGCGCGCAATGGGCGCACAGATCGAGGGCGAGGGGACCGGGACCATCACCATCCAGGGTGTGCAGGCCCTGCATGGCGCGACGCATCCTGTGGTGACCGACCGGATCGAACTGGGCACCTATATGCTGGCGCCCGCCATGTGCGGCGGCGAGGTGGAGCTGCTGGGCGGCCGGATCGAACTGCTGGCGGCCTTCTGCGAGAAGCTGGACGAGGCCGGGATCAGCGTCGAGGAGACCGAGCGCGGGCTCAAGGTCGCGCGCAGGAACGGCCGCGTGCGCGCCGTCGATGTTCGGACCGAGCCCTTCCCCGGGTTCCCCACCGACCTGCAGGCGCAGTTCATGGCCCTGATGTGCCTGGCCGAGGGCACGTCGGTGCTGGAGGAGACGATCTTCGAGAACCGCTTCATGCACGCGCCCGAACTGGCCCGCATGGGCGCGCAGATCGAGGTTCACGGCGGCCATGCGACCGTCACCGGGGTCGAGAAGCTGCGCGGCGCGCCGGTGATGGCCACCGACCTGCGCGCTTCGGTCAGCCTGATCCTGGCGGGGATGGCCGCGCAGGGGCAGACGACCGTCAGCCGCGTCTATCACCTGGATCGGGGTTACGAACATGTCGTGCGCAAGCTGCGCGGCGTGGGTGCCCATATCGAACGCGTCAAGGAGGAGTGATCCATGGCAGAGGATGCCCGTTTCGCCGATGCCGACCCCCGGCCGCTGGCCCTGAGGGCCGAGGACGAGGCCGACCTGCGCATCCTGTCCTCGCTGGTCCAGGATGCGGTGCTGACAGGCGCCGACATCAGCCATGATGCCAAGGCGCGGCGGCTGTCGCTGCTGATCACACGCTTTCGGTGGGAGGATGCCGCGGACGCCCGGTTGCAGAACCGCGAATTCGAACGCGTGCGTTCGGTGCTGGTCATCAGCGACGTGATGCGCGTCGTCAGCGACGGCGTCGGGCACGACGGGGACACTGTCCTGTCGCTGCTGGCGATCCGCTGGCAGGCCGGAGAGGACGGGACAGGTCGCCTGTCGCTGGATTTCGCGGGGGACGGGACCATCCTGGCCGATGTGGAATGCATCAATCTGGACCTGCGCGACGTGACGCGCCCGCATCGGGCGGTGTCGGGCAAGGCACCGCGGCATCCGGACTAGGGCCGCTTCCGGGTCTTTGGGCAAGAACGAAGCCCGCGGCATCCTGTCCGCCCCCTGACGCTTGAGCCGGGCGGGGGCGCAGGATAGGGGCGCGCGGGAACACGAAGGGAATGATGATGCCGGTCTTTCTGAACAGCGCCGATGCCGATTTCGAACAGGGCTTCCGCGCGATGCTGGGTGCCAAGCGCGAGGATTCGTCGGACGTGAACGACGCGGTCACCGCCATCATCCGCGATGTCCGCGACCGCGGCGACGCGGCCCTGTGCGATCTGACGACCCGGTTCGACCGGCTGGACCTGACGCCCGCCACGCTGCGCTTCTCTCCCGAGGAGATCGCGGAGCAGGTGGCCTGCGTGACGCCCGAGGACCGCGCGGCCCTGGCCCTGGCGGCCGAGCGCATCCGCGCCTATCACGCCCGCCAGATGCCCGAGGATGCCAGTTGGACCGACCCCGAGGGCGCGACCCTGGGCTGGCGGTGGAGTGCCGTGTCGGCGGCGGGCCTGTATGTGCCGGGCGGGCAGGCGGCCTATCCCTCCAGCGTGCTGATGAACGCGATCCCGGCGCGTGTCGCGGGGGTGGAACGGCTGGTCATCTGCGTGCCGACGCCGGACGGGGTGATCAACCCGCTGGTCCTGCTGGCCGCGCAGCTATCGGGGGTCGACGAAATCTATCGCATCGGGGGCGCGCAGGCGGTGGCGGCGATGGCTTACGGCACGGACACCATCGCGCCGGTCGACAAGATCACCGGTCCCGGCAACGCCTATGTCGCGGCGGCCAAGCGGCAGGTGTTCGGCCGCGTGGGCATCGACATGATCGCGGGCCCGTCCGAGGTTTTGGTCATCGCGGACGCGGACCAGAACCCCGAATGGTTGGCCTGGGACCTGCTGGCGCAGGCCGAGCATGACGCGGATGCGCAGTCGATCCTGATCACCACCGACCCCGCCATGGCCCGCGCGGTCGCGGCCGAGGTCGAGCGGATCATACCGACGCTGGATCGCGCGGCCATCGCGGGGGCCAGCTGGCGTGATTACGGCACGCTGATCGTGGTGGACGACCTGGATCAGGCCGCAGCCCTGTCGAACCGCATCGCGCCCGAGCATCTGGAGCTCTGCGTGGCCGACCCCGAGGGGCTGGCGGCCAAATGCATCCATGCCGGCGCGATCTTTCTAGGCGCCCACACGCCCGAAGCGGTGGGCGACTATGTCAGCGGGCCGAATCACGTCCTTCCCACGGCGCGCTCGGCCCGGTTCAGTTCGGGCCTGTCGGTGATGGATTTCCTGAAACGCACCACCATGGCGCGGCTGACGCCGGGGGCATTGGCCGCGATCGGACCGGCCGCCGTGCGTCTGGCCGCATCGGAGGGCTTGCAGGCGCATGGCGCTTCGGTTCAGGCTCGGCTGGGGACCCTGAACGAAAGACCGCATGAATGACGCGCATCATCCGGATCGAGATCGACGACAGCGCCATCGCCCCGGCCACGCCGGAAATGGAGCAGGAGCGGCGCGTCGCCATCTTCGATCTGATCGAGGACAACAGCTTTGCTGTTCCCGGCCGCGACGGGGGCGCCGCGCCAGACGGGCCCTTCGTGCTGGAGCTGTGCATCCGCGAAGGGCGGCTGGTCTTCGACGTCACCGCCGAGGACGCGACCAAGGTGGCCGAGTTCCACCTGTCCCTTGGGCCGTTCCGGCAGGTGGTCAAGGACTACTTCCAGATCTGCCAAAGCTATTTCGACGCGGTCAAGCGCCTGCCCCCCGCCCAGATCGAGGCGATCGACATGGCCCGGCGCGGCATCCACAACGAAGGCGCGCGCACCCTGCAGGAGCGGCTGGAGGGCAAGGCCAGCCTGGACATCGACACCGCGCGCCGCCTGTTCACCCTGATCTGTGCGCTGATCCCGCAGGGCTGATCCATGACGCAGGACAAGATCCCCTCATCGGTTCTGTTCTGCTGCGACCACAATTCCATCCGCTCGCCCATGGCCGAGGGGATGATGAAGAAGTTCTATGGCCGCGCGGCCTATGTCCAGTCTGCGGGCGTGAAGAACGACATGGAGGTCGACGGCTTCGCCATCGCCGTCTGCGACGAGATCGGCGTGCCGCTGGCCAACCACCGCAGCCGTAGCTTCGAGGAGATGCAGGACTGGGGCGACGACCTTGGCCAGTTCGACCTGATCGTGGCCCTGTCGCCGGCCAGCCAGCGGATGGCGCTGGAGATGACGCGTCATGCGCATCTGGACGTGGAATACTGGCCGATCATGGACCCGACCGGCCTTGCCGAAGGGCGCGAGGCGCGGCTGGCGGCCTATCGCCAGACCCGCGACCAGATCGAGACGCGGATGCGCGCCCGCTTCGGCCCGCCGCACGACCTGGCCTAGCAGCGGACGTCCCGGTCCTGGCGCCAATGAGCGGGCACGTCCCAGATGGGGCGGGACATCTCGGCGATCACGTCGTCGCGGGTCAGCCCGATGTCGCGCAGCTGGTCGTCGGACAGGCGCGACAGGTCGATCCGGGTGCGGCGTACATCGAACATGGTCAATACGCGTTCCACCCACCAGGGGCGGGGCAGGATGCCATGGCCGGTCATCACGCGCAGCAGGGCGTTCTTCTGGGTCATCGTTCAGCCTCCTTGATTTAATGCATCATCAGAGATGATGGATACTGTCCTGATCATCTTTCCAGTTGATGAATATCGTCCGAAGGCGTATTTGTGAAACGAATGGTTTTGATGTGATCCATCAGGGAAAATGGATGATGCGCAATCTGGATATCGCGACGCTTCGGTCCTTGCAGGCGGTCGCCGAATACGGTGCCGTGACCCGGGCGGCCGAGGCGCTGAACATGACGCAAAGCGCCCTGTCGATGCAGATGAAGCGCCTGGAGGAGGTGTTCGGCCGACCCATGCTGGCCAAGGTCGGCCGCGGGGTCATCCTGTCGGATTTCGCGCAGGACCTGTTGGGCGAAAGCCGCAAGCTGGTGGCGCTGAACGATGCGATCCTGTCGCGCTATACCGGGCTGCAGCCCGAACAGAAGCTGCGCGTGGGTCTCAGCAGCGACTGGCTGTTCGCCAAGGTCGCCCAGACCGTGCGCGCCTTTCGCAAGGATTACCCGCGGGTCGAACTGGTCATGCGCGACGCCCGGACCAAGGACCTGCGGGCGCAGATGCGGCGGGGCGAGCATGACGTCATCCTGACCACCGAATTCGAGGCACCGGCGGGCGCGATCCATCTGGCTAAGGTCGATCTGGCATGGGTGGGCGCCGTGGGCGGCAGCGCATGGCAGGACCGGCCGCTGGCGCTGGCGACATCGTCGCATTGCGCCTATTATCCCGCGGCCATCGCCGCGCTGGATGCGGCAGGGATCGGCTGGACCCACCCTGCCGGAGAGGGCGGGGACGAGAACTGGCACATCCTGGCCGCCGCCGATCTGGGCGTCACCGTGCGCCCCCGCGGCATTCCGCAGGCGGGGCTAGAGGATGTGGAACATGGCGGCGGGCTGCCGCCGCTGCCGCCGACCTGGTTGAACGTCTACGTGGCGGACGGCCCGGCGCGGCGGACGGCCTCGGATTTCGCGGGCTATCTGCGCCGCGTCGTCTGCGAGGTCGCCGCCGCCGCCTGACGGATCAGACCACCACGCCCGCGCCTTCGGTCGCAGGCCCGGCATTGGCGCGGAAGGCCGCGAACAGCTCGCGTCCCAGGCCCTCGTGGCTGCCCTTGGGGTCGAAGACGGCGGCATCGCGGCTGTCGAAGTCGGCCTCCAGGCATTCCAGCGTGCCGTTCGCCGCATCCAGCCGCACCCGGTCGCCGTCGCGCAGCCGCGCCAGCGGGCCACCCATCGCCGCTTCGGGCGAGACGTGGATCGCGGCAGGCACCTTGCCCGATGCGCCCGACATGCGCCCGTCGGTGACCAGCGCGACCTTGAGGCCGCGGTCCTGCAGGACCGCCAGTGTCGGGGTCAGCGAATGCAGTTCCGGCATGCCGTTGGCGCGCGGCCCCTGAAAGCGGACGACGACGATCGTGTCCTCGGTGAACTCCCCGGCGCGGAAGGCGGTCTTGACCGATTCCTGGTCCTGGAACACGCGGGCGCGGGCCTCGATCAGGTGGCGTTCGGGGGCGACGGCGCTGATCTTGATGACGCCGCGGCCCAGGTTGCCCTGCAGCTGCTTCAGCCCGCCCGTGGCCGCGAACGGATCGCTGGCGGGGCGCAGGATGCGGTCGTTCAGTGTGGTGCGCGCGCCGTCCTCCCACCGGATGGTGTCGCCGTCCAGCTTGGGTTCGCGGACATAGCTGTCCAGCCCCGACCCGGTGATCGTCTTGACGTCCGGATGCAGCAGGCCCGCCTCCAGCAGCTGCCCGATCATGTAGCCCAGGCCCCCCGCCGCGTGGAAATGGTTCACGTCGGCCAGCCCGTTGGGATAGACCCGCGCCATCAGCGGCACATTCTCCGACAGGTCGTGGAAATCGGCGATGTCGATGATGACGCCCGCAGCCCGCGCCATGGCGGGCAGGTGCAGGACCAGGTTGGTGGACCCGCCCGTGGCCATCAGGCCGACGATGCCGTTCACGAAGGCGCGTTCGTCCAGCACCTGACCGGCTGGGGTGTATTCGTTGCCCAGATTGGTGATCTGCGCCGCGCGCTGGACCGCGGCCACGGTCAGCGCCTCGCGCAGCGGCGTGTTCGGGTTCACGAAGCTTGAGCCAGGCAGGTGCAGGCCCATGAACTCCATCAGCATCTGGTTGGTGTTCGCGGTGCCGTAGAAGGTGCAGGTGCCAGCCGAATGATAGCTGGCCATCTCGGCCTTCATCAGCTCGTCGCGGCCGACCTCTCCGGTGGCGAATTGCTGGCGGACCTTGGATTTCTCGTCATTGGGCAGGCCCGAGGGCATCGGACCCGCGGGGACGAAGACCGCCGGGATATGCCCGAAGGTCGCGGCCGAGATGATCAGCCCCGGCACGATCTTGTCGCAGACGCCCAGATACAGGGCCGAATCAAAGCAGTCATGCGATAGGGCCACCCCGGCGGCCAGGGCGATCACGTCGCGCGAGAACAGCGACAGCTCCATCCCCGGGCGGCCTTGCGTCACGCCGTCGCACATGGCCGGGACGCCGCCCGCGACCTGCACCGTGGCCCCCGCCGCGCGGCCCGCGGCGCGGATCACGTCGGGATAGCGTTCAAAGGGCTGATGCGCCGACAGCATGTCGTTATAGGCCGTCACGATCCCAATATTGGGCTTTCGCGTCGTCGCCATGTCGACCTTGTCGTCCATCGCGGCATAGGCATGGGCCTGGTTGCCGCAGGACAGGTGCGCACGGGCCGGGCCGTCCTGCGCCGCACGGGCGATCTTGGCCAGATAGGCGCTGCGGCTGTCATGGGACCGCTCGCGGATGCGGTCGGTGACGCGGTCGATCATGGCGTGAAGGGTCATGGGTGCCTCCTCTGGCTTTGCGGCACTATACGCCGTTAGCGTTAACGGTTCAACCATCGGCGGTGGCCAGCCTTGTGCGCGGGGGTGGGAAATGTCAGATCGACCGCAAAAGGAGTTTTGCCATGAGCGAACTGCACAGCGACGACCAGACCGCCGGCCATCCCAACGATCGCGCCGTGATCCGGTTGCGCCCGAAATCCAAGCCGCAGGCGATCCGCCATGGCTTCCCCTGGGTCTTTGCCGACGAGGCGGTGCTGGACCGCCGCACCAAGGCGCTGCCCCCCGGCGGCCTGGCCGTGCTGGAGGATGCCGAGCGTCAGCCGCTGGCTCTGGTGACCGTGAACCCGGTCAGCAAGATCATCGCCCGCGTGATGGACACCGACCCGGGCGCGGTGATCGACGGCGCCTGGCTGCGCGCGCGCCTGACCCGCGCCCTGCAGATGCGCGAGCGGATCTATGACGAGCCCTTCTATCGTCTGGTCCATGCCGAGGCCGACGGTCTGCCGGGCCTGGTCATCGACCGTTTCGGCGACGCGGCCGTAATCCAGCCCAACGCGGCCTGGGCCGACGGAATGGCGGAAGACATCGCCGATGCGCTGATCGAGGTCGCGCGCGTCTCCACGGTCGTCCTGAACGGGCAGGGCCGGTCGCGCAGCCTGGAGGGTCTGGCCGAGCGGCTGGAGGTCATCCGTGGCGCGGCCCCATCCGGCCCGGTCCAGGTGCGCATGAACGGCGCGACCTATCTGGCCGACCTTCTGGGCGGGCAGAAGACGGGCCTGTTCTTCGACCAGCGCCCGAACCACGCCTTTGCGCAGCGGCTGGTGGATGGCGGCTCGGTCCTGGACGTGTTCAGCCATGTGGGCGGTTTCGGCCTGGCGGCGCTGGCGGCGGGGGCCGACAGCGCGCTCTGCATCGACGGCAGCGCGCCTGCGCTGGAGCTGGCACGGGGCGGTGCGGCCGCCATGGGTGCCGCGGACCGGCTGGAGACGCAGCAGTCGGATGCCTTCGACGCGCTGGAGGCCCTGGCCGAACAGGGGCGGACCTTCGACGTGGTGGTCTGCGACCCGCCGGCCTTCGCACCGTCGAAGCCCGCGCTGGAAAAGGGCCTGCGCGCGTATGAGCGGATCGCCAAGATGGCCGCGCCGCTGGTCGCGCCGGGTGGCTATCTGGTCCTGTGCAGCTGTTCGCACGCGGCCGACCTGACCGCGTTCCGCAATGTCAGCGCGCGCGGCATCGGGCGCGGCGGGCGGCGCGGGGTGCTGATCCATACCGGTCAGGCCGGCCCCGACCATCCGACCCTGCCGCAGCTGGCCGAGACGGGCTATCTCAAGGCGCTGTTCTTCCGGCTGGACTGATGCGCGCCGTCCTGGACGCCAATGTGCTGTTCCCCACCATCCTGCGCGAGATCCTGACCGATCTGGCGCAGGCGGGGCTTTACCACGCGCTGTGGTCGGACCGCATCCTGGAGGAATGGCACCGCGCCGCCGCCCGCATCGGTCCCGATGCTGAAAGCGTCGCGGGGGCCCAGATCGCGCTGCTGCGCTTGCGCTTTCCACAGGCAGTGCAGCCCGATGACGGGCAGGCGGCGATCGACCTGGACTTTCCCGACCCCGCCGACCGCCATGTGGTCGAGGCCGCCCTGGCCGGGGACGCATCGCTGATCGTCACCGCGAACCTGCGCGATTTTCCACAGCGGATGATGGCCGGGCTGGGGCTGCGCGCCATCCATCCCGATGCGTTCCTGTTGGATCTACTGGCGCGCGACCGGCCCGCGGTCCTGTCCGCGCTGCAGGCCGCCCGCGACCGTGCGGAGGCCGCGGGCGGTGCCATGAGCACGGCCGAGATGCTGAAGCGCTGTCGGCTTCCGCGGCTGGCGCGCGCAGTGAAAGGTTGAACGGCATTGCTGTTATCGCTAACAAGGGGTAAGGCGAACGCCACCCAACAGGAGGACAGCATGGTCTCTCGTGTCATTCCGGTCGATGACTTCGACCTCGTGATCTTTGGCGCCACGGGCGATCTGGCCCATCGCAAGATCCTGCCCGGTCTCTACCGCCGCTTCAAGGCGGGACAGTTCCCGGCCACCAGCCAGATCATCGGTGCCGCGCGCACCGACCAGGACGACGACGCCTTCCGCGCCGAGGCGTCCAAGGCCATCTGCGAATTCGCGGGCGCCAAGGCGGACGACCCGCAGCTGGCCGAGTTTCTGGGCCTGCTGGGCTATGTCTCCATCGACGCCAAGGGCGAGGGCGGCTGGCAGGCGCTGAAGGACCGGATGCGCAAGGGCGCGGTCCATGCGTTCTATTTCTCGGTCGCGCCGGCGCTGTTCGGCGACATCGCCGAGCGTCTGGCGGGCCACGGCATCGCCGATGACGACAGCCGCATCGTGGTGGAAAAGCCGTTCGGCCGCGACCTGGCCAGCGCCAAGGCGCTGAACGCCACGCTGGCGCAGCATTTCAACGAACAGCAGATCTATCGGATCGACCATTACCTGGGCAAGGAGACCGTCCAGAACCTGATGGCGGTGCGCTTTGCCAACGTGCTGTTCGAACCGTTGTGGAACGCGCAATACGTGGACCACGTCCAGATCACCGTGGCCGAGACCGTGGGCGTGGCCGGACGCGGCAGCTATTACGACAAGTCCGGCGCGATCCGGGACATGGTCCAGAACCACATGATGCAGCTTCTGTGCCTGATCGCGATGGAGCCGCCCTATCACTTCGACCCCGACGCCGTGCGCGACGAAAAGCTGAAGGTGATCCGCGCGCTGGAGCCGCTGGAGCCCGCCGACATCGTCCGCGGTCAGTATCAGGGTGAGGGCAGCGACTATCTGACCGACGCCGAGGACCCCGATTCGCGCACCGAAAGCTATGTCGCGATGAAGGTGCGGATCTCGAACTGGCGCTGGCAGGGCACGCCCTTTTATCTGCGCACCGGCAAGAAACTGCGCGCGCGGACCAGCGAGATCGCGATCACCTTCAAGGAACCGCCGCATTCGATCTTTGACGACAGCGGCCATCCCAAGGCCAACGAGCTGGTCATCCGCCTGCAGCCGAACGAGGGCATGAACCTCAAGGTGATGATCAAGGAGCCGGGGCCGGGCGGCATGCGCCTGGTGCAGGTGCCGCTGGACATGTCCTTTGCCGATGCCCTGGGGCCGGAGGGCGCGGACATGCCCGACGCCTATGAACGCCTGATCATGGACGTGATCCGCGGCAACCAGACGCTGTTCATGCGCGGTGACGAGGTCGAGGCGGCCTGGGCCTGGACCGACCCGATCATCAAGTCCTGGGAGGAGGGCAAGCGCCGGCCCGAACCCTATGACAGCGGATCCTCGGGGCCCGAGGAGGCGTTGCGCCTGATGCACCGCGACAACCGTCGCTGGAGGGAGATCAGGGCATGAGCATGGATTTCAAGGAATACCCCGACCGCGAGATGCTGGCCCTGTCGGTCGCGGACCGCATCGCCTCGCAGCTGGCGCAGCATCTGCGTGGCAACGACCGCGCCACGCTGTGCGTGCCGGGCGGCACCTCTCCGGCGCCCGTGTTCGAGACGCTGTCGGGCACCGATCTGGACTGGTCCCGCGTCACCGTCGTCCTGGGCGACGAACGGTGGGTGGACGGGGATCACAAGCGGTCGAACTCTCGCCTACTGCGGCGCCACCTGCTCAAGGACAAGGCGGCCGCGGCCGAGTATATCGACCTCTATACCGGCGACGCCTCGCCCGACCTGGCGACCGATGGCCTGGCCGAGCGGCTGGCGCCGACGCTGCCGCTGACGGTGGTGCTGCTGGGCATGGGTAACGACATGCACACCGCCAGCCTGTTCCCCGGCGCCGATCACCTGGAGGCCGCGATGGCCGCAGGCGCGCCTCCCGTCATGGCCATCCGCGCCGATGGCGCCGAGGAGCCGCGCATCACCCTGACGCGACCGGTCCTGGCCGACGCGCTGAACATCCACGTCCTGATCATGGGCCCCGAAAAGCGCGAAGCGCTGGAGCGCGCGCAGAAGGCGGACCCGATGCAGGCGCCGATCCGCGCCTTTCTTGACCAGGCCACCGTCCACTGGGCCGAATGAGGAACTGACATGACCGCACTTTGGAACCGCCTCAAGGATCATCGCAAGGCCCAGGGGTCGGGCCGGATCGAGGCGCTGTTCGACGCCGACCGCGCCACCGATTACCGGGTGCAGGCGGACGGACTGACCTTCGACTATTCCAAGACGATGATCGACGCGGGCGCGCGTGATCTGCTGCTGGAACTGGCGGCCCCCGTGGCGGCCCGCCGCGACGCGATGTTCGCGGGCGAGAAGATCAACGAGACCGAAGGCCGCGCCGTCCTGCACACCGCGCTGCGGAACCTGCAGGGCAGCGTCACCGTCGACGGCCAGGACGTCATGCCCGCGGTGCGCGACACCCATGCCCGGATGTCGGACTTCGCGCGCCAAGTCCGCGACGGCGGCTTTGCGGGGCAGGGCGGGCGCATCACCGATGTGGTGAACATCGGCATCGGCGGGTCCGACCTCGGCCCGGCCATGGCGGTGCTGGCGCTGGCGCCCTATCACGACGGGCCGCGCACGCATTTCGTCAGCAACGTGGACGGTGCCGACATCGCCCACACGCTGAAGGGGCTGGATCCGGCCACGACGCTGGTGATCGTCGCCTCCAAGACCTTCACCACCATCGAGACGATGACCAACGCCCAGACCGCCCGCGACTGGATGGCCGCCTCGGTCACCGATCCGGGCGCGCAATTCGTGGCCTTGTCCACTGCCGCCGCCAAGGCCGCCGATTTCGGCATCGCCGAAGACCGTGTCTTCGGCTTCGAGGATTGGGTCGGCGGGCGCTATTCCGTCTGGGGCCCGATCGGACTGTCCCTGATGCTGGCCGTGGGGCCGCAGGCGTTCGACCAGTTCCTGGCCGGCGGCGCGGCGATGGACGCGCATTTCCGCACGGCCGAACCGGCGCAGAACCTGCCGGTGATGCTGGCCCTGACGGGCATCTGGCATCACCAGATCTGCGGCTATCCGACCCGCGCGGTGCTGCCTTATGACAACCGCCTGATGCGCCTGCCCGCCTATCTGCAACAGCTGGAGATGGAATCGAACGGCAAGCGCGTGGCCATGGACGGCAGCGATCTGGAGGTCGTGTCGGGCCCCGTCGTCTGGGGCGAACCCGGCACGAACGGCCAGCACGCCTTCTATCAGCTGATCCACCAAGGCACGATGCCCGTCCCCTGCGAGTTCATCCTGGCGGCGCGCGGGCACGAGCCCGATCTGGCTCATCACCACATCCTGCTGGCGGCGAACTGCCTGGCGCAGTCCGAGGCGCTGATGCGCGGACGGTCGCTGGACGAGGCGCGCGCCCTGATGCAGGCCAAGGGTCTTGAGGGTGCCGAACTGGACCGTCAGGCCCGCCATCGCGTGTTCCCCGGCAACCGGCCTTCGACCACGCTGCTGATGGAGCAGCTGACCCCGTTCGCCTTGGGCCAGATCGTCGCGCTGTATGAACAGCGTGTCTTCGTCGAGGGCGTGATCCTGGGCATCAACAGCTTTGACCAGTGGGGGGTCGAGCTGGGCAAGGAACTGGCCCTCAAGGTCGAACCGCTGCTGAAGGGAGAGGCCGCGCCCGGCCACGACCCCTCGACCGAGGCGCTGGCGGGGCTGATCCGGCAGATGCGCGGCTGACGCGCCCCCGAACCGTGGGACATCAAAGCCGCCCCGATCCGTCGGGGCGGCTTTTCCTTGGCGCCGCAAGCGGGTAGGGTCCGCCCGGCACAGCGAAAGGTCGGATCATGGCGTTCTTTACCAAACTGCGAGAGCGGCTGACGCGGTCCTCCTCCAAGATCGGGGCGGGGCTGGACGATATCGTCGGAGAGACCGCGACGGCTCCCGTCGCCCCCGCCGCGGCGCCCGAACCGTCGGGACTGGTCGGGCGTCTGTTCGGCCGTGCCGAGGCGCAGGTCGAGGAGCCCCGCCGCGCCCTGGACGACGAGATGCTGGAGGAGCTGGAGGACATGCTGGTCCAGGCCGACCTGGGCGTCGAGACGGCCCTGCGCGTCACCGCCAACATCGCCGAGGGGCGCATGGGCCGGCGCATCTCCTCGACCGAGCTCAAACAGCTTCTGGCGACCGAGATCGGGCGCATCATGACCCCGGTCGCGCGCCCCCTGCCGATCTATCCGAAAAAGCCTCAGGTGGTGCTGGTCGTGGGCGTCAACGGCGCGGGTAAGACGACCACCATCGGCAAGCTGGCCAGCCAGTTCCGCGCCGCGGGCAAGTCGGTGGTGATCGCCGCAGGTGACACGTTCCGCGCCGCGGCGGTCGAACAGCTGCAGGTCTGGGGCCAGCGGGCCGGCGTGCCGGTGATGGTCGCGCCGCAGGGCAGCGACCCGGCCAGCCTGGCATGGGACGCGATGGTCCGGGCCGAGGCCGATGGCGCCGATCTGCTGATGATCGACACTGCCGGCCGCCTGCAGAACCGCCAGGACCTGATGGAGGAGCTGGCCAAGATCGTCCGCGTGATCCGCAAGAAGGACCCCGGCGCGCCGCACAACACCCTGCTGGTGCTGGACGCCACCACCGGCCAGAACGCCCTGAGCCAGGTCGAGACCTTCCGCAAGCTGGCCAATATCTCGGGACTGGTGATGACCAAGCTGGACGGCACGGCGCGCGGCGGTGTGCTGGTGGCCTTGGCCGACCGCTTCGGCCTACCGATCCACGCGATCGGCGTGGGCGAACAGATCGACGACCTGGACGCTTTTGACGCGGACGAATTCGCCCGCGCCCTGGTCGGTCTCTAGGCGTCCAGCAGCGCCTTGCGGTTGCGGTCGTGCCGCTGCACCAGGCGCCGGGCATGGCGACCCGACAGCAACGGCCGCGCGGGCGTCAGCGCGCGTCCCGCCGTCAGCTGCCTGATCCGCCGGGCGTTCTGCGACCCAAGGGCGCGCAGGGCGACGGGACCGGGCAGCAGGCTTTCTGCCCATGCGCCCTCGGCCACCAGCACCTGATGATCGGCCAGCAGCACGTGCCAATAGGTGACGTCGCAACGCTCGCCCTGCACCGTGATGCCCGGCAGGCCCACCAGATGACGTGCCGCGACCAGAACCTCCGCCTCGCCGGTCATGCGCTCGGCGATGGGAGAGCGGATCATCAGCCGATGCTGGGGCGACACGACCAGATCGCGCCCGGGCTGGCCGGGGCCCAGGGCATGGGCCGCGATCAGGATCGGCCGCTGGTCGGGACGCTGGTCCAGATCGCGGGCCTGCATCCGGCGATGACCGATCCACAGGACCGGCTGATAGCCGTGGTCCATCGTCCGCAAAAGCGTGCCGGGACGCAGGTCCTGGACCCTGCACGGCCCGGATGCAGTCTGGATCAGCGTGTCCTGCGCAAAACAGGCCGAAGCCGTGGGGGCAGGCCAGGGCTGGGCGTCGTCACCTGGCCCGAAGCTGCGAACGCCTGCATAGGTATAGCGCGCCCCGGGGTCGAAGACCGGCTCGATCCCGTTGTCATCGGGAATGGGGAAGATCAGAAGCGATTGGCGGCCCCCGAATTCGGTGCCGGCGCCATAATGCTCGTAGCTGCGCGGATACATGACCACATAGCTGTCTTCCGCGTCAGAGGTGATGATCGAGGCGACGAAATTCGACATCTGCGTTCCCGCAGGGGTGATCTTTGCATTGTCCCCGTGACCAAAGACCGCGTCATGGACCAGAAGCTGGTCCGTCTCATCGTATGTATAGGTGCCGCTGCGGAACGCGTCGTCGTCATCGCTGATGACGATCGTGCTGAGGATCGGGTCATTCATCACGATCGGCGCGCCGTTCGACCACGGGGCATCGGCCAGCAAGCCGATGCCGCCTGCCGGGATGACATTGCTGATCGTCAGGACCGTGATCGTATGTTCCATGGAAAACCCTTGTGCTGCCGGTCGAACGGACCCGGCAGTCACATGTCACCGGGCAGTACCGGACCCTAGGGCGACAATGGTTAACGCTTGGTTAACCGATTCAGGAAAAGTTAACGATTCCCGCAGGTCAGGCCGGGATCGACGCCGAGGTGCCGCGTTCGCGATAGGGCGTGCTGCCATATTGCGCACGATAGCATTTCGAGAAATGCGACGGGCTGGAAAACCCGGACGCCAAGGCGATCTCGATGATCGACATCTCGGTCTGCATCAGCAGGTTGCGGGCGCGGGAAAGCCGGGTTTCCATGTAGTACCGCTTGGGGCTGCGGTTCAGATAGCGGCGGAACAGGCGTTCCAGCTGCCGGGTGGACATGCCCGCGTCCAGCGCCAGCTGGGCGGGGCTGACCGGGTCCTCCAGGTTCGCCTCCATCCGGGCGATGACGGCGGCGAGGCGCGGATGGCGCACGCCGATGCGGGTGGGGATCGACAGGCGCTGGCTGTCCTGGTCGGTTCGGATCGCGGTATGCAGCATCTGGTCGGCCACGTCTGCGGCCAGCGCGTCCCCCTGCGCCAGCGCGATCAGGTGCAGCATCAGGTCTATCGAACTGGTTCCGCCCGCCGCGGTCAGCCGGTTGCCGTCATGGACGAAGACCGACCGGAACAGGTCGACCTCGGGGAAGGCTTCGGCCAGGCCGTCGTGGTTCTCCCAGTGGATGGTGGCCTTGCGGCCGTCCAGCAACCCGGCCTCGGCCAGGATCCATGTGCCGGTGCAGACCGCCCCCATCGCCGCCCCGCCGCGCGCCTGCCGGCGCAGCCAGGCCAGCACCGGGCGCGTCGCCTCGCGCGCGATGTCGGTGCCGCCGCAGACGATCACGACCTCGTCCCGGCCGGGCGGGGGGGCGTCAAGGTCCAGCCCGCCGTCCAGCATCACGCGCGTCCCGTTCGAGCACGTTGCCACGTCGCCCCGCGGCCCGACCAGGCGCCAGTCGAACAGCGTCTGCCCCGACGCGCGGTTGGCCAGACGCAGGGGCTCGATCGCGGCCGTGAAGGGCAGCATGGTGAATCGATCCAGCAACAGGAAGGTGAAGCGTCGCGGTTTTTCGGATGGCATGGGGGCTATCTTTGCGTGCGGTTGCGCCCCGCACCCAAACAGCCTTTTGACGCCACGGCAAGGGGGCTTTCCGGAGGGCCGCGGCAGACCCTTTTCCTGCCGACTGTTAGCGTTTATACCGACGCGACATTTTCAAGGAGCGCAGGACATGACGCAGCAGACCCGCAAGACCGCCACCCAGGATTGGGACAAGGCCGGCTGGCGCGCCTATCCGCGCGTCCAGATGCCCGACTATACCGATCCCGCCGCGCTGGCGGGGGTGGAATCGCAGCTGCGCCGCTATCCTCCGCTGGTCTTTGCTGGAGAGGCGCGCCGCCTGCGCGCCCAGCTGGCGGACGCCGCCGCGGGCCGGGCCTTCCTGCTGCAGGGCGGGGACTGCGCCGAAAGCTTCAGCGAATTCAGCGCCGACAACCTGCGCGACACCTTCAAGGTGCTGCTGCAGATGGCCGTGGTGCTGACCTGGGGCGCGCAGATGCCCGTGATCAAGGTCGGGCGCATGGCGGGCCAGTTCGCCAAGCCGCGCAGCGCGCCGACCGAGGTGATGGACGGGGTGGAGCTGCCCAGCTATCGCGGCGACATCATCAACGGGTTCGACTTCACCCCCGAGGCCCGCATTCCCGATCCGACGCGGATGCTGGCGGCCTATACCCAGGCGGCGGCGTCGCTGAACCTGCTGCGCGCCTTCTCGACCGGCGGCTTCGCGGACATGCACCGCGTGCAGAGCTGGATCGCCGACTTCGTGGGCGGCCCCGAGGCCGCGCGGTACCGCGACATCGCCGGTCGCATCGGCGATGCGATGGCCTTCATGCAGGCGGCGGGCGTCAATTCCGACACCGCGCACCAGCTGTCCAAGGTCGATTTCTATACCAGCCACGAAGCGTTGCTGCTGGAGTACGAAGAGGCCCTGGCCCGCATCGACAGCACCACCGGCCTGCCGGTGGCGGGGTCGGGCCACATGATCTGGATCGGCGACCGGACGCGTCAGCCTGACGGCGCGCATGTCGAGTTCTGCCGCGGCGTGCAGAACCCGATCGGCCTGAAATGCGGCCCGACGACCACGGCGGACGACCTCAAGGTGCTGATGGCCAAGCTGAACCCCGCCAACGAGGCAGGGCGCCTGACGCTGATCGCACGCTTTGGTGCGGGCAAGGTGGGCGATCACCTGCCGCGCCTGATCCGCGCGGTGCAGGACGAGGGTGCGAACGTCGTCTGGTCCTGCGATCCGATGCACGGCAACGTCATCAAGTCGTCGACCGGCTATAAGACGCGTGCCTTCGATTCGATCCTGCGCGAGGTCCGCGAATTCTTCGGCGTCCACAAGGCCGAGGGCACGATCCCCGGCGGCGTGCATTTCGAGATGACCGGCAAGGACGTGACCGAATGCACCGGCGGCGTGCGCGCCGTCACGGACGAGGATCTGTCGGACCGCTATCACACTGCCTGCGATCCGCGCCTGAACGCCAGCCAGTCGCTGGAGCTGGCCTTCCTGGTCGCCGAGGAACTGCGCGCCCGGCGCGAGGACGCCGCGCCCATGCGGACCGCTGCTGCCATCTGATCACGACAGGGCCCCGCCGATGCGGGGCCTTTTCATTTCCAGCGGCGGTGGACCCAGAACCACTGGTCCATGTGGCGCCGCACCAGCATCTCCAGATCGTCGTTCAGCGCCTGCATCATCGCGCGGGAATCGCCATGCGCGATGGGCGCGCCGACATGGACCTTGAAGGACAGCCCGTCCGGCTGGCGGATGCCGCAGATCGGTACCAGCAGCGCGTCATAGCGGCGGGCCAGGTCCGCCGGCGTCAGCACCGTCCGCGTGGGCAGGTCGAAGAACCGCAGCTCCGCCCCCTCGCGGTCGAACTGATCGAAACCCAGGGCCAGCCAGCCGCCACCCTTGAGAAACCGCAGCATCGCCGCCAATCCGGCCCGGCCGCGCGGGAACAGCGGCTCGGCGATGGCGGTGATGGCGGGGACGTAATGGCGGTTGAACGCCTCGTTGTTCATGGGCCGGTACAGCGCGCCGACCGGCCAGCCGCGCGCGGCCAGCGCGGCCCGCATCGCGTCGTAATTGCCGAAATGCGCGCAGGCCAGGATCACCGGGCGATGGCTGTCCAGAGCCTCCTCCAGCGCGGCAAGGCCGGGGCCCTGCAGCGGATCGGCCGTGCGGATGCGGTCCGTGAATTCATCGGCGGAATAGATCTCTGCCACCGACCGGCCGGCATTGTCGGGAACGGCGCGCACCAGCGCCTCGACCTCTGCCGGGGACAGGTCGGGGCGCGCCAGCGCCAGGTTGTCGCGGATGCGCCTGCGCCAGCCGGCGATGGGCGCGATCATATGCGAAAACACCCAGCCCATCGCCGGGATGCGGCGCGAATAGGGCAGCAGGCGTGCCAGCCCCATGATTGCCACGAACGCCCCGTTGGCCAGCCGGTCGGTTATCGTGGATCGGTCATCGCGCATCACGCCCCCTTGGCGGCCCGCGCCTCGCGCGACCAGACATACAGCCCCGCGGCCACGATAATGACCGCGCCGGTGACGGTCCAGACATCCGGAAGCTGCCCGAAGAAGACGAACCCCCACAGCCCGGCCCATATCAGCCCCGTATAGCCGAAGGGCGCCAGCGTCCCCGCCTCGGCCGCGCTGAACGCCTTGACCAGCAGGTACTGGCTGACCGTGCCGAATACCGCCAGCGCGGCGAATGCCCACAGATCGCCCGCGGCGATCGGCTGCCAGAACATCGGCACCACGATGCTGGAGGCGATGGTGCCGACGACGGCCGACCACAGCACCGAGGTCGCCACCGAATCGGTCCGCACGATGCGCGTCAGCAACGCCCCCGCGGCATAGGTGAAGGCCCCGGCCAGTGGCAGCAGCGCCGCAGGCTGGAACACGCCCAGTCCGGGGCGGATGATCAGCAGCGCACCGACCAGTGCCACCGCGATCCCCGCCAGCCGTCGCGGGCCGACCTTCTCACCCAGGAACAAGGCCCCCCCAAGCGTGATCAGGACCGGGTTCAGGTCCATGATCGCCGTCGCCTCGGCCAAGCCGATGTATTGCAGCGAGGTGAAGAACAGCCCGACCGACCCAAGCTGCATCATCGCCCGCGCGAACTGCATGCCCGGCTGGCGCGTGCGCAGCAAAGGCAGCATGGCCCCGCGAAAGATCAGCGCAAAGATCAGCAAGTTTCCGATGAACCGCGCCCAGATGACCTGCGCCGGATGATAGGTCTGCGTCAGGTGCTTGGCCGTCGCATCCATCAGCGTAAAGCCCAGGATCGCTGCCAGCAGCAGCGCGATGCCCCGTGCCTGGTCCGATCCGGGCCGCCGCAATCCATCCCGCTCCCGACCCATCAGCGCGAATGCGCGCGCCAGGACGCGCATCAGAAGGCGCGGTCATGGGCGTCTGGGCAACGAAAACGCAGTTTCTCCTTTGCCCAAATACCCATCGCGACGGTCGGTCCGGGTATCACAGCAGCGCTTTCGCGCGCTCTGCGACAGCCTCGGCGGTGATGCCGAACTCCTTGTACAACTCGGGTGCAGGACCCGAGGCGCCGAACCCCTCCATGCCGACGAAGGCAGAGCGGTCCTCCTGGCCGCGCTCTCCCAGCAGCAGCCAGTCCCAAGGCTGGCGCACCGCGGCCTCGATCGCGATGCGCACGGTGTTCGCAGGCAGCACCTCGGCGCGATAGTCGCGCGGCTGGTCGCGGAACAGCTCCATCGAGGGGACGGACACGACGCGGGTCGCGATGCCCTGACCCTCCAGCGCATCGCGCGCGGCGACCGCGATCTCGACCTCCGATCCGGTGGCCATCAGTACGACCTTGGGCGTGGCCGAGGCCTCGCGCAGGACATAGGCGCCCTTGACGGTCAGGTTCTCTCCGGTCTCCTGGCGCAGCAGCGGCAGGTTCTGACGCGACAGGGCCAGGACCGACGGCGTGGCGTCCTGCGACAGGGCGATCTCCCAGGCTTCGGCGGTCTCGGTCTGATCGCAGGGGCGGAAGGTCAGCGTGTTGGGCGTGGCGCGGCAGATCGCCAGGTGTTCGACCGGCTGGTGGGTCGGGCCGTCTTCGCCCAGGCCGATGCTGTCATGGGTCATCACATAGACGACCGGCAGGCCCATCAGGGCCGACAGGCGCATCGCCCCGCGCGCATAGTCGGTGAAGGTCAGGAACGTCCCGCCATAGGGGCGGAACCCACCATGCAGCCAGATGCCGTTCATCGCCGCCGCCATGCCGTGTTCGCGGATGCCGTAATGCAGATAGCGGCCCATGCGGTTTTCGGCGCTGAAGACGCCCTGGCCGCCGGTCTTGGTGTTGTTCGATCCGGTCAGGTCGGCCGATCCGCCGAAATTCTCGGGCATTTCGGCATTCAGCACCTCCAGAACGTTCTCGGAGGCCTTGCGGGTGGCGACCTTCGGCTTGGCCTCCAGCGTCTGGACCTTGAAGGCGTCGATGATCGCGTTGAGGCGCGGATGGACCTCGTTGCCGATGCGGCGGGCAAAGTCGTTGCGCGCCTCGTCGGACAGCGCGTCCACGCGGTCGTTCCACGCCGCGCGCTGCGCCGCACCGCGCTGGCCGATGGCCCGCCAGTCCGCGACGATCTGGTTGGGCAGGTGGAAGGGCTCATGGCTCCAGCCATAGGCCGCGCGGGTGGCCGCGATCTCGTCCGCGCCAAGCGGGGAGCCGTGGGCCTTGCTGCTGTCGGCCTTGTTCGGCGCGCCAAAGCCGATGATCGTCTTGCAGTCGACCAGCGTCGGGCGGCCGTCATCCTGCGCGGCTTGGCTCAGCGCGCGGTCGATGTCGGCGGCGTCATGGCCGTCGCAGGACAGGACGCGCCAGCCTGCGGCGGCAAAGCGGGCATGCTGGTCGGTCGCGTCCGACAGGCTGACGCGGCCGTCGATGGTGATGTCGTTGTTGTCCCACAGCACGATCAGGCGGCCCAGCTTCTGGTGGCCGGCCAGGGCGATGGCCTCGTGGCTGATGCCCTCCATCAGGCAGCCGTCGCCGGCGATGACCCAGGTGCGGTGGTCGCACAGATCCGTGCCGAACTCGGCGCGCATCGCCTCCTCGGCGATGGCAAAGCCCACGGCCGTGGCGATGCCCTGGCCCAGGGGGCCGGTGGTCGTCTCGACCCCCTCGACATGGCTGTATTCCGGATGGCCCGCGGTGATCGCGCCCAGCTGGCGAAAGTTGCGCACCTGGTCCAGCGTCATCTGCTCATAGCCGGTCAGGTGCAGCAGGCTGTAGATCAGCATGGACCCGTGGCCCGCCGACAGGATGAACCGGTCGCGGTCGAACCAGTGCGGCGCGCTGGCGTCGAACTTCAGGTGGTTGCGGAACAGGACGGTGGCCACGTCCGCCATGCCCATCGGCATGCCGGGATGGCCGGAATTGGCGGCCTCGACCGCGTCCATGGACAGCACGCGGATGGCGCTGGCCAGGTTCCAATGGGCGGGGTCTGCGGTGCGGCGGGCGGCGATGTCCATGGGATGTTCCTTGCGGCACGTGGGGTTGGCGCGTTGTTATGGGTTGGCACAGGCGGTTGCAAGCCGCCCCCGGTCAGCCGTCGGTGGCCGTGGGCAGGGGGCGGATGCGCAGCCGGGTGATGCGGTTCTCGCGCCGCGTGACGACCTCGAAGCGATAGCCCGCGAAACTGAACACCTGTCCCTGTTCGGGGATCGACTGCGCCATGTGGATCACCAGGCCCGCGATTGTGTTGGCCTCGTCGTCGGGCAGGGTCCAGTCCAGCTGGCGGTTCAGGTCGCGGATGGTCATGCCGCCCTCGACCAGATAATCGCCCTGGGCGTTGGGCTTGAGGGTCTGGTCCTCCTCGGTGTCGTGCTCGTCGGCGATCTCTCCGACGATCTCCTCGATGATGTCCTCCAGCGTGATCAGGCCGCGCAGCGATCCGTATTCGTCCACGACCAGCGCGAAATGGGTGCGCCGTTTCAGGAACTCGCGCATCTGCTCGTCCAGGACGCTGGTCTCGGGGACGAAATAGGGGGGCATCATCACCGCGGCCAGATCGAACCGCCGCGCGGCGCTGGCATCGCCCGCATCGCCCACGGCCCGGTTCACCGCGCGCAGCAGGTCCTTGGCGTGGATCACGCCCACGATGTTCTCGCGCTCCTCGCGATAGACGGGCAGGCGGGTGTGCGGGCTGGCCAAAACCAGTTCCAGGATCTTCTCGGGCGGCAGGTCGCCGTCGATCATCTGGATCTCCGAGCGGTGGCGCATGATCTCCTCGACCGTGCGGTTGCCCAGGTCCAGCGCACCCAGCAGGCGGTCGCGGTCCTCCTTGTTCACCGCGCCCTGGGCGTGGCCCAGGGACAGCGCCCCCTCGATCTCCTCCTCCAGCGAAAACATGTGCTTGCCGGGATCGGTCTTCAGGCCGGCCACCGACAGCATGCCCCCCACGATCAGGCGCACGACGCTGACGATCGGGGACAGGATTACGGTCAGGATGCCGATGGGACGTGCCACCAGGCTTGCCACCTTTTCTGGGGCAGAGATGGCATAGGTCTTTGGCATCACCTCGGAGAAGATCAGCACCAGCACGGTCATCACCAGCGTGGCGATCGCCACGCCGCCCGCGCCCAGCAGGCGCGTGAACAGCGCGGTCGCAAGGCTGGCGGCCAGGATGTTGACGACGTTGTTGCCCAACAGGATCGCCCCGATCAGCTTCTCGCTGTCGGCGGTGACGCGGACGGCGGCTTCGGCGCCGCTGTCGCCCCGGTCGGCGCGGGCCCGCAGCTTGGCCTTGCTGGATGCGGTCAGCGCGGTCTCGGACCCCGAAAAGAAGGCCGACAGCATCAGGCAGATCAGGATCGCCGCGATGGTGACGACGGCCGCAAAGTCGAGCGCAGAGGTAAGTTGGTCCATGAGGTCCCGGTCAGTTGGTGTTGGCGGCATCGTCAGGCGACACGCCGCGCGCCAGAGGGTGGTGGTTCAGAACCAGATCGCGCATGCGATGGTTCAGCACATGAGTATAGATTTCCGTCGTGCCCAGATCGGCATGACCCAGCAGCATCTGGATGCTGCGCAGGTCGGCGCCGCCTTCCAGCAGGTGGGTGGCAAAGGCGTGGCGGATCACGTGCGGCGTCACGCGCGCGGGATCGATGCCCGCCGCCACCGCCATCTGGCCCAGCAGGCGCGAAAAGCTCTGCCGCGGCAGGTGGCCCGCCGCGCCCGGTGCGGGGAACAGCCAGCGCGCGCCGCGACCCGCCAGCAGGCGGTACAGCGGGCTGCCCTGGGGGGCGTTGTCGCGGATCTCCAGCCAGTCGCGCAGGGCGGTCCGCGCGGCCTGGCCCAGGGGGACCATCCGGTCCTTGCCGCCCTTGCCGCGGATCACCAGGACCGCCGGATCGCCCCGGCACCCGGCCACCGGCAGGCTGACCAGTTCGGTGACGCGCATGCCGGTCGCGTACAGCAGCTCGATCAGGCACATGTTGCGCGTGCGGTCGATCCGGCCCCGGCCGATGCCAGGGGCGGCGTCCAGCAGCGCCTGGATCTCGGCCCGGTCCAGCGTGCGCGGGATGCGTTTGGCACGGCCGGGGCCCGCGATGCGGATGGCGGGGTCGTCCTCGCGCCAGCCCTCCTCCAGCGCAAAGCGGGTGAACTGGCGGATGGCCGACAGGCGGCGGGCGCGGGTGGCCCGCGACAGGCCCTGCGCGTCGCAATGGGACAGGTAATCCTCGACCTGCTCGCGCGTCAGCCCGGCCAGCGACAGCGCCCGCGCGCCCAGCCAGTCCGACAGGTCGCGCAGGTCGCGGCCATAGGCCAGCAGCGTGTTCCGCGCGGCCCCGGCCTCGGCGGCCTGGGCGTCCAGAAAGGCGCCGATGGCGTTGTGGTCGGCGCTCATTGCGGGGCCTGCATCTGCGGCAGAAGGGTGATCTGCGCCTCGGCACGGTCGGCATCGGGGTCCAGACCCAGGGCGCGCAGCATGGCTATGCCACGCCCGGCGCGGGCCAGATCGCCCTCCAGCGCCGCGTCGATATCGGCCATCGCGGTCAGCAGCGCCTCTCCGCGACGGGTGTCGGGGGGCGTGGCGGGGGGTGCGGCCATCTCGGGCGCGGGATCGGGGATCACGCTGTCGGGCAGGCCCATCCAGGCGCGCATCAGGTCGGCCACCTCGGCGGCGCGGGGATCGGTGATGCCGGTGGGCAGGTCGGCCGCGACCATCGCCGCCAGCAGGTCGGCCATCCCGGCCGCGCGGAATTCGTCGAAGGCGCGGGGCAGCGCCTGCGCCAGATCGCCGCCCGCCAGCGCCGCCTCCAGCGTGCGCATGACGCCGGCGCGTTCCCAGACCCCGCCCGATGCCGCGGGCCGCTGTTCGCCATAGATCTGGCGCAGGGTCGCGGCGGGCAGGGCGCCGGTGCGCGCCAGACGCTCGGCCGCCTCCAGCCGGGCCTTGAAGCCGCTGTTCAGGCGCAGGTCGGATTGCGCGAAGGCCACCGGCAGGGGCTGCGTCGGCAGGGGCTGTCCCACGGCCTCGTGGATGCGGAACTCCAGCGGAGTCATGCGGTCGGCGGGGGCCAGCAGCTCTGCCGTGTCGACAAAGGCGTCGTCCAGAAAATGCGTCAGCAGGATCGCCTGGCGTTCGTCGATCAGGCCTAGCGCCTCGGCGCCGTGCAGGCCAATCGCCGCCGCAGCCCAATCCCCGGTCTGCGCCAGGCAAAAGATGCGTGCCGCAAAGCTGGGCGCGATGCCGGGGGTGCCGTTCATGATCGCGCAGGCGCGGCCTTCGTCGCCCTCCAGCAAGGCGATGTCGAACATGCGGCGAAAGATCTCGGGCTGGCCGGGGCCGGCGGCGACCAGCAGCGACTGCGCCTCGTCCAGCGCGCCCATGTCCAGCAGGCGGTCGGCGCGCGACAGGAACAGCTGTCCCCGCATCCCTTCTGGCGCGGCCGGGGGGGCCAACTGCGCGGTCAGCACGCGCTTCAGCAACGCCTGCATGGATTGCAGGCGGGCGGGCGTGGCCAGCACCATCTGCGACAGCTGTGCGGGGTCGCTGCCCGCCCACAGGTCGGCAGGCAGCCCGGCGCGGCGGGGGCTTTGCGTGCCGGTGTGGTCTGGGTTTCCCTGGTCCAGGCGGGTGACCTGCACCGGACCCACGGCGCCGCTGGTGGCCACCGGCTGCGGTCTGGCGCTTGGGCGGGGCGGCGGGGCGTCGCCGGGCCGCCAGGCCGAGCTTTCGCGCACCGGGCCGCGGACGCTTCCCGACAGCCAGTCGCTGGCCGACAGGGGCTGCTGCTGCGCCAGGGCAAGGCTGGGCAGCAGCGCCAGGACCAGTGCGCAGAGGGTGGTTCTGTCAGTCACCGGCAGCCTCGGCCGGCTGGTCGGCCGCGGGGGTGTCCAGCTGCAGAGGGGTGCGGACCTCTTGGCGGGTCGGGGCCATGTCGCCGAAATAGGCATAGCCCGCGAGACCGATCAGGCCCGCCAGAATCAGCACCACCAGCAGTTTCAACATCCGCATTGCATTCGCCTTTGCTCGACCGTGTTTTCTGTGTTCTTGCACCGGTCTTGGGCCGGCTCGGGGCGAATATATATGGCAATTTCCGAAAGATCACGTCATTCAGTCACCCGATTGACGGGGGGCCGGATGACACAGGTGCTGACGCGCCATATCGTGCTGATCGGAATGATGGGCGCGGGCAAGACCGCCATCGGGTCGGAACTGGCCCGCAGGCTGCGCGTGCCGTTCACCGATTCCGACGCCGAGATCGAGGCCGCGGCGGCCATGTCCATCAGCGAGATCTTCGCCCGCGATGGCGAGGCGTTCTTTCGCGCGCGCGAGGCGCAGGTGCTGTCGCGCCTGCTTGCGGGGGCGCCGGGCGTCGTCTCGACCGGGGGCGGCGCGTGGATGCGCCCCGAGAACCGGCAGATCATCGGGGAACGGGGCCTGTCCGTGTGGCTGAACTGTTCGCCCGAGACGCTGTGGGCGCGCGTGCGCCAGCGCCCGACACGCCCCCTGCTGCAGACCGCCGACCCAAAGGGCACGCTGCAGCGCCTGCTGGCGGAACGCAGCCCCGTCTATGCGCTGGCAGACCTGGAATTCGTGTCCCGCGCCGGCGACACGATCGAGGCGACCGCGACCCGCCTGATCGCCGAACTGACCGCCGCCCATCCCACCCTGACCCAGGAGAAGCCATGACCGATCCCGTCACCGTTCCCGTGCCCCTTGGAGCGCGCGCCTATGACGTGCGCATCGGGCAGGGCCTGCTGGGTCGCGCGGGTGCCGAGATCGCCCCGCTGCTTTCGCGGCCGCGCGTGGCGATCGTCACCGACGCGACGGTGGCAGGCCTGCATCTGGCACCGCTTCAGGCCGCGCTGCGCGACGCGGGGATCGCCAGCGAGGCGCTGGTCCTGCCGGCCGGGGAGGGGACGAAAAGCTGGCCGCATCTGACGGCCTGCGTCGACTGGCTGCTGGACCAGCAGGTCGAGCGGCGCGACGTCGTCCTGGCGCTTGGCGGCGGGGTGATCGGTGACCTGGTGGGTTTTGCGGCGGCGATCCTGCGGCGCGGGGTGCGGTTCGTGCAGCTGCCCACGACGCTGTTGGCGCAGGTCGACAGCAGCGTGGGCGGCAAGACCGGGATCAACAGCGCGCATGGCAAGAACCTGGTCGGCGCGTTCCACCAGCCCTCGCTGGTCCTGGCCGATATCGACGTGCTGGACACGCTGCGGCCGCGCGATTTCCTGTCGGGCTATGGCGAGGTCGCCAAGTACGGTCTGCTGGGGGATGCGGCTTTCTTTGCCTGGCTGGAGGAGAACGGGCCCGACCTGGCGCGGAATGCGGGCCTGCGCCAGCAGGCGGTCGCGCATTCGGTGGCGATGAAGGCGGGCATCGTCACCCGTGACGAGACCGAGCAGGGCGAACGCGCGCTGCTCAATCTGGGCCACACCTTCGGTCATGCGCTGGAGGCGGCGACGGGCTATTCCGACCGGTTGCTGCATGGTGAGGGGGTGGCGATCGGCTGTGCGCTGGCCTTCGATCTGTCGGCGCGGATGGGGTTGTGTTCACAGGAGGCGCCGAGCCGCGTCCTGGCGCATCTGCGCCAGATGGGCATGCCCGCACGGCTGTCCGAGATCCCCGGCGCCCTGCCAGACGACGGGGGCCTGATCGCGCTGATGGGGCAGGACAAGAAGGTCGTGGACGGCCAGCTGCGTTTCGTGCTGGCCCGCGGGATCGGCGAGGCCTTCGTCAGCGACGCGGTCGAAGGTAACATGCTGGCACGCGTCCTGCACGACGCGCGCTAGGCGTCCGTCCCGGCCCGCGAAGCCGCGACAGCCCCCATCGAGGGGGCCGCCACGGCTGGCTGTCGCCGAAGCCGCCTCAGGCGGCGCGACGGGTGGTCAGCATGTCGTGCACCATCTGATCGGCCACGGCCGAGGGCAGCTGGTCCGTGTCGCGCGCGCGGGTCAGCATCTGATCGACGCGGCCGGCGATGGCGGTCAGGCGGTCCAGGCGCCAGGCGTCGGGCTTGCCGTGGATCTCGCTTGCGACGCTGATGATGCCGCCGGCGTTCACGACATAGTCGGGCAGATAGGTGATGCCGCGTGCGGCCAGGATGTCCGCCACGCCGTCATCGGCCAGTTGGTTGTTCGCGGCGCCGCAGACCAGCGTCGCGGTCAGCGCCGTGGCGGTGTCCCGCGTCAGCACGCCGCCCAAGGCGCAGGGAGCCAGGATGTCCATCTGCTGATCGAAGACCGCGTCGGGCGCACACACAGTCGCGCCAAGGCGTGTCGCGGCGTCGTCCAGCGCCGCCTGATGGATGTCGGTCACCATCAGCCGTGCCCCTGCGGAGGCAAGCTTTTCGGCCAGCGACAGGCCGACATGGCCCAGCCCCTGCACCAGCACCCGCCGCCCGGTCAGATCGTCCGTGCCGAACGCATGGCGCGCGCCCACGCGCAGGCAGCGGAACACGCCTTCGGCGGTCCAGGGCGAGGGGTCGCCCGAGGCGCCCGACAGGCCCACGGCAAAGCGCGTCGCCTCGGCCGCATGGGCCATGTCCGCCGGAGAGATGCCGACATCTTCGGCCGTCCAGTAGGTGCCGCCAAGCGCGTCGACGGCCTCGCCGAAGGCACGCATCATCGCCGGGGTCTTGTCGGTGCGCGCGTCGCCGATGATGACCGCCTTGCCGCCGCCCAGGCCCAGGTCGGCCATCGCGTTCTTGTATGTCATGCCGCGGGCCAGGCGGGTCACGTCATGGATCGCGGCATCGTCGTCGGCATAGGCCCACATGCGGCACCCGCCCGCGGCAGGGCCGAGCGTGGTCGAATGCAGGCAGATCAGCGCGCGCAGCCCGGCCTGCGGGTCCTGTGCCAGAACCAGACGTTCGAACCCCTGGGGTGCGGTCAGATCGGTAAGTGTCAGTGCCATCTGCAAGCCTTCCTGTGGCAGGCGCGCGGGCCGTCCCGCGCAGGGATCAGCCCAGAAACCGCCAGCGCGGACGCATTGCAAGCGCAGGATCATTCGCAAAGCCCGGACCGCCCGCCGCGCAACTTGCGGCAAGGGCGGGGTGCGCGCCGGCAAGATCGCGTCGCGCGCCGGCAACGAAAAAGGGCGACCCCATGGCCACCCCTTTCCGGTGATTCGCCCTGATCGGATCAGAACGGGATCTCGTCGTCGTAATCGGCGCGTCCGCCGCCCTGGCCGCCGCCGCCGCCGCGCGACGACGACGATCCGCCGCCCTGGTTATAGTCGTCATAGCCGCCGCTGTCGCGACCACCGCCGCCCATGCCGCCACCACCCATGCCGCCGCCACCGCCGCTTGCGCCGTCCAGCATGGTCAGCGTGCCGCCGATGCCGCGCAGGACGATCTCGGTCGAGTAGCGGTCCTGGCCGGACTGGTCCTGCCACTTGCGGGTTTCCAGCTGGCCCTCGACATAGACCTTGCTGCCCTTCTTGAGATAGCGTTCGACGACGCCCACCAGGCCCTCGTTGAAGATGGCGACGGTGTGCCACTCGGTGCGCTCCTTGCGCTCTCCGGTGGTGCGGTCCTTCCAGTTCTCGGAGGTGGCGATGCGCAGGTTCGCGACCTTGCCGCCGTTCTGAAAGCTGCGGATTTCCGGGTCGCGGCCAAGATTGCCGACCAGAATGACCTTGTTGACGCTGCCTGCCATGATCAGGATCCTTGGATTATGTGCCTTTGCGTCGGGTCTAGCCCAGCCCGCCGGGTGAAGCCAAGCAGGAAGTCGCGTAGCGCCAAGGCCCGACTGGCAGCATGACCGATTTCGTGTATAGTCCGGGACAAAAGCGGCGACAGGCCGGTGCGACAAGGACGAGGGCGGAGATCATGCGGCTAGGCCATACCCTGAAGGCAACCTTCTGTGCAGCGGTGATCGGAAGCCTGGCACTGCCTGCCGACGCGCAGGGCCTGCGCCTGTCGGGCGCCTCCTCCAAGTCCCGCGCCGAACAGTTCGCGCGCCAGACCCGGCTGATGGATTCGCGCCTGTCGACCCAGTACCAGTCCTCTGCCCGGCTGCAGCCGAATGCGGGCCGCCAGGAGGTGCTGCTGGAAACGGCGCCGAACATTCCCCGCTATACGGGCCGGCGCAGCGAATATCTGCCCCATGCGCGCCAGGCAGCGCAGCGTCACGGCATTCCCGAAGACCTGTTCCTGCGGCTGGTCCAGCAGGAATCGGGCTGGAACCCGAACGCGCGCAGCCACAAGGGTGCGATGGGACTGGCGCAGCTGATGCCGGGAACGGCCGCCAAGCTGGGCGTGAACCCCAACGATCCGGTGCAGAACCTGAACGGCGGGGCGCGCTATCTGCGGATGATGTACAACCAGTTCGGCAACTGGACGCTGGCGCTGGCCGCCTATAACGCGGGGCCCGGCGCGGTGCAGAAGCACGGCGGCATCCCGCCCTATCGCGAGACGCGGAACTATGTCCGCATCATCGCGGGCGGCTGATCCTCAGCCGCTGAGGCCGGTCCGCTTCAGCAGGCCCTTGCGCTTGGCCTCGTAGTAGTAGCCGCGCGAATACCACATGACGGCACGGTCGGGATCGCCCTCGGCCACCATCCAGGCGCCGCGCAGGTACTTCACGCCATAGCGCAGGTTCGTGTCGGCATCCAGCAGACCACGATCCGGCCCGCGATAGCCCATCGTGCGCGCCGTCTGCGGCGCGATCTGCATCAGTCCGTGATACGGGCCGTTCCGCATGTCGGGACGGTGGCTGGATTCGCGCAGGATCACCCGTTGGACCAGCGAACTGGGCACGTCGTAATGGCGTGCCCAGAAGTTGATGCGCTGGCGCAGATAAGGCGTCTCGTTCGGGTAGAGGCCCGAACCGCCGATCCGCCCGTTGCTGCCTGACCGGACCCCGCCGCCGCCGCACGCGGCCAGCGCCAGGATCGAGATCAGCAGCCCGCGCCGACCCAGATGGGCCGCAGGCCGCGGGGGCAGGGCCCCCGCCACCATACGCGCGTCAGGCATGAATGGCGCCGCCGCCACAGGCCAGCGCCGCCTCGCGCACGGCTTCCGACACGGTCGGATGCGCGTGGCAGGTCAGTGCCAGATCCTCGGCCGAGGCGCCGAATTCCATCGCCACGCAGACCTCGTGGATCAGGTCGCCCGCAGACGGGCCGATGATGTGGCAGCCCAGGATGCGGTCGGTCTCGGCGTCGGCGATCAGCTTGACGAAACCCTCGCCCAGGAACTGCGCCTTGGCGCGGGCATTGCCCATGAAGGGGAACTTGCCGATCTTGACCTTGCGCCCGCCTTCCTTGGCCTGCTCCTCGGTCAGGCCGACATTGGCGACCTCGGGGGTGGTGTAGATCACGCCGGGGATGACGCCATAGTTCACATGGCCATGCTTGCCCGCGATGACCTCGGCCACCGCCATGCCCTCGTCCTCGGCCTTGTGGGCCAGCATCGGGCCGGGCACCGCGTCGCCGATGGCATAGACGCCCTTGATGCTGGTCGCCCAGTGGTCGTCGACCTTGACGAAGCCGCGATCGGTCATGGTCACGCCAAGCGCGTCGAGGCCCAGGCCCTCCACATGCGGACGGCGGCCCGTGGCGACCAGGACCACGTCGGCGGTCAGGCTGTGGGTGCTGTCATCCTTCTTCAGCGCATAGGTGACAGTGGCCTGGCCGTCCTTGGCCTCGGCCGACTGCACGGCGGCGCCCATGACGAAGGACAGTCCCTGCTTGGACAGCATCTTCTGGAACTGCTTCTGCACCTCGCCGTCCATGCCGGGAGTGATGACGTCCAGGTATTCGACCACCGTCACCTCGGCGCCGAGGCGGGCATAGACCGAACCCAGTTCCAGGCCGATGACGCCTGCGCCGATCACGACCATGGATTTCGGGATCTTGGGCAGGGCCAGCGCGCCGGTGGAATCGACGATCACGCCCGCGTCGTTGTCGACCGTCACGCCCTTCAGCGCGGCGGGGGACGATCCGGTGGCGATGACGATGTTTTTCGTCTCGTGGACTGTGTCGCCGACCTTGACCTTGCCGGCTTCGGGGATCGAGGCCCAGCCCTTGATCCAGTCGATCTTGTTCTTCTTGAACAGGAATTCGATGCCCTTGGTGTTCCCCTGGACTGTGTCGGCCTTGTAGGACTGCATCTTGGTCCAGTCGACGTCGACATGGGCGTTCATCAGGCCCATCTTGGCAAAGTTCTCATGCGCCTCGTGCAGCATGTGGCTGGCATGCAGCAGGGCCTTTGAGGGGATGCAGCCGACGTTCAGGCAGGTTCCGCCAAGAGCCTCGCGGCCCTCGACCACGCCGACCTTCAGGCCCAGCTGCGCCGCACGGATGGCGCAGACATAGCCGCCGGGACCGGCGCCGATCACGATGAGATCATACATGGCAGTTCCTTTTGTCAGACCGCGGCCGGGGGCTTCGCGCCCCCGGGCCCCGCGGGGTATTTTTACAAAGAAGAAATCAGGGCAAAGAGGATCATCAGCACCGTCGCCGCAAAGCCGACGACCCAAATGATCGAGCGGCCCGGCACCCAGCCCCGCACATAGGCGGGGATATAGAGGATGCGCGCGGCCACATAGGTCCAGGCGCAGATCGCGGTCAGCGTGCCGGATGCGTCGCCAAGCGTGACCACGACCACCGCCAGGCTGAACATGATCAGGCCTTCGAAATGGTTGTTGAAGGCACGTTGCAGGCGGCCGGCCGTCCCGGTCAGCTCGACCTTGCCGCCGTCGCGCGGACTCATGGCGGCGCGGCGGCCGACCTGGCGCTGCGCCATCACGGAATAGGTCGCGAACTGCGCGGTCTGGATCAGGCCTGCGACGGCCAGGGCTGCGACCTCGGGGGGCATCAGACGGTTTCCACGAAATGTGCGTCGGTGGCGGTGACGCCGGCCTGGGCCGCGAAGACCGCCGCCGCGCCTTTCAGGTAATCGCGGGCGGCCTTCGGGTTTCCGACCTGGAACAGCGCCCAGGAATGACCGTCATCCTCGCGCCACAGTTGCAGCAGCGTCAGGCCGTTGCGGCCCCGATCCTCGGCATCGGCGTCGAAGGCCGTGCGGAACGTGGCAGGGTCGGCATGGGTGTAGCGGACGATCAGTTGCATGGGTCAGGCTCCGGTTCGTGACGCCCCAGCTTTGGTCCTGCGCCGGTGGCAGCGCAAGCCCGTGGTGCGAGAGGGCCCCAAAGGGCCCCCGGCGGGATCAGAGATCCATCAGCAGGCGGCGCGGATCCTCCAGCGCTTCCTTGACGCGGACGAGGAAGGTCACGGCGCCCTTGCCGTCGACGATCCGGTGGTCATAGGACAGTGCCAGGTACATCATCGGACGGATGACGATCTGACCGCCGACGACCACGGGGCGCTCCTGGATCTTGTGCATGCCCAGGATGCCCGACTGCGGGGGGTTCAGGATCGGCGACGACATCAACGAGCCGTAGACGCCGCCGTTCGAGATGGTGAAGGTGCCGCCCTGCATCTCGGCCATGGACAGCTTGCCGTCGCGGCCCTTCAGGCCCAGCTCGCCGATCTCCTTCTCGATGGCGGCAAAGCCCTTCTGGTCGGCGTCGCGCACGACCGGCACGACCAGACCCGAAGGCGTGCCCACCGCGACACCCATGTTGACGTAGTTCTTGTAGACCACGTCGGTGCCGTCGATCTCGGCATTGACCTCGGGGACTTCCTTGAGCGCGTGGCAGCAAGCCTTCACGAAGAAGGACATGAAGCCCAGCTTGACCTTGTGCTTCTTCTCGAAGGCGTCCTTGTACTCGTTGCGCAGGCCCATGATCGCGGACATGTCGACCTCGTTGTAGGTCGTCAGCATCGCGGCGGTGTTCTGTGCGTCCTTCAGGCGGCGGGCGATGGTCTGGCGCAGGCGGGTCATCTTGACCCGCTCCTCACGCGCAGCATCCTCGGCCGGGCGGGGGGCGGCGGGGGCCTTCGCGGCGGGGGCGGGGGTCGCCTTGGCCTTGGCCACGTCCTCCTTCATCACGCGGCCGTCACGGCCCGAACCCTGGACCTGGTCGCGGCTGACGCCCTTCTCGGCCATGGCTTTCTTGGCCGAGGGTGCATCCTCGACGTCGCGCGGCTTGGTCTCCTCGGGGCCGGCATTCGGCAGGACGGTCTCCTGCGCATCCGACGCCTTGGGCGCCGCGGTGCCGGCGGCACCCTCGGTGATGATCGCCAGGCGCGCCTTGGCGTCGACGGTCGCGCCTTCCTCGGCCAGGATCTCGGCCAGGACACCCGCGGCAGGGGCCGGGACCTCGACCGAGACCTTGTCGGTCTCCAGCTCGCACAGCATCTCGTCGGCCTCGACGCGGTCGCCCGGCTTCTTGAACCAGGTGGCGACGGTCGCCTCGGTCACGCTTTCGCCCAGGGACGGGACCATCACGTCCACGGAATTGCCGCTCATTGTCTTCTGTTCCTCGGTCTTTTCGGCCGGTGCTTCGGCCTTGGCAGGTTTCGGGGCGGGGGCGGCGGCTTCGCCACCCTCGCTGATCTGGGCCAGCAGCGCGTCGGGCCCGACCGTCTCGCCCTCGGCGGCGACGATCTCGGCCAGGGTGCCGGCGGCGGGGCTGGGCACCTCGACGGTGACCTTGTCGGTCTCCAGCTCGCACAGCATCTCGTCGACCTCGACGCGGTCTCCGGGCTTCTTGAACCAGGTGGCGATGGTGGCCTCGGTGACGGATTCGCCCAGGGCGGGCACGCGGACTTCGGTGGTCATCGGATCATCCTTCAAGGTTCAGGGCGTTGGCGACCAGCGCCTCTTGTTCGGCCTTGTGGCGCGATGCCAGGCCCGTGGCGACCGAGGCCGCGGCGTTCCGGCCCGCATAGCGCGCGCGGGTGTGCTTGGCGCCAAGCCGCTCCAGCACCCATTCCAGATAGGGCTCGACGAAGCTCCAGCCGCCCTGGTTCTTGGGCTCCTCCTGGCACCACACGACCTCGGCCTGCTTGAAGCGACCCAGTTCCTTGACCATCGACTGTGCCGGGAACGGATAGAACTGCTCCAGGCGCAGCAGATAGGTGTCGGTGATGCCGGCCTCGTCGCGCGCCTTCAGCAGGTCGTAATAGACCTTGCCCGAACACACCACGACGCGCTTGATCTGGTCGTCGGCCACCAGCTTGGTGTCCGAACGGCCGCGCTGCGCGTCGTCCCACAGCACGCGGTGGAAGGTCGAACCCGACTGGAACTCCTCGGCGCGGCTGATGGCCAGCGGGTGGCGCAGCAGCGATTTCGGCGTCATCAGCACCAGCGGCTTGCGGAAGCCGCGGTGGATCTGCCGGCGCAGGATGTGGAAGTAGTTCGCGGGCGTGGTGCAGTTCGCGACGATCCAGTTGTCCTCGGCGCATTGCTGCAGGAACCGTTCCAGACGGGCCGAGCTGTGCTCGGGGCCCTGGCCCTCGAAGCCGTGCGGCAGCAGCATCACCAGGCCGGACATGCGCAGCCATTTCTTCTCGCCTGAGGAAATGAACTGATCGAACATGATCTGCGCGCCGTTGGCGAAATCGCCGAATTGCGCCTCCCACAGGGTCAGCGTGTTGGGTTCGGCCAGCGAATAGCCGTATTCGAAACCCAGCACCGCGTATTCCGACAGCATGCTGTCGATGACCTCATAGCGGGCCTGACCCTCGGCGATGTTGTTCAGCGGATAGTAACGGTCCTCGGACTTCTGGTCGATGAAGGCCGAATGCCGCTGGCTGAACGTGCCGCGGGTGCTGTCCTGACCGGACAGGCGCACGCCATGCCCCTCGGTCACCAGCGAACCGAAGGCCAGCGCCTCGGCCGTGGCCCAGTCAAAGCCTTCGCCCGTCTCGAACATCTGCTTCTTGGCTTCCAGCAGGCGGCCCACGGTCTTGTGCAGGGTCAGCCCATCCGGCGCGTTGGTCAGCGCACGGCCGACCTGGGTCATCACCTCGGGGGTGATGCCGGTCTCGCCGGCGATATAGTCCGTGCCCTCGCGGTTCAGGCCCGACCACTTGCCGTCCAGCCAGTCGGCCTTGTTCGGCTTGTAGTTCTTGCCGATCTCGAACTCTTCGTTCAGGTGCGCCTGGAAGGCGGCCTTCATGTCCTCGATCTCGCCCTCGGGGATCAGCCCGTCGGCGACCAGGCGTTCGGTGTACAGCTGCAGCGTGGTCTTTTGCGCCTTGATCTTGGTGTACATCGCCGGGTTCGTGAACATCGGCTCGTCGCCTTCGTTGTGACCGAAGCGGCGATAGCAGATGATGTCCAGAACCACGTCCTTGCGGAACTTCTGGCGGAACTCGATGGCCACGCGGGCGGCATGGACCACGGCCTCGGGGTCGTCGCCGTTCACGTGGAAGATCGGCGCCTCGACCATCAGTGCGATGTCGGTCGGATAGGGCGAGGTGCGGCTGAACGCCGGCGCGGTGGTAAAGCCGATCTGGTTGTTCACGACGATGTGGATGCAGCCGCCCGTGCGGTGACCGCGGATGCCCGACAGCTGCAGGCATTCGGCCACGACGCCCTGGCCCGCAAAGGCCGCGTCGCCGTGCAGCAGGATCGGCAGGACCGAGCTGCGGTCCGTCAGGTCGCCCAGCTGGTCGCCCTTGGCGCGCGCCTTGCCCAGCACGACCGGGTTCACGGCCTCCAGGTGGCTGGGGTTGGCGGTCAGCGACAGGTGGACATTGTTGCCGTCGAATTCACGGTCGGCGCTGGCGCCCAGGTGGTATTTCACGTCGCCCGAACCGTCCACATCCTCGGGCTTGAAGCTGCCGCCCTGGAACTCGTGGAAGATCGCGCGATAGGGCTTAGACAGCACGTTGGCCAGGACCGACAGGCGGCCGCGGTGCGGCATGCCGAACACGATCTCCTTCACGCCAAGCGCACCGCCGCGCTTGATGATCTGCTCCATCGCGGGGATCAGCGCCTCGCCGCCGTCCAGGCCAAAGCGCTTGGTGCCCATGTACTTGACGTGCAGGAACTTCTCAAAGCCCTCGGCTTCGACCAGCTTGTTCAGGATGGCGCGGCGGCCTTCGCGGGTGAAGGCGATCTCCTTGCCGTAACCCTCGATCCGCTCCTTCAGCCAGGCGGCTTCCTCGGGGTTCGAAATGTGCATGTACTGCAGCGCGAACGTGCCGCAATAGGTGCGGGTCATCAGGTCGGTGATCTGGCGGATCGACGCGATCTCCAGGCCCAGGACGTTGTCGATGAAGATCGGACGGTCCATGTCGCCGGGACCGAAGCCATAGGTCGAGGGCTTCAGCTCGCCATGATCGGGCACTTCGCGCAGGCCCAGGGGGTCCAGCTGCGCGTGCAGGTGTCCGCGGATGCGGAAGGCGCGGATCAGCATCAGCGCGCGGATGCTGTCCAGCACGGCCTGACGCATCTGGTCGGTCGACAGCTTCAGGCCCTTTTCCTCGGCCTTGGCGGCGATCTTCTTGATCGCGGCGTCGGCGTCGCCCTTGGACGCGGAGGGCCATTCGCCGGTCAGGGCGCTGGTGGTGTCATCCTGTGGGACCGGCGGCCAGTCGGCGCGCTTCCAGCTTGCACCCTCGGATTCGCGGACGGCCACGTCCTGATCGTCGCCAAGCGAGCGGAAGAAGCTGTCCCAGGCTTCGTCCACCGCGCCTGCGTCCTTGGCCCACTGGCCGTACAACTGCTCCACATAGGCCGCGTTATGGCCCTGCAGGAACGAGGAATCGTGGAAATCGGTGTTCTTTGGCTGGTCGGTCATGGCTGGTCCCCGTTCAGGGCAAATATGGGTTGAATCAGGCGCAGTAGATGTCGAAGATGCGGGCGCCGGGATCGGCGGTCGGGTCAAGCCGGGGCTGCTGCTGGATCCGCAGCGGGGCCCGACGTTCAAGGCCGCACAGCGCGACGGCGGTGCGGCTTTCGGCATTCGGCGGGGCATAGGCGGGGCGATAGATCACCCGCCACCCGAAATCCCGCCGTGATACGGTGCGCACCGATTCTGGCGGCAGGCCGCTGGCCTGGTGCAGGTTGGTGCGCGCCGGGATGCCGCCGGGCAGGATGTCGTTGGTCATCCTGTCCCCGCAGCCCGCAAGGCCCAGCAGCGCCACAAGCGACAGCCACCGGCCCGCGCGGGGTGCGGATGCTGTCATGTCGTGATGGCCTGCCTGCTGGTCCACGGTCTTTCCCTTTGCGTCAATCCGCCCCCCAACAGGTGGGTACCGGGGGGCGGACTGTCAAATCATCAACCCTTGATCGCCTTCAGCACGGCCTCGCCCAGGCCCGCGGGGCTGTCGGCGACGATGATGCCGGCCTTCTTCATGGCCTCGATCTTGGATTCCGCGTCGCCCTTGCCGCCCGACACGATCGCGCCGGCATGGCCCATGCGACGGCCCGGAGGCGCGGTGCGGCCCGCGATGAAGCCCGCGGTGGGCTTCCACTTGCCCTTGCGCTTCTGCTCGGCCAGGAACTCGGCGGCCTCTTCCTCGGCCGATCCGCCGATCTCGCCGATCATGATGATCGACTCGGTCTCGGGATCGTCCAGGAACATCTGCAGCACGTCGATATGCTCCATGCCCTTGATCGGGTCGCCGCCGATGCCGACCGCCGAGGACTGGCCCAGGCCCACGTCCGAGGTCTGCTTGACCGCCTCATAGGTCAGCGTGCCCGAACGCGACACGACGCCCACCGACCCGCGGCGGAAGATGCTGCCCGGCATGATGCCGATCTTGCATTCGTCGGGGGTCATGATGCCGGGGCAATTCGGCCCGATCAGGCGCGATTGCGATCCGGCCAGCGCGCGCTTGACGCGCATCATGTCCAGCACCGGGATGCCTTCGGTGATGCAGACGATCAGCGGGATCTGCGCGTCGATGGCTTCCAGGATCGAATCCGCCGCGAACGGGGGCGGGACATAGATCACGGACGCATTGGCGCCGGTCTTGGCCACGGCCTCGTGGACCGAGTTGAAGACGGGCATGCCCAGGTGATCCGTGCCGCCCTTGCCCGGCGTCACGCCACCGACCATCTGCGTGCCATAGGCGATCGCCTGTTCGGTGTGGAAGGTGCCCTGGGATCCGGTGATCCCCTGGCAGATGACTTTGGTATTCTTGTCGACGAGAACGGCCATCATGGCCTCCTTGCGTAAGCGGCGCCAGACGCACCGCGATGTTCCAGAGGAGGACGCGCGTGACCCGCGCGCCCGGATGGATCAGCCCTTGACCGCTTTCACGATCTTCTCGGCGCCGTCCTTGAGGTCGTCGGCGGCGATCACGTTCAGGCCGCTGTTGGCAATGATCTCCTTGCCCAGCTCGACGTTGGTGCCTTCCAGGCGGACGACCAGCGGGACCTGTAGACCGACTTCCTTCACGGCGGCGATGATGCCCTCCGCGATGATGTCGCAGCGCATGATGCCGCCGAAGATGTTGACCAGGATGCCCTTGACGTTCGGGTCGCTGGTGATGATCTTGAACGCCTCGGTGACCTTCTCGGTCGTGGCGCCTCCGCCGACGTCCAGGAAGTTGGCGGGCTCGGCGCCGAACAGCTTGATGATGTCCATCGTGGCCATCGCCAGGCCTGCGCCGTTCACCATGCAGCCGATCTCGCCGTCCAGCGCGATGTAGTTCAGGTCGAACTTGGAGGCGGCCAGCTCCTTGCTGTCCTCCTCGGTCTCGTCACGCAGCGCCATGATGTCGGGCTGGCGATAGAGCGCGTTGTTGTCAAAGCCCATCTTGGCGTCCAGGCACTTGATCTGGCCTTCGGGCGTGACGATCAGCGGGTTGATCTCCAGCATCTCCATGTCCTTCTCGATGAACATGCGATACAGGTTCTTGACCAGGGCCACGCACTGCTTGACCTGCGCGCCTTCCAGACCCAGGGCAAAGGCCACGCGGCGGCCGTGGAAGTCCGACAGGCCCGACGCCGGATCGACGCTGAAGCTGACGATCTTCTCGGGCGTGTGCTCGGCCACTTCCTCGATGTCCATGCCGCCCTCGGTCGAAGCGACGAAGCTGACGCGCGAGGTCTGGCGGTCCACCAGCAGGGCCAGATACAGCTCGCGCGCGATGTCGCTGCCGTCCTCGATATAGATGCGGTTGACCTGCTTGCCGGCCGGTCCGGTCTGGTGCGTGACCAGGGTGCGGCCCAGCATCTGGCGGGTCAGCTCCTCGGCTTCCTCGACCGACTTGGCCAGGCGGACGCCGCCCTTCTCACCGGCCGCAGCCTCGGTGAAATGGCCCTTGCCACGGCCACCGGCGTGGATCTGCGCCTTGACGACCCACAGCGGACCGTCCATCTCGCTGGCGCAGGTCTTGGCCTCGTCGGCCTTCATCACGATGCGGCCTTCGCTGACGGGCGCGCCGTATTGACGCAGCAGCGCCTTGGCCTGGTATTCGTGGATGTTCATCTCGACCCCCTCATTCGGTTCGACAGATTTGGGGCCTTGTGCCACGCATGAAGGGCACACAGAAACGAATTCCCCGTAAAATGCCGAAAACCGGCGGGAAGCCGCCGAATGTGATCACAGCCAGATTTGCCGTGATCACAAACATCCGCGCCGATAGCGCAAGCAGGTTGATTCGCGCGCCGCGGTCAGTTCAACAGCAGCATGTAAAGCCCCGCCCGGCCCTGAAAGCCGTTTAGGAACCGGTCCCAGTTGTCGCGCCCGACGGTCAGGCCGGGGCGGGCATAGGGCAGGGCGGCGTTGCCCTGGACCCAGTCCGCCACATCGACCGGGCGCGGATCGTCCAGCCACATCGCCAGGTCGACCCCATGTCCGGGGGCAAAGCGCCAGAAGGGGATCAGCATCCGTCCGGCCAGTGCCTGGTCGACCTCGTCCAGGATCGCCAGCCACATCGACCCCGTCTCCGGCGGCAGGGCAAAGCCAAGCGCCGCCTGCTGGGCATCGTTGGGAATCCATTCGCGGTCGTTGTCGGTCTCTTGCGCGACCTCGGTCCAGAAGACGCGGTTGGCGGCGACCATCGCCCGCAGATGATCCCCCGCGGCGCGGGTCAGCGCAGGGTCGGGCTGGCGGCGCAGCGTCTGGATCACCACCGCCACCCGGTCCACGATCGGACCGAAGGCGCGGGCCTGCATGTCGAAATTGGGCGCGCGGGCCATCTGGCCGGGCGGTTCGGCAAACTGTTCGGCCAGCGCCGCATCCAGCGCGATCCGCTGCGCCAGCGCGGGTTCGGGATCGAAGGCCAGGATCAGCGTCGCCACGCCGTCGATCAGGTGCGTATAGGCACGCAGCCAATGGATGTCGGCGGCGTCGAACCGCACCACAGCCGGGCCTTCGGGCAAGGGCAGGCTCGACAGCGCCGCCAGATCCTCGGTCGGACCGCGCGTGCCGTCGCCGTCGACGTCCAGCCACAGGTCGCGCAGGTCAAGGGTCAGCGTCGCGGGGCCGTCGGGCAGGGCGTCGCGGGTGTCCTGCATGGCCTGCGACAGGTCGCGCATCATCGCGGTGACGAAATCGGCCATCATCGGCTGCGGATCGGGGTTCGGCGGCAGCGTCGCCCCCAGCAACGGCAGGGGCACCAGCGGGTCCGTCGCGCCGATCCGGTGGCGGGCCTGGAACGCGGCCTCGACCCCGCCCAGGAACCGTGTCGCGGCGATGGCCAGGTCGCGATCGGCCGAGGGCGCCTGCGCTTGCAGCTGCGTCCGTGCCCCCGCCAGGCCCCGGTCCGCGATCAGGGCCGACGTCTCCTGCGCCAGGGCGGGCGCGGCAAGCAGCGACAGGACGGCAAGAAGACAGCGCATGGCATACCTGAAACGGGAAACGGCGCGCCGATCATGGCGCGCCGTTCCGGGATTTCGCAAGCGAAGATCAGGCCAGCGAGGAATCGATGCCCTTGCAGGCTTCGACCAAGCCCTTCACGGCCTCGATCGACTTGTCCATCATCGCCTGCTCGTCGCGGTCCAGCTTGATGTCGATGATCTTTTCCACGCCGCCGGCGCCGATCACGGTCGGCACGCCGACATACATGCCCTTCAGGCCATAGGCACCGTCCACATGCGCCGCGCAGGGCAGGACGCGCTTCTGATCCTTCAGATAGGCCTCGGCCATCTCGATGGCGCTGGTCGCGGGGGCATAGAACGCGCTGCCGGTCTTCAGCAGGCCCACGATCTCGGCGCCGCCGTCGCGGGTACGCTGAACGATGCCGTCCAGTTTCTCCTGCGTGGTCCAGCCCATCTTGACCAGGTCGGGCAGCGGGATGCCGGCCACGGTGGAATAGCGGGTCAGCGGCACCATCGTGTCGCCATGGCCGCCCAGCACGAAGGCCGTCACGTCACGCATCGACACGTTGAACTCCAGCGACAGGAAGTGACGGAAGCGCGCCGAATCCAGCACGCCGGCCATGCCGCAGACCTTGTTGTGGGGCAGGCCGCTGAACTCGCGCAGCGCCCAGACCATCGCGTCAAGCGGGTTGGTGATGCAGATCACGAAGGCGTCGGGGGCGTGCTTGGCGATGCCCTCGCCCACGGATTTCATGACCTTGAGGTTGATGCCCAAGAGGTCGTCGCGGCTCATGCCCGGCTTGCGCGGAACGCCCGCGGTCACGATGCAGACGTCGGCGCCGGCGATGTCGGCGTAATCGTTGGCGCCCTTCATGCGGGCGTCGAATCCCTCGGACGGGCCCGATTGCGCGATGTCCAGCGCCTTGCCCTGCGGCGTGCCTTCCGAGATGTCGAACAGGACGACGTCGCCCAGTTCCTTCATCGCGGCCAGATGCGCCAGCGTGCCGCCGATCTGCCCCGCACCGATCAGTGCGATTTTGGGTCGGGCCATGGATAACCTCCGATTGGGTGGTGAAAAGTTGCGGCAGGGGTAAGCGGTCGCGCAAGGAATCGCAAGACGGTCCCACGGCCGGGTGGCATGGTTGTGCTAACACTTGTCTTCATCCCCGCCACGGGCCACAGATTGCACGTCGTGCAGGGAGAGGCCCATGCTGGAATTGTCGGGCGCGGGCTGGGCGCTGGCCGTGATCGCGGCGATCGCGGTGGGCCTGTCCAAGGGCGGGCTGGCCATGGTCGGCATCATCAGCGTGCCCCTGATGTCGCTGGTCATGTCGCCGGTGCAGGCGGCGGGGCTGCTGCTGCCGATCTACGTGGTGTCCGACGTGGGCGGGCTGATCGCGTTCCGCCGCAACCTGGACCGTCGCGTGCTGCTGCTGGCGCTGCCCGGGGCGATGGCGGGAATCGCGGTGGGCTGGGCGACGGCCAGCGTCGTGCCTGTGCGGGGCGTCACGCTGATCGTGGGGGTCATCGGACTGGGATTCGCGCTGAACGCGCTGATCCGACCGGCACTGGACGCCGTGCCCCGGCCCGCGCGGGGCAGGGCGGCCACCATCTGGGGCGGGCTTGCGGGTTACACCAGCTTCGTCAGCCATGCGGGCGCGCCGCTGTGGCAGGTCTATGCCCAGCCCCTGCGTCTGTCGCCGCTGATCTATGCGGGCACGACGACCTGGTTCTTTGCCATCGGCAACTGGGTCAAGCTGATCCCCTATGCCGCCTTGGGCCAACTGTCGCCGGCGAACCTGGCCACGGCGGCAGTGCTGATGCCGGTGTCGCTGGCGGCGGTCTGGGTGGGGCTGCGGCTGGTGCGGATCATTCCGCCCGCGCTGTTCTATCGGCTGATCACCTGGGGTCTACTGGCGGTGTCGCTGCGGCTGATCTGGCAGGGGCTGGCGGGCTGATCGCCGCAGTGCGGCATTTATCGCTTGCCATATATGGCGCAAAGCGGCACCAAGGCGCAACATTGTTGCTCGGAGGTTTCTCATGGCTCGTCCCTACCGCTCGGTTCTGTACATCCCCGCCGCCAATGCCCGTGCGATGGAAAAGGCCCGTGGCCTTGCCGCCGACGCGATCATCTTTGACCTTGAGGATGCCGTGGCCCCCGATGCCAAGGCCGCCGCGCGCGACGCGCTGGCCCAGGCCCTGACCCAGGACTACGGCCCCCGTGCGCGGATCGTGCGCATCAATGCGCTGTCCACGGCATGGGGCGCGGACGATGCCAGCGCCTGCGCCGGGCTGGACATCGATGCGGTGCTGATCCCCAAGGTGGACGGCCCGGACGATCTGGACCGCGTGGCCGCGCTGATCCCCGACACGCCGCTCTGGGCGATGATGGAGACGCCCCTGGGCATGCTGAACGCCGCCGCCATCGCGACGCATCCGCGGCTGGCGGGGATGGTGATGGGCACGAACGACCTGGCCAAGGATCTGGGCAGCCGCTTTCGCGCCGACCGCCTGCCGATGATGGCCGGGCTGGGACTTTGTCTGCTGGCGGCCAAGGCGCATGGGGTGGTGATCGTCGACGGCGTCTTCAACGCCTTCAAGGACGACGACGGCCTGCGCGCGGAATGCGAACAGGGCCGCGACATGGGGTTCGACGGCAAGACCCTGATCCACCCCGCCCAGCTGGACATCGCCAACGCCGCCTTCGCGCCCACCGAGGAGGAGGTCGCCCTGGCCCGCCGCCAGATCGAGGCCTTTGATGCAGCCACCGCGCAGGGGCGGGGTGTCGCCGTCGTCGATGGCCGCATCGTCGAGAACCTGCACGTCGCCACCGCGCGCCAGACGCTGGACCGTGCGCAGGCGATTGCGGCCATGGCGCAATAAGGGCAGTCTGCGCGCCACAAGCTCCAGCAAGAGGAAAGCCAGATGCTGATCCTGATCCTAGGCGTGGCCCTGTGGTGGGCGGCGCATCTCTACAAGCGGGTGGCCCCCGCCAGCCGCGCCTCGATGGGCGAGCGGGGCAAGGGCATGGTCACGGGCCTGTTGGTCCTGTCGATCATCCTGATGGTCATCGGCTATCGCGGGGCCGAGGGCGCGTTCTTCTGGGGGCCGAACCCGGCACTGGTGGGAATCAACAACTTGCTGGTCCTGGTGGCCCTCTATCTGTTCGCGGCCAGCGGCATGAAGACCCGCGTGACCGCGATGACCCGCCACCCGATGCTGTGGGGCTTTGCCCTGTGGGCGGGCGCGCATCTGCTGGTGAACGGCGACACGCCGTCCTTCATCCTGTTCGGCGGCCTCTTGGCCTGGTCCTTCGTCGAGATGGTGGCGATCAACCGCGCCAGCCCCTGGGTCCGCCCGACCGGACCCTTCCCCGCCCGCAAGGAGGCGATGGCCGCCGTCGGCGCCGTCATCGTCATGATCGTGATCGGCCTGATCCACGGCTGGATCGGCCCCTGGCCCTTCGGAGGAGCCTGACATGCCCCTGATCTATCGCTGCATCACCGACGACGACACGTCCAAGTTCTGCCACCGCGTCAGCGAGGCCCTGTCCAAGGGCTGGTCGCTCCATGGCAGCCCGTCCATGGCCCATGACCCGATCAAGGGCGTGATGCGCATGGGGCAGGCCGTCACCAAGGAGATCGAGGCCGAATACCACCCCGACATGAAGCTGGGACAGCAATGACCAAGACCAATCCCGGCCGGTTCTTCGAGGATTACACCGTCGGCCAGACCATCCGCCACGCCGTGCCCCGCACCGTGGCGGAAGGCGAACGGGCGCTGTACCACGCGCTGTATCCGGCGCGGCATGCGCTGTATTCGTCGGACGAATTCGCGATCACCTGCGGGCTGGACGGCAGCCCGCTGGACGATCTGCTGGCCTTTCACACGGTCTTCGGCAAGACGGTGCCCGATGTCAGCCTGAACGCGGTGGCCAATCTGGGATACGCACAGGGGCGCTGGCTGCGGCCGGTCTGGCCGGGCGACACGCTGCGCGCCGAAAGCCAGGTCATCGGCCTGCGGCAGAACTCCAACGGTCAGTCGGGCGTGGTCTGGGTGCGGACCCAGGGGCTGAACCAGGTCGAGGAGGTCGTGCTGGACTATGTCCGGTGGGTCATGGTCCGCAAGCGCGACCCCCAGTCCCCCGCGCCCGAGGCGGTGGTTCCCGACCTGGCCGACAGCGTCGACGCGGCCGACCTGATCGTGCCGGAAGGGTTGAGCTTTGCCGACTACGACTTTGATCTGGCAGGGGAACCGCACCGGTGGGGCGATTATGCTGTGGGCGAGGTCATCGACCATGTCGACGCTGTCACCATCGAGGAGGCCGAGCACATGCTGGCCACCCGCCTGTGGCAGAACACGGCCAAGGTGCATTTCGACGCCACGCATCGTCCCGACGGGCGGCGGCTGATCTATGGCGGCCATGTCATCAGCCTGGCGCGCGCGCTGTCCTTCAACGGGTTGGCCAACGCGCAGATGATCGTGGCGCTGAATGCCGGCGCGCATGCCAATCCATGCTTTGCCGGCGATACGGTGCGCGCCTGGTCCCAGGTGCTGGACCGTGCGCCGACGGATGCGCCGGGCGTCGGCGCGATCCGCCTGCGGCTGGTCGCGACGCGGAACGGCGCGCCGGCTGGCATCCTGCGCGACGATCAGGGCAAGTACCTGCCGGACGTGCTGCTGGATCTGGACTATTGGGCGCTGATGCCGGTGTGACGGCGCGTCGAGTCGCAACGTTTCGATGTCCGCCGCTAACGGCGGGACACCTGTGATCACAGCCGCCGTGCCTGTGATCACAAAGCCCCATTTCCGCGTCATTTGCGCGCGCGGGGTGGTATCTGCGGATGACAGATGGCATCTGTAGCGTCAAGAACGGCACCAATCGCCAGCCCGCGCGGCCAGCCCGGTCCCTTCCGGGCCCCTGCGACGGGACAAGCTGAACCGACAAAGGAGGGCCGCCGATGGCCGACGTGAACCGGGGCAACCGGCCCCTTTCCCCCCATCTTCAGGTCTATCGCCTGCCGATCCCCGCGGTCACCTCGATCCTGACGCGCATCACCGGGCACGCGCTGTCAGCGGGCATCCTGCTGCTGGTCTGGTGGCTGGTCGCCGCGGTCAGCAGCCCCGGCGCCTTCGCCACGGCCGATTGGGTCCTGCGGTCCTGGCTGGGCTTCCTGATCATGACCGGCTCGACCTGGGCGCTGTGGTTCCACGCGCTGTCGGGTGTGCGTCACCTGTTCTACGACAATGGCCTGGGCCTCGAGATCGACGAGGCCAAGCGCGGCTCCTGGGCCATCATCATCGGTTCGGTCGCGCTGACCGTGCTGAGCCTGATCATCTTCTTCATCGGCTGAGGGCATCATGCGTTACATCACCCCCCGCAAGGCCGCCCAGGGTCTGGGCTCTGCCCGCGCCGGCACCGCGCATCACTGGAACATCACGATGAGCAGCTATGCATTGATCGTGCTGACGCCCTTGTTCCTGATCGCAGTGGGCGGCGCCATCGGCCTGCCCCAGGATCAGGTCGTGGCCCATTTCGGCCGACCCTTTCCCGGCATCATCACCGCGTTGTTCGTCATCGTAGGCATGATCCATTTCATCAAGGGCTCTCAGGGCGGGGCGATCGCGGACTATGTCCACGGCACCGCCCAGCAACTGACGATGGTCGCCATCGCGATCTTTGGCTGGGGCGTGATCGCCGCCGCCATCTTTGCGCTGGCCAAGATGGCCTTCACCCTTCCCGCGATCTGAGGACGACATGGCAGCTTACGAAACAATCGTTCATGACTATGACGTGGTCGTCGTCGGGGCCGGCGGCGCGGGTCTGCGCGCGACGCTCGGCATGGCCGAACAGGGGCTGCGCACGGCTTGCGTGACCAAGGTCTTTCCGACGCGCTCGCACACCGTCGCGGCCCAGGGCGGCATCGCCGCGTCGCTGTCCAACATGGGCCCCGACAGCTGGCAATGGCACATGTACGACACCGTCAAGGGGTCGGACTGGCTGGGCGACACCGACGCCATGGAATACCTGGCGCGCGAGGCCCCCAAGGCCGTCTACGAGCTGGAGCATTACGGCGTCCCGTTCAGCCGGACCGAGGACGGCCGCATCTATCAGCGTCCCTTCGGCGGTCACACCACCGAATACGGCGAAGGCCCCCCGGTCCAGCGCACCTGCGCCGCGGCCGACCGCACCGGCCACGCCATCCTGCATACCCTGTACGGCCAGTCGCTGAAGAACAACGCGGAGTTCTTCATCGAATATTTCGCGCTGGATCTGATCATCACCGATGGCCGCTGCACCGGCGTCGTCTGCTGGAAGCTGGACGACGGCACGATGCACGTCTTCAACGCCAAGATGGTGGTGCTGGCGACCGGCGGCTATGGCCGCGCCTATTTCAGTGCGACCAGCGCCCATACCTGCACCGGCGACGGTGGCGGCATGGTCGCCCGCGCGGGCCTGCCGCTGCAGGACATGGAATTCGTGCAGTTCCACCCGACCGGCATCTATGGCTCGGGCTGCCTGATCACGGAAGGCGCGCGGGGCGAGGGCGGTTACCTGACGAACTCGGAAGGTGAGCGGTTCATGGAGCGCTATGCGCCCACCTACAAGGACCTGGCCAGCCGCGACGTCGTCAGCCGCTGCATGACGATGGAGATCCGTGAGGGTCGCGGCGTCGGTCCCGACAAGGACCACATCTTCCTGAACCTGATGCACCTGCCGCCGGAGACGCTGGACCTGCGCCTGCCCGGCATCAGTGAAAGCGCCAAGATCTTTGCCGGTGTCGACCTGACCCGCGCGCCGATCCCGGTCCTGCCGACGGTTCACTACAACATGGGTGGAATTCCCACGAACTATTGGGGCGAAGTCCTTGCGCCGACGGAAGAAAATCCCGACGCGATCTTCCCCGGCCTGATGGCCGTGGGCGAGGCTGGCTGTGCGTCGGTGCATGGTGCGAACCGTCTTGGGTCGAACAGCCTGATCGACCTGGTGGTGTTCGGCCGCGCCGCCGCGATCCGCGCCGGCGAGGTCGTGGACCGTGCCGGTGCCGTTCCCGCGACCAACAAGGTTGAGGTCGACCGCGCGCTGGACCGTTTCGACGGGCTGCGCCATGCCAACGGCACGATGGCCACCGCGGAGCTGCGCGACCAGATGCAGCGCACGATGCAGCTGGATGCCGCCGTCTTCCGCACCGACAAGACCCTGGCCGAGGGCGTGGTCAAGATGGAGGGCATTGCGGGCAAGATGGATGACATCAAGGTCACCGATCGCGGATTGATCTGGAACACGGACCTGATGGAAACGTTGGAGCTGACCAACCTGATGCCCAACGCCCTGACAACGATCGTCGCGGCCGAGGCCCGCAAGGAGAGCCGCGGCGCCCATGCGCACGAGGATTACCCTGAGCGGGATGACGCCAACTGGCGCAAGCATTCGCTTGCCTGGGTCGATGGGAACAAGGTTAAACTGGCCTACCGCCCCGTCCACCTGGAGCCGTTGACCACGGCCGAGGAAGGCGGGATCGACCTGCAAAAGATCGCTCCGAAGAAAAGGGTTTACTGATGCGCTTCAATCTCATCGCCGCTTTCGGCATTGCCGCCGCCACCTTGGCGGGCTGCGTCGCCCCGGTCCCCATGACCGGCCCCGCCGTGCCGACCGCCCCCGGCGTCGCGCCCGCGCCGACCGTGCTGGACGCGGCGTCGCGCCAGATCGCCCGCAACGTCGTCGACAGCGAGATGCAGCGCCGCCTGCCTGGCGTCAACGTCACGCCCTATACCGACTGCGTGGTCAACAACGCCTCGACCGCCGAGCTGATCGACATCGCGCAAATGTCGCGTTCGGGCGTGACCGGCACTGCCGACAGCGTGGCCGCGATCGTGTCGCGTCCGGCGACGACGCAGTGCATCGCCGCCGCGGCGCGCACGGCGTGATCTGATGATCGCGCGGGCAATCTTCGTGGGTCTGCTGCCTGTGGTGGTGGCCTGCGGTCCGGTCCCGGTGGACCAGGCCGAACGAAGCTGCCTGCGCGACGCCGAAATGGCCGAACGCCCGCGCGGCAGCATCGCGATGGGCGTCGGCTCGGGGTCGGGGGGCACACGCGGTTTTGGCAGCGTCGAGCTGGAGATCAGCAGCGACTATATCCGCGGCCGCGATCCGTCCGACGTCTTCAACCGCTGCGTCCAGCGCCGGTCGGGCCAGATGCCCGAGCGTGCGCTGGTCGACCAGCCCGGCTGGCGGGGGACGCGGTGAGCCGTCCGCTGTTCCTGCATGTCGGCGTCCAGAAGACCGGCACCACCAGCCTGCAGCGGTTCCTGCGCCGTTCGGCCCCGGCGCTGGCGGACGCGGTCGTGATCCGCACGCCCGAAGAAGGGACGCCGATGCGTCCGCTTGGACGTGCGGCCATCGCATGCAGTCTTGCACCTGACGATGATCACCGCGCCACGCTGGTCGCGGCGTTTGAGACGGTTCTGGACGGTCTGCCGGACGACGACCGCCCGGTGATCCTGTCCCATGAGAATCTGGCCGGTGCGATGCCCGGCAACGGCGGAGAGACCCGTCTGTTCCCGGCACTGCCCGCGATGCTGGCGACGCTGGTGCAGGTCGCGGCCGATCGCGGCTTTGCTCCGCATGTCGTGATCTATACCCGTCGGATGACGGCGTGGCTTCCATCGGTCTGGGCGCAGGCCGTGCGCACCGACGGCTATGCCTTGACGCTGCCCGAATTCCGCGCGCAGACGTCCGAACTGCCCGGATGGGGCGACCTGCTGCGGCGGTTGGACGGCGCGCTGTCGCCGGTTCCCGTCACCCGGCTGCGTCTGGAGGACGAGGCGGACGCCGATCGTCCCGGCCTTCAGCTGCTGTCGCTGGTGGGCGTCCCTGACGCGCGTTTGGACGCATTGCCGCCGCTGGAATCCCGCGCGATGGAGCGTCTGACGCCCGGCGCCACCGAGTTCCTGCGCCGCCTGAACGGGCTGGCGCTGAACCCTCATGCCCGCGACCGGGTGGCCGATCTGGTGGCCCGGTCGCAACCCCTGTTTGCGGCCCATGTGCCGTCCGAAGGCACTCTCTGAAAGGAGCTACCCATGGTCCAGTTCACCCTGCCCAAGAACAGTCAGATCCGCGTCGGCAAGACCTGGCCCAAGCCCGAGGGCGCAACCAACGTCAAGAAGTTCAAGATCTATCGGTGGGACCCCGAGACCGGCGAGAACCCGCGTCTGGACACGTATTTCGTCGATCTGGACAAGTGCGGGCCGATGATGCTGGACGCCCTGATCAAGATCAAGGCAGAGATCGACCCGACCCTGTCCTTCCGTCGGTCCTGTCGCGAGGGGATCTGCGGGTCCTGCGCGATGGTGATCGACGGCGGCAACAAGCTGGCCTGCATCTTCGGCATCGACGAGGTCAAGGGCGACGTGGCGATCTATCCGTTGCCGCACATGCCGGTGGTCAAGGACCTGGTGCCGGACCTGACGCATTTCTATGCGCAGCACGCGTCGGTGAACCCCTATCTGCAGACCAAGACGCCGACCCCCGGCAAGGAGTGGAAGCAGTCGATCGAGGACCGCAAGAAGCTGGACGGTCTGTACGAATGCATCCTGTGCGCCTCTTGTTCGACGGCCTGCCCGTCCTACTGGTGGAACGGCGATCGGTACCTGGGGCCGGCCGCGCTGCTGCACGCCTATCGCTGGATCATCGACAGCCGCGACGAGGCCACGGGCGAGCGTCTGGACGAGCTGGAGGATCCCTTCAAGCTGTACCGCTGCCACACGATCATGAACTGCACCAACACCTGCCCCAAGGGGTTGAACCCCGCCAAGGCCATCGCGTCGATCAAGCACATGATGGTGGAACGCGCGGTCTGATCTGCGTCCCGCGACGGAGGGCGGGGGGCCAGCCCCCCGCACCCCCCGGTGTCGAGCGGTGCCGGTGTCTTAGCTGAGACCCAGGNCCCCCCCCGCCGAGGGGACGTACCGTCCCCTCGCGCTCCCCTGCGGCAGGGCGGACATGCAAAGACGGCCCGGAGAGCAATCTCCGGGCCGTTTTCGTTTGGTGGGGCTTTAGCCTTCGATGTGGGTGAAGTCGGCGATCTGGCGACCGGCTTCGCGGATGCGGCTGAGCAGGTTCAGGCGGTTGCGCCGGACGATCTGGCTGTCGGTGTTGACCTGCACGGCCTCGAAGAACGCGTCGATCGGCGTGCGCAGGGCTGCGATTGCGGTCATGGCTGCGGGGAAGTCCTGCCTGGCCGTCGCGTGGCGGATCGCCGGTTCGGCGGTGTCCAACGCAGTGAAGAGGGCGCGTTCCTGGTCCGTCTCGGCGAACTTGACGTCGGCGCCGAAGCTGTATTCGACGCCGTCCTTCTCCTCGGCCTGCGCCAGGATATTGCCCGCGCGCTTGAGGCCCTGGGTCAGGTTCCTGCCGTCGTCGGTTGCCAGCATGGCATTCAGCGCGGTGGCGCGTGCAGTCACGCGGACGAGGTCGTCATTGCCCTCCTGCGCCAGCACGGCTTCGATGATGTCGTGACGGATGCCTTGGTCGCGCAGGTATACCTTCAGTCGATCATGGAGGAAGGAGAGAAGATCTTTGGCAGTTTCACGATAGGGAAGCACCTTCACCTGATCTTGGAACGGCTGAATCTCATTGCTGCCGGTGAAGTAGAAGTCGCCTGCGTCTACAACGGCATCAACGTCATGCTCTGCCGCTTTGCTGGCCAGAACCATGTCTCCCGTTCGAATTGCCGCAGGAAAGATGAAATGCTGCTCCGCTGCAATAGACTGCCCGTCCGGTGCCGTGGTTTTTGCGAGCCCTTTTGTCCCTACCGCACTGTTAAGCAGAGCCGACTTGACCGAACGTTTCACGGCCTGTTCAGCGATTTGCATTAGCGGCGCCGCTATCGACCCTGCCTGCAAAAGGCGGATCACCCCCAAGGCAGCCCGCCGAAGTGCAAACGGATCCTTCGATCCCGTCGGCTTTTCGTCGATCGCCCAGAACCCCGTCAGCGTGTCGATCTTGTCGGCCAGCGCCACGGCGACCGAGACGGGCGCGGTCGGAACCGCGTCGGAGGGACCGAGGGGCGAATAGTGGTCGCGGGCAGCGTCGGCGACGGCCTCGGGTTCGCCGGCCTCCAGCGCGTAGTAGCGGCCCATCGTGCCCTGCAGTTCGGGGAACTCTCCGACCATGGCCGAGCGCAGGTCCAGCTTGGCCAGGCGCGCGGCGCGTTCGGCCTGATCGGGATCGGCGCCGACCAAGGGCGCGATCTCGCGGGCCAGGGCCGCGATGCGTTCGATCCGGTCGGCCTGCGAGCCCAGCTTGTTGTGGAAGGTGACCGACGCCAGGCCCGCGGCCCAGGTTGCCATGCCCGATGTCGCCTCGCGCAGGTCGTTTTCCCAGAAGAACGCCGCGTCCGACAGGCGGGCGGCCAGGACGCGCTGGTTGCCGGCCAGGATCGTCGCGCCGTCGTCGGGCGTCTGGATGTTGGCGACGGTCACGAACCCTTCGATCCGGCCCGTTGACGGATTGCGGGCGGAGAAGAACTTCTGGTGCTCCTTCATCGAGGTCTGCAGGACCTCGGGGGGCAGGGCCAGGAAGCGGTCCTCGATCACGCCCATCAGGGGCACGGGCCATTCGACCAGGCCCGCGACCTCGGCCAGCAGGGCGTCGTCGGGGACGATCTGCCAGCCGCGGGCAAAGGCCAGGTTGTCGGCCTGCGACCGGATCTCGGCGGCGCGTTCCTGGGTGTCCAGCATCACGCGGGCGCGGCGCAGATTGGCGGCATAGTCGTCAAAGCCGCTGACCGTGAACGCGTCTGGCGCCATGAAGCGGTGGCCGCGGGTGGTGTTGCCCGCCGCGATGCCGTCGACGGTCAGTGGCACGACGGTCGCGCCGGCCTCGTCCGACAGGATGCACAGGATCGAATGCAGCGGGCGCACCCACCGCAGGCTGCCCGACCCCCACCGCATGGATTTGGGCCAAGGGAAATTGCGGATCGTCGTCTCCAGCACTTCGGCCACGATATCGGCGGCGGGACGGCCGGGCTTGGTGACGGTGGCGTACCAGACCTGGCCCTTCTTGTCGTCGCGGGCCTGCAGCTGATCGCGGGTCAGGCCGGTGGAGCGCAAAAAGCCCTCCAGCGCGGCATCGGGGGCGTCGGTGCGGGGGCCCTTGCGGTCCTCATGCGTGGTGGGGCTGGCGGCGGTCAGGCCCTCGACCGCCAGGGCCAGGCGGCGCGGCGTGCTGAAGGCACCGGCGCTGGCATAGGTCAGGCCGGCCTGAACCAGGCCGTCGGTCACCAGGCGCTTGAGGTCCTCGCGCGCGCGGGCCTGCATGCGGGCGGGAATTTCCTCCGAGAAAAGCTCGATCAGCAGGTCGGGCATCAGTCCATCACTCCGCGTTCCGGGGTCTTGTCGTTGTATTGGTGCCAGCCGTAGACGCGGCCGTCGGGATAGACGGCCAGCACGCGGTCCACGTCGGGGCGGATCTCGCTGACCGACAGCACGGCGCGGGCGGCGCCGCTTTCCAGGTCGCCGCCGATCCGCGCCGCGTCGAAGCAGGCGAACCAGCCGGGCGCGTTCAGGGGCGTGGCGCCGTCAAAGGGCAGGGCATCGGCGGGAACCGTGTCCACGGTGGCACAGGCGCGCCAGCGCAGTGGGCTGCTGTCGGCGTCGATCCCCTCGAACCCGGTCAGGGTCAGGGGCCGTTCGCCGGCGGGGGTCGTCACCGCGATGGCGGCATCGGGGCCGTTCGGGTCGATCGGGTCATAGTACAGGTATTCCTGCGCATACCACATGCCCGCGCCCGCGGCGATGGTGCTGCCCAGCAGGGCCAGCGCCGCGACCTTGCCCCAGTTCACGCGGGCGACCCCGCCGCATCGGTGGTCAGGAACAGGTCCGCGCAGCCCTTGGCCAGCGCCCGAACCCGGCCGATATAGGCCTGGCGTTCCGTGACCGAGATCACACCGCGCGCATCCAGCAGGTTGAACAGGTGGCTGGCCTTGATCGCCTGGTCATAGGCGGGATGCGCCATCGGGATGGTGCGGCCCGCGCCGTCGGTGCGGTCGGCGGCCAAGATGCGGGCGCATTCGGCCTCGGCGTCCTTGAAATGCTGGAACAGCATGTCGGTGTCGGCCTGGTCGAAGTTCCAGCGCGAATATTCCTGTTCGGTCTGGCGGAAGATGTCGCCATAGGTCAGCGCGATCGGGCTGTCCGGGTCGTTGAAGGGCATGTCCATCACGTGTTCCGCGCCCAGCACGTACATGGCCAGGCGTTCCAGGCCATAGGTCAGCTCTCCGGAGACGGGGCGGCAGTCATGGCCGCCGACCTGCTGGAAGTAGGTGAACTGGCTGACCTCCATGCCGTCGCACCAGACCTCCCAGCCCAGGCCCCATGCGCCAAGCGTAGGCGATTCCCAGTCGTCCTCGACGAAGCGGACGTCATGGACCATCGGGTCAAGGCCGATGGCGCGCAGGCTGCCCAGATACAATTCCTGCAGGTCGGGGGGCGACGGTTTGATGATGACCTGGAACTGATAGTAATGCTGCAGGCGGTTGGGGTTCTCTCCGTACCGGCCATCGGTGGGGCGGCGCGACGGCTGGACATAGGCCGCGGCCCAGGCCCGCGATCCAAGAGAGCGCAGCGTGGTCCCGGGGTGGAACGTCCCGGCGCCCACCTCCATATCATAGGGCTGCAGGACGGCGCAGCCCTGGCCTGCCCAATAGGTCTGCAGCGCCAAGATGATCTCCTGGAAACTGCGGGGTCGGTTGGGGCTGGTCATCGGGCCATCCTTTTGCGTAGATCGGGCAAGGCGTCTTCTAGGCGCGCGATGCAACAGGGTCAATGAAGGCCCGACGGCGGGGGGACACCCGCGACAGGATGGACAGGATGACGACGCCTTTGCGCTTGGTGATGGGACTGGTCCTGGCGGGGGCGCTGCCCGGTGCGGTGCTGGCCCAGGGCGCGGTGATCCGGCTGGAGGCCAAGCGCGATCCCCAGGCGGCGGCGCAGGCGGCGCAGGGATGGGCCGACCGGTTCGACGGGGTCGTGACGCTGGCCCTGCCGGGTGGCTGGACGGGGATCGCCATCGGACCGCTGCCCGAGGATCGCGCCGGGCCCCTGTTGGAGCGGCTGAAGCAGGCCGGCAAGGTGCCCCAGGACGCGTTCGTCAGCACGCCCGCGCCGGGGACCGCGCTGATGCCGGTGGGCGATACCGCGGCGGCGGCCCCGGCTGTGGTGGCCCCACCGCCGGCCGACGCCTATCTGCGGCTGGAATCGGTTCAGGCCGAACCCGAGGCCCGCGCCGCGCTGACGCGGATCCGGGCCGATTTCCCCGAGGCCGGGCTGTGGCGTCTGCCCGACGGGTGGTTCGCGGTGGCGCTTGGCCCCGTCGCCGACGACGCGGCCGCGGCCTGGCTGCCGGTGCTAGCCAAGGCCGACATGATCCCGGACGACGCCATGCTGGCCCGCGCCGCCGATCTGGGCGAGGCGCTGGACGCCGGCCAGGCCCCGGACCTGCCCGCGCCTGGCGCGACCGAACCCCTGCCGCCGCTGGACCAGGTCCAGCGCGCCTTGCGGTGGGCGGGGCATTACGACGGCCAGATCGACGGCAAGGACGGTCCCCGCACCCGCGCCGCGATCCAGGCCGAGATCACCCAGACCCGCGCCTCGACCGATCCGGGCACGGCGCTGCGGCTGCTGGCGGAACGCCGTGCGGCCTGGACCGACGCGCAGGGGCTGGCACCGCTGGTCGACGCGGCGACTGGGCTGACGGTCACCGCCCCCCTGCGCGCGCTGACCTTCGACCGGGCCGAACGGGCGCTGTCGATCTATGGTCCGAAGGACGGATCGGGGGCGGCGCTGATCCTGTTCAGCCAGCCGGGTGGCCAGCAGGAGCTGCTGGATCTGGCCGGTCTGGTCACGGCGCTTGGCTGGGTGCCCCGGCCCGACCGCGTGGTCAAGCCGGGCCACGCGACCCTGCATGGCGCGAATGACGCCCATATCGGTGCCGCCGAAGGCTGGGTCCGCGATGGCCGGGCCGAAGGCTTCGTGCTGATCTGGCCGGCGTCGGACGCGGAAACCCAGACCCGCCTGCAGGCGGAACTGAGCGACAGCCTGACGCGCCACGGGCCCGGCGCGAATGCCGGCGCCGCGCCCACCGCACTGCCCTAGTCGCGCCAGAACCGCGGCAGCAGCAGGACCAGGACCGACACCAGCTCCAGCCGGCCCAGGAACATTCCCACGGTCATCAGCCACTTGGCCGAGGTCGGAAATTCCGCGATCGAGCCGTTGCGCGTCACCTCGGGGCCCCAGACCGGGCCGATATTCGCGATGGCGGTCCAGGCGGCGGTCAGCGCGGTGCGCGGGTGCAGGCCGGTCAGCGACAGCCCCACGATCAGCAGGCCGAAGGTCAGGAAGAACAGCGTAAAGAACGCCATGACCGAATCGACCACGTCCTGTTCCAGCGGCTGGCCGTCATAGCGCAGCGGATAGACGCGGTGGGGCGAATGCATCCGGCGGATCTGGGCTCGTACGGCCTCGAACAGGACCAGATAGCGGAAGACCTTGACCGAACAGCCGGTCGATCCGGTGCAGCCGCCGATCAGCCCGCAGATCACCAGGATCATCAGCGGCAGATGGCCCCACTGCGTCACGTCGGTGGAGGCGAAGCCGGTCCCCGAGAAGGTCGAGATGACGTTGAACACGGTCTCCCGCAGCATCTCCTCGGGGTGGCCGGTCTGGCCCAGCCACAGGACGCGGTACAGCAGGATGATCACGCAGGCATAGCCGATCCAGCGCAGATAGGCGCGCACCTGGATGTCGCGCCACAGCGGTTTCGCCTGGCCGCGCATCAGCTGCACCATGCGGATGAACGGGATCGAGGCCAGCACCATGAAGACCGACGACGCCCATTCCGCAGGCCCCAGGAACGCCCCGAAGCTGGCGTCGTAATTCGAGAAGCCCCCGGTCGAGATCGTGCTGAAGGCCTGCACGACGGCGTCGAACCCGGTCAGGCCCAGGATCAGATAGGTGATGATGCAGGCCCCGGTCAGGATCAGGTACAGCTGCGTCATCTCGGTCGCGATCTGGCCGGCGCGGGGCAGGACCTTGCCAAGCGTGTCAAAGCCTTCCGACCGGAAGAACTGCATGCCGCCGACCTTCATCACCGGCAGGAAGACCATCGCCACGACGACGATCCCCAGGCCCCCTGCCCAGTGCAGGATCGCGCGCCACAGGTGGATGCCGCGCGCCAGCGAATCCAGCTGCGGCAGGACCGTGGTGCCGGTGGTCGTGAAGCCTGACATCGATTCGAACATCGCGTCAGTGAAGGTCGCATTCGGCGCGCCCAGCATGAAGGGCAGGGCACCGAACAGGGGCAGGACCAGCCAGATCCCCGACGTCAGCAGGAACGCCTGATGCAGCGACAGGTGGTCATAGCGCCCGGCCGTCGCCACCGCGACGAAGACGCCCGCCGCCATGGTGATCACCGCCGATTGCAGGAACACCATCCAGTGCGGGTCGCCATGCCACCAGTCGACCATCATCGGCGCCAGCATCATGCCACCGATCGCGGTCAGGATCTTGCCGATCGGATGGGCAACGGGACGGATGTCGATCATCGCTTCTGGTTGCCGCGCCCCCGCGCGCCCGTCAAGTGGCCGCGGCGGTCGCGGCCCCTTGAATGGTCGCCGATGGCAGGTTACGTTTTGTTCAACTTGTCATCGGAGGGCGTGTGTTATGACGCCCAAGCGTCCTGCGGGTGCGGACGCGTTCCCGAGAAATACGGTCGAGCCGTCGGGCACCCGACAACCTGATGAAGGGGCGCTGTATGCTGCCCTGGATTTGGGAACGAATTCTTGCCGGATGCTGATTGCCCGACCGACGGGCAGTCAGTTCCAGGTCGTCGACAGCTTCTCCAAGCCGGTTCAGCTTGGTCAGGGGCTGGAAGCTTCGGGACGCCTGTCCCGCAGCTCGATGGCGCGTACCGTGCACGCGCTGCAGGTGTGCAAGCGCAAGCTTGATCAGCACAAGGTGCGCAACATGCGCCTTGTGGCGACCGAGGCGTGCCGGCGCGCGCGCAACAGCCGCGATTTCCTGCGCACGATCCGGCGCGAGACCGGCCTGCCCATCGAGATCATCGGCGCCGAGGAAGAAGCACGGCTGGCCGTCATCAGCTGCGCGCCGCTGGTCAGCCACAAGACCGAGACGCTGATGGTCGTCGACATCGGCGGCGGATCGACCGAGCTGGTCTGGATCGACCTGGAGGATGTGGAGCCCAAGGAGCGGCCGCGCGCGATCATGCGCCTGTCGGACGGCTTCGGGAACCCGCAGCCGGGCGGCGCCCGCGTGGTCGACTGGATCAGCGTGCCGTTGGGCGTCGCGACGTTGCGCGACCAGTTCGCTGATGTCGAGGACGACCAGGGCCGCTTCGCGCTGATGTCGTGGTTCTTCGAGGAGGCGCTGGCGAATTTCACCCCCTATGCGGACGGATCGCCCGACGAGGGATTCCAGATCATCGGCACATCAGGGACGGTCACCACGGTGGCGGCCAGTTTCCTGGGCCTGCGCCGCTATGACCGGACCAAGGTGGACGGGCTGGAGATGACCAGCGACCAGATCGACCGGGTGATCCATTCCTATCTGCAGCTGGGCCCCGAGGGGCGGCGCACGGACCCGCGCATCGGGCGCGAACGGCATGCGCTGATCATGTCGGGCGCCGCGATCCTGCAGACGCTGATGCGGGTCTGGCCCACGAACAAGCTGTCGGTCGCGGATCGCGGCCTGCGCGAGGGGTTGCTTTATGCCCAGATGGTGCGCGATGGGGTGCTGGCGCCGGAAGGTTTGAACGGAGTGGCATGAGATGACGAAGACACCGACCAGCCGGGACGGCAAGACCAGCGGCCGCGGTGCGCGCGATCTACGCGTGCGGGTGAAATCGGCCAAGGGGCGCAAGCTGTCCTCCACCCTGTGGCTGGAGCGGCAGCTGAACGACCCCTATGTGGCCCGCGCCAAGCGCGAGGGCTACCGCGGGCGCGCGGCCTACAAGATCCTGGAGCTGGACGACAAGTACCGCTTTCTGGTGCCCGGCGCGCGGGTGCTTGACCTGGGCTGCGCGCCCGGCGGCTGGTGCCAGGTGGCGGTGGCCCGTGTGAACGCCCTGGGCACGAAATCGGGCAAGAAGGTCGGGCGCGTGCTGGGTCTGGACCTGCAGGAGGTCGATCCGATCGCGGGGGCCGAGATCCACGTGCTGGACTTTCTGGAGGACGGGGCCGACGACAAGGTCAAGGCCTGGCTGGGCGGACCTGCGGACGTGGTGATGTCCGACATGGCGGCGGCGTCGTCGGGGCACAAGAACACCGACCACAACCGGATCGTGGCGCTGGTCGAGGCGGCGGCGCAGCTGGCCTTCGACGTGCTGGAGCCGGGCGGCACTTTCGTCGCCAAGGTCCTGGCGGGCGGTGCCGAGACCGACATGCAGACCATGCTGAAGAAGAACTTCACCAAGGTCGCGAACGTGAAACCCCCCGCCAGCCGCAGCGATTCGTCCGAGAAATTCGTGGTGGCCACCGGGTTCAGGGGCCGCGAGACCCCCGCCGAGGACTGAGCACCCCTTGCGTCCCGCGACGCCGGGGGACTGGCCGTCCCCCGGACCCCCTGCTGGGCGCCCGGCCTAGTCCTAGGGCGGGGCGTTTCGCATCTGGCTGCGGTACGCCTCGGGCGTGCGGCCGGTTGCGGCGGCAAAGGCGCGGGTGAAATGGGCGTGGCTGGCATAGCCAAGGTCCTGGGCCAGGCGCGGAACGGGTCGGTCGGTATGGCGCAGCAGTTCGGCCGCGCGGTCCACCCGCAATTCATGCAGCAGGTTGATGGCGCGATGGCCCCGCGCCTCGATGCAGGCGTGGTCCAGATGGGTCAGCGTGGTGCCCAAGTCCTGCGCCAGATCGGCCAGGGTCCGGCACGACCCCATCTCGACCGCGGCCAGGGCCAGGAAGCGGTCGACCAGCGGGCGATCCGTGTGGACCGCGCCGGGATCGGTCCGGTGATCCCGCTGCGGGTCCAGACGCGACAGGTGCAGCGACAGCATGTTCAGATAGCAGCCTAGGGTGCGGTGATCGGGGCTGCGGGCGGCCTCGGCCATCAGTTCGGCCAAGGTGGCCGACAGCAGCGCGGAACCGCTGCCTGCGCATCCCGCGACCACCGAACGGGGCAGGGGCGGATCGACCTGCGCGGTCAGTTCGGGCGCGATCAGCAGCACCTGACCCTCTGCCCCGTCCAGCGGGCGGGCGGCGAAGGCGGTTCCGGCGGGGACGAAGCGGACGTCGCCTGCGGCCAGAATGCCGCCGCTGCGCGGAAAGTCGATGCGCATGCGGCCGTCGGATACCCAGATGAGCACATGGTCGGGGCGCGTGCGCGGCTGGACGGGCACAGCACGCCCGCCCCAGGTGAAGGCGCCTGCAGGCAGCAGGCGAAGGCTGGCCTGCCGCGGCCCGAACCGGTGCGAGGCGGGCGCCACGCGGACGGACAGCGCCTGCGGAACGGCCACGCGGTCCGCGGCCCTTGCCCGCTGCATGGGCATGGGGGCGGTGCCTTCGGTCTGCAGGTGGGGACCATTGACGTCGATCTGGCCGCCTTGCCCGCGGATGCCCCGACCAAGCGGCGCCAGCCGGGTCGGCGTGAACGGAAATCCCTTGGTCCAGTCAGAGCGATCCCATACCGACATGACACCCTCCCACATCACGGATCCTATCGGCGGATTATCGCCGATCTGTGGGAAAACTCAATGAACGCCGTATGGGTTTCCGGGAATTAAACCGTGATCAGCCCGGCGTTGCCCGCCTGCCACATCTGCCAGTCGCCCATCCGGCCGCGGAACCAGACCCGCTGCGCCTTGGCATATTGCCGTGAGGCGATGATGGCGCGTTCGGTGGCCTCCGCCAGGGTCGCATGACCCTGCAGGTGGGCGACCAAGTCGGGCGCGCCGATGGCCTTGGCCCATTGCACGGCCGGGTCCCACAGGGGCAGCATCGCGCGCACCTCCTCCAGAGCGCCCTGGTCCAGCATCGCGTGAAAGCGCGCGGCGATCCGGTCCGCCAGCCAGTCGCGGTCACTGGTGATCAGCACGCGCTGACAGTCGTCGGGCGCCAGCAGGGGTGGGGGCGTGTCGTCCTGCCAATCGGCGATGCCGCGGCCGGTGGCGGTCAGAACCTCCCACGCGCGCTGGACGCGGACCGGGTTCGCAAGATCGATCTGCGCGCGGGTGCGGGGGTCCAGTTCGGCCACCATCGCGGCCAGACCGCCGCTTGCGATGCGCGCATCGGCCGTGGCGCGGATTTCGGGGGGCGTCGGCGGGATCTGCGCCAGCCCGCGGGTCAGCGCGGTCAGGTACAGCCCCGTGCCGCCCACCACGATCAGCCGCCCCCGCAGCGCCGCGACCTGGCGCAGCCAGTCGCCGACCGACCAGGCGGTGCCCGGCGCGACATGGCCGTAAAGGGCGTGCGGCGCCTGTGCCAGGTCGGCGGCGGACGGGCGGGCGGTCAGCACCTGCCAGCAGGACCAGACCTGCAGGGCATCCGCATTGACCACCGTGCCACCCTGTGCCCGCGCGACCGCCAGTGCCAGCGCAGATTTGCCGCTGGCGGTGGGTCCGGCGATCAGCAGGTGGCGGGCGGCGTCGATCTGTGTCAGGTCAGGGTCACGCATGGCCGATCCGGGCAGTTGATCCGGCAGCCCTTTTGCGACATTTAACGGCGCGATGAAAGCAGCCGGCGACAGGAGCCCCCGATGACCACCGAAGTCCCCAAGCAATATGGCCGCGTGATGCTGAAAATCTCGGGCGAGGCGCTGATGGGCGATCAGGGATACGGCCTGCATCCCCCCACCGTCGCCCGCATCGCAAGCGAGGTCGAGGCCGTCCAGGCGATGGGCGTCGAGGTCTGCATGGTCATCGGCGGCGGCAACATCTTCCGCGGTCTGCAGGGCAGCGCCCAAGGGATGGAGCGGACCACCGCCGACTATATGGGCATGCTGGCCACGGTCATGAACGCGCTGGCCATGCAGTCGTCGCTGGAAAGCCGCGGCCTGCATTGCCGCGTCATCAGCGCGATCCGCATGGACGAGGTCTGCGAACCCTACATCCGTCGCCGCGCCATCCGCCACCTGGAAAAGAAGCGGATCGTGATCTTTGCCGCCGGCACCGGCAACCCGTATTTCACCACCGACACCGCAGCCACCCTGCGCGCGTCGGAGATGAACTGCGAGGCGATCTTCAAGGGCACCAAGGTCGACGGCGTCTATGACAAGGACCCGGTCAAGCATGCCGACGCCAAGCGTTATGGCAATGTCAGCTATGACGAGGTGCTGCAGAAGCATCTGGGCGTGATGGACGCATCGGCCATCGCGCTGGCCCGCGACAACAAGCTGCCGATCATCGTCTTCTCGCTGGACGCGCCGGGCGGGTTCCGGTCGATCCTGGAAGGCCGCGGCACCTATACGCGGGTCCACAACTGACATGACCACCAGCCTGCGGGGCCGCGTCGACGGCTTCATCCACGGACCCCGGGCCCAAGGCGTGATCACGGCCGTGATCCTGTTCAACGCGCTGATCCTGGGGCTGGAGACCTGGCCGCGGGTGATGGCGGCGGCCGGCCCGCTGCTGATCGCGCTGGACCGGGTGTGCCTGGCGATCTTCGTGATCGAGATCGGGCTGAAGCTCTATGCCCGCGGGCTGCGGTTCTTCCGTGACGGCTGGAACGTGTTCGACTTTATCGTCGTGGGAATCGCCGTGCTGCCGGCGACCGAGGGTCTGTCGGTCCTGCGCGCCATGCGCATCCTGCGGCTGCTGCGCATCGTGTCGGTCACGCCCCGCCTGCGCCGCGTGGTCGAGGGATTCCTGTCCGCGCTGCCCGGCATGGCGTCGGTCTTCCTGCTGATGGGTATCATTTTCTACATTTTCTCGGTCATGGCGACCAAGCTGTTCGGGCCGACCTTTCCGGACTGGTTCGGGGACATGGGCAATTCGGCCTACTCGCTGTTCCAGATCATGACGCTGGAAAGCTGGTCGATGGGCATCGTGCGCCCGGTGATGGAGGTTCACCCGAATGCCTGGCTGTTTTTCCTGCCTTTTATCCTGGTCACCACCTTTGCGGTGATGAACCTGGTGGTGGGTCTGATCGTGAATTCGATGCAGGAGGCCCACCAGGAGGAAGGCACCGCCGCGACCGAGGCCTATCGCGACGAGGTCCTGGCCCGGCTGGCCCAGATCGAGGCGCGGCTGTCCGCGGGCGAACCCCCGCGGAACGATCCCTGACGGGGCCGAAAAGCGGGCAAAGGCTTTGCCAAGCTGCGGCATTCCCGTTACAAGCGAAAAAAATTCAAAGCAGAGGCAGTCCGACAATGGCTGAGGACATCGAGATCGATATTGACGACCTGGAGCGCCGCATGAAGGGCGCGATGGAAAGCCTGCGGGGCGAATTCGCCAGCCTGCGGACCGGCCGGGCCTCGGCCTCGATGATCGAGCCGGTGCAGGTCGAGGCCTATGGCCAGATGACCCCGATCAACCAGCTGGGCACCGTCAACGTGCCCGAACCGCGCATGGTCACGATCAACATCTGGGACAAGGGCATGGTCAACAAGGTCGAGAAGGCCTTGCGTGAAAGCGGTCTGGGGATCAATCCGCAGACCAACGGCACGATCATCATGCTGCCGATCCCGGAACTGAACGAGGAGCGTCGCCGCGAGCTGACCAAGGTCGCCGCGCAATACGCCGAGAGCGCCCGCGTCTCGATCCGTAACGTCCGCCGCGACGGCATGGACCAGGTCAAGAAGGGCAAGGCCAACGGCATGCCCGAAGACGACCAGAAGCTGTACGAGACGGAAATCCAGTCCCTGACCGACCGCATGATCGCATCGGTCGACGAGGCGCTGACGGCCAAGCAGGCCGAAATCATGCAGGTCTGATCCGACGATGGCGTGGGGCTTGTCGAGAGCTGCCGAAACTGGGGGGACGACCCGTCCCCGCCATGTCGCGGTCATCATGGATGGCAATGGCCGGTGGGCCACCGAACGCGGCTGGCCGCGTCTGGTCGGTCACCGTCGCGGGGCCGAGCGGGTCAAGCAGATCGTCCGCGCCTGCCCCGACCTGGGGGTGGACTGGCTGACCATCTATGCCTTCTCGACCGAGAACTGGAAGCGCTCGACCGAAGAGGTCCTGGGCCTGATGAAGATCTTTCGCCGCTATATCCAGCGCGAGGCCGAGGACATGTCGGCCGAGGGCGTGCGGATGCGCTTCATCGGTGAACGCGGCCGTCTGGACCGCAAGCTGCAGGACCTGATGGCCTCGATCGAGGCGCGGACGGCGGGCAACACGCGGCTGAACCTGACGGTCGCCATCAACTATGGCGGCCGGGACGAGCTGGTCCGCGCCACCGGGCGTCTGGCCGAACGCATCGCCCGCGGCGACGTGATCAACCCGACCGAGGCCGACCTGGCCGATTGCATGGACACCGCCGGGCATCCCGATCCCGACCTGGTGATCCGCACCTCCGGTGAGACGCGGACCTCGAACTTCCTGCCCTGGCAGGCGGCCTATTCGGAATACGAATTCACGCCGACCCTGTGGCCCGACTTCACCCCCGATCACCTGGCGACGATCCTGGACCGCTTCGGCCTGCGCGACCGGCGCTTTGGGGGCGCATGACCTCAGCACGGCATTCCGCCGGGTCCGTGCCCGGCGCTGGCGGTCCCGGCAAGTCGGGCGGCAAATGGGGCGACCTGTCGCGTCGCGTGGCCTCGACCCTGGTCCTTCTGGGCATCGGCGTGATGCTGGCGGTGGCGCAGGGACCGTGGCTGCGCCTGGGCATGGCGGTCATCTCCGCGATCACCTTCTGGGAGCTGGCGGCCATGACCGGCTGGCGCAACCCGGCGCGGCACGTGACGCTGTTCGGACGGTCGCGCCCCATCGCGCTGGCCGCGATTGCGGGCGTGTCGCAGGCCTTTGCGCTGACCGGCATGCCCTGGGCGTGGGTGGCGCTGGCCGTCCCGATCCTGCTGGGCCTGCCGGGCGCGGCACGGCGCGACCGCGCGACCTATACCCTCTTCGGCATCGCGATCCTGATCGTAGCCTTCGGCCTTGTTGGGTTTCGTGAGAATTACGGCCTGAACTTTGTCCTGTGGCTGATGGGGGTCATCATCATCTCGGACACGGCGGGGTATTTCTTCGGCCGCATCTTGGGCGGGCCAAAGTTCTGGCCCGCGCTCAGCCCCAAGAAGACCTGGTCGGGCACCATCGCGGGCTGGATCGGGACCTGCCTGTTCGGCGCGATCCTGTGGATGGCGGGGCAGGGCGACGCGACGCTGATCTGGGTGTCGCCCATCGTCTGCCTTGCCGGGCAGATGGGCGATCTGGCCGAAAGCTGGCTGAAACGGCGCGCGGGGGTCAAGGACAGCTCGAATCTGATACCGGGGCATGGCGGGTTCATGGATCGTTTTGACGCAGTGACCGGGGCGGTCCTGGCGACCATGCTGATCGGGTTTCTGACGAAACTGCCCGTGGTGAACTGACCGATGCGACGCATTTCCATCTTCGGCGCGACCGGGTCGGTCGGCGCGAACGGCGTCGATCTGATCCGCCGCGATCCGCAATCCTATCAGGTCGTGGCCCTGACCGGCGGGCGCAACATCGCGCGGCTGGCGCAGATGGCGCGCGATCTGCGCGCCCAGATCGCGGTCACCGCGCATCCCGAACTGCTGGAGGACCTGCGGACCGCTCTTGCCGGCACCTACGTTCAGGCCGCCGCCGGCGAGGCCGCGCTGATCGAGGCTGCGCACCGGCCCGCCGACTGGATCCTGTCTTCCATCGTCGGCGCCGCGGGCCTGGCGCCGGGTCTGGCGGCGCTGTCGCAGGGCGGTGTGCTGGCCTTGGCCAACAAGGAATCGCTGGTCTGCGCGGGCGCGCTGCTGCGGGATACCGGCGCGCGGTCGGGCGCCACGATCCTGCCCGTCGACAGTGAACATTCCGCTTTGTTTCAGGCGCTTGGGGCCGATAAGCTGGAATCCGTCAAGGATGTGACCATCACCGCATCGGGTGGCGCGTTCCGCGATTGGCCGCTGGAGCGGCTGGCGGCCGCGACAGTGGCCGAGGCATCGACCCATCCGAACTGGGCAATGGGTCAGCGGATCACCATCGACAGTGCCTCGATGTTCAACAAGGCGATGGAGGTGATCGAGGCCAAGGAGTTCTTCGGCCTGACCACCGATCGCATCAAGGTTCTGGTCCATCCGGAATCGATCATTCACGCAATGGTCACCCATCATGACGGCGGCACCATAGCCCATCTGGGCTCCCCCGACATGCGCCACGCGATCGGCTATGCGCTGCACTGGCCAGAACGGCGGCCGCTGCCCGTGGCCGCGCTGGATCTGGCCGCGCTTGGCAGCCTGACCTTCCGCGCCCCCGACGAGACGCGCTGGCCCGCCCTGCGCCTGGCGCGCGAGGTGATGGCCGCGGGCGGGGCCGCTGGCGCGGTCTTCAACGCCGCCAAGGAACAGGCCCTGGACGATTTCATCGCCGGTCGCATCCGCTTTACCGACATGGCCCCCCGGGTCGAGGCCACGCTGGAGGCGCTGTCCGCCCAGCCCGGCTTTGCCCGCGACCCCGAAGACCTGCCCGCCGTCCTGCATTGGGACGGCCTGGCCCGACGAAAGGCCGCCCAGTGATCGACGCCTTTGCCCAGACCGCCGGCACGCTGCTGGCCTTCGTCACCGCCCTGGCGGTCATCGTGACCGTCCACGAATACGGCCATTACATCGTCGGCCGCTGGTCGGGCATCCGGGCCGAGGTGTTCAGCGTGGGCTTTGGCCCGCGCCTTTTCTCTCGCCGTGATCGTCGCGGGACGCTGTGGCAGGTCGCGGCGCTGCCGCTTGGCGGCTATGTGCGGTTCCTGGGCGACGACAACGCGGCCAGTGCCGGTCCGGGGCGCGCCGTCGATCCCGCCCTGCGCCGCCAGACCTTGCAGGGCGCGCCGCTGTGGGCGCGGTTCGCGACGCTGCTGGCCGGGCCGGTGTTCAATTTCGTGCTGTCGATCCTGGTGTTTGCGGGCTTCGCGATCGTTCAGGGCCTGCCCGTGGACGAGGTGCGCGTGGGCGCCGTCAGCGAGGCGCCGCCCGCCATCGTCAACGACCTGCAGCCCGGCGACCGCATCCTGGCCCTTGGCGGCCAGCCGGTCGCCACCTGGCGCGACATCGGCGCGCTGACCGAAACGCTGCCGGTGGCCGGGCAACAGGACTGGCAGGTCGAACGTGACGGCCGGACACTGACCGTGACCGGCCCCGACCCGATGCCGGCGCGCATCGGCGGCGTGGCGCCGCGCAGTGCCGCGGCCGATGCCGGCATGCGCGCGGGCGACGTGGTGCTTGCCATCGACGGCCAGCCGGTCACCCGCTTTACCCAGATGCGCGAGGCGGTCGAGGCTGCCGAGGGCCGGCCCCTGGCCCTGCACCTGTGGCGCCCCGGCACCGGAGAGCTGGACGTGACCCTGTCGCCCAAGCTGTCGGACCTGCCCGCCGATGGCGGCGGGTTCGAGCAGCGCTGGCTGATCGGGGTGACGGGCGGCGAAAGCTTCTTCTCGCCCCAGACGCGCAGTGCCGGGCCGCTGGAGGCGCTTGGCCTGGGCGTCGGGCAGACCTGGGGGATCATAACGTCGTCGCTGACGGGGATGTGGGCGATGATCTCGGGGCAGATCGGTACCTGCAACCTGGGCGGCGCGATCAGCATCGCGGAAAGCACCGGCCAGGCGGCCAGCGCGGGCGGCGCGAACTTCCTGTGGTGGATTGCGGTCCTGTCGGCGGCGATCGGGTTCCTGAACCTGCTGCCGATCCCCGTGCTGGATGGCGGCCACCTGATGTTCTACGCCTACGAGGCCGTCCGCGGACGCCCGCCCTCGGACAAGGCGCTGAACCTGCTGACCGCGATCGGCATGGCGGCGGTCCTGTCACTGATGATTTTCGGGCTCACGAACGATCTTTTCTGCCCTTGATGCGCTTGCGGTTTTGACAGCCCCGCCCCGATGGGGCTACAGACCATAGGCAAAACGACAGCCCGAACCGGGCGCGTGCAGGCGGATACAAGAGGGGCCATCATGGAACGGAAACTGGGCAAGGGCGCATTGGCGCTGGTGACGTCCCTGGCGATCGCGGCGCCAATCGGAATGATCCCGCAGCAGGCCGCCGCCGTGGTCTTCGGCAGCATCCAGGTTCAGGGCAACCAGCAGATCGAGACGGGCGCCGTGCTGTCCACGCTGGCCCTGCCGCAGGGCCAGGACCTGAGCCCCGGCCAGATCAACGACGGTCTGCAGCGCCTGCAGAATTCCGGCCTGTTCGAGACGGTCGAACTGATCCCGCAGGGGTCCACCCTGGTCGTGCGCGTCAGCGAGTATCCGATCGTCAACCAGATCACCTTCGAGGGCAACCGCCGCCTGAACGACGAGCGTCTGGCCGAGATCGTCCGCAGCCAGTCGCGCCGCGTCTATCAGCCCAGCCAGGCCATCCAGGATGCCCAGGCCATCGCCCAGACCTATGCCGCCGAGGGACGCCTGGCCGCCCGCGTCGATCCGCGCATCATCCGCCGCAGCGGCAACCGCGTCGATCTGGTCTTCGAGATCCGCGAAGGCAACGTCACCGAGATCGAGCGCGTCAGCTTTGTCGGCAACCGCGCCTATTCGGACCGCCGCCTGCGCAACGTGCTGGAGACCAAGCAGGCAGGCCTGCTGCGGACCTTCATCCGCCGCGACACCTTCGCGCCCGAGCGCATCCCGCTGGACGAACAGCTGCTGACCGATTTCTATCGTTCGCAGGGTTACGCCGATTTCCGCGTGCAGGGCGTGGCGCCCGAAATCGCGCGTGAACGCGACGCGTTCTTCATCACCTTCAACATCTCCGAAGGGCCGCGCTATCGCTTTGGCCGGGTCGAGACCATCTCGGAGATCCCGGGCGTCGATGCGTCGCTGTTCGCCGAGCAGAGCCGTGTCCGGCGCGGGTCGTTCTACAACCCGTCGGTCATCGACACGTCGATCCGCCGGATGGAGACGATCGCCATCCAGCAGGGGCTTAACTTCGTCAACATCGAGCCCCGCGTCACCCGCAACCCGGAAAACCAGACGCTGGACCTGACCTTCGCGCTGACCCGCGGCCAGCGCGTCTTCGTCGAGCGCATCGACATCGAGGGCAACACCACGACGCTGGATCAGGTGATCCGCCGCCAGTTCACCACCGTCGAGGGCGACCCCTTCAACCCGCGCGAGATCCGCAATTCGGCCGAACGCGTGCGCGCGCTTGGCTATTTCGCGGATGCGCAGGTCCAGACCCGCGAGGGCAGCAGCCCCGACCAGGTCATCGTCGGCGTCAATGTCGAGGAACAGCCGACCGGGTCGCTGTCCCTGGGCGCCAGCTATGGCGTCAATTCGGGCGTGGGCTTCAACATCGGCCTGACCGAGCAGAACTTCCTGGGCCGCGGCCAGACCCTGGGCCTGCAGTTGCAGACCGCGACCGACGACCGCGCCGCCGGGGTCACCTTCATCGAGCCGTTCTTCCTGGGCCGCGACCTGCGCTTTGGCTTCTCGGCCAACTATACCGAGACCGAGGGCCTGAATTCGGACTTCGACACCCGTCAGATCCGCATCCAGCCGTCGCTGGAATTCCCGATCTCGGCCAATGCGCGGATCGAGCTGCGCTACCGTATCTCGGAGGACAAGCTGTCCAACGTGACCGAGGACAGCTCGGCCCTGCTGATCGCCGAGGAGGGCACGCGCCTGACTTCGTCGCTTGGCTATACCTACAACTGGGATTCGCGCCGCACCGGGCTGGACCCGCTGACCGCGTACCGGTTCCGCTTCTCGCAGGATTTCGCGGGTGCGGGGGGTGACACCAAGACGATCACCACGACCGCGCTGGCCGGCGTCGAAAGCACCGCCTGGCGCGAGAGCGTGACCCTGCGCGGCGAGGTCGAGGCCGGCGCGATCTATACCTACGGCGATTATTCGACCTGGATCCTGGACCGCTTCCGCACCGGCAACCGAGTCCGCGGGTTCGAGCCGAACGGCATCGGCCCGCGCGACCTGGCCGCGGTGAACGAGGACGGCCTGGGCGGCAACTTCTACTGGGCGGCGCGCGGCGAGGCGCAGTTCCCCATCGGCCTGCCCGAGGAATACGGCATCCAGGGCGGTCTTTTCGTCGATGTCGGCTCGCTGTGGGGTCTGGACCGGACCATCGGCACCGGTGGCGTCCCGGTCGATGACGACATGTACACGCGCGCCGCGGTCGGCGCGTCGATCTTCTGGACCACGCCCATCGGTCCGCTGCGCTTCAACTTCTCGCAGGCGCTGCAGAAGGAAGACTATGACCTGGAACAGAATTTCGACCTGACGATCCAGACGAACTTCTGATGCCGGTCCTTCGGACGGGACTGGGGCTGGTGGCGGCGGCGCTGATGGCGCTGCCCGCCGCCGCGCAGGATGCGACGGTGCCCGACATCCCGGCGCCCGAGATCCCGCCGATCGCTACGCCGCCCGTCCTGCCCAACAGCACGATCCCCAGCCCCGAGGAGGCGGCCGAAAGCGCGCCGATCCTGACGCTGGACCAGGAGGTTCTGTACCTGTCCTCGGCTTGGGGTCTGCGCGCGCAGGCCCGGCTTGAGGCAAAGGGCGAGGAGGTCACCGCCGAGAACGACCGCCTGACGCAGCTGCTGTCGTCGGAGGAGGCGCGCCTGACCGAACAGCGCAGCACGCTGCCCGCGGCCGAATTCCGTGAGCTGGCCGAAAGCTTCGACATCCGCGCGACGCGCATCCGCCGGGAGCGCGCGCAGGCGGTCCAGGACCTGAATGCCTGGGCCGAGGCCGACCGGGCGGCCTTCTTTCGGGCGGCGCTGCCGGTGATGGGTCAGGTGATGCAGGACCGGGGCGCCGTGGCGGTTCTGGACCGGCGCACGATCTTCGTGTCGCTGGACGCGATCGACGTCACCGAACAGCTGGTCGCGGCGCTTGACGATCGCATCGGCGACGGAGAGGGGGTCGTGCCGCTGCCCGAACCGCCCCCGTCCGAGGATGCGCCCTAGGGCAGCCGCGCGATGCGGTCGTGGATCATGTCGAACAGCGCGTCGCGGTCCACGTCCTTGAGGAACAGCGCGTTGGGCGTCCGCCCGCTGACGCGCCACCAGTCAGCTATGGTCATGCCGGTGGTCCAGCGGCCCTCGATCTCGATCTCGACGTTGATGTGGCGGCCCTGGAACAGGTCGGGGTCCAGCAGCCAGGCGATGGTGCAGGGATCATGCAGCGGCGCGCCGAGGCTGCCGTATTTCGCGGTGTCGAAGCGTTCGAAGAAGTCGGTCCAGCCCGCGACGGCCGGGCCGCAGCGGCCGGGCAGGGCGCGCATCGCCTCGACCCAGGCCCGGTCAGTCAGCGCCTTGTGCGTCACGTCCAGCGGCATGACGACCAGCGGCACGCCCGCGGCGAACACCTCGGCCGCGGCCTCGGGATCGACATAGATGTTGAATTCGGCCGCGGGGGTGATGTTGCCCACCTCGAAATAGGCGCCGCCCATCAGCACGATCTGCTGCACGCGTCCGATGATGTCAGGGGCGCGGCGGAATGCCTCGGCGATGTTGGTCAGCGGGCCGATGGGCACCAGCGTCACGGTGCCCGCATCATGGGTGCGCAGGGTCTCGACGATTAAATCGACGCCGTCCTGCGCCTGCAGGGGCAGGGTGGGCACGGGCAGCTCGATCCCGTCCAGCCCGGTCTTGCCATGCACGTGTTCGGCCGTCACCAGATCGCGCGACAGGGGCCGGTCGCGGCCCGCAAAGACCGGCACGTCGGTCCGGCCCGACAGTTCGACCACCTTGCGGGCGTTCACCTCCGTCAGGGCCAGCGGCACGTTGCCGGCCACCGCGACGATGCCCAGGACCTGCAGTTCCGGAGAGGCCAGCGCCAGCAGGATGGCCACCGCGTCGTCCTGACCGGGGTCCGTGTCGATGATGATCTTCTGTGCCAAACCGCGTCTCCAAGGCTCACAAGCGGCGATGATTGCGTCAGCAACGAAAAAGGCGCAAGCCCGCGCCTGCGCCTTTTGCGGACATCTGTAAGTTTCCTTGCGTCGGGGGTTGGGGCCCCGACGCAAGAAGCCGTCACCCGTCGAAGTTGACGCGCTCGATCAGGTCCAGCGCCTGCGGGCGCAGGTCCGAGATCTCGGTCAGCGTCAGGTCGTCGGCGGTGAAGTCGCCCCAGCTGGCCACCAGCTCGGACCGCTCGACACCTTCGGTCACGGGGAACTCGTTGTTGGTTTCGGCATAGATGCGCTGTGCCTCTTCGCCGGCCAGGAACTGCATCAGCTGCAGGGCCGCGTCGCGGTTCGGCGCGGACTTGGTCATCGCCACGCCGGACACGTTCACATGCGTGCCGCCATCCTCGAAGGTCGGGAAGACGATACGGACCGATTCGGCCCATTCCTTCTGCTCGTCATCCTTCAGCATCGCGCCCATGTAGTAGGTGTTGCCCAGGCTGATGTCGCATTCGCCGGCCCAGATCGCCTTGACCTGGTCGCGGTCGCCGCCCTCGGGACGCTTGGCCAGGTTCGACTTGACGCCCTCCAGCCAGGCGACGGTCTCCTCCTCGCCATGATGGGCCAGATAGGCCGCGGTCAGCGCGACGTTATAGTCGTTGGTGAAGCTGCGGGTGCAGATGCGGCCTTCCCATTTCGGATCGGCGAGGTCCTCGTAGGTGGTGACCTCTCCGTCGGCCACGCGCTCCTTGCTGGCATAGACGATGCGGGCGCGGGTGGTCAGGGCGAACCACTGGTTCTCGTCGTCGCGCAGGCCGGCGGGGATCGCCTCCAGCGCCGGGTCCTCGACCGGCTGCAGGACGCCCGCGTCCTTGACCTCGCCCAGGCGGGCCACGTCGACGGTCAGCACCAGGTCGGCGGGCGAACGGTCGCCCTCGGCCTGAAGGCGCTCGACCATGCCCTTGTCGACGAAAGCCACGTTGACCGGAATGCCCGTCTCGGCGGTGAAGGCGTCGATCAGCGGCTGGATCAGCTCGGGCTGGCGGTGCGAATAGACGTTCACTTCCTGCGCCAGGGCCGGCATGGCGGTGGCACCCAGCAGCGTGGCGATGATCAGGGGACGCATGTTGACTCCTTTGGTCAGAATTCCCGCGTCTTGTGGCAATTCCGACCGAACCTGTCAAGCAATGCGGTGGATTGACCCCGACGCGGCGCCGGGCTAGGGCGCGGTCATGGCACGCGCACCCCTTTTGCAACTCTCCGAGATCTCGCTGACCTATGGCGGCGATCCCATTTTCGAGGGCCTGTCCCTGAACGTCCAGCCGGGCGACCGCGTCGCGCTGGTCGGCCGGAACGGATCGGGCAAGTCCACCCTGATGAAGGTGATGGCCGGTTTCGTCGAACCCGACCGGGGCGAGGTGGTCCTGGCGGCCGGCGTCTCGACCGGCTATATGGAGCAGGACCCGGACCTGTCGGGCTTCGAGACGCTTGGCGAGTTTGCCCGCGACGGGTTGGAGCCGGGCGAGGATTACCGCGTCGACATGGCCGCCGAGGGGCTGAAGTTCGACCCCGACCGCCCCGTGGCCACCGCATCGGGCGGCGAGCGTCGCCGCGCCGCGCTGGCCCGCCTGCTGGCGCAGGCGCCCGAACTGATGCTGCTGGACGAGCCGACCAACCACCTGGACGTCGAGGCCATCGGCTGGCTGGAGGATCATCTGTCCCAGACCCGTGCGGGCTTCGTGCTGATCAGCCACGACCGCGCCTTTCTGCGCCGCCTGACCAAGGCGACGCTGTGGATCGACCGCGGCCAGGTCCGCCGGCAGGAACGGGGCTTCGAAGGCTTCGAGGATTGGCGCGAGGCGACCTGGGCCGCCGAGGATGACGCCCGCCACAAGCTGGACCGCAAGATCAAGGCCGAGGCCCGGTGGGCCGTCGAGGGCATCAGCGCGCGCAGAAAGCGCAACCAGGGCCGCGTCCGCGCCCTGGCCGCCCTGCGGGCCGAGCGCAGCAGCCAGATCCGCCGTCAGGGCACCGCCGCGATGGCGTTCGACAGCGGCACCACCAGCGGCAAGAAGGTGGTCGAGGCCACCGGCATCGCCAAGGCCTTCGGCGACAAGACCATCCTGCGGCCCTTCGACTTGCGCATCCAGCGCGGCGATCGCATCGCCTTTGTCGGGCCGAACGGCGCGGGCAAGACCACGCTGATCAAGATGCTGACCGGAGAGATCGCTCCCGACCAGGGCACGGTCACGATGGGCACCAACCTGGAGATCGCGGTCTTCGACCAGGCCCGCGCTGCGTTGAACCCCGACCAGACGCTGTGGGAATCGCTGACTGGCGACCCCGAGATGCGCGTGTCGGGCCGCGCCGATCAGGTGATGGTGCGGGGCCAGCCCAAGCATGTCGTGGCCTATCTGAAGGATTTCCTGTTCGACGACGCCCAGGCCCGTGCACCCGTGCGCAGTCTGTCGGGTGGCGAGAAGGCGCGTCTGCTGTTGGCGCGGCTGATGGCGCGGCCGTCGAACCTGCTGGTCATGGACGAACCGACCAACGATCTGGACGTCGAGACGCTGGACCTGCTGCAGGACCTGCTGGGCGAATATGACGGCACCGTGCTGCTGGTCAGCCACGATCGCGATTTCATCGACCGGGTGGCCGACACCACGGTGGCGATGGAGGGTGACGGCCGCGCCACCGTCTATGCCGGCGGGTGGAGCGATTATCAGGCGCAGCGCGGAGAGACCGTGGTCGAGGAGCCCGTCGCGGTCGCCAAGGCCGCGCCGGTGACGGAAAAGCCCAAGGCCGCGCGCGATGGCCTGAGCTTCACCGAACGGCACCGGCTGGACGCGCTGCCCGGCATCATCGCCAAGCTGGAGGCGGAGATCGCCAAGCTGTCGGAATTCATGTCCGACCCGACGCTGTTCCAGACCGCTCCGGCCAAGTTCGAAAAGGCCAGCCTGGCCCTGTCCGAACGCCAGGCTGCCCTGGCCGATGCCGAGGAGGAATGGATGTCGCTGGAGGAAAAGGCCGCCGTCTAGGCGGCCTTCCCCTCGCCGCGGGCAAGGTGGTTCTGCAGCCAGCCATGGGCGAAGGCGATCTTGTGCCGGACCGGCACGGTCAGCACGAACGGGTAGAGGTCGCTGTTGTCCAGCGCGCGGTTGATGTCGTTGACCGCGATGGTGATCTCGGCCGCGATGTTCAGCAGGCGGTAGGGATCGGTCTCGGAGTAGGGGTGATAGTCCGGCGGCACCCCCGGCATGTCCAGATGCGTGCTGCAGAAGCTGTCGGCCACGTCCGTCAGGTGCAGCAGGTGGGCGACCGTCTCGGCCCAATCCTCGTGTGGGTGCGAGGTGGCATAACTGGTGATGAAATCGCCTGCCGGGTCGCGCGGATCGGCATAGTGGTTCTTGAGGGCCTGGGCGTAATCGGCCCGCTCGTCGCCGAAGACGGCGCGGAAGGCGGGCAGGAAATCGGGCAGGACCTTCAGGCGGTCGAACAGGAAATGCGCGATCTCGTGGCGGAAATGGCCGACCATCGAGCGGTACTGCTCTCCCAGCTTCAGCTGGCGTTTCAGGCGGATCAGCTCGTCCGCCTCGGTCACGTTGATGGTGATCTCTCCGTTGGCATGGCCCATGATGATCTGCTGATCGCGCCCGCCGGTATGTTCCGACAGCATCAGGAACCGCGGACGCCGCCCGGGATCGGCCGGCGTGAACCAGTCCCATTCCGCAAGGTTGGCCAGAACCCACCGCTTGGCGCGTTCAGCGCTGGCCAGCAGGCGCTGGTTGTCGCCGATGTTCATCACCGGCACGACATGCGACATGGCGCAGGACGCGCAGAAGCCGCCCGGAACCTCGGCCGCCCAGTTGCAGGCGATGCGCGGGCGGTTGGCACAATGGGGGGCGTCCGCCACCATCCGCCGCAAGACCGGCGCATAGACCAGCGGCTCTCCGCACAGACAGATCAGGTTGTGGAAATAAGCGCGCGTGCCGCAATGCGGGCAGGAGAAGCGTTGCATCAGCTGGGGTCCGGTCCTGTCAGTGGCAGGGTACAAGCCCCGCGGTGCCGCAGGGTTCCGCACCATCGCACCGGCCTTGACAGGCGGGCCCAGATCGGGCAAATGCAGCGCACCGGCAGGGCATCCGCCCTTGGCCGGTCGATTGTTTTTAACGACACCCGCACAAGGGTGCGCCGTCCGAAGGCGGGGTTCGCCCCCCAACGCCGACATTGTCGGGGCCGCAGGACGCGGTGATGAAGGAAGAAAGCGATGTTCGCGGTTCTGAAAACTGGCGGCAAGCAGTACAAGGTGCAGGCGGGCGACGTCCTGCGCGTTGAAAAGCTGAATGCCGCGGCTGGCGATACGGTCCAGTTCAACGATGTGCTGATGGTCGGTTCGACCCTGGGTGCGCCCCTGGTCGCCGGTGCCTGCGTGCAGGCCACCGTGATCGAGCAGATCAAGGCCGACAAGGTCATCACCTATGTCAAGCGCCGCCGCAAGCACAGCTCGCAGCGGACCCGCGGTCACCGCCAGCAGCTGACGCTGCTGCGCGTCACCGACGTGCTGGAGAAGGGTGCGGACAAGACCGGCGTCAAGACCGCCGTCGGCGCCCGCACGAAGGTCGAGGCCGCCGATGCGCCCGCCAAGACCAAGAAACCGGCCAAAGACGCCGCTGAAGCCTAAGGAGAACGACCCATGGCACATAAGAAAGCAGGCGGTTCTTCCCGCAACGGCCGCGACAGCGCGGGACGCCGTCTTGGCGTCAAGCTGTTCGGTGGCCAGGCCGCCATCGCGGGCAACATCATCGCACGTCAGCGCGGCACCACCTGGTGGCCGGGCGTGAACGTCGGCATGGGCAAGGATCACACCCTGTTCGCGCTGACCGACGGCCATGTGAGCTTCAAGAAGGGCCTGAAGGGCCGGACGTTCATTTCGATCGTCCCCGCCGAGCTGGAAGCAGCCGAGTAACCTTAGCGTAATATTCTGATGCTAAGGGGGGATCGGCGAGAGCCGGTCCCCCGAACCGTTTTATCGTCACATTTATTGATCGGTCTCTTGGGGAGGAAACATGGTGATGTCTGCACCCATGCGCGAGGGGAGTCGTCTGGACGACCTTGCGCCCGTCTTGGCCGATGGCCCGGCCCAGCCCGTGATCGCGACAGAGCGCTTCACGCTGCGACCGCTGCGCGCCTCTGATGCCGGCCTGATCGAACATTACACCGCCGACCGACGCGTGGCCGAAGGCACGCGCGCCATCCCCCATCCCTTGCCCCGCGGCGCCGCCGAGAGTTTCGTCGCCCGCTCCCTAGCCGCGGATCGGTCCGAGGATGTCTGGGCCATCGACGGGTCGGACCACAAGCTGGCCGAACTGCTGGGCGTCGTGTCGCTGACCCGCATGGAGGGGTCGCAGTCGGAACTGGGCTTCTGGATCGGCGCGGGCTTCTGGAACACCGGCTTCGCGACCGAGGCCGTGGCGGCCCTTGTCGCGGCGAACCCGCACGGGGCACGGACCCTGTTCGCCGAGGCGTTTCAGGACAATCCGGGATCGGCCCGGGTGCTGACCAATTGCGGCTTCGTCTATCTGGGCGATGCCGAAAGCTGGTCCGTCGCGCGGGGCGGCCGGGTGCCGACCTGGACCTATCTGCGCAAGATGGCCTGAACGACTGCCTGATATGTCCTGTCCCGTCATTGCAAAGCGGGGCAGGCGGCCTAGATCAAGGGAATGACACAGCATCTTCCCTATTCCGTTCTCGACCTGTCGCCGGTTCCCGAAGGGTCCACGGCGCAGGACGCCATCCGCAACACGATCGACCTTGCCCAACATGCCGAGGGCTGGGGCTATCACCGCTTCTGGTTGGCCGAGCATCACAACATGCCCGGCATCGCCAGCGCCGCGACCGCGGTCCTGATCGGACTGGTCGCACAGGCGACCAGGACGATCCGCGTGGGGGCGGGCGGCATCATGCTGCCCAATCACGCGCCGCTGACCGTGGCCGAGGCCTTCGGGACCCTGGCCACGGCCTTTCCCGACCGCATCGACCTGGGCCTGGGCCGCGCGCCCGGGGGTGACGGCGCGGTGATCCGCGCCCTGCGCCGCGATCCGATGGCCGACAGCTTTCCGCAGGACGTGGTCGAGCTGCTGGACTATCTGGGCCCTGAACGCGCGGGCGCGGCCGTCCGCGCGCTGCCCGGAGAGGGGACGAACATCCCCGTCTGGATCCTGGGCAGCAGCCTGTTCGGCGCGCAGCTGGCGGCGCATCTGGGCCTGCCCTATGCGTTTGCCAGCCACTTCGCGCCCGAACAGCTGGAACAGGCGCTGAGCATCTATCGCGAACGGTTCCGACCCTCGCCCTGGGGGCAGAAGCCCTATGCGGTGCTGGCGGCGAACGTCTTTGCCGCCGACGATGCCGGAGAGGCCGCCTATCTGCGCACGACGATGCAGCTGGCCTTCGCGCGCCTGCGGACCGGCCAGCCCGGCAAGCTGCCGCGCCCGGTCCGCGACATCGACGCCGAGATCGGCGCGCAGATGCGCCAAGCCGTCGACGGTGCGCTGCGCGTCAGTGCCGTAGGCGACCGCGAGCGCGTCCGCGACCAGCTGTCGCGTCTGGTCGAGACCTATCGCCCCGACGAGGTGATCCTGACCGGCCAGATCCACGATCACACGGCCCGGCTGCGCAGCTTCGAGATCGCGGCCGAGGCGGCATCGTCCCTGCCGCCGGTCCGGCAGGCCGCCTGAGACCCCGCCATTCAAAAGCAAAAGGCCCCCGAAAGGGGGCCTTTTTTCATGTCGCAGGTGCGTTGGATTATTCGCGGTTGCCCATGAAGGACAGCAGGAACATAAACAGGTTCAGGAAGTCCAGGTACAGCTTCAGCGCGCCCATGATGGCGGACTTGCCCAGGAAATCCGCACCCGACCCCTGCATCTGCAGGTAGGTGTTCTTGATGTTCTGCGTGTCATAAGCGGTCAGGCCCGCAAAGATCAGCACGCCGATGACCGAGATCGCGAACTGCATGGCCGAGGAGGCGATGAAGATGTTCACGATCGACGCGACGATCAGGCCGATCAGGCCCATCAGCAGGAACGTGCCCCAGCCCGACAGGTCCTTCTTGGTAGTATAGCCCCACAGGGACAGGCCCGCGAAGGCGATGGCCGTGACCAGGAAGGTCTGGACGATCGACACCCCGGTATACACCAGGAAGATCGAGCTGATCGAGACGCCCATCAGCGCCGCGAAGGCGTAGAAGACCCCGGTCGCCGCCGAGACGGACAGCCGGTTCAGGGCCGCGCCGAAGGCGAACACCATCAGCAGCGGCGCGAACATGATCACCCACCGCAGAGGCGAGTTGTACAGCGTGTTGGCCACGGCCGGGTTGGTCATGGCGGCGGTCGCTGTGCCATAGGCGGTCGCGGCGGTTACACCCATGCCGACCGCCATCAGCCCATAAACCTTGTTCATGTAGGCCCGCAGGCCCTGGTCGACCGCCGCCGTGCGGTGGCCTACGCCCTGCGCGGTACGGTACGTGTTGTAATCTGCCATCGATGTCTCCCTTGGAAGGCATGCCGACGCAGTGCCGGCTTGGGTCCAATATCGGTGGAAAGGCGGGATTTTTCAATGCCGCGCTTGGCTCAAATGCGTCGGGATCACAGCGTGATGACCACTTTGCCGATGCTGCGCCGCTCTCTCAGCATGACGTAGCCCTGGGCCAGATCGTCCAGGGGCAGGGTGGCGCCCGCGACAGGGTCCAGCCGGCCCGCGCGGAACAGGTCGAACAGCGCGTCGATGCTGTCCCGCAGCGCCTGCGGGTCCAGCCCGCGATAGCCGCCCCAGTAGAAGCCGTGGATGGCGATGTTCTTGACCAGCGCGTGGTTCAGCGGCAGCACCGGGGGGCGGCCGCCGGCAAAACCGATGACCAGGAACCGCCCGCCGGGACGCAGGGCGCGGAACGCCGCCTCGCCCGGTTCGGCGCCCACGGGGTCATAGACCACGTCCGCGCTGCCAAGATCGCGCAGCGCCGCGCGCAGATCGGGGCAGGTGGCGCTGTCGATCACGTCGGATGCGCCCGCCTGGCGGACCACATTGACCTTGTCGGCGCCGCGCGCGATGCCGATCACCCGCGCGCCCATCGCCGCGCCGATCTGCACCGCGGTCAGCCCGACCCCGCCCGCGGCCCCCAGAACGACCAGCGTCTGTCCCGCCTGCAGCGCGCCGCGCCCGGCCAAGGCCAGGTGACTTGTCCCATAAGCCACCTGAAAGCCCGCCGCCTGCTCCAGCGTCATGGCGTCCGGAATGGCCTGGACGGCCCCCGGATCGACCGCCATCACCTGCGACATCGTGCCCGGTGCCGAAACGACCACGCGTGTGCCGGCAACCAGGCCCGATCCGGCAGGCGCTGAGAGGACGGTGCCCGCCCCCTCCAGCCCCGGCACGAAGGGCGGATCGGCCGGTTCCTGGTACTGTCCCTTGGCCTTGAGCAGGTCGGCAAAATTCAATGCCGCCGCGCCCATGCGCAAAAGCACCTGATCGGGACGGGCCACGGGGGGCGGAACATCCCGGATCACCGGGTCCTGACCCAAGGCCGAGATGAAGGCTGCGCGAATCATTTGTGACATGTATTGTGGCCCTCGGATGTTGTCTGCACGTTCGCATCCCCGCTGGCCAAGTCAACGCGATGCCGATATGGCCGCAAGGACACCCCTGGACCTGTCTTTATGGTCAGGAAAGCCCCGATTAACCAAGTTGACACTCGAAAATTGTGCCTTTCCGGGCTAGAGCATCCTGAGATTGCAAAAGGTTGGGGCAATGAAGCATAGTGTAGATGTTCACGTTGGTAAGCGTATCCGCCATCGTCGCTGGATGATTGGCATGACTCAACAGCAACTCGCCGACAAGGTCGGCATCAAGTTCCAGCAGATCCAGAAGTACGAGACCGGCATGAACCGCGTCTCGGCCTCGCGTCTGTGGGACATTGCGCGGGCGGTCGACGTTCCGGTCAGCTTCTTTTTCGAGGGCCTGTCCGAGGGCGAGGTTCCCGGCGTGGTCGAAGGCGACATCTTCGCCGACAAGGAAGCGCTGCAGCTGGTGCGCGCCTATTACGCCATGCCCGAGGCGCAGCGTCGCCAGATCTTCGAGCTGGCCCGCGTCCTGTCCGACGCGGCCTGAAAGGCCTGACCGCCAGAAGGCGGATGACCCTGCCGCCGTCCCGCGCCGCTTGACCGCCGGACGACGGCCCCCTTTGACCGCTGGTCCCCCGGCGCATGACAGGCTACACCCGGCGTGACGACACGCAGGGGGCCGCATGCAGGACGCAGACCAGATCACCCGCACCGCGCATCTGATGGCAGACGCTGCCCGTCGGGCGATCCTGCCGTGGTTCCGCCACGCGGATCTGGCGGCCGACAACAAACGGCCGGCCGATTTCGACCCGGTGACCCAGGCCGACCGCGATGCCGAACGCGCGATGCGCGACGTGCTGGCGCGCGAGCGGCCCGATGACGCCATCCTGGGCGAGGAATATGGCGCGACCCCCGGCACCAGCGGGCTGACCTGGATCCTGGATCCGATTGACGGCACGCGCGCGTTCCTGTGCGGGGCGGCCAGCTGGGGCGTGCTGATCGGCCTGTCCGACGGGCGGGACGTCATCTATGGCCTGATCGACCAGCCCTATGTCGGCGAGCGGTTCGAGGGCGGGCTTGGCCATGCCCGGCTGATCTCGGCCGCGGGCGAACGGGCGCTGGGCGTGCGCGGCGGCACGCCGCTGGAGCGCGCGACGCTGCTGACGACCTTTCCCGAAATCGGCACGGCGGCCGAGGCCACGGCCTTTCGCCGTGTGGCCGACCGGGCGCGGCTGACGCGATACGGGCTGGACTGCTACGCCTATGGCCTGCTGGCCTTGGGCCAGGTCGATCTGGTGATCGAGGCGGGGCTGCAATCCTATGACATCGCGGGTCCGCTGGCGGTGGTGCAGGCCGCGGGCGGCATCGTGACCGACTGGCAGGGCGGGTCCGCCGCCCAGGGCGGTCAGGTGATCGCCGCCGCGTCCGAGGCGCTGCACCGCGCGGCGCTGGATCTGCTGAACGGCTGACACGACAAGAACGCAGGGGGCAGCATGGCCGACGAAAACCGCGCGACCGAAACCGACGATCTGCTGGACCGCGTCGACGCGGCGGTCGAGGCCGGCGACCGCGCCGCACTGGACGCGGCCCTGGAGCCGATGCACCCGGCCGACATCGCCGACCTGATCGAGCGGCTGACCCCCGGCGACCGCCGCGCCTTCCTGACGCTTTATGCCGACGGCATCGACGGCGATGTCCTGTCCGAGATCGACGAATCCATCCGCGAGGAGGTGCTGGAGCAGCTGCCCCGCGCGGTCCTGGACGATGCCGTCCGCGAGATGGACAGCGACGACGTCGTCGACCTGGTCGAGGACCTGGACGACGCCGAGCGGGCGCTGATCCTGGCCGCGCTGGATGCGGGCGACCGCGCGGCGGTCCAGCAGTCGCTGGCCTATCCCGAATATTCCGCCGGCCGCCTGATGCAGTCCGAGGTCGTCACCGCGCCCGAGCATTGGACCGTGGCCCGCGCCATCCAGTTCCTGCGCGCCGAGGAATGGCTGCCCGAACAGTTCTATCACATCGTCCTGGTCGATCCCCGCCGCCATCCGGTGGGCTATGTCACGCTGGGTCGCCTGCTGGCATCGCGCAGCGACGCCACGCTGCGCGAGCTGGCCGAGGACAGCTTTCGCACCATCAGCGCCTTTGCCGAAGAGGCCGAGGTCGCCTATGTCTTCAACCAGTATCACCTGATCTCTGCCCCCGTCGTGGACCGCGATGACCGCCTGGTGGGCGTCATCACCATCGACGACGCGATGCAGGTCCTGGACGAGGAGCACGAGGAGGACATCCTGCGCCTGGCCGGGGTGGGCGACGAATCCAGCATCTCGGACAGCGTGATGCAGACGGTGCGCCAGCGCGTGCCGTGGCTTGCCACCAACATCGTCACCGCCCTGGCCGCCGCCAGCGTCATCGCCTTCTTCGAGGACGCCATCGCCCAGCTGGTGGCTTTGGCCGTGCTGATGCCGATCGTGGCGTCGATGGGGGGCAATGCGGGGACGCAGACGCTGACCGTTGCGGTGCGCGGCCTTGCGACGCGCGACCTCAGCCGGGCCAACGCCCTGCGCGTCGTCCGGCGCGAGGTCATCGTGGGGCTGACCAACGGGGTGTTCTTCGGGGTCATCATGGCTGCGATCACCTGGGTCTGGTTCCGCGATCCGGGTCTGGCGGCAGTGATCGGGTCGGCGATGATCATCAATCTGCTGGTGGCCGCGCTGGCTGGCATCCTGATCCCGCTTGGCCTGAACAAGCTGGGCGCGGACCCCGCGCTGGCGTCTGGAACCTTCGTGACCATGATGACCGACGTCATCGGTTTCCTGGCCTTCCTGGGGCTGGCCACGGCGGTGCTGCTGTGACCGCGGACAAGGCCCGCCTGCGCGCGCAGGCGCTGGCGGCCCGTGCGGCGGGCGGCGACGGGCAGGCCCTGTCGCGCAACCTGATCGCGACGCTGGCACCACACGCGGGCACGGTTCTGGCCGGATACTGGCCCATGCGCGACGAGGCCGATCCCCGCGCCGCGATGGCCGCGCATGACGGGCCGCTGGTGCTGCCGGTGGTGACCTGCAAGGCGCGCCCGCTGGTCTTTCGCCGCTGGCGCGGCGAAGCGCTGGTGCCCGGACCCTTCGGCACGGCGCACCCGGCCGATTCGGCCGAGGTGCTGACGCCCCGCGTGCTGATCGTTCCGCTGGCGGGGTTCGACCGGCAGGGAAACCGCCTTGGCTATGGCGGCGGTTTCTATGACAGGACGTTGGAATCATTGCGAAAATCTGGCCCGGTGACGGCGATCGGGCTGGCCTATGCCTGCCAGCAGCTGGACCTGATCCCGGCCGAGCCGACGGACCAGCCGCTGGACCTGATCGTGACCGATGATGGTGTCCTGACGCCCATGCGCTGATTTCCGCCGGGCGTGGCAGATCTGCATCGGCTGTGCGCAACCGGGGGATGAATTGCAGATAAGCCTGTGGACAAGTCGTGGAATGCGGTCGGCAAGGGACTGTTCGGACGTGGTTTTTGACACCTTATGCCACGTGCACCGGCTGTTCCTGCACGTCTCTGTGCGCGAATCCCGCACGCAGCCAAGGGGCGGTCTGTCAACGGCCTTCGCGGGGCCGATCGCTAAAAAATTCGGTTGAAACAGTATCGAAGCGGCGGCAGTTTGTGGGCAATCGCCAGTGTGGCACAAGATGTGGTGGTCCTATCGGGGGCGACCACAGGAACGTCGCAGCAGTCCTGATCTGACGGCCGTCCCCTGGGCGGACGCGCCCTGCACGGGCGGATCGCGGCTGCGCGCAGGGGACCGGAAGGACAAGCAGGATGAAGTTCGAGCGGCGCTTTACCACGGAAACCGGCGGGGCCTATGGCGGCATCGCGTTCACCACCACCCTCAGCGAGATCCGCAATCCGGACGGCACGGTGGTCTTTCGCAACGACGCGGTCGAGGTCCCCGAGGGCTGGAGCCAGGTCGCAAGCGACGTCATCGCCCAGAAATACTTTCGCCGCGCCGGCGTTCCCGCGCGGCTGAAGCCCGTCCGCGAAAAGGGCGTGCCCGAATTCCTGTGGCGCCACGTTCCCGACCATGCCGCAATGGCCGACCTGCCCGAGGACGCCCGGTTCGGCGGAGAGACCAGCGCCGCGCAGGTCTTTGACCGCCTGGCGGGGGCCTGGACCTATTGGGGCTGGAAGGGCGGCTATTTCACCACCGAGGCCGATGCCCGCGCCTATCTGGACGAGATGCGCCACATGCTGGCCCGCCAGATGGGTGCGCCCAACAGCCCGCAATGGTTCAACACCGGCCTGCATTGGGCCTATGGCATCGACGGGCCGGGGCAGGGACATTTCTATGTCGATCACAAGACGGCCACGCTGACTGCATCGACCAGCGCCTATGAGCATCCCCAGCCGCATGCCTGCTTCATCCAGTCGGTCAGCGACGACCTGGTGAACGAGGGCGGCATCATGGACCTGTGGGTCCGCGAGGCGCGCCTGTTCAAGTACGGCAGCGGCACCGGCACCAACTTCTCGTCGCTGCGCGGCGAGGGTGAGCGGCTGTCCGGCGGCGGCAAGTCGTCGGGCCTGATGGGATTCCTGAAGATCGGCGACCGGGCCGCGGGTGCGATCAAGTCGGGCGGCACGACGCGCCGCGCGGCCAAGATGGTCATCTGCGACATGGACCATCCCGACATCGAGGCCTTTGTGAACTGGAAGGTGATCGAGGAGCAGAAGGTCGCGTCCCTGGTTGCCGGCTCCAAGCTGCACGAGCGTGAGCTGAACGGCATCTTCGCGGCGATCCGCACCGGCGGCGGAGAAGTCGATCCGGCCCGCAACGACGCCCTGAAGGCCGCGATCCGCAGCGCCAAGCGCGCGATGATCCCCGAGACCTATGTGAACCGCGTGCTGCAATACGCGCGCCAGGGCTTCGACAGCATCGAGTTCCCGACCTATGACACGGACTGGGATTCCGAGGCCTATGTGTCGGTCTCGGGCCAGAACTCGAACAACTCGGTCCGGGTGACGGATGCCTTCCTGCGCGCGGTGCGCGAGGATGCGCCGTGGGAGCTGATCCGCCGCACCGACGGCACGGTCGCCAAGACCGTGTCTGCGCGCGATCTGTGGGACCAGATCGGCCATGCGGCCTGGGCCTGCGCCGATCCGGGCATCCAGTTCCACGACACGGTCAACGCCTGGCACACCTGCCCCGAGGACGGGCCGATCCGCGGGTCGAACCCGTGCAGCGAATACATGTTCCTGGACGACACCGCCTGCAACCTGGCGTCCATGAATCTGCTGACCTTCTGGACCGACGGCCGGTTCGACGCCGACGCCTATGTCCATGCCAGCCGGCTGTGGACCGTCACGCTGGAGATCAGCGTGCTGATGGCGCAGTTCCCCTCGCGCGAGATCGCGCAGCGCAGCTATGACTTCCGCACGCTGGGGCTGGGCTATGCCAATATAGGCGGTCTGCTGATGAACATGGGCCTGGGCTATGACAGCGACCAGGGCCGAGCGATCTGCGGGGCGCTGTCGGCGATCATGACCGGCACGGCCTATGCGACCAGCGCGCGGATGGCGGCGGAACTGGGCGCGTTCCCGGGCCATGCCCGCAACGCCGACCACATGCTGCGCGTGATCCGCAACCACCGCGCCGCGGCGCATGGTACGGCGTGTGAGGGCGTGAACGTCGCCCCCGTGGCGCTGGACGCCGCGAACTGCCCGGATGCCGGCCTGGTCGATCTGGCCCGCGCAGCTTGGGACGAGGCACTGGCCCTGGGCCAGGCGCACGGCTTCCGGAACGCCCAGACCACCGTCATCGCGCCCACCGGCACGATCGGCCTGGTGATGGATTGCGACACGACCGGGATCGAGCCGGACTTTGCCCTGGTCAAGTTCAAGAAGCTGGCGGGCGGCGGCTATTTCAAGATCATCAACCAGTCGGTCCCGGCGGCGCTGGAAAAGCTGGGCTATGCGGCCGCGCAGATCGAGGAGATCGTGGGCCACGCGGTGGGCCACGCCACCTTGGGCAACTGCCCCGCCATCAACCATGCATCGCTGGCCGGTCACGGCTTCGGCGCGGCCGAGATCGCCAAGGTCGAGGCGGCCCTGCCGTCGGCCTTCGACATCCGCTTCGTCTTCAACCAGTGGACGCTGGGAGAGGATTTCTGCCGCGGCACCCTGGGCATCCCGGCGGACAAGCTGTCGGACCCCAGCTTCGACCTGCTGCGCCATCTGGGCTTCAGCCGGGCGCAGATCGACGCGGCCAACGACCATGTCTGCGGGACGATGACGCTGGAAGGCGCGCCGCATCTGCGGGCCGAGCATCTGCCCGTATTCGACTGCGCCAATCCCTGCGGCAAGACCGGCACGCGCTATCTGTCGGTGGAAAGCCACATCCACATGATGGCCGCCGCGCAAAGCTTCATTTCCGGGGCAATCAGCAAGACGATCAATATGCCCTCCAGCGCGACCATCGCGGACACGCTGGCGGCGTACGAGCTGTCGCACAGCCTGGGGATCAAGGCCAACGCCCTCTATCGCGACGGCTCCAAGCTGAGCCAGCCGCTGGCCAGCGCCCTGATCGACGACGACGAGGAGGCCGAGGAGATCCTGGCCCACGGGTCCACCCACGACAAGGCCCGCGTCCTGGCCGAGAAGATCGTCGAGCGCGTCATCGTCAAGGAGATCATCCGGTCGAACCGCGAGAAGCTGCCGCAGCGCCGCAAGGGGTACACCCAGAAGGCCATCGTCGGCGGTCACAAGGTCTATCTGCGCACCGGCGAATATGACGACGGCAAGCTGGGCGAGATCTTCATCGACATGCACAAGGAAGGCGCAGGCTTCCGGGCGATGATGAACAACTTTGCCATCGCCGTGTCGGTGGGCCTGCAATACGGCGTGCCGCTGGAGGAGTTCGTGGACGCCTTCACCTTCACCCGGTTCGAGCCGGCGGGCATGGTGCAGGGCAATGACAGCATCAAGAACGCGACCTCGATCCTGGACTATGTGTTCCGCGAGCTGGCGGTCAGCTATCTGGACCGCACCGACCTGGCCCATGTTGCCCCCGAGGGCGCGCGTTTCGACGAGATGGGCGGCGGCGAGGACGAGGGGCGCCCCAGCCAGCCGTCCGAGCTGAAATCGCTGACCATGCTGAAGCAGATCAGCAGCGCGGGCTATCTGCGCAAGCGGATGCCGCAGGACCTGATGGCGCTGCAGGCCGGCGTATCGGTGACGGCGGTCACGACGGGCATGGCCACGGGGCTGGACCTGCGCGCCAAGGCCCGGATGCAGGGATACGAAGGCGATCCCTGCGGCGAATGTGGCAACTACACGCTGGTCCGCAACGGCACCTGCATGAAATGCAACACCTGCGGCGGCACCAGCGGCTGCAGCTGAGCATGGGTGGGGAATAAGGCGGCCCCATGCGCCGTTTCCCCACCGACAGGCCCGGCCCGTCGCAGCAGCAAGCGCGCACAGACGCGCGACGACTGACCCCCGTGCGCGGCCCCGTGCACGGGAGTCTTTTTCACGGCGATTTCAGGGCGTGACTTGACGCTGACGGCGCTTGGCCCTTGACTGCGGGAACGACCGGCTGCAACCGGCAGGAATGATGACAGGGCGGGGTTCGCCCAAGGGGTTTGCGATGACGATGATTACACCGGTGCTGATGGCGGGCGGTTCGGGCACGCGGCTGTGGCCCGTGTCGCGCAAGAGCTTTCCCAAGCAGTTCGCCGCCCTGACCGGGGACGAGACGCTGTTCCAGGCCTCGGCCCGGCGGCTGTCGGGCGCGGGATTCGCGGCGCCTGTGGTGATGACCAATTCCGACTTCCGCTTCATCGTGGCCGAACAGCTGGAACAGGCGGGCATCGCGCCGGGCCGCATCGTGATCGAACCCGCGGGCCGCAACACGGCGCCGGCGATCCTGGCGGCGGCGCTGATGGTGGCGGCGGACGATCCCGACGGGCTGGTGCTGGTCGCGCCGTCCGATCACGTGATCCCCGATGCCGCGGCCTTTGCCGCGACCGTGGCCCAGGGCGCCCAGGCCGCGGCGCAGGGGCGCATCGTGACCTTCGGCATCACCCCCGACCGCCCGGAAACGGGTTACGGCTATCTGGAACTGGCCGGTGCCGGAGAGGGGCCGCAGCCCCTGGCGCGGTTTGTCGAGAAGCCTGACGCCGATCGGGCGGGCCAGATGCTGGCGGCGGGCAACTATCTGTGGAACGCGGGCATCTTCCTGTTCAGCGCCCGCACCATGATCGAGGCGTTCCGCGCCCACGCCCCCGCCTATCTGGAGCCGGTCCAGCAGGCGCTGGACCAGGCGCATCTGGACCTGGGTTTCTTGCGGCTGGCCAAGGCGCCCTGGGCCGGGGTCGAGGATCAGTCGATCGACTATGCCGTGATGGAAAAGGCCGACAACCTGACCGTGGTGCGGTTTTCGGGTCGCTGGTCGGACCTGGGCGGCTGGGACGCGGTCTGGCGCGAGGCGCTGGACCATGCGCCGTCGGATCACGGCGTGGTCACCGACGGCAATTCCACCGCGATCGACTGTCAGGACGTGCTGCTGCGGTCGGACAGCGACGATCTCAAGGTCGTGGGTATCGGGCTGCGCGACGTCATGGTGGTGGCGACCTCGGACGCGGTGCTGGTCGCCGACCGGGGCCGGGCGCAGGACGTGCGGCTGGCCGTGTCCGCGCTGAAGGCCAAGCGCGCCAAGCAGGCCGAGGCGTTCCCCCGCGACCACCGCCCCTGGGGCTGGTTCGAGACGCTGGCCCTGGCCGACCGCTTTCAGGTCAAGCGCATCGTGGTGAAACCCGGTGCGGCCCTATCGCTGCAAAGCCATGTCCACCGGTCGGAACACTGGATCGTGGTGTCGGGCACCGCGCGGGTCACCGTCGACGACAGCGTGACCCTGGTGACCGAGAACCAGTCGATCTATGTGCCCCTTGGCGCCGTCCACCGGATGGAGAACCCCGGCAAGGTGCCGATGGTCCTGATCGAGGTGCAGACCGGCAGCTATCTGGGCGAGGACGACATCATCCGCTACGAGGATGTCTATTCGCGCAGCAGCGCCGACTGATCACATGCTTTCGCGGATCTGGGCGATGGTCTGGGCCACGCCCGCCCGCGGAACGCCGCGCAGCATCTGGTCGCCGATCACGAAGGTCGGCGTCCCCTGGATCGCCATCGTCTGGCCCAGCTCGTGGTTCTTCTGCAGGACCGTGTTCACCGCATCCGTGTCCATATGCGCCATGATCGCGTCGGCATCGACGCCGATCTCTTCGGCTATGCCGCGCAGCGATTCATCCGTCGCAGGCGCGCGCAGGGCCATCAGCGCGTCATGGGCCTTTTCATAGGCCTCGTCCCCGGCGATCTGATGGACCGAGATGGCAAAGCGGCTGGACAGCACACTTTCCTCTCCAAGAATCGGAAATTCTTTCAGGATCAAACGGATGTTGCCATCTTCCTCGACCGCGTCATGGACCTCGGCGTTGAACTGGCGGCAGACGCCACAGCGATAGTCGATGAACTCGACCATGGTCAGGTCGCCGTCCGGGTTGCCGCCCACCCAGCTGTGCCCATCGTCGAACAGCGCGTCGCTGTTGGCTTCGACCAGCTGCAGGTCGGTCTGCGCCGCATCCTGGGCCTGGCGGTTCTCCAGCACGTTGATCGATTCGATCAGCACCTGCGGGTTCTCCATCAGATAGTCGCGCACCGCCTCGCCGAAGGCGGCCTTTTCATCGTCGGTCATGGCCGAGATGTCGAAGGCCATCGCGGGCGCGGACAGGGCCAGGCTGGTCCCCAGGAAAAAGGCGGCGGTCAGGCGTGTCATGGGGCATCCCTTGGTCTGATGTGGGCGACAGCTTGGACCGCCGCGTCCGCGATGGCAAGAACGCCGCCGACACGGCTGCGTGACGGCACGCTCCTGCCTAAAGGCTGGAGCGTGCCGCCGTCCCGCGCTATCACAGGGCAAAAATGAGGCCGAGCGAATGCGACACTCCCTGCGCGGACAGGTTGACCCGTTCATCGTGATGGACGTGATGGAGGCGGCCGCCCGGGCCGAGGCGGCAGGTCGCCATGTCATCCACATGGAGGTCGGCCAGCCCGGCACCCCCGCACCTCTGGGCGCGCGACAGGCGCTGGCGCAGGCGCTGGAACAGCCTTTGGGCTATACCGTGGCCCTGGGCCTGCCGGCGCTGCGGCAGGGGATCGCGGACCTGTACGGCCGCTGGTACGGGGTCGATCTGGACCCCGCGCGGGTGGTGGTCACGCCCGGCAGCAGCGGGGCCTTCATCCTGGCCTTTTCGGCGCTGTTCGATGCGGGCGACAGGGTGGCGATGGGCTATCCGGGCTATCCCAGCTATCGTCAGATCCTGCGCGCGATGTCGCTGACCCCGGTCGGCATCCCGACCCGCCCCGAGGACCGCTATCAGCCCCGACCACAGGATCTGCCCGACGACGTGCAGGGGCTTATCCTGGCCTCTCCGGGCAATCCGTCGGGGACGGTGCTGACCGTGCCGGAGCTGGCGGGCCTGACCCAGGCCGCTGCCGCGCGGGGCATGGCAGTGATATCGGACGAGATCTATCACGGGCTGTCCTATGCCGACCGTTGCCATTCCGCGCTTGAGGTGACGGATGAGGTTCTGGTCGTAAACTCCTTCAGCAAATACTTTTCCATGACGGGGTGGCGGGTCGGATGGATGGTCGTGCCGCCCGATATGGTGCGCACGGTCGAGCGTCTGGCCCAGAACCTGTTCATCTGTCCGCCCCATGCCAGCCAGGTCGCGGCCCTGGCCGCGCTGGACTGCATCCCCGAGGCCGAGGCCAACCGCGCCGTCTATGCCGAGAACCGCCGCCTGATGCTGGAGGGGCTGCCGCGCGCGGGCTTTGACCGCATCGCCCCGCCCGAGGGCGCGTTCTACATCTATGCCGACGTGTCGCACCTGACCGACGATTCCGTGGCCTTCGCGGCCGAGATCCTGGACAAGGCGGGCGTCGCGGTCACGCCGGGGCTAGATTTCGACCCCGACCGCGGCGCACGCACGCTGCGCTTTTCCTATGCCCGCGCGACGGCGGACATCGCCGAGGGCCTGGCCCGCCTGACGGCCTTCATGGCGGCCAGATGAGGCTTCTGCTGCTGATCCTGCTGCTGCTGGCGGGGCCGGTCCAGGCCCAGGAACCGGCACGGCTGATCCTGGGCGGGTCGTCCCTGACGCAGGCGCCGCAAGGCTGGTGGCACCGCGCCTTTGGCCCTCAGCCGCTGGAGCTGTCGCTGGCGTTGGACCGCCCGGTGCCGTGGCGGACATTCCTGGTCGGCGATCCCGCGCGCCTGGTCGTCGATCTGCAGGGCGTCGACCTGAGCGGCCGCAGCCCTGCCGACCTGTTCGGACAGGACCTGGCGCCTGCGATCCGGTGGGGCAGCTTTCGGCGCGGCTGGTCGCGGATGGTGATCGAACTGCCGGGGCCGTTCCGCGTGGCCGAGGCCGGGATGCGCACCCAGGGGGCCGAGGCGCGGCTGCGCATCGCCCTGAACCCCGTCGCGCCCGAGGATTTCGCGCCGCGCCCGTCGGCCGCGGCGGCGCTGCGCAACCTGCCCGATCCGGCGGACCTGCCGCCGCCCGCCACCGCGACGGGGCTGGCGGTGACGCTGGACCCCGGCCACGGCGGCTTTGACCCCGGCGCGCAGGCGGGCCCCGATACCGAGGCCGCGCTGGTCCTGACATTCGCGCAGGAGCTGCGCACCGCCCTGCAGGCGCGGGGCGTGACGGTCACGATGACCCGCGACAGCGACGTCTATGTCAAGCTGGAGGACCGGATGACCGCGGCGCGGCAGTCGGGGTCCCACCTGCTGCTGTCGCTGCATGCCGATGCGCTGCCGCAGGGGCAGGCGGCGGGGGCCACGGTCTATGTCTGGAACAGTTCGTCCGACACGCGGGCGGGCCAGCAGCTGACGATGCGCCATCAGCGCGACGACCTGCTGGCGGGGATGGACCTGCGCGGCCAGGACGACGCGCTGGCCACGGTGCTGATGGATTTCGCCCGCACCGACACCCAGCCCCGGTCCGAGGCCTTCGCACGGCTGCTGACCTCGCGCATGGCGCTGCGGGGGATCGGACTGCACGGGCGGCCGGTGCAGGGGGCGGCGTTCTCGGTGCTGAAATCGCCCGACATCGCGTCTGTCCTGCTGGAGCTGGGGTTCATCTCGGACCAGACGGACCTTGCGAACCTGACCGACCCCGAATGGCGCGCCCGCATGGTCGAGGCCGTGGCCGAAGCCACGACCGGCTGGTGGCGCGACGAACAGGCGCGCGCCGGGCTGCTTCGTCACTGACACACCCAGTGTTGCTTTGACCGGGGCACCCGTGGCCGCTATAGACGCGGCGAAACCCCGACAAAGGCTGACCCCGTGCTGCGACCCATCCTGTCTTTCTTCGGTGCGATCTTTTCCTGGGTGGTCACCGGGGTGTTCTTTGCGGCCCTGACCGTCGGCGGCATCTTCTGGATCTATTCGCGCGACCTGCCCAGCCACGAGACGCTGGCCCAGTATTCGCCCAAGACCATCAGCCGCATCTATTCCGCCGAAGGCCAGCTGATCGACGAGTTCGCCGAGGAGCGCCGCATCTTCGTGCCCATCGACGAGGTGCCCGACCTGATCAAGCAGGCCTTCGTCAGCGCCGAGGACAAGAACTTCTACAGCCATCCGGGCTATGACCTGCGCGGCATTCTGTCCGCCGCTTTCGAGGCCGCGGTCTCGGGCGGGTCCAGTGTGCGCGGCGCGTCCACGATCACCCAGCAGGTGATGAAGAACTTCCTTCTGTCCAGCGACCGCAGCGTGGAACGCAAGGTCAAGGAGCTGATCCTGGCCGCGCGGCTGGAGCGCAGCCTGTCCAAGGACCAGATCCTGGAGCTGTACCTGAACGAGATCTTCCTGGGTCAGAACAGCTTTGGCGTGGCCGCCGCGGCCCAGACCTATTTCAACAAGTCGCTGTCCGAACTGGCGCCGCACGAGGCCGCGATGCTGGCCGCCATGCCGCAGGCGCCCGGCCGCTATCACCCCGTGACCGCCAAGGAGCGCGTGACCGAACGGCGCAACTATGTCCTGCGCGAGATGTGGCAGAACGGCTTCATCGACGAGGCCACCTATGAGGCCGAGGCCAAGCTGCCGCTGCGGTCGGTGCAGAACGGGGACTATCCGTCGTTCCGCCGTGCGCTGCCGCCGCGCGACTATTTCACCGACGAGATCCGCCGCCAGCTGAGCCTGGAGTTCGGCCAGGAGGAATTCTTTGGCGGGGGGCTGACCATCCGCGCGACCGTCGATCCCGACCTGCAGTCGGAGGCGGCGAGCGCGCTGCAGACCGCGCTGGAGGATTACGACCGCAACCGCGGCGTCTGGCGCGGCACCGGAGAGGTGATCGAGGCCGGACTGCTGACCGACGAGGCCAGCTGGCGCGGCGCGCTGTGGGACCTGCGCCTGCCGCGCGACATTCCGGGCTGGCACCCGGCCGTGGTGCTGGAGGTCGGGGCATCCGACGCCCGCATCGGCATCGAGGGGATCGAGGAGGACGCCGACGGTCACTGGATCCCCGCATCCGACGTGCAATGGGCCCGGCCCCTGGACCGCGAGACGCGCACGCTGGGTCCGCGCGCGCAGGTGGCGGGCGATCTGGTGCGGGTGGGCGACGTGGTCCTGGTCCGCGCCATGATGGATGGTGCCGATTTCAACCGCTGGAGCCTGCGCCAGGTGCCGGAGGTGCAGGGCGGTTTCATGGCGATGGACGTCAATACCGGCCGCGTCCTGGCGATGCAGGGCGGGTTCTCGTACGAGAGCAGCGTCTTCAACCGCGCCACGCAGGCGCAGCGCCAGCCGGGATCGTCCTTCAAGCCCTTCGTCTATGCCGCGGCGCTGGACAACAACTATACCCCTGCGACCATCGTCGTGGACGAGCCGATCCGCATCAACACGCCACAGGGCCTGTGGGAACCGCAGAACTCGTCGGGGCGCCATTACGGGCCGACGCCGCTGCGGACGGGAATCGAGCAGTCGCGCAACCTGATGACCATCCGCATTGCCGACGACATCGGCATGAATCGGGTCGCCAAGTATGCCGAGGATTTCGGCGTCTATGACACGCTGGCGCCGTTCCTGGCCAACGCCCTGGGCGCGCAGGAGACGACGCTGTTCAAGATGGTCGCCGCCTATGCGATGTTTGCCAATGGCGGCGAGCGGGTCGAGCCCACGCTGGTCGACCGCGTCCAGGACCGCCGCGGGCGCACCGTCTATCGCCACGACCAGCGCGTCTGCGAGACCTGCGCGATGCAGGCCATGCCCGCCGGGCAGGCGCCGGTGATCGACACCAACCGCGAACGCGTGATGGACGCGGTCACGGCGTATCAGCTGACCTCGATGCTGGAGGGCGCGGTCGAGCGCGGTTCGGGGTCGGGCGTTGATCTGCCCGTGCCGATCGCGGGCAAGACCGGCACGACCAACGATGCCAAGGACGTGTGGTTCATCGGCTATTCCAGCAACATCGTGGCGGGCTGCTATCTGGGCTATGACCAGCCGCGTTCGCTGGGCGAACGGGCCTATGGGGGGACGCTGTGCGTTCCGGTCTTCAACGCCTTCATGCGCGAGGCCGTGGCCGAGTATGGCGGGACGGAGTTCACCGTCCCGCCGGGCGGCTATTGGGTCAAGATCGACCGCATCACCGGCCAGCGCCTGCCGGACGACGCCACCGGTCCGAACGTCATCGCCGAGTATTTCCGCGACGGCACCGATCCCGACTGGCTGACGCCCTATGTCGTGTCGGGCTTTGGCGACGAGGTGGTGATCCTGCCCTGGGAAGCCGGGGCCAGCGGTGGGGGGCAGGCGATCACGACCTCGACCGGCGAGAGGCGGGTCATTCCGGGGCGGACCGATTTCGGCACCATGTCGTCGGGCGGGCTGTACTGAGGCCGCGCGCCCGTTTGCGTCCCGCGACGGGCGGGGGGCCTGCTGCCCCCCGCACCCCCCGCCCATCGCGGTGTCGATGGGGTGTCCGGGGGCGTCCGGAGCGGGACCGGCGGGCGCATGGCGCAGCGCGCGTGGCGTAAGGCGTGCCGGTCTTGCCCAAGGGCGGCCTTCGCGGTATCACCCCGGACCTGACGCCTGACCGAAGGAATCCGCCCATGCGCGCCGAGACGCAGTCCACCATCGAGGCCATCCGCCGTTCCCTGACCCTGCTGGGCCAGCGCCTGGACTGGACCACCGCGCCGCATCGCCTGGAAGAGATGAACGCCATGATCGAGGATGGCGACCTGTGGTCGGACCCGGCCCGCGCGCAGAAGCTGATGCGCGAGCGGCAGTCGCTGTCGGATGCCATCGAGACCTATCGCCGGATCGAGGGCGACCTGTCGGCCAATGCCGAGATGATCGAGCTGGCCGAGGAGGAGGGCGACGCCGAACTGGTGTCCGAGGCCGAAGGCAACCTCAAGGCGCTGGCCAAGATGGCCGCCCAGAAGGAGCTGGAGGCGCTTCTGAACGGCGAGGCTGATGGCAACGACACCTTCCTGGAGATCAACGCGGGCGCGGGCGGCACGGAAAGCTGCGACTGGGCGTCGATGCTGGCGCGCATGTACGTGCGTTGGGCCGAGAAGAAGGGATACGAGGTCGAGCTGCTGTCCGAGACGCAGGGCGAGGAGACCGGTATCCGCAGCGCCGCCTACAAGGTCAGCGGGCACAACGCCTATGGCTGGCTGAAATCGGAATCGGGCGTGCACCGGCTGGTGCGCATCAGCCCCTATGACAGCGCGGCGCGGCGGCACACCTCGTTCAGCAGCGTCTGGGTCTATCCGGTGGTCGACGACAATATCGAGATCGACATTCCCGACCGCGACATCCGCATCGACACCTATCGGTCGTCGGGCGCCGGCGGTCAGCACGTGAACACCACGGATTCCGCCGTGCGGATCACCCACCTGCCCACCAACATCGTCGTCACGTCGTCGGAAAAATCGCAGCACCAGAACCGCGCCAACGCCATGGCCGCGCTGAAGGCGCGCCTGTACCAGATGGAGCTGGACCGCCGCAACGCGGAGGTGAACGCCCAGCATGCCGCCAAGGGCGATGCGGGCTGGGGCAACCAGATCCGCAGCTATGTCCTGCACCCCTATCAGATGGTCAAGGACCTGCGCACCAGCGAGGAGACCAGCGACACCCAGGGCGTGCTGGACGGCGACCTGGACCGCTTCATGGCCGCGACGCTGGCGCTGGACGTGGCCGGGAAAAGCCGCGCCGAGGCCAACGCCGAGTGATCCCGCGGCGCCAGCTGGTGCAGGGCGGTCCCCAAGTCGGGGCCGTGGCCTTGGGGACGATGAACTTCAGGGCACCTATGGCGCGGCGGATGCGGCGGACAGCCAGCGGGTGATCGACGCCTGCATCGACATGGGGATCGACCATATCGACACCTCCGACGTCTATGGCGCAGGCGGGGCCGAGGAGATGCTGGCCCCGGTCCTGGCGCGCCACCGGGGCCGCGTGACCATCGCCAGCAAGGCGGGCATCACCCGTAATCCGGACCATCCCTTCGACAATTCGCCCGTTTATCTGCGCGCCGCGCTGGAGCGGTCGCTGCGCCGCATGGGGGTCGAGCGGATCGACCTCTATTATCTGCACCGCCGCGAGGCCGCACGCCCGGTCGAGGAGGCGATGGAGACGCTGATGCGCCTGCGCGACGAGGGCAAGATCGGCGCCATCGGCCTGTCCGAGGTGGCGCCGTCCACGCTGGAACGCGCCTGCGCCATCGGTCCGGTGGCCGCCGTGCAGTCGGAATATTCGCTGTGGTCGCGCCAGGTCGAACTGGGCATGGTCGATGCCTGCGCGCGTCACGGGGCGGCGCTGGTCGCGTTCTCTCCGGTCGGGCGGGGGGTCTTTGCCGATGTGCCGCCGGACCCGGCGGGCTTTGCGCCGGGCGATCTGCGCGCCGGCATGCCGCGGTTTCAGGCCGATACCTGGGCGCGCAACCTGCCGCGTTTGCGGGCCTTTGCGGACTGGGCGCGCGATCAGGGCGAAAGCCCGGCGGCCGTGGCGATCGCATGGGTGCTGTCGCGCGCGCCGCATGTCATCGCGCTGCCCGGATCGCGCAGCCTGGATCATTGGCGTCAGATCGCCCGCGGCGCGGGCCTGTCGCTGAGCGCCGATCAGCTGGCCCGGATCGACGCGATCCTGCCCGCCGGGTGGGCGCATGGCGCGCGCTATGGGACCGCGATGGCGCAGGGGCCCGAAGGCTGGGCGTGATGCCGCAGCGCGGCATCGGCGCGGAACTTGCCATGATATCGGACCTTTGTATGATGCTGCGACTGCATCATGAACAAGGGGCGGGCCATGGAGATCAAACGCATCAATCTGGCCCTGCAGGGCGGCGGCGCGCATGGGGCCTTTACATGGGGCGTCCTCGACCGCCTGCTGGAGGAGGAGTGGCTGGAATTTGCGGCGATCAGCGGCACCTCGGCCGGGGCGCTGAACGGGGCGGCGCTGAAGGCGGGGCTGGCGGCGGGCAAGGGCCTGGCCGGGCGGCGTGCCGCGCGCGAGAACCTGGATGCCCTGTGGATGCAGGTCGGATCGAAAAGCGACAACCGCGTGGTGCGCTGGACGCAGTCGGTGATGCCCATGTCCCGCGGCATGCAGCGCTGGACCGAGATGGTGTCCCCGGCCGCCTGGATGGACAACCTGACGCGGCTGTTCAGCCCCTATGATTATGGTCCGTTCTACGTCAACCCGCTGGAATCGCTGCTGCGCGACCTGCCTTGGGCGGATTTCACCTGTGATCGGGGGCCGGACCTGTATGTCGCTGCCACGAACGTCCGCACGGGTCGCATCAAGGTCTTCACCGGCGGCCAAGCGACGGTCGATGCGGTGATGGCCTCGGCCTGCCTGCCGACGCTGTTCCGCGCGGTCGAGATCCACGACAGCGACACCGGGCGCATCGAGGCCTATTGGGACGGCGGCTATGCGGGCAACCCGGCGCTGTTTCCGCTGTATCGCGCCAGCCTGCCCCGCGACATCCTGATCGTGGCGATCAACCCGCTGATGCGCGAGGTGCTGCCCCGCACGCCGGTGGAAATATCGGATCGCGTGAACGAGGTCAGCTTCAACAGCAGCCTGATGAACCAGCTGCGCGCCATCAATTTCGTCAAGCGCCTGTTCGCGCAGGGCAAGATGGACGGCGACGCGATGAAGAACGTGCTGATCCACCTGATCGACGACGACAAGCTGATGACCGACCTGTCGGCGCGGTCCAAGCTGATGCCGCGCCCGGGCCTGCTGGCCGCGATGAAGGCGGCGGGCCAGCAGGCCGCCGACACCTTCCTGTCCGACCATGCGGACAAGCTGAACAGGGCCGACAGCTTCGATCTGGCGGCCCTGTTCCCGGCACAGCGCGTGGTTTAGGCCATCGCGGCGGCGATGCGCGCCGCCAGCCGCGCGTTGTTCAGCACCAGTTCGATGTTGCTTTCCAGCGAGCGACCTTGGGTCAGTTCGAAGATGCGCGACAACAGGAAGGGCGTCACGGCCTTGGCGGCGATGCCCTGGGCCGCGGCCTCGGACAGGGCCTGTTCGATCACGGGCATGATCTGGTCCTGCGGGATCTCGGCCTCGACCGGGATCGGGTTCGCGACCAGCTGGCCGCCCTTGAGGCCCAGGGCCGCGCGCATTGCGGCGGCGGCGGCGATCTCCTCGGGGCTGTCCATGCGCAGCGGCGCGCGGATGCCCGAGGCGCGCGACCAGAAGGCCGGCAGCTCGTCCTGGCCATAGGCGATGACCGGCACGCCCAGGGTCTCCAGCACTTCCCAGGTCTTGGGCAGGTCCAGGATGGCCTTGGCGCCCGCGGCCACGACCGTCACGGCGGTCTGCGCCAGCTCCTGCAGGTCGGCCGAGATGTCGAAGCTGTCCTCGGCCCCGCGATGGACGCCGCCGATGCCGCCGGTGGCGAAGACCTTGATGCCCGCCAGCTGCGCGCAGATCATGGTGGCCGCGACCGTGGTGGCGCCGGTCCGGCCGTTCGCGATGCAGACGGCCAGGTCGGCGCGGCTCAGCTTCATCGCGTCCGCCGGCGGGGTCTGCGCCAGGGCGCGCAGGGCCTCAGGCGTCAGGCCGATATGGATCTGGCCGCCCATGACGGCGATGGTCGCGGGAACGGCGCCGCCCTCGCGGATGGTGGCCTCGACCTTCTCGGCCATCTCCAGGTTCTGGGGCCAGGGCATGCCATGGGTGATGATCGTCGATTCCAGCGCCACCACGGGCAGGCCGCGATCCAGCGCGTCGCGAACCTCGGGGGCGAAGGTGAGGGGGGCAGTATGGGTCACGGGACATCCTTTCCGGAGACATGCGCGGCCGAGGCCCTGACGGCCTGCCGCAGCGCCGCGTCGCGCGGCATTTCCTTGAGTTCGGCGGCCAGATGGGCCGCAAGAAAGCAGTCGCCCGCACCGGTTACGCGTTCCACGGTGACGGTGGGGGGCTGATAGGTCAGCGTGGGGCCTCCGGCGATCGCCTCGGCCGCGGGATTCGGGCCGTCGGTGACCAGCACGCGGGCGGCGCCGCGCGCCACGACCGCTTCGGCGGCCAGGGCCGCGTTGGCGCAGGCGCGTCCGGCCAGGATCTCGGCCTCCAGCCGGTTCAGATAGAAGCAGCCGCGCCGCGCGGCGATCAGCGGCTCCAGGCGTTCGGCCTTGCCGGGGCTGGCGGGTACCACGCGCAGGTCGGCACGCATCAGGCGCGGATCGCGGGCGATGGCCGACAGCAGCTCCTCGGTCAGGTTGCCGTCCAAGACCACGGGGCCGGTCCAGGCGGGCAGGGTGTCCAGCGGCGCCAGGATCGCGGCGCCAGCCAGTTCCAGGCTCAACGCGTCGGCCACGGCGGCGATCAGCCCCTCGCTGTCCTCGATCGCCATGTAGCAGTCGGTGGGCAGGCCCGCGTCGCGCGTCAGGTGGTCGGTCATCACGCCAAGACGCTGCGCCTCGGCGATCAGGCCCTCGCCCTCGGAATCGCGGCCCACGGCGGACAGGACCGACGGTGTCATGCCCCACCGCGCCAATGCGACCGCCACGTTCAGCGCCACGCCGCCCGGCAGGTGGCGGATGCGTCCCGGCACGTCGGCACCCGGCGCCATGCGGCGCGGCGCGCGGCCGATCACGTCCCACAGCATCGCGCCGATGCACAGCACGTCAGGCGTCTTGGTCATCGTCATCCCCCAGCTGGGCGTTCAGAAAACGTTCGAAATCATCCAGGTCCACCGGGTCGAACTGCCCGAACCCCTGCATCCAGACCGAGGCCTGGCGCATCCCGTCCGGGTCCAGCTTGCACCAGGTGATCCGGCCGCGCCTCTCCTGCCGGATCAGGCCGGCGGCCGCAAGCACCGCCAGATGCTTGGAGATCGCCGCAAGGCTGACCTGGAACGGATCGGCCACGTCGCTGACCGCCATGTCATCCTCCAGCAGCATCGACAACACCCGACGCCGCGTCGGGTCCGACAGGGCCGCAAAGATCAGATCCAGCCGGTCCGGCGGGGTGGGCGGAGTCATGGCGGGGCTTTCTGCGGAGGGCGATGGTCAACCGGGCGGTTGAATGATGGCGCGGCGCGATCGGGATTGCAAGATTGCCGTTACCGAAGAAAGACAATGTAGATCAATGCGTTGCAGGCAGGTCTCAGTTGCTTGACTTGGGGGGCGTCTGCCCCTAGACAGCGCCCAACGACGTCAGGGGCGTGACAGATGGCCGAAAGACCCCAGGGCGATGCGGACAGGGCGGCGGATGCCGACCGGCTGCGCGCACTGGAGGCCAAGCTGGCCGCCCTGACGCCAAAACCCGAGGGCCCCGGCCCGATGGGAAAGTACGAACAGGCAAACCTTGCCTGGCGGATGGTGATCGAACTGGTGACCGGCCTGGGGCTGGGCTTCGTGTTCGGTTACGGGCTGGACTATCTGATGGGCACGACGCCCTTCCTGATGGTCCTGTTCATCTTCCTCGGCCTTGCGGCTGGCGTCAAATCCATGATGCGCACCGCGTCCGAGCTTGACAGGAAATCCGGCCCCGCGCCGGAAGGCGAAAAATCCGGCGAACGGCCGGACCGTGACGAAAGGGACTGATCGTGGCGACGGAAGCGACTGGCGGCGGCCTTGAATTCCACCCGATGGACCAGTTCGTGGTCTCGCCGCTGTTCGGTGACGGGCCCGTGGCGTGGTACACGCCCACCAACGTGACGCTGTGGCTGGCGCTGACGGCGCTGGCGTCCATCGCGCTGCTGGTGCTGGGCACCCGCGGCCGCGCCATCGTGCCGAACCGTGCCCAGTCCATCGCCGAGATGGCATACGGCCTGGTCCACAAGATGATCGAGGACATCGCCGGCAAGGATGGCCTGCGGTATTTCCCCTACATCCTGACGCTGTTCATGTTCGTGGTCTTCGCGAACCTGCTGGGTCTTCTGCCGCTGGCCTTCACCACGACCTCGCACATCGCCGTCACCGGCGTACTGGCGCTGGCGGTGTTCTTCGGCGTCACCATCATCGGCTTCGTCAAGAACGGCGCGCATTTCCTGGATCTGTTCTGGGTGCGCTCGGCGCCGCTGGCCGTGCGCCCGGTCCTGGCCGTGATCGAGGTCATCAGCTACTTCGTGCGTCCGCTGTCGCTGTCCATTCGTCTTGCGGGCAACATGATCGCCGGCCACGCCGTCATCAAGGTTTTCGCGGGCTTCGCGGCCATCGCCGCCGTCGCCCCTGTCGCCATCATCGCGGTCATCGGGATGTACGCCTTCGAGGTGCTGGTCGCCATCGTCCAGGCCTATGTGTTCACCATCCTGACCTGCGTTTACCTCAAGGACGCGCTGCACCCGTCGCACTGACGCGACGGTCCTCGCAGCCCCTGCGCGGTCCCGCATCGGGTCCGCATCCACCAAGATCGACCAACTTCCAACCGCAAGGAGAAATACCATGGAAGGCAATATCGCAGAACTGGGCCAGTACATCGGCGTCGGCCTGACCGCGTTCGGCATGGGCTTTGCCGCCCTGGGCGTCGGCAACGTCGCCGGCAACTTCCTGGCCGGTGCCCTGCGCAACCCGTCGGCCGCTGCCGGCCAGACCGCCACGCTGTTCATCGGCATGGCATTCGCCGAAGCACTGGGGATCTTCTCGTTCCTCGTCGCGCTTCTGCTGATGTTCGCGGTCTGATCCACGGCCATCCTTGCGGCGGGGTGGGGGCCTGTCCCCCGCCCCTTCGTTCGTTCCAAGGCCATGGGGTAGGATATGTTCAGCCTGTTGCAAGAGGCCGCCACCACCGCGGTCGAAACCACTGAGGGCGCGATCGTCATCGACGATGCCGCGACCCACGGCGCCGATGCCGCGACCCACGGGGTCGATGCAGCCGGACACGCCGCCGAAGCCGCGGGCCTGCCGCAGCTGGATATCGCCACGTTCGGCAACCAGATCTTCTGGCTGGTCGTCACGCTGGTGGTCCTTTATCTGGTCCTGTCGCGCGTGGCCCTGCCGCGGATCGCGGCCGTTCTGTCCGACCGTCAGGGTGCCGTCACCGGCGATCTGATGGCCGCCGAAGAATTCAAGCTGAAGGCCCGCGAGGCCGAGGCTGCCTATGACAAGGCGCTGGCCGATGCCCGCACCGAGGCACAGGCCATCGTCGCCCGCAACCGTGCCGAGATCCAGGCGCAGCTGGACCAGGCGATCGCCAAGGCCGATGCCGAAATCGCCGCCCGCACCGCCGAATCCGAGGCGCGCATCCGCGAGGTCCGCGCATCCGCCGATGTCAGCGCGCGCGAGGTGGCACAGGATGTCACCGCCGAACTGGTCCGCACCTTCGGCGGCCAGGCCGACGACGCCACCGTGGGCGCAGCCCTGGACGGGCGCATGAAAGGGGCCGTGCAATGAACCGCATGATCGCAACGCTGATCCTGTTCAGCGCCGGGCCCGCCATGGCCGCATCGGGCGACTACGGCTTCTTCTCGCTGCGCAACACCGACTTCATCGTGCTGCTGTCCTTCCTGGGCTTCATCGGGGTGCTGGTCTATTTCAAGGTCCCCGGCCTGATCGGCGGCCTGCTGGACAAGCGCGCCGAGGGCATCCGCAACGACCTGGACGAGGCCCGTCGCCTGCGCGAGGAAGCGCAGGAGATCTATGCCAGCTACGAGCGTCGCTCGCGCGAGGTCAAGACGCAGGCCGACCAGATCGTGGCCAACGCCAAGCGCGAGGCCGAGGCCCAGGCCGCCACGGCACGCGAGGATCTGTCCCGGTCGATCGACCGTCGCCTGCAGGCGGCCCAGGACCAGATCGCCAGCGCCGAGAACGACGCCGTGCGTGCGGTCCGCGACCGTGCGGTCGCCGCGTCCATCGCCGCCGCCGCCGAGATCCTGGCAGGCCAGGTGCGCGCCGGACAGCGTTCGGCCGGCATCGACGATGCCATCGAGGACGTGGCGCGTCGCCTGAACTGAGATCGCCCGGCCCGACATCCGGCCAAGACTGATCGAAAGGGCCCCTTCGGGGGCCCTTTTGCTATGGCGCGCGGCGGTTCTGCAGGCGCAGCCGTGCGACGGCCGCGTGATCGTCGGCGCGACGCTGCGCGGTCAGGGTGCGGGCGACCAAGTCCAGATGATCCTCCAGCACGGCACGGGCGCGGGGGCCGTCGCGGGCCTGCAGCGCATCGTTGATCGCGATATGCTGGTCCAGCAGGCGGTCGCGCAGTTCCGGGCTGGCGAAGATGCGTGGGCGGTTGAACAGCATGCCCTGGCGCAGCAGATCCTGCATCGCGCGCATCAGGTGCAGCGCGATCAGGTTGTGGCTGGATTCCACGATGGCCATGTGGAAATCGGCGTCCAGCGCGGCCTCGATCTGCGGATCGGGGCTGGCATGGGCATGGCGCATGGCTTGGACGATGCGGTCCAGCACGGCCAAGTCGGTCTCTCCGGCGGCCATGGCGGCGCGTTCGGCGGCCAGCCCCTCCAGGTCCTTGCGGAAAGTCAGATAGTCGTCGGCCGCCTGCGGATGGCGCGCGATCAGGCGGACCAGGGCAGGAGAGAACGCGCTGCCCAGCACGTCCGCCACGAAGACGCCCGCGCCCGGCCGGGTGACCAGCAGCCCGTCGGCCTGCATTGCGGCCAGCGCCTCGCGCAGGGAAGGACGGCTGACGCCCATGCGTTCGGCCAGTTCGCGCTCGCCCGGCAGGCGTTCGCCCGGGCGCAGCACGCCCTGCAGGATCAGGGCCTCGATCTGGGCCACGACGGCGTCGGACAGTCGAGCGGCGTCGATGGGCTGGAAGGGGCTGTCGGCGTCGGACATGGCGGTATCCCGGGGTTCTGGAAGGTCATCCTAGAACCGGACCCCGCCAATGCAAAGAGGCCGGGCAATGGCCCGGCCTCTGGTCGCGATGCGGCAGGATTACTGCGTCGGACGGATCAGGATCTCGACGCGACGGTTCTGCGCGCGGCCCGCGGCGGTGTCGTTCGATGCGATCGGCTGGTTGTAGCTGGCGCCAAGCGCCGACAGGCGACCCGATGCCACGCCGGCGGCGGCCAGGATGCCCGCGACCGATTGTGCGCGGCGCTGCGACAGGTCCTGGTTCAGGGCGGCGCTGCCGGTGTTGTCGGTGTGCCCCACGACCTCGACCCGGCTGTTCGGGTACTGGTTCAGGTTGCGCGCGACGGCATAGAGGTCGGTCTGCGCCGGGCCGGACACGGCGGCCGATCCGGTGGCGAACAGGATGCCCTCGGGCAGGATGACCTGCAGGTAGCTGCCGCGGTTGATGATCTGCACGTTGGGGTTGCTGATCGACTGCTCCAGCGCCGCCGCCTGGCGGTCCAGGATGTTGCCGGCCACGGCACCTGCGGCGGCACCGATGATCGCGGCGCGCGCGGCGTCGCGGCCCTGGTTGTTGCTGTCGCTGTCACGCGTGCCGCCATAAAGCGCGCCCACGGCGGCGCCGGCCAGCGCGCCCTGCTGGGTGCGGCTGAGGCCGGTGGCACCGGTGCCGGTATCGGTCATCGCGGGCGCGCAGGCGCCCAGCAGGGTCAGGCCACAAACGGCCAGGATCGAAGTTTTGCGGAGGTTCATCGGGCTCCCTTTCCTTGGGTCGCGGGCGGGCCTTGGTGCCGCACCCGGTGCGTTCGTGGCTGCCCCGGCGGTTCGGTGGAACCGATTCCGAGATCTGCCGTCAACGCGTGGCAAGCTGTCGCAGTTCCGCGCCAAAGGAAAGTCACTGTTTCGTGGAGGCCACTGGAAACGCGGCAGAAACCCGCCCGTGGCCCGCCGGGACGGGGCGCGCTTGCAAACGGGCGCGGCGGCGGTCACAAGCAGGCATGGCCATCCAGCGTCGCATTCCGCCCCCGTTGCCCTTTGCCGATCAGGTCGCGATATTTTCGCGCCTGGCCGAGGCGAACCCGGCGCCCGAGACCGAACTGCTGTTCGTGAACCCCTTCACCCTGGTCGTGGCGGTCGCGCTGTCGGCGCAGGCGACGGATGTGGGCGTGAACCGCGCGACGCGCGGCCTGTTCGCGGTGGCCGACACGCCCGAGAAGATGCTGGAACTGGGCCTGGAAGGCGTGACCGAGCATATCAGGACCATCGGGCTTTATCGTCAGAAGGCCAAGAACGTCATTGCCCTGTCGCGCATCCTGGTCGACGATTACGCCGGGGAGGTGCCCGACAGCCGCGCCGCCCTGACCAGCCTGCCGGGTGTCGGGCGCAAGACGGCCAATGTCGTGCTGTCCTGTGCCTTCGGCCATCCGGCGCAGGCGGTCGACACGCATATCTTTCGGGTGGGCAACCGCACCCGCATCGCCCCGGGTCGCGACGTCGACGAGGTCGAGCGCGCGATCGAGGACAACGTCCCCGCCCGGTTCCAGACGCACGCGCATCACTGGCTGATCCTGCACGGGCGCTATGTCTGCCAGGCGCGCAAACCCCGCTGCGGCATCTGCCCGATCCGCGACCTGTGCCCCTATGAGGAGAAGACCGCATGACCACCCCGGACCGGACTGGGCCCTATATCATCGGCATCGGCAATGCCGTGATGGACATCATCGCGCCGACCGAGGAAGCGCGGCTGGAGGCCCTGGGCATCACCAAGGGCATCATGCAGCTGGTCGACCGAGAGCGGTCGGAATACCTGATGGCCGCCCAGGCCGACGACCATTCGTCGCGCCGCGATCAGGCGCGCATGGTCGCGGGCGGCAGCGTGGCGAACACGCTGGCGGGCATCGGCGGGCTGGGCCTGCGCACGGCCTTCATCGGCAGTGTCGCCGATGACGAGATCGGGCGGCTTTATGCCCGGCAGACCGAGGCCGCGGGCACGCGCTTTGTGAACGCGCCGGTGGCGGGGGCGGGGCTTCCCAGTTCGCGCACGATCATCTTCGTCACGCCCGACGGAGAGCGGTCGATGAACACCTATCTGGGCATCTCGGCCGAGCTGGGGCCGGAGGATGTCGCGCCCGAGGTGTTCGACGGCGCGGGCTGGCTGTTCCTGGAGGGCTATCTGTTCGACAAGGACAAGGGAAAGGCCGCGTTCCTGAAGGCCGCCGACTGCTGTCACGCGGCGGGGGGTCAGGCGGGCATCGCGCTGTCGGACCCGTTCTGCGTGGACCGTCACCGCGACGATTTCCGCCGCCTGGTTGCGGGTCCGATGGATTACGTGATCGGTAACGTCCACGAATGGCAGTCGCTGTACCAGGTCGAGGACCTGGAGGAGGCGCTGCGCCTGGCGCAGGCGGATTGCGGCACGGTGATCTGCACGCGGTCGGGCGACGACGCGATCCTGATCCGGGGTGGCGAGCGCGTGACGGTGCCGGTCCGGCGCGTCGTGCCGGTGGATGCGACCGGGGCGGGCGATCAGTTCGCGGCGGGGCTGATCTATGGCCTTGCCTCGGGGTATCCGCTGGAGGTCGCGGGACGCATGGGCATCATCGCGGCCTCCGAGGTGATCGGCCATGTGGGCGCGCGCCCGCAATCCGACATCCGGGCCCGGTTCCGGGCCGCGGGCCTGGGCTGATCTGCGTCCCGCGACGTGCCGGGGGGCCAGCCCCCCGGACCCCCCGGCGGCGCGCCGCCATGGCCTGCCCATCGCAATTTCGTGGCGTTGCGCGGCAGGGGGGGCGCGTGTATCAGGGCTGAAATTGCGAGCAGCTGAAGGAATTGCCGATGCGCAGGGTTGTTGTCACCGGGCTTGGGATGGTCACGCCACTGGCGTCCGGCGTCGAGGCGACGTGGGAACGTCTGCTGGCCGGGAAATCCGGCGCGGGGCCGATCACGCGCTTTGACGCGTCCGACGTCGTGACGAAATACGCCTGCGAGATCCCCCTGGGCGACGGCAGCGACGGCACCTTCAACGCGAACGACTGGATGGAGCCCAAGGACCGCCGCAAGGTGGACGACTTCATCCTGTACGGGATCGCCGCCGCGCATCAGGCGGTGACCGACGCGGGCTGGATGCCCGAGGACGAGGAAAGCCGCCTGCGCACGGGCGTGATGATCGGCTCTGGGATCGGCGGGCTGTCGTCCATCGCGGACACGGCGGTGCTGATCAAGGAGCGCGGGCCCAAGCGGGTGTCGCCCTTCTTCATTCCCGGCGCGCTGATCAACCTGATCTCGGGGCAGGTGTCGATCCGCTACGGCTTCAAGGGGCCGAACCACGCGGTGGTCACGGCCTGTTCGACCGGCGCCCATGCCATCGGCGATGCGTCGCGGATGATCCGCTATGGCGATGCCGACGTGATGATTGCGGGTGGCGCGGAAAGCCCGATCAGCGAGATCGGCATCGCGGGCTTCAACGCCTGCAAGGCGCTGTCGACCAAGCGCGAGGACGACCCGCAGGCGGCCAGCCGCCCTTATGATGCGGATCGCGACGGGTTCGTGATGGGCGAGGGCGCGGGCGTCGTCGTGCTGGAGGAATACGAGCACGCCAAGGCACGGGGCGCCAAGATCTATGCCGAGGTGCTGGGCTACGGCATGTCGGGCGATGCCTACCACATCACCGCGCCAAGCGAGGACGGCGATGGCGGATACCGCGCGATGGAGGCGGCGCTGCGCAGCGCGAACCTGACGCCGGATCGCATCGATTACATCAATGCGCATGGCACCTCGACCATGGCCGATACGATCGAACTGGGCGCGGTCGAACGCCTGATGGGCGATGCCGCGTCGGGTGCGGTCATGTCGTCCACGAAATCCAGCATCGGTCACCTGCTGGGCGCGGCCGGCGCGGTCGAGGCGATCTTCTGCGTGCTGGCGATCCGCGACCAGATCTGCCCGCCGACGATCAACCTGGACAACCCCGCCGTGACGCCGAAGCTGGATCTGGCGGCCAACGCCGCGGTGCGCCGCAAGGTCGACGTGGCGCTGTCCAACAGCTTCGGCTTTGGCGGGACCAATGCCAGCCTGGTGCTGGGGAAGGTCGCCGGATGATCTGGCGCAACATCGCCTCGAACTTCCTGACGCTGGCCATCGTGCTGCTGATCGCGGCGGCGGCGGCGGTGGCCTGGGCCAAGCGCGAATTCAGCGGGCCGGGTCCGAGCGCCATCGCGCAATGCGTCCAGATCTCTCCGGGCGCCAGCCTGAACGCGGTCAGCAACCAGCTGGCGGCGCAGGGGGCGATCTCGAACGCCTACATCTTTCGCGCCGGGGCCGACTACATGGACAAGGCGCGCGACCTGAAGTTCGGCAGCTTCCTGATGCCGCCGCAGGCCAGCATGGAGCAGATCGTCGAGACGGTGACCGCGGGCGGCCCCTCGACCTGCGGGACCGAGGTCGTGGTGCGCGTCGGCGTGCGCGAGAACACCGTCCTGCTGCGCGACACCAACCCCGAGACCGGCGCCTATGAGGAAATGGCGCGCTGGACCCCCGGCAGCGGCGACCGTCCGGCGCCTCTGGTCCAGGCCCAGGACCGCGCCGACGTGCGCCTGTCGCTGGTCATGGCCGAGGGCGTCACCAGCTGGCAGGTGGTCGAGGCACTGCGCGCCGCCGATTTCCTGACCGGAGAGGTGGCCGAGATCCCGGCCGAGGGAAGCCTGGCGCCCGACACCTACCTGCTGGAGAAGGGCGGCGACAGGAACGCGATCCTGGCCCAGATGGCCAGCCGCCAGGCCGCCATCCTGGCGCAGGAATGGGAGGCGCGTCCCTTCGGCATGCCCTATGAGACGCCCGAGGAGGCGCTGATCATGGCCTCGATTGTCGAGAAGGAGACGGGGCAGGCGGACGAACGCCCGCAGGTCGCCAGCGTCTTCGTGAACCGCCTGCGCCAGGGGATGCGCCTGCAGACCGACCCCACGGTGATCTATGGCGTCACGAACGGGCAGGCGGTGCTGGACCGCGGCCTGCGCCGGTCGGAGCTGGACACGCCCACGCCCTTCAACACCTACCGGATCGACGGGCTGCCGCCCACGCCCATCGCCAATCCGGGCCGGGCCGCGATCCGCGCGGCGCTGAACCCCGACGAGACGGACTATCTGTACTTTGTCGCGGACGGCACCGGCGGGCACGCCTTCAGCCGCACGCTGGAGGAACACAACGCCGCCGTCGCCCGCTGGCGCGAGATCGAACGGCAGCAGGGCCTGCCCGCGGACAGCCCGGTCCAGACCGCGGATTGATCGCGCAGGTTTGACAAACACGGCCCCCGGACGCAGGCTTGCATCCGGGGGCCTTTCTCATGGCCCCATAGCCTTGGGAGGAGCCGTGATGATACTGCCCGACATGCTGAAGACGCTGACCGACAATGCCCGCCAGTTCCAGGAACGCCTGACCGAATGGCAGGCCGCGATGGCCAAGGGCCAGGAGGAGGCGATGGAGCAGGCCCGCCAGTGGCAGGCTCAGGCCATGCAGCAGCAGCAGGAGGTCAACGCCCGCGTCATGGCCCAGATGGAAGGCGCCAGCGAGGCCATGCAGAGCCAGTGGCAGCAGATGCAGAAGGCTTGGGAGGACCAGTTCGCCACCATGCAGAAGCAGGGCGAGGAGATGCGCGCCAAGGCCATGTCCGCCGCAGGCGGCACCGGCGGCAGCGCATTCGCCGATTGGGCCGAGACCTATGCCGCGCAGATGGTCGCCTTCACCCAGAAGATGCAGGGCGAATCCGCCAAGGCGATCGCCACCGCGACCAAGGCGCGGGGCAAGGGCGGCAAGAAGGCTTGAGTTGCGCGGAGGGCCTGTAAGCCGGATTTTGTCCACCGCTTGCGCGGCTGGATGACCATTCCTCTGGTCCGTCCGTTACCGGACGGATCTAGCTGCCTACCCGGATCTGCTGGGGCAAGGCGGCCCTGCGGATTGCTCCGCGCGCGATCCCTATTCGGCATTGCTCCTGGTGGGGCTTGCCATGCGGGCGCTGTTGCCAGCCCCCCGGTGGGCTCTTACCCCACCGTTTCACCCTTACCCATCCGGGGATGGGCGGTCTGTTCTCTGTGGCGCTATCCCTGGGGTTGCCCCCGCCGGGCGTTACCCGGCACCATCGCCTCATGGAGTCCGGACTTTCCTCGACAGGTCGCCCTGCCGCGGTCATCCAGCCCTCCGCGCGCCGCCCGTATGGGACGCGGCGCGGGGGGCGTCAAGGGGCCGCCGCCCCAAGAAGCCGCGCGACGGTGCGGCGGTCGTCGGCCGTCTCCGGGCCCGCGGCCCAGGGACGGTGGCGCAGGCGGAACGCGTTCAGGCGCGCCGGCACGTCGGGATAGCCCAGGGCGGACAGGCCCTCCGCCAGCACCGGATCAGGGTCTGTCGGCGCGGGGCGGGCGAATGTCGCCAGACCCTCGGCCGCAAGGGCCTCCCAGTCAAAGCGCGGGCCGGGGTCGATCTTGCGGCCCGGCGCCAGGTCGGAATGGCCGATCACGGCGGCGGGCCCGATGGACCAGCGGTTCATGATGTCGCGCAGCAGGCGGCGCAGCGCGGCCATCTGCGGCGCAGGATAGGGGCGGTCGCCGGGATTGGCCAGCTCGATCCCGATGGACCGGCTGTTGACGTCGTCCAGCCCCTGCCACCGTCCAGCCCCCGCATGCCACGCCCGGCGGGTTTCGCAGACCAGCTGTTCCGTTGCGCCGTCCGTATCGACCAGCCAATGGGCGCTGACCTCGGCCGCGGCATCGCACAGCCGCGCGCGTGCAGACGGGCTGTCCGCCATGCCGGTATAGTGGATCACGATCAGCGACGGCACCTGCCCGCGGCGGTCGCCGTGATTCGGGCTGGGAAAGGCGGTCACGGTCGCACTATGGCGCGGGGCGCCGGACGCGCAGGCCCATCGTGGGCGGGATCGGCACCGGGTCCGAGCCCGCGATCTGCGCGCCGGTGGGCGCCTGGACCGGCAGGGCGATGGGGATCGTCGCGGCCGGGGTCGTGCCGGTGACCAGCGCCGCCTCGCGTGCGGTGCGGTACTGGCCGTACCGGTCGGCCTCGAACTGATAGTTCGGGTTCCAGCCCCGATGTTCCCCGCATCCGGCCAGCGCCAGCACCCCGATCATCCACCAGCCGCGCATGACGCCTCCATCGGTCCGTTTCGCGGACGTTACCACCAGCGATCCGGCTTGGCCACAAATCCCGCAGCGCGTTCCAGCACCTGCGCCTGGTTCAAGAGATCGCCCTCCTCGAAGGGGCGGCCGATCAGCTGCAGGCCCAGGGGCAGGCCCTGGGCGTCCTGTCCCACCGGCACCGCGATGCCGGGCAGGCCCGCCAGGTTCAGCGTCACCGTGAAGACGTCGTTCAGATACATCTGCACCGGATCGCCCTTGTCGCCCGAGCCAAGCGGGAAGGCCGCCGAGGGCGTCGCGGGCGCCAGGATCGAATCGACGCCGGCCGCAAAGGCCTGGTCGAAATCGCGCTTGATCAACGCGCGCACGCGGCGGGCGCGGTTGTAATAGGCGTCATAGAAGCCCGCTGACAGCACATAGGTGCCGATCATCACCCGGCGCTGAACCTCGGGGCCGAAGCCCTGGGCGCGGGTCTTCTCGTACATCTCGGTGATGCCGTCGCCCTTGCCCAGGGTCGCGCGGTGGCCGTAACGCACGCCGTCATAGCGGGCCAGGTTCGACGATGCCTCGGCGGGCGCGATCACGTAATAGGCGGGCAGGGCGTATTTCGTATGCGGCAGGCTGATGTCGACGATCTCGGCGCCCGCGTCGCGCAGCATCTCGGCCCCCTGACGCCACAGGGCGTCGATGGCGTCGGGCATGCCGTCCACGCGGTATTCACGCGGGATGCCGATGCGCTTGCCACGGATGTCGCCAGTCAGCGCGGCCTCGAAATCGGGGACCGGCAGGTCGGCGCAGGTGCTGTCCTGGGGATCGGCAGAGGCCATCGCGCCCAGCATGATCGCGGCGTCCCGCACCGTGCGCGTCATCGGCCCCGCCTGGTCCAGGCTGGAGGCGTAGGCGATGACGCCCCACCGGCTGACCCGGCCATAGGTCGGCTTCAGCCCCACCGTGCCGGTGAAGGCCGCGGGCTGGCGGATCGATCCGCCCGTATCGGTACCGGTCGCGCCCAGGCACAGATCGGCCGCGACGGCTGCGGCCGAACCGCCGGAACTGCCGCCCGGGGTCAGCTGCGCGCCGTCAGGCCCGCGCCACGGGTTCACCGTCGGACCATAGCAACTGGATTCGTTGGTCGAACCCATCGCGAATTCGTCCTGGTTCAGCTTGCCCAGCATCACTGCGCCCGCATTCCACAGGTTCTGCGTCACGGTCGATTCGTATTCCGGGGTGAAGCCCTGCAGGATGCGGCTGCCGGCCTGCGACGGCACGCCCTTGACGCAGAAGACGTCCTTGACGCCCACCGGGATGCCGGTCATCGGCGCGGCGTCGCCTGCCTTGATGCGCTGATCGGCGGCGCGGGCCATGTCGCGCGCCATGTCGGGGGTGTGATGCACGAAGGCGTTCAGCGCGCCCGCGGCGTCGATCGCGCCCAGGCAGGCATCGGTCAGTTCGACCGAGGTCAGATCTCCTGCGCGCAGCGCGTCGCGCGCGTCGGCAATGGTCAGTCGGTTCGCGTTCGTCATTCCACCACCTTCGGCACGGCAAAGAACCCCTCGCGGGCGTCGGGGGCGTTGGACAGGATCTTGTCGGCCATGCCGCCCGAGGTCACGACATCCTCGCGCCGCTTCAGGCGCATGGGGGTGACGCCGGTCATGGGCTCCACGCCCTCGACATCGACCTCGTTCAGCTGGTCCATGAAATGCAGGATGCCGGACAGATCGCGCGCCAGGGCGGGCAGGGCGGCATCATCGACCGCGATGCGCGCCAGATGGGCGACCTTGCGGGCCTGATCCTCGGTGATCGACATGACGTTTCCTTTCGTTGGCCGCGGGTCTACAACCCCGCGCGAAAGGCCGCAAGACGCACGGCCGAAAGGTCCCCATGCAAGCAGCCCTGGCCGTCATCCCCGTCATAGCCCTTGTCCTGCTGGGCCATCTGGCGCGGCGGGGCGGGCTGATTCCCGCCGCCAGCTGGCCGGGAATCGAGCAGTTGGGATACCGCGTGCTGTTCCCCGCGATCCTGCTGACGTCGATCTATCGGTCAGAGCTGTCCCTGGGGCGGCTTGGCCCCTATCTGGGCGCGATGGCGCTGGCCTTTGCGGCGACCGGGGCGCTGGCGCTGATCTGGGCCGCGCGCCGGGATCAGACCGGGCCGCGCAGCAGTTCGCTGTTCCAGGGCGCGTTGCGGTTCAATTCGCTGCTGATCCTGGCGGTCGCAGCCCAGGGCTTGGGCGGGCAGGCGCTTGGCGACCTGGCGGTGGCCTTTGCGTTCCTGATCCCGGCGTTCAACATTTCGGCCATCGTGGCGCTGACGCTGCTGTCGGACGGGCCGCGCCCCGCGGGGGCCACGGCCCGCATCGGCGCCGAGATCGGCCGCAACCCGATGGTGCTTTCCTGCGCGGCGGGGCTGGCGCTGAACCTGTCGGGTGTCGTCCTGCCCGCGGTCGTGCTGTCGCCGCTGGACTGGCTGGGGCAGGGGGCGCTGGCCGTGGGCCTTCTGGCGGTGGGGGCGGGGATCGATCCCGCGCGCCTGTGGCAGCGCGACCCGGCGCTGTGGCTGGGGGTGTGGTTGCGGCTGGCGCTGTGCCCGGTGATCTTTTTGGCCGCCGCGCTGGTCATCGGCCTGCCTGCAGGGCAGGTCGCGTCGGGCGTGCTGGCCACGGCCGCACCGGGGGCGCCCGTCGGCTATATCCTGGCGCGCCAGATGGGCGGGGACGCCGATTTCTATGCCGCGATCTTCACCTGGCAGACTGTCCTTGCGGCACTGACCTTGCCCTTGTGGCTTATTTTCGCAGGATTTCTTGGGGCCTGAGGGCCGCGTGCGATTTTTTTCAGGCAGGTCCGTTTTTTTGGCTTGCAGCCTCTCGCGGCTTTGCCTAAACACCGCCTCACGCCGCCAGGGAAGACTGGCAGCGGACAGAAAGTGGCCCGTTCGTCTATCGGTTAGGACGTCAGGTTTTCAACCTGAAAAGAGGGGTTCGACTCCCCTACGGGCTGCCACTTCTTTCCCCACATCGACGGACTGACCAGCGCCTCGGCTCCGTGCCAGGGGCGTTTCGCATGGTGCAGGGCGTTTATCGTCGGCGCGCCGTTTTCTGCGACCAATGCCCATGTTTTCGTGCCAATCCGCGGCTTTGGCGGTTGACTCCGCCACCTGCGGGGCTAAAAGGCGGCTTCGATAAGAATTCCACGGGGTTTGCGGCGCGCGATTGCCCCGAAGCAGGAGCAACAACCATGGCGAAGCCGACCACCATCAAGATCCGGCTGAACTCGACCGCCGGCACCGGCCACTTCTATGTGACCAAGAAGAATGCCCGCACGATGACCGAAAAGATGTCCGTCCGGAAATACGACCCGGTCGTGCGTCAGCACGTCGAATACAAGGAAGGCAAGATCAAGTAAGATCTTCCCGTCCGACTGTGCAAGGGCCGCCATCCGCAAGGACTGGCGGCCTTTTGCCATGGATGCGCCCGCTTGCGCGACGCCGCGGGCTGCGGCAGATTGCGTCCATGCGACTGATCGTCAACGGAAACACCCATGACCTGGACGCCGACCCGCAGATGCCGCTGCTGTGGGCGCTGCGCGATCTGCTGGGCCTGACCGGCACGAAATACGGTTGCGGCATCGCGCAATGCGGGGCCTGCACGGTGCACATGGACGGCATGGCGGTGCGCGCCTGCCAGATACGCCTGGCCGACGTGGCCGGAGAGATCACCACGATCGAGGGGCTGGGCACGCCCGACGACCCGCACCCGGTCCAGGCCGCCTGGATCGAACAGCAGGTCGCCCAATGCGGCTATTGCCAGTCCGGCCAGATCATGCAGGCCGCGTCCCTGCTGGCGCTGAACACCGACCCGTCCGACGCGGACATCGACCGCGCGATGTCGGGCAACCTGTGCCGCTGCGCGACCTATCCTCGCATCCGCGCGGCGATCCGGTCGGCGGCGATCCGCATCGGGTCTGCCTGATGTCACGCGCGGGGCGGATCGCGCGGCGGGGTTTCCTGATCGGATCGGTCGCCGTGGCCGGGGGCGTGGCCTTCGGCGCCTGGCGCTATGCGCGCCCGCTGCCGGATCCCTTTGCAGGGACGGATGCAGGCGCGCTGAACCCCTATGTCTTGATCGACGCGGATGGCGTCACGCTGGTCGCGCCGCGCGCCGACAAGGGGCAGGGCGCCCGCTGGCTGCAGGCCGCCCTGATCGCCGAGGAATTGGACATCGACCCCGCCACCGCCCGCATCGTGCCCGGCCCGGTCAGCGCCACGTACTATAACCGCGCGTTGATCGCGGATTTCATGCCCTTTGCGCCGACTGATACCAGTTGGCTGGCCGAAACCGCGCGGGGCGCCGCCGACATTCCCGCGCGCCTGCTGGGCTGGCAGATGACCGGCGGGTCCAGTTCGACCACCGACGGCTTCGACAAGCTGCGCCAGGCGGGCGCCGTCGCGCGCGAGACGCTGAAGCAGGCCGCCGCCTTGCGCCACGGGCTGGACCGCGCCGATCTGGACACCGCAGAGGGCGCGGTGATCCTGCCCGACGGCACGCGCATCCCCTATCCCGATTTGGCCCGCGACGCCGCCGCGATGCCCCCCGTGACCCAGGTCGTGCTGCGCGACCGGTCGCAGTGGCGCTGGCTGGGCAAGCCGATGGCGCGCGCCGACGTGGTCGCGAAATCGACCGGCACGCAGGTCTATGGGATCGATCTGGTCCTGCCCGACATGCTGCACGCAACGGTGCGGATGGCGCCCTGGGGCGGGACGGTCGCACGGCTGGACCCCGTCGCGGCCGAAGGCCTGCCCGGCGTCCTGCGCGTGCTGCCGATCACCGGGGGCGTCGCGGTTCTGGCGCGCGACACCTGGTCCGCGATGCGGGCCGCGCAGGCGCTGGACGTCGAATTTGCGGCCCCCGATACGGCGGGCGGTCAGCAGGCGATCTGGGCCGCGCTGCAGGCCGCCCATGACGCGGGCGACATCGACAGCCGCAAGCGGGACGATGGCGACGTGGATGCGGCTGTCGGCCCCGGCGATTTCACCGCCGAATACCGCGTGCCCTTCCTGGCCCATGCGCCGTTGGAGCCGATGAACGCCATCGTGCTGGTGACGGACGATGCCTGCACCATCTGGGCCGGCACGCAGGTCCCCGATTTCGCGGTCGCCCGCGCCGCCGCCCTGACCGGCCTGCCCAAGACCGCGATCCGGCTGGAGAACCAGATGATCGGCGGCAGCTTCGGCCGCCGGCTGGAGATCGACTTCATCGCCCAGGCTGTCCAGATCGCGATGGCCGTCCCCGGTCGCCCGGTCAAGCTGACCTGGTCGCGCGAGGAGGATTTCGCCCATGACCAGCCCCGCCCCGCGCAGATCGCCCGCGTCCGGGGCCGCGTGACCGCCGATGGCGTGCACGCGCTGGACCTGGCGGTGGCCAGCCCGTCGGTCATCGCCTCCTGGTTCGGGCGCGTGGCCAGCGCGCCGCCCGGTCCCGACCTCAGCATCACCACCGGCGCATGGGACCAGCCCTTTGCGATCCCGCATTTCCGCGTGACGGGCCTGCGCGCGCCCGAATCGGTGCCGGTCAGCAGCTGGCGGTCGGTGGGCGCATCGTCGAACGGCTTCTTCCTGGGCACCGCCCTGGACGAAATGTTCGCGCAGGCCGGCATCGACCCGCTGGAGGGGCTGTTGCGCCTGTGCGACCACGCCCCCTCGCGCGCGGTGCTGGAGGGGGTCCGCGACCTGTCGGGCTGGACCGGCCGCGACGTGGGGCAGGGGCGCGGGCGGGGGGTGGCGTTCTGCCTGTCCTTCGGCGTGCCCTGCGCCCAGGTGGTCGAGGTTCAGGACACACCGCAGGGCATCCGCCTGACCCAGGCCTTTGCCGTGGCCGATGTGGGCATCGTGCTGGACCCGGTGAATGCCGATGCGCAGCTGTCTGGCGGCATGCTGTTCGGGCTGGGCCATGCGATGAACTGCCAACTGACCTATCGCGATCACCGTCCCGATCAGACCAATTTCCATGCCTACGAGGGGTTGCGCATGCACCAGGCCCCCGCCGTTCAGGTCCGCCTGCTGGAGAACGGCCCCCTGCGGGGCCTGGGCGAACCCGGCGTTCCGCCCGCCGCCGCGGCCTTGGGCAATGCGATCTTCGCCGCGACGGGCCTGCGCCTGCGCGACCTGCCCTTTGCCCGGGGGGTGCGGTTCGCATGATGCGTCTGCTGACCCTGCTGCTGATGACCGGACCGGCCTGGGCCGAAGGTGTCATGCCCTCGATCGTTGCTCCGCCTGCGGCGGGATCGGTCAGCACCGCCGACGGTCTGGCGGCATGGGACCGCGTTCAGCAGGTCGTGTCGCATCCGCGCTGCGCCAACTGCCATGTCGGGCCCGATCACCTGCCCATGTGGTCCGGTCCCGAATATCCCGAACCCCGCCCGCACGGCATGCATGTCAGCGGCGGCGACAGCCGCATGGGTGTCGAGACGCTGCCCTGCGCCACCTGCCACGTCACCGCTTCGACGCTGGAGTCGGATCCGCATCAGGCACCGAACGCGATGATCCCCTGGCAGCTGCCCCCGGTCGAGATGGCGTGGTTCGGCCTGGACGGTCCCGCCCTGTGCCGCCAGCTGCGCGACCCGCAGCGGAACGGCGGGCGCGACTGGGTCGAACTGGCCGAACACCTGCGCGACGATGCCAGCCACGGTGGCTTTGTCGCCTGGGGTTTCGCGCCCGGCGGTGGCCGCGAACCCGCGCCCTTCGGCCTGCAGGCGCATATCGACGACGTGCTGAAATGGGGGGCAGCCGGACAACCCTGTCCGGAATGACCATCCTGGTCGCTTTTTCGGCATCCAAATCGGGCCGACTGCGTTAGGCTGCCAGCACCGATTGCCGAAAGCCTGCGCCATGTCGATTTCCGCCCCCATCACCGCCACCGCCGACTGTCCCGTCAAGGCGCTGCTGCGCCGTCCCGGCGGGTCGCTGGCCATGCTGACCGATGCCAAGGGTGGCTTTCCCCGCCGCCCCGGCGCGATGATGGCGCTGTGGCCCGATGGCGGTCGCGTGGGCCGTCTTGGCGCGGGGTGCATCGATGCGGACATCGCGGCGCATCTGAACGCGCCCGGCCCGGTGACGCGGCTGACCTATGGCGTGGGTGGCCCTGTCGATCTGCCGCTGCCCTGCGGCGGCACGGTGCAGATCGCGCTGATCCATAAGCCCGACCCCGACTGGCTGGGCGCCATCTGGGACGACCGCATCCGCCGGCGGACCGGCAGATGGTGCCTGAACCTGCGCACCGGTGCGCCCTGCCGCGCGGGCGATCCCGACCCCGACGACTTTTCCCTGGTCCTGCCGCCGCCTCCCGCGTTCCAGATCCACGGAGAGGGGGACGAGGCGCAGGCCCTGACCACCCTCGTCGCGGCGATGGACATGCCCGTGATGGGACAGGACGCGACGCCTGATGCCCATACCGCCGTGGTGACGCTGTTTCACGACCACGACCGTGAACTGCCCGCGCTGGCCCGCGCACTGCGGTCAGAGGCGTTCTACATCGGCGCGCTGGGGTCGCGGCGGGCGCAGGCGGCACGGCTGGCGGCACTGACCGAACAGGGGTTCGACCTGGCGGCGCTGGACCGGATCACCGGCCCCATCGGCGTCGTCAGCCCGGCCCGCGATCCGCGCCTGATCGCGGCCTCGGCCCTGACCCAGATCCTGGCCGCCTACGAGGTGCTGACAGCGTGACCTGCACCGGTCTGCTGCTGGCGGCTGGCGCCTCGCGCCGTTTCGGTCCGTCGGACAAGCTGCTGGCGACGGTTTCGGGGATGCCGCTTGTGGCGCATGCCGCGCAGGCGATGCGGGCCACTCCCTTGGACGACCGCATCGCCGTCATCGCCAATCCCGCACTGGCACCGTTGCTGGATGGCTTCCGCATCGTCCTGATCGCGCAGGGTCAGCAGTCCGACAGCCTGCGCGCGGGCCTGTCCGCTGCCGGCACTCCTGACCGCCTGCTGATCGCGCTGGGCGACATGCCCGATGTCACTGCGGCGCATCTGACGCAGATCGTCAGCCTGGCCGCGGATGGTCTGCCGTCCTGCAGCTATGACGGCATCGCGCCCCTGCCCCCCGCCTGCTTTCCGCGCGACTGGCTGCCCCGGCTGGCGCAGCTCACCGGGGATCAGGGCGCGGGTCGGCTGCTGCGCGATCTGGCGCCGTCCAGACAGGTTCCCGCGCCGGGCCTTTTGCGCGACATCGACCTGCCCGAACAGATCAGCCCTCCGCCACCGACGCGGCCGCACGACGCCACAGGGGGGTGCGGGGGGATGTGAAATCCCCCCGCCGTCGCGGGACGCAATTCAGCCCAACACTTCGCCGACCGCCTCGGTCGTGACGGCGACGATCCGGTCGGCCTCCTCGCGCGTCAGGCACAGGGGCGGGGCAAAGCCCAGGATGTCGCCCTGCGGCATCGCCCGCGCGATTACGCCGCGCTTCAGCATCGCTGCCACGACCTTGGCGCCCTTGCCCTCGGACGCGTCGAAAAAGCGCCGGGCATCGCGGTCCGCGACCAGTTCCACCGCGCACAGCATCCCTTCGCCGCGCACCTCTCCGACATGGGGGTGATCGCCCAGGGCCGCCTGCATCCGGTCGTTCAGATAGGCGCCGACGGTGCCCGCATTCCCGACCAGCCCCAGGCTGTCGATCAGCTTCAGGTTCGCCACCCCGGCCGCCGCGCCGATGGGATGGGCGGAATAGGTCCAGCCATGCCCCATCACGCCGTTCTCGTCCGTGCCGCGCGCCAGCACGTCCCAGACGCGCTGCCCCACGATGCTGGCCGACAGGGGCGCATAGGCGCTGGTCAGGCCCTTGGCGCTGGTGATCAGGTCGGGGCGCATGCCGTAATGGTCCGACCCGAACATCGTTCCCAACCGGCCAAAACCCGTCACCACCTCATCCGCGATCAGCAGGATGTCGTGGCGGTCCAGAACCTCCTGGATGGCGGGCCAGTAACCCGCGGGCGGCGGCACGATGCCCCCCGTGCCCAGCACCGGCTCTCCAATGAAGGCCGCGATGGTGTCGGCGCCGTGTTCCGCGATCAGCGCCTCCAGCTGTGCCACGCAATGGCCGACGAAGTCCGATTCCGACATGGCCGCATCGGGGCGGCGGAAATAGTACGGCGCCTCGGTATGGATCACCTGGTCCAGCGGCAGGTCGAACTTGGCGTGAAACAGCTGCAACCCTGTCAGCGATCCGGTCATCAGGCCCGACCCGTGATAACCCCGCCACCGGCTGATGATCTTCTTTTTCTTCGGACGGCCCAGGATGTTGTTGTAATACCAGACCAGCTTGATGTTCGTCTCGTTCGCATCCGACCCCGACAGGCCGAAATAGACCCGCGCCATGCCCTGTGGCGCGCGGTCCATGACCATCTGCGCTAGCGTGATCGCGGCCTCTGACCCGTGGCCGGCATAGGCGTGGTAATAGGCCAGCTGATGCGCCTGATCGGCGATGGCCTGCGCGATTTCGGGGCGGCCATAGCCCACGTTCACGCAATAGAGGCCCGCGAAGGCGTCCAGCAGGCGGTTGCCGTCGCGGTCGGTGATGTGGCAGCCCTCGCCGCCGGTGACGATGCGCTGCGGCGCCTCGCCCCGCGCGAATTGCCCCAGATGGGTCGATGGGTGGAAAAAGCTCTCGCGGTCCCAACGGGCCAGTTCGTCATTCGTCAGCATCATCGCTCCTGTTCCTGCTGGGGGCAGGATAGGGCGGTGGGGCCCGAAGATTTCTCTGATCCGATGGGTTCTGCCCGAGGAAATCCCTGAACTTCAGCCCTCAAGCCGATGATGTTCCAGCATGGCGCCCAGGGCGGGCTGATCCTTGACCGGCTTGGTCACGATATAGCTGAAATAGCGCCGCACCCCTGCGCCGCTGTCCAGCAGCCCGTCCATGACCCCCTGGAACGCGGCCACGTCGGGGGCGATCACCGACATCAGATAGTCGAACCCCCCGCCGATCGCCCAGCAGCCGGTGACGGCGTCCATGCGCGCGATCACCGCCTCGAACCGCTGAAAGCTTTCGCTGCGGTGCTGGTCCAGCTCGACCGTGACGAAGACCTGCACATGCGGCCCCAGGGCGGCAAGGTCGATCTGGGCGCGGTATCCCCGGATCAGGCCCGCCTGTTCCAGCCGCCGCATCCGGTCCCAGCAGGGGGTGGGCGACAGGTTCACGCGGGCGGCCAGGTCGGTCTTGGTGATGCGCCCCTCGCGCGACAGCACCGCCAGGATGGCGATGTCGCGGTCGTCCAGGCGCAGGCTGCGGGGCGGGATCATGGCGCGCATGTTCCCGCGCGCGGCCCGCTTGTCAATCCGCGCGCGGCGGGCGATCCTGCATCCCATGTCCCACTGGCCCCTGAGACGCACCGACATCACCCGCCCCGCCTATCGCAGCCTGGCCCAGGGTATCGCCGCGGCGATCGACGCGGGCAGCCTGCCGCCCGGCACGCGCCTGCCGCCGCATCGCGACCTGGCCTGGCAGTTGGGCGTCAGCGTCCAGACCGTCAGCCGCGCGTACGAGGAGCTGATCCGCGCCGACCTGATCTCGGGAGAGGTCGGGCGCGGCAGCTTCGTGCGATCCGGCCCGCGCGAGACGATCGAGGTGCCGTGGTTCCGCGCGCCCACCGACCGCCCGCCGATCGACCTGTCGATGATGACCCCCGTAGCGCTGCCCCAGATCCGCACGGCCTGGAGCGAGACGTTGCTGCGCCTGTCGGACCGTCTGCCCGATCCGGCGATGCTGTCCTTTCGCCCGCGCCAGACGATGTCGCTGTATGGCGGCATGGCCGCGGCGTGGCTGGCGCGCTGCGGGATGGTGGTCCCGGCGCAGCGGATCCTGATCACCAACGGGACCACGCCTGCGATGTTCGTGGCGCTGCAATGCGTGGCGTTGCCGGGTGACATCATCGCGACCGAATCCGCCACCTGCCACACGCTGCGGCCCGCGGCCCAGCATCTGCACCTGCGCCTGCAGGGCATCCCCGACGACGAACACGGCATGGACCCCGACGCGCTGATCCGGGCCGCGCGGGCGGCGGGCGGGCGGATGAAGGCGGTGTTCCTGCTGCCCTCGGGCGGGGGGCCGCGGGCGCGGGTGATGGACCGAGACCGGCGCGAGGCCCTGGCCCGCGCCGCGACCCAGGCCGGGCTGATGATCCTGGAAAGCGACCCCACGGGGCCGATGCCGCCGCGCCGCCCGCCCGCCCTGTCGGGATTCGCGCCGGAGCGCAGCTTCTATTTCACGGGCCTGTCGAAATGCCTGTCGCCTGGCCTGCGCCTGGGTTTTCTGGCGATGCCCGAAAAAATGGCAGAGGCCGCGCTGAACCGGCACCTGTCGATGGCCTGGATGGCCACGCCCCTGATGGCCGAGATCGCGCATGACTGGATCACCGGCGGCACGGCCGACGCGCTGCTGGCGGCGCAGCGCAGCGAACTGGCCGCAAGGAACCGGCTGGCGGTGCGCGTCCTGGGCCAGCGTGCGCAGGGGTTCCTGCACGGTTTGCACCGCTGGATGCCGCTGGACCCCGGCACCGACGAAGGCGCGGCCCTGGCCACCGCGCTGTCCCACCAGGTCGCGCTGGCGCCCGGCGCGGGCTTTGCGATCCTGCCCCAGGGGCCGGCGCTGCGCGTGTCGCTGGGCGGGGCCACGACGCGCGATCTTGAACAGGCGCTGCGCATCGTCTCGGCAGTCCTTCCGGGCTGAGGGCAGGACAATCGGGCGACCTGTTTGACTCTCGCGGTCAGAATTGTCATGATTTAATACATCAATTGACTTGGATTCCGCTTGTCCCGAACCATCGGGTCCAATCGGAACGGTCCGAAAGGTCCGAATCCTGCCGCAGAAGGGCCCGTGCGATCCGCGCGCAGGGCCCGCCCCAACAGGAGGTATCATGACCATCACCACCCGCCCCGCATTCCGCCTTGCCACCGCCAGCCTGACCGCCCTGATCCTGGGACCGGGGGCCGCCATGGCCGACACCTGGCGCTATGCCTTCGAGGAGGCGCTGGACGAGGTTCAGGGCGTCTATGCCCAGAAATTCAAGGAGGAGGTCGAGGCCAATTCCGACCACGAGGTCCAGCTGTTCCCCTTCGGCACGCTAGGCGAATCCGACAACATCATGGAACAGACCCAGTCGGGCATCCTGCAGTTCGTGAACCAGTCGCCCGGCTTCACCGGATCGCTGATCCCCGAGGCGCAGGTGTTCTTCGTGCCCTATCTGCTGCCCGAGGATGACGACCAGCTGTTCGCCTTCTTCCGCAATTCCGAGGCGATCAACACGATCTTCCCCGAGCTGTACGCCCAGCAGGGGCTGGAACTGCTGAGCATGTACCCCGAGGGCGAGGTGATGGTCACCTCGAACCGGCCCATCGCGGCGCCGGCCGATTTCGACGAAGTCAAGGTGCGGGTGATGACCAACCCGCTACTGGTCAGCAGCTATCAGGCCTTCGGCGCCACGCCGACGCCGCTGCCTTGGGGCGAGGTTTATGGCGGCCTGCAGACCGGAATCGTCGATGCGCAGGAGAACCCGGCCTTCTTCATCGAATCCACCCGGATGTACGAGGTCCAGGACCACATCACGCGGCTGGGCCACAACAACTTCACCACCGCGCTGATGGCCAACCAGGAGTTCTTCGATGGCCTGTCCCCCGAGGACCAGCAGGTGGTCCGCGACGCGGCCAAGGCGGCGTTCGACCACATCATCGAATATCAGCAGGGCCTGACCGAGGCGTCGCTGGAGAAGATCACCGCCGACCGCCCCGAGGTCACCGTGACCACCCTGACCGAGGAGCAGCGCGCGCCCTTCCGCGACACCGCCGCCCAGGTCGAGGAGACCTTCCTGGAGATCGGCGGTCCCCGCGCACAGGAGGTTCTGGACCAGATGAAGGCGGACCTGTCCGCCGCGGCCCAGGGCTGATCCCGGTGCCCCGTCCCGGCCTGCGGGGCGGGGCGCCTAAGCGAACGATGATGGACAGGTGGCCATGACGCCAGAGACCAAAGGTGACCGGCCCCCAGGCCCGGCGGACGACCCGGACATCCTTGCCGCGGCCGAGGCGACGCAGGCGCAGGACGACATCGACGATGCGCTGTACGAATCCGGTCTGCCCGGCGTCCTGGGCGTGGCCGACCGCGCCATCGCCCGGCTGGAGGCCGTGGCCCTGGCGATCGGCGTGCTGGCGATGGCGTTCAACACCGTCGCCAATGTCGTCGGCCGCTTCGTCTTTGGCCGCTCGCTCTATTTCGCCGAGGAGGTCAACCAGGCCCTGATCGTCATGGTGACCTTCGCAGGCATGTCCTATGCCGCGCGGCACGGGCGCCATATCCGCATGTCGGCCATCACCGACGCGCTGCCGCCCAAGGCGCGCAAGGCGATGCTGGTGGCGATTTCGGCGCTGACGGCGGTGCTGCTGCTGGTGCTGGCGTGGTTCGCGCTGTCCTATGTCATGAGCCAGGCGGGCCGGGGCAGGGTTCTGCCCGCGCTGCGCATCCCGCAATGGTGGATCATCGTCTGGGTTCCCGCCGGCTTCTTCCTGACCGGCCTGCAATACGCGCTGACCGCGCTGAAGAACCTCAGGGACCCCGAGATCTGGCTGTCGACCGCCGTGCGCGACGGGTACGACCTGCCGCAGAAGGACGCCGACGCATGACCACCGCCATCCTGGGCACGATGATCGTGCTGCTGCTGCTGGGCTTTCCGATGATGGTTCCGCTGATCGTCGCGTCGGTCGTGGGCTTCGTCGCGATCTTCGGCGGCATCGGCCACCTTGAGACGCTGGTCCAGCAGGTCATCGCGGGCATCCAGCCCGCCAGCCTGATCGCGGTGCCGATGTTCATCTTCGCGGCCGAGATCATGACCCGCGGCCAGTCCGCGGGCCGCCTGATCGACGTGGTCATGGCCTTTCTGGGCCACGTCAAGGGCGGGCTGGCCATCTCGACCGCGGGGGCCTGCACCATGTTCGGCGCGGTGTCGGGGTCGACGCAGGCTACGGTCGTTGCGGTGGGCGGCCCGATGCGGCCGCGCCTGCTGAAGGCGGGCTACAGCGATTCCTTTACGCTTGCGCTGATCGTGAACGCATCCGACATCGCCTTCCTGATCCCTCCGTCGATCGGCATGATCATCTATGGCGTCGTGTCGGGCACGTCGATTGCGGAACTGTTCCTGGCGGGGATCGGGCCGGGGTTGCTGATCCTGGTGATGTTCTCGATCTACTCCTATGTCTATGCGGTGCGCCACGACGTGCCGACGGAACCGCGCATGCCCTGGCCCGACCGGCTGCGCGCCGTGCGCCGGGCCATCTGGCCGATGGGCTTTCCGGTGCTGATCATCGGCGGCATCTATGGCGGGGTCTTCTCTCCGACCGAGGCGGCGGCCGCCTGCGTCCTCTATGCCCTGGTGCTGGAGATGCTGGTCTTTCGAGAGGTGTCGCCCCGCCAGCTGTTCGCGACCGCCAAATCGACCGGGCTGATCACCGCGGTGGTGTTTATCCTGGTCGGCGCCGGCGCGGCCTTCAGCTATGTCATCAGCTTCGCCCAGATCCCGCAGGAGATCCTGGCCGGCATCGGCATCGACGGCATGGGCCCTTATGGCGTGCTGTTCACCATCTCCATCGCGTTCTTCATCGGCTGCATGTTCGTGGACCCGATCGTGGTGATCCTGGTGCTGGTGCCGATCTTTGCGCCGGTGGTGCAGGCGACGGGGCTGGACCCGGTGCTGGTCGGCACGATCATCACCCTGCAGGTCGCCATCGGCAGCGCCACGCCGCCCTTCGGCTGCGATATCTTCACGGCCATCGCGGTGTTCCGCCGGCCCTACTGGGAGGTCATCCGCGGCACGCCGCCCTTCGTGATCATGCTGCTGACGGTATCGGTCCTGCTGATCTTTTTCCCGCAGATCGCGTTGTTCCTGCGCGACCTGTCTATCGACGGGTAAGGGGAGCCGCATGCAGGACAATCTGAACCGGTTCGGGCTGGTGGCCCTGGCCACCGACCTTACGATCGAGGGTGACGCGGCCAGCCTGATGCCGCCCGGAACCCGGCTGCACGTCACGCGCATCGCCTTCGACAACCCCACGACCGAGGACAACCTGCGCGCCACCGGCCCGCGCCTGCGCGCCGCGGTGGATCTGCTGGTGCCGGGCGTGGCGCTGTCGGGCATCGGCTTCGGCTGCACCTCCGCCGCGGCGGTGCTGGGCGACACGATGGATGCGCTGGCCGGGGGGCGCGCGCCGGTGACCACGCCTGCGGGCGCGGCGCTGCGGGCGTTCGCGGCGCTGGGGGTGGCGCGGGTCGCGCTGATGACGCCCTATCTGGCGGCGACGACCGACCTGGTCGGCAATCATTTCGCGTCGCATGGCATCGACGTCGTCCGCCGGTCGTCGATGGGTCATGCCGACGACCGCGACATGGCCATGCTGAACCCGACCGAGATCACCGAGATGGCGCTGGCCAGCGACCACCCCGATGCGCAGGCGCTGTTCATGTCCTGCACCGCGCTGCCCGCGCTGGACCTGATCGACACGCTGGAGGGGCTGCTGGGCAAACCGGTCGTCACCTCGAACCAGGCGCTGTTCTGGGCGATGCTGGACCGCGCGCGCATCCCGGGTCGCGGGCCGGGCGCGCTGTTTCGCACCCGCAGCTGGTAATTCACCCCCCGACGCAAGGTCCGTCCCATGCCCGAACTGCAACGCACGCCCGAACGTTTCGCGACCGAGGAATACGAGGCCCGGCTGGCCGGTACCCGCGCCCGCATGGCGCGCCAGGGCCTGGACGCGCTGATCGTCAGCGACCCGTCCAACATGGCCTGGCTGACCGGCTATGACGGCTGGTCGTTCTATGTCCATCAATGCGTGATCGTCGGGCCGTCGGGCCCGCCCGTCTGGTTCGGGCGCGGGCAGGACGCGCAGGGCGCGCTGCGCACCGTCTGGATGCCCGAGGACGCGATCATCGGCTATCCCGATCATTACGTCCAATCGACCGAGCGTCACCCGATGGAATACCTGGCCGCGCGGTTGACCGATCTGGGCTGGAACCGCGGCACCATCGGGGTCGAGATGGACAACTACTGGTATTCGGCCAAGGCCCATGCCTGCCTGGCGGCGGGCCTGCCAGATGCGCGGCTGACGGATGCCGCGTCGCTGGTCAACTGGCAGCGCGCCGTCAAGACCGAGAAGGAGCTGGAATACATGCGCAAGGCCGCGCGCATCGTCGAACGCATGCACCGCCGCATCGCCGACAAGGTCGAGGTCGGCATGCGCAAATGCGACCTGGTGGCCGAGATCTATGATGCGGGCCTGCGCTATGACGAATGGTCGGGGCATGGCGGCGATTATCCGGCCATCGTGCCGCTGCTGCCGTCGGGGCCGGATGCGGGCGCGCCGCACCTGACCTGGGACGACCAGCCGATGAAGCCCGAGGAGGGCACGTTCTTCGAGATTGCCGGCTGTTATCAGCGCTATCACGTGCCGCTGTCGCGCACGATCTTTCTGGGCACGCCCCCCGACGCCATGCTGGAGGCCGAGAAGGCCGTCCTGGAGGGCATGGACGAAGGGCTGGAGGCCGCCCGCGCCGGCAACACCTGCGAGGATGTCGCCAACGCCTTCTTCCGGGTGCTGGACCGCCACGGCATCGTCAAGGACAACCGCACCGGATATCCGATCGGCCTGTCCTATCCGCCCGACTGGGGCGAACGCACCATGTCGCTGCGCCGGGGCGACAAGACCGTGCTGAAGCCGGGCATGACGTTTCATTTCATGACAGGGCTGTGGATGGACGACTGGGGGTACGAGACGACGGAATCGATCATCATCACCGATGGCGCGCCCGACCTGTTCTGCACCCTGCCGCGCCGGATGCTGGTGAAGGGATGACCGCGATCACGCCCACCATCCCGCTGGACGCGCCGGGCAAGCATCACGGCTTTCTGCGCCTGCCCTACAGCCGCAACGACAGCGCCTGGGGCAGCGTGATGATCCCGCTGACGGTGATCCGCGGCGGCGACGGGCCGACCGCGCTGCTGACCGGGGGCAATCACGGCGACGAATACGAAGGCCCCCTGGCGCTGCAGCAGCTGGCATGGGAACTGGAGCCCGCGCAGGTGATGGGCCGCGTGATCATCCTGCCCGCGATGAACGCGCCCGCGGTCGCGGCGGGCACGCGGGTCAGCCCCATCGACGGGGTGAACATGAACCGCGCCTTTCCGGGGCGCCCCGACGGTTCGGTCACACAGAAGATCGCGGATTACCTTGCGACGGTCCTGGTGCCCGCCGCCGACCTGGTGCTGGATTACCATTCGGGGGGCAAGACGCTGGACTTCCTTCCCTATGCCGCGGCGCATTACCTGGACGACGCGGATCAGCAGGCGGCCTGCGTGGCCGCGATGCGGGCCTTCGGTACGCCTTGGTCGATGATGATGCGGGAAATCGACGCGGTTGGCATGTTCGACACGACCGTGGAACAGCAGGGCAAGGTCTTCGTCACCACGGAACTGGGCGGCGGTGGCACGGCCACTGCGGCGACCGTGTCCATCGCGCTGCGCGGGGCGCGCAACGTACTGCGCCACGCGGGCATCCTGTCCGGCCCGGTCGAGGGGGTGGACGACAGCCGCATGCTGGACATGCCCGACGATGCCTGCTTCCACTTCGCGCCCCAGGGCGGGCTGCTGCATCCCCTGGTCGATCTGGGTCAGGACGTGGCCGAGGGGCAGCCGCTGGCCTGCATCTGGCCCGTGGACCGCACCGGCGTCGCGCCCGTGACGGTCTGCGCGAACCGCCCCGGCCTGCTGGCTGCGCGGCACTTTCCGGGGCTGGTGCAGACCGGCGACTGCCTGGCGGTGGTGGCCGTTCCCGCACCCTAGCGCGCGATCGTATCGATCAGGTCGGCCAGAGCCTGCGGGTCGGACTGGAAGGGCGAATGCCCCCAGGGCCGGTGGTGCAGGTGATCGACCGGCGCGCGGTCCAGCATCGCGCGCTGCGCGGCAGGCAGGATGGCGCGGTCCCGGTCGCACAGGACATAGTGGCGGGTGGTCTGCTTGCGCGGTCCGGGCAGCCGGTCGCGCAGCGGGCCGACCGGCTGGGCCCGCAGGCGGGACAGATCGGCGTCGCGGCAATCGTCATACAGCATCGCCCGCGCGGCGTCCGGCGGCAGAACCAGCCGCCCCAGGTCGTCGCGCGGCCAGTTCCGGGGCGGCGCGGGGATCAGCCGGTCCAGCGACGCCACGCTGTCGCCCGGCAGCGGTAGATAGGAACACAGGTGGATCAGCACCCGCGGTGCCGGGTCCATCGCCTCGGCCAGCATGCCGCCCAGGGAATGACCCACGACCACGGGCGCCCAGGGCAGGGCCGCGGCGCAGGCGGCCAGGGTGTCGCCCGCCACATCGGGACAGGCCACGCGCCAGCCTTGCGCCCGCAGCAGGGCCGCGGTCCGGTCCCAGCACCAGCCGCCGTGCCATGCCCCGTGGATCAGTAAGATATCTGTCATGCCCCGACCCTGACCCGCGACGGCCCGCGCGGCAAGTCCTTGACCGCGCCCACACGGAGGCGCCTGATGGCAGCCAAAGGGGGACCGCGCATGATCGACAAGCTGGAGATGTTCCTGGCCGTGGCCAAGGAGGGCCATTTTGGCCGCGCCGCCGCGACCATCGGCGTGACCCAGCCCACGCTGTCCGCCGGGATCAAGCAGCTGGAGGAGAGCCTGGGCGTCCTGCTGATCTTTCGCGGATCGCGCTATGGCGGGCTGACGCCCGAGGGGCAGCAGGCCCTGGTCTGGGCGCGGCGCATCGTGGGCGACACCCGCCAGCTGCGCGACGAGATGCGGGCCGTCCGCCACGGCCTGTCGGGCCGGCTGCGCATCGCGGTCATCCCCACCGCGCTGACCTGGGCCGCGCGGATCAGCGCCCGGTTCGGGGCGGCGCATCCGAACGTGGGCTTCACCATCCTGTCGCGCACCTCGGCCGAAATCCTGCAGATGATCGACGACCTGGAGGTGGATGCCGGCATCTCGTATCTGGACAACGAACCGCTGGGCCGGGTCAGCAGTGTACCGCTGTACGACGAACGCTATCTGCTGGTCGCACATCAGGATCATCCGCTGGCGGCGCAGGCGCAGGTCGCGTGGTCTGATCTGGACGGTCAGCGGCTGTGCCTTCTGTCCCAGGACATGCAGAACCGCCGCATCATCAACCGCACCTTGACTGCCGCAGGCGTGGTGCCGCAGGCCACGGTGGAATCGAATTCGACCGTGGTGCTGGTGTCGCATGTGATGGCGGGTGGCTGGCTGACCATCCTGCCCGAGGATATCGCCGGTTTCCTGACGCAGGGCAAACCCTTGCGCCTGATTGCGCTGGAGGGATCGGCACCGGGCCACGCCGTGGGCCTGATCGCCCCTTGGAGAGAGCCGCACACGCCGGTTCTGGAGGCGCTGCTGAGCGAGGCGCGGCGCATGGTTTGATAGAAACTCTCTATCGTTCAACGGAACTGCGATATTGATTTCAGATGATCCCCGCTGTCTTCTGGGGAACGGATATCTGAAAGGCCAGCCATGCTGAACGACGCGCCAGCCCCGACCGCGGACGAGATCCGCGATGTCGTCACCCCCCTGACTGCGCTGGAGGGGCCGCTGCTGCCGATGCTGCATGCGATCCAGGCGGAATGGGGGCATGTGCCGCAGGCCGCCGTGCCGGTGCTGGCCGACGTGCTGAACCTGGGCCGGGCCGAGGTGCATGGCGTCATCAGCTTCTATCACGATTTCCGCGACCATCCCGCCGGGCGTCACATCCTGAAGATCTGCCGCGCCGAGGCCTGCCAGTCGATGGGCGGCGCCGCGATGGCCGCGGGCGTTCTGGACCGGCTGGGCGTGGACTGGCACGGGACCACCGCCGATGGGGCCGTGACGGTCGAGCCGGTCTATTGCCTGGGCCTGTGCGCCTGCGGTCCGGCCGCGATGCTGGACGGGCAGCTGATGGGGCGGGTCGACGGCGACCGGCTGGTCACCGCGCTGGAGGCCGCACGATGAGGATCTTTGTTCCCCTGGACAGTGCCGCCAAGGCGCTGGGTGCCGATGCCGTCGCCGACGCCCTGTCGCAGCAGATCGCCGCGCGGGGTCTGGATGCCCAGGTCGTGCGCAACGGGTCGCGCGGCATGGTCTGGCTGGAGCCCCTGGTCGAGATCGAGGCCGACGGCCGGCGTCTGGCCTATGGCCCGGTGACGCCCGCCGATGTGGGCGCGCTGCTGGATGGCACGTTGCCCTGCCTTGGCCGGGTCGAGGACATTCCCTTCTTCGCGCGCCAGACGCGGCTGACATTCGCGCGCTGCGGGCTGATCGACCCGCTGGACCTGGACGACTACGAACGCCATGGCGGTCTGGCGGGGCTGCGCCGCGCGATCGGCATGGAGGGCGCGGCCATCGTGGCCGAGGTCACGGCCAGCGGGCTGCGCGGGCGCGGCGGCGCGGGCTTTCCGACCGGTATCAAGTGGAAGACCGTGGCCGATGCGGTCGCCGATCAGAAATATATCGTCTGCAATGCCGACGAGGGCGACAGCGGCACCTTCGCCGACCGGATGATCATGGAGGGTGATCCCTTCACCCTGATCGAGGGGATGGCGATCGCCGCCCTGGGGGTCGGGGCGACGCGCGGCTATGTCTACATGCGGTCGGAATACCCCGTGGCGATTGACGTGCTGGAACGCGCGGTCGTCATCGCCCGCCAGCGCGGCATGCTGGGTGCGGATGTGCTGGGCTCGGGGCGGGCCTTCGACATGCAGGTGCGGGTCGGCGCCGGCGCCTATGTCTGCGGAGAGGAGACCAGCCTGCTGAACAGCCTGGAGGGCAAGCGCGGCACGGTGCGCGCCAAGCCCCCGCTGCCCGCGCTGGAAGGGTTCCTGGGCAAGCCCACGGTCGTCAACAACGTCATCAGCCTGGCCACCGTCCCGGTGATCTTCGAACGGGGCGCGCAGGCCTATGCCGATTTCGGGCTGGGGCGGTCGCGGGGCACCGTGACCCTGCAGATCGCCGGCAACGTCGCGCGCGGCGGCCTGTTCGAGACCGCCTTCGGGATGTCGCTGGGCGAGGTCGTCAACGACATCGGCGGCGGCACCGCGACCGGGCGTCCGGTCAAGGCCGTGCAGGTCGGCGGGCCGCTGGGCGCCTATATGCCCGTCAGCAAGTTCGACACGCCGATGGGATACGAGGATTTCGATGCCGCGGGCGGGCTGATCGGCCATGCCGGTCTGGTCGTGTTCGACGACAGCGCCGACATGCTGCAGATGGCGCGTTTCGCGATGGAGTTCTGCGCCGTCGAATCCTGCGGCAAGTGCACGCCCTGCCGGATCGGCGCCGTGCGCGGGGTCGAGACGATCGACCGCATCGCCGCGGGCGATCCGGGTGCTGCCGCCCTGCTGACCGATCTGTGCGAGACGATGAAGGACGGGTCGCTGTGCGCCCTGGGCGGCTTCACGCCCTATCCGGTCATGTCCGCGCTGACGCAATTTCCCGACGATTTCGCCACCCATAAGGAGGCCGCGGAATGAAAGACTTCATCATCCCGGAATTCGCGCCCGGCGACGACCGCGACATGGGCACGCCTGCGCGCAGCGGCGCCCCGGTCGCCCTGACCATCGACGGCATCGCGGTGATCGTGCCCGAGGGAACGTCGGTGATGCGCGCTGCCATGATGGCCGACGTGCAGATCCCCAAGCTGTGCGCCAGCGACAACATGGAGGCCTTCGGGTCGTGCCGCCTGTGCGTGGTCGAGATCGAGGGGCGGCGCGGCACGCCCGCATCCTGCACGACCCCCGTGGCGGAGGGGATGGTGGTTCACACGCAGTCGGCCAAGATCCGCAAGCTGCGCAAGGGCGTGATGGAGCTGTATATCAGCGACCACCCACTGGATTGCCTGACCTGTTCGGCCAATGGCGCTTGCGAGTTGCAGGACACGGCCGGGCAGGTGGGCCTGCGCGACGTCCGCTATGCGCCGGGCGACAACCATTTCGATCCGTCGGGAACGGGCGCGCGGTCGCAGGCCGAGGCCCGGCTGCGCGGGGGGCATGACAACCCGCAGTTCATTCCCAAGGACAACTCCAACCCCTATTTCACCTATGATCCCAGCAAGTGCATCGTCTGTTCGCGCTGCGTGCGGGCCTGCGACGAGGTGCAGGGGACGTTCGCCCTGACCATCGAGGGCCGGGGCTTTGACAGCCGCGTCAGCGCCGGGACCAGCGCCGACGATTTCTTCTCCAGCGATTGCGTCAGCTGCGGTGCCTGCGTGCAGGCCTGCCCGACCGCGACCCTGCAGGAGAAGTCGGTGGCCGAACTGGGCACGCCCACGCGGTCGGTCATCACCACCTGCGCCTATTGCGGCGTCGGCTGCAGCTTCAAGGCCGAGATGAACGGCGACCAGCTGGTGCGCATGGTGCCCTACAAGCACGGCAAGGCGAACCGCGGGCACAGCTGCGTCAAGGGGCGGTTCGCCTATGGCTATGCCGCCCACCAGGACCGCATCCTTAAACCGATGATCCGCGAGCGGATCGAGGACCCGTGGCGCGAGGTCGCCTGGGACGAGGCGCTGGCCTTTGCCGCCGACCGGATGCGCGGGATCCAAGAACGGCATGGGCGGCGGTCGGTGGGGGTCATCACCTCCAGCCGCTGCACCAACGAGGAGACCTATCTGGTCCAGAAGCTGACCCGTGCTGTGTTCCTGAACAACAACACCGACACCTGCGCGCGGGTGTGCCATTCGCCCACGGGGTATGGGCTAGGCAAGACCTTCGGCACCTCGGCCGGGACACAGGATTTCGATTCTGTGGAACAGACCGACGTGGTGCTGATCATCGGGGCCAACCCGACGGACGGCCATCCGGTCTTTGCCAGCCGCCTGAAGAAGCGCCTGCGCCAGGGGGCCAAGCTGATCGTCGTCGATCCGCGCCGCACCGACATCGTGCGGTCCGCGCATGTCGAGGCATTCCATCACCTGCCGCTGCGCCCCGGAACCAACGTCGCCGTCATCAGCGCCATGGCACATGTGATCGTGACCGAGGGGCTGATGGACGAGGCCTATATCCGCGACCGCTGTGATTGGGACGAGTTCCAGCATTACGCCGAGTTCATCACCGATCCCCGCCACGCCCCCGAGGCGACCGAAACGCTGACCGGCGTGCCCGCCGCAGAGCTGCGCGCCGCCGCGCGGCTGTTCGCGACGGGTGGCAATGGCGCGATCTATTACGGGCTGGGCGTAACCGAGCACAGCCAGGGGTCGACGACCGTGATGGCGATCGCGAACCTTGCGATGCTGACCGGCAATATCGGGCGGCCCGGCGTGGGCGTGAACCCGCTGCGCGGTCAGAACAACGTGCAGGGCGCCTGCGACATGGGGTCGTTCCCGCACGAGCTGCCGGGATACCGCCACGTCAAGATGCCCGACGTGCGCGCGATCTTCGAGAACGCCTGGGGGGTCCAGATCGACCCCGAGCCGGGCCTGCGCATTCCCAACATGCTGGATGCCGCGGTCGAGGGGACCTTCAAGGGTCTCTACTGCCAGGGGGAGGACATCCTGCAATCCGATCCCGACACGCATCACGTGGCGGCGGGCCTTGCCGCGATGGAATGCGTGATCGTCCACGACCTGTTCCTGAACGAGACGGCGAACTATGCCCATGTCTTTCTGCCCGGGTCGTCCTTCCTGGAGAAGGACGGGACCTTCACCAATGCCGAACGCCGCATCAACCGCGTGCGCAAGGTCATGGCGCCCCGCAACGGCTATGAGGACTGGGAGATTACCCAGATGCTGGCCAACGCGATGGGGGCGGGCTGGCATTACACCCACCCGTCCCAGATCATGGACGAGATCGCCGCGACCACGCCCAGCTTTGCGGGCGTCAGCTATGAGCGGCTGGAGGAGCTGGGCTCGGTGCAGTGGCCCTGTAACGAGGCCGCGCCCACGGGCACGCCGCTGATGCATGTCGACGGGTTCCAGTCGGGGCGCGGGCATTTCGTGATCACCGAATACATCCCGACCGACGAACGCACCGGACCGCGGTTCCCGCTGTTGCTGACCACCGGTCGCATCCTGTCGCAGTACAATGTGGGCGCGCAGACCCGGCGGACCGAGAACACCGCCTGGCACGGCCAGGACGTGCTGGAGATCCATCCGCATGACGCCGAAACCCGCGGCATCCGCGACGGCGACTGGGTCCGGCTGGCCAGCCGGGCGGGGGAAACCACGCTGATGGTGACGCTGACCGAACGGGTGTCGCCGGGGGTGGTCTATACGACCTTCCACCATCCGGCGACGCAGGCTAACGTGGTGACGACCGATTTTTCGGACTGGGCGACGAATTGCCCGGAATACAAGGTCACCGCGGTGCAGGTCAGCCCCTCGAACGGTCCGTCGGACTGGCAGGAGCGCTATACTGCACAGGCCGAAAGGTCGCGGCGGATCCTGTCAGCCGCGGAGTGACGATGAACCTGCCCGACCCCACGACCCAAGCCCCCGCCACCCATGTCCGCGCGGCCAGCCGCGCGGATGTCACCCGGACCCTGCCGGAGGAGACGGCCGTGGCGATGGTCTATGGCGGATCGACCCAGGCCGTCATGATGGCGACGCCCGCGGATCTGGAGGATTTCGCGGTGGGCTTTTCCCTGACCGAGGGGATCGTGACCGACCCGGCCCAGATCGAGCGGCTGGAGGTTCTGGCCCATCCCCGCGGCGTCGAGGCGCAGATGTGGATCGCGGATGACCGCACCGACGCGCTGGCGGCGCGGCGCCGCTTCATGGCGGGGCCGGTGGGCTGCGGGCTGTGCGGGATCGACAGCCTTGAGGAGGCGGTGCGCGCGCTGCCCGACCTGTCGGGCGCTGGGCCGGTGCTGGATGCGAGCCAGATTGCGCGGGCGACTGACGATCTGCGCGGCTGGCAGCCATTGCATGACCGGACCCGTGCGGTCCATGCGGCGGGCTTCATGATCCCCGGACGGGGGATCGTGCTGGCGCGCGAGGATGTGGGCCGCCACAACGCCTTGGACAAGCTGATCGGCGCGATGGCGCGGCAGGGCATGGATGCGGGGCAGGGCGCCTTTGTGCTGACCAGCCGCGTGTCCGTCGAGATGGTGCAGAAATGCGCCTTGGCCGGGGGCGCGGTGCTGATCGCCGTGTCCGCCCCTACCGCCCATGCGCTGCGGCTGGCGCAGGGCGCGGGCATCACCCTGGCGGCCTTTGCCCGCGGCGAGGGCTTTGATCTGTTTTCCCACCCCGAACGGCTGCGCGCCGAGGTGTCCGATGTCGCCTGACAAGATGGTCCTGATGGTCAACCAAATCGCCGGTTTCTTTGACACCCAGCCCGGCGGCGCAGCACCCGAAAAGATCGCCGCCCATCTGCGCGATTTCTGGGAGCCGCGGATGCGCGAACAGCTGATCGCCTTTGTCGGCGGCGGCGGGCAGGGGCTGAAACCGTCGGCCGAGGCGGCGGCCCGGCTGCTGTAGATGCAACCCTGCGGCGGGGTCGCGTGTTCGGTGCCCAGCAGATGACAATCACGGCCGGGGACAGTCCAACGATGCAGCACAAGACCGATGGGTTCGACCTGGCCGGTGCCAAGGTCTGTGTCGTGATGAACCGCGGATCGGGCAAGAAGAAGCATGTCGAACTGCGCGACATGCTGAACGAACGGCTCGCTCCGGCCTGCGGCAGTTTCGCGCTGCGCGAGAGCCGGAAGGGGAGCGACCTGCCCGCGCTGGCGCGCAAGGTCGCGACCGAGGGGTTCGATCTGGTGATCGCCGCGGGTGGCGACGGCACGCAATCGGCGGTGGCCGGTGCGCTGGTTGATCGTGACGTCGTGATGGGCGTCCTGCCGGGCGGGACGTTCAATTATTTTGCCCGCGACCTGGGCGTCGGAGAGACCGTCGAGGAGGCGCTGGACACGATTTTGGACGCCCGGGTCGAGGCGGTCGATGTCGGCGACGTCAACGGGCTGATCTTTCTGAACAATGTCAGTCTGGGCGCCTATCCGCAGATCCTGAAGACGCGCGAGGGGATCTACAAGCGGTGGGGGCGGTCGCGGATGGCGGCCTATTGGTCGGTGCTGGTGGCGCTGCGGCGCCTGCGGCGCCCGATGCAGCTTGTCGCCCGCGTCGACGGGCAGGAGAGCCGCTATACCAGTGCCTTGGTCTTTGTCGCGCGCAGCGCCTATCAGTTGGACAGCTTTGGGCTGGAGGGGGCGGAGGAGATCCGGCGCGGCGAATTCGCGGTGCTGATCGCCAAGGCGAAGCACCCCCTGCCGTTGATGCGGTCCGCCCTGCGCATGGCGATGGGCAAGAGCGCCAAGAACGACGACTTCGACCTGATCCTGACGGACGAGCTGACCATCGAGACGCCCAAGCGGCGCCAGCTGATCGCCCATGACGGCGAGAAGACCGCGTTGGAGAGCCCCTTCCGGCTGAAGGTGCGCCATGACGGGCTCAAGGTTCTGCTGCCCCGCGACGGGGTCAGCAAGACCGAGCAGCCGAAGGGCTGACCACCGGTGACGCGCATCCTTCATCTGACCGACCTGCATTTCGGATTTCACCGTGCCGCGTTGGAGGAGCCGCTGCTGGCGCGGATCGCGGCGCTGCGCCCCGACCTGGTGGTCATCGGCGGCGACATCACGCACCGCGCGCTGCCCCCGCAGATGCGGCAGGCACGCGCCTTTCTTGACCGCATCGAGGCGCCCTTGATGTGCATGCCGGGCAATCACGACGTACCGGCATGGAACCTTGTGGCGCGGATGTTCTGGCCCTTTGCGGGGTTCCGGCGGCATTTCGGTCCCGTGCTGACACCGGTGGGGCGGGCGGGCGACGTGCGGGTCATGGCGCTGAACAGCGCCGATCCCTATGCCTGGCAGCGCGGCAAGATCCGCGAGGGCGAGATCGGCCGCGTCATCGGCAATGTCGACGCGATGGGCACCAATATCGTGGCGCTGCATCACCCGCTGCAACAGCTGCCGCGCGTCGACAAGGCGCTGGCACGGCGCGCGTCCGAGGCGCTGTACCGGCTTGAGGCGTCGGGGGTGCAGGTGGTCCTGTCGGGGCATCTGCACCGTTGGGCGACGGACGCGTTGCTGGCGACGGGCCGCCATCCGCGCGTGCTGCAGATCCAGACCGGCACGGCGCTGTGTGCGCGCATCACCGACGGGCAGAACGAGTTCGTGCTGCTGGAGATCGACGGCCCGGACCTGCGGCTGGAGCGGCATGTCGCGCCGATGGACGCGGGCGATTTCGGCGCCCCCGAGATCGCGGATTACAGCCGCGCGTCGGGCGTGTGGAGACGCGTTTAGGCGTTGAAATTGGCGTCAAACACGGGTATTGGGGCCGCAGTCACACGGGCGACATGGTCAGAACAGACCGCATTCCAACGGGTCGGGCGTCATGCCGCGACCCTTTGGCGTTGCCCCAACGGCACCATAAAGACCGGCGGAGCCAACCGTCAGGCCGGAAAACAGACACAAAGGATACTGAATACGTATGTGCGCTAAAGCGACCATGGAGGAGTTCGAGGCCCTTCTGAATGAAAGCCTCGAGATTGACACCCCCGACGAGGGCAGCGTTGTCAAAGGCCGCGTCATTGCCATCGAGGCAGGCCAGGCCATCATCGACGTCGGCTACAAGATGGAAGGCCGCGTCGATCTGAAGGAATTTGCCAATCCCGGCGAAGAGCCCAGCATCAAGGTCGGCGACGAGGTCGAGGTCTATCTGGACCGCGTCGAGAACGCCCGCGGCGAAGCGTCGATCAGCCGTGAGAAGGCCCGCCGCGAGGAAGCCTGGGATCGTCTGGAGAAGGCCTACGAAAGCGAAGAGCGCGTCGAAGGCGCCATCTTCGGTCGCGTCAAGGGCGGCTTCACGGTCGACCTGGGCGGTGCCGTCGCCTTCCTGCCCGGTTCGCAGGTCGATGTGCGCCCCGTGCGCGATGCCGGCCCGCTGATGGGTCTGAAGCAGCCGTTCCAGATCCTGAAGATGGACCGTCGCCGCGGCAACATCGTCGTGTCGCGCCGCGCCATCCTGGAAGAGAGCCGCGCCGAACAGCGCGCCGAAGTCATCGCGAACCTGACCGAAGGTCAGTCGATCGACGGCGTGGTCAAGAACATCACCGAATACGGTGCCTTCGTTGACCTGGGCGGCGTCGACGGCCTGCTGCACGTCACCGACATGGCCTGGCGTCGCGTCAACCACCCGTCCGAGATCCTGGCGATCGGCGAGACCGTCAAGGTCCAGGTCATCAAGATCAACAAGGACAGCCACCGCATCAGCCTGGGCATGAAGCAGCTGCAGGCCGATCCGTGGGATACGGTCGCCGACAAGTTCCCGATCGAGTCGGTCCACCAGGGCCGCGTGACCAACATCACCGATTACGGCGCCTTCGTGGAGCTGGAAGCCGGTGTCGAGGGTCTGGTCCACGTTTCGGAAATGAGCTGGACCAAGAAGAACGTCCACCCGGGCAAGATCGTCTCGACCTCGCAGGAAGTCGAAGTGATGGTTCTGGAGATCGACGAGGCCAAGCGCCGCGTGTCCCTGGGCCTGAAGCAGACGATGCGCAACCCGTGGGAAGTGTTCGCCGAAACCCATCCGACCGGCACCGTCATCGAGGGCGAGGTCAAGAACATCACCGAGTTCGGTCTGTTCATCGGCCTGGAAGGCGACATCGACGGCATGGTCCACCTGTCGGACATCAGCTGGGATGCCCGCGGCGAAGACGCGATCCAGGACTTCCGCAAGGGTGACGTCGTCAAGGCGGTCGTCCAGGACGTGGACGTCGAGAAGGAGCGCATCAGCCTGTCCATCAAGTCGTTGGAAAACGAGAACATGGCCGAGGCCGTTGATGGCGTGAAGCGTGGCACCATCGTCACCGCCGAAGTCACCGCGATCGAAGAGGGTGGCATCGAGGTCGAGTACAACGGCGTCAAGTCGTTCATCCGCCGCAGCGACCTAGCCCGCGACCGTGCCGACCAGCGCCCCGAGCGTTTCAGCGTCGGCGACAAGGTCGATGCCCGCGTGACCAACGTCGACACCAAGACCCGCCGTCTTGGCCTGTCGATCAAGGCCCGCGAGATTGCCGAGGAAAAGGAAGCCATCGACACCTATGGCAGCTCGGATTCGGGCGCGTCCCTGGGCGACATCCTGGGTGCGGCACTGAACCGCAACAGCTGATCGGCCCGACCCGATCGATCCTTGCCCGCCCCGGTTCGTCCGGGGCGGGCCTTTTCTTGCCCACGGCCGAGCGGATGCGCGCCATCCCGCTTGCGCGTTTGGGGCAAAGCTGGCAACGCTATGAAACCAGTGACTTCTGTCGGGCGTTGAACGGAAACATGAAGGGCGGTATTGCACCGGCCTTGCGGTTTGACGTGCTGACTTTGACGGCAGGAAGACCCGTCCAATTGGGGGAACATATGATCCGGTCCGAACTGATCCAGAAGATCTCAGATGAAAACCCCCACCTGTTCCGCCGCGACGTCGAGAGGATCGTGAACACGATCTTCGAGGAGGTCATCGACGCGATGGCGCGGGGCGACCGGGTCGAGTTGCGCGGCTTCGGCGCCTTCTCTGTCAAGAAGCGCGATTCCCGGACGGGGCGCAACCCGCGCACCGGTGAATCGGTCGAGGTTGACGAAAAGCACGTTCCGTTCTTCAAGACCGGCAAGCTGCTGCGCGACCGCCTGAACGGCGACGCCTGAGGCCCCTGTTTACCGGGCATCCCGCCCGTCTGCGATATCGAGGAAATTCAATGCGCTTCATCCGTCTGATCTTTGTCGCAGCACTGGCGCTTGTGCTGGTGGCGGTCGCCTTGGCCAACCGTGACATGGTCACCCTTTCGGCGTTCCCGGCCAATTTCGGACAGTACTTGGGCGGCACGTGGTCGCTGACGGTGCCGATGTTCCTGGTGATCTTCGTGGCCTTTGCCTTGGGCATGCTGGCCGGTCTGGTCTGGGAGTGGCTGCGCGAGGCGCATTTCCGCCGCGAGGCGCGTCAGCGCAATGCCGAGGTCGTGCGTCTTGAGAGCGAGGTCGGGCATCTGCGCGACCGCCACGCCGCCCCGCGCGACGAGGTGCTGGCGATCTTGGACGAGCCTGCCCCCGCCAAAGGCGCGGCCCTGCCTGCGGTTCGCTGAAGCGTGGCCGAGGTCAAGATCTGCGGGCTGTCCGAGGAACGCCATGTCGCGGCGGCCGTCGATGCCGGTGCGCGCTTTCTGGGGTTCGTGTTCTTTCCCAAGTCGCCGCGTGCAGTGACCGCGACCCAAGCCGCAGCGCTGACGGCGGAGGTTCCCGTTGGGGTCGCCCGCGTGGGACTGTTCGTCGACCCGTCGGACGATTTGCTGCGAGAGGTACTGGACCAAACGGCGCTGGACGTGATCCAGCTGCACGGCCATGAGAGCACCGCGCGGGTGGCCGAGGTCAAGGCGTTGACGGGGCTGCCTGTGATGAAGGCGGTCGGTCTGTCGGGTCCGGCGGACCTGCCGCAGCTGATGGATTACGGCGTGGCGGCGGACATGCTGCTGGTGGATGCCAAGCCGCCGGCGGGGGCCGATCTGCCGGGCGGGAACGGGCTGGCCTTTGATTGGCGGCTGCTGGTTGGGCGGCATTGGTTGCGCCCCTGGATGCTGGCCGGGGGACTGACACCCGACAACGTCGCCGAGGCCGTGCGCCTGACGGGGGCGCCTGTAGTGGACGTCAGTTCGGGCGTGGAACGTGCACCGGGCGTCAAGGATGTTGCGCTGATCCGCGCGTTCGTCGAGGCCGCGCGAAGCTGATTCAGGGGCGTGTTGCATAGTGTATCGCATTGTAATCGCAAGGTTTATGCGCCATATTATGCACGTATGGGTTTATCCATTGACTTGGCGAACGCCCTAAGGTAGAACTTTTACATGCTGGAAGAGGTGGGCAAGCGGCCGGGGGAAACCCTTGGGCCGCTTTTTTCGTCTCTTGGCTCGTGCGGACAGGAACACGAGGCGGGGCAGAGTGCATGAACGATATGGAATGGGGCGGGGCCGGGAAAACCGACGGACCTTTCGTGACCGGAACCCAGCCTGAGAAGGCCGGGTTCGCGATGCCCGAGATCGCCGAGGGCGAGGACGAGATCGACGTCCTGCGCTGGCTGTTCTGGGATTACGTCAAGGACCTGCGGGGGCACCAGGCCGAGCTTGAAGCGCTCAAGTCCGGGGAGCTTGACCCGGCCAAGCTGAAAAAGGCCATGGAGACGGCGAAGACGGTCCGCGAGGCCGTCCAGCTGCTGATGGCGGAAAGGATCAAGGTTGACAAACTTCGCAAAGACATCGCGGGCGGCGTCGGAGGGGGCAGCCTTGACCTCGGCGCCGCACGAGACGAGATCGGGCGCCGCCTGGCTTGCCTCCGCCGGGCCGGAGGAGGTTGAGGAATTTCTGGGCGGGCTGTCGCAGAACGCGCTGATGAGCCTGCCCTGGCTGTTCGAGTTCTGGGCGCTGCCCCATCAGTTGCCCCCCGAGGGCGACTGGAAGTCCTGGGTGATCATGGGCGGGCGCGGCGCGGGCAAGACCCGCGCCGGGTCGGAATGGGTGCGCAGCCTGGTCGAGGGGCCCACGGCTGCTGCACCCGGGAAATGCCATCGCGTGGCCCTGGTCGGCGAGACCTTCGACCAGGTGCGCGAGGTGATGGTGTTCGGCGAGAGCGGCATCCTGGCCTGTTCGCCCCCCGACCGGCGTCCGGTCTGGGAGGCGGGCCGCAAGCGGCTGGTCTGGGCGAACGGGGCGACCGCCACGGTCTATTCCGCGCATGAGCCGGAGGCTTTGCGCGGGCCCCAGTTCGACGCGGCCTGGGTCGATGAGCTGGCCAAGTGGAAGAAGGCCGAGGATGTCTGGGACATGCTGCAGTTCGCGCTGCGGCTTGGCGAGCATCCCCAGCAGGTCGTCACCACCACGCCGCGCAATGTGGGCGTGCTGAAGCGCATCCTGGGCAATGCCAGCACTGTGGTGACCCATGCGCCGACAGATGCGAACCGCGCCTATCTGGCGGAGAGTTTTCTGGCGGAGGTCGAGAGCCGCTATGGCGGGACGCGGTTGGGGCGCCAGGAGCTGGACGGCTTGCTGCTGGACGATGTCGAGGGGGCGCTGTGGACGACCGCGATGCTGGAAGACGCGCGGGTGGCCGAGGCGCCCAAGCTGGACCGGATCGTCGTCGCGGTCGACCCGTCGGTTACCGGCGGGCGGGCCAGCGACGAATGCGGGATCGTGGTCGCGGGCGTCGTTACGCAGGGCGAGCCAAAGGATTGGCGCGCTTATGTGCTGGAGGATGCCAGCGTCCGGGGCGGGCCCACAGATTGGGCCCGCGCCGCGATTGCCGCGATGGACCGCTACGGTGCCGAGAAGCTGGTGGCCGAGGTGAACCAGGGCGGCGATCTGGTCGAGAGCGTTGTGCGCCAGATCGACCCGCTGGTCCCGTTCAAGGCGCTGCGGGCGTCGCGGGGCAAGGGGTTGCGAGCAGAGCCCGTCGCCGCGCTGTACGAGCAGGGGCGCGTCAAGCATCTGAAGGGCGCCCTTGGCGCCTTGGAGGATCAGATGTGCCAGATGACGGTGCGCGGGTTCGAGGGGCGGGGCAGTCCCGACCGGCTGGATGCCCTGGTCTGGGCGGTCCATGAGCTGATGATCGAGCCCGCCGCAGGCTGGCGCAGGCCGCAGATGCGGCGATTGTAACCGGGTCCGAGAGGTCGGACCGACGAAGGGCCGTCCCGCAGGGGGCGGCCCTTTCGCATGGCTGAGGCATGGAGGCGAGCATGGCGTTTCGATTGTTTTCGCGGGAGGAGAAATCATCCCCCCCGCCAGAGAGGAAGGCCAGTGCGACGGGCCGGGTCGTGGCATTCGCCAGCGGGTCCGGGCGCCCTGTCTGGTCGGCCAGGGATACGGGCACGCTGACGCGCGGCGGGTTCATGGGGAACCCGGTGGGCTTTCGCAGCGTGCGCCTGATCGCCGAGGCCGCGGCGGCCGTGCCGATGATCTGCGCGGATCGCGACCATCGCTATGAGGTGCATCCGGTTTTGGATCTGCTGCGCAGGCCCAATCCGGGCCAGGGTCGGGCCGAGCTGTTCGAGGCGCTGTTCGGGCAGATCCTGCTGTCGGGCAACGGCTATCTGGAGGCTGTGGGCGCGGACGCCACGGGCATCCCGGAGGAGCTGCACGTGCTGCGCTCCGACCGCATGAGCGTGGTGCCCGGTGCGGATGGATGGCCCGTGGCCTATGAATATGCGGTGGGCGGGCGCAAGCACCGGTTCGACATGACCGGCAGCCCCGATCCGATCTGCCACGTCAAGGCGTTCCACCCGCAGGACGACCATTACGGTCTGTCGCCGATGCAGGCGGCTGCCGTCGCGCTGGACGTGCACAACAGCGCCAGTGCCTGGTCCAAGGCGCTGCTGGACAATGCGGCGCGGCCCAGTGGAGCGATCATCTACAAGGGGATCGACGGGCAGGGGGTGCTGAGCCCCGAGCAGTACGACCGCCTGGTGGGCGAGATCGAGATGAACCATCAGGGCGCGCGCAATGCGGGCCGTCCGATGCTGCTGGAAGGCGGGCTGGACTGGCGTCCGATGGGTTTCAGCCCGTCCGACATGGAGTTCCACGAGACCAAGCTGTCGGCGGCGCGCGAGATCGCGTTGGCTTTTGGCGTGCCGCCCATGCTGCTGGGGATTCCAGGGGACGCGACCTATGCGAACTATGCCGAGGCGCACCGGGCGTTCTTCCGCCTGACGGTGCTGCCGCTGGCGACACGGGTGTCGGCGGCGGTCGCCTGGTGGCTGTCCGAGCATCTGGGTGCCGAGATCGAGCTGCGCCCCGATCTGGATCAGATCCCTGCCCTGGCCGAGGAGCGCAACCAGCAATGGGCCCGCATCAGCGGTGCGAGCTTCCTGACGGATGCGGAAAAGCGCGCCCTGCTGGGCCTGCCGCCCCTGGACGGGGCGTGAGGCATGGAAGGGTCGCGTTTCGTCAAGGACGGGCTGTGGCACGACACGCGTCTTGAGGCGCAGGAACGGATCATGGCGCTGCAGTTCGGCCAGGTCGAGAAGCGCCTGGAGCGGATCGAGGCGATGATCGAAGGGCTGGAGCGGCGGCTGTGGATGACGGTCTACGGCGTGGTCGCTGTGATCCTGACGCAGGCCGTCCAGGGTATTCTAGATTATGCGCCGAAAGGAGGCTGAGGGATGGTTCCGGGTCTGGAGATGAAGTTCGCGGGCGGTCCGCCCGTGCTAACCGACGGTCAGGTGATCGAAGGCTATGCCAGCCTGTTCGGTTTGACCGATCAGGGCGGCGATGCGGTGCTGCCCGGCGCGTTTGCCGCGTCGCTGGCGCGGATCGCGGCGCGCGGCGACAAGGTGCGCATGCTGTGGCAGCACGACCCGACCCGACCCATCGGGGTCTGGGACGAGGTCCAAGAGGACGGCAAGGGCCTATGGGTCAAGGGCCGCCTGTTGCCCGACGTGGCGCAGGCCCGCGAGGCGGCGGCGCTGATCCAGGCGGGTGCGATCGACGGGCTGTCCATCGGCTATCGCACCCTGCGGGCCGAACGCGACAAGGCCGGGCGGCGCGTGCTGGCCGAGGTCGAGCTGTGGGAGGTGTCGCTGGTGACCTTCCCGATGCTGGCCGAGGCCAAGGTGGATCGCAAGGACAGCGACGAGCTGCGCGACGTCGCGGCGCTGTTCGTGCAGGCGGCACAGGCCCTGCGCGGCGCATGAGATTTCGGACCGGGCGCATCCCGGTCCGTCAACCAGGTTCGGACCAGTCCCGTGCGGGAGGTCCGACGACAGGGGCGCGGCCCCGATCACCGTGACGAGGAGAAGACCATGACCGAGGTGAAGGCCGCGGGCGGCGGCGACATGCCCGCCGACCTGAAGGGGGCCATGATGGGGTTCGTTAGCGAACTCAAAGGCTTTCGTGAAGATATTCAATCCAAGCTCAACGCACAGGAACAGCGTATGACCATGATCGACCGCAAGACCGCCCTGCGGGGCCGCGCGCCCCTGTCCGCCACCGCAGAGGTCGAGGTGCCCCACCAGAAGGCGTTCAACGCCTATCTGCGCAGCGGCGACGATGACGGCCTGCGCGGTCTGGCCATCGAGGAGAAGGCGCTGTCGGTGGCCAGCGACGGCGGTTTTCTGGCCGCACCCAAGGTTGCCGAGACCGTGCAGAACACGCTGCATTCGACCTCGTCGCTGCGCCGTCTGGCCAACGTGGTGACCATCGAGGGCAGCGTCTATGAGGCGCTGGTCGAGCGTGGCGACATGGGCGCCGGTTGGGCCACCGAGGCCGCCACGGTCGAGACCGCGAACTCGGCCCTGGACCGCATCGCCATCCCGGTGCACGAGCTGTCCGCGATGCCGCGTGCCAGCCAGCGCCTGCTGGACGATGCGGCCTTTGATGTCGAGGGCTGGCTGGCCGAGCGCATCGCCGAGAAGTTCGCTCGGTCCGAAGCCAACGCCTTTCTGCGCGGCGACGGCGTTGACAAGCCGCGCGGCCTGCTGAGCTATCCGACCGCGCCTGCCGCGACCGCGACCACGGCCCAGATCGGCTTCGTCGCCACCACCGCGGCTGGCGATTTCCCGGCCGCCGCGCCGATGGATTGCCTGATCGACCTGATCTACTCTCTGGGCGCGGAGTATCGCTCGAACGCCTCGTTCCTGATGAACTCGAAGACGGCGGCGCGGGTGCGCAAGATGAAGGATGCCGACGGCCGCTTCCTTTGGACCGATGCGCTGAGCGTGGGCCAGGTGCCCCAGCTGCTGGGCTATCCGGTGATGATCAGCGAGGACATGCCCGACATGACGACGAGCTCGTTCTCGATCGCGTTCGGTGATTTCCGCGCGGCCTATACGATCGTCGAGCGTCCCGACCTGCGCGTGCTGCGCGACCCGTTCAGCGCCAAGCCGCACGTGCTGTTCTATGCCACCAAGCGTGTCGGCGGCGGGATCACCGATTTCCGCGCCGTCAGGCTGCTGCGCTTCATCTGATCCCCCGGGGGATCGGATGAGGGAGGGGCGCGCCTGGTGCCGGGCATTCCGGTTTAGCAACTGTCCGCGCGCGCTGATGGCCGGCGTGCGGCGCGCCCCGCTTCCCTTTTGCCTGCAAGACAGCCGGGGCCCCGTTCGGGGGCCCCGCCTTTGGTGGAACATGCGGACGGCACGACGGGAGGTTCGCAACATGATGCTGATAGAGGAAACGGCGCCCGCGGCGGAGGCGCTGCCGGTGGCCGCCCTGCGCGCGCATTTGCGTCTGGCCCAAGGTTTCGAAGGGCCCGACGACGCCGCCGAGACGGCGGCACTGGCGGGCTTTCTGCGTGCAGCGATCGCCACGATCGAGGGGCGCACCGGGAAGGTGCTGCTGAAGCGGCGGTTCCGCATGCAGCTGGACGATTGGCGCGACCGGCTTGGCCAGTCGCTGCCGCTGGCGCCCGTGCATTCGGTCGAGCGCATCGAGATCGACGACGGGAACGGCACGCTGACCCAACTGCCCCCCGAGGGGTGGCGGCTGGTCCCGGACGGACAGCGCCCCGTGATCCTGCCGACCGGGGTCGTGCTGCCGTCGATTCCACGGCGGGGGACGGTGACGATCACGTTTCTGGCGGGCTTCGGGGATGCCTGGTCCCAGGTTCCGGCGGATCTGGCGCAGGCGGTCATCCTGTTGGCCGCGCGGTATTACGACGATCGCAGCCAGGATGGTTTGCGTCATGCACTGCCTTTCGGTGTCAGCGCGCTGATCGAGCGATGGCGCGCGGTCCGCACCCTGGCCGGGCGCGGCAGCCGGGAGTGGCGCTGATGGCCGCCCTGAACCTGTCGACGCGGCTGGCGCTGGAGACATCCGACCGGATCGCGGACGGCCTGGGCGGCTATGAGACGCGGTGGCGTCAACTGGGCTGGCTGTGGGCGCAGATGGAGGCGCGGTCGGGTCGCGAACAGGGGACCGGCGCGGGAATGATCAGCGTGGTCCAATGGCGCATCACGCTGCGCGCCGCGCCTGTGGGTGATGCGCGACGCCCGCGGCCCGGGCAGCGGCTGCGCCAGGGAACACGGTTGTTTCAGATCGAGGCGGTCGCGGAGAGCGATCCGTCCGGTCGGTATCTGGACTGCTTTGCGCGCGAGGAGGATCTGACATGAGCTATGGGGCAGGGGTCGCCTTGCAGGCGGCCGTCTATCAGCAGTTGCGCACGAACGAGGCGCTGGCGGATCTGGTGGGCGATGCGATCTTCGACGCGATGCCGGTGACGGCGCCGAGCGGGATCTATGTCTCGCTTGGTCCCGAGGAAGTGCGTGACGCCAGCGATTCCACGGCACGCGGATCGCGGCATGATTTCGTGATCTCGGTCATGGCGGGCAGCGACAGTGGGGCGGGCTTCGGCGCGGTCAAGGCCGCAGCGGTCGCCGTGGCCGATGCGCTGGAGGCGGGCGGACTGGTGCTGTCGCGCGGACAGCTGGCGGGTTTGTGGTTCCTGCGCGCAACCGCGCGGCGGGTGAAAAGCGGCGCGGCTCGTCAGGTCGACCTGACCTTTCGCGCGCGCATCGATCTGAACTGAGGAGATGGGACAATGGCAGTGCAAAGCGGACGTGATCTGCTGATCAAGATGGATATGTCGGGCAACGGCACGTTCGAGACCGTGGCGGGCCTGCGTGCGACGCGCCTGTCCTTCAATGCCGACACCGTCGACGTGACCAGCATGGACAGCGCCGGTGGCTGGCGCGAGCTGTTGGGCGGTGCCGGCGTGCGCAGCGCGTCGATCGCCGGTTCCGGCGTGTTCCGCGACGCGGCCACCGACGGGCGCGCCCGCCAGGCGTTCTTTGACAGCGAAATCCCGTTGTTCCAGGTCATCATCCCTGATTTCGGCACCGTGGAGGGCCGGTTCCAGATCACCGGCCTGGAGTACGCGGGCAGCCACGACGGAGAGGCGACCTATGAGATGTCGCTGGCTTCGGCAGGGGCGCTGACCTTCGTGGCGCTGTGATGGCCAACCCGATGCGAGGCGAGGTGTCGCTGATGCTGGATGGTCGGCCGCATGTCGCGCGCCTGACCCTCGGCGCCCTGGCCGAACTGGAGGCGCAGCTTGAGGCGGACGGGTTGACCGGGCTGGTCGCTCGTCTTGACGCCGGGCGTTTTTCCAGCCGCGAGATCCTGGCCGTGCTGGTGGCCGGGCTGCGCGGCGGCGGCTGGACGGGGCAGGCGGGTGATCTGACGGCGGTGCAGATCGACGGGGGTCCGCTGGAGGCCGCCCGCGTTGCCGCCCGCCTGCTGGCCCTGGCGTTTCGGGCGCCTGCATGACCGGGCGCGCCGGGGGGTTGGACTGGGCGGGCCTGATGCGGGCGGGCCTGCAAGGGCTGCGTCTGCATCCCGATCAGTTCTGGGTACTGACCCCTGCCGAGTTGGGCCTGATGCTGGGCATGGGTCCGACGACACCCCGCATGACCCGTGACCGGCTGGCCGATCTGGCAGCCCGATATCCCGACGCGCCCGCACCGGCGGGCGTGGTCTTGGCTGAAACGACGGGGGATCATCAAGATGACCACACGTGACGGGACCGGCACTGCGCTGGACCAACTGGACGACGACCTGGGCCGCAATTCCCGCATGACGCAGGAGTTCCAGGCGGAACTGGGTCGGCTGCGCCAGGCTATGATGTTCACCACGCGCGAGGTCGGTACCCTGTCCTCGGGGCTTGAGCGTGGCTTGGGCCGCGCCATCGACGGCCTGGTCCTGGACGGCGGCAAGCTGTCGGACGCGTTGAAATCCATCGGACAGTCGCTGGCAGATACCGTCTATAGCATCGCCATGAAGCCCGTCGAGAACGCTTTGGCAGGGTCGATCGCGGGCGGCATCGGCGGGATGCTGGGCGGGGTGATGCCCTTTGCCAAGGGCGGGGCATTCGCCAACGGCCGCACCATGGCCGGAGATGTCGTCTCCGGACCCACGGCATTTCCGATGCGCGGCGGTCAGGGGCTGATGGGCGAGGCCGGGCCCGAGGCGATCATGCCGCTTCGGCGCGGTCCCGACGGCAAGCTGGGCGTCGCCGCATCCGGGGGAGGGGGATCGGTGAACGTGACGTTCAACATCCAGACCCCCGACGTGGCGGGGTTCCAGCGCAGCCAGTCGCAGATTGCGGCGCAGATGTCGCGCGTGCTGGCCCGCGGCGAGCGAAACAGCTGAGAGGAGGCAAAAGATGGCGTTTCATGACGTAAGATTTCCGACGAACCTGTCCTTTGGCGCCATCGGCGGTCCCGAGCGGCACACCGAGATCGTGGCGCTGGCCAGCGGGTTCGAGGAGCGCAACACCCCCTGGACGCATGCGCTTCGCCGCTTTGACGCGGGCATGGGCCTGAGGTCGTTGGACGACCTGTCGGAGGTCATCGCCTTTTTCGAGGCGCGTGCGGGGCAGCTGCACGGGTTTCGGTGGAAGGATTGGTCCGACTACAAGAGTTGTCTGCCGTCAGCGGCCCCGGCATTCGGCGATCAAATGATCGCGGTCGGGGACGGGCAAACGCGAGTCTTTCCGTTGTCGAAGGCCTATCGATCCGGGGCGACGGTCTATCGTCGGCCCGTGACCAAGCCGGTCCAGGGTTCCGTGCGCGCCGGGATCGGGGGTGCCGAGGTGTTCGTGGGCATCAACTATGCCGTGGACCATGTTGCCGGGCGCATCATCTTTGACGAGGCCCCGGAGGCAGGCGCGGACATCTCTGCCGGGTTCGAATTCGACGTTCCGGTGCGCTTCGACACGGACCGGATCGCAGTGTCCGTCGCGTCATTCCAGGCCGGGCAGGTTCCCGACATTCCGGTCGTGGAGGTTCGGGTATGACGACGACGACAGTTGCACGCGCTTGGTCGGTGAGCCGAGCGGATGGTCTGACGCTTGGCTTTACGGATCATGACCAGCGGCTGGTCTTTGGCGGGGTGACCTTTCGCCCTGACCGCGGACTGACCGCGCGGGCGCTGGTTCAGGGAACCGGCCTTTCGGTCGACAACTCCGAGGCGGTCGGCGCGCTCAACGATGATGCGATCACCGAGCGCGATCTGATGGCCGGTCGGTGGGACCAGGCGGAACTGCGCATGTGGGAGGTCGACTGGAGCGATGTCGCCCTTCGCAAACTGGTGTTTCGCGGGTCTTTGGGCGAGGTCTCGCGTGCGAACGGGGCCTTCCGCGCCGAGCTTCGCGGCCTATCAGAGGCGCTGAACGCGCCGCAGGGGCGCGTCTATCATCCCCGGTGCAGCGCGCGCCTTGGCGATGGGGCGTGCAGGGTCGACCTGAGCGCGGAAAGCCTGAGCGTGCTGCGCCAAGTGCAGGTTATGGACGAGGGACGCGTCTTCACGTTCACCGCATTTCCGGCCTTTGACGCGGCGTGGTTCGATCATGGTCGGCTGGAGGTTCTGTCCGGAGCGGCGCAAGGTCTGCATGGTGCGATCAAGAACGACACCGCACGCCCCGGTGGCCAAAGGATTATCGAGCTGTGGTCCAGTCTGGGCATCCTGCCCGCCACCGGCGACCAGATCCGACTGACGGCAGGATGCGACAAGGCTGCAGACACGTGCCGGCTGAAGTTTCGCAATCATCTGAACTTCCGCGGGTTTCCTCACCTGCCGTCCGAGGATTGGGTGATGGCGCCTCAGGCAGGACGCCGGAATGGATAGCCCGGTCGTCGATGCCGCCCGGCTGTGGCTGGGCACGCCTTATGTCCATCAGGCCAGCGTCCGGGGCAGTGGTGCCGATTGCCTTGGGCTGATCCGCGGCGTTTGGCGCGACCTGTATGGGGCGGAGCCCGAGGCGCCCCCGGCCTATACCGCCGATTGGGCCGAATGCGGCAGCACCGAAGTGCTGCTGTCCGCGGCCATGCGGCACCTGCGTCCAGTCGATGATGCGGACTGGCAGCCAGGGCAGGTGCTGTTGTTTCGGATGCGGCAGGGCGCCATCGCCAAGCACCTGGGCATCCTGTCGGCCGCGGGTGATGCCCCGCGGTTTCTGCATGCCTATACCGGCCACGGTGTCATCGACAGTCCACTGACCCCTCCGTGGCAATCCAGGATCGTGGCGCGGTTCCGCTTTCCCTGACCAATTCGAACGAAGGAGGCCCTTATGGCCACGATTGTCCTGTCTGCCGTGGGTGCGTCGCTTGGCGGAGGTTTCGGGGGGGCGGTCCTTGGACTGTCGGGTGCCGTTCTGGGCCGTGCTGCAGGAGCCGTCCTGGGTCGTGCCATCGATCAGCGGCTGCTGGGCGGTGGGGCGAAGGCCGTCGAGACGGGCCGGATCGACCGCCTTCGCATCCAGACAGCCGGAGAGGGCATGGCCATCCCCCGGATCTGGGGACAGATGCGCCTGCCCGGGCATGTCATCTGGGCATCCGACCTTGCAGAGGTCACGCGGTCCGAAAGTGCGGGTGGTGGCAAGGGCGCACCCAGTACCCAGGTGACCCAGATCAGCTATCGCCTGTCTGTCGCATTGGCGTTGGCCGAAGGTCCGATCCTGTCGGTGGGCCGGGTCTGGGCCGATGGCGAGGAGATTGCACAGGCGGATCTGAACATGCGGATCTATCGTGGTGGCGAGGCGCAGATGCCGGACCCCGTGATCGCCGCCATCGAAGGCGACGCGGCCCCTGCCTATCGCGGGACAGCCTATGTCGTTTTGGAGAACCTGAGCCTGGAGCGGTGGGGCAACCGCATGCCGCAGCTGAGCTTTGAGGTAACATGCCCGGCGCGTGACGGCAGCGGCCTGTCGGGCGACGTCCGGGCCGTCGCCCTGATCCCCGGCACGGGGGAGTATTCTCTGGCCACGACGCCTGTGACCGAAAGTGGTGACCTGGGCGAAAGCCGCAGCTTCAACACGAACACGCCGATGGGCGGGACCGACTTTCGCGCATCGCTGGATGTCCTGGGGCGCGAACTGCCGAATGTGGGTTCGGTGTCGTTGATCGTGTCCTGGTTCGGCAGCGATCTGCGCATCGGTCAGTGCCGCGTGCAGCCCAAGGTCGAATACCGTCAGGTCGACGGGGCAGAAATGCCGTGGCGCGCGGGTGGCATCGGCCGTGCGGACGCGGCCGAGGTCGCGCGCAAGGATGGACGACCGATCTATGGCGGCACGCCGTCGGACCGCTCGGTGATCGAGGGGCTCAGGGCGCTGTCGGCGTCGGGGCGCAGGGCGATCTTCTATCCGTTCATCCTGATGGAGCAACTGGGCGGCAACGGATTGACCGACCCTTACGGCGCGACCGAGCAGCCTGCCATGCCCTGGCGCGGCCGCATCACGACCAGCGTCGCCCCCGGCCGGACCGGCACCACCGACGGCACGTCGGCCGCCGTCGATCAGGTGGCCGCGTTCTTCGGATCGGCTGCTCCGACCGATTTCGCGCGCATCGGTGAGACCGTCACCTATTCCGGTCCGGCCGAATGGTCGTACCGGCGGTTCATTCTGCACTATGCCCATGTCTGCGCGGCGGCGGGCGGCATCGATGCCTTTCTGATCGGGTCCGAGATGGTCGCGATGACCCAGATTCGCGGTCCGGGAAACACCTATCCCGCCGTGGCGGCCCTGCGCCGCCTGGCTGCGGACGTCCGCGGCATCCTTGGGCCGAACGTCAAGATCGGCTATGCCAGCGACTGGTCGGAATATTTCGGCCATCACCCCGGAAACGGAGAGCTGTTCTTTCATCTGGACCCGCTGTGGGCTGATCCGAACATCGATTTCATCGGCATCGACAACTATATGCCGCTGTCCGACTGGCGCGATGGCGACGACCATCTGGATGCGTCCTGGGGTCGGATCGACAATATCGACTATCTGCGCGCCAATGTCGCAGGAGGAGAGGGGTACGATTGGTTCTATGCCAGCGACGCCGACCGTCTGGCGCAGAACCGCACGCCCATCACCGACGGTGCCTATGACGAGGCCTGGGTCTGGCGTTACAAGGACCTGACGGGCTGGTGGCAGAACCTGCACTACAACCGCCCCGGTGGTGTGCGGCAGAGAGAAGCGACCGCATGGGTGCCCGGGTCGAAGCCGATCTGGTTCACCGAGTTCGGCTGCGCCGCCCTAGACAAGGCGACGAACCAGCCGAACAAGTTCCTGGACGCGATGTCGTCCGAGAGCATGCTGCCGCATTTCTCCAACGGTACACGGAACGATGCGATTCAGGCCGCCTATGTCGAGGCGACGATGGCGCATTGGCGCGACCCGGCCAACAACCCGGTCAATGCCGATGGCATGCGGATGCTGGACGTGGACCGCGCGCACGTCTGGTGTTGGGACGCGCGGCCCTATCCGGCCTTTCCGGGGCGTGGTGATCTGTGGTCGGACGGTCCTGCGTGGGATCGCGGACACTGGCTGAACGGGCGTGCGGGCGCCGTCACGCTGCGCGCGGTGGTCACGGACATCTGCAAGGGTGCGGGTGTGACGGCCGTTGATGTGTCGAGAATATCAGGCGTGGTGCGGGGCTATGCCCTGCAGGGTTCCGAATCCGGGCGGGCGGCATTGCAGCCCCTGATGCTGGCACATGGGTTTGACGCGGTAGAGCGCGACGGCGTGCTGAAGTTCGTCTCGCGTGACGGACTGGCACGCGCGCAGATCGGACCTGATGACCTGGCCATCACCGGCGACGTGACCGGGTTCGAGACCGTCCGTCAGATGGAATCCGCGAACATCGGTCAGCTACGCCTGAGCCATGTCGCGGCAGGGGGCGACTATGCGGTCGCGACGGCCGAGGCCAGCCTGACGGATATCGACCGTCGCGCCGTGTCCGAAAGCGAACTGGCCATGGTGCTGACCCGCCCGGAAGGGCGCGCCATCACCGACCGCTGGATCGCCGAGGCCGAGGTGGCGCGCGATACCGCACGGTTCGCGCTGCCGCCATCACGTGCGGATCTTGGCCCTGGCGACGTTGTCGTGACGCATATGCCGGGGCAGGAGAGCCGCCGCTGGCGGATCGACCGGGTCGAGCGGGCGGGCGCCGTCACGGTCGATGCCGTCAGGGTCGATCCCGGCCTCTACACGCCGCGTCTTGCGCATCAGGATCAGGGCGGTATCGGCCGCTATCTGCCGCCGATGCCCGTGTTCCCGGTGTTCATGGACCTGCCCCTGCTGCGGGGGGACGAGGTTCCGCATGCCCCGTGGATGGCCGCCGCGGCCCATCCCTGGCCGGGATCGGTCGCGCTCTATGGCTCCGCCGAGGCCGAGGGCGGGTTCGACCTGAACCTGATGCTGCAACGCCGCGCCCTGATCGGTCGGACGCTGACGCCATTGGGGCGTGCAAGCCCGGGTCTGATCGACCGGGGCGAACCGCTGCAGCTGCGGATGCTTCGCGATCCGTTGCGGTCCGTGAATGAACGCGCGTTGCTGTCGGGTGCGAACGCGATGGCGATCGGGGACGGCAGCCTGACCCGATGGGAGATCATCCAGTTCGCAAACGCAGAGCTGGTGGCCCCGGACACCTGGCAGATCAGCCGCCGCCTGCGTGGGCAGGCCGGCACGGATGCGATCATGCCGGATGTCTGGCCCGCTGGCAGTCTGGTCGTGCTGCTGGATGGCGGCCCCCGCCAGGTCGACCTGCCACCCTCCACTCGCGGCCAGGAGCGGTTCTGGCGGGTGGGTCCGGCCCTGCGGGCGCCGGACGATGCCAGCTACCGCAGCCGTACGACGGTCGCGCCGGGGATCGGGCTGCGGCCCTATGCGCCCTGCCACCTGCGCAAGCAGGGCAACGACATCACCTGGATCAGGCGTAGCCGGATCGACGGTGATGGCTGGGACGGCGCCGACGTTCCGCTTGGCGAGGAATCGGAACGCTATCTGTTGCGCCTGATCCAGGCGGGGCAAATCGTCGCCGAGACGCAGACGCAGACCCCGTCATGGACCATCCCCGCGGCGGTCCGCGACCAGTTGCAGCCCGGACAGGTCACGATCGAGGTGGCTCAATTGTCGCAGACCTTCGGGCGCGGCCCCTTTGCAAGGAGAGACTTCAATGCCCAGTGAAACCGCGCGCCTTCAGATGGCCCTGTTGCAGCCGGCGCAGGCCCAGAAGCACGTCACCGTCAACGAGGCGCTGATGCGGCTGGACGGCATGGTGAACCTTGTATTGCAGAGCGTGTCGACGCAGACGCCCCCGGCAACGGTTCTGGATGGCCAGTGCTGGGGCGTTCCCGCGGCGCCCACGGGGGCATGGGTGGGGCAGACGGGGCGCATCGCCGTGGGATCGAACGGCGGGTGGGTCTTTCTGCCGCCGTCCCGCGGCATGCGCTGTTTCGTCGCCGACAGGGGGGTGGAGGCCATCCATGACGGCACTGCCTGGATCGTCGGCGCGATGAGCATGGGAAGCCGCGGGTCGGGCCTGGTCACCGGGATGGCCGAGGGCGAGGTCATTCTGGGCACGGGCAGCAGCACGGTGACCGGGGTCTTCATCCCGGCGGGTGCGCTGGTGATCGGAGCTGTCGGACGGGTCACGGCCACTCTGACCGGTTCGCTGACCGGCTGGCGTCTTGGTACGGCGGGGGCGTTGAACCGCTTCGGTCAGGGCCTTGGCAAGCAGCAGGATTCATGGGCAAGGGGGATGCTTGGTTCGCCCATGGCCTATTACCAGGCCGATCCGCTGATCGTCACGGCCGAGGGCGGCACGTTCACGGGCGGGCGCATCTCTCTGGCGGTGCATTGGCTGGAAATGCGGCTGCCGAACTGATCGACCGGGCCCGCCCGTCTTTTCCCGGACCGCATTCTGTCCTATGTAGGAGGTCTGACAGACCGGGCGGGCCCAAGATGAACATGCTGCACACCGAAAAGACACCGCTGTCCCTGGACCGTGATGCGATCTGGGCGCAGCTGCGCGACGAGGGGCGGGCGGCAGCCGCTGCCGAGCCGCTGTTGGGCGCGCTGATCCATGCGGGGCTTTTGCATCACAAGAGCCTTGAGGCAGCACTGGCCTATCGTCTTTCGCTGAAGCTGGCATCGGGAGAGATGAGCGAACAGATCCTGCGCGAGATCGCCGATCACGCCTATGCCAATGCCCCCGAACTGGGAGACGCCGCGCGGGCCGACTTGATGGCGGTCTATGACCGCGATCCGGCGACGCATCGGCTGATCCAGCCGCTGCTGTTCTTCAAGGGGTTCCAGGCGCTTCAGGCCTATCGGATGGCGCATTGGCTGTGGCAGCAGGATCGCAAGGATCTGTCGTACTTCGTCCAGATGCGGTGTTCGGAATGCTTTGGGGTGGACATCCATCCCGCAGCGCGCATCGGCACGGGCATCATGATGGATCACGCCCATTCCATCGTCATCGGTGAGACGGCGACCGTCGGCAACGACGTGTCGATGCTGCATTCTGTGACGCTTGGAGGGACCGGCAAGGAGGATGGCGACCGTCATCCCAAGATCGGCGACGGCGTGCTGATCGGCGCGGGCGCCAAGGTTCTGGGTAACATCCGCGTCGGGCACCATTCGCGGATTGCGGCCGGGTCGGTCGTGCTGCACGAGGTTCCGTCCTGTAAGACCGTCGCGGGCGTCCCCGCCCGCGTCATTGGCGACGCAGGTTGCCCTGAACCGTCGCACAGCATGAACCAGTTGCTGGGCGCCGACGACTACGGCTAAGGTCAGTCGGCGCTGGCACTGCCTCTCAGCTCGTCGAGGGTGATGCGCTGGCGGGCCAGCCGGTCATCCAGCGCCTCTGCCAGGCGGGGCGCAATCGACAGTCCCTGATAGATCATGGCCGAATAGATCTGCACCGCCGTGGCGCCGGCCCGCAGCTTCTCCCACACATCGTCCACGCTGGTGATACCGCCGACGCCGACAAGCGGCACAGCGCCTTTCGTTTCGCGATACAGCAGGGCAAGGACGCGGGTAGACCGGGCGAACAGGGGTCGGCCGGAAAGCCCGCCTGCCTGTCCGGCATGCGGTCCGGTGATGCCGTCACGCGACAGCGTCGTGTTCGTGGCGATGATGCCGTCCAGCTTGGCATTCATGGCGACCGAGGCGACCTGCGCGATTTCAGTGTCGGTCAGATCCGGGGCGATCTTGACGAACACCGGCACTCGCCTCGCCAGTCCGTCCCGTGCTGTCAGCACTCGCTCCAGCAGGGCAGACAGTGCCTCTGCCCCCTGCAGGTCGCGCAGTCGTTCCGTGTTCGGCGACGAGACGTTGACGGTCACGAAATCCGCTGATTGTCCCGCGACGCGCAGGACCTGGGCAAAATCCTCGGCCCGGTCCGTGCTGTCCTTGTTGGCGCCCAGGTTCAATCCGACCGGCACGCCCGTGGGACGTGCCGCCAGGCGCCGGCCGATCACGTCCGCACCTTCGTTGTTGAAGCCGAACCGGTTGATGATGGCTTGTTGTTCCGTCAGTCGGAACAGGCGCGGTTTGGGATTGCCCGGTTGTGGGCGCGGGGTGGCGGCCCCGACCTCCAGAAAGCCGAAGCCGGACCGCATCAGAGGGGCAATGACGCGCGCGTTCTTGTCGTATCCCGCAGCAAGGCCAATCGGGTTGGGCAACGTCATTCCCGCCAGAGACACCTGCAACCTGTCGGATGTCACGGCTCGCCCGTGCAGCGGCACCACACCGCGTGCCAGCGCCGCGATCGATAGGTCGTGCGCCCGTTCGGGGTTAATGCGGTGCAGCGCGGCAAGTCCCAGCTTTTCGACCACGCTCATGGCGCGATCCCCGTGTCGTGACCCGCGTCGGTCAGGCCAATGGGTCGCGACCATTGCACATCCGCCAGCGTCAATGCCCGGTACAGATGCGGGAACAGCGCCCCGCCGCGCGACGGCTCCCACCGTAGATCGGGCGCCAGGGCGTCCGGATCGCATGACAGCAGGATCAGCCCGTCCTCATTCGCAAAATGCTTGGACAATGTCACCGACAGCTGCTGGGCCGTCGAGAAGTGGATGTAGCCGTCGGCCAGATCGATGGGCGCCCCGAGGGTGCGGCCGTCCTGCTGCATCTGGGCCCATTCGGCCGCGCGAAATACCTTGAAGATCTGCATGGCGGCATTTGCCTCCGCCCGGGGCTGCGGGTCAAGACGTCATCGGCCTCCATGCTGCCTAGGGACCTGAAGGTTTGACCCGCCCCGTCGGCTGCGCCAAGCTGCCGGGGCCAACCAACAGGGCCACATAGGGAATCAGGGATGACACGACGCCTTCTTGCCGCCGCATCCGCCATCGCGCTGTTCGCAGGAACCGCGCAGGCCGAAACCGTTCTGCACATTCTTCACACCAATGACGTCCACAGCCGGATCGAGCCGATCAGTGACCGCGACAGCACATGCGATGCGGAACAGACCGCCGCGGGCGAATGCTTTGGCGGGATGGCCCGCATCGCCACCAAGATCAAGGAACTGCGCGACCGGATCACGGCCGAGGGCGGGAACGTCATCGTGCTGGATGCGGGCGATCAGTATCAGGGATCGCTGTTCTACACGACCTACAAGGGCACCGAGGTGGTCGAGTTCATGAACGCCATCGGCTATGACGCGATGGCGGTCGGCAACCATGAGTTCGACGATGGACCCGAGGGTCTGGCGGTACTGACCGACGGCGTCGACTTTCCGGTCCTGTCCAGCAACATCGACGTTTCCCAGTCGAACGTGCTGGCCGACAAGGTCGCCAAGCACACCATTCTGGAGGTCGGCGACCACAAGATCGGCATCGTCTCGGCCCTGGCCATGGACACGCCTGAAACGGCGTCGCCCGGGCCCAATGTCATCTTTCAGGATGACGCCGACAGCCTTGCTGCGGCAGCGGCGGAACTGGCCGATCAGGGCGTCGACAAGGTCATCGCCCTGACTCATGTCGGCTATCTGCGCGATCTGGAACTGGCAGCCGAGGTGCCGGGGATCGATGCGGTCATCGGTGGCCACTCTCACACCCTGCTGGGTGACATGGAGGGCGCGACGGCGGCCTATCCCACCATGGTGGACGGGGCGGACGGCGCACAGGTGCCGGTGGCGCAGGTCTATGCCTATGGCAAGTATCTGGGCCATCTCACGCTGACCTTCGATGATGCGGGCGTTCTGACGTCGGTCGAGGGCGAGCCCATTCTGCTGGACGCCTCGGTTCCCGAGGACGAGGCGATTGCCGCCCGCGTGGCCGAGATGGCCGAACCCATTGCCGCACTGCGCGAGGAGGTGGTGGCCAGCACCTCGGCGCCGATCAACGGCGACCGGGACGTCTGTCGTGCGCGCGAATGCGAGATGGGCAACCTGGTGGCCGACGCCATGCTGGACCGCGTAGCGGATCAGGGCGTGACCATTGCCATCCAGAACGGTGGTGGACTGCGCGCGTCGATCGACGAAGGCGAGGTGACGATGGGCGAGGTCTATACCGTCCTGCCGTTCCAGAACGTCCTGGCGACCTTTCAGCTGACCGGTGCCGATGTCATCGCCGCGCTGGAGAACGGCGCCAGCCAGTACGAGGAGGCCGCAGGTCGTTTCGCGCAGGTGGCGGGACTGAAATACACCGTCGATCCTGCCGCTGAATCGGGCGCGCGCATCAGCGAGGTGATGGTCCAGCAGGATGGCGAATGGGTGCCCATCGATCCTGCGGCGACCTATGGCGTGGCCACCAACAACTACATGCGCGGGGGCGGCGACGGGTACGAGGTCTTCGCGACGGGCGGCCAGAACGCCTATGATTTCGGACCCGATCTGGCCGAAGTGGTGGCGGATTATCTGGGCGCGCGTCAGGAGGGCTATGCCCCCTATGTCGACGGCCGCATCACCGTGAAATGACGCCAAGGGGTGTCGGGCCGTGGGTCCGGCACCCGCTTTTTGCGGTCCGCGTGCTTGGCGCGGGCGCCGCCTTGCGCTAATCGAGCCGGATGCGAACGGGCTTTCCCCTCGCGCGGCCAGGCCAGCGCATCGGCATTCTGGGCGGGTCCTTCGATCCGGCCCATCAGGGGCACCTGCTGATCAGCCAGGTCGCCCTGCGCAGGCTGGGTCTTGACCGGGTCTGGTGGCTGGTCTCTCCCGGAAACCCGCTCAAGGCGCACGGCCCCGCGCCGTTGGCGACGCGCATGGCCGCCGCCCGTGCCACCGCCCGCGATCCTCGCATCCTTGTCACCGACATCGAGGCCAGGCTTGGCCTGCGCAAGACGGCGGATACCCTGCACGCGCTTGCGCGGCTTTATCCGGAGGTGCGGTTCGTCTGGCTGATGGGGTCCGACAACATGGTGCAGTTTCACCAATGGGACCGCTGGCGCGCGATCGCCGACCAGGTGCCGATCGCCGTGATGGCCCGGCCCGGATCGCGGCTGGCAGCGCGTCATGCCGTTGCGGCCACCATCCTGCGCCGCGCGCGCCTGCCGGAAGCGCGGGCCGCTTTGCTGGCGCAGGCAAGGCCGCCGGCCTGGGTGCTTTTGAACCTGCCGATGTCGGGCCTGTCCTCCACCGAACTGCGGAAAGGGCTGCGATGACGCTGAACCGACGCCGGATGCTGACCATGATGGCGGCCGCGACCCTGGCCCCCGGTGTCCTATCCGCGCAGGGGCTGGACCTGCGCCCTCGGCCGCGACCCGTTCCGGAACCCGGCGATCTTGTCGCGCGGTCCGGCCTGCCCGGGCGGGTGGCCTTTGCGTTGACCGACGGGACCGAACCGCTGGCCCTGCGCCAGGCAGGGGCGTTGCTGACGCCGGCCAGCACGATGAAGGCGATCACCGCGCTTTATGCGCTGGACCGGCTTGGCCCGGCCCATCGGTTCCGCACGCGGGTGATCAGGGCAGGGGACACGCTGATCCTGGCGGGCGGCGGCGACCCTGTGCTGACCACCGATGACCTGGCGCGTCTGGCCGACGATCTTGTCGGGCTGAAGACCCCAAGCCCCGCGCGCTTTGCGGTCTGGGGCGGCGCCTTGCCCGGCATCGCCGAAATCGCCCCCGAACAGGACGATCATCTGCCTTACAACCCCGCCATCTCGGGGCTGATGCTGAACTTCAACCGTGTCCATCTGGGCTGGACCCGCGTGGGCGTCGACCATCAGATCAGTGTCGAGGCGCGGGCGGCCGACAATTCCCCCCGCGCCTATACCGTCACCGCGATGCCGGGCGACCAGGCCGACCTGTTCACCTATCGCCACGATCTGGAACGCGAATATTGGACCGTATCCCGCGCCGCGATGGGTCGAACGGGCAGCCGGTGGCTGCCGGTGCGCCTGCCCGAACTTTATACGGCGGACGTGTTCCAGACGTTGTGCCGCGCCCGCGGGCTGGTCCTGCCCGCGCCCGACGTCATCGACCGCCTGCCAGCGGGCCAGGACATCGCGCATCATGACAGTCCCCCGGTCGAGGCGCTGGTCCGCGACATGCTGGAATATTCCACGAACCTGACGGCCGAGGCGCTTGGGCTGCATGCCAGCGGTGCGCCCGATCTGGTGCGGTCGGGACAGGCGATGCGCGGCTGGCTGGACGGGCTGGGGCAGGGGATGCGGCTGGCCGATCATTCGGGCCTGTCGGATGCCAGCCGGATCAGCCCCTATGCGATGACGCGCGTGCTGGCGGGGCCGGGGCGCGATCTGCTGTTGTCGCGCCTGATGCGGCGCAATCCGCTGGCCGACGACGACCACCCGGTCAACGCGCCGGTCGCGGCCAAGACCGGGACGCTGAACTTCGTGTCGAACCTGGCCGGATACGTCACCGGGCCGTCGGGAACCGAAGGCGTGTTCACCATCTTCTGCGCCGATGCCGAGCGTCGCCGAGCCGCCATCGGAGAGGAGCTGCCCGCAGGGGTCAGCACCTGGACCCGGCAGGCCAAGGCGCTGCAGGCCGATCTGCTGAACAGTTTCGCGGGTCGCCTGGCCTAGACGGTCATGTGGCGCACGCGGGCCGACAGCTCGATCGCGGCGGCGTGCAGGCGGCTGATGTTCAACTGGTCGCGGATCTCGGCCAGCATCATGACCTCGCCCTCGTACAGGCGGCCGTCGGCGGCGCCCACGTCGCAGGCCAGCGCATAGGCCGTCTCATAGAGCTTTTCGGGCAGCGCGTCGCGGATCAAGCCGAACAGCGCGTCCACGCCGTCCTCTTCGTCGAACAGCGTCATCACGGTCTGGCTGATCGGCCGGATGCGGTCGTCGTCATAGGCCGCAAAGACCGGCGCATGGTCGACCATCCGCTGGATCGCCACCAGTTCGGACGTGCGGATGGTGCTGTCCGAGCAGGACACCGCCACCATCACCGCGACAAGCGCATCGCAGGGGGACAGGGAAGGCAGGTCGATGGTCATGGCACACTCCGCTTCGTTCGGGTGCAAATTATTGACGATCTGCGGCGCTTTCAATAAGCGTTCCGGACCTCAACAGGAGATCCGACCATGACCACCCTGCGCGACGCCGCGATGCAATCGAAGGCTTGGCCGTTCGAAGAAGCGCGCCGGGTGCTGAAACGGTACGAGAAGCAGCCCCCCGAAAAGGGCTATGTCCTGTTCGAGACGGGCTATGGCCCCTCGGGCCTGCCCCATATCGGCACCTTCGGAGAGGTCGCGCGCACGACGATGATCCGCCGCGCCTTTCAGGAGATCAGCGACATCCCGACGCGGCTGATCTGTTTCTCGGACGATCTGGACGGCATGCGCAAGGTCCCCGAGAACGTCCCCGACCAGGAGATGCTGAAGGAGCACCTGCAGCTTCCCCTGACCTCGGTCCCCGATCCGTTCGGCGAATACGACAGCTTTGGCGGTCACAACAACGCCATGCTGCGCCGCTTTCTGGACACGTTCGGCTTCGACTACGAATTCGTCAGCGCGACCGAGTTCTACAAGTCCGGCCAGTTCGATGCGGTGCTGCTGCGCGCCGCCGAACGCTATGACGACATCATGGCGGTGATGCTGGCATCCCTGCGCGAAGAGCGTCAGCAGACCTATTCCTGCTTCCTGCCGATCAGCCCCAAGACGGGCCGCGTGCTGTATGTGCCGATCAAGCATGTCGACGCCAAGGCCGGGACCATCACGTTTGACGAGGACGGCGAGGAGATCACCCTGCCGGTCACCGGCGGCAATGTGAAGCTGCAGTGGAAGCCCGATTTCGGTGCGCGTTGGGCCGCGCTGGACGTCGACTTCGAGATGTATGGCAAGGATCACAGCACAAACACGCCGATCTATGACCGCATCTGCGAGATCCTGGGCGGCAAAAAGCCCGAGCATTTCACCTATGAGCTGTTCCTGGACCAGGACGGCCAGAAGATCAGCAAATCCAAGGGCAACGGCCTGTCGATCGACGACTGGCTGACCTATGCGTCCACGGAAAGCCTGTCCTATTTCATGTATCTCAAGCCCAAGACGGCCAAGCGGATGCATCTGGACGTGATCCCCAAGGCGGTGGACGAATACCACCAGCAGCTGCGCGCCTTTCCCGACCAGACCCCCGAACAGCAGCTGGCGAACCCTGTCTGGCACATCCACGGCGGCAACGTGCCGGCGTCCGACATGGCGATCCCGTTCCAGATGCTGCTGAACCTGGCATCCGTCGCGGGCGCCGCGGACAAGGAGGGGCTGTGGGGGTTCATCCGCCGCTATGCCCCCGAGGCCAGCCCCGAGACGCATCCCGGTCTGGATCAGGCTGCGGGCTTTGCGCTGCGCTATTTCACCGATTTCGTGGCCCCCTCGCGGCAGTTCCGCGAACCCACCGAAGTCGAGCGTGCCGCGATGCAGGACCTGGCCGATCGGCTGGCCGCATGGGACCAGCCCGCCGACCCCGAAACGCTGCAGTCGATGGTCTTCGCCGTCGGCAAGGAGCACGGGTTCGAGCCGCTGCGCGACTGGTTCGCGGCCCTGTACCAGGTGCTGCTGGGCGCGGACCAGGGGCCCCGGTTCGGCGGCTTCATCGCGCTTTACGGCGTGGATGAGACCCGTGACCTGATCCGGGACGCGCTTGACGGCAAGCTGGTCCTGAACCAAGGCTGACGTTGCGGACGGGGCCGTTGCGGCGCACGCTGCGTTCAGGCCCCGTTAACCTTTCATCAACTATTTCTGTCCGCATCACGGCGGGTCTTCCCGGACCCGCCCGCCATGCCGATACGGAAGGGATAGCCGATGAACATAGCGATCACGAACGGGCTTTTGCTGACCCCACCCGCCTTCAGGGCGGGCATGGGCGTTTGGTCGCGCAGCGACGGCACATCGGGCAGTCCCACCTGGGCCGATGCGGGCAATGCCGGCATCGTTCCCGCCGACCAGGATTTCGGTCCCTGCTTCGAGGTCGTCAAGCAGCAGACCACGACCAGCCTGCGCTTCATGGGAGAGACGCCGATGATCCCCGGCGTCTATCTGCGCGTGTCGGCGCGGGTCAAGATCGTCGCCGGGCCGCTGGCGAGCGTGCGCATCGCGGGCTGGGCGGGCGACGGGTCGCGCAATGCGGTCGCGGGCCTGGTCACCGCGGGGACGACCGTGGCGCTGCGCAACTACGGCGAGGTGGTCGAGGTCAGCGCCATCGTCGGCGTCGGCAACCGGCCGGGCGTCGATCTGCCGTGGGGCACGCGCGCGGTCTATGGGCATTTCGGTCTGGACCTGGTGGGCGCCAATGGCGGGGCGTTCCGGGTCGAATCGATCCGTATCGACGACATCACCGCGGCGTTCGTGCCGTCGCTGCTGGACTGGGTGGACGTGCGCGATTTCGGCGCGGTCGGCGATGGCGTCACGAACGACCGGGCCGCGTTCCTGGCAGCGGACCAAGCGGCGGCGGGCGGATCGATCGTGGTGCCCGCAGGGACGTTCTTCATCTCGGGCGACCTGTCGATCAACAGCCGCATCCGTTTCAAGGGCCGCCTCATCACCCCGCCCTCAACACGCGTGTCGCTGCTGCGCAGCTTTGATTTTCCGACCTATGCGGATGCCTTCGGCGACGAGACGCTTGGCATGAAAAAGGCGCTTCAGGCGCTGCTGGGCTATACCGACCACATCTCTCTGGACCTTGGCGGGCGCCGCGTGGACTTGGACGAACCGCTGATGCTGGCCGAACTGGCGCCCACGCTGGAGGGGTTTGCGAACCGCCGGGTGATCCAGAACGGCTCGATCCAGGCAAAGCCCGGCCCCGCATGGCAGACCGGCCGCGCGACCAGCCCCGGCACCTACAACCCGGCCCAGCCCTATCTCCTGAGCAACGTCGCCAATGTCGCGGCCATCGAGGTCGGCAGCCGCATCATCGGCAGCGGCGTCGGCCGCGAGGTCTATGTGAACGCCAAGAACGTCGCGCAGGGCACGCTGACCCTCTCACAGCCGCTTTATGGCGGCGCGGGAACGCGGCAGTACAGTTTTGAACGCTATCGCTATCTGTTCGACTTTTCGGGCGTGCGCGAACTGAGCCGCCTGAACTTCTCCAAGGTCGATTTCGGCTGCGACCGCATCGCCAGTGGCGTGATGCTGCCCCAGCAGGGAGAGATGATCCAGTTCGCCGATTGCTACTTCACCCGTCCGATGGACCGGGCGATCACCTCGATCGGGCGCGGCTGCCAGGACCTGCTGGTCGACAACTGCCAGTTCATCTCGAACGACCTCGACCTGCCGGCGCAACAGCGCACCACGGTCGCGATCAACGTGAACGCCAACGACATCAAGATCCGCAACAACCGCTTCGTGCGGTTCGCGCATTTCATGGTGGCGAACGGCGGCGGCCACATCATCAGCGGCAACCACTGGTTCCAGGGCGACGGGTCGGGGCAGGGGCTGCGCTATGCGGGCCTGGTGCTGACCCAGCCCAACGTGCAGACGACGGTGTCGGGCAACTATATCGACAACGCCTCGATCGAATGGACCAACGAACACAGCGCCATCCCGAACTTCACCGGGTCCGAGTTCAGCTTTGGCGGCCTGACCCTGACGGGCAACACCTTCCTGTGTTCGAACACCGTTGCGTGGTTCACCTGGATCACCGTCAAGCCCTATGGCTCGGGGCATTTCATCCAGGGGCTTAACGTCGTGGGGAACGTCTTCAAGGCGCTTTACGGCAACGTGGAGCGGATCGACCGGGTCGACACCTCGATCGCCGACCTGAACTACAACAGCATGCGCAACCTGCAGTTCGAGGCCAACACCTTCAACGGCATCAACACCTATGTGTCGAACCCGCTGATGATCCAGCTGACCCAGAACACCGCCACGGCGACCTGGACCACGCCGGTCCTGACCGGCCTGCCATTCCAGGGCTGGGCGCGGTCCGTCCAGTCCGTCGTGACCGAAGTCGCGCTGCAGTCGACCAGCGGCGCCCGTGTCGATGCGACACCGACGGTCGTGCCGGATTCGGGCACGTCAAAACGCCAGATCCGGCTGACCTGGTCACAGCCCCTGCGCGGCCGGGTCTGCATCTATGCGCGGATGGATCGCCCGCAATAGCACGATCATGCTGTTGACAGGCGCCTTGGGCCGGGGGCAACCTCGGCCCAAGGCCATGTGCGGAGGGTCCATGGGCTATCGCCCCGCCTTTCTGGATCTTTCACTCGATCTCAAGGACCTGCAGGCAGGACTTACGGTCGCCATCGTGGCGCTGCCGCTGTCTCTGGCGATCGCCATCGCCAGTGGCGTCGGTCCCGACCGCGGGCTGGTCACGGCCATCGTGGGCGGGTTACTGGTCAGCGCCATGGGCGGGTCACGCCACCAGATCGGCGGCCCGGCAGGCGCGTTCATCGTGCTGGTCGCGGGCTGCGTCGCGGCGATCGGCATCGACGGCCTGATCCTGGCCACGATGCTGTCCGGTGCAATGCTGGCGGTGCTGGGCCTGCTGCGTCTTGGCGGCACGATCCGGCTGGTGCCCTATCCGGTGATCTTGGGGTTCACTGCCGGGATTGCGGTGATCATCGCCGCAAGCCAGCTGCGCGACCTGTTGGGCCTAACGCTGTCCGTGCCCGAACCTGCCGCGCTGCTGCCCAAGCTGTCCGCCCTGTGGCAGGCCCGTGCCACGGCTGATCCGCAGGTCATCGGCGTCGCACTGACCGCGGTCGCGGTTATCGTGATCGCACAGCGCCTGGCGCCCCGCCTGCCGGCGCTGCTGCTGGGGATCGTCGCCGCCACCCTTGCCGCACAGGTGCTGGACGCGCCATCGGTCTTTGATCGCTTCGGCGCGCTGCCGGCCGGTCTGCCGATGCCGATGCTGCCCGCGCTTGACTGGGCGTCCGTTCAGGCGGCGCTGCCCTTCGCGGTGGGCTTCACCTTGCTGGGGGCGATCGAATCGCTTCTGTCGGCGATGGTCGCCGACCAGATGGCCGGCACCCGCATGCGTCCCGATGACGAGTTGATCGGGCAGGGGCTTGCCAATATCGGGGCGGGTCTGTTCGGCGGCTTTTGCGTCACCGGCACCATCGCGCGGACGGCGACCAACGTGAAGGCCGGAAGTCGCGGCCCGGCATCGGGGATGATCCACGCCGCGCTGCTGCTGGCCTTCCTGATCGTCGCGGCGCCGCTGGTCGGGGCCATTCCCCTGGCCGGCCTGGCGGGGCTTCTGATGGTTGTTGCTTGGAAGATGATCGAATGGCACGCGATGATCAGCCTGACCCGCATCGACCGGGCCGAGGCGGGGGTGATGGCCGCGACCTTCCTGGGCGTGATCCTGCATGATCTGACGACCGGCATCCTGATCGGCATGGCGCTGACCGGGATGCTGTTCATCGCGCGGATGTCGCGCGAGGGGACCGCCCATGCCCCCGCAGCCGACCCCGATGGCCCGGCGGACCGGATGGTGATCCATCTGTCCGGGCCGGTCTTCTTCGGCTCGGTCGCGCGGATCGAGGGGGCGCTGGCCCGGATCGACGCGCATCCCCGCCTGCTGCTTCTGGACATGTCACAGGTCACGCTGATCGATCGAAGCGGTGCCCAGATGATCCGCGACCTGTCCGACCGGCTGGCGCGCCGCGGAACCCGGGTCGTGGCGGTCCATGCGCGGCCGGTGCTTCGGGCGGGACTGCACGGCAGCGTCACGGTTGCCGAGGACTCTGCCCGTTTGTGAAGCATTGACAGGATCGGTGATCCTCAAGTCAATTCATTTACAAAATTTCCGTTTGTAAAAAACAAGTTAACTTGTTCCCTCATCTGTGATTAACATGGTGGCGACGCAGCGTTGCGCCCACACCCTGACAAGGGTCGTCGCGGCCGGGCTGCAGCATGGCGACGACGAGGGGGAAAGTCATGACCGCTGAAAACATTCGCAAACACGCCATTCCGGCCGGTCTGGAGGACGCTCATGCCGGCCCCGAGGATTATGCGCGGCTGTATGACGAATCGATCCGCGACCCGCAGGGCTTCTGGTCCCGCGAGGGGCAGCGGCTGGACTGGATGACGCCCTATACCAAGGTCAAGAACACCGACTTCACCCTGGGGCAGGTCAGCATCAAGTGGTTCGAGGACGGGGTCCTGAACGCCTCGGTCAACTGCATCGACCGCCACCTGCCGACCCGTGCCAACCAGACCGCGATCATCTTCGAACCCGACGATCCGCAGACGCCCGCCCAGCACATCACCTATGCCCAGCTGTCCGAAAAGGTGAACCGGTTCGCCAACGTCCTGCTGAGCCAGGGCGTGATGCGCGGCGACCGCGTGGTGATCTATCTGCCGATGATCCCCGAGGCCGCCTATGCGATGCTGGCCTGTGCGCGCATCGGGGCGATCCATTCGATCGTCTTCGCGGGCTTTTCGCCCGATGCGCTGGCCAACCGGATCAACGACAGCGGCGCCAAGGTTCTGGTCACCGCGGACACCGCGCCGCGTGGCGGCCGGCGCACGAACCTGAAATCGAACGCCGACGCGGCACTGCTGCATTGTTCGGACAAGGTGCGCTGCCTTGTGGTCAAGCATACCGGCGACCAGACCACCTGGGTCGAGGGGCGCGACATCGACGTCAAGGCGCAGATGGAGCAGGTCGCCCCCGACTGTCCGCCCCGCCCCATGGGCGCCGAGGATCCGCTGTTCATCCTGTACACGTCGGGATCGACCGGCAAGCCGAAGGGCGTCGTGCATACGACCGGCGGCTATCTGGTCTATGCCGCGATGACGCATCAGTACACGTTCGACTACAAGGATGGCGACGTCTTCTGGTGCACGGCGGATGTGGGCTGGGTCACCGGCCACAGCTATATCGTCTATGGCCCGCTGGCCAACGGTGCCACGACCGTGATGTTCGAGGGCGTCCCGACCTGGCCCGATGCCGGACGCTTCTGGCAGGTTTGCGCCAAGCACAAGGTCACCCAGTTCTATACCGCACCGACCGCCATCCGCGCGCTGATGGCCAAGGGGCCCGAGCCGGTCGAGGCGCATGACCTGTCGTCGCTGCGCATCCTGGGTACCGTCGGAGAGCCGATCAACCCCGAGGCCTGGAACTGGTACAACGAACATGTTGGCAAGGGCCGCTGCCCCATCGTCGACACCTGGTGGCAGACCGAGACCGGAGGCCACCTGATCACGCCGCTGCCCGGCGCGATCGAGACAAAGCCCGGATCGGCCACGGTGCCGTTCTTCGGCGTGGTCCCGGTGATCCTGGACGCGGCCTCGGCCGAGGTGCAGCAGGGCGACCCGGCCGAGGGCGTGCTGTGCATCGGCGACAGCTGGCCCGGCCAGATGCGGACCCTGTGGGGCGATCACGGCCGTTTCGAGGAGGCGTATTTCCAGCAGTATCCCGGCTATTACTTCACCGGCGATGGCTGCCGACGGGACGAGGACGGCTATTACTGGATCACCGGCCGCGTCGATGACGTCATCAACGTCAGCGGCCACCGCATGGGCACGGCCGAGGTCGAATCCGCCCTGGTCGCCCATGAGAAGGTCGCCGAGGCCGCGGTCGTGGGCTATCCGCACCCCATGAAGGGGCAGGGCATCTATGCCTATGTCACGCTGATGAACGGCGTGGACCCCTCGGAGGAGCTGCGCGCCGACCTGGAGAAATGGGTCCGCACCGAGATCGGCCCGATCGCCAAGCCGGACCTGATCCAGTGGGCGCCGGGCCTGCCCAAGACGCGGTCGGGCAAGATCATGCGCCGCATCCTGCGCAAGATCGCGGAAAACGACCACGGCACCCTGGGCGACACCTCGACCCTGGCCGAACCCGAGGTCGTGGACGATCTGATCGCCAACCGCATGAACCGCGGCTGACGACCGGCCGGGGGCCTTGGCGCCCCCGCAAACCTGCCCGCGCCCATCGCCGGGGACGGGCTTGGAAGAACACTAGGGCGGAGTGACAGACATGTCTGAACAGGGAGGGACCTAGGGACATGAGTGACAGACAATCCTCGAATGCCTATTGGCAGGCCAATCTACGCATCATCTACATTTGCCTCGCGATCTGGGCGCTGGTGTCCTACGGCTTCGGCATCATCCTGCGGCCGCTGCTGTCGGGCATTTCGGTGGGCGGAACGGATCTGGGATTCTGGTTCGCGCAGCAGGGGTCGATCCTGTGCTTCATCGCGCTGATCTTCTTCTACACCTGGCGCATGAACCGCCTGGACGCCGAACACGGCGTGGACGAGTGAGGACCCAGCCATGAGCCAATTCACCCTGAACCTGCTGGTCATCTGCGCCTCGTTCGCGCTGTATATCGGCATCGCCATCTATTGCCGGGCGAAATCCACGGCCGAATTCTATGCCGCCAACCGCGGCGTCGGACCGGTCATGAACGGCATGGCGACAGCCGCCGACTGGATGTCGGCCGCGTCCTTCATCTCGATGGCGGGCCTGATCGCCTTCACGGGTTATGACAACTCGACCTACCTGATGGGCTGGACGGGCGGTTACGTGCTGCTGGCCCTGCTGCTGGCGCCCTATCTGCGCAAATTCGGCAAGTTCACCGTGCCGGAATTCATCGGCGACCGCTTCTATTCGCGCACCGCGCGGATCATCGGCGTGATCTGCCTGCTGATCGTATCGATCACTTACGTGATCGGCCAGATGACCGGCGTGGGCGTCACCTTTTCGCGCTATCTTGAGGTGTCGAACGCGACCGGCCTGTGGATCGGCGCGGCGCTGGTGTTCTGCTATGCCGTTCTTGGCGGCATGAAGGGCATCACCTACACGCAGGTCGCGCAGTATGTCGTGCTGATCATCGCCTATACGATCCCGGCGGTGTTCATCTCGCTGCAGCTGACGGGCAACTTCCTGCCGCCCCTGGGCCTGTTCGGCACGCATGAGGGATCGGGCGTGGCGTTCCTGGCGCAGCTGGACGGTCTGGTTACCGACCTGGGCTTCCGCGCCTATACCGAACACCACAACTCGACCCTGGACATGGTCCTGTTCACGATGGCGCTGATGATCGGCACCGCGGGTCTGCCGCACGTGATCATCCGCTTCTTCACCGTGCCCAAGGTGTCCGATGCCCGCAAGTCGGCAGGCTGGGCGCTGGTCTTCATCGCGCTGCTCTATACCGTCGCTCCGGCGGTAGGTTCGATGGCGCGCTTCAACCTGACCGCGACCATGTGGCCGGGCGCCGCGCAGGGCGAGACCTTCAGCCAGCCCGCCGTGTCGCTGGCCGACATCGAGACCAGCGAGGATCTGGCCTGGATGCGCAACTGGCAGACCACCGGCCTGCTGAACTGGGAGGACAAGAACGGCGACGGCCTGATCCAGTACTACAACGACGGAGCCGCCGCACAGGCGACCGCGCTGGCCGCGGCCCGCACCAGCGGCGACCAGGCGGCGATCGACGCGGCCCAGGCCGCCTATGACGCCCGTCTGGCCGAGACCCATGCCGCCCTGCCGGGCGCCCCCGCGGTCGAGCAGAACTGGGTCGGGAACGAGCTGACCACCGTGAACAACGACATCATGGTGCTGGCCAACCCCGAAATCGCCAACCTGCCGGGCTGGGTCATCGCCATCGTCGCCGCCGGCGGCCTGGCCGCCGCCCTGTCGACCGCGGCGGGTCTGCTGCTGGCGATCTCGGGCGCCGTGTCCCACGACCTGATCAAGGGCACGCTGCGCCCGAACATCAGCGAAAAGGGCGAACTGATGGCCGCGCGCGTCTCGATGGCGCTGTCGATCCTGGTCGCGACCCTGCTGGGCCTGAACCCGCCGGGCTTTGCGGCCCAGACCGTGGCGCTGGCCTTCGGCCTTGCCGCCAGCTCAATCTTCCCGGTGCTGATGATGGGGATCTTCTCCAAGCGCGTCGGCAAGGAAGGCGCGATCGCCGGCATGATCGCGGGCATGCTGTCCACGATCCTCTACATCTTCGCCTACAAGGGCTGGTTCTTCATCGCGGGCACCAACATGTTCCCCGATACGCCCGACGCCTGGCTATTCGGCATCTCGCCGGCCTCCTTCGGCACCGTGGGCGCGGTGATCAACTTTGCGGTCGCCTTCGGCGTCTCGGCCGTCAGCAAGCGTCCCCCCGCCCATGTGCAGGAACTGGTCGAATCGATCCGTGTCCCGCGCGGTGCGGGTGGTGCCGTCGCGCACTGATCATCCTGCCGCGTCCCCGACCGGGGGCGCGGCACCCTCCTTCCCACAAGGTCACCCCGGATGCCCGACAGCATTGTCGATTTCATCGCCACCGTGCATCCCTATGACAGCCTGAAGCGGGACGAGCTGGCGCGCGTCGCCACCTCCTTAAGCCGCAGGACCTTCGCCCCCGGCGACCTGATCTATCAGTTCGGAGACCGCCTGCCGGGCCTGTACTTGATCGAAAGCGGCCAGGTCGCGGTCACCGACCGCAACGGCGACAGCGTATCGCAGCTGGGACCACGCAATTCCTTCGGCGAACGCGGCCTGCTGCGCGACGGGGTGGCGGTCACGTCGGCGCGGGTCATGGACCGGCCGGCGGTGATCCTGATGTTGCGCCGGGCAGAGGTGACGCGCCTGATCGCCGACCATCGCGCGGTCGCCCGGTTCTTCGACCGGGGAAGGGGACCCTCCGACCGCGGGGGCGACCTGGCCCGGCTCAAGGTGGGGGAACTGCTGGCGGGCAAACCGGTCAGTTGCACCCCCGACACCCCGATCATCGAAGCCGCCCGCCAGATGCGCGACGCCCGCGTCAGCAGCCTGGGCATCACCCAAGGCGGCCGCCTGATCGGGCTGGTCACCATCCGCGACATGTCGAACCGCGTCGTGGCCGAAGGGCGTGACATGCGTCAGCCGGTCAGCGCCGTGATGACGCCCGACCCGGTGACCTTGGCCCCCACGGCCCTGGGATATGACGTGCTTAACATCATGCTGGAACGGCGCATCGGGCATCTGCCGGTGGTCGATGACGGCCGTTTCGTCGGCATGATCAGCCAGACCGACCTGACGCGGGTCCAGGCGATTTCCGCCGCGGGGCTGATCCGGCAGGTCGCCAAGGCGCGCGACACCGCACAGATGGCCGCCATCACGGCCCGCATCCCCGAACTGCTGACGCAGCTGGTTCAGGCCCGCCAGCGGCACGAGATCATCACCCGCATGATCACCGACATCGCCGACGCGGTCACGCGCCGCCTGCTGGATCTGACGGCCGCCGACCTAGGGCCTGCGCCCGCCGCCTGGTGCTGGGCCGCCTGCGGCAGCCAAGGCCGCCAGGAACAGACCGGCACCAGCGATCAGGACAACTGCCTGATCCTGGCGCCCGGCGCCGATCCGAAGGACCCGTGGTTCACCACCTTGGCGCGGCGGGTCAGCGACGGGCTGCATGCCTGCGGCTATGTGCATTGCCCGGGCGACATGATGGCGACCAACCCGCGCTGGTGTCAGCCGCTGGACATCTGGCAGGGCTATTTCCGCGACTGGATCACCCATCCCAGCCCCGAGGCGCAGATGCTGGCCTCGGTCATGTTCGACCTGCGCGCCATCGGCGGCGACGGCGCGTTGCTGGGTGACCTGCAGGACGGGACCCTGGACGCGGCCTCGAAGAATTCGATTTTCATCGCGCATATGGTTGGAAATTCACTGAAACATCGGCCTCCGCTTGGCCTGATCGGCGGCTTTGCCACGATCCGGTCCGGAGAGCATCGCCACCATATCGACATGAAGCACAATGGCGTGGTCCCGGTGACCGACCTGGCGCGGGTCTATGCCCTGCAGGGACGCATCGGCACGGTCAACACACGTGTCCGGCTGGAGGAGGCCGAGGCGCGGGGCGTGATCTCGGCCACGGGCGGGCGCGACCTGATCGCGGCCTATGACATGATCCAGACAGTGCGGCTTGAAAATCAGGCGCATCTGGTCAGGGCGGGGCGCAGGCCCGACAATTACCTCTCACCGGCGGATCTGTCGGATTTCGAACGCAGCCACCTGCGCGACGCCTTCGTCGTCGTGCGCGGAATGCAGTCGGCGGTGGGACATGGCAAGGGGATGCTGGGATGACAGGGATCGGAAGCGATCTGATCGGGGTGATCGCCGCGGCGGTCGGGGCGGCGGCGGTGCTGTATGCCGGGATGCATCTGGCGCGCAAGCTGGGCCTGTCGCCCGCCGCCTGGCTGCTGCCGGCGGGTATCGGGCTGTCGATGGTCGCCTATTCGGTGTGGAACGACTATGCGTGGTTCGACCGCGCGCAGGCCAGCCTGCCTGCCGGTTCGCAGGTGCTGGTCGTGGGACATGACAGCCAGCCCTGGGCGCCCTGGACCTATCTGTTCCCGGTCGAGACGCGGTTTGCCGCGCTGGACCCCGCGCAGATCACGCAGGGGGCGGACGGCACGCGCCGTGCGCCGATCATGCTGGTGGAACGCCGCGGCCAGACCGTGATCGTGCCGCAGGACTTCGACTGCGCAGGCGCGCGGATCCGTCCGGGACGCGCCGACTGGATGCCCGCGGGCGATGACGCGGCCTTTGCCACCGTCTGCCCGGAGGGAGGGACCAATGGCTGACATCCTGGTCATCGAGGATGAGGACAACATCGCCACCGCGCTGGATTTCCTGCTGACCCGCGATGGCCATCGCCATGACCGCATCGCCACGGGCCGCGGCGCCGTGGACCGCATCCGCCAGACGCGGCCGGACCTGGTCCTGCTGGACGTGATGCTGCCCGAGGTATCGGGGTATCAGATCGTCCAGGACGTGCGCGCCGATCCCGACCTGGCGGGGGTGCGGGTGCTGATGATGACGGCGCGCGGTTCCGTGGTCGAACGGCGCAAGGGGCTGGCGCTTGGCGCCGACGGCTTTATCGCAAAGCCCTTCGAACTGGCCGAGTTGCGGGCCGAGATGGCCCGCCTGCTGTCCTGATGCGCCGGCGCATCCTGATGCTGTTCCTGGCCGCGCTGGTCGCGGCGCTGGTCCTGGCGGGGTTGGCGCTGTGGCGGGTGGTGCAGGGCGGGCAGGATGCGGTGATCCAGGCCGCGATGATCGCGGGCCTTGGCCTGCTGGGGCTGATGACAGCGCTGTGGTTCCTGTTCGACCGGCACCTGGCCCGGCCGCTGGAATCGCTGGCCGGGGCGTTGCGGACCGGGCGCGTTCCCGACCTGGCGCAGACCCGTCACCTTGCCGATCTGGGCCCGGCCGCCCGCGACGCGGCCCTGGCGCGCGAACGGTCCGACCACGCGCTGGCGCAGGCGCTGCAGGATCACGCCGCCGAAACCCTGCGCGAAAAGGCCAGCCTGGAGGCGATCCTGGCCGATTTCGGCGCGGGCGCGGTCATGGCCGACGCACGGGGGCGGGTGGTGTTCTATAACGCCAGCGCGGCGCGGCTGCTGCCGGGGCTGGCGTTGGACCGGGCGCTGGACACGCTTTTGACATCGGGCGCGTTGCGGGCGGCACAGATGCGGCTGTCGGCGGGGGCCGCGGCGACGGACCTGACCTGCCTGACGGTCGGTGGTGTCCGCCTGTCGGGTCGGTTGCGCGCGATCGACGACGGGCTGCTGCTGATCCTGCGCGATGGCGTGGTCCAGCGCCCCGCACCCCGCGACACGCTTGAGGCGCTGCGCCGCCATGCCTCCACCCTGGTCCCGATGCTGGACGCGCTGGACGGGCCGATCCCTCCCGCGCTGGCTCAGGCGATCCGCGCCGAGGGGCAGGGCTTGGCCAACGCCACCCGCAGCCTGTCCCGGATCATGGCCAGCGATGCGCCCGGCACGGTGGCTGCGCTGACGGAACTGGCCGCGGGGCTGGAGGCCGCGGATCTGCCGCCCWTGGCGTTCCGCGCAGAGGCGGCCAGCCTGAACGCGCTGCTGCTGCTGCTGGATGCCCGGTTGCGCGCCGTAGGGCACACCCCAGTGCTGTCGGTCCGGCCGGACCCCGACGACCAGATGCGGCTGGTGCTGGACTGGCGCGGGTCGCCGGTGCCTATCGACCTGCTGGAGGGTTGGCTGACCGCCGCCCCCGATCCCGGCCAGCCCGATGTGACGGGGGCGGAGATCCTGGCCCGCCACGGCACCGGCATCTGGCCGGAAACCGATGGCGCAAGGGCGCGGCTGGTCATGCCGCTGGCCTTGGCGCAGGGCGTCGCGGACGGGTCGGGGGTGACCTATGATTTCGCCTTGGCGACGCGGGGGGCGGCGTCGTCGCGGCTGGCGGACCTGACCTGCGTGGTCTTCGACACCGAAACCACGGGGCTGACCGATCGCGACCGGATCGTCCAGATCGCCGGTCTGCGCCTGGCGCGCGGCCGCCTGACCGGGGAACGGTTCGAGACGCTGGTGAACCCCGGCTGTCCCATTCCTCCGTCCTCGACCGCGATCCATCACATCACCGACGCGATGGTTGCCGACGCCCCGGATTTGACCGCGGCGCTGACGGCTTTCCGGCATTTCTGCGACGACAGCGTGCTGATCGCACATAACGCGCCCTTCGACATGGGCTTTCTGCGGCGCGCCGAGGCACAGACCGGCACGCGGTTCGACAACCGGGTGCTGGACACGGTGCTGCTGTCGGCGATGGTCTGGGGTCAGTCGGAGGTCCATACGCTGGACGCGCTGACCGAGCGTCTTGGCATCGCCATCCCCCCCGAGGCCCGGCACACCGCGATGGGCGACACCATCGCCACCGCGCAGGCCTATCTTGCGCTGATCCCCGCGCTGGAGGCCAAGGGCATCACCCGGTTCGAGGAGGTCGTGGCCAAGGCCCGCGACCACCGCGCACTGATCGCCGACGCCAACCGCTAAAGCGCGATCTGCGGCTGGTCCGGGGCGGGGTCTTCGTCGGGGCGCAGCGTGTCGCCCAAGGGGGGCGGCGCGGGCGCGTCCTCGCGGCGTCGGATCAGGATGTCGCCGTTGGGCAGACGTTCCGGCGCCTGATAGTTGCGGATGTCGTCGACCTGCGCCGCCAGATCCTGCAGGACGGGGCCCATCTGGCGCAGCGCACCGGCCAGGTCCTGTGCCAGGGGCGACGTGGCGCCGGGCTCCTCCTCGCCCCACAATTGTCCCATGATCGCGCCCAGGCCGCGTTCCAGGAACCCCGGTTCCTCCGGCGCCTCCTGCGCAAAGGCGGGGGCGGACATCAGGGCAAGGCACAGGGAAGCGGGGGTCAGGATGCGTGTCATGGGCCAAAGATGGGCAATGCCGGCCCGCCGCGCAAGGTTCAGGCGGCCCCGGCCTGCAGATTGCCGCGATAGAGGTTGCGATAGCTGTCCCAGGCCTCGTTCAGGCGACGGGTGCGGGCCTCGGCCAGGCGGATGGCTTCGGGGGGCAGGCCGCGGCCGATGGCGTGGTCAGGGTGGTTCTCGCGCAGCAGCTGGCGCCAGCGGCGCTTGACCTCAGGCAGGGGGGTGTCGGGGGCCACGCCCAGAACCTCGCAGGGCGGGCAGCCGGCGCCCTTGTCATGCCGCCGCCGGATCGCGGCGATCTGCGCGGGCGCCAGCCCGAAGATGCGACCGACCTCGTCCAGGAACGCGATCTCGGCGGGCTGCAGCGCACCGTCGGCCACGGCGATGACGAACAGCCCCTCCATCACGTCCAGAAGGACCGGATCGCCGGGCTGGAACATCGACGCCATCTTGCGCGCCCAGGCATCGAAGCCGGCCACGTCCTTGCGGGCCAGATCAAAGACGCGGGCGGCGTTCTTCTCCTCGGACCGGGGGATGATGAACACCCGGCGAAAGGCCGCGACCTCGGAACGTTCGACGGTGCCGTCGACCTTGGCCAGCTTCGCCCCAAGCGCGATCACCGCAATGGTGAAGGCGACCGACCGTTCCGGCGGCGTCGCCGGACGATTCGTCCACAGGAACACGGTGATGCGGTCGGCCATCCGCTGCCAGAAGCTGCGGGGCCTTGGCAGGTCAGGGCAGGGGCCCGTGCAAGTCTCGGGGGTGGTGCAGCAATCCATGCCCCAAGGTTAGCGCCGAAACCGGCCAAGCGATAGGGGCGCATTGCCGCCGTGGCGGCATGCTAGGCCGAAAGATCGCGCCCCATCAGCACAAGGTCGTGAAACTGCCCAAATTTCCATCCCGCCGCCGGGATGCGGCCCCATTCGGCATAGCCCATGGCCCGGTGGAAGGCGATCGAGCCGTCGTTCGACCCGGTGATCCCGCCGATCAGGATGCGGTGGCCGCGCTGGCGGGCGTGGTCTTGGACGGCGGTCAGCATGGCCCGGCCGACCCCGCGTCCCCGCGCATCCGGAGCCGCGTGGATCGTGTGTTCCATGCTGCGGGCATAGCCCGCCCCGCCGCGAAACTGGGAATAGGTGGAAAAGCCCAGAAGCCGGTCGCCATCGGCCGCCACGATGAAGGCCTGTCCGACCGCCTGCCGCTCTGCGATCAGGGCCGCGATCTGGTCATGGCTGCGTTCATCGGGCCAGAAGGTGATGGCGGTGTCGCGGACGATGGGGTTCCAGATGGCCGCGATGGCGGGCACATCGGCGGCGGTCGCGTCGCGCAGGATCACAGCGTCACCTCTCCGTCCGGGGTTGCCAGGGTCGCGGTCAGGGGCGTACCCGCCCCGGTCAGCATCAACCGGCGGTCGTCCAGCTCAAGCCGGTCCAGCGGCAGGGTCAGCCGCGTCAGGCGCACCCCGCGATCGGGCAGGCGGTCGGACGGGTGCGGCCCGTCACCCCAGTCGATCAGCATGGGCTGCGCCCCGTCGCGCGGCATCTGGCCGGCCAGCGGCAGGGTGATCTGCCAGGACAGGTTGCCGCGCCGGGCCTGCACGACGCGCGTGCCGGCGGGTGCGCGCAGCGGCGTCGCGCGCATCACCCAGCCCGCCACCCGCGGCGGGCTGTCGAACCCGTCCAGCCCGAACCAGCAGGGCCGGACATCGGCCTCCGGATCGGGCGCGATCAATTCAAGGTATTCCCCCGGCCCAAGCGACATCAGGCGGTTGTGCGTGCCCATGCCCGGATGGCGCCCGCCCGGTTCCAGCGTCAGGCCGTGGCCGGCCAGCCACGCGGCCCCTTCGTCCAGGGTGCGGGCGGCGATGGCCACGTGATCGAAGGCCAGGCTCACCCGCGATGGGCGCCCGCGGCCAGGTCGCGGACGAAGGCCAGGATTTCCGGGACGGGGCGCCCCTCGCCGATCTGCTTGACGATGGCGCTGCCGACGACGCAGCCGTCGGCGACGGACGCGATCGCCTCGGCGGCCTCCGGGGTCGAGATGCCAAAGCCCACGACGACCGGCAGGCCGGCGGCGGCTCGGATGCGCGCGACCTCGGGGGCGACGTCGGCGGCATTGGCTGCGGCCGCGCCGGTGATCCCCGTGACGCTGACGTAATAGACGAAGCCCGTGATGTTCCTGACCACCGCAGGCAGACGGCGGTCGTCGGTCGTCGGCGTCGCCAGGCGGATGAAGTTCAGCCCCGCGGCCGTGGCGGGCACGCAGAGTTCGGAATCCTCCTCGGGGGGCAGGTCGACGACGATCAGGCCGTCGATCCCCGCCTCGACCGCATCCGTCAGGAACTGGGTCACGCCGCCCTTTCGGGCATAGATCGGATTGTAATAGCCCATCAGCACGATGGGCGTCGTGGTGTCGTCGCGCCGGAATTCGCGCACGATGTCCAGCGTGCGGCTGACGCTGCCGCCCTGGGCCAGGGCGCGCTGGCCCGCCGCCTGGATCGTGCTGCCATCGGCCATCGGGTCGGTGAAGGGCATGCCCAGTTCGATGATGTCCACCCCCGCGTCGGGCAGGCCGCGCATGATCTGCAGCGCGGTCGCATCGTCGGGGTCTGATGCCATCATGTAGGCCACGAAGGCCTTCTTGCCCTGGGCCTTGAGCGCCGCAAACCTGTCGTCGATTCTGGTCATGTCCGTCCCTGCATTCTTTGGCACAATCCCTAGCGCGCATGGGGGGTGGGTGCAATCTCCGGGCGCGGGTCGGGCGCGGGCCGGGCCGAGGCTGGACTTGGCCGCGCGGGGCGCGTAACAGGCGCGGGATATTCAGACGGGAAAGGGTGCTGTCATGGGCTTTCGCATGGGGATCGTGGGCTTGCCGAACGTGGGCAAGTCGACGCTGTTCAACGCATTGACGAAAACCGCCGCCGCACAGGCCGCGAACTTCCCGTTCTGCACCATCGAGCCAAACGTGGGCGAGGTCGCGGTCCCCGACCCGCGGCTGGACACCCTGGCCGCCATCGCGGGCAGCAAGCAGATCATCCCGACGCGCATCACCTTCGTGGACATCGCGGGCCTGGTGAAGGGCGCCAGCAAGGGCGAAGGCCTGGGCAACCAGTTCCTGGCCAACATCCGCGAGACGGACGCCATCGCCCATGTGCTGCGCTGCTTCGAGGATGGCGACATCACCCATGTCGAGGGCCGGGTCGACCCGCTGGCCGATGCCGACGTGATCGAGACTGAGCTGATGATCGCCGACATGGAATCGATCGAGCGTCGCCTGGCCAACCTGTCGCGCAAGCTGAAGGGCGGGGACAAGGACGCGCTGGATCAGGACCGCCTGCTGCGCCAGGCTCTGGCCGTGCTGAACGAGGGCCGCCCGGCGCGCACCATCGCCGTGTCCGACGACGACCGCCGCGCGTGGGACATGCTGCAGCTGCTGACAGCAAAGCCCGTGCTGTTCGTCTGCAACGTGGCCGAGGACGAGGCCGCCAACGGCAATGCCCTGTCCGAGAAGGTCCGCGAGATGGCCGAGGCGCAGGGCGCGGGCCATGTCGTGATCTCGGCCCGGATCGAGGAGGAGATCAGCCAGCTGGACGCCGAGGAGGCGCAGATGTTCCTGGGCGAGATGGGCCTGGAGGAGCCGGGCCTGGATCGTCTGATCCGCGCCGGATACAGCCTGCTGGGCCTGCAGACCTATTTCACCGTGGGCCCCAAGGAGGCCCGCGCCTGGACCATCACCAAGGGCACCCTGGCCCCGCAGGCGGCGGGCGTGATCCATGGCGATTTCGAAAAGGGCTTCATCCGGTCGGAAACCATCGCCTATGACGACTATGTCGCCGGCAAGGGCGAGGCCGGGGCACGTGAGGCGGGCAAGCTGCGCGTCGAGGGCAAGACGTATGAGGTCAAGGACGGCGACGTCCTGCACTTCCTGTTCAGCGGCTGATGAGGAAAGGCGGGCCAGGCGGCCCGCCTTGTTCGTTCAGGAATAGGTCAGTTCGGTCGCCTTGCCGCGGAAGACCGTGTAGGCCAGCACCGAATAGGCGATGATGACCGGCAGGACGATCAGCGCGCCCACCAGGATGATGATCAGCGCCTCGGGCGCGGCGGCGGCCTGATAGATCGTCATCTGTTCGGGGACGACATAGGGGTAGAAGCTGTAGGCCAGCCCCCCGAAGGCCAGGACGAACAGCGCCGTGGTCAGGGCGAAGGGCGTCCAGGCCATGCGATCGTTCTCCATCGGCAGCACGTGCAGCACCCGCCACAGGGTCGCGATCAGCACCACCGACAGGATCGGCAGGGGGGCCAGGATCGCGAATTCGGGCCAGCTGAACCACTTGTCCCAGATGCGGGCACTGACCAGGGGCGATGCGGCCGAGATCGCGGCGATGCCCGCCACCAGCCCCCAGATGCCGCGCCGTGCCCACAGGATCGCCTTGGCCTGCAGGACGCCCTCGGCCTTGCCGATCAGCCAGGTCGCACCGATGACGCTGAACCCCACCGTCAGGAACACCGCCGTCAGCAGCGCAAACGCGATGTTGGTCCAGCTGAGCTGCAGCCCGGTGACATAGAGGCCCAGCATGAACCCCTGCGCCAGGGTCGAGGCCAGGCTGCCCGCGAAGAACGCCCGGTTCCACGCGGCGCGGTGACGGGTCGGGGCCTTGGCGCGGAACTCGAACGCGACGCCGCGCAGGATCAGGCCGATCAGCATGACCGTCACCGGCAGGTAAAGCGCGGTCAGGATCACCCCGTGCGCCACCGGGAAGGCCACCAAGAGCAGGCCGATGGCCAGGACCAGCCAGGTCTCGTTCGCGTCCCAGAAGGGACCGATCGAGGCGACCATGCGGTCGCGTTCGGACGGGGTGGCAAAGGGGAACAGCAGTCCCACCCCCAGGTCGAAGCCGTCCAGGACGACATAGACCAGGATGGAAATGCCCATCAGCATCGCGAAGACGAAGGGCAGCCAGATGAACGGATCACCAAAGAGGTGCGTGATCTACTCCGCAGGTTGCAGGGCGCGCACGCCCGCGTCGGGGGTGGGCAGGTCGGGGGTCAGCGGGTCGTGGCGCGCGGCGCGGCGCGCCAGATAGGTCAGCGTGCCCAGATAGGCCGCCATCAGGACCGCATAGACCAGAAGGTAGGCGACCAGGCTGGAGGCGACCATGCCGCCGGTGACCGGGCCGACCGCCTCCTTGGTGGTCAGGACGCCCGTGACCAGCCAGGGCTGACGCCCGATCTCGGTCACGTACCAGCCCGCCAGCGTGGCGATCCAGCCCGAAAAACCCATCGCGGCAAAGGCATAGATCCAGGGGCGCGGCAGGCCTTCGACCCCGCGGCCGCGGCGCATGAACCACAAGGCAGACCAGGACAGCGCCAGCATCGCCATGCCCATGCCCACCATGATCCGGAAGCTGAAGAAGACCGGGGCCACGGGCGGGTGTTCGGGGGTGCCGTCGGCGGCCACGAAATCGTTCAGGCCCGGCACCTCGCCGTCCAGGCTGTGCGTCAGGATCAGGGATGCGACGTTGGGGATGGCGATCTCCATCCGGTTCTCGCGCGCTTCCTGATCGGGCAGGGCGAAGAGGACCAGCGGCACGTTGCCCTGCGTCTCCCAGTTGCCCTCCATCGCGGCGACCTTGGCGGGCTGGTGTTCCAGCGTGTTCAGGCCGTGCATGTCGCCGGCATAGATCTGCAGCGGGATCAGCACCGCGCCAAGCGTCGCGCCGAAGCGCAGCGTGGTACGCACTTCGGCCCCCCGGTCGCCCCAGATCCAGCGCAGCGCCGAGATGCCCGCGATGAGGAAGGCCACCGTCAGCCCCGAGGCCAGCAGCATGTGCGTCAGGCGGTAGGGCAGCGACGGGTTGAAGATGATCGCCATCCAGTCGGTCGCGTGGACCACGCCGTCGATCACCTCATAGCCCGCGGGCGTGTGCATCCAGCTGTTCAGGACCAGGATCCAGAAGGCCGACAGCGTGGTGCCGAACGCCACAAGAAAGGTCGCGGTCGTGTGCAGCCAGCCCGGCACGCGACGAAAGCCGAAGAGCATGATGCCCAGGAAGGCGGCCTCGAGGAAGAAGGCGGTCAGCACCTCATAGGCCAGAAGCGGACCCGCGATGTTACCGACGCTTTCCATGAAACCGGGCCAGTTGGTGCCGAACTGGAACGACATGGTGATGCCCGACACCACGCCAAGCGCGAAGGACAGGGCAAACACCTTCACCCAGAAGCGATAGGCGTCCATCCATTTTTCGTCGCCCGTGCGGTTGAAGCGCAGCTTGAAGAACAGCAGTACCCAGCCAAGCGCGATCGTGATGGTCGGGAACAGGATATGGAACGAGATGTTCGCGGCAAATTGAATCCGCGACAGAATCAGCGGGTCCATGGGTTTCAGCCTTTCGATTGAGGTTTGCTGCGGCGGATTGGGATCAGCTTGCCCGCGCCGTCGACAAGGCGGCCAAGACGGGCGCCCATGTTCATCAGCGCGACCAGGCGCTCGGTCTCGAACCGGGCCAGGTCATCGTGGAACCGCGTCATCTGTTCGATCAGCTGGCGCAGTTCGGCGATGCGGGCGTGGGCTGCGCGGTCAGACGGGTCAGGTTCGGCCATCGACAGTTCGCGCAGCTTGGTCAGCGTGGGGTCGATCTCGCGCTTGCGCCGTTCGTTGATCAGCGTGCGCACGATCTCCCACAGGTCGTCGGGTGTGGTGAAGAATTCGCGCCGGTCGTCCTGCTGATGGCGCAGGCGCACCAGGTTCCAGCTTTGCAGCTCCTTGAGCGCCATCGACACGTTCGAACGGGAGAAGCCCAGGGCGGCGACGATGTCGTCCGCACACAGCGGCTCATCCGCCAGGAATAGCAGGGCATAGACCTGACCGACGGTGCGGTTGATGCCCCACCGCGATCCCATTTCACCGAAATGCAGGATGAATTCCTGCCGCAAGGCCGACACTGACATTCGCTTGTTCCCGTCATTTCAGAAATTACTGAAAATAACATAGAGCAAGCGGCGCGCCGGCATAGCGGGCAGGTTGTCGCATCCACCTATGAAAAAGCCCCCGCCTTTTCGGGCGGGGGCGTCAAGTCAGTTTGACCGGGTCGTCAGTTGGCGATGACCTGGCAGGGCTGCGACCGGCTTTGCATCCGTTCGCAGGCCAGTTCGGCATGGCCCTTGGAGAGGTTTCCGAACTGCGGCTCGAACCCGCGATTGGTGTTGGCGACGTGCCGGCGCGCCGCGCCGAACAGGTTGCCGTCCTGCAGGGCCAGACGCAGCAGCAGCCGGTCAGCCTCGGCCTGAGAAGTGTAGCGGCCCAGGCTGACGCCCCAGTTGCGGCCGCTGTCAGTGGGACGGCGCACGACCTCCAGTGCCTCTGGTGCGCTCAGGTCGCCTTCGCCCATTGCGGCCAGAATCACGGTTTCGGACCGCGGCTTGGGCGCCCTGGAACTGTCCAGCGACAGGGTGCCGGGGGCCGCCTGCATCTGCGGTTCCGGGGCGGGCGCGGCTGCGGGCTCGGGCTGGGTGACGGCGGCGATGCTGGCCGTGCGCCGGGGCGAGGGCGCAGGGCGCGCCGATCCGGCCAGCACGGGGGCCGCAAGGCTGGCCTGCTGCGCCGGCGCGTCGTCCGAGGCGACGGCGGTGGCAAGCGCCTGCTGGATCGCGTCGGCCGCGGGGGCCGCAGATCCGGGGCGGGCGCGCGGACGCTGGCTGCTGGCCAAGGCGACGCCCGGCGGTGCGGCGGGCGCCACGGTCGCGCCGGCAAGGCGCAACGCCTCGGTCAGGTCGACCTTGGGCGCTGCGGCGACAAGGGTCGACGCGGCGGCGGCAGGGCGGGTCGCGGGGGGCGGCGATGCCTGCAGCACCAGGCGCTGCGGTTCTGCCTGGGTCGCGGCGGGGCTGGCGGCGACCTGCGCGCGGCGCGTCGTGGCCTGCACCAGCAGGCGCGGAGGCTGCGGACGGACCTCGCGCACGCGGTCGGGGATGCGGGTGAAGCTGCTGTCCAACAGTTCGGTCATCACCTGGTTGCGATGCGCCGTGGACGTGCCGCCGAAGACGGTGGCGATCAGGCGACGGTTGCCGCGCTGTGCCGAGGCCGTCAGGTTGAAGCCCGCAGCCCGCGTATACCCCGTCTTGATCCCGTCGGCACCGGCATAGGCATCAAGGAAGCGGCGGTTCGTCGACGCGACTTGCGCGATGCCCGCATCGGCCGACCGGCGCGAGAACAGATTGTAGTACTGGGGGAAGTCGTAGAACAGGTGGCGTCCCAGAACGCTCATGTCATGGGCAGTCGAATAATGCCCCTCGGTCGTCAGGCCATGGGCGTTGCGGAACTGGCTGTTGTTCATGCCAAGCGCCCGCGCCATCTGGGTCATCTGCTGGGTGAAGGCCTGTTCGGAGCCTGCCAGCCCCTCGCCGATGGTGGTCGCGGCATCGTTGGCCGACTTGATCGCGGCGGCACGCAGAAGATAGCGCAGCTCGATCTGCTGACCCGCGCGCAGGCCAAGCTTGGAGGGGGGCTCGTTCGCGGCCTTGGAAGACACGGTGAATTTCGAATCCAGCCGCACCTGACCGCGTTCGATGGCCGAGAACGCCATGTAGAGCGTCATCATCTTGGTCAGCGAGGCAGGATGCAGTCGCGTATCCGAATTCTGACGATAGATGGGCTGCCCGGTCCGGGCGTCCATCACATAGGCCGCGAAAGGTGCCGCGGCAGCCGGAAGCCCCAACAGGGCAACGGCCAGGACGGCATGACAAAGCAGCCGGAAGGCATGGGTAAATCGGGTCACTGTCGCTGTCTCTCTGCCTCAAGCGGGCGCGTCGTTTGTCGCACGTCCGTCGTTAATCAACCTATAATAGCACGGCTCTTTTCACCTTGAAACCGGGCAATCACGCTAATTTTGTCTGCACTGTAGGCGACGCCGTCCGGACTCGGATCGCGGCGCATCCGCGCGGGGGGCTTTCATCCGGGCGCGATTGCGCTATATTTCCGGGGATGGCGACAGCGCCCACCCCCTCGCCTCAGCATTCAGGAACGACCGCAGCCCGATGACGCACTGGATGACCGCACCCGACAATCCCGACGACCAATCCGATCTGGCGGTCAAGCCACGCGCGAAATCGCAGCGGCCGCCGATGTACAAGGTCCTGTTGCTGAACGACGACTTCACCCCGATGGAGTTCGTCGTTCACGTGCTGGAGCGGCTGTTCCACATGACCCACGCCCAGGCCATCGAGATCATGTTGACCGTGCACCGTCGCGGTCTGGCCGTCGTCGGCGTCTTTTCACACGAGGTGGCCGAGACGAAGGTCGCCCAGGTGATGGAGCTGGCCCGCCGCCAGCAGCATCCCCTGCAATGCACCATGGAAAAAGAGTAATCGCGTGACCCAATCACGACTGGACCTGGCCTTTCCGGACGGCCATCCCGGGGGCCGGGTGCTGTTCATCGGCGCCACTGCCGCCGATGACCTGTCCCCCTTGGACCCCGCACAGCTGACTATCGTCCAGGGAAACTTTCCCGATCATGACGGACTGACCGCCCGCGGATTCGATGTCCGGACGGAGCCGGAGGGCCGTTTCGACGCGGCCGTCGTCCGCCTGCCGCGCGCCAAGGCCGCCGCACGCGCGCGCCTTGCGCTGGCCGCGGCGCATCTGGCGCCTGGCGCGGCCCTTTGGGTCGATGGGCAGAAGACCGACGGCGTCGATTCCCTGCTGAAGGAACTGCGCGGCCATGCCGAGGTGCGCGACGTCATCAGCAAGGCCCATGGCAAGATCTTTCAGGTGACGCTGCCCGAAGCAGGCCTGCCCACCGACTGGACCGCAACCGAGCGTCAGGTCGAGCCGGGCTTCGTGACCCTTCCGGGCGTCTTCTCGGCTGACGGGATCGACCCGGGGTCGCGGATGCTGGCCGACAACCTGCCGCCCAAGATGCCCACCCGCGTGGTCGACCTGGGCGCGGGATGGGGCTGGCTGTCCGCGCAGGCCTTGGCCCGACCGGGCATCGCCGAGCTGCATCTGGTCGAGGCCGACCACGCCGCCCTGACCTCGGCCAAGCGCAACGTCACCGATCCGCGGGCACACTTCCACTGGGCGGACGCGCGCAATTTCACCCTGCGGGAGCCGGTCAACGGCGTCATCATGAACCCCCCGTTCCATGAGGGGCGACAGGCCGACCCCCGGCTTGGGGCCGACTTCATCGCCACCGCCGCGCGCATCCTGACCGGCGCGGGTCGGCTGTGGATGGTCGCCAACCGGCATCTGCCCTACGAATCGGTCCTGGCCCAGCATTTCGGCCAGGTCCATGAGATCGCGGGCGACACGCGCTTCAAGGTGATCGAGGCGACCGCGGCGGGCAAGGGTACCGCCACGGTCCGGGCCCGGGGGGCACGGCGGTGACGCTGTCGATCCAGGGCAAGACGGCCATCGTCACCGGGGCCGGGCGCGGCGTGGGCCTGGCCATCGCGCGGCATCTGGCCGAGCGCGGCGCATCGGTCATGTTCGCGGATGGCGACGAACAGGCGCTGCAATCGGCCGTGTCGGATTATGCCGACGACGAAAGCCAGGTGCGCCATTTTGTCGGGAACATGTCGGAAAAGCTGGCGATGGCGAACCTGCTCTCGGCCACGCTGGATGCGTTCGACCGCGTCGACATCCTGGTGAACGCCCATCGCTTCGTTCGGGGCAGCGATCCGCTGGACACCGACATGGACGCGCTGGAGGAGATGCTGCGCCAGAACATGCTGGCCAGCCTGCGCCTGTCTCAAATGGTCGCAAAGCGCATGATCCGTCAGGCCGAAGGCGAAGGGCCAAGCGCCCAGACCGGGGCGATCGTCAACATCTCGACCTTGGCGGCGCGGCGGCCTATTCCGTCGATGCTGGGCTATTCCATCGCCTGTGCGGCGCAGGAACAGGCCACGCGCGGGCTGGCGCTGGCCTTGGCGCCGCACCGCATCCGCGTGAACGGCGTCAGCTTCAGCAGCGTCATGTCGCATGAGCTGCAATGCGCGCTGAAGGACAATCCCGACCAGCGGGCACAGATCATTGCAGGCACGCCCCTGGGCCGCATTGCTCCGGCCGAAGAACTGGCCGAGACGGTGCATTACCTGGTCAGCGACGGCGCGCGCTTTGTCACCGGCCAGATCGTCACCGTCGACGGCGGACGCAGCCTGGCCGACCCGGTGACGTCACAGGTGCTTTAGGTTTCCTCGGGATAGGCGGCGCGGCAGGCGGCCACGGCGGCATTCGCGCCGCGCGTCAGGGCCGCCTGGCGCGCGACCAGCCCGTCGCGCTTGCGCGTCTCGGCCGCGGGGTCGATGGGCACGCGGAACCGTTCGACATCGACATAATCGCGCCAGCAGCCATAGGTGCTGATCTGCGCCTTGCCCTCGTGGTCGCGGATCACGCGTTCGCATTGCGCGAACCGCGTCCGCACGACCTGGCGTTCGTCCCAGGCATAGCCCCGCGACAGATTGCCCTCGACCTCGGCCAGCAGGCTGCTGACGGTGCGGTATTCACTGGTGTTCCGGCTGATGCAGCGTTCCTGCGGCGTGCCGCAGGCGGCAAGGGCCAGGACCGGTGCAAGGCAAAGGGCAAGGGCGGTGTTGCGGCGCATGGCGGCTCTCTTTATGGACGCAGGCGATGCTAGTCGCGATGCCTGGGGCTGGCAAATCACGAATGAGGCCCGCCATGGATGAACAACGCCACCGCGCCGCGCTTTGGTTCCGCGAGCTGCGCGACCGCATCACCGCCGCCTTCGAGGCGCTGGAGGACCGCGCGCCGGGCGACGCCCCCGCGGGCCGGTTCGAGGTGACGCCCACGGAGCGCGCCGACAACGGCGGCGGCGGCATCATGTCGGTGATGCGCGGCGGCCGCGCCTTCGAGAAGGTCGGCGTAAACTGGTCCGAGGTGCATGGCACCCTGGCCCCCCGCGCCCAGGCCGCGATGGCCGCCCGCGGCGTGCCGGGCATGGAGGATGACCCGCGGTTCTGGGCATCGGGCATCAGCCTGGTCGCGCATATGCGGAACCCGCACGCGCCGGCCGTGCACATGAACACGCGCATGTTCTGGACCCCGGGGGCATGGTGGTTCGGCGGTGGGTCAGACCTGAACCCCTGCATCGAATACGCCGATGACACCGCGCATTTCCACAACACGCTGCGCGATGCCTGCCTGCCGCACGGGGCGGACTACTATGACCGCTTCAAGGCCTGGGCGGACGAGTATTTCTTCATCCCCCATCGCGGGCGGGCGCGGGGCGTCGGCGGCATCTTCTATGACGATCTGAACACCGGGGACTGGGAGGCGGATTTCGCCTTCACCCGCGACGTGGGCGCGGCGTTCCTGCCGGCGTTCCTGCCGCTGGCAGAGGCGCGGATGACGCAGGCGTTCGACGATGCCGACCGCGACACGCAGCTGATCCACCGGGGTCTCTATGCGGAATACAACCTGGTCTATGACCGCGGCACGAAATTCGGGCTGGAAACCGGCCACAACTCCGACGCCGTCCTGATGAGCCTGCCGCCGCTGGCCAAGTGGGTCTAGGCCCCACCGCCTACGGGCGGGCGCCTGCCAGGATCACCGCGGCCCCGACGATGCACAGCCCGGCCCCCAGCAGGTCCAGCCTGCCGGGGGTCTGCCCCTCGACCAGCCACAGCCACGCCAGCGACGTGGCGATATAGATGCCGCCATAGGCCGCATAGGCGCGCCCCGCGAAATCGACCTGAACACGCGTCAGCGCCCAAGCGAACAGCGCCAGCGCGACCACGCCCGGCACCAGCCACAGCGCCGACCGATCCAACCGAAGCCAGGCCCAGAAGGCGAAACAGCCCGCGATCTCGGCCATGGCGGCCGTGACATACAGGCCGATCGTGGGGATCACACGTCCAGTTCCTCGACGAAGCGGGCGTTTTCCTGGATGTATTCGAACCGCAGCTCTGGCTTCTTGCCCATCAGGCGTTCGACCAGATCGCCGGTCTCGCCGCCTTCGTCGTCGTCGATGCTGACGCGGATCAGCTTGCGGGTGGCGGGGTTCATGGTCGTGTCCTTGAGGTCCTTGGGGTCCATCTCTCCCAGACCCTTGAAGCGCTGGACGTCGATCTTGCCGCGGCCGCCCAGGCCCTTGGCCATCATCCGATCCTTTTCGGCGTCGTCGGCCACGTACAGGCGGTGCGCCCCCTGCGTCAGACGGTACAGCGGCGGGCAGGCCAGATACAGGTGCCCCTTGTCGATCATCGGCCGCATCTGCGTGAAGAAGAACGTCATCAGCAGCGACGCGATATGCGCGCCGTCGACATCGGCGTCGGTCATGATGATGACCTTGTCGTAGCGCAGGTCGTCGACGTTGAAACGCGTGCCCATGTTGACGCCAAGCGCCTGGCACAGATCGTTGATCTCCTGGTTGGCACCCATCTTGGACGATGCCGCGCCCAGCACGTTCAGGATCTTGCCGCGCAGGGGCAGCAGGGCCTGCTTGGTGCGGTCGCGGGCCATCTTCGCGGAACCGCCGGCGCTGTCGCCCTCGACGATGAACAGTTCCGTCCCGTCGCGGTTGGTGGCACTGCAATCGACCAGCTTGCCGGGCAGGCGCAGCTTTTTCGTGGCCGTCTTGCGCGCGGTCTCCTTTTCCTGGCGGCGACGCAGACGCTCCTCGGCGCGTAGCACCAGGAAATCCAGGATCGCGCCCGCGGATTTGGTGTCCGACGCCAACCAGGTGTCGAAATGGTCGCGCACCGCGCCCTCGACCAGGCGCGCAGCCTCGGTCGTGGCCAAGCGGTCCTTGGTCTGGCCCACGAATTCCGGTTCACGGATGAAGCAGCTGACCAGCGCGCAACCGCCGATGATCAGATCCTCACGCGTGATCTGGGCCGCCTTCTTGTTGCTGACGCGTTCGCCATAGCTGCGGATGCCCTTCAGGATCGCAGCCCAGAAGCCCATCTCGTGGGTGCCGCCCTCGGGGGTGGGGACGGTGTTGCAATAGGACTGGATGAAGCCGTCGCGCGCGGGCGTCCAGTTGATCGCCCAGTCCACCTTGCCCGGAACGCCGAACTTGGCGTTGAAGTCGATGCTGCCGGAGAACGGGCGGTCGGCATAGGTGCTGGTCCCGGTCAGGGTCTCGGTCAGGTAATCGGCCAGGCCGCCGGGGAAATGGAACGTGGCCTCGCGCGGGGTCTCTCCGTCGTCGATCTCGGTCTTCCAGCGGATCTCGACGCCGCTGAACAGGTAGGCCTTGGATTTCACCATCTTCATCAGCCGCGCGGGCTTGAAGCGGTGATGGCCAAAGATCTCCTCGTCGGCATGGAAGGTCACGGTGGTGCCGCGCCGGTTCGGGGCCGCCCCGATCTTGGCGACCGGCCCCTGCGGAATGCCGCGGGAAAAGCGCTGCTCGAACAGCTCCTTGTTGCGCGCGACCTGCACGACCATCAGGTCGGACAGTGCGTTCACGACCGACGCACCCACACCGTGCAGGCCGCCCGAGGTCTGATAGGTGTCGCCCGAGAACTTGCCCCCCGCATGCAGCGTGCACAGGATCACCTCCAGCGCGGATTTGCCGGGGAACTTGGGGTGCGGATCGATGGGAATGCCGCGGCCATTGTCGCGCACGATGATGCTGAAATCGGCCAGCAGCTCGACCTCGATGCGCGTGGCGTGGCCTGCCACGGCCTCGTCCATCGAGTTGTCCAGGATTTCCGCGACCAGGTGATGCAGCGCGCGTTCGTCGGTGCCGCCGATATACATGCCGGGACGCTTGCGCACCGGCTCCAGCCCCTCCAGCACCTCGATCGAGGATGCGGAATAGGCGTCGCTGGCGGCGTTGCCGGAGAGAAGGTCGTCGGCCATGGGGTCGCTCACTGATTTGGATCGCGGCGCTTATCTCATGGCGCGGGGGCGGGCGGCAAGGGGTTGTGTCCCCTGCGCGCCCCGCCCCAAAGGATTGCGCCTATTCCGGCTCCGCCATGCGGGCGGCCCACATCGCCTGGAACGCCGGGCGGTCCTGGCAGGCCGACAGCCAGGCGCGGATCGCGGGGAACCCCTGCATCAGCGCGCCGTGTCCCTGAGCATAGCGGACGATCTCGGCCAGGTTCAGGTCGGCCACGGTGAAACGGCCGCCCACCAGATAGGCATGCGTTGCCAGATGATCCTCCAGCACCTTCAGCGGCCGGACCAGCCGTTCGGCCGCGTCCGCCACGATCCCCACGTCATCGGCCGACTGCAGCGTGCCGCGGTTGTGCAGCATCAGGATGGTCAGTGCGTCGGGCTCGATCGCGGTTGCGCCATAGATCGACCACTGGGTCATCAGCGCGTCTTCGGCGTAATCCTGCGGGCCTGCGGGGCCGCCATGCTTGCGCGCCAGATGCAGCGTGATCGCCAGCGATTCGGACAGGACCAGTCCCTCGTCCTCGATCACCGGGATGGCGCCCGCGGGGGACAGGGCCAGGAAATCGGGGCTGCGGGTGTTGGGCGGTGCATCGGGCGCGTCGGCATTGCCGATGCGATAGGCCTGGATGACGGGCACCTGCCGGAAGGGCAGGTCCAGTTCGTGACAAAGCCACACGACACGCGATGCACGCGAGCGGGTGACGCCGTGGATGGTCAGCATGATGGCCCCCGGTTTGGTTTGGCGGCCACCTTGGGACGCGGGCGCGGGCGCTGCAAGCCCCCGTCAGCGGAGGCCCGCGCGGACGCTGGCGCGGTCGACGGCGTCGATGATCGCCTGCGGATCGCCATGTTGGGGCATGTGGCCCTGATCGGGCAGGATCGTCAGCGCGGCGTTGGGCAGCGCCTCTGCCAGGGGCAGGGCGTGAATGTCGGCGGGCACGATGCTGTCTTGACCGCCATGGATCACCTCTACCGGCGTCGTGAGGCGCGGATACTGCGGCGCCATGACGCGAAGATAGGCGCGCAACCCGTTGATCTGCGACGCATTCGCCCGATAGTTGCCGCGCCGCGCGGCCAGCCCCACGCCGATATAGTCGGCATATCCCGGGGGTACGGGCTGGGGCGCGAAGATGCCCGCCATGATCCGGTTGCCCAGGGACACCGGCGCCAGGGCGGTCAGCAGCGGTGGCCCGACACGGTCGCCCAGGGGCGTCTCCAGGAATGCGTACCATCCGGTCAGCGTGCCGGGCCAAGGCATCGTCGCCCCGGACACGATCACCAGCGCCGCCGTGTCGCCCGGTGCGCGCAGGCCCCAGGCCATCGCAACCGCGCCACCATAGCTGTGGCCCAGCACCACGGGTCGGCGCACGCCCAACTGGTCGGCGGCGGCGCGCAGAAGTTCGGCCTGGGCAATGGGGTTGTCGGTCTGTGCGCCGATAGCGTCCGTCCAGCCCAGCCCCGGCCTGTCGAAGGCCAGGACGCGGTACCGGGTCGCCAGGCGGTCGGCCAGGGCGAAGGTAAAATCGCGGCTGTTCCCGCTGGCCCCGTGCAGCAGGATCAGGTCGGGACCGCTGCCGCGGATGTCGACATGCACGGTGCGGCCCTGCACCTGGATCAGCTGTCCGGTGGGGGGGAATTCGGCCTCGAACGCGGTTTCGCGCGCGGTGGCGCGGGCATCGACGATCCGCCCGCAACCGGTCAGCGCCAACGCCAGCCCCGCCATCGTGAATGCCCGTCGTTTCATGCCGTCCCCTGTTCCTCTGCATCCAGACACGTCCGAACCCGCCGCGGGGTTGCGGCGCCCGCGTGATTTTCCGCCGGGCTGGCAAAGCGGTGATTTGCAAGCCGCGCCGCACGCGGGTAACTGGAACCGCCGTCCTTGCCAAGGTGTCCTGCCGATGTCGCCGCGCGTGTCCTGCCTGTCCGCCCTGCTGATCGTCGCGCCGCTTTGCGCGTCGGCCCATCCGCATGTGTTCATCGACGCGGGCCTGTCCTTGCGTCACGACGCGGCGGGGGCGCTGACCCATGTGGGGGTCGAATGGGCCTATGACGAATTCTATTCCCTGCTGATCATCGAGGATCTGGGCCTGGACCCCGATGGCGACGGCGTCCTGACCACCGACGAACAGGCGGCCCTGCAGGGCTTCGACGCGGATTGGGAGCCGGGCTTTGACGGGCGGCTGTTTCTGGACGCGGACGGCCGCAGGCTGGCGCTGGACGGCCCGCAGGATTTCGCCGCCCGCTATGAGGACGGGCGGGTGATCTCGGCCCATGTGCGACCGCTGGCCGAGCCGCTGGACGGGAACCGTCCGCTGACGATTCAGGTCTATGACCCCGAATACTATGTCCAGTTCAGCATCCCCGAACCCCCGGCCATCGCGCGGGACGATTGCGCTGTCGATCTGCGCATGGGCGATCCCTATGCCGCCGCCGATGCCTATGCCCGCGCGGTGGGCGAGGCTCTGGGCGACGGCCAAAGCGCCGAGGAGGCGGACCTGATCACCGTGGACATCGGCGCCACCGGCGCGGATTCGGTGCAGGTCCGCTGCGGCGCAGGGTCATGAGGCGCGCCGTCGCCCTGACGGGGCTGGTTGTCGCCCTGACGCTGGTGGCGCTGTGGCTGGGCGGCGGTCTGGCCGGGATCGAGCGGTGGGCCACCGACCAGCAGCGGGCCGTCCAGAACGCGATGGCCGGGGCCTTGCGGGCGCTGCGGTCGGGCCAGCCGGGGGCGGTCGCGTCGCTGCTGGGGTTGTGCTTTGCCTATGGCGTCGCCCATGCGGTCGGGCCGGGGCATGGCAAGGTGATCATCGGCAGCTATGGGTTCGGCGCCCAGGTGCCGTTGGCGCGGCTGGCCGGGCTGTCGGTTGCATCGTCGCTGGCGCAGGCGGGCACGGCCATAGCCCTGGTCTGGGGCGGCATCACCATCCTGGACCTGGGGCGCCAGACCCTGACCGACCTGTCGGAGGTCGCGATGGTGCAGGCCAGCACGGTCCTGGTCGCGTCGGTCGGCCTGTGGCTGGCATGGCGCGGCCTGTCGATGCTGCGCGCGCAGGCGCGGGCGGATCACCACCACCATCACCACCACGGCGACGCCTGCGGCTGTGGCCATGCGCATGGCCCCACGCCGCAGCAGGTAGCGCAGACGCGGTCGCTGCGCGACGGGGTGCTGGTCGTGGCGGGCATCGCGCTGCGCCCCTGCACCGGAGCGCTGTTCCTGTTGATCCTGACCTGGCGGATGGGCATCTTCGGGATGGGCATCCTGGGGACGCTGGCGATGGGCCTAGGCACCGCGGTGGTGACGGTCGCGGTCGCCTGCCTGGCGGTCTGGGCGCGGCGCGGCAGCTTTGCCCTGCTGCCCGAACACGGCCCCTGGGCGGGCGCCGCGCGCTGGCTGCCCGGAACGCTGCAACTGGGCGCAGGAGTGCTGATCGCGGCGATCTCGGTCGCGGTGCTGCTACCGTGGCTTTGACGCGGATTCTGCGGGGTTAGGCTGACCGGTCTGCCTGCGGCGGCACCAACCGGGCGATCAGCGCGTCCATTGTCGGGCCCATCGCCGCGCGGCTGGCGAACAGCGTCGCCTGCGACCGCAGGATCGGCGCCTCGTCCAGGATGCGCAGGTTGTTGGCGCGCAGCGTCTCGCCCGACGAGGTGATGTCGGCGATCGCTTCGGCGGTCAGGTTGGCGACCGTGCCCTCGGTCGCGCCCTGGCTGTCGATCAGCTGATAGTCGGCGACCTCGTGGGCGGACAGCCAGGCGCGGACCAGGCGGTGATATTTCGTGGCGATGCGCAAACGGAACCCATGTTCGGCCCGGAAATCGCGCGCGATGGCTGCGAAATCGTCCAGGTCCGTGCAGTCGCGCCAGCAGTCAGGCACGGCCAGGATCAGGTCGGCATGTCCAAAGCCCATCGGCGCGACCTCGACCAGGTCGCTTGACCATCCGGCCAGCTTTTCGCGCACCAGGTCGGTGCCGGTCACGCCCAGTTCGATCCGGCCGGCGGCCAGTTCGCGGGGAATCTCTCCGGCCGACAGCAGGACCAGCGACACACCCTCGACCCCCTCGACCCGGCCCGCATATTCGCGGTCGGACCCGGCCCGCGACAGACGCACGCCGCGGTCGGCGAACCAGTCGAAGGTCTGTTCCATCAGCCGCCCCTTGGACGGCACGCCAAGACGGATCATGCCTGCGCCTCCAGTTCGGCAACAAGGCCGGGGCGGATGATGCCACCCACGGCGGGGATCTCGCGGCCGCGGCCCAGCACGCGGGTCAGCGCGTCATAGCGCCCGCCCGATGCGACCGGCGGCCATCCGGCGCGGTCGGCCTGGAACGTGAAGGTGAAGCCGTCGTAATATTCCATCGTGGTGCGCCCGTGGCTGGCGTCGAAGATCACCGTCTGCAGGTCGATGCCGCGCGCGGCGATGGCGTCCAGGCGGTCGCGGATGCGGGCCACCGCCGGCGCGATGGCGGGCATGTCGCGGGCCAGGTCCGCCAGCGTCGATAGGGCCTGCGGCGCCGGGGCGCGCAGGGCGAACAGACGCTCCAGCCTGTCGGTCCAGACCGGGGCCAAGGGCGGCACCGCCACGTCCGACTGCAGGCGGGCGATGCGGCGGATCATCTCGTCCTCGGTCCGCATCCCGGCCCAGGACATGGTGAGGTCGGGAAACTCCCGTGCGATCGACGGGGCCGAGAACCGCGCCAGCAGGCGCGCGAAGCGGCCCGGCCGCCAGATGTGGTGCAGCAGCGCCACCGAACGCGCCTCGGTCAGGGGCAGGCCGCGCACCGCATCCAGCAGCAGGCCCATGTCGCCCATGCGCGCCTGCAGGCCCAGGGGCGCCAGCGCGTCGTGAAACAGCGCAAAGACCTCGGCATCGGCCTGGGGATCGCGGGTGAACAGCTCGAACCCGCATTGCAGGTATTCGTGGTCGCGCGGCGTGGCGGGGCGGGTGTCGCCCGTGTCCTGCTTGCGGAACACCTCTCCTAGATAGCAGTAGCGGGCCGGATCGGCGCCGTTCTGCATGTGCGCCTGGACCACCGGCACGGTGAAGTCGGGGCGCAGCATCATCTCTCCACGGATCGGGTCCAGGGTGACATAGGCGCGGGCGCGGATGTCCTCTCCGTACAGGTCCAGAAGGTCGCCCGCGGGCAGCAGGATGTCGGGCGCGATCTCGGTCGCACCGGCGTCGCGGAACCGCGACAGCAGCCGCTGTCCGACCGCCTGCTTGGCCTGCTTCGGGATCATCCGATGATCCTGCGGACTTCGGCGACCAGGTCGGCGCGCGCGACCTCGGTCTGGGCGGGCTGGGATTTCCATTCCTCTACAGAGGCTTCTGCGGCGATCTTCGCGCCCAGGATCAGGTCCTTGACCTGCACCACGCCGCGTTCCGCTTCATCCCCGCCCTGAATGATCGCGACGGGTGCGCCGCGCTTGTCCGCGTATTTCAGCTGGTTGCCAAAGTTCTTGGGGTTGCCCAGATAGACCTCGGCACGAATGCCGGCGGCGCGCAGATCGGCGGCCATGGCCTGGTAATCCGACATCCGGTCGCGGTCCATCACGGTCACGACCACGGGACCGGCGACCTGGGCCCCGGCCAGACCCTTGGCGCGCAAAGCGGCCAGCAGACGGTCGACGCCGATGCTGACCCCGGTTGCCGGGACCTTCTGCCCGGTGAAACGCTCTACCAGCCCGTCATAGCGGCCGCCGCCCGCGACCGATCCGAACTGCCGCTTGCGGCCCTTTTCGTCAAGAATCTCGAAGGTCAGTTCGGCCTCGAAGACCGGGCCGGTGTAATAACCAAGGCCCCGGACCACGGCCGGATCGATCACGGCGCGATCCTCGGCCACGCCCATCGCGGCCAGCATCGCGGCGATCTGGCGCAGCTCGTCCACGCCCTCGGTGCCGATGGCCGATCCGCCGACGGCGGCCGACAGGTTGTCCAGCGTCGCGGCGTTGTCCGCGCCCTTGGCCTCCAGGAAGGCCAGCACCGGCCCCGCCTGCGCCTCGGACAGGCCCACGCCATCGATGCGCGCGCCGCTGTCGTCCAGGCGGCCCGTGGTCAGCAGGGCCAGCACGCCCTCGCGACCGACCTTGTCGAACTTGTCGATCTGGCGCAGCACATCCTCGGCCTGATCCTCGCGGACCTCTGCCGCCTCCAGGACGCCGTTCAGAACCTTACGGTTGTTGATCCGCACCAGATAGTCGCCGCGGTCGATGCCCACGGCCTCCAGCGCATCGGCCAGCATGCCGCAGATCTCGGCATCCGCCGCCACCGAGGCTGACCCGACCGTGTCCGCGTCGCACTGATAGAATTGGCGGAACCGACCCGGCCCGGGTTTTTCGTTGCGCCAGACCGGTCCCATCGCAAAGCGGCGGTACGGGCTGGGCAGGTCGTTGCGGTACTGCGCCGCGACGCGCGCCAAGGGCGCCGTCAGATCATAGCGCAGCGCCAGCCAGTCGCCCGCCGTGCCGCCGCCGGGCACCGCCTCCTCCTGCCAGGCAAAGACGCCGGCATTGGGCCGATCCACGTCGGGCAGGAACTTGCCCAGGGCCTCGACCGTCTCGACGGCGCTCGTCTCCAGCGGATCGAAACCATGGCGGTGATAGACCTGCGCGATGCGGTCCAGCATGTCGCGCCGTTCGGTCACGTCCTGCCCGAAATAGTCGCGGAACCCCTTGGGCGTCTCGGCCTTGGGACGGGGCTGCTTCTTGTCTTTTGCCATGGTATCAGTCGCCTTTTCGGGCCCATATTCAGGCGCCGCTGTAACGGAAGGTGACGACATGGACAAGCAGCAGGACCGCCTGCATCAGCTGGAGGAGGCCTTGGCCCATCTGACGCGGCTGACGGACGAGCTGTCCGAGGTCATCGCCCGACAGGACCGCGACCTTGCCCGCGTCACCCGGCGCCTGGATCAACTGCTGCTGGCCGAGGCCGAGCGTCAGGCAGATGCGGCGGGCAGCGTCGCGCTGGCCGACCAGCGCCCGCCGCATTACTGAGACCGCCCGCTTCTTCTTTGACCAAATACCATCCGGGGGGTCCGGGGGGCGAAGCGCCCGCGGTTGCCGCCTTCCGGCAGGGTCCCGACAAAGCGGCTTTCCCCGCCGTGCCCGATGCGCTAATGCCGGGCTGAAAAGAACTTCGGACAACGAAAAGGATCGCTCATGGCCAATGTTGTGGTTGTCGGAGCCCAGTGGGGCGACGAGGGCAAGGGCAAGATCGTCGACTGGCTTTCGGAACGCGCCGATGTCATCGCGCGCTTTCAGGGCGGTCACAATGCCGGCCACACGCTGGTCATCGGCGAGAAGGTCTTCAAGCTGTCGCTGCTGCCCTCGGGGATCGTGCGCGAGAACAAGCTGGCCGTGATCGGCAACGGTGTCGTGCTGGACCCTTGGGCGCTTTTCTCGGAGATCGACAAGCTGGCGGGGCAGGGCGTCGCCATCTCGACCGAGAACCTGATGATCGCAGAGAACACGCCGCTGATCCTGCCGTTGCACCAGGACCTGGACAAGCTGCGCGAGGAGGCCGCCGGCAAGGCCAAGATCGGCACGACCGGCCGCGGCATCGGCCCCGCCTATGAGGACAAGGTCGGCCGCCGCACGATCCGCGTCGCCGACCTGGCCGACGAGGAGACGCTGGACAGCCGCCTGGACCGCCTGCTGGCCCACCACGACGCGCTGCGCGCGGGTCTTCGCGCCACGCCTATCGACCGCGCCGAGCTGAAGGCCAAGCTGATGGAGGTGGCGCCCAAGCTGCTGCCCTATGCCCAGCCCGTCTGGAAGATCATGGGCGACGCCCGCAAGGCCGGAAAACGGATCCTGTTCGAGGGCGCGCAGGGATCGCTGCTGGACATCGATTTCGGCACCTATCCCTATGTGACCTCGTCCACGACGACCTCGGGGGCGGCGGCAAGTGGCACGGGCGTGGGGCCGGGCGCGATCGGCTTTGTCCTTGGCATCGTCAAGGCATACACCACCCGCGTGGGCGAAGGTCCGTTCCCGTCGGAACTGGACGACGCCGACGGCCAGCGCCTTGGCGAGCGGGGCCACGAGTTCGGCACCGTCACGGGCCGCAAGCGCCGCTGCGGCTGGTTCGATGCGGTGCTGGTGCGCCAGACCTGCGCGATCAGCGGCGTGAACGGGATCGCGCTGACCAAGCTGGACGTGCTGGACGGGTTCGACACGCTGAAGATCTGCACCGGCTACGAGATCGACGGCGTGACGTATGACTATCTGCCGACGGCGGCCGCGCTGCAGGCCAAGGTGCGCCCGATCTACGAGGAGATGGAAGGCTGGCACGAATCGACCGCCGGGGCGCGCAGCTGGGCCGACCTGCCGGCCGCCGCGATCAAGTACGTGCGCCGCGTCGAGGAGCTGATCCAGTGCCCCGTGGCGATGCTGTCGACCAGCCCGGAGCGTGACGACACGATCCTGGTGACCGATCCCTTCGCCGACTGATTGCGTCCCGCGACGTGCCGGGGGACATCCTGTCCCCCGGACCCCCTTGGGGCGCGTTCGGGGATACCGAGGAAAGAGCCAGACGACATGGAACTGAAGACCCGCAAGCGGCTGTCCATCCTGATCCTGGTGATCGGCATGCCCGCCTATGTCGTCGCGGCGGTGTCGCTGATGAACTGGCTGGACGGGCGGTTCGGACGCCAGCCGATCTGGATCGAGCTGCTGATCTACGTCGCGCTTGGCGTGCTGTGGGCGCTGCCGTTCAAGCGCGTCTTCAGCGGCGTCGGCAAGGGCTGAGGGCGGGAATGGTGGACCAGCCCCGACCGGTCCGCCACCTGCGCGGGGTCACCGTGATCGGCGGCGGCATGGTGACGCCCGCCGATCTGTCGGTGGCGCTGTCTGTCGCGCCCCTGCTGGTTGCGGCGGATGGGGGTGCGGACCGGGCGCTGGCCCTGGGGCACGCGCCGGACTGGGTGATCGGGGACCTGGACAGCATCTCGGACCCGGCGCGGCGGTCGGTTCCGGCGGCCCGCGTGCTGGAGGTGGCGGAGCAGGACAGCACGGATTTCGCCAAATGCCTAGGACGAATCGACGCGCCGCTGGTCATGGCGGTTGGTTTTGCGGGGCTGCGCTTGGACCATACGCTGGCCGCGCTGACGGTGATGGTCCAGCCCGGCGTCCCGCGCGTCGTCATGCTGGCCAGCGATGACGTGATCGTGCTGTGCCCGCCGCGCCTGACCCTGCCGCTGATGCCCGGGACGCGGGTGTCCCTGTACCCGATGGGACCGGCGCGCGGCAGCAGCCAGGGCCTGGAATGGCCCATCGACGGGATCGATTTCGCACCGGGCCAGCGGGTCGGCACCTCGAACCGGGCGACGGGGCTGGTCAGCCTGCGGGTGCAGGGGCCGATGCTGCTGATGCTGCCCCGAGACTGTCTTGGAACGGTGCTGACGGCGATGCAGCGCTGAGGGGGCGGTTGTCGTTGCGGCCTGCATGGCTTATCTGAGGGGCGAACCCCCGGAGGCTTGCCATGTCGCTGAACCCGATCCGTCCCTGGCGCAACATCGAGCGCCGCAAGTCGCGCCAGATCATGGTGGGCAAGGTCCCCGTCGGTGGCGATGCCCCGATCAGCGTGCAGACCATGACCAACACCAACGGCCACGACGTCAAGGCGACCTTGGCCCAGGTCATCGCCGCGGCGGATGCCGGCGCCGATATCGTGCGCATCAGCGCCCCGGACCAGGAGACGACGCGCGCGCTGCGCGAGATCTGCCGCGAGAGCCCTGTGCCGATCGTGGCCGACATCCATTTCCACTACAAGCGCGCCATCGAGGCTGCCGAGGCGGGCGCCGCCTGTCTGCGCATCAACCCCGGCAACATCGGGGACGAAAGCCGCGTGCGCGAGGTCATCAAGGCGGCCAAGGACCACGGCTGTTCGATCCGCATCGGCGTGAATGCAGGCAGCCTGGAGAAGCACCTGCTGGAGAAATATGGCGAGCCCTGTCCCGACGCGATGGTCGAGAGCGGGCTGGATCATATCAAGATCCTGCAGGACAACGATTTCCATGAGTTCAAGATCAGCGTGAAGGCCAGCGACGTGTTCCTGTCGGCGGCGGCCTATCAGCAGCTGTCCGAGGCGACAGATGCACCCATCCATCTGGGCATCACCGAGGCGGGCGGTTTCGTCGGCGGCACCGTCAAGTCGGCGGTGGGCCTGGGCAACCTTCTGTGGATGGGGATCGGCGACACGATCCGCGTCAGCCTGTCGGCCGATCCGGTCGAGGAGGTCAAGGTCGGCTTTGAGATCCTGAAATCGCTTGGCCTGCGGACGCGCGGGGTGCAGATCATCAGCTGTCCCAGCTGCGCACGGCAGGGCTTTGACGTGATCCGCACGGTCGAGGCGCTGGAAAAGCGGCTGGAGCACATCAAGACCCCGATGAGCCTGTCGATCATCGGTTGCGTGGTGAACGGACCGGGCGAGGCGCTGATGACCGATCTGGGATTCACCGGCGGCGGGGCCGGGTCGGGCATGGTCTACATGGCCGGCAAGCAAAGCCACAAGCTGTCGAACAACCAGATGGTCGATCACATCGTCCGGCTGGTCGAGGAACGGGCCGAGGTCCTGGACGCCGAGGCGCGCGCCGCGGAAGCCGCCGCCGAGTAGGGTTGCGTCCCGCGAGGGCCGGGGGCGCTGGCGCCCCCCGGACCCACCGCAGGCGCGCCCTGTCAGCCGCCGGTATGGCTCATGTGGCGGGTCATCTGGCCTACGACGCCTTGGCGGGAATAGTCGAAGTCGTGACCCTTGGGTTTGCGCGCGATGGCCGCGCGGATCGTCTGGCGCAGGGCCTCGTCGTCGGCGCTGGCGCGCAGGGGCGCGCGCAGGTCGGCGTTGTCCTCCTGGCCCAGGCACATGAACAGCTCTCCGGTGCAGGTGACGCGCACGCGATTGCAGCTTTCGCAGAAATTGTGGGTCAGGGGCGTGATGAAGCCGATCTTCTGTCCGGTCTGGGCCAGCCTGACGTAACGGGCCGGGCCGCCCGTGCGTTCGGCAAGATCCAGCAGCGTAAAGCGTTCGGCCAGCCGGGCGCGCAGGTCGGACAGGGGCCAGTACTGGTCCAGCCGGTCCTCCTCTCCCATCTCGCCCATGGGCATCACCTCGATGAAGGTCAGGTCGTGACCCTCGTCGCCGCACCATTGCACCAGATCGAACAGCTCGCTGTCGTTGACGCCCTTGAGGGCCACGGCGTTGATCTTGACGCGCAGGCCGGCAGCGGTCGCGGCGCGGATCCCCTCCAGCACCTGGGGCAGGCGGCCCCACCGGGTGATCGCCGCGAACTTGTCGGCGTCCAGCGTGTCCAGCGACACGTTTACGCGCCGCACGCCGATATCGGCCAGTTCCGCCGCGTGTCGGGCCAGCTGGCTGCCGTTGGTGGTCAGGGTCAGCTCGTCCAGGCCGTTCCCCAGGTGACGTGACACGTTGCGGAAAAAGCCCATGATGCCGCGACGGACCAGTGGCTCTCCTCCGGTGATGCGCAGCTTGCGCACGCCCAGGCCGATGAAGGCGGTGGACAGGCGGTCCAGCTCCTCCAGCGTCAGGAGATCGGCCTTGGGCAGGAACTGCATGTGTTCCGCCATGCAATAGACGCATCGGAAATCGCAGCGGTCGGTGACCGACACCCGCAGATAGGTGATGGGGCGGGCAAACGGGTCGATCAGGGGCGGGTGCATGTCCATCCCCCATATCTAGGCGCGCCGGACTGCGGTCACAAGGCGGGGATTCATGGGTCGGGTGGTGGACCTTGCCACGCTGGAGTGACTAATCTGCGGCAACGATGATCGAAGGAGACGCCGATGCGCCTGATCCCCCTTGCCGTCCTGGGCCTGTCGCTGGCCGGATGCACCCAGATGGCCGCGACGATGAACCGGCCCGAAGCACCCAAGGCGACGGCGGCCCAGACCGCGGCCGCGACGGCCGTGACGCGCGCGCCCAGCCCCCGGCCCGCAGCACGCGCGACACCCGCACAGCTGGACACCACGACGCCCGAACAGCGCGTAGCCGCCGCCCAGGCCCCGGCCACGGCCGAGACGCGGCTTGGCACGACCGTCGGATCGCTTGGCAACCCGTCCGAGGGTGGGTTCTGGATGAAGACGCCCCTGGTCGATGCGCCCGTGCAGGGGCGCATCGTGAACCCCGCCACAGGCAAGTCGGCGCAGGTCGAGTTGCGGCCCCTGTCGGGATCGGGCACGGGCAGTCAGGTGTCGCTGCCGGCACTGCAGCTGCTGGGCGTGCCGCTGACCGACCTGCCGACGCTGGAAGTCTACCGCTCCTGATCGCCGTCAGGGCGGGGCGCGTCGTCGGATTGCGGCGCGTCCTCGGCCTGGGGTTCAGGCTGCGGTTCGGGCGCGGCCATCGCTTCGTGGGCGCTGTGCCAAACGGCGACGCGGTCCGGGTCGCGCTTTTCCAGGTTGCGCAGCCACAGCTTGGCCGCCTGACGCACGCCGCCGTGACGGTCGGACGCCAGGCGCAGCATCAGCTGCAGAACCTTTTCCCGAATCTCCAGATCCTCGGGCTTGGGGTTGTTCATCTTGGCCCAGGGCAGCGTGGCCAGCATCACGCCCCGGCGCAGCCACGGGTTCCGGCTGCCGGCCCATGCCGTGATCTGATCCAGACGGGTCGGATCGGCGACCACGCGCCGCGCGGCGGCGGTCATCACGGCATCGTCGATCTCGGCCCCGTCGATCTGCGGCGCCCAGTCCATGATCGCGGCCCAGGCCGCGTCGTCGGGCCGCATCCGGGCCTGGACCAGCAGGCGGGCGGCGGCCAGGCGGGCCTCGTGGACGTCGCTGTCCCACAGCGCCTCGGCCAGCGCGATGCGCGCGTCCAGATCGCGTTCCGCGCGCCATTCGGCGACGACCTCCTCCAGCGCGGCGGGGGTGATGCCCAGGGTCTCTCGATCACGCTTGTGGCGTGCACTGGCGCGGGCGGCGCGTTCGGGGTCGGCCAGGTCGCGCAGCCGGTCCAGTTCCTGCATGGGATTCTCCAATCCGTGATTGGCCCCCTTCTAGGGCGTAGGGGCGCCGGCCTCAAGATGATGGTGGCAGGGGCGCTCCGGGCGGGCTAAAAGGCGCGGCAAAACCACGAGGTAGGCCCATGTCGCATTCCGCAGACCCCCGTCCGATGACCGCCCGCCGCTCCGGCCCCCTGTCGGGCGAGGCGCTGGTGCCGGGGGACAAGTCGATCAGCCACCGTGCCCTGATCCTGGGCGCGATGGCCGTCGGAGAGACGCGCATCACCGGCCTGCTGGAAGGCCAGGACGTGCTGGACACCGCCCGCGCCATGCAGGCGCTTGGTGCGCAGGTGACGCAGCACGGGCCGGGGGAATGGTCGGTGCATGGTGTGGGCGTGGGCGGCTTCTCCAGCCCGGCCGAGGTGATCGATTGCGGCAATTCCGGCACCGGCGTGCGTCTGATCATGGGTGCGGTCGCGACCACGCCGATCAGTGTGACCTTCACCGGCGACGCCAGCCTGTCGCGTCGTCCGATGGCGCGGGTGACGGACCCGCTGTCGCAGTTCGGCACCCAGATCACCGCGCGCGAGGGGGGGCGTCTGCCCATCACCATCCAGGGCGCGGCCGATCCGGTGCCCGTCACCTATCGCACCCCCGTGGCCAGCGCCCAAATCAAGTCGGCGATCCTGCTGGCCGGGCTGAACGCGCCGGGCGACACGGTTGTGATCGAATCCGAACCCACGCGCGATCATTCCGAACGCATGCTGGCCGGTTTCGGCGCCCAGATCCGGACCGAGACCACGCCTGACGGCCACAAGATCACCCTTACTGGCCGCCCTGAACTGCGCCCGCAGCCCGTGGCCGTGCCGCGCGATCCGTCCAGTGCGGCCTTTCCGGTGGCTGCGGCGCTGATCGTGCCGGGGTCCGAAATTCGCGTGCCGGGCGTCAGCCGCAACCCGACGCGGGACGGCCTGTACGTGACCCTGCTGGAGATGGGCGCCGACATCAGCTTCGAGAACCCGCGCGAGGAGGGCGGAGAGCCCGTGGCCGACCTGCTGGTGCGCCACGGCCCGCTGAAGGGCGTGACCGTCCCGGCCGATCGTGCGGCCAGCATGATCGACGAATTCCCGATCCTGTCGGTGATCGCCGCGTTCGCCGAAGGCACCACGGTGATGAACGGCGTCGCGGAACTGCGCGTCAAGGAAAGCGACCGGATCGACGCGATGGCCGTGGGCCTGCGCGCGAACGGCGTCACGGTCGAGGACACGCGCGACACCATGACCGTTCACGGCGCGGCGCAGGTGGCGGGCGGCGGCCATGCGGTGACCCATCTGGACCACCGCATCGCCATGAGCTTCCTGATCCTGGGCCTTGCGACCCAGCAGCCCGTCACCATCGACGACGCGGGGCCGATCACCACGTCCTTCCCTGACTTCGTGCCGCTGATGACCCGCTTGGGTGCGACGCTGGACTAGGCGGGATAGCCGATCCCGGCCAGGGATCGGCGGATCTCGTCCAGGATGGCGGGGTCGTCGATGGTGGCGGGCGCCTTGACCGTCTCGCCGTCGGCGATCTTGGCCATGGTCGCGCGCAGGATCTTGCCCGACCGCGTCTTGGGCAGGCGGTCGACGACGCAGGCGGTCTTGAAGGCCGCGACGGGCCCGATGCGGTCGCGGACCATGCGCACCACCTCCGCCACGACCTGGGCATGCTCGGTCTCGACCCCCTTCTTCAGGCACAGAAGGCCCAGGGGTGCCTGTCCCTTCAGCGGATCGGCGACCCCGATCACCGCGCATTCCGCGACGGCGGGATGGCTGGACAGGACCTCCTCCATGCTGCCCGTGGACAGGCGGTGGCCCGCGACGTTGATGACGTCGTCGGTGCGCGCCATGATCCAGACATAGCCGTCATCGTCGACGTAACCCGCATCGCCGGTCTCGTAGAAGCCGGGGAAATGCTGCAGATAGGCGCGGTTGAACCGATCCTCGGCGTTCCACAGCGTGGGCAGGGTGCCGGGCGGCAGGGGCAGCTTGATCGCGATCGCGCCCAAGGTGCCGGGTGCGACCGGGTGCCCGGCCTCGTCCAGGACCTGCACGTCGTAGCCGGGCATGGGCAAGGTCGGGCTGCCCTTTTTCACGGGCATCAGCCCCGCGCCGAAGGGGTTCGCGGCGATGGGCCAGCCGGTCTCCGTCTGCCACCAGTGGTCGATCACCGGAACCTTGACCCGGTCCTCGGCCCAGGTGACGGTGTCGGGGTCGGCGCGTTCGCCCGCCAGGAACAAGGCCTGCAGGCCGGACAGGTCGTACTTGCCGACCAGCCGGCCCTCCGGGTCGTCGCGCTTGACCGCACGGATGGCGGTGGGCGCGGTGAAGAAGGACTTGACCTTGTGGTCCGCGATCACCCGCCAGAACGTGCCCGCGTCGGGGGTGCCGACGGGCTTACCTTCGAACACCACGGTCGTCGCGCCCGCGATCAGCGGTCCATAGACGATATAGCTGTGTCCCACGACCCAGCCCACGTCGGACGCGACCCAGAACACGTCGCCCGGCCCGATGCCGTAGATGTTCGGCACGCTCCACGCCAGGGCGACCAGATGCCCCGCGGTATGGCGCACGACACCCTTGGGCTGGCCCGTCGTCCCCGAGGTGTAGAGGATATAGGCCGGGTGGTTCCCCTCGACCGGGACGCAGTCGGCAGGGTGCGCGTCCGCCACCGCCTGGCGCCAGTCCAGATCGCGGCCCACCACCATGTCGGCCGTGCATTCGGGGCGCTGGAACACGATGGTGAAGTCCGGCTTGTGGGCGGCCTCGTCGATGGCGCGGTCCATCAGCGGCTTGTAGGGGACGACCCGACCCGGCTCCAGCCCGCAGCTTGCGGCGATGATCGCGCGGGGCTTGGCGTCGTCGATGCGCACCGCCAGTTCATGCGCGGCGAACCCGCCGAAGACGACCGAATGGATGGCCCCGATCCGGGCGCAGGCCAGCATCGCCTGCATCGCCTCGGGGATCATCGGCATGTAGATGATGACCCGGTCGCCCTTGCCGATGCCGCGCGCAGCCAGCACACCCGCCAGCCGGGCCACCTGGTCCTGCAGCTGGGCATAGGTCAGGCGACTGACGCTGCCGGTCATCGGGCTGTCATGGATCACCGCCAGGCGGTCGCCGTGACCGGCCGCGACATGGCGGTCGATGGCGTTCCAGCAGGTGTTCACCATGCCGTCGGCGAACCACTCCCCGGCGGGGCCCTGGTCGAAATGCGCGCGGCTTGGGGGCTGGGTCCAGTCGATGGCATCGGCGGCCTGCATCCAGAACGCCTCGGGATCGGCCTTCCAGCGCGCGTAGAGATCTTGATAGGACATGGACTCCCCTCCCTGAACCTGGGTTTTGTTACGCAGGAAGGGGGGCGTCGCGCAACCTTGTTAGCGGCGTGACAATGCGCTGATTAGCAGAAATCCGGCGATCGGGTTTGCAAACAGAACGGCGCGGCAAAGCCTCCTTTGCCGCGCCGCAGTATTTGCAAAAATGCCGGCGAATCAGCCGTAATGCGTGACCGGTGTGCCGGCCAGCACCGACATGTTCAGCAGGCCGCGCGTGGTGATCGAGGGTGTCACGATATGGGCGCGGTTGCCCATGCCCATCAGGATCGGCCCGACTTCCAGGCCGCCCGCGCGCATCTTCAGCGCGTTGCGGACGCCCGATGCGGCGTCGGTGCCCGCAAAGACCAGCACGTTCGCCACACCCTGCAGCCGCGAGGTCGGGAAGATGCGTTCGCGCAATTCGGGGTCCAGGGCCGCGTCCACATGCATCTCGCCGTCATACATGAAGTCGGGCTCGCGTGCGTCCAGCAGCGCCAAGGCGTCGCGCATCTTGCGCCCGGAATAGCTGTCGGTGTTGCCGAACTGCGAATGGCTGCACAGGGCGATCTTGGGCGTCAGGCCGAACCGGCGGACGTGACGCGCGGCGCCCATCACCGTCTCCATGACCTGCTGGGGCGTGGGGTCGTTATGGCACTGGGTGTCCGCGATGAACAGCGGCCCGTCCTCCAGGATGATCATCGACAGTGCGCCGACCGGGTGCAGCCCGTCGCGGGCCAGGATCTGGCGCACGTATTGCAGGTGCCAGCTGTACTGTCCGAACGTGCCGCAGATCAGGCTGTCGGCCTCGGCCCGGTGCACCATGACGGCGCCGATGGCGGTGGTGTTGGTGCGCATGATCGCGCGGGCGATGTCGGGGCTGACCCCGCGCCGCGCCATGATGCCGTGATACGTTTCCCAATAGTCGCGATAGCGTGGGTCGTTCTCGGGGTTCACGATCTCGAAATCGACATCCGGGCGGATCGGCAGGCCCGCGCGTTCGGCGCGGGTGGCGATCACGTCGGGGCGGCCGATCAGGATCGGGACGTCGGTCGTCTCCTCCAGCATGGCGTTGGCGGCGCGCAGGACACGTTCGTCCTCGCCCTCGGCAAAGACGATGCGGCGCGTGGCGGTGGCCGCGGCCTCGAAGACCGGGCGCATGATCAGCGCCGATCGGAAGACCGACCCGTCCAGCTTCTGTTTGTAGGCGGCCATGTCGTCCAGGGGCCGGGTCGCCACACCCGTCTCCATCGCGGCGCGGGCCACGGCGGATGACACGACGCCCATCAGGCGCGGATCGAAGGGCTTGGGGATCAGATAATCGGCGCCGAAGGTCAGCGTCTCGCCGCGATAGGCGGCGGCGGCCTCGGCCGCGGTGGTCGCGCGGGCCAGGGCGGCGATGCCCTCGATGCAGGCGATCTTCATCTCGTCGTTGATCGTGGTCGCACCGACGTCCAGCGCGCCGCGGAAGATGAAGGGGAAGCACAGGACGTTGTTGACCTGGTTTGGGAAATCGCTGCGTCCGGTGGCGATGATCGCGTCGGGGGCGACGGCGCGGGCCGCGTCGGGGTCGATTTCCGGGTTCGGGTTCGCCAGCGCGAAGATGATCGGCCGCGGGGCCATGTGGCCGACCATCTCGGGCGTCAGAACGCCCGGACCGGACAGGCCTAGGAACAGGTCGGCGCCGTCGATCACCTCGGTCAGGCTGCGCTTGTCCGAGGCTTGGGCATAGGCAGCCTTCTGCGGGTTCATGTCGATGTCGCGGCCCTCATGGACCAGGCCGTGGATGTCGCACAGCCAGACGTTCTCGCGTTTGACGCCCAGTTTCAGCAGCATGTTCAGGCAGGCGATGCCCGCGGCCCCGCCGCCGGTCGAGACGATCTTGATGTCCTCGAACCGCTTGCCGGCGATGCGCAGCGCATTGGTCGCGGCCGCGCCCACCACGATGGCGGTGCCGTGCTGGTCGTCGTGAAAGACCGGGATGTTCATCCGCTCGCGGCAGATCTGTTCGACGATGAAGCAGTCGGGGGCCTTGATGTCCTCCAGGTTCACCGCGCCGAAGGTCGGCTCCAGCGCGCAGACGATCTCGGCCAGCTTGACCGGATCGGGCTCGTTCACCTCGATGTCGAAGCAGTCAATGTTGGCGAATTTCTTGAACAGGACCGCCTTGCCCTCCATCACCGGCTTGGAGGCCAGCGCGCCGATGTTGCCTAGGCCCAGGACGGCCGTGCCGTTCGAGATGACGGCCACCAGGTTGCCCTTGGTGGTATAGCGTGCGGCGGTTGCGGGATCGGCCTTGATCTCCAGGCAGGCTTCGGCGACGCCGGGGGAATAGGCGCGGGCCAGGTCGCGGCCATTGGCCATCGGCTTGGTCGCGCGGATCTCCAGTTTGCCCGGTCGCGGGAACTCGTGATAATCCAGCGCGGCCTGTCTTGCGCTGTCCTGCCTGCGGTCTTCCATCTTTCGCCCCTCCGGTTTCGGAATTGGTTTACCGTTAAACCATTCTGACGTCGGGGAACAGCGGGGTTCTGCGCGCCCGCGCGCGTCTTGCACAACCCCGCCCGCGGGCGCAGATTGGCGGCCAGATCGAACGGGGTGAACCATGACGACGTCATTGCTGGATGCGGCGCGCGACGTGCGCGAACGGGCCTATGTGCCCTATTCAAAATTCAAGGTCGGCGCGGCCATCCGCGGCGCGTCGGGCACCGTCTATCGCGGCTGCAACGTCGAGAACGTGGCCTATCCCGAAGGCACCTGCGCCGAGGCCGGGGCCATCGCCGCGATGGTCGCCGCCGGAGAGACGCAGTTGATCGAGGTCGCCGTCATCGCCGACAGCCCGACCCCCGTGCCGCCCTGCGGCGGCTGCCGCCAGAAGCTGGCGGAATTCGCATCCGGAGAGGTGCCGGTCCTGCTGGCCACGACCGACGGCGCACAGATGCACACGACCGTGGGCGACCTGCTGCCCGGCCGTTTCGACGCGGGCCACATGGCGCGCACATGACCGATCCGCGACCTGTCATATCGGCGATCCGCGACGGGCGGGGCCTGGACGGGCCGGGCGCGGCGCTGATCGCGCAGGGGCTGGCCGACGGGTCGGTCAGCGACGCGCAGGCGGGTGCCTTTGCGATGGCGGTGCTGACCAAGGGCGTCGGACCGGCGGGCCGTGTGGCGCTGACGCGCGCCATGCGCGATTCGGGGCATGTCCTACAATGGGACCTGTCGGGCCCAGTGGTGGACAAGCATTCAACCGGCGGCATCGGCGATACGGTGTCGCTAATGCTGGCGCCGCTTCTGGCCGCGCGTGGGGTGTTCGTACCGATGATCTCGGGTCGCGGCCTGGGCCATACGGGTGGCACGCTGGACAAGCTGGAAGCGATCCCCGGCTATCTGTGCGACCAGCCGGAGGATGACTTCCGCCGCATCGTGCGCACCATCGGCTGCGCGATCGTGGCGGCCACGGGCGACGTGGCCCCTGCGGACCGTCGCCTGTACGCGATCCGCGACGAATCGGGGACGGTGGAATCGATCGACCTGATCACCGCATCGATCCTGTCGAAGAAGCTGGCGGCGGGGCTGGATGCGCTGGTCCTGGACGTCAAGGCGGGGTCGGGCGCCATCCTGAAGAAGGCCGACAGCGCCGGCCGGCTGGCCCAGGCCCTGGTCGAGACGGCGAACGGGGCGGGCTGCCGCACCTCTGCCTTCATCACCGACATGGATCAGCCGCTGGCCCGCAGCGCCGGCAATGCGCTGGAGATCCACGAGGCGATCCGCGCTCTGCGGGGCGAGGCCGGGGCGCTGCGCGACCTGACGCTGGCGCTGGCGGCGGAATGCCTGACGCTGGCCGGACGGTCCGCGGACGGTCTGGCCGACACGCTGGACAGCGGCGCCGCCGCCGAGGTGTTCGGCCGCATGGTCGCGGCCCAGGGCGGACCGCGCGACCTGCTGGACCGCCCCGAGGCGCATCTGGCCCGCGCGCCGCTGATCCTGCCCATCCCCGCGCCCGACGCGGGGCGCGTGGGGCGCATCGACGTGACCGCGCTTGGCCACGCGGTGCTGGCGCTTGGCGGCGGGCGCGTGCGCGCGGCCGAGGCGATCGACCACCGCGTGGGCCTGGACCGCCTAGCCAAGCTTGGAGAGGAGGTCGGCCCCGACCGCCCCCTGGGCATGGTTCACGCCGCCGACGACACGGCGGCACAGGTGGCCATCGCCGCCGTGCAGGCCGCCTATGTCCTGGGCGACGGCCAGCCCGGCCCACTGATCCGCGACCGGATCGGCGCATGAGTCGGGCGTTCCTGATCGTCATGGACAGCGTGGGCATCGGCGGCGCGCCCGATGCCCATGCCTTCTTCAACGACGGTCGCCCCGATACCGGTGCGAACACCGTCGGGCATATCGCGCAGTCCCGTCCGTTGCGGATGCCGGTGCTGGACGGGCTGGGGTTTGGGGCGGCGGTGCGGCTGGCCTCGGGCGCGGATGCGCCGGGTCTGGGCGCCGAACCGCGCGGCCTGTGGGGCGCGGCATCCGAGGTGTCGCGCGGCAAGGACACCCCCTCCGGCCACTGGGAGATCGCGGGCGTCCCCGTGCCGTGGGACTGGACGTACTTCCCCGACGCCGACCCCGCCTTTCCTGCCGACGTGACTGCCCGGATCTGCCAGCTGGCAGGGACCGACGGCATCCTGGGCAACTGCCACGCATCGGGGACGCAGGTCATCGACGACTTCGGCGCCCGGCATCTGCAGACCGGCTGGCCGATCTGCTACACCTCGGCCGACAGCGTGCTGCAGATCGCGGCGCATGAGGAGGCGTTCGGCCTCGACCGCCTGATCGCGCTGTGTCGCGATCTGTCACCGATGCTGCACGCGATGCGCGTGGGCCGGGTCATCGCGCGGCCCTTTGTTGGCCAATCCGGCGCGTTCCGTCGCACCGGCAACCGCCGCGATTTCGCGATCGCGCCGCCGGGCGACACCATCCTGGACATCGCGCAGGGTGCGGGGCGGGTCACCCATGCCATCGGCAAGATCGGCGACATCTTCAGCCATCGCGGCATCACCCGCCTGCACAAGGGCGCCGATGACGCGGCCCTGGCAGAACACCTGGTCCGGCTTGGCACCCAGGCCGAACCCGGCAGCCTGACATTCGCCAACTTCGTCGAATTCGACACCAATTTCGGCCACAGGCGGGACATTCCCGGCTATGCCACGCAACTGGAATGGTTCGACGGCGTCGCGGGCCGGTTCCTGGCGACGCTGTCGCCCGGCGATCTGGCGATCTTCACCGCCGATCACGGCAATGACCCGTCCTGGTCCGGCACCGACCACACCCGCGAGCGCGCCCCCGTGCTGGGCTGGGGTGCGGGCGTGCGCGGCGTGGGGCAGGTGGGCTTTGCCGATATCGGCGCCTCTATCCTTGCGCATCTGGGGCTGCCCGCCCCCCGACACGGGACATCATTCCTATGAAGAAGATCGAACTGCACCTGCATCTGGAGGGTGCCGCGCCACCCGATTTCATCCGCGGCCTGGCCAAGGAAAAACGCGCCGACCTGTCCGGCGTCTTCGACGAGCGCGGGCATTACGCCTATGACGACTTTCCGGGCTTCCTGCGCTGCTACGAGGCCGCGACCAGCGTCATCAACGGCCCGCGCGACTATGCCCGCCTGCTGGCCGAGGTGCTTGACCGCTGCGCCGAGGAGGGCGTGGTCTATGCGGAACTGTTCGTCTCGCCGGAGTTCTGCGGAGGTGCGGACCTTTCGGCCTGGCGCGATCATCTGGCCGCGATGACCGAGGTCGCGGACCGCGCCCGGGCGGACGGCATCGACAGCCGCGGCATCGTCACCGCGATCCGTCACTTCGGCGCGGATCGTGCGCGCAAAACCGCGCGCTGTGCTGCCGAGACCGCGGGCGGCTGGATCACCGGCTTTGGCATGGGTGGGGCCGAACAGGTCGGCCGGGCCACCGATTACGCCTGGAGCTTTGACTGCGCGGCAGAGGCCGGGTTGGGCCTGACCTGCCATGCAGGCGAATGGGGCGGCCCCGACAGCGTCCGGCAGGCGCTGGACCTGGGCTGCACTCGCATCGGGCATGGCGTGCAGGCGATCGACGACCCTGCGCTGGTGCGCGACCTGGTCGAGCGCGGCGTGACGCTGGAGGTGTGTCCGGGATCGAACATCGCGCTTGGGGTCTATCCGTCCTGGGCCGCCCATCCCATCGCGCGGCTGGCCGATGCCGGGGTGCGGGTCACCGTGTCCACCGACGATCCGCCGTTCTTCCACACGACGATGCGCCATGAATACGATCGACTTGCGTCGACCTTTGGCTGGGGCGATACCGAGTTCCGACAGATCAACCAGTGGGCTGCCGACGCCGCGTTCTGCGACGCGTCCACCCGCGACCGCCTGAAAAAGGAATTCGCCTGATGCAACACCTGACCGTCGTCGACCACCCGCTGGTTCAGCACAAGCTGTCGATCATGCGCCAGAAAGAGGTGTCCACCGCCGGTTTCCGCCGCCTTCTGCGCGAGATCAGCCTGCTTCTGGCCTATGAGGTCACGCGAGAGCTGGAGCTGACCACCATGCACATCGAGACGCCCATGTGCGAGATGGAGGCCCCCACGCTGGAGGGCAAGAAGCTGGCCCTGATCTCGATCCTGCGGGCCGGAAACGGGCTGATGGACGGTATCCTGGAGCTGATCCCCGGCGCGCGCGTGGGCTTCGTCGGCCTCTATCGCGACCCCGAGACGCTGAAGCCGGTCGAATACTACTGCAAGGTGCCGCGCGAACTGGACGCGCGGATGACCATCGTGGTGGACCCCATGCTGGCCACGGGCAACTCGTCGGTCGCGGCCATCGACATGCTGAAAGAGCGCGGCGCCAAGAACATGCGCTTCCTGTGCCTGTTGGCTGCGCCCGAAGGCGTCGAACGCATGCGCGAGGCGCATCCGGACGTGCCGATCTTCACGGCGGCGCTGGACGAACGACTGGACGATCACGGCTATATCGTCCCGGGCCTGGGCGATGCCGGCGACCGGATGTTCGGCACGAAATAAGGCCGCCCGTTAACCGCCGTTTCACGGTTCTGCGCTAGGTCTGGGGCAGGACAACGGAATGGATGGCAGATGATCGGGCACTTGCGGGTCTTGGCGATGCTTTTGCTGGGCGGGGCGGCGCAAGCCGCGCCGACGCCACCGCCCCCCGCCGATTTCGCGGGGACGCAGTATATCGACGGCAACGGCTGCGTCTTCACCCGCAGCGGCGCCGACTGGACTGCGCGTCAGGATGGGCAAGGGCAGGCGCTGTGCGGCTTTCCCCCCAGCCTGGACGTCCGGCGCACGGACCCGCTGACGGAAAGGGCGCTGCCGCTGACCCAAGCACCGCCGCCGGATGTCGAAACCCTGCTGCTTGAACAGCTGTCGCGCGACCTGCGCCCCGGCGAATGGACCGCGGACCCGGCCCCGGCCGAAACCCGCGCGGAACCGGCCGCGTCGCGGGCGCCCGATCCGATCCACACCGCACTGCAGGATGCCCTGACCATGGCACCGACACTGCGCGAGGCCACCGGCCTGTCGGGCAGCCCGGAGCTATGCGCGCGTCTTGGCTACAAGCCGGACCCGTCGGCATCCGCGCAGGGCTCTACCTTGGGGTTGTGTCCCGGCATGCGCGCGGCCACCGCGACGGCGTCGTTGACCACGGGAGTGACCGCGGCACCGCCACGGCCAGAGCCGGCAGCCGTCAGGACGGCCCCCGCGGCGCGGCCGACCGTTGCCGCGACCCCGCGTGCCACGACCCGTCGTGCGGCCTCACCAACCCCTGCGGCGCCCGTCGCCTCCGCGCCCAAGCCGGTGGCGGTGCCTGGACCCGAGATGATCCCGGCATCGGCGCGGTATGTTCAGGTTGGCGCCTATGGCGACGAGGGGAACGCGATGATCGTGCTGCGGGCGCTGGCCGCGCGCGGCTATCCGACGGGGCAGGGGCGGACAACGGATGGGACGAAACCGCTGCGGCTGATCATGGCGGGACCCTTTACCGACCGGCAGGCCCTGATCGCCGCGCTGAACGATCTGCGGGCGAACGGCTATCCCAAGGCGGTGGCGCGCTAGGCACTGCGCACCGCCTCGATCATCCGGGCGACGTTGTCGGGATCGGCGTCAGGGGTGATCCCGTGACCCAGGTTGAAGACATGCGGACCGCCGCGCAGGGCGCGGGTGATCCGCTGCGCCTCGGCGACCAGTTCGGGCCCGCCCGTGACCATGTGCCGCGGGTCCATGTTGCCTTGGACGCAGCCCTCGGTCTGGACGTGGCGCGCGGCCCAATCGGTCGATACCGAATTGTCCAGCGCAACGCAGTCTGCTCCGACCGCCGCCCGAAACCCGACATAACGCTCGCCCGCCTCACGGGGGAAGGCGATGACAGGCACGCCGGGATGGCGCGCCTTCAGCGCGGCGATGATCCGCTTGGCCGGGGCAATCGCGAAGTCGTCGAAATCCTGGCCCTTCAGGCTGCCGGCCCAGCTGTCGAACAGCTTGACGACTTCGGCCCCGGCCTCGATCTGGCGTGACAGGTAATGGATCGTGGCATCCGTGATCAGGTCGATCAATGCGGCGAATGTCGCGCGGTCCTGATCCTTCAGCAGATGCGCCGGTCCCTGATCCTTGGTGCCGCGGCCCGCGACCATGTAGGTCGCGACCGTCCATGGCGCGCCGGCAAAGCCGATCAGGGCGGTTTCCCGCGGCAGTTCGCGTGACAGGATCTGCAGCGTCTCATAGACGGGTGCCAGCTGCGCATCGACCTGATCCGCCGGTTTCAGCCGCGCCAAATCCGACGCGCTGGTCACGGTGGACAGCCGCGGTCCCTCTCCGGTGACGAACCACAGGTCGGCGCCCAAGGCCTGGGGGATCAGCAGGATGTCGGCAAAAAGGATCGCGGCATCAAAGCCAAAGCGGCGGATCGGCTGCAGGGTGACCTCGGCGGCAAGGTCGGGATTGTAGCACAGCGACAGGAAATCGCCCGCCTGCGCGCGCGTCGCACGGTACTCCGGCAGATAACGCCCGGCTTGACGCATCATCCAGATCGGCGGGGTGGGCAGGGTCTCGCCGGCCAGGGCACGCAGCAGAAGTTTGGTCATGGGGCCTCCTGCGCCCCTTGAAGGTCAGGCGACAGGCGTTGTCAAGCGCAGCCCCGGCGGCTATGCCGTGGCGCATGAAACAGATGCCCACTCCCACCCGACCGCTTCGGATCGGCACGCGCGGATCGGTCCTGGCCTTGGCGCAGGCCCATGAGACGCGCGATCGCCTGATGGCTGCCCATGGCCTGCCGCAGGACGCGTTCCAGATCATTCCGATCAAGACCACCGGCGACCGCGTCCTGGACCGCCCCCTGTCGCAGATCGGCGGCAAGGGCCTGTTCACCCGCGAGATCGAGGAGGCCTTGACCGAGGGCGCGATCGACATCGCCGTGCATTCGATGAAGGACATGCCCACGCTGCAACCGGACGGCTTGGTGATCGACTGCCTGCTGCCGCGAGAGGATGTCCGGGACGCCTTTGTCAGCCCGCACGTAGCCTCGATCACCGCGCTGCCGCAGGGCGCGGTCGTGGGCTCCTCCAGCCTGCGCCGCCGCGCCCAATTGGCACACCGTCGTCCCGATCTGCAGTTGGTGGAATTTCGGGGGAATGTGCAGACGCGCCTGCAGAAGCTTGCGGACGGGGTTGCCGTGGCGACCTTCCTGGCAATGGCGGGACTGTCGCGGCTGGACATGCGTCACGTCGCCCAAAGTGCCATCGATCCGGACGAGATGCTGCCCGCTGTCGCACAGGGCGCCATCGGCATCGAGCGCCGTGCCGACGATCAGGGCTGTGCGATGCTGCTGTCGTCGATCAACGATCCGCTGACGGCGCTGCGGATTGAGGCAGAGCGTGCCTTCCTGCGCCGCTTGGACGGGTCCTGCCAGACGCCCATCGCGGGGCTTGCTACGCTGGATGGCGACCGCATGACGCTGCGGGGCGAAATCCTGCGCCCGGATGGCAGCGAGGTCGTCGCCGGTGTCCGTGATGGTCTTGCGTCGGATGGTGCGGCCATGGGGACGGATCTGGCGGAGGAGCTGCTGTCCCGCGCCGGACCCGGCTTTCTGATGGCCTGAGGATATGCTGGGGCACAGCCCCGGCAAGCGCGTCAATAGCTGCGGATCAGTCCGACCAGCCGACCCTGGATGCGCACGCGGTCTTCGGGAAGAAGCCGCGTCTCGTAGGCCGGATTGGCGGCCTCCAGCGCGATCATCGATCCTTTGCGGCGATAGCGCTTCAGAGTGGCTTCCTGATTGTCCACCAAGGCCACGATGATGTCGCCCGTCTCTGCGGTGTCCTGTTCGCGGATCACCACGACATCGCCATCGTTGATGCCGGCCTCGATCATCGAATCGCCGGTCACCTCAAGCGCGTAATGATGTTCACGGCCCGAAAGCATCGTTCCCGGCACCGCGACGTGGTGCGACACTTCGGAAATCGCCTCGATCGGCACGCCGGCGGCGATACGGCCCATCAGGGGCAACTGAACCGCAGGGCTGTCGACGACCGTCATGGCACCGCGCGGTCGAGCGGGGCGCGTGTTCGAGATGACGCGCGGCGTGAAAGCCGGACGCGTCTCCTCGGGGGCGGCGTCGGTCAGGTGGGACAGGGCGTCGGGCAGGCGAAGCACCTCGAGCGCGCGGGCGCGGTGCGGCAGGCGCCGGATGAAGCCTCGCTCTTCCAGCGCGGTCACCAGCCTATGAATCCCGGACTTGGACCGCAGGTCCAAAGCATCCTTCATCTCGTCGAAGGAAGGCGGCACGCCGTCCCGCGCCATCCGCCTCTGGATGAACTCAAGCAGTTGGATCTGCTTTTTCGTCAACATGGCCCGCCCTTTTCTTCGTGTTCCGCGTCTGTTCTAGCTTATCCACAGAATCGCGTCAATCAGTTGACCGTGAAAGGGTGAAAAAACAGTTAACTAGCGGCAAGGGGAATGTAATCGACCAGATCGCCCGCCGGCATGGCCGGATCATGCGGCGGACGAACCAGCAGCGCATTCGCCTGCGCCATCAGCGCCAGCCGTGCCGAATCCTGATCCGCAAAGGGCGCGATCAGGGGTAGGTCCTCGCCCGCAGCCAATGTCGCCCGCAGGTAGTGCTGACGGGGTCCTTCAGCCGGCAAGTCGTGGGCCAGCCTTGCCTTGCGCAACGGCGCATCCGCCAGAAGCCCCTGCATCGCGCGGATCAGAGGTTGCATGAACAGAACCGCGCAAACCATTGCCGAAACGGGATTTCCTGGTAGGCCCAGCATGGCGCCTTCCGCCATCCGGCCCGCCATCAGCGGCTTTCCGGGACGCAGCGCAACCTTGTAGAAGGCCTGTTCGATACCGTGTTCCTGCGCGATCTTGCCGATCAGGTCATGGTCGCCGACCGAGGCGCCGCCGATGGTGACCAGCAGATCCGCGTCCGCCGCCGCGCGAAAACTGTCACGCAGGCTGTCCTCGGTGTCGCGGGCGATCGGCAGGATGTGCGGCTTGCCGCCAGCATCACGGACCATGGCCGCAATGGCCAGGTCGTTCGAGCTGATGATCTGACCCTCCGCAGGGTCCGTGCCGGGGGGAACCAATTCATCGCCGCCCGCCAGGATGGCGACGCGGGGGCGCGCGGCGACCGTGACATTGTCAACGTTCATCGCGGCCAGCAGACCGATATGGGCCGCGCCCAAGATGATCCCCGGCGCGACGGTATCGCCTTGTGCAAAGTCGTTGCCGCGCGCCCGGATGTTGCTGCCCCCGGATCGGGTCACAACGCGGATCACGTCGCCGTCGCGGTCTACGTTCTCTTGCAGTTCGACATGGTCAAAGCCTTGCGGCACCGGTGCGCCGGTGAAGATGCGGATGGCGGTGCCCGGGCGGGCAGTGCCACCCCACGGATGGCCTGCCGCGCTGGTGCCGATCACGGTCAGGGCGTCGTCCAGATCGGCTGCCCGCATCGCATAGCCGTCCATCGCGGACGCGTCGAAGGGGGGCTGGGTCAGCCGGGACACGGCGGGCTGCAACAGAGCGCGGCCATGGGCGTCGGCCAGGGACACAACCTCGGGGCGCGGCGGGTTGGCAAGGACCAGAACGCGTTCAAGAGCCTCGGCGACCGAGATCATCGCGGCGCCTCGTAAGGGCCGGACTTGCCGCCATCCTTGCGCAGCAGGCGGATGTCCTGAATTTCCATCGACTTCTGCGCCGCCTTCAGCATGTCGTATACGGTCAGGCAGGAGGTGGTGACGGCGGTCAGCGCCTCCATCTCGACCCCGGTGCGGCCGGTGGTGCGGACGGTCGCGGTGACGCGGATACCGGGCAGGTCTGGATCGGCCACAAGGTCGACCGCGACCTTGGCCAGCGCCAGCGGATGGCACAGCGGGATCAGATCGGCGGTGCGCTTTGCGCCCATGATGCCCGCCAGGCGCGCCACACCCAGTACGTCGCCCTTGGCCGCGCCCCCCTGCGCCAGGGTCAACGTCTCTGGCGTCATTACCACGCAGCCCGTGGCCACGGCCTCGCGCGCGGTTTCGGACTTGGCCGAAATGTCGACCATATGCGCCTGACCGGCGGCGTCGAAATGCGTCAGGGTCATGCGGCGACGTCCAGGATGGCGCGGGTGGCGGCGGTCACGTCGGCCTGACGCATCAGGCTTTCCCCGATCAGGAAGCGCCGTGCGCCGGTCTGCATCATCGCGCCCAGGTCCGCCGGGGTGAACAGCCCGCTTTCGCAGACCAACTGGCGGTCGTCGGGGACGCGTGGTGCAAGGTCGCGCGTCACGTCAAGTGTGACGTCGAAGGTCTTGAGATTGCGGTTGTTCACGCCGATCAACGGCGATTTCAGGCGCAGGGCGCGGTCCAGTTCGGGCGCGTCATGCACCTCGATCAGGACATCCATGCCCCAGCCCATCGCCGCATCCTCCAGGTCGCGGGCCTGGGCGTCGTCGACCGAGGCCATGATGATCAGGATGCAATCCGCGCCCCAGGCCCTGGCCTCGGTCACCTGATAGGTGTCGTAGAGGAAATCCTTGCGCAGCGCCGGCAGCTCGCAGGCGGCACGCGCGGCCGTCAGGAACGCGGGCGCGCCCTGAAAGCTGGGGCCGTCGGTCAGCACCGACAGGCAGGCCGCGCCGCCCGCCTGATAGGCGCGGGCCAGCGACGGCGGATCGAAATCGGGCCGGATCAGGCCCTTGGACGGGCTGGCCTTCTTGATCTCGGCGATCAGGGCGGGGCCGCCGGCTGCGGCCCGGTCCAGCGCGCGGGCAAAGCCGCGGGGGGCGTCGGCCGCACGGGCCTGCGCGTCGAGGTCGGCCAGCGGACGCGCGGCCTTGGCGGCGGCGATCTCTTCCAGCTTGTAGGCCTTGATCTTGTCCAGAATATCCATGCCCCCGTTCTATCCCCACCGCGCGGGCGGGGAAAGGGGGCGCGGCGGTCAGCCGGTCCAGTCGATGGGCGCACGCCCCTGGTCCGTCAACCAGTCGTTGATGCGGCTGAAGGGCCGCGATCCAAAGAACCCGCGCCGGGCCGACAGGGGCGAGGGATGGGCCGTGGCGATCACCAGATCCTGCGCGCGCGGCAGGCCCGCCACCGCTTTGCGCGCGTGATTGCCCCACAGCAGGAAGGCCAGCGGACCGTGCGCCTGCGCCTCGGCAACGGCCTGTCGAGCCAGCCGTTCCCAGCCCCAGCCCGCATGGGCCCCGGCCTGTCCCGGCACGACCGACAGCGCGGTGTTCAGCAGCAGCACGCCCTGATGCGCCCAATGCGACAGATCACCCGTGGCGGGCGCATCGCCCAGATCGTCGCGCAGCTCGGCAAAGATATTGCGCAGCGACCGGGGCAGCGGCGTGTCGGGCGTGACCGAGAATGCCAGCCCGTTCGCATGGCCCGGTGTCGGATAGGGATCCTGACCCAGGATCACGACGCGCACATCCCGCGGCGATGTCGCCTGCAGGGCCGCGAAGATCCGATCAGGCCCGGGCAGGAACGCTGTGTCCGACAGTCGGTCGCGGATCGCCGGCCAGTCGTCCCGAAAGAACGGCAGATGCGCCCAGTCCGACGGAGGGGTCACGATTCGGGTGCGCCGGTGACCTGCGCCAGCGCCACCAGCCGCGCCTTTGCCGCGCCGCTGTCCAGCGATTCGGCGGCCATCCGGGCCCCGTCGCGCAGGTCGGAAACCCGCCCCGCAATCAGCAGCGCAGCGGCCGCGTTCAGCAGCACCGCGTCGCGATAGGCGCCCCGTTCGCCGTCCAGCAGGGCCCGGAAGGCCGCGGCATTGTGCGACGGCTCTCCGCCCACGATCGCGGCGAAGGGATGGCGGGAAAGGCCCGCATCCTCGGGGGCGATGGTGAATTCGGTGATCTGGCCGTCCTGCAGCGCGGCCACGTGGCTGTCTTCGGCGATCGACAGCTCGTCCGTACCGTCGCCGCCATGCACCAGCCAGGCCGATGTCGACCCCAGGTCGCGCAGTACCTCGGCCATGGGACGCAGCCAGTCGGCACTGAACGCGCCGGTCAGCTGGCGGCGGACCCCGGCCGGATTGGTCAGCGGTCCCAAGAGGTTGAAGACCGTGCGCGTGCCCAGTTCGGTCCGGGGCGGGCCGACATGGCGCATCGCCGGGTGGTGCATCGGCGCCATCATGAAGCAGATGCCCGCCTGGTCCAGCGCGCGCTGCGCCACGGCGGGGCCGCCCAGCACGTTGATGCCCATCTGGGTCAGCGCATCGGCCGCCCCGGATTTCGACGACAGGTTGCGGTTGCCGTGCTTGGCCACGGGCACGCCGGCCCCCGCCACGACAAAGGCGGTCGCGGTCGAGATGTTCAGCGTCCCCTTGCCGTCGCCCCCGGTGCCCACGATGTCCATCGCGCCGTCGGGGGCGGTGACGCGGTTCATGCGGGCGCGCATGGCGCGAGCGGCGGCCGCGATCTCGTCCACGGTTTCGCCGCGCACGCGCAAGGCCATGAGCAGACCGCCGATCTGGGCGGGGGTCGCCGCACCGTCGAACAGCGCAGAGAACGCGGCCTCGGCCTCGGTTCCCGTCAGGGGGCGTTCGGCGGCAAGGCCGATCAGGGGTCGGATGTCCGTCATGCGGCGTCCTTGCGGACGGTGCAGCGGTCCAGGAAGTTGCGGATCATCTCGTGTCCGAACTGCGAGGCGATGGATTCGGGGTGGAACTGCACGCCCTCGATCGGCAGGTCGGAATGGATCAGGCCCATGATCGTGCCGTCGTCCGACGTCGCGGTGACGCGCAGGCAGTTCGGCAGGGTCTCGGGTTCGACGGTCAGCGAATGATAGCGGGTGGCGTTCAGCGGCGATTGCAGCCCCGAAAAGACGCCCGTGCCGTCATGGCTGATCGCGTCGACCTTGCCGTGCAGGATGCGGTTGGCGCGCACGACGCGACCGCCGAACGCCTCTCCGATCGCCTGGTGGCCCAGGCACACCCCGAACAGCGGCACGGCGCGGTCCGCGGCCGCGCGGATCAGGTCCAGGCAGATCCCGGCCTGCGCCGGATCGCACGGCCCCGGAGAGATCACGATCCCGTCCGGCGCCATCGCCAGGGCCTCGTCCACGGTGATCTGGTCGTTGCGGCGCACGACGACCTCTGCCCCGGCCTCGCCCATGTAATGGACAAGGTTCCAGGTGAAGCTGTCGTAATTGTCGATCAGAAGGATCATCGATGCACCTTGCGGCCAGAAGAAGGGGGCGGTTTCCCCCGGAAAAAGCGTCCGCTATAGATGGGCCAAAGCGCCACCGGGGGTCAAGACCGGGCGGACGCACAGCACGGACGGGGCAGGGATGGCACGGGGATTTCTGGCGGGGGCGGCGACGGGCGGGCTGGTTGGGGTCCTGGCGCTGGCCGGGCTGTCGCTGGCGGTGCCGCTGGCGCCGCCGGGGCGCGGCGCGCTGTCCATCGGCATGCCGATCGGGTCCGAATTCGGACGCGGGGGCGACGTCTCGCCGACCTTGCCCGCGCCCAGTGCGGCCAGCCTGCGCGATGCGGCCACGCCCGCCGCGGTGCCCGCACCCCAGGATGAACCGGCCCCCGTGACGAATGATACGATGCGCCCCAGCCTGCAGCCCACGGACCGGATGCCTGCGCAACCCGCGCCCGACATGGCCGCCGATGCGCCAGGCCTGACCCTGCGCGGCGATACGCCGGTGACGGTAACCGGCCCCGCGCCTCAGCCCGCGATCCGCGCGGCGCAGGACGGGTTGCCGCGGATCGCGCCGTCCGACGACGCGCCCATGGACCGGGCGCCCGCGATGCCCGCGCCGGCGCTGGACCTGTCGCTGCCGCCGGACCTGACCGACCTTCGCAGAATGGAACGAGACTGACATGCGCCCGCTGAACCCCGCCCTTGCCGCGACCTTTGCCCCCCCGGTGATGGAGGCGCGCCGCTGGCTGAGCGGCGTCAGCTTCTCCGTCGACCGACCCCTGATCAATGTCAGCCAGGCCGCACCCGTCGATCCGCCGCCCGAAGGGCTGCGCCGGGCCATCGCCGAGGCGGCCCTGCACCGACCCGAGGCGCATCTGTACGGCCCCGTCCTGGGCAACAGCGATCTGCGCGATGCCGTGGCGGCGCAGTTTTCCGCCGCCTATGAGGGTGCGCTGACGGGGGCCAACGTCGCGATCACCCAAGGGTGCAACCAGGCGTTCTGCGCGGTCATGGCGACGCTGGCCGGGCCGGGCGATCAGGTGATCGTGCCGACGCCTTGGTACTTCAATCACAAGATGTGGCTGGACATGGCGGGCGTCGCCACAGTCCCGCTGCCCTGCGGGGCCGACATGCTGCCCGACCCCGATCACGCGGCCGCGTTGATCACGCCCGCCACGCGGGCGATCGTGCTGGTCACACCGAACAACCCGTCGGGCGCGGAATACCCGGCCGATCTGGTGGGGCGGTTCTTCGATCTGGCGCAGGCGCACGGGATCGCGCTGGTGGTCGACGAGACCTATCGCGATTTCGACAGCCGCGACGGGGCACCGCACGACCTGCTGACCCGGCCTGACTGGGACGGGACGCTGATCCAGCTCTACAGCTTTTCCAAGGCCTATCGCCTGACCGGGCATCGTGTCGGCGCCATCGTCGCCGGCATCGAGCGGCTGCAGCAGGTCGAAAAGTTCCTGGACACCGTGGCCATCTCTCCGTCGCAATTGGGTCAGATCGGCGCGGTCTGGGGGATGGAGCACCTGCAGGAATGGCTGGCCGGAGAGCGGGCCGAGATCCTGGCGCGCCGCGCCGCCGCCGCGGCTGCCCTTGGCGCCTTGCCCGGCTGGCGGTTGAAAAGCGCGGGGGCGTATTTCGCATGGGTCGAACACCCGTTCGCCGAAGGCTCGGCCGATCTGGCGCGGCGGATGGTGCGGGACGCAGGCGTCCTGGCGCTGCCCGGAACGATGTTCACGCCCGAGGGCGACGCCACGGGGCCGCGCCACCTGCGCATTGCGTTTGCCAATGTCGACGCGGACGGAATCGCGGCGCTGGCGGACCGGCTGGCCGGCCTTTCGGCCTGATCCACTTGTGGCTGACCCGCCCGCGCCCTAAAGACGGGCGGGACACGACCACGAGGAAGGCCGCGCCATGTCACAGCTGCGTACCAAGGGCAAATCGACCATCGTCTGGATCCTGATGGGTCTGATGGTGCTGGGGCTGGGAGGCTTTGGCATCACCAGCTTTTCGGGCGGCACGACCGAGATCGGATCGGTCGGCGACACCAAGATCACGGCCGACGACTATGCCCGCGCCCTGCAATCGGAAATGCGCGCCTTTTCCCAGCAGACCGGCCAGCAGATCACCATGCAGCAGGCGCAGCAGATGGGGCTGGCGCAGTCGGTGCAGGCCAACCTGATCGCGGCGGCCGCGCTGGCGGAACAGGCGCGCGCCATCGGCGTGTCGGTGGGCGATGCGCAGGTCGCGCAGACGATCATGCAGGCGGGTGCGTTCCAGGGCCCGAACGGGTCGTTCGACCGTGCCGCCTATGCCGAGGTGCTGCGCCGCGAGAACCTGACCGAGGCCGATTTCGAGGCGACCGTGCGCGACGACGAGGCGCGCCTGCTTTTGCAGCGCGCCGTCGTGGGCGGCGTGACCGCGCCGGCGCCGATGGTCGACCAGACCGCGCGCTGGCTGCTGGAGACGCGCGATTTCAGCTGGCGCGAACTGACCGAGGACGAGTTGCCCGCGCCCGTGGCCGAGCCCGACGACGCGACGCTGCGCGCCTGGCATGCGGCCAATGGCGACCGCTTCACCGCGCCCGAGACGCGCGCGATCACCTATGCCTGGGTGACGCCCGACATGCTGTCCTCCGAGGTGCAGCTGGACGAGGCCGCGCTGCGCGACACCTATCAGCTGAACATCGACCAGTTCCAGCGCCCCGCGCGCCGGATGGTCAGCCGCCTGGTCTTCCCCGACGAGGCACAGGCGCAGGCCGCCCGCGAGCAGATCGACGCCAACACCGCGCCGTTCGAATCCTTCGTCCTGCAGCGCGGACTGACGCTGGACGACGTCGATCTGGGCGAGGTGACCGAGGCGCAGCTGGGTTCAGCGGCCGAGGCCGTGTTCGCGCTGGACCAGCCGGGGGTCGTGGGCCCGCTGCAGACCGATCTGGGCCCTGCGCTGTTTTCGGTGAACGCGATCCTGGATCCCGTCGACATTCCCTTCGAGGAAGCGCGCGAAGGCCTGCGCGGAGAGGCGGCGCTGTCCGCTGCGGCGCGCCAGATCCAGGACCGCATCGCGGATCTGGAGGACGCGCTGGCAAGCGGCGCGACGCTGGAGGAGCTGGCCGAGGATACCGAGCTGGAACTGGGCCAGATCGACTGGACCGCCGACGCGGTGCCGGCCGAGGGCAGCATCGCCGGATACGAGGCGTTCCGCGAACGTGCTGCCCAGATGGAAAGCACCGATTTCCCCGAACTGGCCGAACTGGCGGATGGGGGCGTCTTCGCGATGCGCCTGGACGAGATCGTGCCCCCGACCCTGCGCCCCTTCGAAGAGGTCCGCGACGAGGTTCTGGCCGATTGGCGCCGCGCCGAGGTCCAGCGCCAGCTGCTGGAACTGGCCGCCGATCTGAGCCTGGCCGAGGTCGCCCAGACCGAAGCGACCCCGGACGAGGCGCAGGCCGACGACGCCTCCGCCTGGACGACCGAAACCGGCCTGGCGCGCAGCGACTGGATGGACGGACTGCCCCCGCAGCTGCTGTCGCAGGCCTTTGCCGTGACCGAACCCGGTCAGGCCGAGGTCGTCGATGCGGGCGACCGGGTGTTCGTCGTGCGGCTTGACCAGATCAACGATGCCGACCTGTCCCAGCCCGATGCGGCGCAGGTGCTGGACGGGGTGCGGTCGCGTCTGGATCAGTCGCTGCAGGTCGACCTGTTCGACTATTACGCCCGCTATGCGCAGCGCCAGTCCGCGGTCGAATTGAACCAGTCCGCGATCAACGCCATCAACGCCCAGGTCCAGTGATGCAGCTGACGCCGGAATTTCCGCAGTTCGAGGCCGAATGGGCCGCAGGTCGCAACCAGCTGGTGACCATCCGGCTGGCCGCGGACCTGGACACCCCGGTCAGCCTGATGCTGAAGCTGGCCGAGGCCGCACCGCAGAGCTTCATGCTGGAATCGGTCACGGGCGGAGAGCTGCGCGGCCGCTATTCGATCGTCGGCATGAAGCCCGACCTGGTCTGGGAATGCCGCGACGGTCGGGCGCGGATCAACCGGCAGGCGCGGTTCTCTCAGGACTTCGAGGATGATCCCCGCCCGGCGCTGGACAGCCTTCGGGCCCTGATCGCGGAAAGCCGGATCGACGCGATGCCCGAGGGCGTGCCGCCGGTCGCGGCGGGCCTGTTCGGCTATCTGGGCTATGACATGATCCGGCTGGTTGAAGATCTGCCGGATGTGAACCCCGATCCGCTGGACCTGCCGGACGCGATGATGATGCGCCCTTCGGTCGTGGCCGTGCTAGACGGCGTGAAGGGAGAGGTGACCCTGTGCGCCCCGGCTTGGCATGACGGCACCGACAACGCGCGCGCTGCCTACGCGCGCGCCGCGGAACGGGTCATGGACGCGCTGCGCTCGCTTGACCGGCAGCCGTCAGAGCCGCGGGTGATGGGCGACGACACGCAGATCGGCGCGCCGGTGTCCAATTTCGCCAAGCCCGATTATCTGGCCGCGATCGAGACCGCCAAGGATTACATCCGCGCGGGCGACATCTTTCAGGTCGTTCCCAGCCAGCGGTGGCGGATGGACTTTCCGCTGCCGCCCTTTGCGCTTTACCGCAGCCTGCGGCGGACCAACCCGTCGCCCTTCATGTTCTTCCTGAACATGGGCGGGTTCCAGATCGTCGGTGCAAGCCCCGAGATCCTGGTCCGCCTGCGCGACGGAGAGGTGACGATCCGCCCCATCGCCGGAACGCGGCCCCGCGGCGTGGATGAGGCGCAGGATCGTGCGCTGGAGGACGATCTTCTGTCCGACCAGAAGGAATTGGCTGAACACCTGATGCTGTTGGATCTGGGCCGCAACGACGTGGGTCGCGTGGCCAAACCCGGCACCGTCCGCCCGACCGAGCAGTTCGTGATCGAACGGTATAGCCACGTCATGCACATCGTGTCCAACGTTGTCGGAGAGTTGCGGGAGGGCGAGGACGCGCTGTCCGCGCTGTTGGCGGGCCTGCCGGCCGGAACTGTGTCGGGCGCGCCCAAGGTTCGCGCGATGCAGATCATCGACGAGCTGGAGCCTGAAAAGCGGGGCGTCTATGGCGGGGCAGTCGGCTATTTCGCGGCCAATGGCGAGATGGACATGTGCATCGCGCTGCGCACCGGCGTGGTCAAGGACAAGGCGCTGTATATTCAGGCTGGCGGGGGCGTCGTCTACGACAGCGACCCCGAAGCGGAGTTCGAGGAAACGGTCAACAAAAGCCGTGCCCTGCAGCGCGCCGCAGAAGGCGCGTCGCGGTTCGTCCGCGGAAACAGCTGAGCGCAACGAAAAACGGCGGCCAAAGGGCCGCCGTTCTTTCGTCAGGATCGCGGATTAGTTAGCGGGTGCGGTCTCGGTCGTCGTGCCGTCGGCCGGTTCCGTTGCCATCGTGTCCGCCGGCTCTGTCGCCATCGTGTCGGCGGGTTCAGCCATACCATCGGCGGGTTCCGGGTCAGCGGCCGGGTCGCTCATCATGTCGCCAGCCGGGGCCTCTTGATCGCGGAACACATATTCGGGTGCGGCTTCGGCCTCTTCCCGCGTCNGAGCGCAACGAAAAACGGCGGCCAAAGGGCCGCCGTTCTTTCGTCAGGATCGCGGATTAGTTAGCGGGTGCGGTCTCGGTCGTCGTGCCGTCGGCAGGTTCGGTCGCCATCGTGTCGGCAGGCGGAGTCGCGGTGCCGGTAGCCATCGGGTCCGCGGCAGGGGCGGCTGCCGGGTCAGCGGCCGGGTCGCTCATCATGTCGCCAGCCGGGGCCTCTTGATCGCGGAACACATATTCGGGTGCGGCTTCGGCCTCTTCCCGCGTCAGATCGCTGGTGATCTCCTGCGCGTCCGAGTTGATGGTCAGGTCGGCCCACGGCAGGGCGATTTGCTTCTGGCCGATGCCAAGGAAACCACCCACGCCGATGATCGCGGCCTTCATCTCGCCGGTGTCGCCATCGACGATCAGATCGCTGATCGAGCCGATGTCAGTGCCATCAGGCGACGTCACGCTGGCGCCGGTGATCCAGTCGATGCGCCATTCGTTTTCAGCCTGCTGAACCTCGACCTTTTCCGCGGCGGATGCGGTGGCGGCGGCTTCATCGGCGTCTTCGGTGGCCATGTCATCCGTGGCCATGTCACCCGTCGCCATATCGCCGGTTCCGGCGTCAGTCATGGGTGCGGTCTCGGCAGGCTCCATCGCGGGATCGGCAGCGGGTGCCGTATCCTGCGCGAATGCCGCGCCAAGGGTCAGAGGCAGAGCAAGGGTGGTGGTCAAAAGCAGCTTACGCATGTCTTTGGTCTCCTGTGTGTGCCTTGCGGGTTGCTTGGGCAGCCCGCCATTGGGTGCTTAATGCACCGGCATCACGTCAGGTTCCCGCCCTGTCGGTGACAGAAATGTCAGGGGTTCGCCAAGCCCCTGATATCGTTTCAGTCTTCGCCGCGGAAAGGTTGCACGTACTGCAATGCCATGTCCCATGGGAAGAAGATCCAGGTGTCCTGGCTGACCTCGGTCACATAGCTGGCGACCATCGGCTTGCCCTTGGGCTTGGCATAGACAGTGGCCAGATGTGCCTTGGGATACATCTCGCGGATCAGTTCCAGCGTGCGTCCCGAATCAACCAGGTCGTCCACAACCAAGATGCCCTCGCCGTCGCCCATCAGCTCGGGGTCGGGGCGCTTGAGGACCTCCAGCTGGCCCTGGCCCGCTTCCGTGCCGACGCCCTTGTAGGAGCGGATCGAGATCGTGTCGATGGTCCGGATGTCCAGTTCCCGCGCGACGATCATCGCGGGGACAAGCCCGCCGCGAGTCACGGCGACCACGGCCCGCCATTCGGTGCCGTCCATGCGCCATGCCAGGGCGCGCGCGTCGCGGTGCAGCTGGTCCCAGCTGACATGGAAGCCTTTTTCGTGCGGCAGGCGGTCGTTCATCGTTGTCTCCTTCACGGGCGCAGGACCAGGGACAGACCGAGGGCGGCGATCGCCAGCCCGGCCCCCCGGTCGATCCAGAATTTCAGGGCCGCATAGCGCCGCCGCAACAGCGGCAGGGCCATCAGGCTGGCCAGTGCGGTATAGAAGAACAGCTCGACCGACAAGGCTACGGCATAGATGGCGCCCTTGTCGGCGACACTCAGCGCGGCGGGGAAGATCGACAGCAGCACGGCGGAGTAGAACAGCGCCGGTTTCGGGTTCGACAGGTTCAGTGCCATGCCGGACCACAGGCTCATCCCGCCCGCCGCGGCGTCGGGCATCGGGTCGCGGGCATGGATCCACATCAGGATGCCGATGCGGATCAGATAGGCCCCGCCCAACAGTTTCAGCAGGATAAGGGTCCAGGGGGCGACGCGGAACAGGGCTGTCAGTCCCAGCAGTGCGACCAGGCACCAGACCGACGCGCCGATCGCCAGACCCCACCCATAGGTCAGCGCGCGTCTGCGCCCCAGGGCAAAGGCGCCCTGGCTGACGGCGATCACGCCGGGTCCTGGTGACAGGATCGCGGCCGACAGCGTGGCCACGAAGATGCCCATCTGTTCGGCCGTGATCTGGATCATCGGGGCTGCCTGTCCGTCAGTCCTTCTTGACGGTCGCGATGTCGGGGGCGTCGACGGCCTTCATGCCCACGACGTGATAGCCGGCATCGACGTGATGCGTCTCGCCGGTCACGCCGGCGCCAAGGCGCGACAGAAGGTACAGGGCGGAATTGCCGACATCCTCCTGCGTGACATTGCGACGCAGCGGAGAGTTCAGTTCGTTCCACTTCATGATGTAGCGGAAGTCGCCGATGCCGCTGGCGGCCAGCGTCTTGATCGGTCCGGCGCTGATCGCGTTGACGCGAATGTTGTCCTTGCCGAAATCCTCGGCCAGATAGCGGACGGAGGCCTCCAGCGCGGCCTTGGCGACGCCCATCACGTTGTAATGCGGCATGACGCGTTCGGCGCCGTAATAGGTCAGCGTCAGCATCGACCCGCCATCCTTCATCATCGCGGCCGCGCGGCGCGCGACGGCGGTGAAGGAGTAGACCGAAATGTCCATCGTCATCAGGAAGTTGTCGCGTGTCGTCTCGGCATAGCGGCCGCGCAGCTGGTCCTTGTCCGAGAAGCCGATGGCATGAACGACGAAATCCAGCCCGTCCCATTTCGCGCCCAGATCCGCGAACAGGGTATCGATCGATGCCTCGTTCGACACGTCGCAGGGCAGCACCGTGTCCGACCCCAGCTGCGCCGCCAGCGGATCGACGCGCTTCTTCAGCGCATCACCCTGATAGCTGAACGCCAGTTCCGCACCCTCGGCCGCCAGGGCCTTGGCGATGCCCCAGGCGATCGACTTGTCGTTGGCCAATCCCATGATGAGACCGCGCTTGCCGGCCATCAGGCCGGGCCTCTGCTCGCTTGACATGTCCTGTCCCTCACGCTTTCAACCGTTTCAAAGGTGATTAGGGCAAGTGTCCTGTCGCAGCAAGCACAAGGAATGCGCGATGAGTGATCGGACCGGAATCTTTGCGGGCGACGACCCGTTCGACATCGCCCGCGCCTGGCTGGAAGAGGCGCGGGCGTCCGAGCCCAACGACCCGAATGCCATCGCGCTGGCCAGCGTCGATGCAGACGGGCTGCCGGATGTGCGGATGGTCCTGCTCAAGGATATCGACGGGCAGGGGCTGGACGGATCCTTCATCTTCTATACCAACTATGACAGCGCCAAGGGCCGCCAGATCGAGGCATCGGGCAAGGCGGCCTTCGTGATGCACTGGAAATCGCTGCACCGGCAGATCCGCGTGCGCGGCACCGTCACCCGAGAGGACGGACTCCAGGCCGACGCCTATTACGACAGCCGCGCGCTGCAGAGCAGGTTAGGGGCTTGGGCCTCGCGCCAGTCGCAACCGCTGGATGCCCGCGCGACGCTGGTGGCCGAGGCCGCCAAGGCCGGGCTGCGCCACGGTCCGCGCCCCGCGCGGCCGCCATTCTGGGGCGGCTATCGCATCACTCCGTCACATCTGGAATTCTGGGCAGACGGCGCGTTTCGCTTGCACGACCGGTTCCGGTGGACCCGCGACGCGGATGCCGGATGGTCGGTCGAACGGCTCTATCCATGACCTGCCGCGATATGTCGTCGCAGGAACGGAACCAACTTTTGTTAACCTCGTTGGCATAGTCTCGCCTCCAAGCCACTGTTGTGTTGTAGTCAGTGGAGGGGGTCATTACTGTCCTAGGACAATCGGCTAGCGTGAATACGGAAATGCGATGACAGAAGACGGCAGCCTCAAGCTGGTGACAGGGTTGGTCAAGTGGTTTGACCCCTCGAAGGGCTATGGCTTCATTCTGGACGAAAACGGCGGCAGCGATATTCTGTTGCACGGCAACGTGTTGCGCAATTTCGGCCGCAGTTCTGTCGCCGATCAGTCACGCGTGCAGGTGCTGGTGCAGCATACCAGCCGCGGCGTGCAGGCCGCAGAGGTCGTTTCGGTCGAGCCACCCGCCACCGACGGACAGGCCCCCATCGCCGACCTCGATATCGACATCATCGAGAACCTCGACAGCCTGCCGCTGCGTCCGGCGCGCGTGAAATGGTTCGACAAATCCAAGGGCTTCGGGTTCGCCAACATCTTCGGTTACTCCGAGGATGTCTTCATCCATATCGAGGTGCTGCGCCATTCCGGTTTTGCAGACCTTGCCATCGGGGAGGCGCTTTGCCTGCGCATCGTCGAGGGCCCGCGTGGTCTCATGGCGGCACAGATCGCGGCATGGGATGCGGCGCAGACGGCCCATGACGAAAAGGCACAGGCCGAATCGCTTCACAACTCGCTTCCCCATGTTGCGGAGTAGCCTTGCAGTCGCCCTGTTGCTGGCGCTGGCTGTGCCGCTTGCGGCCCAACCCATCGTCCCGGCAGCCGATGCGCAATGCAGGTCGGATGCGGCGCTGATTCGCACAACTGGCGACACGGCTCTATCTTTTCAGATCGAGGTTGCCGACACACCCGAATCACGGGCCCAAGGCCTGATGTTCCGCAGAAACCTGCCTGCGGGAGAGGGGATGCTGTTCGTCTATCCGGAACCCCAGCCGGTCAGTTTCTGGATGCGTAACACGCTGATCCCGCTTGACCTGATCTTCTTCGACGAAACCGGCGTGATCCGTCATATTCACCGCAACGCCCGCCCCTTGGACGAAACGCCGATCCCCGGCGCCGCCGTTGGCGATCCGCGGCCGGATCGCCTGATGGTCCTGGAAATCGCAGGAGGCGAGGCGGCAAGGCTGGGCCTTACCACCGGCCAGCAACTGGCCCATCCCGCGCTGGATCGCACTACCGCAGCTTGGCCATGCCGCTAGGGCTTTCCACCGCCGCGCCCTTGCGCTAAAGCGCGGGTGTCGGGGCGTAGCGCAGCCTGGTAGCGCGACGGTTTTGGGAACCGTAGGCCGTAGGTTCGAATCCTATCGCCCCGACCACCGAACACCGCGATTCTTATGGTGTGTTGCGCGCCCGCTTACGCGGTATTCTCTCGATTTTTGCTCAGAACCTATCGCGATCAAACGATCATCTGTTCAATGCCAAGGCGTTGGCATCGATCATCTCGTCCCAAAGCGTGGCGAACATCGCATCGGGAGCCGTGCTTCGGCCATGCATCAGCGGATAGGCAAGAAAGTGCGGTCGTTCGGTGTCGGGCCGGGTGGAGGCGAAATAGCGTTCCGCCAGCCCGCACAGAACGTCGTCCGGCTTGACCGCCGCCATCATCTCCTGATGAAAGAACGGCGTGCGGCAGAAGACGATCTTGCGCCAGTAACGTGCCAACTCTGCCAACAGCGACCGAAAGAACGAGTCGCCAAAGATCATTAGGGTCCGCGGCGTTACCGATTTCGGGGACGATATCAGGTGCATGATTCCCATGTTCCCGGCCTGAACCCCATTGGCAGCCGAGGCGATCTGGGGGTGTACCATCGGCGAACGCCTGATCTCGCTGATTTTCGGCGTGCATTGTGTACCCAGGTCCCCCACGTATTCTCTTTCCGGACCCATGCTGGATGTAAGATCAGCCAGAACCTTGCTTGCATCGATATGCAAAGTTCGTTCAGCCACATCGGCGGCCAGATGCATGTTCGCGACGGGAGTGTAGTGACTGTCGGTCATGCTCAGCCGATCATTCCGCCCGAACAGATGGTCGATCGGATAAAGCAGATCGTTGGGCCGCGCGTCAGATGGCATCGAGCGTTCGAATATCGATCGATACCCGAGCCCTGCCGTGACGGCGTTCAGAACGATCGGATCGGGAAACACCCATTGGGAATAGGTTCAGCCGTTCTCATCCGCCCACTGCTTCCGCGTGCGATGATTGCGTCTGAAAATCTCGATGCGCTCCTCCGGCACCGTAGAACTGCCGCGTTCGAACATCTGCGCGACCCCGTGATTTCCGCCGACAAGCACAAGCCGCCCGTCCTCCAGGCGACGTATATTGGGCGGCACCGTCACGTCGGGTTGCGCAATCATCGGGATGTGTCCTTTTCGACTGTCATGCCCCTCTCAGTACCGTTCCGCAGCCTGACGTTTCAAGTTGTGACAGAACCGCATGGCGGGCCGCACCGCGACGCCCAACTAAGCCCGTGCTGAGGCATCGGGTGGCAGCCGCGGTTCTTCCGCGGTCCGAACATGAAAAAGGGGCCACGTGGGCCCCTTGCTTTCGGTGATTTTGCTGACGCTATGCGGCCTTCTGGGCGTCCAGTTCGCTGACGACGGGACGGGTGCCGTCTTCGCGGGCATAGTATCCGTACATCTGATCCAGTGCGGCATCGGCCTGCTGGCTGCGCTTGCGGTCCGCGATGCTCAGCGGCTTCTGGGTCTGGTTCGACATTGTCATTCTCCGATCAGGGCGTTTCCTCCCGTGACCGTCAGATATTGACTGCCCAGTCAAAATGAAACCGCCCTGACGCAAGGTCAGAGCGGATGCAGGGCAGCCATGCAATGCGGTCAACTCAGCCGATGCGCAGCATCCGATGCTTTTTCTTGCCGACCGAGATCTTGATGCCGCGCTCCAGTGCGGCCTGGTCCAAGGGCATCTGCGGATCGGTGACAGGCGCGTTGTCGGCGCGCAGGCCGCCTTCGGCCACCAGACGCTTGACCTCCTTGCCGCTGGCGACGATGCCCGACTGGACCAGGGCCTGCGCGATGGTGACGCCTTGCGCCTGATCGGCGGGCAGCACCGCGACCTCCAGATCGCCGCCCGCGCCGCCGTCCTGGAAGACGCTGCGCGCGGTCGCCTCGGCGCTGGCGGCGGCATCGGCGCCGTGCAACAGGGTCGTCACCTCGTTGGCCAGACGGACCTTGGCCTCGTTGATCTCGGACCCCTGCAGCGCGCCCATGCGGTCGCATTCGTCCACCGGCAGTTCGGTGTACAGCTTCAGGAACCGGCCCACATCGGCATCGGTGGTGTTGCGCCAGAACTGCCAGAACTCATAGGGCGACAGCATGTCCGCCGACAGCCAGGTCGCCCCGCCCGCCGACTTGCCCATCTTGCGCCCGTCGCTGGTCGTCAGCAGCGGAGAGGTCAGGCCCCAGACCTGCCGGTCGTCCACGCGCCGCGTCAGGTCGATGCCGTTGACGATGTTGCCCCACTGGTCCGACCCGCCCATCTGCAGAACACAGCCGTGGCGGCGGTTCAGCTCCAGGAAGTCGTAGGCCTGCAGGATCATGTAGTTGAATTCCAGGAAGCTCAGCGACTGTTCCCGGTCCAGCCGGGACTTGACCGATTCGAAGGACAGCATCCTGTTGACGCTGAAGTGCCGGCCGATGTCGCGCAGGAAGGTCAGGTAGTTCAGGCCGTCCAGCCATTCGGCATTGTTCAGCATCACCGCCCCGTCGGGGCCGTAATCCAGATAGCGGGCGAAGACCCGGCCCATCCCGTCGATATTGGCCTGGATCGCGGCATCGTCCAGAAGCGGGCGTTCGTCGCTGCGGAAGGACGGATCGCCGACCTTGGTCGTGCCGCCGCCCATCAGGGTCAGGGGCTTGTTGCCGGTCTTCTGGAACCAGCGCAGCATCATGATGTTCAGCAGGTGCCCGACATGCAGGCTGGCCGCCGTCGCGTCATAGCCGATATAGGCCGTGATCGGTCCCGCCAGCAGCGCCTGATCCAGCCCGGCGTAGTCCGTGCAGTCGGCCAGATAGCCGCGTTCGGACATGATGCGCAGAAAGTCGGATTTGGGCTGGTATGTCATGGGCTTCATCCTTGTGTATCCGCGCGATATACAGGCAGGAGCAGCGAAGGAAAAGCGATGATCCGGGCTTTGGGGATGATGTCGGGCACGTCGCTGGACGGTGTCGACGCGGCGATGATCGAAACCGACGGGGTGCGGATCGGCGGCTTTGGGGACAGCGCCTTTCGTGCGTTCGGCGACAACGAATCGGCCGTGCTTCATGCGGGGCTGGGCCTGTGGCCCGAAGCACCGGAGGTGGCAGAGCTGGCGCAACTGGTCCAGGCAGCCCATGCCGATCTGGCACGGCAGTTTCCAGATGCGCAGCTGATCGGGTTTCACGGCCAGACGCTGGCCCACGATCCGCGCGGGCGCGGCACGCATCAGGCGGGTGACGGCGCGGCGCTGGCGCGCATGACGGATCGCCCCGTGGTCTGGGATTTCCGGTCCGAGGATGTGCGTCAGGGAGGCGAGGGCGCACCTTTGGTACCGTTCTTTCATTGGGCCTGCGCGAACTGGGCCGTGGGGCAGGGGTGCCTGCCCGCGGCCCCCGTGGCGTTCCTGAACCTGGGCGGCGTCGGCAACATCAGCTGGGTGGACCCCACGGCCCCCGCACCCGAGACCGCCGGTGCCTGCGTCGCCTTCGACACTGGGCCTGCCAACGCGCCATTGAACGACCTGATGCGCCGGCGCCGCCGTCAGTCGCGGGACGAAGGCGGCGCACTGGCGGCCAGCGGCACCGCCGATCAGGACATCGTCGCGACGTTCCTGGATGATCCGTGGTTCCGGCGACCCGCCCCTAAATCCTTGGATCGCGATCAGTTCGCTGGCCTGACCCGCGCGGTTGCCCCGCTGTCCGATGCCGATGCGGCAGCGACGCTGGTGTCGGCACTGGCCGGATCGGTTGCGGCAGGCATGGCGTGGCTGCCCGCGATGCCTGCGCAGGTTCTGGTCTGCGGCGGGGGGCGCCACAATACGGCCATCATGGATGCGCTGACAGCAACGTTGCCCGTGCCCGTCCGACCGGTCGAGGCGATCGGTCTGAACGGCGACATGCTGGAGGCGCAGGCCTTCGGCTGGCTGGCGGTACGGGTGCTGCGGGGGCTGCCCATATCGGGGCCGATGACCACGGGCGTTCCGGCACCGGTCTGCGGAGGGCGGATCAGTCACCCACGATCACGTGACTAGATCAGACAAATGTTTAGGGAACGGTCTTTGAAATGCCCGCGTTGATGCCGTGAAGATGACGAAAAGACGTCATCGAAACAAAGAATTGATGCGGAGATCTAGAATGAAAACCCTCATGATGACGACGGCTGCTGCTCTGGCATTTGCGGCTCCGGTGTTCGCACAGGACGCGACGACGCCCCCGGCCACCGACGCCATGCCGGCCGAGACGATGCCCGCAGAGACCATGCCCGCAGAGACGATGCCGGCGGATGCCATGCCCGCCGAGACGATGCCCGCTGACCAGATGGCGACCGACATGAGCGACATGGAAGTGACGCTGTCGGCCGAGAATCCCGGCATCACCGCATCGTGGCTGCAGGGCCGCGCGATCTATACGACCAACCAGCCGTCGACCACCGAATGGACCGACGCAACGGGCGATGCGGTTCCGGGTGACTGGAACGAGATCGCGACTGTGTCCGACATCGTGATGTCGCCGGACGGTCAGGTCATGGGCTACATCGCCGACATCGGCGGCTTCTTGGGCATGGGCACGCACACCGTGCTGCTGGACCGTGATGTCCTGAACATGGCGATGTTCGGCGACGACACGGTTCTGGCGACCAACTACAGCCAGGAAGAACTGGAAGCGCTGCCGGAATTCGACATGGAAACCGTCCGCGACTGATCCCACCCTGTTTGTTTACAAGTTGCTTGGTTCATCGGGGCGCCCATCGGGCGCCCCTTTCGCGTTCTTTGCACCTTCATTTCAACGATTTGCCCGAATGTGGCAAAATTCGTTCAACGCGCCCTTGACGCCGCGCGGCGGTCTGCGTAAACCCCGGCCTACTCCGGCGGGCGATCGTCCGGGGGATGAGTTGGGCGGTTGTAGCTCAGTTGGTTAGAGTACCGGCCTGTCACGCCGGGGGTCGCGGGTTCGAGCCCCGTCAACCGCGCCACAACTCATCATTCGCCCGAAAGAAATGCGCGGTTGTAGCTCAGTTGGTTAGAGTACCGGCCTGTCACGCCGGGGGTCGCGGGTTCGAGCCCCGTCAACCGCGCCATTTCTTCCCTTCCCCTTTTCGGCAGGATCACGCTAAGACGGCGTCGATTTTGCGTATCGGAGGAAGCGATGACGGACATGGTCCAAGCCCGGCAACTGATCGACGCCCTTGGCGCCGCCGCCCGAGAGGCCGCGGTGGTTCTGGCGCAGACGCCAGCCGGACCGAAACGCATGGCCCTGCTGTCCGCCGCCGACGCCATCACCGCCCGTACCCCTGATATCCTGGCGGCCAACGCCCGCGATCTGGACTTCGCGCGCGAAAAGGGGCTGTCGGATGCGATGCTGGACCGGCTGCGTCTGGACGGCGCACGCATCGCCGCGATCGCGCAAAGCCTGCGCGAGGTCGCCGAACAGGATGATCCGGTGGGGCAGGTCATCGCGGAATGGGACCGGCCCACGGGGCTGCATATCCGCCGCGTGCGCACACCCATCGGCGTGATCGGGGTCATCTATGAAAGCCGGCCGAACGTGACCGCCGATGCGGGGGCGCTGGCGTTGAAGTCCGGAAATGCGGTGATCTTGCGCGGCGGTTCGGAAAGCCTGCATTCCAGCAGCGCGATCCATGCCTGCATGGTCGAGGGTCTTCGGGCGGCGGGCCTGCCGGAAACCGCCATCCAGATGGTGCCCACGCGCGACCGCGCGGCGGTCAGCGCCATGCTGGGCGCGCAGGGGCTGATCGACGTGATCATCCCGCGCGGCGGCAAGGGGCTGGTCGGGCTGGTGCAGGACCAGGCCCGCGTGCCGGTCTTTGCGCATCTGGAGGGGATCTGTCACATCTATGCCGACGCTGCGGCCGATCTGGAAAAGGCGCGGCGCGTGGTGCTGAATGCCAAGACGCGGCGCACCGGTGTCTGCGGGTCGGCCGAATGCCTGCTGATCGACAGGGCGTTCCATGACCGCCATGGCGACGTCCTGATCCGCGACCTGCTGGAGGCGGGGGTCGAGGTGCGTGCCGATGGCGATCTGGCGCGCATCCCCGGCACCGTGCCGGCCAAGCCCGACGATTTCGGGCGCGAGTTCCTGGACATGATCATCGCCGCGAAGCTGGTGGACGGGGTCGAGGAGGCCATCGCCCATATCCGCCGCCATGGCAGCCAGCACACCGAATCGATCCTGACCGAGGATGACGCGACCGCCGAACGGTTCTTTGCCGGGTTGGACAGCGCGATCCTGATGCGGAACGCCTCGACCCAGTTCGCCGATGGCGGAGAGTTCGGCATGGGCGCCGAGATCGGCATCGCCACGGGCAAGATGCATGCCCGCGGGCCGGTGGGGGCGGAACAGTTGACCAGCTTCAAATATCTGGTCACGGGCGACGGGACGGTCCGCGCCTAGAACGCGATCTCGCCCCCGGTGTCGTCGAATTCATGGCGCAGGGGGCGGTTCTCGGCCCGGGCCGCCTCGGCCAGCAGGGCGAAATGCACCTCGGACGGGGCCAGGGTGCGGGGTTGCGGGCCGTCCAGCCAGCCCCACAGGGTCGGGTCGACCTTGCTGCGGTCGCATTCCGCGACCAGCCGCCATTGCGGACCGTCACGCAGCACGATCACCCGGCCGCCCCAGGGCATCGCGCTTTCCATGCACATCACCGCCAGCACCAGCATGCGGATCTCGGGCCGCGCGAAATCGCCTGCGGCGTCCAGGGTGATTGTCAGGCGGCCCTGTGCGGCGATCCCGTCCAGCAGACGGCGCAACTCGGCCAGGCCGATCCGCTGTTCGCCCTGCGCCATGCCGAACGCCATGCGATAGGCCTGGATGCGCGCGCGTGCCGCGCCCACCGCTTCGGAGATCAGGCGCAGTTCGGGAGATTGGGCCAGGCCCGGAAAATCGGGCGACATCTCCAGCAGCTCGACCCCGTTGCCGATGGCCCCCAGGGGCGACACCAGATCATGGCACAGCCGCGATCCCAGCAGTGCGGCCAGATCGCCCGCAGCGATCCGCGTTGTATCGACCGTCATCTATGATTACCTTCCAAAGTGCAGAGAAATGGAGTTTTCGCGGTGAACGATATCCTGGAACCCGGCATGATCGTACGTCATCCCGGCGCGCCCGAATGGGGCGAGGGGCAGGTCCAGTCCCGGATCGGCGACCGCATCACCGTGAACTTTACCGAGGCCGGCAAGCAGGTCATCGACGGACGCCGCGTGGCGTTGCAGATCCTGCGCATGGGCGACATGTAAACTCCTGATATTGCTTGCGCGACGATGCAACTGAAGGTTGCGCGATGCAAGCGGAACTTGGGCCGCACGTGTTGCATTGGTCGCGCGGCTTTCCTAGACAGGCCGCAGCCCAAGCACCGAGGCCATCGTGAACCGCGCCGACCCCGCCTTTTTCCAGATCCGCCTTGCCACGACGCCCCGCGACCTGATGGCCGCGCAGCGCCTGCGCTATCGCGTATTCGTCGAGGAGCTGGGCGGTACCGGCCCGCTGGTCGATCACGACGCCCGGCTGGAACGGGACGAGTTCGACCCCGTCGTCGACCACCTGTGCCTGATCGACACGCGCCGCGACGCGGAGGCGCTGGATCACGTGGTCGGCGTCTATCGCCTGCTGCGCAGCGATGTGGCGGCCGATTTCGGGCGGTTCTACTGCGACGGCGAATACGACCTGGCCCCGCTGCGCGACAGCGGCCGACCGCTGCTGGAACTGGGGCGGTCCTGTGTCGATCCCGATCACCGGGGCGGGGCGGCGATGTTCCTGATGTGGAACGCGCTGGCCGACTATGTGCTGGACCACGGCATCCAGATCCTGTTCGGCGTGGCCAGCTTTCACGGCACAGACCCGACGCTGCTGGCACCGTCGCTGTCCTGGCTGCACCACCATCACCTGGCCCCGCCGGACCTGCGGCCCCGCGCGCGGCCCGACGGGTTCCAGACCATGGACCTGATCGCCCCCGACCGCCTGGACCGGCGCGAGGCGCTGGTCGGAATGCCTGCGCTGATCAAGGCCTATCTGCGCCTTGGCGGTCTGGTGGGCGAGGGGGCGTTCATCGACCGTGCCTTCAACACGACCGACGTGTTCCTGCTGATGGATACGGGCGCGATGTCCGCCAAGCACAAGCAGTTCTACGAAAGCCGCTGGCAGCCGACATGAGCCCGACCTGGCGCGATGCCGAACCGCCTGTGCCGGCCCCCCCGCGCGGGCTGCGCGACTGGCTGCGGGTGATCCGCCGCGGCGTGCCGGCGGTTCTGGTGCTGATGCTGGGCGTGCTGCTGATCCTGCCGCTGCGCGGGATCGAGCGACTGGTGCATGGCCGCCGCCGCCCCTGGACCGGACCGCATGTCCAGATCGTCTGCCGCCTGGTCCTGGCCTGTATCGGTCTGAGCTGGCGTCGCGAGGGGACGCCCCTGCGAGGCCCCGGCGCGGTCGTGGCGAACCATTCCAGTTGGCTGGATATCCTGACGCTGAACGCCGCCTTGCCGGTCTTCTTCGTTAGCAAGGCCGAGGTCGCCCGCTGGCCCGGCATCAACGTCCTGACGCGCGTGACCGACACGCATTTCGTGACACGCGATCCGAAACTGGCCCGCGCGCAGGCGCTGGAATTTGCCGAACGCATCCGCGCCGGGCATCGCCTGCTGTTCTTTCCCGAAGGCACGTCCAGTGACGGACGCCGCGTCCTGCCGTTCAAGCCGACCCTGTTCCAGGGGTTTCTGGCCGACGACCTGCCCGCCGGTCTGGCGATCCAGCCGATCAGTGCCGTCTATCACGCGCCGCCGGGGCAGGACCCGCGATTCTATGGCTGGTGGGCGGATATGGATCTGGGGCCGCACCTGCTGTCGATTCTTGCGGCAAGACGCCACGGGCATGTGACCGTCCGGCTGCACCCCCCGATTCCCGTCGCCGGAAACGACCGCAAGACCCTTTCGGCATTATGCTATTCTGCGATAGAAGCCGATTTTCGCGGTCTTGCCACACCGGCCTGAAACCGTCGGGCCGACCCCTGTCAAGACCTTGCCAGCCGCGTTTTGACGCTATATCTGGTGTCCAACCCTGAACAAACCACCAAGGAATGAGCGTATGACCCGCTTTGCCGCCCCCATCGCAGAACAGATCTGGGACATGAAGTACCGGATGAAGGATTCCGAGGGGCAGGCCGTCGACGGGTCGGTCGAGGACAGCTGGCGTCGCGTCGCGCGTGACCTGGCGCGCGTGGAAAGCGACCCGGCCAAGTGGGAGGACAAGTTCTATTCCGCGCTGGAGGACTTCAAGTACCTGCCCGCGGGCCGCATCCTGGCCGGTGCCGGAACGGGCCGGTCGGTTACGCTGTTCAACTGCTTCGTCATGGGCACCATCCCCGACAGCATGGGCGGCATCTTCGACATGCTGAAGGAGGCCGCACTGACCATGCAGCAGGGCGGCGGCATCGGTTACGACTTCAGCACGATCCGCCCGCGGGGCGCGGTGGTCAAGGGCGTGGCGGCCGATGCGTCGGGTCCGCTGTCCTTCATGGATGTCTGGGATGCGATGTGCCGCACGATCATGTCGGCCGGCTCGCGCCGTGGCGCGATGATGGCGACGATGCGCTGCGACCACCCGGACGTGGAACAGTTCATCGTGGCCAAGCAGGACAGCGCGCGCCTGCGCATGTTCAACCTGTCGGTGCTGATCACCGACGATTTCATGGATGCCGTGCGCGCCGATGCGCCCTGGGACCTGAAGTTCGAGGGTCGGGTCTACAGCACCGTCCAGGCGCTGGACCTGTGGAACCGGATCATGAAGGCGACCTATGATTTCGCCGAGCCGGGCGTGATCTTCATCGACCGGATCAACAAGGCCAACAACCTGTCCTATGTCGAGACGATCGCGGCCACCAATCCCTGCGGCGAGCAGCCCCTGCCGCCCTATGGCGCCTGCCTGCTGGGCTCGATCAACCTGGCCCGTCTCGTCAAGAATCCGTTCACCGAGACGGCCGAACTGGACCCCGAAGGCCTGGACGATCTGGTCCGCACGGCGGTCCGGATGATGGACAACGTGGTCGACGCATCGAAATTCCCGCTGGACGCGCAGGCCGAGGAGGCCCGCAACAAGCGTCGCATCGGTCTGGGCGTGACCGGTCTGGCGGACGCGCTGCTGATGCTGGGCCTGCGCTACGGCGCCGATGACGCGGTCGCGCAGACCCGCGTCTGGATGAAGGCCATCGCGCGGTCTGCCTATCTGGCATCCGTCGACCTGGCCAAAGAGAAGGGCGCCTTCCCGCTGTTCGACGCCAAGAAATACCTGGTCTCGGGCTTCATGTCCAAGATGGACGCCGACGTCCGCGACGCGATTGCCAAGCACGGCATCCGCAATGCCCTGCTGACCTCGATCGCGCCGACGGGCACGATCAGCCTCTATGCGGGCAACGTGTCGTCGGGGATCGAGCCGGTCTTCGCCTATGCCTACAAGCGCAAGGTCCTGCAGAAGGACGGCTCGCGGACCGAGGAGGAGGTCGTCGATTACGCAGTGCAGATGTGGCGCGACCTGAAGGGCGACGCGGCGCTGCCCGATTACTTCGTGAACGCACAGACGCTGGCGCCCAAGGACCACGTCGCCATGCAGGCCGCGGCGCAGGAATGGGTCGACAGCTCGATCTCGAAGACCATCAACTGCCCCGAGGACATCAGCTTCGAGGCGTTCAAGGACGTCTACATGGCGGCCTGGGATCTGGGCTGCAAAGGCTGCACCACCTATCGTCCGAACGATGTGACCGGCTCGGTGCTGTCCGTCAGCGAGACGACCGAAAAGGCGCCGGAGGCCGACAAGGGCGCGGATGTCGTCTATCTGACCGAGCCGCTGGACCGTCCCGCGGCGCTGGAAGGTGCGACATACAAGTTGAAATGGCCGGGGTCGGAGCACGCCATCTACATCACGATCAACGACATCATCCACGGCAACCACCGCCGCCCGTTCGAGATCTTCATCAACTCCAAGAACATGGAGCATTATGCCTGGACGGTTGCGCTGACGCGCATGGTCTCGGCCGTGTTCCGCCGCGGGGGCGACGTGTCCTTCGTGGTCGAGGAGCTGAAGGCGGTCTTCGATCCGCGCGGCGGGGCCTGGATGCAGGGCCGCTATGTTCCCTCGATCCTGGCGGCCATCGGTGGCGTGATCGAACGCCACCTGATCGAGACGGGCTTCCTGGCGGGCGAAGGGCTGGGCCTCAAGTCCGACCCGCAGGCCGAAGTGATGGCCGTGGGCGAAGCGCCGCGCGGCCCCGCCTGCTCCAGCTGCGGTCAATACGGGATGCGCATGGTCGAGGGCTGCATGACCTGCCCCAGCTGCGGCCATTCCAAATGCGGATGATCTAAAGCGGTCCCCAAGCGATCATAAGAAAAAAGGCGGTCCATCTGGGCCGCCTTTTGTTCATGATCGGCACAGCCCTACGCGTCTGGCGATTGATATCGTCGCGGGATGAGGCGCTATGAGGGGGCAGGGGTCGGCGAACATGGACCACCGGAGATGGGTGCAGCTCCGCTGATCCACATGCCGCATCACGAGCATGCCAATGCGTCACGCGCGTTTATGATCAGCCACCGACACCGTCAGACGCGCTGCCTCACCGCGATGGTCATTTGCCCTTGGCAGCAACGGCCGCCGAGACGACATCCTTGGTGCTGGGCGCCGAAGCGTTCGTCTTGGGCTTCTGCTTCTTCGGCTTCTTTTCGTCGCGTTTGCGTTTGTCCATGCCCTTGGCCATGTTCGTCTCTCCAATAGCCGCCGGGGACCGGCGGGTGGAAACGATACGCCATTGCAGGAAAAAGGATAGACACGTCGGCGGCATCACCGCCGTTTCGGGGCGATCAAGGCTCGAAGCCTGGCTCGTACTCGACGAAGGCGCTCATGCACAGATCGGCGCAGGGGTCTTTCGGGGCGGCGCAGGCGGACAGCGCCAGGATGGCGCAGAGGGACAGGCGAAACATGATACTGACTCCGATACTATCGAAGCCTTATATAGGTCATTTGTTCAATTTGCTAACCTGTCTTTCCGGTCAGGACAGGCATTGCCCCTATCTGCCGCGCGGCGCCGCATAAACCGCCGCCCAGTAACGCGTGCGCCCATCCGCGCCAAGAGCCTGCCCGATGCCGAAGTTGCTGACCTGCGGGATCATGATGTTCGAGACATGGCCCGCAGAGGCGTTCCATTCCGCCAGAACCCGATCCAGGCCGAACGGCCCCGCGGCGATGTTTTCTGCCGTGACGGTGGGCGCATAGCCAAGCGCCTTGACCCGCTGCGACGGGCCAGAGCTGCGGCTGCCCGCATGGGTCATGCGGCCGCGTTGCGCCATGTCGCAGGCATGCCGTGCCGCGGCGCGTGCCAGCAGATCGTTCGCCTGCACCGGGGGCAGGCCGGATCGCTGCCGGAGCGCGTTGGTCGCCCGCACCCCGGCCGCCTGCTGGTCCGCCGTCGTGGCAGGGCAGGTGGCAGGACCGGGCGCCGAGGCTTGGACGTCAATCGTCGATGCCGGGCCGGTCGGGGCCGACGCACAGGCAGCCGTCAGCAGCGCCAAGATCAGCACCCCGCAACGACCGTAGGGACCAGATGCCGACATCAGGAGCTCCCGTCATGATTGCATTATGTGCTATTTGACACGCATAAGGCATGCCCTGTCACCTGTTTTGTGCAGACCTTGGCCGAAACCGTCAGCGCGGCGGAACTTGGGCGGCAGACGGCTCCACCACCGGGCGGTCATGGACGCAATCATGGGTCGCGGCGCTATCGGCGATCCGGCGGGCGCGTCGGTTCGCCGCGGCACCATCATGTGCGGACACGTAGCCCATCATGCATGCGGCGCGGTCATCCGGCTGACCGACCTTGAAGACGACCAGGATCTGCATGCACCGCCCGCCATCGCCATTAGCCAGGTGAAAGCACTGGATTGCCGCGACGGGAACGGGTCGACCGCCGACCTGCGCTATGCGCCATTCCACGGTAGGCCACGCATGGTTGAAGGCACCGAATGTCGGCATGCCCGGCGGCCCGTCGGCAATGGCCATAGGTCACTGCCTCGCGGCCGTCCGTCGGGCGCAGCAGATAGGACTATCCGGCGACGTTGGGGCAGGAGATATCCGCCCAACTGCCCTCGTCCGGTGGCGACCGGTCGATCACGCGGCAATTGCGCGCCGGTCCGTTCGTTGTTTACTGCTGGTCAGCCCGCCCAGGCAGGGTGGGCCAAGGCGATCAGGATCGCTGCGGCGCATCACGTCATCGTTCCTCTCTGGCTGTGGTTCCGGCAGGGGAACGCGCGGGGGCGGGCATGGGTCTCGGCCAGGGCGGACGCCTTGACGCAGGGGACAAGGGTCACGACTGTTGACCTGCGCGTCCCAAGAAACCATCTAGGATGACAAGACCGCCCGGTGCCATGGCCGGGGCGGGGCCCCTGACATGGATTGACGATGACGCGGTATCTGTCCTCCTCGACGCTCGCCTTTCTGGCGATCCTGGGCTTTCTGACCTTCTGGATCGGCGGCGGCATGCTGAACCGTGAACCCCCCGCCGAAGCCGCCCCGGTCGAGGTGGCGGTTCCCCATGTCGCGGCCAGCATGTCCGTCGCCGAGGAGATTGTGCCACGGACGGTGCTGTTCGGGAATGTCGTCCCGGACCAGACGTCGATCCTGCGCGCGCGAACAGCGGGCATTGTCGAGGAGGTCGTGCGCCAGGGCCACGTCGCGGAACAGGGCGAGCAATTGGCGCTGCTGTCAGCAGACGACCGCGAAGCCGGCGTGGCGCGCGCCGAGGCGGCCGTGGGGTCGGCCGAGCGCGACTATGACGCCGCGCGGCAGCTGCGGGAACGGGGCGTGACCTCGGAGGCGGAGCTGCAGTCGCGCTTCGCACAGCTGGAATCGGCCCGTGCCGAACTGCGCGCGGCCCAGCTGGAACTGCAGAACACCCGTCTGACCGCCCCGATCAGCGGCACCGTCAGCAACGTCATGGCCGAACTGGGCAGCTTTGTGGATGCCGGCGGAGAGGTCCTTGAGATCGTGCGCAACGATCCCCTGATCGCCCAGATCGAGGTCCGCCAGTCCGAGATCACCTCGGTTGCGCTTGGCCAGTCCGCACAGGTCGTGTTCCAGGGCGGCCGCGAGGCCGAGGGCCGCGTGCGCTTCATCGCGCCGGTCGCCACGGCCGAGACGCGCACCTTCCGCGTCGAGGTCGAGGTTCCAAACCCCGACAATGCCGTGCCCGCGGGCCTCAGCGCGCAGATATCGCTGGCGATGGACGCGGTGCGCGCGCACCGGCTGTCGCCGGCGCTGATCCGGCTGGATGACGCCGGTCGGATCGGCGTGTTCGTTGTGGCCGAAGACGGCCAGACCCTGCGTTTCGCGCCGGTCCAGATCGTGCAGGCCCGCGCCGAGGCGATTTGGGTCACCGGGCTGGAGGACCGCGCGCGGGTCGTCACCATCTCTCAGGGCGCGCTGAGCGACGGGCAGCAGGCCCGTGTCAGCGACACGCCCGAACCGTATCGCGATGTCGTGGGCGACGGGGCGACCGATGCGGCGGCGCTGCTGGGCACGGCCCAGGCATCTGACGCCGTGGCCAGACCATGAACGGGATCATCGCGGCGGGCTTTTCCCGCGCCCGCACGGTGATGATGGTGATGGTGGGCCTGCTGTTGGCGGGCTTCACGGCCTATGTCACCATCCCCAAGGAATCGATGCCCGAGGTCGACATCCCGATCTTCATCGTGAACGTCACCTATAGCGGCGTCAGCGCCGAGGATGCCGCCACCCTGCTGGCCGAACCCATCGAGCGACAGGTGAATGCGCTGGAGGGGCTGCGGCGGATGGAAACCGTGGCCAGCGAGGGTTTCGCCTCGGTCACGCTGGAATTCCGCCCCGGCTTCGATCAGGCGCAGGCGTTGCAGTCGGTCAAGGATGCGGTCGATGACGCGGGCCCGGACATTCCGCCCGAGGCCGACGGTCCCTTCGTGCGCGAGATCGACATGGCGCTGTTCCCCATCCTGACGGTGGCGCTGTCAGGCCCCGTCCCGGAACGCGAGCTGATCCGCCTTGGCCGCGCGTTGAGCGACGAGATCGAGACCGTCAGCGGCGTCCTGCAGGCCGACCTGACCGGAGAGCGCGAGGACCAGCTGGAGATCCTGATCGATCCGCTGGCGCTGGAGACCTATGGCATCTCTCCGGGGCAACTGTCGCAGGCGATCCAGGCCAACAACCAGCTGATCGCGGCGGGGTCCTTCGACACCGGGGCCGGCCGCATCGGGGTGTCGATCCCCGGCACCGTCGTCCGTCTGGACGAGATCATGTCGATCCCGGTGCTGGTCGACGGGGCCACCGTGCTGCGCGTCCAGGACGTGGCCGAGGTGCGTCAGACCTTTAAAGATCCGGTCAGCTTTGCCCGCATCGACGGACAGCCCGCCCTCGCCATCGACGTGCGCAAGACGGTGGGCGCGAACGTGATCGACACCGTCGCCGCGGTCCGCGACGTGGTGGCGCAGACCCGCGCCGACTGGCCCGAACAGGTCGGCGTCGTCTTCATGAACGACCAGTCCAAGGAGATGCGCACCCTTTTGTCGGACCTGCAGAACAACGTGATCGCGGCGGTGGTGCTGGTGATGCTGGTCACGGTGCTGTTTCTGGGTCTGCGCGCATCGCTGCTGGTGGCGGTGGCCATCCCGGGATCGTTCCTGGGCGGCATCCTGATCATCTGGGCCCTTGGCTTCACGCTGAACGTGATCGTGCTGTTCGCGCTGATCCTGGTGGTCGGCATGCTGGTCGACGGCGCCATCGTGGTGGTCGAGATGGGCGAACGCCTGATCGCCAAGGGTCATGGCAAGGCCGAGGCCTATCTGCTGGCGGCGCAGCGGATGGCCTGGCCGATCACCTCGTCCACCGCGACCACGCTGGCGGTGTTCTTTCCGCTGCTGTTCTGGCCGGGGCTGGCCGGGCAGTTCATGTTCTATCTGCCCGCCACGATGATCGCCACGCTGCTGATGTCGCTGCTGATGGCGCTGGTCTTCGTGCCGGTGACGGGCAGCGTCGTGGGCGGGGGGCAGGCGTTGCCGCCCGAACCCGATGCCGACGACACGTCCGGCGCGATGGCGCGCCTGTCGATCTGGACCATCGCGCGGCCCGGCGCCACGTTGGGGCTGTCGATCCTGACGGTGCTGGTGATCCTCTATGCCTATTCGCACATGAACCGCGGGGTCGAGTTCTTTCCCGAGACCGACGCCGAACGCGCGCAGGTCCAGATCACCGCGAACGGCAACCTCTCCGTCCAGGAGAGCGACCGACTGGTGCGCCTGATCGAGGAACAGGTCCTGGGTTTCGAGGGCATCGAGCGCGTCTATTCCCGCACCATCGGCAGCGTCGAGGAGCGTGTCCGCTCCAGCCTGTCCAGCGACGTGATCGGCCAGATCCAGGTCGAGTTCACCGACTGGCGCACCCGCGCCCCCTCGACCGAGGTGATCGACCAGCTGCGCGCCGCCACGGCGGAGGTGCCGGGCCTAGGCATCCAGATCGAGGCCGCGGCATCCGGGCCCGGTGCGTCCCGCCCGGTCCAGATCGAGATATCGGCCTCCAACCGCCCGGCGCTGCAGCAGGCGTCGGCCAAGATCGAACAGCTGATGCAGGCACAGGGCCGCTTCGTTGACATCGCCAACGACACGCCCCGACCCAACCCCGAGATCCGGCTGGTCGTCGACCGAGAGGAATCGGCGCGCTTCGGCATCGACATGAACACCATCGGCACCGCGGTCCAGCTGCTGACGACGGGGGTGAACCTGGGCACCTACCTGCCCGATTTCGCCGATGACGAGGTCGACATCGCCCTGCGCTATCCGTCCGATCAGCGCAATCTGGAGAACCTGTCGTCATTGCGCGTCGCCGGTCCGTCTGGCGCGCAGGTGCCCATCTCCAACATGGTGCAGATGCTCCCGGCGCCGGCACCCTCCGCCATCACCCGCATCGCCGCGAGAGAGACTCAGACCCTGACCGCGGATCTGGCCCCGGGCGCCACGCTGCAGGCCGAGCTGGCGCTCATCCAGGCCAGCATCGACCAGGCCGATCTGCCCGACGACGTCGAGGTCACGTTCGGAGGAGAGATCGAGGACCAGCAGGAGGCGATGACCTTCCTGATGGGGGCGTTCGTCGCGGCGATCTTTCTGATGTTCACCATCCTGCTGATCCAGATGAACAGCTTTTATCAGGCGCTGCTGGTGCTGACGGCGATCGTGTTCTCGATCTCGGGGGTGTTCCTTGGGCTGATGGTCCGGCAGGAAGCGTTCTCGATCGTGATGAGCGGCATCGGCATCATGGCACTGGCGGGCGTCGTAGTGAACAACAACATCGTGCTGATCGACGCCTACAACGAATATCGCGGGGCCGGCGACGACCCGGACCGCGCGGCGCGGCGTGCGGCATCGGAACGGGTGCGTCCGGTGCTGTTGACGGCCGGCACGACGGTCATTGGCCTGGTGCCGATGGTGCTGGGCATGACCATCGATTTCACCGGCCGCGACCTGTTCCTGGGTGCGCCTTCGGGCCAGTTCTGGATCCAGCTGTCGACGGGGATCGCAGGGGGCCTGGTAGTTGCAACGGCGGTCACGCTGATCCTGACGCCGACGCTGTTGGCATGGGACGGACGCAGGCGCGTTCGCAGGCAGGCGCGACGCACGGCGGCGCAGCCCGCGGAATAAGGCGGGCCGCCCGATGGGGCGGCCCGACCGTCGTTCAGTCGAAGGCGCGGTCGGTGATGGTCGACACCCACGCCCCTTCCGGGGCGGCCTGGATCACCGGGTCGGACCCGCCCGACAGCAGGATATCGACGGTGCGCTGGTAATCAGCCTCGGCCAGGGTGCCGTCCGAACCTTCCAGCAGCTTGGCGATCTCGGTCATCATGCGGGTCTGATGCTCCAGGGTCTGGGCGCCGGTCTCGTCGTTGTCCAGGACGATCTGGGCGGCCTCCTCGGGGTTCTCGGCCGCGTATTGCCAGCCGCGCATGCTGGCGCGGACAAAGCCCACCAGGTCGGTCACCTTCTCGCTGTCCTCCAGCGTCTCCTCCAGCACATAGAGGCCATCTTCCAGGGTGGCCACGCCCTGATCCTCGTACTTGAAGGTCACCAGGTCGTTCTCGGCGATGCCGGCGTCGATCACCTGCCAGTACTCGTTGTAGGTCATCGTGCTGATGCAGGCCGCCTGTTTCTGCAGCAGAGGGTCGACGTTGAAGCCCTGCTTCAGCACGGTCACACCCTCGGGGCCGCCCTCGGTCGACAGGCCAAGCGTGTTCATCCAGGACAGGAACGGATATTCGTTGCCCGCGAACCAGACGCCCAGGGTCTTGCCCGCGAAATCGGTCGCCGGATCGCTGATGCCGCTTTCCTTCAGACAGGTCAGCATCATGCCCGACGCCTTGAAGGGCTGGGCAATGTTCACCATCGGCAGGCCCTTTTCCCGCGCCGCCAGCGCCGCCGGCATCCATTCGACGATCACGTCCGCGCCGCCGCCGGCCAGGACCTGGGTCGGGGCGATGTCAGGACCGCCCGGCAGGATGGTCAGGTTGACGCCCTCTTCCTCATAGAAACCCTTTTCCTGCGCGACGTAATAGCCCGCGAACTGGGCCTGCGTGACCCATTTCAGCTGCAGTGTCAGATCGCCCGCCTGCGCCCCTCCGGCCATCAGCGCAAGGGCCGCGGCCCCGGTCATCAGTCGTGTCATTTCCCGTCTCTCCTGTTGGTGGGATCCGCCCCGGATGGGGATGCGGCCCCGGTTAGTTGCGCTGCGACGGGTGCCAGAACGTCACCTTCTTTTCGATCAGCGCAACGATGCCATAGAACAGCGTTCCCGCCAGCGCCGCCACGACAATTTCGGCCCAGACCAGCGGCAGGTCCAGACGCCCCACCGCGGTCGAGATGCGGAAACCCATGCCGCGCGTCGGGCTGCCGAAGAATTCGGCAACGATCGCCCCGATCAGGGCCAGCGTGGTGGTGATCTTCAACCCGTTGAACAGAAAAGGCATCGCGGCGGGCAGACGCAGCTTCCACAGCGCAGCGCCATAGGGGGCGGCCCAGCTGGCCATCAGGTCGCGCTGCATCGCGTCGGTGGCGCGCAGGCCCGCAACCATGTTCACCAGGATCGGGAAGAAGACCATCACCACCACGACCGCGGCCTTGGATTGCCAGTCGAATCCGAACCACATCACCAGGATTGGGGCGATGCCGACGATGGGCAGGGCGGCGACGAAATTGCCGATGGGCAGCAGCCCGCGCTGCAGGAAGGGGCTGCGGTCGATGGCGATGGAGGTGAGGACCGCCGCTGCCGCCCCGATCAACCAGCCGGTCAGCGCCCCCTTGAGGATCGTCTGGATGAAATCGGTCCACAGAATGCCGGTATTGGCAGCGAAACTGGCCGCGATCTGGCTGGGTGCGGGCAGGATCACGGTCGGGATCGCATAGGCGCGGACCGCCATCTCCCACAGCAGGATGATCGTGCCGCCAAAGATGATCGGCACGACGGCGCGCGTCACGGGCGTGTCGAACCCGGCCAGCCACGCGTTGAACAGCCACGCGATCAGCCACACCGCCACCAGCGGCGCAGCCGTCGGCGCCAGCCAATGTGCGGCGACCAGGGCGACGATGCCCCCCGCGACCGCCTGGATGTTCTGCAGGAACCAATAGGTCCGACCAAGGCGCAGCTCTGTCATCGTGCCAACCCCATGCGGCTGAGGGTGCGTCGCTCCAGCCATCCGACGATGGCCACAAGGGCCGCGGCCAGCAGGGCCGCGACGAACAGCGCCGACCAGATCTGGACGGTCTGGCCGTAATAGCTGCCTGACAGCAGGCGCGCGCCCAGGCCCGCGGTCGCCCCGGCGGGCAGTTCGCCGACGATGGTGCCGACCAGCGCCGCGGCGATCGCGACCTTGAGGCTGGCGAACAGGTAGGGCAGCGACGACGGCAGCCGCAGCCGCCAGAAGACCTGGGCGTTGCTGGCGCTCCAGCTGCGCATCTGGTCCAGCTGCATCGCATCGGGGGTGCGCAGGCCTTTGACCATGCCGACCAATACCGGAAAGAACGACAGCCATGCGGCGATGATCGCCTTGGGCAAAAGGCCCGTGACACCCATGCTGGACAGGACCACGATGACCATTGGCGCGATGGCCAGGATCGGCACGGTCTGGCTGGCCACGGCCCAGGGCATGACCGACTGGTCCATGCTACGGCTGTGGACGATGCCGACTGCCAGCAGGATGCCCGCGCCGGTACCGATGGCAAAGCCTGCCAGCGTCGCGGACAGGGTCACCCAGGCATGCCAGACCAAGCTGCGGCGCGAGGTGATGGCCTGACCGGCCAGCCCCTCCCACAGGCCGACGGCCACCTGGTGGGGGGCGGGCAGCACGGGGCGTTCCTGAACCAGGGTTCGCGCGACAAGGTCGGGCAGGGTCAGCGTCACCTCGGCCCGGGCGGCCTGGTCACGCTCCCACTGGGCGTTCATGCGGATCGCGGCCAGGTACCAGACGGCGACGATGGCCAGCAGCACCGTCATCACGGGCACAAGCCGTCCCCTAGTCATGGCTGTGCCCGTCCCGCAGCCCCTCGCGGACCTCATGGGCCAAGGCGATGAATTCGGGGGTGTCGCGGATGTCCAGCGGACGGTCCGGGGGCAGGGTGCTTTCAATCACGCGGGTGATGCGGCCCGGACGCGGCGACATGACGACGATCTTGGTCGACAGATAGACCGCCTCGGGGATCGAATGCGTGACAAAGCCGATGGTCTTGCCGGTCTTGCGCCACAGGGCCAGCAGCGCCTCGTTCAGGCGGTCGCGCACGATCTCGTCCAAGGCGCCGAAGGGTTCGTCCATCAGCAGGATGTCGGCGTCGAAGGCCAGCGCGCGGGCGATGCTGGCGCGCTGCTGCATGCCGCCCGACAGCTGCCACGGAAACTTGCCGCCAAAGCCCGACAGTTCGACCAGGTCCATGACCCGGGCGATGCGTTCCGCGCGATCAGCCATTGAAAACCCCATGATCTCCAGCGGCAGAGAGATGTTCCCCGCGATCGTCCGCCACGGATAAAGCCCCGGTGCCTGGAACACGTACCCATAGGCGCGCGCCCGTCGGGCCGCGTCCGGCTCCATCCCGTTGACGCGCAGGGTGCCGTCGGTGGGCGTCTCCAGCGCGGCGATGCTGCGCAGGAACGTGGTCTTGCCGCATCCCGACGGCCCGATGAAGCTGACGAATTCGCCGGGCGCGATGGACAGGTCCACGTCCTTGAGGGCGTGCACCGGCCCGTCGGCGGTCTGGAAGGTCAGGCTGACGCCGCTTGCCTCGATGACGGTCAAGTCACACCCCGCTTGCGGGAATGCCGCCGCGCTGGACCGGGCGCGGCGCGGTCAGGTCCTTCCAAGCGGACAGCGCGCGGTTCACCTGACCGCGCGGCTCGCGGGCCACGAATTCGCCGTGCCCCTCGCGGCTGTCGACCTTGCCCTCGGTCACGGCAACGACGCCGCGGGTCAGGGTGAACCGCGGCAGGCCCTTGGCGGTCTGTCCCTCGAACACGTTGTAATCGATCGCGGATTGCTGAGCACCGGCAGTGATCGTCTTGGTCGCCTCGGGGTCCCAGACCACCAGGTCCGCGTCGCTGCCGACCAGGACCGCGCCCTTTTTCGGATACATCCCCAGGATCTTGGCGATGTTGGTCGAGGTGACGGCCACGAACTCGTTCGGCGTCAGCCGCCCCGTGCCAACCCCATGCGTCCACAGCATCGGCATCCGATCCTCAAGGCCCCCGGTGCCGTTCGGAATCTTGGTGAAATCGCCTATGCCGGTGCGTTTCTGATCGGTTGTGAAGGCGCAATGGTCGGTCGCCACGACCGACAGGCTGCCCGACTGCAGACCGGCCCACAGGCTGTCCTGGTGCTGCTTGTTGCGGAAGGGCGGCGACATGACCCGGCGTGCGGCATGATCCCAATCCGCGTTGAAATACTCGGATTCGTCCAGCGTCAGGTGCTGGATCAGCGGCTCGCCCCAGACCCGCTTGCCTTGGGCGCGCGCCCGGCGGATCGCCTCATGGCTGTCCTCGCAGCTGACATGGACCACATACAGCGGCACACCCGCCATGTCGGCCACCATGATCGCGCGGTTCGTGGCCTCGCCCTCGACCTGGGGCGGGCGGGAATAGGCGTGGGCCTCGGGGCCGGTGTTCCCCTCGGCAAGCAGACGCGCGGACAGTTCTGCCACGACATCGCCGTTCTCGGCATGGACCATCGCCACGCCGCCCAGATCGCCCACCCGACGAAACGACGCGAACAACTCGTCGTCATTCACCATCAGCGCGCCCTTGTAGGCCATGAAATGCTTGAAGCTGGTGATGCCGCGGTCCACGACCGCCTGCATCTCGTCGAACACCTGCTGGCCCCACCACGTGACCGCCATGTGATAGCTGTAATCGCAATGCGCGCGCCCGGATTTGTTGTCCCACATTTGCAGCGCATCCAGCAGTCCTTGGCCCGGCGACGGCAGCGCGAAATCCACGACCATCGTGGTGCCGCCCGCCAATGCCGCCCGCGTCCCGCTCTCGAAATCGTCGGCCGAATAGGTGCCCATGAAGGGCATCTCCAGATGCGTGTGCGGGTCGATCCCGCCCGGCATGATCAGGCAGCCGCCCGCGTCTAGGACGGTGTCACCGACCAGCCCCTGACCGATCGCGGCAATACGCCCCCCCTCGATCAGCACGTCGGCCTGATAGCTCAGATCCGCCGTGACGATGGTTCCGCCCCTGATGACCGTGCTCATGGCATCCCTCTTCTTCTTTGTCCAAATACCCTGGGGGTCCGGGGGTGAAACCCCCGGCCACGGTCCGCGTCAGCGGACGATCTCGGCTGCGTCCAGCACCGCGTGCAGCAGCACGTCGCATCCCGCACGCGCCCAGTCCGGCGTGATCGCCTCGGCCTCGTTGTGGCTCAGCCCGCCTTCGCAGGGGCACATGATCATCACTGTCGGCGCAACCTTGGCAATCCAGCAGGCGTCATGCCCCGCGCCCGACACGACATCCATGTGGCTATATCCCAGCTTCTCGGCCGCGCCGCGCACCTTCCCGACCAGGTCGGGATCAAAGGTCACCGGGTCGAAATGCCCAACCGGCTCGATCTCGATCCCCAGCCCCAGTTCCGCGGCGATCTCAGCGGCCTCCGCTTCCAACCTCGACCGCATCGACGTCAGCTTCTCCAGATCGGGCGACCGGAAATCGATGCAGAACACCGCCTTTCCCGGAATGACATTGCGGCTATTCGGAAAAAGGTTGGCTTGGCCGACGGCGCCGACCGCATCCGGCTGGTGGTCCATCGCGATGCGATGCACCGCCTCTATGATCCGCGCCATGCCAAGGCCCGCATTCACGCGCATCGCCATGGGCGTGCTGCCCGTATGGGCATCCTTGCCGGTCAGCGTCACCTGCAGCCACCACAGCCCCTGGCCATGGGTGACCACGCCGATCTGCTTGCCCTCTGCCTCAAGGATCGGGCCCTGTTCGATATGCAGTTCGAACATCGCGTGGATCTTGCGGTCGCCCGGCGCTTCGGTTCCGCGCCAGCCGATCCTGTCCAACTCGTCGCCGAAACGCTTGCCATCGGCATCCTGACGGCTGTTGGCGTAATCCTCGGTCAAGACGCCCGCAAAGACGCCCGACGCCAACATGGCGGGCGCGAAACGCGCGCCTTCCTCGTTGGTCCAGTTCGTCACCACGACGGGGCGGCGCGTGCGGATGCCCAGGTCCCGGATCGACCGGATCACCTCCAGCCCGGCAAGGACGCCCAGCACCCCGTCATAGCGCCCGCCGGTCGGCTGCGTGTCCAGGTGGCTGCCGATATAGACGGGGTCCAGATCGGGCTCGGCCCCCTCATGGCGCATGAACATGCTGCCCATCCGGTCGATGCCCATCGTCATGCCGGCTTCTTCGCACCAGCGCTGGAAAAGGCTACGTCCCTCGGCATCGGCATCGGTCAGGGTCTGGCGGTTGCAGCCGCCCGCGATGCCGGGGCCGATCTGGGCCATCTGGTCCAGACTGTCCCACAGCCTGTCGCCATCGACGGTCATGTTCGCAGCCGTCATCACGCCACTTGCGTCGCTCATTCGCAGTCCTTCCTGTCGGGCCGCCCCATTCTGTCGCGGGGTCGGCTGGATGGGTTTGGCCGCTTACGCGGCGGTCTTCAGCACCTCGCCAAGCGTGCCGATCAAATGATCGATCTGCGCCTCGCTGATGATCAGGGGCGGCGACATGGCGATGATGTCGCCCGTCACGCGGATCAGGATGCCGGCCTCGAACGCGCGCACGAAGATGTCGAAGGCGCGCTTGCCCGGCTGACCCTCGATCGGCGCCAGCTCCACGGCGCCGATCAGGCCCATGTTGCGGATGTCGATCACGTTCGGATGGTCCCGCAGCCCGTGGATCGCCTCTTGCCAATACGTTTCCAGCGACGCGGCGCGCGTCAGCAGACCTTCTTCGGCATAGGTGTCCAGGGTTGCAATGGCCGCCGCGCAGCTGATCGGGTTCCCGGAATAGGTATAGCCGTGGAACAGTTCGATGATGTGCTCGGGGCCCTGCATGAACGCGTCATAGATTTCGGCGGTGGCCAGGACCGCGCCCATCGGGATCACGCCGTTGGTCAGGCCCTTGGCGCAGGTGATCATGTCGGGGACAACGTCGAAATGCTGGGCCGCGAAGGGGCTGCCCAGGCGCCCGAAACCGGTGATCACCTCGTCGAAGATCAGCAGTATGCCGTGCTTTTTCGTGATCGCGCGCAGCTTCTCCAGATAGCCCTTGGGCGGCATCAGGACGCCGGTCGACCCGGCCATCGGCTCGACGATGACGGCGGCGATCGTCTCGGCTCCGTGCAGGGCCACGATGCGCTCCAGCTCGTCGGCCAGGTTGGCGCCGTGTTCCGGCTGCCCCTTGGTGAAGACGTTCTCGGGCAGATGGGTGTGGGGCATGTGGTCGACGCCCGCCAGCAATGTGCCGAAATGGCGGCGGTTGTTCACGATGCCCCCGACCGAGATCCCGCCGAAGCCCACGCCGTGATAGCCCCGCTCGCGCCCGATCAACCGCGTGCGGGCCGCGTCGCCCCGCGCCCGGTGATAGGCCAGCGCGATCTTCAGCGCGGTATCGACGGCCTCGCTGCCCGAATTCGTATAGAAGACATGGTCCATCCCATCGGGCGCGATGTCCACGATGCGGTTGGCCAGCTCGAACGCCAGCGGATGGCCCATCTGGAAGGCGGGGGCATAATCCAGCTCTCCGACTTGGTTCTGGACGGCCTCGGTGATCCTGGGGCGGCAGTGGCCGGCGTTGCAGCACCACAGGCCTGCCGTCCCGTCCAGGATCTGGCGACCGTCTGCGGCCGTGTAATGCATGTCCTTGGACGCAACCAACATCCGCGGCGCCGACTTGAACTGACGGTTCGCGGTATAGGGCATCCAGAAAGCGCGCAGGTCATTCGGGGCGGGCTTGCGGTCAAGCGGCATGGGCATCGTCCTCACGGATTATTGACCAAACGGTCAGGATCAGGCTAGCACGGGGCAGGGGGCAGTCAAGCGTCCTGACAAGCCGGATGACAATTCCGACCGATCTGCCCAAAATCGGATCATGCCAGAGCCGGAGCTTCGATGACAGAGACCAGCATGCCCCAGATGACCCGGATTCAGCAGAAAAACAGGGAGCTGATCCTGAACGGGGCGTTGGAGGCGTTTTCGGCCAACGGATTGCGCGGCGCGACCATCGACCAGATCGCGCGGGCAGCGGGCCTGTCCAAGCCGAACGTCTTGTATTACTTCGGCTCCAAGGACGAAATCCACAAGGCGCTGCTGACGACCCTGCTGGAGATGTGGCTGGCGCCGATGCGCCAGATCGACCCCGACGGAGAGCCGCTGGCCGAGGTGCTGCGCTATGTGCAGGCCAAGCTGTCGATGTCGCAGGACTATCCCCGCGAAAGCCGCCTGTTCGCCCACGAGATCCTGCAGGGCGCGCCGCATCTGACCGAAATCCTGGGCGGCGATCTGCGACAGATCGTCGATCGGACGGTCGCGGTTCTGGAAGGCTGGATGGACCAAGGGCTGCTCGCGCGGGTCGAGCCGCGCCACCTGATCTTCTCGATCTGGTCGATGACCCAGCACTATGCCGATTTCGAGACGCAGGTCCGCGCCGTCCTGGGAGACGGCCGCGACCCCGTGGCCGAGGGCGCGGCATTCCTGGACGATCTGTACCGAAAGCTGCTGACGCCCTAGCTGGGCTTGTCCAGCATTTCGGCCGCCGTCAGGATCAGCGACAGGTTCTCATGCGCTGCGGCGATGAAATCCTCGCGCGCGCCCGACACCCAATCCTTGGTCGCGGCGTTCGTCGCGGCGATGATCGCGGCGGCCAAAATCTCGATCACGCGTTCGTCCGACCCGGGCATCCGCCGATGCAGCAGCGTACGCATCTGCGCGCGGCGCGCCAGCATGGCGCTGTTGCGCAGCGCCTCCAGCTTGGGGTCCTTGTCGGACAGGGCCAGCATCGCGCCGATCAGTTCGCGTTCGTTCAGATATCGGGCCAGATGCGCCTCTATCAGCAGGCCCAGATCCTCGATCAGGCGACCCTTGCCCGCGATGAAGATCTCGGACGCTTCGGGCGGATAGTCGGGCGGCGGACCCATCAGGGCCGCCTCCTTGTAGGGGTAGTAGTTGAAGAAGGTCCGCGTGCTGATGCCCGCATGTCGGGCGATCGCCTCGGTCGTGACATTGGGAAGACCGTCGCGGACGGCCAGTTCGATGGCTGCGGCCTGGATTTTCTTGGCGGTTTTGAAACGGCGCGTCTCGAGGGGGCTCATGCAGGTCCGATCTTGTCTTGTTGTTCCGGCCAGCGTCGCAAGCCAGCGTTGCGGCGGCAAGCCCGAAAAATGCGGAAAACGCCGTCTGCGGGTGGCAGAGGGCGTTTGCGCCTTGCGAAAAGGTCGTCTGAAATCAGCTGCCCCAGGTGCGGACGGGACCGCAATCCATGTGCACGAAGTTCGACCGGCTGTAGCGTCCCACGCCACCGGCGCGGCAGGCCACCGCAGCCTGGTACATCTGCCCGACCGAGCGCGACTTCAGCCGCAGGTCGGCCGCCTTGCCCGTCAGGTGCAGCGAGTTCTGCGCCACGCCGCTGGACTGGCGCCGCAGCATCGCGTTGGTGCGGGGCGAGCGGTATCCCGACAGCATCATGTAGGGTTCGTTGGTCTGCAGCAGGCGCGAGGACGCGGCCGCCACGTCGATCATCCGCGGGTCGATGCCGATCACCTCGCCCGTGCGCCAGTCGCGCATGAAGACGTTGATCTCGTTCAGGGCCTCGCGGATGTATTTTCCGTCGACCCAATAGACCGTGTCGATGCTCTCGCCGGTCCGGCCGTTGTACATCTTGACCCGCCGCATGTCGCCCGCATTGCCGCGCAAAAATCCGAAGGCATTCGCCATCACCGGGGTCGCCGCAACACTGGTTGCCGCGAACACACCCAAGATGCCGCGACGGGAGATAATGTCCATTGTCATGTCAGATCGCCTGTCCTGCTTCGTTTTTTTAAGCCGGCGACACGTCGCGGCCTGTCGTGGTTTATCCCCGACCTGATTAACAATATGTCAAAAGCGCGTGCGCGACGAAACGGATTCTGCCGGGATGGCCGATCCTAACCCGAATTTCGGCAAGATTTCGCCTAAAACGGGTAATGTTGCACATCGGCGGCGGCGCTGTGGCGTTTTGGCAACCACTGCTTTTCCACTGCACAAACAGATGCGTGGGGTGTGGCGCGCGCACGGCGGCCGTGGGACAATACGGACAGAATTTCGGAGGTTCAGATGGCGGTTCGAATGGTCCGGGGCGTGCTGGCGCTGACACTGGCGGGGGTCGTCGGCTGGCTTCCCGTTGTGTCCGGCGCACGCGAACCTCTCACTGCCGTGAGCGTGGCCGCGGCGCCACGGCTGGATTTCACGCCGCAACAGATGGCCTTGGCGCTGGCAGTGTCGGACGACGCCGATCTTGCCTCGTTCTATGGCAGCAACGGGTTGCGCCCGATCTTCCTTGGCCCCGAGGGAGAGGCCCGGCGACTCGCCTTGCGAGACGCGATCGGGAACGCCCCGCGCCATGGCATCCCCGTTGCCCGATACCAGCCCGACCGCCTGACGGCGACCGAAGGACTTGCGGCCGAGATCGCCCATGCCCATGCCCTGTCACGCCTGCTGCGCGATCTGACCGGCGGCGTGCTGAACCCGACGCGCGTCGACCCCGAGATCAAGCGACAGCCCGTGCGGACCGCGGTGGTCCCGCTGCTGGCGCGGTTCGAGGCGGCGGCGGATCCTGCGGCGGTCCTTGCCGGGGCCGGACCGGACCATCCGGCCTATCTTGCGCTGCAACAGGCGCTGTCCGGGCCGGCCGATCTGGTGGTGCCGCAGAGCCTACCAAGGATTGCGACCGGTGTCTGGCGGCCAGGCCAAAGGGCCACGGCGATCGCCGACCTGCGCACGCGCCTGGTGGCCATCGGGTTTGCCGCCGATGCGCCGGATGCCACGCTGTATGACGATGCCCTTGCGCGGGCGGTCTCCGATTATCAGCGTGCGGCCGGCCTGCCGGATGACGGCGTCGCGGGCCCGCGGACCATCGCGGCGCTGAACGGCGATGGCGGCACCGGACAGGACGCGCGGCAGCGTGCGATCCTGGTGGCGATGGAGCGGATGCGCTGGATGGCGTCCGAGGATCTGGACAGCCGCCATGTCTGGGTGAACATCCCGGAATTCAGCACGACCATCGTGGAAGACGGGGCCGAGGTGTTCCGCACTCGCAGCGTCATGGGCAAGGACACGCCCGAGATGCGCACGCCCGAATTTTCCGAGATGATGGCCAATGTCGTGGTCAATCCCAGCTGGAACGTGCCGCGGTCCATCGCCGTTCGCGACTATCTGCCCCGCCTGCAGGCGAACCGCCATGCGCTGTCGCATCTGGACGTGGTGGATGGCGCGGGGCGGGTGCTGGCGCGGGACGGCATCGACTTTGGCCGCTATAGCGCCGCCAGCTTTCCGTTCAGGCTGCGCCAGAAGCCAAGCGACGACAATGCCCTTGGCGTGGTCAAGTTCATCTTTCCCAATCCCTGGAACATCTATCTGCACGACACGCCCTCCAAGCACCTGTTTGCGAACCGGGTGCGGGCGGAATCGAATGGCTGCATCCGCATCGGCGACCCGGTCGATCTGGCCCGTGCGCTGCTGTCGCGCCAGACCGATGATCCGGCTGCCATGTTTCAGCGCGCCCGCGACCGGGAACGCGAGACCTGGCTGAAGCTGACGCCGCCGGTTCCCGTGCATCTGGTCTATTTCACCGCCTGGCCCGGCCCGGATGGGCGCATCCGGCTGTTCGACGACATCTATGGTCGCGACGCCCGCATCTGGGAGGCGCTGCAGGCCCAGGGCTTTGGCGCGGCAGCGCCCGCCATGGTCGCGGACCTGAACCCGGGGTTGTGACCCGCCCCGGAACGCGGGCACTGGAAGCAGCCTTGCAAACAGGCTAAGTCCTTGCGCGAAAGGGGGGGCCATGGTCCTGACGATGGGTGAGCTGGCGCGGGCTCTGGACGCGCAATGCTGGGGCGACCAGTCGATCCGCGTGACGGGTGCGGCGGAACCCGCGGCGGTCGGTCCGGTCGACGCGGATGGCGGCACGCTGGCCATGGCCATGGCGCCCAAATACGCCGAGGCGTTGAAGCCCGGCAGCATCGCCATCCTTGCCGAAGGGATGGACCCCGAGGCTTATGGCCTGAAGGCCGCCATCTTTGCCCCCCGCCCGCGGCTGGTCATGGCCGGTCTGACGCGGGCCTTCGACCGCGGCCCGGACATTGCGCCGGGCATTCATCCGACCGCGGTCATCGACCCCACGGCCACGATCGGCGACGGCGCGGCCATTGCGCCGTTTGTCGTCATCGGCGCGCATGTGCGGATCGGGCAGGGCGCCCGCATCGGGGCGCATGTCAGCATCGGTCGCGGCGCCCGCATCGGCGATCAGGCACTGATCCATCCGGGCGTGCGGATCGGCCATGACGTGACCGCGGGCGACCGTCTGATCGTGCAGCCGGGCGCGTCCATCGGCGGAGACGGGTTTTCCTTCGTCACCCCCGAGGAGTCGGGGATCGAGGAGATCCGCCGCACCCTGGGTGCCCGTGCCGCGGTCAACCAGCAGCACTGGACGCGCATCCATTCGCTTGGCGCGGTCGAGCTGGGTCATGACGTCGAGATCGGCGCGAACGCCACCATCGACCGCGGCACGATCCGGTCGACCCGCGTGGGCGACGGCACCAAGATCGACAACCTGGTGATGCTGGGCCACAACGTCGTCGTGGGCCGTGACTGCCTGCTGTGCAGCCAGGTGGGCGTAGCCGGATCGTCGGTGATCGGCGACAGGGTCGTGCTGGCCGGGCAGGTGGGCGTCAACGACAACATCCAGATCGGGGACGACGTCATCGCGGGCGGTGCCGCCAAGATCTTCACCCGCGTGCCGGCAGGCCGGGTGATCCTGGGCAACCCCGCGGTCAAGATGGAGACCCAGCTGGAGATCCAGAAGGCCATGCGGCGGCTGCCGCGTTTCGCACAACAGCTGTCCAAGCTTCAGGAAACCGTTACACGCCTGTTGGAAAAGGGCTGAACAGGAGGCGACATGACAGACGACATCACGCAGCGCATTCGGGCCATCATCGCGGAACAGGCGATGCTGGAACCCGACCAGATCACCGATGACGCGACCCCCGCCGAACTGGGCATCGACAGTCTGGGCCTGGTCGAATCGATCTTTGCCATCGAGGAAGAGTTCGAAATCTCGATCCCGTTCAATGCGAACGAGCCCGAGAAGTCCGACTTCGACATCTCGAACATGGGCACGATCATCGCCGCGGTGCATCGGCTGGTCGCGGAAAAGGCGGAATGACCGCCCCCGTGGACGAGGCGCTGATCGACGCAGGCCGCGCGGCACCCGCGATCCGGCCTGCGGCCGAGACGACCGGCCGCGGCGGGCTGCGCCGCGTGGTGATCACCGGCGCCGGCACGATCAACGCGCTTGGCCACGATGTCGCCACCACCCTAGAGGCGTTCCGCGAGGGTCGCTGCGGGATCACGCAGCTGGATTTTCGCGATGTCGATCGCCTGTCGATCCAGATCGGTGGACAGGTCCACGACTGGACGCCCGAGACCTATTTCAACCGCCAGCAGATCCTGCTCTATGACAAGTTCACCCAGTTCACCCTGCTGGCTGCCAAGCAGGCGGTCGAGCAGTCGGGCCTGCACTTTCAGGGCGCGCTTGGCCTGCGGTCGGGGGTCATCCTGGGCACGGCCGGCGGTGGGCTGAATACCTGGGACGAGAACTATCGCGCCGTCTATGAGGAGGGGAAGAACCGCGTCCATCCCTTCGTGGTCCCCAAGCTGATGAACAATGCCGCGGCCAGCCATGTCAGCATGGAGTTCGGCCTGCGCGGCCCCGCCTTCACCGTCGCCACCGCCTGCGCCAGCAGCAATCATGCGATGGGCCTGGCGTTCCAGATGGTGCGGTCGGGCGCGGCCGACGTCATGCTGTCGGGCGGGTCCGATGCGATGCTGTGCTTTGGCGGCGTCAAGGCATGGGAGGGGCTGCGCGTGATGTCCAAGGACGCCTGCCGCCCCTTCAGCGCCAATCGCAACGGCATGGTCCAGGGCGAAGGCGCAGGCGTCTTCGTCTTCGAGGATTTCGAACACGCCCGGGCGCGTGGCGCCGAGATCCTGGCCGAGGTCGTGGGCTTTGCCATGTCGTCGGATGCGCAGGACATCGTCATGCCATCGGCCCAGGGCGCCGAGCGAGCGATCACCGGGGCGATGGTCGATGCCGGCCTGAACCGCGAGGATATCGGCTATATCAATGCCCACGGAACGGGTACTGCCGCAAATGACAAAACGGAATGTGCGGCGGTCGCCCATGCCTTTGGCCATCACGCGGACCGGTTGATGATGTCGTCGACCAAGTCGATGCACGGCCATCTGATCGGCGGCACCGGCGCGGTCGAACTGCTGGCCTGCATCATGGCGCTGCGCGACGGGGTGATCGCGCCCACGATCGGCTATCAGGAGGCCGACCCCGAATGCGCGCTGGACGTCGTTCCCAACGAGGCCCGTGAGGCGCGGGTCGATGCCGTCCTGTCCAATGCCTTCGCCTTTGGCGGACTGAACGCGGTCATCGCCCTGCGCCGCGTCTGATCGTCATGCGGGACGCATGAAAAAGGCCGCGCCCAGGGGACGCGGCCTTTTCCGTTCATGCGATGGCAGGGGCGATCACTCGGCCGGTGCGTCCTCGGCGGGGGTATCCTCTGCCGGTTCGGCATCGGCGGCCGGGGCGGGCGCGGGTGCGGCGGCATAGGCGGCCAGTTCATCGAACGCGGCGGTGAAGCCGGTCAGCGACATGCTCAGCTGGACCGGCGAATCCGGGTCCCCACCGAAGGGCAGCAACTGCACGGCTGCGGTGCTGCCGGCCTTCATGCTTGCCAGTTCCTGATTGGTGAAGCCAAGGCGCGCGACGCAGCCGACCGGCGCGCAGAAGCTGAACGGATAGCCGCGCATTTCGCCCGATCCGATCTGGAAGCCCAGGCCGTCAATCAGGTCCGTCTCCAGCGGCGCGACAAGGGTGGCGCCGGCGGCGACGTCGCCGTTCGACAGGGGAACCATGGTCAGTTCGGCAACCGGGTTGTCGTCGGCATCGGTCAGCAGCTTGTACATCTCGCACGGATCCTTGCCCTGATCGGCGCGGATGCAGCGGATGGTCCAATCGCCATGCTCGGACTTGGCGTAATAGCTGCCAGGTCCGTTCGGATCGCGCGCGGGCTGACCCGCGGGCGCGTTCTCGGCCGCAGGGGCATCGGCGGGCGCGGCTGGCGTCTGTGCATCGGCAGGTGCGGTGGCCGGCGCGTCTGCGGCGGGGGCACCTGCGGCCGGTGCGGCGGTTGCAGGCGCATCGGCGGCGGGGGCTTCCGCCGCGGGGGTTTCGGGCGTGGCCGGCGCCGGGGTGTCCTGGGCGAATGCAGGCCCGGTGATCAGGGCGAGGGCGGCCAACAGCGCGTGCGAATGTTTGATGAACATCAATCTATCTTTCTTTTGCTCAACGCATTGCGGCTGATCTAGCACGGCACCGGGGCCTTGTCAGTCCCCTGCCAAGACACGCGTTGTCACCAACCCTTGAGGTCGGGACATTGCACAGGATTGCGCATTGAAGAAGTTACGTGGGAACCGAACCGGCCGGGCACGCGTCATGAATTAATGCGAAAGGCCGTGGCTTCCACCACGGCCCCCGACGCGTTGCGTTATTCTCCCTGCCGGACTGGCCGGTCATCATTGAGACGCACGCTAATCGCGTTGGCGTGATCCGTCAACGGTCTATGGATTTTCCCCCGATCACATAAAAAAAGCCGCGCCCGAGGGCGCGGCAGTCCAACAGGGAGGAAGGTCCGGGTCACGGCTGCGATCCGGACAACTTCACCTTGCCATGAAAGCGTTAAAATTGTCTTTTCAAGGCGTGCGTTGCGCAATTTGTTGGTGGGGGATGCGATGGCCACGGTTCTGGACCTGGATGCGGGAACGATCTTCGTGGGCGGCGCCGGCGCCGGATACGCGACCCCCGAGACGATGCTGCTGAAGCTGGCAAACCGGCACGGGCTGGTCGCGGGTGCGACGGGGACGGGCAAGACCGTCACGCTGCAGACCCTGGCCGAAAGCCTGTCGGCGGCGGGCGTTCCGGTGTTCCTAGCGGATGTGAAGGGGGATCTGGCGGGGCTGGCCAAGGCGGGATCGGATCAAGGCAAGCTGCACGAGCCTTTCCTTGCGAGGGCCGGTCAGATCGGGATTGATCTGACCTATGCATCCTATCCGGTGACGTTCTGGGATGTCTGGGGCCAACAGGGTCATCCCGTCCGCACCACTCCAGCCGAGATGGGACCGCTGCTGCTGTCGCGCCTGCTGGACCTGACGGAGGCGCAGGAGGGCGTCATGGCGATCGCCTTCCGCGTCGCCGACGAGGAGGGGCTGCCGCTTCTGGACCTCAAAGACCTGCAGTCGATGCTTGTCTGGGTCGGACAGAACGCCGCCGACCTGTCGACGCGCTATGGCAATGTCAGCACCGCCAGCGTTGGCGCGATCCAGCGCGCGCTGCTGGTGCTGGAGACCGAAGGCGGAGCGAACCTGTTTGGCGAGCCGGCGCTGGCACTGACCGACATCATCCGTCAGGACGCGGACGGGCGCGGTGTCATCAGCATCCTGTCGGCAGAGCGCCTGATGAACGCACCTCGCCTGTACGCGACATTCCTGCTGTGGCTGTTGTCGGAGCTCTTCGAGCAGCTGCCCGAAGTGGGCGATCCGGACAAGCCCCGCGTCGCGTTCTTCTTTGACGAGGCGCATCTGCTGTTCGACGACGCGCCGAAGGCCCTGATCGAAAAGGTCGAGCGGGTGGCACGATTGATCCGGTCGAAAGGCGTCAGCATCTGGTTCGTCACCCAGAACCCCGCCGACATTCCCGAATCGGTGCTTGGCCAATTGGGCAACCGGGTTCAGCACGCGCTGCGGGCGTTCACTGCCAAGGATCAGAAAGCCTTGCGCGATGCGGCGCAGAACTATCGGACCAACCCCGATTTCGACATCGCCGAGACGATTCAGCAGGTGGGGACGGGCGAGGCCGTGACCTCGTTCCTGCAGCAGAAGGGTGTGCCGGGCATCGCGCAGCGGACGCTGATCCGACCGCCGTTCAGTCAGGTCGGCCCGATCACGGACCAGGAGCGCGCAGCGATCCGGGCCACGTCCCCGATGGGGCCGAAATACGACACTGCCCTGGATCGTGATTCCGCGCATGAGATGCTGGCACGAAAGACCCAGGCCGCAGCCCAGGCGGCCAGTGCGAAGAAGGATGACGACGGGTTGTTCGACATGCCCGCCGGTGCGGGACGGGGGCGACCATATCAGGCGCCGGCACGCGAGAAGGCTGCCCCACGCGGGCGGTCCGACAGCATCGTGCAGACCTTTGGCAAGAGCCTTGCCCGGCAGTTGGGGACCCGGACCGGGCAGGCGCTGGTCCGGGGCGTTCTGGGTTCCCTGATCAAGAAGCGCTGATGGTCACAGCGCGATGGCCGTGGCCGGCATCGGCGCGGCATCGATCGCGGCACGCATCTCTGCCAGGATGGCGATGACCAGCAGGACGTGGCGGCGCAGGTCGTATTCGGCGGCCTGGGTGACGCGCATGTCGTTCTGGATCTGCTCCTCGGCCCGCAGGCGGGACAGGACGGTGCCCGGCGCAGGGCAGCGGTCGCTGCGCAGCAGGCGGGGCAGGTCGCGATCGCGCTTCCAGGTCTTCTGACCTTCGCGGGCGGCCCGGATCAGCGTTCCGGGACGGCGCAGGCCCTGATTCGTCGGGCGGGGGCGAAAAACGATCACGTTCGAGACTGCGGTCATGGGGCTGATCCTTTGCGTTTGCCACGAGGTCACCTTCACACAACCTTGAGGTGTTTTGCCAAAAGCCCTGCCGCAGCGCGCGGTGGAGCAAGGTTTCTTTAGGAATTGTTAGGGAATGTTGCGGCTATGTGCAGAAACACCCTGTTAACCACAGGGAAAGATTTCAACCCAGGGTAGTCTACTGCCGGGCTGCCCGAGGACGACAAGGGACCTGACATGACCATATTGACCGGTGATTTCGCAATCCACACGGGCATCGCGGAGCACCGTGCGCAGGTGCAAGGGCAGACCTGCGCGCAAGACGACCTGAGCGAGGACGCGCGTCTTTACCTGCGCCATGTCGACCAGGGGGTGACGATCCGTGCCCTGGCGCGCGAGGCCGGTGTTCATGCCTCGACCATCCTCCGCCGCATCCGCCGGTTCGAGGCGCGCCGCGACGATCCGCTGGTGGATGCCGCGCTGGCACCGCGGGCCGAGGGGGCCAATGCGCCTGATGAGCGTCAGGCCCTGCGCGTGCTGCGCCGGTTGGCAGAGCCGGGTGCGTGCATGGCATCGGCCCCCGGCATGGACAAGGCGATCGTCACGCGCGACGACATCCGTACCGCCGTTCTGGAACGCGCCCTGGCAGAGATGATGGCGCTGAAGGGATGGGTCGTGCAGACACGGGGCGGGGGGCGCATCCAGCGCTATGTCATCGCGCCGGCAGGGCGCGAGGCCCTGCGCCAGATGCTGCGGTCGCCCCGCCAGCGCAGCGCCGTGCCGGGGCCATCGTCGTTTGCGGACGCCCACCCGGTCCACGAGGACGCCCAACCCGTCCACGGCATGGCCGAGGCCCAGGCGGCGTTTGACCACGGCGACCGTCACCGGGTGTGGGAGGATCGCGTGATAGACGACCCCGAGGATGGCCGCCGTCGCCAGACCCGGGTGAACATCGCGGAAAGCCCGCTTCTGGTGCTGGCGCGGCGGCGTGACCATGATGGGCAGGCATTCCTGACCCCGGGCATGGTCACCGCGGGCGAACGCCTGCGCGAGGATTTCGAGTTGGCCCAGATGGGTCCGCGCGTCACCCAGAACTGGGACGGCTTCATGACCTCGGGGATCGACGTGTCGCGTGGCGGCGGCGGTTATCGCGGCGGATCGGAATCCGCGCGCGACCGGGTGGCCGTCGCGCTGCGCGACCTGGGTCCGGGCATGGGCGACATCGTCCTTCGGGTGTGCTGCTTTCTGGAGGGGATCGAGATGACGGAACGGCGTCTTGGCTGGTCCGCACGGTCTGGAAAAATCGTCCTGCGTCTGGCCCTGATGCGGCTGGAGCGGCACTATGAGGAAACCTACGGCAAGGGATCGCGGCTGATCGGCTGAAGGTCATTGCCGCAGACGGGGACTGGTCGATAAGATGGTGGGCGTTGACCGCGCGTCGTTGATCAGGCCCCCTTATGAATATCACCCTGCGCCAGCTGCGCTATTTCTTGTCCCTGGCGCAGCACACCCATTTCACACGCGCCGCCGAATCGATCAACGTCACGCAACCCGCGCTGTCCATGCAGATCCGCGCGCTGGAGGAGGAGATCGGCGCCCGCCTGGTCGAACGCACCCCGCAAGGTGTCGTCCTGACCCCGCAGGGCCGCGCGCTGCAGGACCACGCCCAACGGGTCATGGCCGCGATGACCGATCTGGAACAGGACCTGCGGCAGCCGGGGCAGGGCGGCCGGTTGATGCTGGGCATGATCCCCACCGTCGCGCCCTATCTGCTGCCCGAGGCGCTGCCCCTTTTGCGGGCGCGCGACATCGGGCGCGACCTGCATCTGCGCGAGGCGCAGACAGACCGCCTGTTGGACGAACTGCAGGCGGGGCGGCTGGATGCCATCGTTGTCGCCAGCCCGCCTGAGGGGCCTGGCCTGCAGGCCATACCGCTGTTCGCCGACCGCTTTCTGCTGGCCGGCAGCGCGGCGCGAATCGCCGATCTGCGCAGCCGACCGCTGTCTCCTGACGCGCTGGATCCCGGCCAACTTCTGTTATTGGATGAGGGGCATTGCCTTGGCGACCAGGCCCTGGAGGTCTGCGGGCTGAACCGCCGCGCGGCGCGGCTGGACCTGGGGGCCGCGTCGCTGTCGACCCTGTGCCGCCTTGCCGCGCAGGGCATGGGCCTGACCTTCCTGCCAGAGATCGCCCGCCGGCAGGAGCTGGCCGCGGCACCCGGTCTGACGGCCGTCAGGTTTCCCGACCCCCAGCCCGCGCGGCAGGTCATGCTGATGCGCCGCGCATCGACTCCGGGGCAGGGCTGGTTCGACGATCTGGCCCGCCTGCTGACCGCGGCGGCGCGACCGCTGCTGGATCTGGGCTGACCGCAAGGCAGCCATGTGGACGCAGGGGCAGGGGATGCGTTGCCAAATCGTTGCAAAGCCCCTATTTCTGCCCGAACCGCGACCGAAAGGACCATGACCTTGCGCGACCTCAGGATCCCGGATCAGCGCCACCCGGAAAAGGCGCACCGACCCGATCAGGCCCAGCCCAAGAAGCCGGACTGGATTCGCGTCAAGGCGCCCACCTCTGCGGGGTACAAGCAGACGCGCGACCTGCTGCGCGAGAACCGCCTGTCGACCGTCTGCGAGGAGGCCGGCTGTCCCAATGTCGGCGAATGCTGGAGCCAGGGCCACGCCACCATGATGATCATGGGCGAGATCTGCACCCGCGGCTGCACCTTCTGCAACGTCGCGACAGGCAAGCCGCAGGCGCTGGACACGTTCGAACCCGGCCGCGTCGCCCATGCCGTGCAGAAGCTGGGCCTGAACCACGTCGTGATCACCAGCGTCGATCGCGACGACCTGGACGATGGCGGCGCCGAGCATTTTGCCCAGACCATCCGGGCGATCAGACACCGCTCTCCGGCCTCCACGATCGAGGTGCTGGTGCCCGACTTTCTGAAATCAAAGCCTGGCGCCTTGGAGACCGTGGTCGAGGCGCGTCCCGATGTGTTCAACCACAACCTTGAAACGGTGCCGGGCCTTTACCCGGAGGTCCGTCCCGGCGCCCGTTATTTCCATTCGCTGCGTCTGCTGCAGCGGGTCAAGGAACTGGACCCGTCGGTGTTCACCAAATCCGGCATCATGGTTGGATTGGGAGAGGATCGCCAAGGCGTGCTGCAGGTCATGGACGACATGCGTGCGGCGGACATCGACTTCATCACCATCGGCCAGTATCTGCAGCCCAGCCCCAAGCACCATCGCGTCGACCGCTTCGTCACGCCCGAAGAATTTGCGGGCTATGAGAAGGCCGCCTATGGCAAGGGTTTTCTGATGGTCTCGGCGACGCCGCTGACCCGGTCGTCGTATCATGCGGGCGATGACTTCGCGCAGCTTCGCGACGCCCGACTGGTCAAGCTGGGTCGCGCCTGAGGCCGCGGGGCAGGGGGCGCACGCCGCCCCTTGCAAATCGCCGCGACTGGATTTACGCCAAGCCCAACGGTCCGAACGGGCCGCCGCCGAAAGGGCGCCGGGACCAGTCCGGGGGCGTGGCGGAATGGTAGACGCGACGGATTCAAAATCCGTTTCAGCAATGAGTGCCGGTTCGAGTCCGGCCGCCCCTACCACGCCCTTTCTGCTGACTTTTTTCGCGATGGGTGAGCGACACCGCACCTGCTTCACTCGTTGCTCTCAACACCCTTCTCAACATTCTCCGTTCGTGCTGCGTTCGTTCCGCGCTTGGCATTTGCCTCGCTGGCGCGAGCGCGTTGGCGTACCGGGCCTGCATATTTCGCGATCATTGCAGTTGTCTTGTGGCCCGTGATGGCGGCAATCACCTCGTCGCTGCACCCGGCGGCGGCCAGCTCGGCAGTAGCGGCGTAGCGAAGCCCGTGAATGTCATAGGCACGCGCCCCGATTGCGTCTCTCACGGTTCGGACGTCCTGAGACGCTGATGAATAGCTGAGCTGCTTTCCGTGCGGCCCGTAGGCACAAATCGTCAGTCCGATGCGGGGCGTCTCTTCCAGGATCACCCTCAAGCGCGGCGTGATAGGGATCCAGAGCTTGGCCTTGGTCTTGCCCTGACGGATGGCGATGCCCTCTCCGTCGATGTCCAACCATCTCATGCGCAGCACGTCACCGATCCGCTGTCCGGTTCCTAGGCATAGCTCGAAGATCAGTAGCGCCCGGCCGGAGGCCTCCGCACGGTATGCGTCGATCATATCCTGCGGCCATGCTTCGCGGGCAGGCGCATCACTGCGAAGGAGCTCCACGCCCTTGGCGGGATTGTCTGACCTCCAGCCGAGGTCGATGGCATGCTCCAACAAGATGCGAACGACCTGGACGATGTAGTTCGCAAAGCGCATCTTGCCGGCGTTCGTCTCGCGCGCGCGGATGATGTCCTTCCGCTGGATGCCGCCAACCTGCAGGTGGCCAAGCTTGGCCGTGACCCACGCCAGCACCTTCTCGTAGTCCCTTGCCGTCCGTGGCGCCAAGCGCTTGTAGCGGTTGCTGGTCAGGTAGTCCTTCACCAAGGCCGAGAACGTTCGTGCCGGTGCAGCGGGCGGTATCACCGCTCCGTTCAGAAGCGCCGCGTACTCGAGGGCGAAGGCTGCTGTTCCAGCCTCAGATTGGATCCTGGTGGTCTTGTATCCACGGCGCTGGAAATACAGCACGCCCTTCTTGTCGTATATATGGGCGGGCAGGTGTCGCTTCGTCATGCACGCATATCCACCTGGTCGAACGGATCAGCCGATTGCTGGGGTCCGGGCGGCGTTACTGTGATGACGCCCGCTCGCGTGTCCAGCGTCACGGCAAATCCCATTGCCGCCCATTCCGAAACCGCCTGTCGTATATCGGAAGGGCGCATAACTGGGCGCGGTTCTATTGTCTGTGCCATCATCCCTCCTGTATTTCGGCGGCAGCACCGCCAGTTTGCTCCGCCCGCAGATGGCCGCAGTTCGCCGCAACCAGCGCCTCGGCCAGTGGCGGGCATACGCTATTCCCGCAGCAGCTGACCTGGACGTCCTTGGCGAAGGGCACCCAAACCGGATCCGGGGTTTCCAGCCCTTCCCCAAACGCCCTCGATCACGTAGTCTGCCGGGAAGCCCTGGGCACGGAACAGTTCGCGCGGGGTCAGCATCCGCATGCCGATGTCGATCACGACATAGGAGGCACCCTCGATCGTCAGGGTGACGAACTCGCCGCCATGCCAGGCATCGTGTCCGCGCAGAAACTCGGCCACGGCGCGGGCGCGGGCGTGATGCTCGGGGGCGAAGGGCGGTGCGGCCAGTTCGGCTTGCATGTGGCCCATGCGGTCCTTGACGGTCACCGTATGGCAAGGCTCATCAGCGCGCGCGCCGTCCCCGGTGCCGTAGTATTTAGCGAACCACGAGGCGACCAGCTGCGACTTGCCCTGTCCGCCCGCCGTGATGGTACCAAGGGGCGTGTCCGCTGCGTGACCGGTGCTGGCACCGAACTGCCGCGCGATGAAGGCGGCCACTGGCGTCTGGTGACTGCCTGACTGCGTGACGGTCGACATCGGTTCATTCGCGGCCCGGCCAGGGTGGACCCCGCCCGCGCGCCGGGTGTCGTTGTTCTGCTGCGCAAGAAACGCTGCCACGGGGGCATGCTTGGCCCCGCCCGCGACCACGGTGCCGAGGGGTGCGGCCACGTCCAGTGCGCGGGGCTGCTGGCCCGTCCGTTCGCCATAGCCGGTCTGCACCATCGTCGCAGCGATCAGGCTGTTCTGGTCCTTCTTGCTGGCGCAGATGGTGTGGTGCGGGTCGGTCGCCGCCCGGTTGCCGCCGCCCTGCTGGGCATAGGTCAGCACCGGGGCGATGACAGCGTGACGGTTCTCGACCGTAACCGTTCGCAGCGGCTCGACCAGATCGGCGGCGCGCTTTCCCCGCTGTTCTCCATGGCCATAGAACGTAGCGAGGTAAGGCGCGAGGACGCCTAGAGGTGCCGCGCCGCCGGGCTTCTTGATCCAGCTGTTTGCCGTGATCGTGGCCATGGGGTCGCGCATGTCCTGCCCGGTCGCGCCTGTGTTGAACCGCTGGACGCTGGCGGCAATCAGCGAGGCGTGTTGACCGTCGGCGGTCACCGTGCCCAAGGGACGGTCGATGTCCCCGCGCCCGCCGCCGGACCCGTACATCTGCGAAACGATGGGTACGACCGTAGCCTTCTCGCCGCGGTGTGCGCCGGTGATGGTGCGGAACGGCTCTGCCGCATCCTCGACCCGGCCGCCATGGGTCAGGTTCACCAGGAACGGGCGGTCGGCCTCCAGTACGTAGCGCTTCATCCCACGCGCCACCCGCGCCAGGGTGTTGTCGGCCAGAGGCCGGACCGCGCGCAAGCCGTGCTTCTCGAACACCTCGGCCTTGCTGTCGAAGATCGAGGGGCAGGGCAGGGACCAGTCGATGCAGGTATGCGCGCCCACCCATGGCAGCAGCTTGCCCTTGCGAACCTTCTCGGACTTCGGATCGCCGTGCGTGAGCTTTGGCCAGGCGATGCGCCGCCCGTCGCGGCGCGCGACCAGGAACCACCGCTTGCGGATTGTCGGCGCGCCATAGTCGCAGGCGCGCAGCTCGCGCCACTGGACCTTGTAGCCGGCCTTGCGCAGCCGGGCGATCCACATCTCGAAGATCTGCCCCGCGAACTCCTTGATCGGCTGGCCGTCGTTGTCGACCGGGCCCCAGGTTACGAACTCCTCGACGTTCTCCATGCAGATGACGTCGGGCTTGGCGAACTCGGCCCACCGCACCACGACCCATGCGAGGTCGCGAATGTTGCGGTCGCGCGGCGCGCCGCCCTTCGCCTTGCTGAAGTGCTTGCAGTCCGGACTAGCCCACAGCAGGCCGACATGGCGGCCCTTGGTCACGGCCAGAGGATCCACGTCCCAGATGTTGCTGTCCAGATGCACCGTTTCCGGGTGGTTGGCCGCGTGCAGAGCCAGAACTTTTTCGCTGTGGTTGATGGCCACGTCGGGCGAGCGGCCAAGCGCGGCCTCGATCCCGGCCGATGCCCCGCCGCCGCCGGCGAAGCTGTCGATGATCATGGGCAGGTGGGGGTGCTTCATCACACCATCCCCAGGGCGGCTTTGTACATGTCGAGGATGCTTTCCTCTTCCGCGATGTCGTCCTTGTCGCGGCGGCGGAGGGCGATGATCTGTTTCATCACCTTGGTGTCGTAGCCGCGGGCCTTGGCCTCGGCCATCACTTCTTTCTGGCGCTCTGCGATGTCCTTCTTCTCGGCCTCCAGCTGCTCGAACTGCTCGATGAACTGGCGGAGTTCGTCGGCTGCGACGCCGTAGGCTTGATCGTCTTGGGGCATGGGTTCGACCTCGTGATGATGTGAAAAGGGCGGGCCGGTCAGAGAGGGAGGAGGGGGGCCGACCCGCCAGTTATCCCCGCTCGCCACAGGCGATGGGCGACGGGGAATGGGGTCAGGCGTCGGTGCCGTTGCGCTCGGCCTCGATGCGTTCGTATTCGGCCATCATGGCGGCATGCTCTTTCGGCTCCTCGGCCTTGATGCGTGCCAGCTCGGTCTCGTAGAAGCTGATGGTCCCGGAGTAGGGTGCACCGTTGGTCAACTCGCGCTTGATGCCCTTGTCGGTCGACTGGATCAGTTCGCTGATGCTGCTGGCCGCCGGGTCCTGTTGGCTGTCAGCCACGGCTTTCTTGAGAACGTCTAGGCGCTTCCGATAGGCTTCCCGTGCCTTGTCCTTGTCGTCGCCCTCCAGCTTGCCGCAGTCTGCGCCAACCTCGTTCAGCTGCGCCTCGTCGCTGGCCTTGCCGATCCGGTCCAGCACGTCCGGCAGGGTGACACCGCCTGCCTTCTTCGCAGCGATCTTGTTGCGGATCTTACCGCTGGCGGTCTGCGCAACCTCAGCGTCTCCCTCGGGCGTGATGTCCCGCATCACGGGCGTGTCTCGCGCCTCCTCGGCGATGGCCACGCCGCGCAGCACGTCGGAGAAGGCGTCGCGCAGCGCGAAGGCACGGGCGCGCAACTGGAGCATCCGGCGCGGGTACTGCTGCCAGGGGCCGGTCTTTCCCTTAAGCCCGGCGGTCTTGGCCTCTTCCATGGTGAACTGGCGAACGACCGGAGATTTGCCGCGGCGAACCACGGTGCAGGTCGCGACCTCACCGTCATCGCTGACCACTTCCTGAATGTCCTGCAGCAGGCCGGACCCCTGGACGAGACCCAGCATGGCGTCGCCCCAGATCGACGGGCGCCCGTTGATCACGGCAATCGACTGCATGGCCTGCAGCGGCTGCAGGCCGATCTCCGCGCCCCACTGGCAGGCGATCAGCACGTTGCCGGGACGCCCCTGAAAGTCTTTCGGGACGATGCTGCTGTCGGCCAGGATCTCGGCCATCTTCATTGCCTCGGCCAGATTGGACGGGGTCAGAATACCCATGCTGGGCCGGGTCTGCGGGGCGATGGCGTGTTGCTCGTCGCGGTGCGCCAGGGCGGTTTCGGTGGTCATGGATCAGTCCTTCTTCGATTTGAGACGCAGCACGCGCGTCGTGGAGGTCTTGCTGTAGAGGGCAGCAATGTCGGGGTGGTCGACACGCAGGGCCTTGCTGTCGATCCGCTCAGCGGTCTGGGCCTTCCACGTCGCGATCGGGTCACCCATGTCTGTCAGCGTTTCCGCTTCCTGCATCTCGCCCATGATCGTGAGTTTCAGGGCGTCCTCGCGGTCTTTCAGCTCGCCCATGCGCTCCTTGATTTCGGCCAGCTCTTCGACGGCGCGAGCCGCGCCGGCCGTGGCCATCACGGTCTTCGCCTTGAGATGCTGCGGCCAACGGTTCTGCGCGTCGGCGACGGTCTGCGGATCGGGGGCGATGCCTTCCTCGACCAGCTTCCAGAAGGCGGTGGCCTCGGTTAGCAGGTCTGCGAAGAGCTCAGGGTCAGCCTCGATGGTGAAGCGTCGGTAATCGCTGCCACCGATCAGAACGGCCAAGTCGGCGTACCGGGCGCCTGTGATCCCCATGTACCACTGGGTCTGGCACAGGTAGGCCTCAGGCACCTGGTCGGTACCGTCAGCACCCCATACGCTAGCCGCGAAACCGTTCGCCGTCTTGCACTCAAGGATGCGATCTGTGGTCAGGCGTCCATCCCTCCACCAGACCCGGCCAGCGATGCCAGGGTTCACGACAGCACGATCGATGTTCGCCAGTGCGAAGTGGTGTTCGGGATGAACCAACTGGGCGTTGACACGCTGGATCTTCCGCCCGGTGCGTAGGGCATATTCCTTCGCCACCACGTCTTCGAGAACGGCGCCCCAGTACAACCAAGGTTTGTCGCCCTCGTCTTCGGTCTGGGCCTCGGGGCGCTTAGACAGCCACACATCGTAGGGAGTGGCGAACTTAGACAACCCGACGATTGCGGCGATGTCGGAACCGCCCAGGCCGTGTTTACGGCGTGCGAGGAAATCGTTTCGTGCGATGTTCATGGTAGGGTTTTCCTTACTCAGCAGCCAGGTTCAGGGCGGGGTTGTCTTCCAGCCGACGGATCGTCGGCCAATCCAGATCGCGGGCGATGCAGACCTCCTGCAGCTCGCGCTCGAAGGAGTCGGTGACGTCGGTGACGCTCACGGGCAGGCCTACGGAGGTGGCAATCTGCCAGACCGCGACCGGATCGCCCTGGTCGGTAGCACAGGTGAAGTCGTCATAGGCAGCGTCCCGACAGCTGGTGGGGTCGCTGCAGCCGATGCCGAGGGCGCCGTGATCGCGGACCACGATGAACAGCAGCGGCGGCATGGGGGTACGTGTCATGGCAGGCTCCTTCGGTTGATCGGCGAAGATGCAGGCGAGGGGGTGAATGCGGCTGTGAACACCCGCCCTGACGCGGGCCAGTCCGCCTTCGATGTCGGGGCAGGTCACTTCTTCACCTCGTCGCGCTCTTTTAGCAGCTGCTGCAGCACGAGGTTCTGGGTCATCATTTTGCCCAGCAGCTCGTTGGCGCACTTGTCCTTACCGAGGAGCGTCATTCCCGCAGCTCCGCGATGCAGGCCGCGACCTCGACGCCGCAGTACTTGGCGCAGGCGTCGGGACGATCGGCTGACGCGGCAAAGGCGTTGCTGGCCAGGATCCACAGCATTGCGACGATGGACCAGCCGATCACGGACAGGGCCATGGCGCTGAGAACGCCACGGAAGAAGCTGCCGCAGGGCTCTGCTGAATAGGGGCGGTCGTCGGGGTGTGTCATCGGACGGTCCTCCGGTTGATGGCTTGGGATGCCGGCCCGCATGGGGTCGGATACCAAAGCCGTCAGCCGCAGGAGGCCACGCGGGCTTCCAGGGCGATGATCTTGCCCTCGCTGGCGCCGATATCGCCCGCCTTGTTTCCGCCCGTCAGCGAGGACGGCGGCACGCCGATCAGGAACACGCCGATGGCATCGCCGGTCGCGGCGTTGCGCTGTGCCTGGGACATGGTTTCGAGGTTCTGGCGTTCGGCGCGCAGGTCAGCCGCAGCGGCGGTGCAGTCGTAGCTGGCGAACGCGTTGCCCATGCCCACCGGGGCGATGCTGTCGGGCCGCGGCGCGCAGGCGGCGATCAGGGGCAGGAGTGCAAGGGCAAGGTAGCGGCGCATGGGGTGGTCCTTCATCTGGGGCGGCGGTTGTCGCGGCCTGTGAGATGAAGGTGACATGGACAATTGTCCGCGTCAAGAATAAAAAAGGACAAAAGTCCACTTACTGATCACAGGCCCTCGTCGGCGCTCCTGTAGTCCATTGCCTTGCCGTGATCTCAGCATGAAAAAGCCCGCCGATAAGGGCGGGCTTTCGGATTAATGTGGCAGCTCAGTGTCGCAGTGATATGCCTGCGCTTTCCATCGCGGACTTGTAGTCATCAAAGCGCTTTCTGTAAGTACGCTTCATATCTGTAATCTGGCCGGGAGTGATCGTTCTTGTCACGGCCGCGGCAGGGCCTTCTGCCGCCAGGTCCTGTGTCGTCATCCATGGCAGGCCGAAAAAGTCACACATTTCCCTGACGCGATTGTCATGGGCCATGAACAGCGCAGGTTTCCCGGCCTGCAACGATGCAATGCCGCCGTGGAACCTGTCCCCGCAGTAGACGTCATGGGCAGCTGCTACCTGGCGCCATGCCGATGTTTCGGAGAAATAATAGTAATTAGCAAAGTTGATAGGTTTTCCGGTGTCTTTGGATAGGAGCTCATTCATAGCTGTTCGATCGCAAGTACTGAGAGCTGGGTTGTAAATGCCGCTCTGCTTCGTGATCTCACCATACTGAAAGAACTCATCTTGGAAGACGTATGACGCCTTCGCGTTTCGAAATGCTTGTGCCAGAGCAACCCCGCGTTGGAAGTTATGGCCGCCCTTGACCGTTAGGTATCCGGCCGTCAGGTATGACGCTCCCTCTCGAATGCGAGCTGCCAAAGGCGCTTCGACCGAGTTGATCGCCTGCGGGTAGACGTACATGCTCGGACAGCCCAAAGCGCGGGCATTGGTGAAGCCGTTTTCATGCAACCACCGTTCGGTTGTCATGCCCCTAACACCAAAAAGAAGCGCTTTCTCATTGAAGATTGACAGAATTTCCTGAACGGAAGAATGGACGTCCGCGAGATCAGGCTTTCCCTGCATTCCCGCACCTAAGACGACGAATGGTACATGACCTGCAACTGCTCGAAGTGCATTTGCAAACGGCACCATCTCCTTATTGCCCGTGATAAAGTTCGCCGTCGAGTAGACGATGAGGTCAAAATTCCGAGCCAGCATTTCACCGACCTTTAGTGGGAAGGCCTGATGGAGGGAAGGTATGTTTCCGAACGCAGACGCGTTCGGCCGTGCCTTTATAGTTTTTGATGGAGCTTCTGCGTGGATGAGGTTTCCGCGGTTGGATGTCAGGTTGTGGTTGTCTTTCAAGCCCCCCAGAGTGGTCTCAATAGGAGAAGGAATGCCGCTCAGGAACGGCAGATGCGCAGTCGGGCGGTGACATGACGAGACTGGACCGTGAAAAAGTATACGCATTGAGATCCTTCAGTTTTTGATCCAAATCAGGTGGCCGCGCGATGGCTAGTGTTTTTAACATCTTGGCGTGCGGGCGATGTTCCGCTTATGTTCTATTTGAACATGATCGGAGGAAAGATGTCGGATGGTTTGGCTGACTTTGTAAAAACTCTACGTAGAATCACTAATGAGCCGTGTCTGACGCGTCGCGCCGGCCTCGTGCAGCAGCTCGCAGAATGTCCCTCTCTTCTGGCGTCAGTGCCCGCCACAGATCGACGGCTTCAGATCGAAGTACGGCAGTCTGATCTTTCAGCATCTCATCGAGGGTAAAGCCCAGGGCATTTGCCAGCTTCACGGCATCGTCGACGTTGGTCGATGCGCGCTCGCCCTTGCCTGCCCGTTGCATGAACTTCGTAACCTGATCGGTTGATACGCCCGCCTCTTGGCACAGGCGCGGGATTGACCAGCCAGAGCTGTCCAAGGCTTCCTTTAGGGCGTCGTAAAAGCGTCTAGGCATATTGGCATTTACCTATATAGCCAGCCAAATCGCTAGCGGACAAAAGTCCATTGACACGAGAAGGACAAAAGTCCACTTTGTGCTCATGGACAGAGAACAGATCATCCAGAAAATCCAAGAGCATTCGGCTCGGACCGGCCTGGCGCCGTCGACCATTACCGGTCGCGCGGTCAACAACAGCCGCCTCTATGCCCGAATGACCAGTGGAGGCGACTGCACCACGCAGATCGCAGCGAAGCTCGTTGCCTACATGGCCGACGACAAGCCCGCGAAAACGACCGAAGGGGCGACCTGATGGCCGCTCCCTCTCACTCGTCTGTTGCACTCGTTCACTCCTCACAGGTGAACAACAGCACAGGAAAAAACCGAATGTCCTCTGGAAAGAATTCCCGGCGCGAGGTGATCTCGTACCGGCAGCACTTCGCGGCAGTATGGCAGCGCTTCGTGCTGCAGAACTTCGACAGCCCGGCCCATGCCGCTCACGTCTTCCAGGTCGACGCATCGACCGCAGACAACTGGTTTCGGGGGCTGAACGCGCCCTCGGGCTGGGTCGTGGGCAAGGCCATATCCGACCCCCAAATGCGTGACGCCGCGCTTCACCTTTTGACGGGGCAGCCATGAGAAGAACTCTCATCACGTTCTATCGCGTCCAGATCATGGCCGCGATCCACCTCGGCACGTTCGGGGAATGGTGGGCTGCTCGCGCAGCTCATCGGCTCGGAAAACTTTCCGGTGATCATTCCAAGGAGCAGCGATGACCCACGACAGCATGAGCGTAGACGCCGCGATCATCGAGGCGATCGAAGATGACCTGACCACCCCGGAGCAGATCGCCGCCCGCGTGGGGCTGCCGGCCCCCTACGTGGCGGACGCCCTGGTGCGCATGCGAATCGAGGGCGTGCTGCCGGAGGGTGTGTCGTGACGCATTTCCGCACTATCGACATTTCAAACATGCAGCCGGCCGAGCTGGCGTCGCAACCCTCGCCGCAGATGCTGTGGGTTGAGATCGCCCAGCTGGTGATCGACGACCAGAACCAGCGACCGCTCAGCAAGAACAACCTCTCCGCCATCAAACGGATCGCCAGCGATTTCCGCTGGTCGCGGTTCTCACCGGTGATCGTCGCCCCCATCGAGGGTGGCCGCTATGCGATCATCGATGGCCAGCACCGGGCCCACGCCGCGGCCCTTTGCGGGATCAAGAGCATCCCCGCCATGGTGGCTCTGGTGGCGCCAGAGGAGCAGGCTCAGGCCTTCATCGACATCAACACACGCCAGATCCGTGTCAGTGGGCACCAGGTGTATCGCGCCGCGCTGACTGCGGACGAGGAATGGGCCGTCGAGTGCGGGAAAGCTGTGAGCGCGGCTGGCTGTGAGTTGATGACGTCGAACCGTTCGACTGCCGACAAGAGGCCGGGGCAGGTGTCCTGCGTAGCCCTAATCCGCAAGACGATCGAAGCCGGACACGGCGCGGCGGTCACCGCCGGGCTGACAGCCGTGCGCGAGTTCGATCCGGAATCGGTGGCAAATTTCTCGGACGCGCTTCTGACGCCGTTCCTGGGCGCCGCCGCCGAGACCGGCGCCACGGCATCGGAACTGGTGGCCGCGCTCCACGCGCGCAAGCCATGGCTGGTCATCGTGACCGCGGACCGTCTCGCGAAAACCGAGGGCAAGCCGATGGCCGTGGTTCGCCGCGGGTTCTTCGTTGCCCTGATCCACCAGGTGCAGCGAGAAGGTGCTGCATGAGCCCCGAGGCCGGATCGGTGAAGGTGGAAGAGGGCATGGCGGTGATCCGCATCCCACTTTCCGAGGTGCACGGTCTGCGTGTGGCCCTGGGGCCGTGCCCCTGCACTGCGCCCAAGTCAACCGCCACCGCTGATGTGCGGCAGCGGCTGGCCGTGGCACTGGGGAGGATCAGGACGTGAGCAAGCGCGCGCCCGGCCTTCCTCAGCGACCCCGTGGCCTCTGGCTGACGCCGAAGGCAGCCGTCGTCCCGCTGATCCCCTTCCTGCCCCTGCGGGCCCGCTACGGTGAGCCCTGCGCGGCTGATGGGAACCTGATCCGGCACCTCTTCGACCTCTGGCCCGCTGGCCAGTGCATCTGGTCGACGGACATCGTGCCCGAGGGCGCCGGCATCGACGAGATGTCCGCAACCGAGATCACCGCTGAACTAGCTACCGATGTGGATCTGTGGATCACGAATCCCCCTTGGCCCAAGATCGGCCAGCGCGGCGATCCGGCAGTCTCGATCATCCGGCACCTGTCCGGAATCGCCCCGGTCTGGGCGTTGCTGCCGTGGGACTTCGCCGCCAACGATTACTTTGCCGGGCTGTCGGCCAGCTGCTCCGAGGTCGTGCCAATCGGTCGTGTCTCGTGGATTGGGAATGGCCAGCCGGGCGAGGACAATGCCGCCTGGTACCGCTTCGACGCGCGGAATCGGTTTGCGACCGTGATCCATGCGCGGGGGAAAGCGGCATGAACATCGCCCGCCTGACGCTGGACTGGGTTCGCATGTCCGACCTGTCGATGAACAGCCGCCTGCACTGGCGCAAGAAATCCCGTCTGGTGAAGGCCCAGCGCGGCATGGCCACAGCCATCGCCCAGGAGGCGCGGCTGCACCTCGCCCGTAAACAGGTACCTGACGCGGGCTCGATCTTCATCACCCTGACCTGCTGCCCCCCGAGCGGCACGGTCTATCCCGACGATGACAACTTCATCACCGCTCAGAAGGGCGCGCTGGACGCGATTGCCAAGGTCTTGGGCGTCGATGACAGCCGCTTCAAGGTGCAGCCGGTCCGCAAAGGCGAGCGCTCGAAGGATGGGGGCGTGATCGTCGAGATCGCGATCGCAGCGTGAGCCGCCCCGAACCGACCATGGAACAGACAATCGCTGCGCTGGCTCGCGTGAGCCGTGGTGAGGTCTGGAATCACATACCTCAGCGCGATCATTGGCGCAGCGTGGGCGACCTCGCCGCCGATCAGCTCTGGAAGCATTGCGAGGCCGCAGAATGAACGTCGTCACCGCGATCCGGCCCGACACCGGGCACCATTCCCTTGAGGCGGAACAGCAGCTCCTCGGGGCTCTGATGATGAATGACCGCCTGACGCCCATCGTCATGAAGGCAGGGGGAGCCGAACTGTTCTTCCTTCCTCTGCATGCCGAGATCTACGACCTGATCGAGACCCGGTCGAACCGCGGCGACCTGGTCAGCCCGCTGACCCTCAAGTCTGACCTGCAGGGCTTACGCGACCTCGAGGAAGTCGGCGGCCCGGCATACCTGACGCGGATGCTCTCGAACGCCCTGTCCGGCCGACGGGAGGTGGTGCAGGGCATAGCCGAGATGCTGGCGGAGCACGCCCGCAAGCGTGCCCTGACCGCTGCCATTGCGGAAGCTCAGGTTGGGCTGCTGCGCGGCGACACGCCGGCGCGCGAGATAGCCCTGCAGTTGGAGCGGCAGATCGTGGCTGCAGAGTTCGCAAGCCAGGCAGATCGGCCCACCTCCATGCTGGCGGCCGTGACCGAGGCAATCGCCCAGTCCGTCGAAGCCTATCAGGGCAACAACGATGACCTCGTCCGCTTCGGGATCCCCGCGCTCGATGACATCATCCCGGGCCTTTATCCCGGCGAGCTGACCCTCCTCGGCGGGCGTCCGGCCATGGGCAAGTCCGCGGTGGCGCTGACGATGGCGCTGAACGCCGCACGGGCGGGGCATGGGGTCGCCATCGCCTCGCTGGAGATGACCCCGGCTGCCATGGCGCAGCGGGCGCTGTCGGAGGCTACGGCGCGCGACGGGCGGGCGGTGCCCTATGTGAACATGCGCAGCGGCGACATGACCGAGGATGAGATGCGGGCCGTGGTCGAGCTCGGCCGATCAGTCGGCGACCTTCCCATCACGTTCCTGTCGCGGTCCTATTCGAACGTCGACGCCTTGGTCGGCGGTGTCCGCCAGATCGCCCGTGCCACACCCAACCTGCGGCTGCTGATTGTGGACTATGCCCAGCTGCTCAAGGCCCAGGGCAAGGACCGCTACCAGCAGGTCACGAACATCAGCCTCGCCCTCAAGGGCATGGCCATGTCGCTCAACATCCCGGTGTTGGCCCTGTCGCAGCTGTCCCGCTCGATCGAGAGCCGTGAGGACAAACGCCCGGTCTTGTCTGACCTGCGCGAGAGCGGGCAGCTGGAGCAGGACGCAGACAGCGTGCTGTTCTGCTACCGACCGGAATACTACCTTGCTCAGGAAGAGCCCGAGCCCTCCGACCAGGACGAGTATGCCGACTGGCTCCTCGATATGGAGGCCGCCCGCGGCAAGCTGGAAATCGGCGTCGCCAAGCAGCGCATGGGACAGACCGGCACCGCCCGCTGTCTTTGCGCCCTCTCCACCAACACTGTTTGGTCGGAGTAGGATCATGAGCATCAAGGTCATGTCATGGGTTTGGGATAACGGACCGAAGGACCCCACCGAGCGTCTGACACTGCTGGCCCTCGCTGACTGGGCCGATGACGCAGGCAGCTGCTATCCGAGCATGGTTGGTATTGCAGAAAAGACGGGCGTCACCGAGCGCGGGGCGAGAGGCATTGTCCGCCGTCTGGAAGCATCGGGATGGATCACGATCAAGACCGGCGGCGGCCGAGGCGGCAAGAATGTTTACCGGATTCTGATGCTCAAACCCGGAACATCGAACCCGGAACCAGAAACCGGGAATGAGACGAAAACCCGGAACGTCACGACACAAAACCCGGAACGTGACTGCACTAAACCCGGAACCGCCGTTCCGCCGAACCGTCAGGAACCGTCAGGGAACCGTCAACAACTGCGCGCGAGCGATGCCGTCGTCGTCGATCAGGGGCAGGACAGCAGAAGGGAGGAGATCCTCACCCTCATGGGATGCAGCGCCGCAGGCGTGACCCCTGAGGGCCGATGGACCGGCACGACCAACGACCTGCAGGAACTGCCGAAATGGGATGCCCTTGGCCTGAGCAGGTCAGAGCAGGATGCGAAAATCCGGGAGATGCTCGCCAAGCAACGCAGCAAATCGCCGGGCTTCATGCCGAACCGCTGGTCTTGGTTCACCGCAGGCATGAGCGATCTTGCCAATGCCAAGTCTGCGCGACCGGCAGCAGGTACGCCCAGTTCGCCAGCTGAGACCCCGGAACAGCGCCGTGCCAGGCGCCGCAAGATGATCGGAGGTTAACCCATGGCCACCCAACACCCCAACCCCACTAAGAGGACCCCGACAGTGAGCATCCATTTCGCAAGCATGACCGTCTCGGAAATCACCGACCGCTCCCACAAGCTGATGCAGGAAGGGACCGCCCTTGCCCTGCTCGCAAATGCGCTGACCGAGTTCGAGGAGGCCACAGGCCGCAAGCTGTTCGTCAGCGAGGCCGACCAGGGAACGCAGTATGTGGGATCGCCAGCGCCTGTCGACGCCCGCTTGCAGTCTGACCACGGCCTGACGCTTCCGGAGGTCGCAGCCAAACTCGATACCCCCGCCGAGGCCGCCCCGGTGCAGAGGCCAATCAAGAACGCCACGCCAGCAAACGCTAGGCCCGTGCCCCCGAAACCGACCCCCGCTCAAGACCCGATCAAGAAGCCCGCGGCACGGCCCTTCGCAGCCCCGGCCGCTGCCAAGGCGCAGACTACCGACCGCCCCTGGGGCGCGCTGAGCCTGCCCGAGCGGGCCATCGTCAAGCACCTAGAGAAGCTGGCACCGGCTTTCACTCCGGCAGAGGACCTGACCATCGCGGAGCTGCTCATCGGCGGCAACAAGATCGAGGCCGTCGCGCTGCAGCTGGAGGTCCAGGCCTCGCTGGCCCTGGCTCGCTGGAAGGCGTTCCTGTGCGCCGAGGTGCTGGGCGAGGACGGCAAGCCCTCGATGGACGGCCAGCAGCGGCTTCTGGCCGCGCTGCGGTACCGGAAGGACACCACAGCATGAACAGGTTTCCGGACGCTATAAAAATCAGAGGGGCCGCATGAGCCTTCACGACCCGATCAAGACCGGATCCCGCATCACCCGCGCCATGTCGATCACCGACGCCCTAGCGTGGGCCTTCCTAACCGAGAAGGCTGTCCTCGATTTCGACCAGTACGGCACCTATGAATTCGACCGGCCGGGCGTCGACACGCTCTGGATCATGGCTGAGCGGCACAAGGTCGGCGTCACCGTCGACGGGGGAGGGACCAGCGATCCGCACCGAGATGCGCAGGTCATCGCTGCCGTGGTCGAGGCGTTGCCGGATCACGTAGGCGGCCGTCGCATGGCCACGCAGATCGCCGAGCTCGCCCGCGCCCGCAGCGCGCCGGACTGGGGGCAGGGGGAACGCATCAGCATCACACCCTGCGGGTGGGACTGGAGCGACGAGGAGGGGTGCTTCGTGGCCGGTACCGCGCAGATCGGCAGCTTGTGGGTCTGGCGCGATCACCGCCGCCACCGGCGTGAGCACATCGGGCAGGTCTGCGCCATCAGCTACACCGGTACCGCCAGCATGGTCGCCGCCAAGCGCCGGAACTACCTAGCCTGGTGCGGGGCGCTCCTGGACCTGTGGGCCGTGCTGAGCAGGCCAGGGATGCTGGACACGATCGAGATCACCGGGGCGCTGCCGGTGCTGGCGCCTTGGAGTACGTCGTCAGAAAAAAGCTGAACTGATCGCATCGTTTTTGTTGCTAAGAAGATGCATTCTCTGCAACAGTTGAGCACGTGATTGTGATAGTTGCTATTTTTAGAGGTGCAAATGGCCAACGGGATTTTTCAAACCGTCAAAAAAGTTCTTGCTGATATCTTTCTTGGTTCACCCCCGCCATGGGAAACACATATCCATCCGTCAGCAGGAAACCGAATGTTGTGTGGGTTGAACATCCATGCGCCGAACTCATTTATCGAATGCAAAGAAGAAGCACCTGCTCACGCTAGCAAACCTGAATTGCAGCTCATAGGAGCACACGACACCCCTGTAGGAAACCGTCCGCTTAAGCAGGTCGCTTAGACCTCTATTATGGATTGTGGTGCCCGGACGGCCTCATGCTCGACACATTTCTAGTTGACCCGCTAAGGACTGGATTCCGACAATGATCGAGTCGTAGTACGTCCTGAACGTCAAGAACTCGGCTTGCCAGAAAATACCGGACATCATGACAGCAGTACTGTGCAGGTAATCCTCATGCGCAGATTCTTTCCGATGCAATAGCCGGGGCGCGAGGTTAATCCGTGACCTTTGCGAGTTCGTGCCAGCGTTCGTCGTGCTGGTCGTGGTGCTGTCGCGGGTCGGGTTCTGAGTGCGATGCTATCAACGCGTCTGCTGGGTGAGTAGGTAGAGTTAGTGACCATGCATCAGTGCCCTATACAACCCTAAGCGTTTCATTTCTGACACATATAAAATCTAAAGATGTTTTCAGAGGGTAGCCTGCATTGAACCGCTTTGTTCTAAATGTGATGCAGAAATGCGAGCTAACCGCACCAAAATTCAAAATGTGAGAGTTATCATGAACGCCAAATTTGTAACAACCGCCATTGTGGCTGCTGCTATCGGTTCCTCGGCATCGGCCGGTGGCTTTATCAATCCCGTGGTCAATACGCAGCGTGCGGCAGTCCAGCCTGTCATGGCCATGACAGTGAGCGACTGGAGCGGTGCGTACGTGGGTGCGAATATCAATTATGGAAAAGGTGAGCTAAACGCTATTGGCGAACTGGGTGATCTGGCATCCGATGCTGGCGTCGATCGCACCATCTCTGAGCCGGATGGCACATCTGGGGCTATTCGCGCTGGATATGACTGGCAGGCGGGCAATGCGATCTTTGGTCTGGGCGCTGAGTACAACGTCGGGAAATACAAGGCCGGTTTCCGCGGAGAACTAGGGGACGTTGTGGATGCCATCGGTGCATCTGCTGAGGTCGAGATCAAAGATACCGCTACTGTATTTGGACGCGCGGGCTACTTGGTAAGCCCAAATTTCCTGGCTTACGGATTGCTGGGATATACCCGCGCTAAGGGCGAGGCAGATGCCAGCTTCGATGGCGAGGCCGAAAGCGGAAGCGTCACGTTGAAGGGCGCGACGTTTGGGGTTGGGGGCGAGTACAAATTCGCCTCTAACTGGTCGGGCTACGCAGAGTATGCCTATACCGATTTCGGCGACGTCAAGGACACTGACGGCAACCTCGAGGCCGATCTGAGCCAAATTAAGCTGGGCGTGAACTACCGTTTCTAAGGCTACTTAATAGCAACGCTTGAGCGCCCCAATTGGGGCGCTCTTTAAAGCTAGAACAGATGGGCTAAACGCAGATATCTGTTGACGTGCGCGCCAAAAACTTGCATTGCTGCAACTAGACGAATTGCGCCCGGAGAAATCCGAGGCGCTTTTTTCATGCCTAAGCGATATGCCCGCCGCGGATCGCGGCGGGGTATTCAACGTGAACGATCAGCGGCAGGCGAGAGTGACCTCGACGGGGTTCGGCACCAGATCAAGCATGGCGCCCGTGCTAGCGTCTACGCCTGCGCCAATGATACCGCCGACAAAAACGTTGCCTGCCATAGCTGCACCGTATGCGCCGTTCCCGTCCCATTGATTTCCACGGTTCTGGTGCGCTGACGTAGCGGCGAGTTTCGTTCTGAGGATTCAGAAGGAGACGACGATGGCGGATGGCGGGAACGGGTTTGATGGCTGCATCGAGGTTGTGCGGCGGACGCGTGGATATCGGCGCTGGCCGGACGAGGCGAAAGCGCGGATTGTGGCCGAGAGCTTTCAGCCCGGTGTTCGGGTAGTGGATATCGCTCGGCGGCACGGTTTGGACGCGCATCAGCTTTCGGATTGGCGGCGTCAGGCGCGCCAGGGGGACCTGGTTTTGCCGGCGGATGCCATGGCCGGGGTGGCCTCTCATGCTCTGCCGGCCTTTGTGCCTGTTTCAGTGGAGCCTGAGAATGTCGGTCCACCAAGAGATGCTGATCGGACATGTGGTGTCATCACGATCGAGATCCGCAACGATCTGGTGCTGCGGGTGCCGGGCGATGTTCCGGTAGAGCGGGCAGCGGCGTTGGTGCGCGCCCTGCGAGGTTCGGCATGATCGTCGCGGGACAACGCCAGCCGATCCTGATCGCGACGCGTCCGGTGGATTTCCGCTGCGGCCATCGGGCGCTGGCGCTGATCGTGCAGACCGAGCTGAAGCTTGATCCACATTCCGGGGTGACAATCGTGTTCCGTTCTAAACGCGGCGACAGGCTGAAGATTTTGGTTTGGGACGGAACAGGCCTGGTGATGGTTTACAAGGTTTTGGAGCAGGGCAGCTTTTCCTGGCCGAAGGTTCAGGACGGGACAATGCGGCTGTCGCGAGCCCAGCACGAGGCATTGTTCGAAGGTCTGGACTGGCGCCGGATCTTTGCGCAGCGGGTTGCTCCACCCATTGCAGCGGGATGATTTACTCGGCTGTTTTAGCATTGTTTTATTGGCCTTTCCTGTTTGGAGAGGCTATGAATCCGCATGTCGCAGCCCTTCGATCTCAGCCTGTTTCCAGACCTTCCGCCGGAGGTTGTGAAGGCGTTCGAGGCCGCGCAGTTCGAGCTGTCGGTGGAGCGTGCGGCGCGTCAGCATGAACAGGCGGTGGGGGCCGAGAAGGACGCCTTCATCACCGAACTGAAGGCCCTGATCGAAAAGCTGGAAGGCCAGGTCGGACAATACCGACATGCGAAGTTCGGGCCGAAATCGGAAAAGCTGGACCCTGCGCAGCTCGAGCTGGCGCTGGAGGATCTGGAAGCCGCCATCGCCGAAACCCAGGAACAGATTGTCGCGGTCGAGGCGAGGATCGTGGCCAGCGAGACCGATCCCGAGAAGAAGGTGCCGGACAAGAAGCGCAAGGCGCGCTCCTTGCCGCAGCATTTACCACGCGTCGAGCGTGTCATCGAGCCAGACAGCATTGTCTGCCCTTGCGGCTGTGGCGACATGGTCCGGATCGGGGAGGATCGGACCGAGCGGCTGGATTACATCCCGGCGCGCTATCAGGTGATCGTCTCCGTCCGCCCGAAATACGCCTGCCCCAAGGGGCGCACGGGCGTGGTTCAGGCGAGAGCTGCAGCTCATCTGCTGGAGAGCAGCTGGCCCACCGAGGCGCTCCTGGCGCAGATCGCGGTGTCCAAGCATTCCGAGCACATGCCCCTCAACCGCCAAGCCGTGGTCATGGCGCGGCACGGTGTGCCGATCGACCGATCAGTCCTCGCCGACTGGATGGGTCGGACCGGTGCGTTGATCGCCCCGGTCGTGGACCGCATGGCGGTGCTGCTGAAACAGGGCAGCACCCGGCTCTATGTCGACGAAACCACCGCCCCCGTGCTGGACCCCGGGCAAGGCAAGACGAAGACCGGCTATCTCTGGGCGGTGCTGCGCGATGACCGGGGCTGGAACGGCCCCGCACCGCCGGGGGTGGTGTTCCACTATCGCCCCGGCCGGAAGGGCGACTATGCCGATGAGATCCTGACCGGCTTCAATGGCACGATCCAGGTCGACGCTTATGGCGCCTATACCCACCTGGCCACACCAAAGCGCACGGGCGGCGATCCCTTGCGGTTGGCTTTTTGCTGGGCCCATGGACGGCGCAAGCTGATCAAGGCCAAGCCAAAGAAAGGCTCGCCCATCGTCGACGAGGCGCTGGTGCGCATCGCAGCGCTCTACAAGGTCGAGGATGTCATTCGCGGGGCGGACCCCGTTCATCGCCGGGCGGTTCGCCAGGAATTGTCCTGCCCTCTGGTGGATCAGTTTTTTGCCTGGCTGGCCGCCCAGGCCGCACGCATCTCGCGCAAATCCGACCTTGGCATGGCGCTCGCATACATGCTGCGGCGCCAGAACGGCTTCCGGCTCTTTCTCGAGGATGGCCATGTCGACATGGATTCCAACCTGGTCGAAAACGCCATCCGCAGCCCGGCCATGAACCGCCGCAACGCGCTTTTTGCCGGCCACGATGAGGGCGGCCGGTCGTGGGCACGCTTCGCCAGCCTGATCGGCACCTGCAAGATGAACGGCGTCGAACCCTATGCCTATCTGCGTGATCTCTTCACCAGGCTCGCCAACGGCCATCTCGACAAGGACATCGATGCGTTGATGCCATGGGCCTATGCCGCGACCCCAGCTCCTTACAATGAGCTCATCCGGGAGTCCCCAGTGAGCTCATTCTGAGCGCTCATGAAAACATCAGCAGAACTCACCGTCGCCGCCCGCAAGCAAAATCCCAATGGGACAGGGACGGCACATACGCTGCACCACCGTTACCGGAAACCTTGTTCGTTACGCGGATCTGCTGAGGCTCGCAGCGATCTTTTTTAATCAGAACGTTGATCTCAGACTTTCGCGGCAATTTGAACGTGCATGGAGTATTGTTGCACGACTGTCCGTCGCTTAGCTGAGAACGGCGGTGCAAAAGTCGGCCACGGTAGCGGCGGGATGATCCTGCTGCGGGCGGCGTAAAAGTCGTCCACCTTTACCCTTTCTGGCGAC
>NZ_JYGY01000001.1:37167-697845 GCF_000967825.1 Paracoccus sp. 228 | reverse complement strand
CAAAGCGCCATGGCACGCGCCAGCTATTTGGGGAGCGCGCGCGCCATGGCGCTTGGCGCCCCGCCACTGGCCTGGTTTTGCGCCGCCGCGTGGCCGGTTTTTACGCCGCCGTTGACACTTAGCTCAACTTGAGCCCCAGACGGCGTTGAGTTGACGACTAGAGCATCGGTTTTCCCGCGGGTAATAGTCGCGCAACCGGCAACGGAGATAGAAACGGACAGAAGAATGGCAAGCTTAAACATAGTTCCCTCACATTTAGGTGATACTACCTATAGGCGATAACTTGCCAACCTGAACAACCTTTTGCGTAGTTTTTCTGAAGTGACGTATTTGAGCAACTAAGCCATCCGCCCTGGTCATTCGGGGCGGGGAGGGCGTGGTCCCGGCCTCTTGCCGTGCGGACCCCCTCCGAAATCAACGAGGCCAGCATGAACGTCTGCAAGAAATGCCAGGGCAAGGGCGCGGTGAAGGCTGTGCCATATCCGTCCAGGCGCGACCTGCCGTGCTTCTGGTTCGCCGAGGGCGCACGGACCTGTCCCAGTTGCGATGGTACGGGCGAGACGGACGATGGGGGCCGGGATGGACGCGCCTAAGCGGCCCATGCCTCCTGCGGATCAGGTCGAAGGCTTCGAGGCATGGTTCGGCCCCGTGCCCGACCTTGCCGAATGGGCCTCGGCTTCGTTCATCGACGACGCCGCGCCGCTGCGGAACCCGGATCACGAGCATCTGCGCTCAGCCTCGATCGGCTTCCTCTGGACCAACGTATCCAACGCCAAGAAGGGTCGCATGGTGATCGGCACCGCCGAGCCGGGCGCCCCGCAAGGCGCGATGGGCAAATGGGGCCGAGCCAAGGCCACGCCGCAGGTGACAGACTGGTTCGGGATGGTCTCGGACTTCATCATCACCATCGACGCCAGCTGGTGGCTTCAGGCTTCCGACGCCGAGGCCTGCGCGCTCATAGAACACGAGCTATATCATTGCGCCCAGGACCGGGACGAGTACGGCGCGCCGAAGTTCAACCGGCAGACCGGACGGCCTGTCTTCGCAATGCGCGGACACGACGTCGAGGAGTTCATCGGCGTGGTGCGCCGGTATGGCGCGGGCGCTGCGGGGATTCGGGAACTGATCGAAGCCGCAGAGGCCGGACCGGAGATCGCAGCGGCCAGCATCGCACAGTGCTGCGGGACATGCCTGCGGGCGTGAATGGAGACTGAGCAATGGCAGGCGCCAAGCTGAACAACGAGATCCGGACCTTCATCGTCCAGTCTCTCGCCTGCTTCGATGGCCCGTCCACCGTCGTGAAGGCTGTACAGGACGAGTTCGGGATCGCCATCACCCGCCAGTCGATCGAGACCTATGACCCGACCAAGCGGGCGGGAAAGGGTCTGGCGCCGAAGTGGTGCGCTATCTTCGAGGAAACCCGCGCCGCCTTTCTGGAGGACACCAGCAGGATCGGCATCAGTCACCGCGCTGTGCGTCTCCGGGCACTCCAGCGCATGGCTGAGAAGGCTGAAGCACAGGGCAACATGGTCCTGGCATCGTCCCTGCTGGAGCAGGCCGCCAGGGAGATGGGCGGGGCGTTCACCAATCGGCGTGAGGTGACCGGCAAGGATGGCAAGGATCTTGCCCCGCCCATTACCATCGACGCGGGGAAGCTGAGTACGGGGGCCTTGCGGGAGTTGCTGGGGGCGTTTGATGACGACACGCCTTCACCTGACACCGGCTGACCGGATAGCAATCGAGCGCGAACTGTGCCATCGGTCGCTGGCGGACTTTGCCAAGCGCGCTTGGCGCGTCTTGGAGCCTGCCACCCCGCTCAAATGGGGCTGGGCTCTGGACGCCATCTGCGCGCATTTGGAGGCCGTCACCCGCGGCGAGATCACCCGGCTGCTGATGAACGTGCCGCCGGGTACCATGAAGTCGCTGCTAACCGGGGTGATCTGGCCAGCGTGGGAATGGGGCCCCGCCGGGCTGCCGCAGCATCGCTTCCTCGGCACCAGTCATCTGCAGAACCTCGCGGTGCGCGACAACCTCAAGTGCCGCCGCCTGATCGAGAGCCAGTGGTTCCATGACCGCTGGCCCGTCGCCATGACGGCGGACGAGAACCGCAAGACCAAGTTCGAGAACACCGCCACCGGCTTCCGCGAGGCGATGGCCTTCACCAGCATGACGGGCGCGCGCGGCGACCGGGTGATCCTGGACGATCCGCTGAGCGCGCATGCCGCAAACAGCGAGGCTGAGCTTCTGGATGCCGAACTGGCGTTCCTCGAAACCCTGCCGACCCGGATTAACAATGACCGCTCCGCCATCGTGGTCATCATGCAGCGCCTACACGAGCGCGACACCTCGGGGCTGATCCTGTCGAAGGCTCTGCCGTACACGCATCTCTGCCTGCCGATGCGCTTCGAGGCCGAACGGCGGTGTCGGACCTCGATCGGGTTCACCGATCCGCGCACCACCGAAGGCGAGTTGCTGTTCCCGGACCGCTTCCCGGAACCGCAGGTTGCGGAGCTGGAGCGGACCCTCGGCAGCTATGCGACTGCGGGTCAGTTGCAGCAGCGGCCCGTGCCGCGGGGCGGGGGTCTGTTCAAGAAGAGCTGGTTCACCCCCGTCAAGGCACTGCCTGTGGGCTGCCGGTTCGTGCGGGGATGGGACCTGGCGGCAACCGAGGACAAGGAAGCGGCGGCCACTGCCGGCGTGTTGATCGCACGGGCGCCGGACGGGCGGTTCATCATCGTGGATTCGACACGGGAGCAGCTGGGGCCCATGGGTGTCGAGCGGCTGATGAAGGCGACTGCCGAGCAGGATCGGGCGACGTATGGAGCCGTCCGCGGCTCCTACCCGCAAGACCCCGGACAGGCGGGGAAGGCCCAGGCGCAGCACATCATGCGCCACGTACTGACCGGGTTCGACTACCACTTCAGCCCCGAGAGCGGGGACAAGGAGACGCGCGCTCTGCCCCTCGCCGCACAGGCGGAGGCGGGCAACGTGTTTCTGCTGGAGGCGCCTTGGAATGATGCCTTCCTTGATGAGGTCGCGGTGTTCCCGATGGGCAAATGGAAAGACCAGGTCGACGCGGCCAGCCGCGCCTTCACCGAACTGACGACGGCACCGAAGCCGACCGAGACCAGAACAACGACGATGGTAGGGATGTACTGAGCGATGACAGGTACCGTCAGCACCAAGCACCCGGACTATCTCGACCGCGTCGATGAATGGGGTCTCATGCGCGACTGTGCGCGCGGGGAGACTGCGGTGAAGGCCGCAGGCGAGCGGTACCTGCCGATGCCCTCCGGCTTCCGCGTTCAGGAGGACGGTGGTGCCAAGATGTTCGAGGCCTACCAGACGCGGGCCCAATTCTCGGAGATCCTGGCGCCGACAATCCGCGGCATGATCGGTGTCATCCACCGCACCGAGGCGCAGATCGATATGCCACCTGCCATGCAGGGGCTGTGGGAGCGCGCCACTGCCGATGGTCTGCCGTTGGAGGCCCTGCACCGCAGGATCACGGGCGAGCTGCTGCTGACCGGGCGGTACGGGCTGCTGGCCGATGCCGCGTCGGAAGGCTCGGACCTGCCCTGGTTGGCGGGCTATACCACCGAGGCGCTGATCAACTGGTCGCCGTCCCGCGACTTCTTCGTGCTGGACGAGAGCGGACTGTCCCGGGATGGCTTCTCGTGGAAGCAGCACAAGGCATACCGGGTGCTGCGACTCGATGAAGGCCGCTACTCGGTCGAGAAGTACGACGGCGAGGAGCAGGAGGGCGAGCCTGTGCAGCCGACCGCGCGCGGTGGAGCGGCCCTCAAAGCCATTCCGCTGGTGGTCATGGGTCCGCAGGATCTGTCGGTATCCCCGCAGGAGCCGCCGCTGATCGGTGTCGCCCGCGCCGCGCTGGCCATGTACCGGTTGGACGCGGACTATCGGCACCAGCTCTACATGACGGGCCAGGAGACGCTGGTCATCATCAACGGCGACGCGCCTGCAGCCGTCGGCGCCGGGGTCGTCATCAGCCTCACTGCCAGCCGGGAAGATCACGCACCCGATGCCAAGTATGTCGGGCCATCCGGCACGGGCATCGAGGCGCATCGAACTGCGATCCTGGACGAGCGCGACAATGCCGCCTCGGCCGGGGCGCGCCTCTTCGACAGCGAGAAGCGGTCAGCGGAGAGCGGAGACGCGCTGCGCATCCGCTACGCGGCGCAAACCGCGACGCTGACCTCTGTCGCCCTGACCAGCGCCCAAGGGCTGGAGAAGGCCCTGCGGCACATCGCGGTGATGATCGGCGCAGAGCCCAATCAGGTCGTAGTCAAGCCGAACCTGTCCTTCGTGGACGCGGGCATGACGCCCGAGCAGGCCGAGGCACTCGTCCGGATCTGGCAGGCTGGCGCGATAAGCTACCAGACGCTCTATGAGAATTTACAGCGCGGAGAGTTGGCCAGCGTAGAGCGAACGGCTGAGGATGAGACGGGGCTGTCAAACCTCGAGAGCAGAGTGGATCCGGATGATGTGGACCTGCTCTAGAATTTATAACGTCTTGACAAATTGGCAGCCAATGAACTTCCAAGCGCAGGGGTTCTGTGGCAACTTTTCCTCCATAACAGGAGGAAACGATGACCTATAGGCTAACTCCCGACGGCACATACGTCTTTGGCACAAGCTATCGCCTTGCCCCTGATGGTACTTATGTCAGTGGGAACAATTATAGACTGACGCCTAGTGGAAAATATGTCGGTGGAGACAAGTACGTGCTTGCACCGAGTGGAGAGTACGTTGGCGGATCCCGATACACGCTTGCTCCAGACGGAAGTTATGTAGGTGGGGATCGATACTTTCTTACGCCGGATGGAAGTTATGTAGGTAACGGCGTATAATATCACCAATTTTCAATGAGCGGGCCGCTTAAAAGCCATCCCGTGCCACTGCAATAAGCCGCCCTCCGGGGCGGCTTTTTTCATGCCTGCGAGGCAGGCTTCATCACAAGGAGTGAGCCGATGGCTCTGAAGACCGTTCTCGACAACCTGGACGACGTTCCAGAAGCTCTGCACGCCGAGTACAAGGAGATCGACGGCAAGTTCGTCCTTGACCTCGACGGCATCGACGTTCACCCCACGGTGGTCAATCTGAAGACGGCGCACGAGCGCCAGAAGCAGACCAACCGCACCCTGCAGTCGGACCTGACCGCAGCGCGGACGCGCTTGGAAGGCCTGCCTGACGACTTTGACGCCGATGCCTACGAGGCGCTGCAGGCACAGGCGGAGGGCAAGGCCCCCGCCAAGACCGACGAGCAGGTGGCCCAGCTCCGCCAGCAGCTCGAGCGCCAGAAGCAAACCGAATTGGCCAAGAAAGACGAACGCATCACTACTCTACTTGGAGCAGTCCAGCAGTCGGTTCTTCATGGCGGCCTGTCGAAAGCATTGGACGAGATTGGCGTGGATCCTTCTCTCAAACCCGGCGCAATGGCGCTGCTGATGAGCAAGGGAGCCCTGAAGCTCGTTGAGGAAGACGGTCAGTTCAAGGCGCAGGTCGACACCGATATGGGCCCCATGCCGGTGAAGAACTACGTCAGCGATTGGTCAGGCTCTGAAGAAGGCAAGGTCTACGTCAAGAAGGCCACCAGCGGCGACGCACTGGGCGGCACCGGTGCGCGCTTCACCGACAACCCTTGGGACAGCAGCAACGGCAAAAAGCCGAACCTGACCAAGCAGCAGCAAGCCATTTCGGAGAACCCAACCAAAGCGCGTCAGATGGCCCAAGCCGCCGGCGTCACGCCCAACTGGTGACGGGCTCTCCGCAATAACCGCGCCGATGGCGCATCAATCAGCCGGGCCCGACGGGATGGCTGACCATCCCCCGCAAGGCAATCTCACGCAAAGGAGCCTCACATGGCTACGACCCGCCTGAGCGACGTCATCTATGGCCCGCTCTTCCTCCCCACCACCATCCAGCGCATCGCCCAGCTGTCACGCATTCGCAACTCGCCCATCGTCTCAAGCGATGCCGAGCTGCAGCGCTTCGCCAACGGTCCCGGCGACCTGGTGCAGATGCCGTTCTGGAACGACCTGACCGGCAACTCGAACGTCTCGACGGACGATCCGGCCCAGAACGCCATTCCGAACAAGCTGACCCAGGGCCAGGACATGGCCCGCAAGATCCGCCGCAACAACGGCTGGCAGTCGGCCAACCTGGTCGCCTCGATGCTGGCGGAGGATCCGCTGGACGCCGTGGCGCAGCTGATCGCCGAGTACTGGGTGCGCGAGGAGCAGCGCATCATGGGCCTGCAGATGCGCGGCGTGTTCGCCTCGCCCGGCATGGCCGGCAACGTGCTGGACGTGGCATCCGAGGACGGCGCCGTCACCCCGGTCCGCTTCGATGCCGAGATCGCGTCGAACGCTTATGCTCTGCTGGGCGAATACGGCACGACCCTATCGGCTGCCTTGATGCACTCGCGGGTGTTCTTCAACCTGCGCGCCGCCCGGGCGATCGAGCGATTCAAGGACCCGGCCACTGGCCTGGAGTTCGACACCTGGGACGGCAAGATCGTCTACGTCTCGGACCAGTGCCCCCGCGAGCCGGGCGACACTAGCGGCTTCAAGTACACCACCTACCTCTTCGGCAACGGAGCCATTGGCTATGCCGAAGCCACCGGCGAGGGTGGTCCGAAGAAGCCTGTCGAGATCGAGAGCAACGCCTCGGCCGGCAACGGCGAAGGCGTCGAGACCGTCTGGTACCGCAGGCACTGGGTCATGCACCCCCGTGGCGTGTCGTTCAGTGGCACCCCGGCCTCGGCCTCGGGCGTCAGCGACACCGAGTTGGGTGGCGGCGCGAACTGGACGCGGGTCTACGATCCGAAGCTGGTCCGCATGGTCGCCGTCGTGACCAACGGCTGAGGGCAGGGGCCTCGGCCCCTGCGTCTTCCCATTTTAGAGACACGGAGAAGCATCATGGACACCCATGACAACGACCCGCTGCTTGCCGAGGCCATCGCGCGCCGCGACGAGAGCCGGGCGATGATCCTGCAGTCGCGCGCCCAGGCCGGCGGCACCGCGATGGATCGGTTGGCTGATGCGTTCGGCAAGATGGCCGATCAGGCGACCGCCGAGGCCCGCAAGTCGGCCGAGGCCGCGGACAAGGTCGAGCCGGTGCGCCCCGACCCCGAGGGCACCGCCCGCCTGCTGGCGGACAGCGAGGGCAACTTCGCGCCCAATGCCGAGGTCGCGGCCACCGGTGGCACCGGCATCAAGGCCAGCAACACCAATGTCGAGACCGGCAAGCCCGCGAACAGCGCGGACGAGGCAGGCGTGGCCATCACAGAAGGCGCGCAGCCCATCATCGGCGACCAGCCGGTTGGCGACGACCTCGACACCCTGTCCGACGAGGATCTTCGCGTGCGCTACCAAGACGTGCTGGGCGAGAAGCCCCACCACGCCGCGGGGCGCGCGACGATGATCGCTCGCATCGCGGACAACCAGGGCTGATCTTCGGTGCGGGGCTGGCCGGTCCAGCCCCCATCCAAAGCACAGCGGAGGCAGGCACATGCTCAGCTACACCGTCCCGGCCGTCACTCAGACCGAGGCCACCGACTACACCAGCGCGGCCGGCGTCACCCTGCAGCCCGGCCCGGCGGACCTGATCCGTGGCCAGCGCTACATCGCCGCGCGCTTCAACAGCCGTTGGCTGTCAGAGTGGGAGGACGACGCGGTCCCGGAGGCGGTCAAGCATGCGATCATCGAGGCTGCGGTCATCGAGGCCCGCACGCCCGGCGCACTTTCGCCCGTCTCGACCCCAGCCACCGACAAGGTGCTGGTCGGCGCAGGCAAGCTGACCTGGGAGCGGGTCAGGGGTGCGTCCGGGCCCGATGCCTACATGCCGCGCTCGGCGATCATCGACGGGCTTCTGGCCGGACTGGTGCGGTCCGCCATGGGTGGTGTGTCGTTTCTCATGAGGGCGTGAGCATGGAAGACTGGCAGGCCATCGCAGCCGAGGTAGCTGGCGCGCTCGGTAACGTAGGCTACGGCGCCACCCTAGTGCGCCATACCTGGATCGGCCCCGATCACGACCGTCGGGCCGGGCCTGACCAGCTGATCCCGGTCAGGCTGCTGGGCGACACGTTGTCCCTTGGGCTGGTGAACGGCACTGCCATCCAGGCGGGAGACCGGCGCGAGATGATGGCGGCCGAGGGCACCGCGCCCACGCCTGCCGACCACCTGCGCATCGGCACCACCAGCTATGCGATCGTTCGCTGCGAGCCGTTCGCTCCGGGCGGGGTCGCGCTGTATTACGACCTGATCCTGAGGGCCTGACATGGCACGACTGCCGGCTGACATTCAGGACGCTCTGGACAAGCTGGAGCGCGCGATCCGTGACGCCTTCATTGCCGCCATCGACCAGATCACCAGCGCCATCCGCCTCAAGCAGGTCGAGGACATGATCCGCGAGGGGGACATCGAAGGCGCCATCGAGGCATTGCGGCTGGAGCAAGGCTTCTTCAGCCCGCTCTACGAGGCGCAGCGCGGTTCCTATATGGTGGGTGGCCCGATGGCCCTTGCACAGACGCGCATCCGCGACCCCTATGATGGCAGCAGCTTCGTCTTCAGCTTCAACGGACGGCACGACCGCGCCGAGCGGTGGATAAGGGATCAGTCGTCGCGCCTCATCACCGAGGTGATCGAGGATCAGAAAGAGCAGGCTCGCATCGTCATCCGGGAGGCGGCAGAGGCGGGGCAGCACCCGCGCGACACTGCCCGCGCTATCGTCGGCCGCGTCGATCCGGCCACTGGCAAGCGCGAGGGCGGGTTCATCGGCCTCGACGGTCGCCGCCAAGGCGTGTTCCGCAAGGTCCTGAACGGCATGACGACGCCGGAGGGTGTCCGCGACCTGGTCACCGTTGCGCGCGACGGTAAGCCGCCGTTCGTGACGCTCGATAGCGTCAACGAGGCGACGAAGCAGCGTATCTTGCGCGCCTATCGTGCCGGGGAGGCTGTGAGCGACGCGGACATCGCCATCAGCCGCAAGCAGCTGCGCAACAAGCTCCTGAAGGATCGGGGCGACACCATCGGGCGGACCGAGGCGCTGAACGGCCTGCGCGCCGGGCGGCATGAGGGATTCCTGCAGTTGGTCGAGAGCGGCACTGTCCGGCAGGACCAGGTGCGCATCCGCTGGCAGGCCACCCTCGACGGGCGGGTGCGGGACAGCCACCGCCATCTGCACGACCAGACGATCAGGATTGGCGAGTTCTTCAACCCCGCCCCGGGCGTCTTCATGCAGTACCCCGGCGACCTGCAGCACAGTCCCGGCAACCCGAAAGGGCTGGCGGCGAACGTCATTCAATGCCGATGCCTAGCTGTCTACCGGATCAAATCGGACCTATTAAAAGATTAGGTGGTGGCGAAAATTCTTCCTAAGGTTGTCGTCGCCAGCAACCAAAATGGAATGCCGAGATGGACCTACGCACTGGTCGCCGGGGCGGAGACGTGAACACGGCGAAGCTTGATGAGCATACCGTGCGTGACATCAGAAAACGCTTGGCGGCTGGAGAGTCCAGCAAAGCGATCGCTTCCGAGTTTGAGATTTCACCGCAACAGGTCTCCGCCATCAAGAACCGACGAAGTTGGGCTTGGGTCGAATGACGCTGGCCGCCTCAGGGCGGCCTTTTTTATTGGGGTATCAGATGGCAGACCGATCCTTCGCCGCCTCGATCGCGGCCTTCGCCGACAAGACCAAGGCCCAGATGCAGGCGGTCCTGTCCGAGAGCATCCAAGACGTCATGGACATCGCGCAGACCCCGGTCGCCAACGGGGGCCGGATGCCGGTCGATGACGGCCACCTGATCAACAGCGTGGTGACCGAGCTCAACGGCTCGCAGATCGGACAGGCCAGCGATGCGGCCGATCCGAGCGGGGCCAGCTCATCGGCCAACATCGCCCTGCTTGTCACCCAGATGCAGCCCGGCGACATCGCCAGCATCGGATGGACCGCGGCGCACGCCATGCGCCAGCATGAGGGCTTCGTGGGCGAGGACAGCCTCGGCCGCACCTTCAACCAGGAAGGCAAGCACTGGGTCGACGGCGCCGCCGCCCAGTGGGAGCAGATCGTCGCCCGCAACGTCGAGAGGCTGAAATGAGCGTCGAAGCAATCGAGGCTGCGCTGCGGGAGCGCCTGGCAGGGTTCACCGCCTTGCCGAAGGCGTGGCCCAACGAGGACTTCGACCCCAGAGCGCCGGGCAACCTGCCCTATGTCTCCTGCGATCTGGTAAAGGCCGCCACCACCGACCAAACGCTGGCCGCCACGGCGCCGGAGATGGTCGGTCGGCTGATAGCGACGGTGGTGGTCGCCAAGGGGTCAACGTCCCGCCCGGCCAACCGTCATGCTGATGCTATCGCAGCGCTGTTCCCCACGGGCGCGCGCTTCGCGGCAGGCAGCCAGATGATCACCATCACCCAGCCCCCGCAAACGCGCGAGGGCATGAGCGACGGGGCCTATTGGCGCGTCCCTGTCGTGATCCCGTTTCTCGCCGCCTGACAGCCCGTCACGGGCCGCCTGCACATCTGCACACCTTCACCAACCGCCCTGACAAGGGCCCAACCAGCGAAAGGGGCCGCTCATGGCCACTATTGTCAAAACGTCCATGGGCGGCCCCGGTCAGCGGCCCGTGACGGAGGTCACCCTGACCGCCACGAACGTGCTGACCTACGAGCCCGGCACCGGCCAGGTGCTGATCCTGCGCAACCCCACGGCGGGCGCGGTGTCGTCCGTCATCGACGGAGCGGACGGCACCACCGTCAGCTATCCCGGCGCGCCGAACATCTCCGTCGCGGCGGGCTTTGCGGTCGGTGCGATCCCGGCCGGCGGCGTTGTGGCCGTCCCGCTCGATACCATCTCGGCCTACCTGCAGGGCGCCATCAACGTGACCGGCACCGGCCTCGTCGCCGTGCTTCTGGGGAGCTGATCATGGCGAGCATCACCAACAACACCTGTGAGGCGGTGATCCTGCCGACTGGCCACACAGTGGCGCGCGAGGCAAAGCTGGAGACCACAAACGCGGTCCTGCGCAGTGCCGATAACGTCCGCACCATCACCACCATGGTCGCAGCCAGAATGATCGAGGTCGAGTACGACCCCGACCCGATCGAGGAAGCCGCCGAGGCCACCGCGTCGGTGATCGATGCGCCGGACCGCAAGCCGTCCCCGCAGATCCCGCTCTCCCCCACCGAACGGGCCGCCGCGCCCGCTGAACCCAAGAAGGACGCCTGATCATGGCACTCATCACCTATATCGGCGCTCTGATCGCCGTATCCGCGGGCGTTCCCGCAACCGTCGACGCGGCAGGCTTCGCCGCCCGGAGCTTTACCACGGTCGGTAAGATCACCGAGTGGGGCGAGACGGGCGACCAGTCCGAGGACGTGACCGAGACCACCCTGGCCGGCCGGACCTATCACGCCAACGGCGCCTTGGACGGCGGGTCGATCCCCTTCACGTTCCTGATCGACGGTCCCGATGCCGGGCAGACGGTCCTGCGCACCGCCAACAACACCAACGACGAGGTCTCGGTCCGGATCACCGATCCCGACGGCCAGATCATCTACTACCACGGCAAGGTCGCCAACCTGCGCGACCGAGCCCGCAACGCGTCGACCATGAAGGGTCTGAGCGGCGAGTTCCGCGTCAACTCCGGCACGGTCCGCGTCGGCTGATCCGGTCGGCGTCAGCTGATCGGTAAGGGCTGGCGATTTTCGGGTGTGTAGATCGCCAGCCCACCACCATCCAAAACACCCCATGCAAAGGACACACCATGGATTTTCTGAAGCAATACGACGCGCGCGGCGCGGCTGAGACCGCACGTCCGTTGGAGCTGCGCGATCAAGCCACCGGCGAGGTGATCGAGAACAACGGCAAGCCCTGCATCGTCATGGTCAAGGGCGCATCCAGCCGGGCCGTGCAGGCCGAGCTGCGCCGCGACGAGATGGAACGGGCAAAGAAGGCCAAGGCCGCCGCCAAGACCAGCACGCAGGTCGACACGAACACCGCACAGGACATGCACGAGGCGACCGTGAAGGCCGCGCTGCGCCTGATCGTGGGCTTCGGCAACATGCAGACCACCGGCGAGGACGGCAAGGCACGCGACCTGACCGTCGAAGATGCGCCGGCGCTGCTGGACCTGAACTTCATCAGCATGGCGCACCTGATGCGCGAGAAGGACGCTGAGCACTGGACCAAGCCGAGCTTCGCGCAGCAGGTCCTGGACTTCGCCCAGGATGATGCGGATTTTTTGGCGGCATCCACGAAGCCCTAGTCCTCTACGCCCGGCAGTTGGCGTTCCTTAACGGGACGCCAAAGAGCTGGAAGGAGACGCGGCTGCAGTACGCCCGCAAGAAGGGCCGTGCCGTCGAGATGCCCCCCGTCGCGGCGGGGGCATACCTGATCGACGCCATGTGGAAGCTCGGTCCGGTCCGAGCGGACGTCAACGGCACCCGTGGCGTTGACTGGACCGAGCTGGACGCCTTCGCGCGCCTGACACGGGCGATCAGCGAACCGTGGGAGGCGGAGGCACTACACGCGATGTGCGAGGGCTATTCGGCTGAGCAAGCCGAGGCGGAGGACTCGCTGCGGGATCCGCCGCTGGCGGGGTCGTGGTGGGTTTAGGGTTTGGGTTTCACCTATCTTCAGCTTGGATGACCACTGCCGTTCCCGATGCCACTAACATGACCATTGTGCCGGAGCCTGACAGGTCCACGTAATCGAGGTCGACACCGACTACGGCATTGGCGCCGATAGCGTGAGCCTCGCGCCGAAGCTCTTGAAGCACAGTTTTTCGAGCGTCCCGCATAGTTGATTGTACAGCCTCAGATCGGCCTCCGACAATATTACGAACGCCAGCGAATAAATCCTTGAAGGCGTTCATGCCGAAAGCACATTCGGCAGTAACAATGTCGATGCGGCGAGTAATGATAAAGTCCGTTGTCGCCTCAGTTGTTAAGACAACCGATGCAATAGCCTCCTCGGAAACCTTGTATTCTGAGAAAACCTTAGCCGCTTCATCAGTGCCAAGATCTTGTTCGAGCCTGCGCCGCTCAAGGTAGCGATTGTTGCAGTCGGAGCAGCGTCCATTGACCTGCTTGAAATAGCTGACCTGAATTCCGCAGTCCGCACATTCCGCCATTATTACTCCCTTAGTTGCCCTGCACCATCCTGCGGGGCTTTTGTACGTGCGCCAAGGACAATCCCATGAACGAAACTGCCCGCCTTTCCTTAGTCGTAGACTCCTCCAGCCTCGCGCAAGGCGAGAGTGCAATGGATAGCCTCGCACGGACTGGTGGCAAGGTTGAAGACACTCTCAAGGTCAGCGCAAAGAGTATCGAGCAAGCCATGGCGCGGATCTCCGGCGTCATGGGCGGCCTAGATGCTACGATGAAGTCGTTGGAGAGGGCCGTGTCTCAGTCGATGGGGCGTTCGGCGCAGGAGGTGTCGAAGGGTGCCCGGACTTTCGACGACCTGCGCCGCCAGATCGATCCTGCCTATGCCGCAAGCCAGCGCTTTGCTGTGGTTCAGGGTGACCTTGCCCGCATGGTCATCGACGGCAGCGCCTCGCAGCAAGCGGCCAATGCAGTCCTAGAAATTGCCCGGAGCCGTTATTTAGGCGTTGCGACGGCAGCAGAAGCGGCTGAGCAGGCTCAGCGTGAGCAGGCAGCCGCGGTCGCACAGGCCACGGGGAACTACGAAGCTCTGCGGAACGCTCTGGATCCGGTCTACTCTTCATCAAAGCGATATGAGGCAGCAGTCGAGACTGCTAACACCGCGCTTCGCGCAAAGATTATCACCGAAGGCGAGCATGCCCGGGTCTTGCAGTTGGCGCAGACCCGTTACCTGGGGCTGACCCCTGCTGTTGCAGGCGCATCTGCTGGACTTGCACGGTTTACGCCGCAGATCACTAATGCGTCTTTCCAGCTTCAAGACTTTGTAGTGCAGGTTGCCTCGGGACAGTCCGCTCTGACGGCGTTCACTCAGCAGTTTCCGCAGTTGGCAGGTGCGCTTGGTGTGTCAGGAAAGCTGGCACTGCTGGGCGCCGGCCTTGGCACTGTAGTCGCTATTGGGGCTGCGGTTTTGCCATTGTTCTTGTCTATGGGGAACAGCGCCAAGGCAGCCGAGGATGCGGTCTCCGACCTGAATAGCGCATTCAGCGCCTACAAGTCGGCCATCGACGGCACCAATCTGTCTGTCGAGGATCTGACGACCAAGTTTGGTGCCAATGCAGAGGCAGCGCGTGCTCTGTACCTAGTCATGCGGGACCTTGCCGAATTGGAAATGGCGCAGGCCATGAGTGCAGCCATTGCTGCTGCGACTGGTCAGTTCGAAGGCCTCGGTGCCGAGCTTGACCGGATCAACGCGCTGTCGAAAGCTAGCATTGGCGACTTCGGGGGCATGTCTGCCGCGTCTGGACGTCTGGCAGTGGCCATCGGCAACCTGGCCGACAAATACGGCCTTGGTTATGGGCAGGCGGTCGAACTGAACAAGGCTATGAAAGCTTTAGAGGAGGCCAAGGGTCCGCAAGAACAGGCTCGCACCGCCGCAGCACTGGTTCAGGAGCTCCGTGAGGCTCAGCGTTCTGGCGCTGCGATCCCCCCGGAGATCATGGCAACCGCCCAGCAACTCGCCCAAGCATCAATGCTTGGCCTTCAACTGGGTGGAAACTTGGACAATGCAGCAGCCGCAGCTTCGAATGCGGCGGCCGCAGCGCTAAACCTTGCTGCCGCGCTATCCGCGGCTGCTGGTTTTTCGCTCGGCATCGACAATCAGATCGAGGTCATTGGTGCACGCATCGCTGCCCAGAAGGCTGGTGCCGACGCTGCTATCGCTGGCACCATCAAGCAGATGCAGATTGAGGCCGCCGCGAGCAGAGATCGCCAGATCGCCGCCGGAGTTGACCAATACAACGCGGAAGCTCTTTACCAGCTAGACTTGGACCGTATCGCCCAGCTGGGTGAAATGACGGCCGAAGAAAAGGCGTTGGCAAAAGCTACGGGCGAAGTCGCGAAGGGTCGCAAGGCAGCAGCCAGCGAAGCCGAGAAGGCGTCCAAGCAGGCAGCGAAGGAAGCCGAGAAGCTCAGCGACAACCTGGATAAGGAGGCGCAGAAGTGGCGTGAGGTCCTGGACCCGATGGCCAAGTACCGTCGCGAGGCGGCCGAACTGGCAAAGCTGACCGGGCGCCTGTCCCAGGACGAGATGGCTGAGGCGCAGCGCCGGCTGAACATCCAGCTGGCCGACAGCCTGCCCCTGGCGGGCAAGTTCACCGACATCATGACCGATGGGCTGCTGAGCGGCTTTAAGGGCACGCTCTCCGACATCGGCGACATGCTGAAGTCCTGGCTGGCGCAGATGATCGCCATGGCCGCCAAGAACCGCATCATGATCAGCATGGGTCTGGGCGGTCTTGCAGGCGCTGGCGGCGCGCTGTCCTCTGCACTCGGCGCGGCCGGGGCGCCCGTGGGCGGTCTGACCGGCGTCGGTGGCGTTCTGGGCGGCATCGCGTCGCTCGGCACGGCGGCCATGTCCGCCTTCACCGGCGGCCTGCAGGCTGCCATGGGCGGCATCGGGTCGATCACCCAGTACACGTCGCTGATGATGGGCGGCGCGACGACGAGCCTAGCCGGTCTCGCCTCGGCTGCCGGCGCCATTGCCGTTCCCCTGCTGGCGGTTGCCGCGGTGTTCTCCTTCTTCAGGAAGAAGACCAGGGAACTGGACGCCGGTCTGCGCATCACCGTCGACGGCCTGAACACTGCGGTCGATACCTTCCGCAAGACCGAGACGCGCCGGTTCTGGGGCCTGTCGAAGAAGACCCGCACCAGCTACGACCGCGCCGATCAGGAGACCCAGGACGCGCTGTCCAGCATCGTGGGCAACATCCAGACCGGCGTCATGGATGCTGCTGCGGCGCTTGGCTTCGGGGCCGAGACCTTCGCGGGTTTCGCGCACCAGATGACCATCAGCACCAAGGGCATGAGCAAGGAGGATGCGCAGCGCGCCGTCGAGCAGGCCCTTGCGGGTCTCGGCGACGGGTTCGCCGGCATGATCCCCGGCCTCAATGCCCTCCGCAAGGATGGCGAAAGCACCACGGAGGCCCTGAACCGCCTGTCCACGTCGCTGACAGGCGTCAACGCCATCATGGACACCTTGGGGCACCGCTTCCACGCCGTGGGCCTTGCCGGTGCAGATGCGGCGTCCAAGATCGCCGAGGCGTTCGGCGGCCTGGACGCGATGGTGAGTGCCACGCAGCAGTACTACCAGGCGTTCTACACCGATGCCGAACGACTGGCGGTCACCACCCGCCAGACGTCGGCCGCGCTGGCGGAGCTCGGCATCGCCATGCCGCAGACCCGCCAGGAGTATCGCCGCGTGATCGCGTCCCTGGACCTGACCACGGAGGCGGGCCGCGAGGCCTATGCCGCGCTAATCGGCCTGTCGGGTGCCTTCGACCTGATCCTGCCGCAGATCTCGGGCTTCACCCGGGAGATGACGGCACTGCAGGATCGGGTCGTCGCCTCGATCGGCACCGTCGTCGGCGGGCTGTCCGAAGTGATCCGCCTGAACACGTCCGCCGCGGCCGACTGGCGCAAGGCGGGCGACGGCATCCGCGACTACCTGGACAGGCTCCGGGGCACGGCTTCGGCACTGTTCAGCCCTCAGCAGGCGCGCGCCTACAACCAGGCGCTCTACCAACGCACCTTGAGGCAGGCGAACAGCTGCGATGTGGAGGCCGCGGGTCGTCTGCCCGGCGTGGCCGACAGCTACCTGTCCAGCGTCAACGACATGGCACGGTCCAGGACCGAGTCCGCGCTGGCACAGGCCCGCGTGGCCGTGGCGCTGAGCAAGGTCGCGGTCAGGACCGACACCACCGCGACGGCGCTGGAACGGGTCGCGGCGCTGCAGCAGCGTCAGGTCGACATCCTGACCGGCGTGCAGAACCACCTGGCGGCAGGCAACACCCTGACGCAGGCGGGGATCACACGCCTTTTGGGTCAGCTTGTCAGCCTGGACGATCGCATCGCGCTGCGGGCCGGCGATGCCCGCACCATCGTCGCGGGCGTCAGCGACGCCCTGGGCAATGCCAACGTCACGGCATCGCTCACGGGCGCGGACGGGCTGCGCACCAGCATGGGCACGTTGCGCACGTCGCTGGTGGATCTGCGTCAGGCCATCGCGGCCGAGACGGCGCGGAGCGAACGCCAGCGGAAGGTCGCGGCCCTGAACACGTATGTCGGAGGCCTCACGGCAAATGCCGCGGGCAACCACTTCGTGGACGATGCAGATCTCACGGCGATGTCACGGGCCGCGGGGATCAACACGGCCGGGCTCAACACCAGCCAGATCCGCAATCGGCTGGCGGCCTTCGACGGCGGCGACCTGCTGCGCGGGACGGTCTACGATCCCACGGGCAACCTGGAGCGCAACTACCTGGAGAAGGAGCGCCTGAAGCAGGAGGTCAGCGGCATCTACGGCACCATCCGGCAGATGATGACCCAGTACGGGGTGACCACGGCCAACCCGTTCGTGCTGAATGACAAGGGCGTGCGGTCCAACCCGCATACCGGGCACTTCTTCATCAACGGGCGGCACATCACCGACCACAACCACCCGTTCTGGAACACCCTCTGGGGTTCGGGCGGGCTGTGGGCACGGTTCACGTCCGCCGAGACGGCGCTGCGCAACACGCCGGGCTTCGCGACGGGCGGCACCCATCTCGGGGGCCTCCGCATCGTGGGCGAGAACGGTCCGGAACTGGAAGCCACCGGTCCGAGCCGCATCTTCAGCCACCGCCAGAGCCGCGCCATGCTGGACAACAGCGAGATGGTGCGGGAACTGCGCGCGGTCCGCGCCGAGCTCGCGGAGATGAAGGCGCACGCCCGCGGCACGGCCGAGAGCACGAGGGACACGTTCAAGACGCTGCGGGAGATCAATTCCGTCGGCGTGAAGATCGATCCCGACCAGAACAAGGTAGCGACGTGAAGATCATCGAGCCGTACGACGTCACCCCCGCCATGATGCTGGCCAGCAATGTCCCGGAGACCGACCATGACGCGTGGGCCGCCGGGACGAGCTACGATAACGGCGCGCGGGTGATCCGGCAGAACGCCATCTGGGAAAGCATCCAGGCGGCCAATGTCGGGCATGACCCTCTCACGGACGTGCTGTCGGAGTGGTGGTTTCGGATCGGGGCCACCAACCGCTGGCGCGCCTTCGACAACCGGCTTGGCGGGGTCACCCGCCAGCCCGGCAACATCACCTACACGATCCGCCCGCCGCGGACCCTCAACAGCATCGCGTTCTTCGGGCTCGATGCGCAGAGCGTCCGGATCAGGGTCACCACCCCGGGCGCCGTGCTGATCTACGACCAGACCTTCCAGCTCGCCTCGCGCGATCAGGTGGGGACGTTCTGGGAGTACATCTATACGCCCTTCACGGTGCGCTCGGACCTGATCCTGACGGGTCTGTCGCTGCCGTCCGGGTCCTCGATCGAGATCACCGTGGCCTCGACCGGCTCGGCCGAGGTCGGCGAGATCATGATCGGCAACCAGATCGACATCGGCATCTCGCTGATGGGATCGAGCCTGGGCATCGTGGACTATTCCCGGAAGGACCGGGACGAGTTCGGGGGCGTGTTCATCGTCCCCCGGCCTGTCAGCGAGACCGTCCGGTTCCGCTTCTCGGTGCCCTCAGGCGGGGAGGCCCGCGTGCAGCAGATCATCCGGCGGATCACGTCCAAGATCTGTGTCTTCTACGCCATCGAGGGCGAGGACCGGTTCGGGATGACCATCGCGGGCATCCTGCGCGACTACGACCTGACGATCGGCGCGGGCAAATCCTTTGGGACCATCGACGCGGAAAGCCTCGTCTAAAAGCTTCACCCATCATCTCAGGAGCGCCCGTCACCCGGGTGATTTTGCATGGCAATTACCCCACCGCCCACGCCGCCGAACACCGGCAACCCTGCGCAGCTGGAGGAGCGGGCTGACGCGTTCTTCGGCTGGTTTCCGACATTCGTCGCGGACTACAACGCCGACCTGCCGCTGCTGCGCGGGAAGACCTATGCCACACGCGGCGGCACGGCGAACGCCATCACGCTGAACACCGGGGGCGTGGCACTTGCGACGGGCATGCAGGTCCGGTGGCGGGCCGCGGCGGCGAACACCGGTCCGGTCACGATCAACGTCGACGGGCAGGGCGCGATCGAGGCGCGGACCATCACCAACGTCGCGCTGCCCGCCGGCTACATCCGCACCGATGCCGACACGGTCGCGACCTATGACGGGACGCGCTGGATCGTGGACCGCCAGATCGAGAGCGGGATCAATGCCAACGGGGCGTTCCAGCGCACTGCGGATGGCACGCTGCTGTGCTGGGGCTTCGTGACAAGTAGCTCAACCGCCGAAACTGCAGGGATCTTCCCTGCGGCCTTCGTGGCGTCAAACGCTGCCAGCGAGATGATGGTGTCACTGGGGGTCAACTCGAGCAGCGAGACCTTTGCGATCACCGCGCGCTTCACCGGCATGACCACCACCGGCATGAGCGTGTCCGCGTTCCGCGCCCTTACCGAGGCACGCATCTCCGTGCGCGTCACCTTCATCGCCGTCGGCCGCTGGTACTGAGGATCACCCCCATGAAGATCACGTTCACCCCGCTGCTGCGGGCCGATGCCCTGTGGCTATCCCTCGATGGCGACGTGCTGACCGTCAATGGTACCGCCTACGACTTCGGCCCGCTGGCCGAGGGCGGCACGCTGCCCCGCGAGGCTGTCGGCTGCCCGGTCCTGGCCTCCGACGTCACCCGCGAAGCCGGTCACATCACGCTGACGCTGATCCTGCCCCACGGCAGCGACTCGCCCGAGGAGGCCCGGTTTCCCCAGCCCATCACCGTCACCCAGACCGGGCCGATCCCGCTGCCCGTAACCTATGCCGAGGAGGCGCCCGAATGATCGACTGGAGCCAGGTCGTCACTGCCGAGCAGCGGCAAATGACGGATCGCCAGGCGCTGCGCGATCAGATCGCGGCCCGCCGCCATGAGGCGATGTGCGCCGGGATCAGCATCGCGGGAATGTCGGTCGCAACCGACGACGTCAGCCAGACCCGTTTTGCCGGGGCCGCCGTCAGCGCCATGCTGGACCCCGACTATGCCGTCCGATGGAAGACCGGCGACGGGTCGTTCCGGCTGCTGTCCGGTGCCGAAATCATCGCGATCGCCACCGCCGTCCGGGCGCATGTGCAGGCTTGCTACGACCGCGAGGCCGACCTGCTGGCGGCACTGGACGCAGGCGAGCCGGTCGATCCGGACGCAGGCTGGCCCGGCTAGAGCAGCCCGCCCAGCCATCGCGACCAACCTCCCTTGCGAGGGGCATAATTACCGAGAGGGGCCATGGCCAACATCATAAAGACCTCCGTCGGGGGGGCCGGTTCGCGGCCCGTCACGGAAATCGTTCTGACTGCCACCAACGACCTGACCTATGAGCCGGGGGCAGGCCATGTACTGATCGTCCGCAACCCGACCGCGGCATCGATCGACTGCGTGCTGCGAGGCGCGGACAGCACGACCGTCAACTTCCCCGGCGCGCCGTTCATCTCCGTCGCCGGCGGCTACTCCACCCCCGTCCCGGCCGGTGCTGTCCGCGCCATCCCGCTCGACACCGTAGCCGCCTATTTGAAGGGCCCCGTGACCGTTACCGGCGCTGGCCTGGTCGCGATGCTAATGCGCGCGGTGAACGGGCGTGGCGCCAGGTCCATCTTCAACGATCCCCCGGCGGCCGTGCCGGGCGAGATCGTTGTACCGACTGCGCCGTCTTCGTTCGCGGCAGGCGACTGGTCCCTCGCCACCGGTCTGGAAGCGAACCAGCTGGTCGTGAACATTGCATCGCTGCCGGCCAATGGCGGATCGCCGATCACCGCGATCCAGTACTCCGCAAACGGCGGGACGTGGACGGCGCTGCCAGGTGGCGCTGGAACCGGCCCCCGCACGCTGACCATGCCCGCAGCCGCCACGAGCTATTCAATCCGTCTGCGTGCGGTGACCGCAGTGGGCAACAGCACGCCCGGTGACACGAAGACGGCCACCAGCGGTGCGGCTGACACTTCAGCGCAGCGCGTTATTCTGGTAAGTGACTACGCTGGCGATTGCGATGACGCCCCCGCCGTTCTTATAGCTTGTGACGCTCACGCACGCGGCAACATCAGCCTGCTAGGTATTGTCGCGTCATCTTCGGTGGCGACATCTGTTCCTGGCATTTATGGGCAACTCGCTGCCTACAACATGACCAGCATCCCGGTATATGCGTACCAAGGCACCATCGGAACGTACAACAACCGGAACAGCGCACCCGTCCGGGATCGGTTCGGTGTGGCGGGTCAAACCCGCGCAGCATTCCTTGATGATGTGACGGGCCTGCGCACCATGTTGGCGGCGGCACCGGACGCATCGGTGAAAATCATCGACGTGGGCGCACCCATTTCCACGTCGCGGCTGCTGGACAGCCCTGCGGATACCATCTCGCCCCTGACAGGGCGTGAACTGATCGCGGCAAAAGTCGTCGGCCTGTGGATGATGGCGGGCGAGTTCACCAGCACCCGCGTCGAATACAATGCGGATCGTGATGTCGCCTCTACCCAGAACGTCTATCAGACGTGGCCGACGCCCATTTATGCCCACGGCGCTGAAGTTGGCGGAACGGTCCTTACCGCACCGATGGCAGACGCAAACCCGTTGATCGATCCGGTCAAGGTGGCATTTGACGCTTTTGACGCCGCCTCGCCCTCATCCTTGCAGGTCTATCTTGGCCGCAGGGCGCGGTGGTCGTGGGACCCTATCTGCGTCCATCATGCAATCTACGGCAACCAGAACCTGTACAATCTGGCGGGCGCGAACGGCACTATCAGCGTATCCTCAACTGGTGTCACCAGCTGGTCGGCGATCCCGGCGGGGAATAAGTCGTATGTTGGCAAGGCAGCGTCAGATGCCGCCATCGCCGCAGCGATACAGTCGATCATCGATAACACCACCGTCATGCAGAACCTGGACGCTAACGTTCCGGGTCAGGTGGCTCAGCCTGCGGTCAACGGCACCACGTCCGCCCGCGTCATCTCATGGCCGGCCCCCGCCAATGGCGGCAGTCCGATCCTTTCCTACACCATTCGCCGCAATGACGTCATTGCCTGGACGGTGCCGGGGAACATACTGTCTTTCACCATCGAGAACATCCCAGATGGCATTCACTCAGTTACGGTTTCGGCAACGAACCAACGGGGCGAAGGCCAGCAGTCTCCAGTGCGAGAGTTCACAGTTGAGCCGGCTGGAGCAGTCACTCCGACTAATGTTGCGTGGCCGCTCCAAGAGGGATCTGGTCTCGCTATCAGCAGGACCGGAACTGAAGCCAACCTAGTCGGACCTGCGTGGGAAACCCCGCCGACGCGGATCACATTCAACGGAACTTCCCACTATGCCTTCTCTCCGCCACCTGCCGTGGCGGACCGAGGCACAGATTACGTCCTCTCGGCGCTAGTCCGGCTGACCAACGTGACGGGAACGCGGTGCATCCTGTCGAGAAATGGGAACGTGTCGGCAACAACTCGCGTGTTCCAGTTCCGGTCAAATGGCGGTGCGCTGGAGTTCGTTTCGTCAACCGACGCGGGCGCATCCGTGGTCGTTTCGGCGCCCGTGGGAACGGTTCCCATAAACACCTGGGTGCTGGTTTCGGCTTATGTCACCCTGACGGGCGTGGAACTGCGGGTGAACGGAGTTGTCGTAGCGACCGGTGCATTCCCGCCTGAAAACCGAGCCTCTGCAATCGACAATATCCGTTACGAATGGGGTTGCCGCGTCAATTCCTCGAACGGAAGTCGCGCAGACTTCGTGGCCGGATCAATGGCGGCAGTCGCAATCGTCAATTCAGCGACCGCCCAAACGCTGCCGGCTGTTGAAGCCGAACTTCGCGATATCGCCACAGCCAAGGGCATCACCCTCTCATAAGTCCGGAAAGGACACCTCATGCCGAAGAAAATCGCGGCGCGCCTCGGCGTCATCAATGGCGAGTCCGCAAGCCCCTTCATCAACGCCTTCAAGCAGGCGTGGTCCTGGCAGGCCGACCGGGGCGGCGCGCAATGGGACCAGCTGGTCGCGGCCGGCCACATGACCCCCGGTGGCCAGCTGCTCTCGATCCCGCCGGGGTCGGGCGGCTTCCGCACCCGCCTGTTCCACAACATGCCGGCGGAGGCCGGCGGATCCGGCCGTCACCGTCTGCGGTGGGACGGGACCTGCACCATCGATCTGCACGGAGCCCGCAACATCACGCGCGTGTCGCCGAACGAGATCCAGTTCGATTTCACTGCCAATGGCGCGTCTTGGATCGACCTGATCGTCCGGACGATCGATCCTGCAGGTGGCCCGATTGAGAACATCGCGCTGGTGCATCGGGATGACTGGGCCGACGCCGATCAGGGCAAGATCTTCCGCCGACAGTACCTGACGGAGGTCGCGCCCTATCACGCCCTGCGGTTCGATGAGTGGATCGGCATCCTGACCTCGGAGAACCAGGGCGGGCTGCGGATCACGGACTGGGCCAGCCGGGCGCTGCCGACCGACGAGATCTTCCACCGCTTCGTGCCCTACGAGTGGATGGCGGCGCTGTGCCGTGAGGTCGATGCCGCGATGTGGCTGTGCATGCCGACTGCGGCGACCGACGATCACATGCGCCAGTGCGCGGCCCTGATCCGCGACCTGATGCCGGCGCCGCGGCAGGTCTATGTCGAGTACAGCACCAAGACCTGGGACTTCTCCGGCACCCCGCAGGCCCACTACTGCGCCGCCCGGGGCCGCGAGGCCTTCGGTACCAGCACCGGGTCCGAGTTCCGGAACTGGTACGGCATGCGGTCGGTGCAGATGGCGCAGATCTGGCGCCGTGTCTGGGGCGGGGACGAGCGGCTCCACACCGTCGTCCAGCACCAGGCGGACTGGGTCGGCGGCGAGGCCGACATCCTGCTGGCGCCGCTGTGGCGGGACCGTAGCGGGACGCGGGGTTTGCCGGTCTACGTCGCGCCGCACTCGGTGATCGACATGCTGACCGTGCATGCGCAGATCGACGGCGGCATGGCCTATGGCGGCCGGGCCGCGCAGCTGGAGGGCTGGCGCACCACCCTATTACAGGGCGCGGCGTTCGACCGGATCCGCGACCAGCTGCTGACGGGCAACGCATGGGGCGCAGACCGCACGGTCCGCAGCCTGGTGCCCAAGTGGCGGCACTACCGGAGCGAGGCGTCGAAGTACGGCATGGAGCTGGGCGCCTACGAGGTCGGCAACCACATGAACGGCGTCGGCGGCAGCACGGCCCTGCGATCGTTCATCCACGCCTTCTCGGTCAGTCCGCAGATGGGCGAGGTCTATGCCGCGACCTTCGCCGCTCTCGATGCCGCAGGCTTCGACGGGCCGCTGGCCATGTCGGTCGAATGCCGGATGCCTGATCAGAACATCTGCCACGGCCTGCAGCGCTGGCTGGGCGACCGGAACCCGGCCTGGGCCGCGGTACGGGCGCTGATCGAGGATGCACCTGTCACGACCCCGGAGCCCGCGCCTGTGCCGGTCCCGGAGCCTGACCCGGTGCCGACGCCTATGCCCGATAGGGAACCCATTCCCACGCCCGCGCCTGTTCCTGAGCCAACTCCTAATCCGGTCCCCGTGCCGATTGATCCAACCCCCGAGGAACCCGATATGAGTGCCCGCCAAAAGCTGACTGAACTCCTGAGCGTTCTCCAATCCACCACCGCAGACCTGCAAACCTATCTTGCAGCCGATCCTGTCGTGACGCCGCCTGATGTCGTTCCGCCGGTGGTCCTTCCTGTCTCGCCGCCCGTTACCGCACCGGCCGGGCCGATCTGGGACCAGCACAAGCAACCGGTTCTCAGCATTCCGGCGGAGATAACGGTGCCTGCCGGTGCGGCTGACATATACATTCCCGTGTCCGTTGATCAGTGCGACCGCAATTCCTTCATGGCGTATGTCGATCGTCTGGTGAACCTTACGGGCGGCAGCATCAACGTCGGGTCTGCGGCCTCGCAACGCGCGAAGTTTGCCGGCATGGACGTGGTGTATCACTGGTCCCCCGGTGACGATGTCCTGCACTGGATCAAGATCACGCCTCGCGACCGCCACGCCGACGGTCAGGCGTTCCAGGTCAGCATCCGGGTCAAGGGCCTCGGGGATAAGCAGAAGGGCCGCACCGTCAAGGTTCGCTTCTCCGCGGCAGTTCCCACGCAGGTCATTACGCAGCCGTTCCACCGCCCTCTGCGCCGCCTGGACCTGACCCGCGCTGCGCGCAAGAACACGTTCGACCCGGCCACGCTGACGCACAACCCGACAGGCGATGGCGGAGACTGGATGTCTGCCCTGAGCCACGGACGGTCGCAGGACGGCAACCAGGAGACGGGGCTCTATGCCGATGCTTCGATCGCAGGGGCAGACAATCCCATCAGCTACGATGCTGCCGAGAAGGCGATCCGGCTGCATTCTGTCGGCTATGCAAGCCGGGTAGAATGGGACAAGCGCAACTGGAGCTATCAGGCTGCTGTGCTTCAAGGCCTGCATCGGGATGATGTCTGCGGGGTCGAAGGGGTCTGGCGCATCGAGGCAAAGATCCCCGTGCGCCGCTACAGCTGGCCCGCGTTCTGGCTGGTCAATCGTTCCAAGGCCTCTGCCGGGTTCTACTACAGCCAGTGGCCCGGCGAGATCGACATCCTGGAGAAGTTCAACCATGCGTGGGGTGCGGCTGATACACCCTACACCAGCTCGTTTGCGCAGCACTTCGGTCCGATTAACGAATGGCAGAACAAGAAGGGCGCTTTCGGCAACGACTTCGACGTTGACCAGTACGGTTCGCCCCGGACGCCTCTGGATGAAGTCTACACATCTTGGGCGGTTCATGTGGCCTATGACCCGGTGGACACCACTAAGTCAGAAGTCACATTCTTCGTGAACGACCGCGAGGTGGGCTGCCAGATCCTGCACGCACGACACCAGGATCTGGCCCGCAAGGTCGAGTTCTACCCGATCTTCAACGTGGCCGTGAAAACGCCGTCAGGTTACACTCCGGAGCGGTACAACACCGACGACGGACGCGGCCGAACCGGTGACATGCTGGTCCGGGATGTGGCTTACTACCCGACGGGCGCACAGTTCACCTGACAGTAATCGATGCGAACACTGACACAATCGATGGATAAGCTGAAGGCGGCGCAGCAGGAGGCGAACGAACTGCTGCGGCAGATAAGCAGCCAGCGAGACGCTGGCTTAAACTGATACTCGAGACCAAAAGGTGCTAACCTGTCAGCCAAATGCGCCGAGGGGCCCCTCACGTCGCAAGTTCAGTCCCTACGAGGACAGACAACCGGGGAAAGAACTAACACACACACTAACAACGTTCCCGGTTGTTAAGCTGGTTATGTCTTAAGTTGACTGATCCGTCAGCTTGTCTGTTTGGGTAGGTTCATTTTGGATGATTGGCGGCCCCCGGAGGGGTCCGGGGGCCTACGACAAAGGCTGCTCCACATGCCTGACCAAAGGTAATGCGAGGTTGTCACCTCACGAGCAGCCTTTGGCGTTTAATTGTGCGTATCATGCAAAAGTGCTGCTGCCACAGTTATTCGCCCGTTCTTCCGTTAAATGTTTGACTGCCCTGTCCCGCCATTGTGCGGGCTTTTTCATGCCCTGTCGTCGGGCGTGAATCCCACCCCATTTCACGGAGGCCGCGATGGCTGATGACACCACCCGCCGTCGCACGGCCGGGCCGATACCATGAATGAGCTGATGACCCTCGTCCGGGAGGTGGGCGGCGGCCTCGCCGGGGTCGTAATCGTTGTCCAGGGCTGGGCTAACTGGATCCAGTACAAGCGCAACGGCGAGCTGCAGGACAAGATGCTGGAGATGGCGCAGGCGATGGTGAAGGAAAGCCGCGGCCTGATCACCGACACGAACAAGACCACGGCGGCGAACACCGAAATCATGGGCCGGGCGGTCCGGCTTCTGGAGGATCGGCGATGATGGGGCGGCTCATTCGACAGCTAACCGGCCACGGGCGCAGGGCCGAGAGGGCCGACACGATCATGCGTGAGCACATGACAGACTCGGCCCCGGAGAAGCGGGCCATCAAGGCGCGGGTGCGGGCAATCGAACGCCTTGTGGAGCAGCTGGAGAAGGACACCAAGACATGGCAATGACTATCGGGCTGATCGCCGTCATCAACGCGCTCGGCTATTTCGCCGTGATCTGGGCATTCCGCGCCAGCTTCCGCGAGCTGCGCTCCGCGACCTGGTGGTTCGCCACCGGCTTCATGATCCTCGCCGGGGCTATCATCCTGCGCGGCCTCTACTGGGACGTGGCCATGCCGCTTCTGCGGATGTGGGTGCCGGGGTTCGCCGAGCAGTGGACCGATGCGACCCGAGGGCGGCTGATCAACATCGTTTTCGGACTGATGAAGATGGCATCGTTCTTCTGTGCCCTGAAATGCCGCCAGCTGCTGATCCCGGAGGATGAACGACACCATTGGCCACTGTGGCGCGCCTGGCTTCATCCAACCAAGATCAGGCTGCTGCCTTGGCGGTGACCTTATCGGCGGTCTCTGTTGTGCGCTGACAGAGACCGCCTGACCGATCGGCAAAGAATTAGCTTGGAGCGACTGACGCGACCTTAGCCCGCCGCTGCCTGAATCCAACCCCGCCCCGCCACCGTGTGGGGCTTTTTCATGTCCACACCCACGAGGAGGCAGCCATGCCGCACTTCCCCATCAAGTACATCGTGCTGCACTACAGCGCGACCTATCCCGATCAGGATTACGGCGTAGCCGACATCCGAAAGATGCATCTCGCGCGCGGATTCAACGACGTCGGCTATCACTACGTGATTCGGCGGAGCGGCGCTGTCGAGAAGGGCAGGGCGGACACCACCGTCGGCGCGCACGTTGCAGGCCACAACACTGGCAGCCTGGGCATCTGCTGCATCGGCGGCATCGAGCGGGCCACCGGGCCGAATGTCGGCGTCGACAATCGGACCGAGGCGCAGAAGGCCGCGACGGTGAAGCTGGTCCGTGAGCTGCTGACCAAGCATCCCGGCGCCCAGGTCGTCGGCCACCGTGATCTGGGTGCCACCCAGTGCCCCGGCTTCGACGTGGGCAGCTGGTGGGCCGCTGCCAACGCCCGACCGCCCGTCATCGACAGCATCCCCGTGAAGCCACTGCCGTCTCTATCCACCCCTGTCGCCACCGGCACCACCAAGGGTCCGATCTACATCCTGGCCGCGCTGGCTGCCGCCGCGATGGCCTTCTTCGGAGTGAAATGACCATGACCCCCATCGATAGCATCCAGAACATCATCCAGCCGGTCCTCGTCGAGTTGCTGCTGATGCTGACCCTAGCCGTTTTGGCGTGGTTCCTTCGCCTCCTACCCGAGCGCTTCCGCCTAGACATTGAAGCCAAGCACCGCGCCGCGCTTCATTCCGCCATCAATACAGGCGTCGGTCTACTGATCGACACATTGCAGAAGCACCCGACAATCGCCGCTTCTGACATGGCGATCGGCACCGTGTTGGATTACGTTGAGCGGTCAGTACCGGATGCTATCCGTCGGCTTGGTCCATCGCGGGCGCAGCTAGAGGACATGGCACGGGCAAAGTTGCAACATCAGGTCGATGCAGTTTTACGCCGGGATCGACTGGCTGAGGCTCTATCAAACGCCGGCTTAGATGGGCAGAAACCCAATTAACGAAGAAATCTGAACGTCGCTTTATAGCGGCGTTCAGCTTAGTTGCACAGCTTGTCGTCTTTGGGGAAAATCAGGAAACGAAAAAAGCCAAGAAACGGGCCTGGAGAAATCTTTCAAAACTGCTAGCGTCCACCCTCCTAGTAGAGCCGAAGAAATTGCAAAGATTGCCACAGTTGCATAGTTTTCGACTTCATAATAACGGAATGCTTTCAGGGTCAACGTCATGAACACCGCATGGCTTACATAGAAAATTATTGATTTCTGTCCTATCCAAATTAGGATGGAGCTGATGATAGTCTTCTCTGCTCTGATAGCCATTGCGCTTATAATCATCGCGCCAACAAGCGACAGAACAATGTACTTCGGGCCAAACCTGAGCTCATACATCGCGGTAGCGGCAGCGGTGGCAGCGACGATAGGCGCTATGACCCAAATCCATTGAGATGTAAGCGATTTGAGCAAAGCAGGCATATGGATAGAAGCGTATGCACCTAGGAAGAAAAGCGACATTAGGTAGAATAAACGCTCGGAATATTTTGCTCCGTCAGGTGATGCAATTGAAAATATAAACGCAACTGCAGCGATGAGTAGCGGGTTAAAGTCCTGGAGGGGCTTTGCAGCCAAATAATAGATAAATATAAATAGTAGAAACCATAGATGACTTCCGCCGGTATAAAGCTTTTCTAAATCTGCAAAGCTACGGAAGTGAATATCAACTGCTATTCCGTAGATCGTCGACCAAATAATGAAAGGCCATAGGATCCCTTTCAATTTACCTGAAAAATAAGCGCTGCTATCTTTTGACAATGATCTTGGTAGCAGCATACCAGAGAGAAAAATCAGAATGGGCATCCGGAACAGAGACAGAGTCTCATTCAAATTTTTCTACAATGCATTTGGAGTAAATCCATATTTCTCAGCCATCGTAACTGAGTGAAGCAATATCACGGCAAGGATGGCCATTCCCCGAACTATGTCCATCCATAAAGCCCGAGGGGCAGTGGTTTTTTTCGATGGAAAAGTCAAACTATCAGTACGTGCATAGGACATCAATTTCATCCGAAATGGCGCTCGGGGTTGGGACTTGTAGCGCATACAGCGGTCCCGTACTTGCACAAACTGTATTATCGGGCGAGGTCGCCCAAAGGTAACAAAAACCTCCAAAGTAAGCGGTGCACCGCTTATGCAAGGAATGACCGCTAGTCCCGAAATCCTCTGTGCCATGGACGCTTGTGCTTTGTTCTTCATTCGTTCTAATCGATCGGAAGGAGACAGCCATGCCTCGCCACCGTATTCACGAGCCCATCTTCCCGGAGAACCGGGCCCTCTACATCATCTGGTGCGAGGAGTGGCAGGGCGATCGGTACTCGCTAGCGGCCGGGCACCTGAGCGCCATGCTCGCGGCATGGGACGCAATGGCCGACTACTCACCGCGCGATCGGCTCTTGCTCCAGTTCGGCAGCCGGGTTCTCCGCATGCGAGAACCGGAATGAGCGCGCACTGGACCCGCAAGATCACCTTCGAGGACGACGCCAACGATTGGGTCGTTCTCCGGGATGGCCTAGTGGTGGGCCGCGTCATGCTGGACGACCAGCAGAGCAGCCGCCTCGATCGTGACCAATGGGCATGGTCGGTCATCACGATGCCCTCGCAGAACGGCTATTCGGATTCGATGCCTGCGGCCTTGGAGGAGGTACGGGCGCGAGCGTCCGACAGGTGGGGTCATAAGCCTCATGGCTGGCCGGATGAACGCTAGAAACGTAGGGCAGGGGGGCGCAACATTCACGCCCTGTTCCGGATGCGTCCGCATGAACTCTCAACACCATTTGCAGTGAACACAATATCTTGTGTTCGGATTCAAAATCCGTTTCAGCAATGAGTGCCGGTTCGAGTCCGGCCGCCCCTACCACGCCCTTTCGCGTTCAACACTGGCAAAGATTTTGCTGCAGTGCGGGAACAATCCAGACCCTGTGACGGTTTGTCCATCGACGGTGACAAGACGCCGATGAAAGGACATTACCATGGCACATAACCCCACTGCTGATGACATCAAACGCGACGCCCGTTCGGCTGCGAACGAAGCCCACGGCGACCTGAAGGATGGTGCCCGCAAGATCGCGGACGACGTCCGTGACACCGCGCGCGAACTGTCCGACAACTCGGGTGCGGCACGCCTGAAAGAGCGTGGCGCCGCACTGGCCGATGATGCCGTCGAAACGGGCAAGCACTATGCTGATCGCGCCCTCGAGACCGGTCAGGAATATGCCGACCGCGCGCGTCTGGAGGCAGAGCGCCTGTACGAAGCAGGCCAGCAGAAGGCGACCGAAGTCGCTCATTACGCCGAAGAGCGTTATGACGAAGTGTCCGAGATGGTTCGCCGCAACCCGGCGCAGGCTTTGGGTATCGCGGCCGGTGTCGGCTTCCTGGTCGGTCTGCTGATCTCGCGTCGCTGAGGTCGGGCATATGTTCGATTTCGCCCGACGCGTTCAGGAAGCTGTCGGCGACACGGTCCGGCGCACGGCCATGAAGGCCGTCGCCGGAATGGTCGGACTGATGGCTGGCGGGTTCTTGACAGCTGCGCTGTGGTCGTGGCTTGCCAACGATCTAAATTGGGGCTCAACCTTGGCGTCGTTGACCATTGGCGGAGGGTTGATCCTGCTGATGATCATCCTTCTGGCCATGTCGGCAAAGCGCAAGCACACCATGCCGACAACCGATGATCTGAAACGTGAAGTCGAAGCTCGGGTTTCGTTGGCGACCGATGCAGCGGCGACTCGTGCGCGGGCGGAAGCGACGCGAATTGTCGAACTGGCCGAAGCGAAGGCACATTCGCTGATGGATCAGGCTGGCTCTCGCGCGACGAAGCTTGCTTCGGATGCCGAGGAAAAGCTGTTTGGCAGCGTCCGCAGTACCGCCCGCGCTGCTGGTCTGACGTCATCCAACGTTACTGCTGCAAAGCAGTCGTTTCAAAACGGCGCGCATCAGTTACGCCAAGCGACCGACAGCAATGCTGGAACGATGACCAAACTGGTTGGTGCGTTCGCTGTGGGCGTCACGTTAGCTGCAGCAATGCAGGAACGTCGACACGACAGGATGGATTACGATCCCGACGACATGATGTGAAAAAGGGCGCCTCGGCGCCCTTTTTTTGTTCCAGATCAGGCATTTGCCTCGCGGATTTTGTTGGCTGCGTCCTTGTCGAACGCTACGCCCTTTTTTTCCAACAACTGATCAAGCTCTCCTGACAATGTCATCTCGGTGATGATGTCGCAGCCACCCACGAACTCACCCTTGACGTAAAGCTGGGGAATGGTGGGCCAGTCGGAGAAATCCTTGATCCCTTGGCGGATGTCAGCGTCCGACAATACGTTCACGCCCTCGTAAGGCACGCCCATATAGTTCAGAACGCCGGCAACTCTGCTCGAAAAACCGCATTGGGGCATCTCGGGCGTGCCTTTCATGAACAGGACCACATCGTTGCGGTCGATCATGTCTTGGATGCGCGTGTTCGCGTCGCTCATATCGGCAATCCTTGTAATGGGGCAGGGGGCGCGTCAGTCTGGCGCCTTGGTGGTCAGGGCAAGCGCATGCAACTCTCCGGCGGGGCCGTCCATCTTGCCCTGAAGGGCGGCATAGACGGCGCGCTGTTGCTGCACGCGGTTCAGCCCGCGAAAGCTTTCGTCGATAACTTCGGCGGCATAGTGGTTTCCATCACCGGCCAGATCAGTGATCGTGATCTTTGCCTGGGGAAAAGAGACCCGCAGAAGGGCCTCGATATCATGCGCTTCCATGGCCATGGGCGGATCCTTGTCTTTGTCACACATGATGTAGGGGATGCCGGCAAGGGCTGCAAGACCGGCACGAAAACGGCCGCGTTCCAGAGAAACGCGGCCGCCACGATTAATCTTATCAAGGTTTACTGCGTTGCGCTGACCGCACCCACGGTTCCGCCGACAACCGCGCCGGCCGGACCCGCCACGGCCGCACCGCCAAGACCGCCGGTCGCAGCGCGCTCGCCAACCGTCGTCCCGCATGCAGAAAGCGCCAGCATCGCGCCGCACAGACCCACAGCCACATATTTCATGATGAATGTCCTTTGATGTCAGGTTCTGTCAAACAGACGCAAACCAAGGGTCACAGGTTCCGGGATTGCCGTAGAAAGGCGGTCGAAAGCAGGGGGACGCGTTTTGATGATAATCTGTATTATGTACCATAAAAGTCTTTCTGGTTAGCCTTTCAACCTTTTCACCACTTATCCCTATGGCACGCATCTTTCAAGGTTCCGGAAAATGGATCGGAGGATCACATGGCCGTATCGCCACCCGTCTGCGATTTCGATGCGCCTTGGCACGACTTTGCGCTGCGCGATACGGACGGATGCGTCGTGACGCTTTCGCAGGTCGCCGGATCGCGCGGGACGCTGGTGATGTTCATCTGCAACCATTGCCCCTATGTCAGGTCGATCCTGGACCGCATCGTCCGCGATGCGCATGCGCTGATGGACCACGGCATCGGCGTCGTTGCCATATCTTCGAACGACGTCGCGGCCTATCCGGAGGATAGCCCGGCGCATATGAAGGACTTGGCGCAGCGAAACGATTTTCGCTTTCCCTACCTGCATGACGCGGATCAGTCGGTCGCACGGGCCTATGGCGCCGAATGCACGCCTGACTTTTTTGGCTATTCCGCCGACGGTCGGCTGCAGTATCGCGGTCGACTGGATGCCTCGACCCGCACGGCGGCGGCGACGGACGCCCGCCGCGACCTTTATCTGGCCATGGTGCAGATCGCGGAAACCGGGCAAGGTCCGCGCGATCAGGTCGCATCGATGGGATGCTCGATCAAATGGAAGGCCGCATGACTATGGACAGACCCTGCCCGATCGTATTCGACCTGGACGGCACGCTGATCGACAGCGCGCCCGACATCCACGCCTGCGTGAACGCGGTCCTGCGCCAGCATCAGATCGCACCGCTGCCCCTGGCGCGGGTGCGCAGCTTCATCGGTGGCGGGGTCGAGCTGCTGTGGACCCGGATCATCGCCGCCTGCGGTATCGAGCCGGTGCATCGGCCCGCGTTGATCGCGGCCTTCATGGCGCGCTATCACGATGCCACGGCCCTGACGCGCCTGTTTCCAGGCGTGATCGAGGCTGTGGGGCGGCTGGCCGATGCGGGTCATCCCTTGGGCATCTGCACCAACAAGCCGATGGGCCCGACGCGCAGCGTGCTGCAGCATTTCGCGCTGGATCGTCTGTTCCCTGTCGTTGTCGGAGGGGACAGCCTGCCGCAGCGCAAGCCCGACCCCGCGCCCTTGCGCCTGGCCCTGCAGATGCTGGGCGTCGAGGGGAATGCACCCCGTGCGCTGTATGTCGGTGACAGTGAATTTGACGCGAATTGCGCGGCGGCGGTGCCGGTGCCGTTCCTGATCTATTCGGGCGGCTATCGCATGACGCCCATCGCCGATCTGCCGCATCACGCAGCCTTCGATCGCTTTGACGATCTGCCGGGCCTGGTGGATCAGGCGATGGCGCTCTAGGCAGCCGGCTTGACAACCGGCGACGAAAGACGCCACCTCGGGGCGGACCCGTGCACGAAAGGCCCCATGATGGATCTGCGCCAAATCAGCCCCAACCTTGCCGTCTCTCCGCAGATCTTGCCCGAGGATGTCCCCGCCTTGGCCGATGCGGGGTTCAAGGTCCTGGTCAACAACCGCCCCGACGAGGAGGTCGAGGCCGAGATCGATCACGATGCGATGGCACAGGCGGCAGAGGCTGCCGGAATGCGCTATCATTACCTGCCGTTCCACCCGGGCCAGATCACGCCGCAGCTGATCGCGGATTTCGGGACGGCGACCGTGGGACAGGGGCCGGTGATCGCATATTGTCGTTCCGGCAACCGCAGCACGGTCCTGTGGGCCCTGACGCAGGCCGGGCGCATGCCCGAGGATGAGATCCTGAAGACGGCCGACGCCGCCGGGTACGACCTCAGCGGCGTGCGGCCGCTGATCGCCTCGCTGGCCAGCCGCAACGGATAGACCGGGCAGGGCAATGCCCCCTGCCCTGCCCCGTGTCGTCAGGCAGGTACGCCAAATGACCGCTTGACATTTGCGGTCCAACCAAGTCCGGAAAGATCATTGGCGCGAATCGCCGGGCGTTTCATCACGCTCGGCTTTTCGCCCATCATGGCGACCGGATCGGCCGCGCGCTGGTCCTCGGACATGCCGCGCCATGTCAGGCTGGCGCGGTTGATGATCTTGTCACCGAACTGCGCGACAAGGGCCGCGCGTTCCTCCGCGGACAACGGCTCCTTCTGGACATCGCGGAACTGTACCGTCCATCCGTTGTCCTGCAGGTCGGCCTGCGCCTTCTGGCAGGTCGAACAATGGGCAAGGCCGTACATCGTCAGCGTCTTGGACATGGATACCTCGTCAGATTAAGGGAACGAAGGGCACGCCGCAGGCAGTCAGGGTCAGGGTCGCCAGCAGGGCAAGGGTCAGGCGCATCGGTCGTGGTTCTTCATGGGTCAGGCCTGATGTATCGCCCCCCGCAGCAGGTGCCACAAGTCACAAATCGTCGCTGCCAGGGTCGTGGAACTGCGCGCGCACCCGGCGCATCGCCCACCAGACGCCCAGCACCGTCAGGGGCGTCAGCACGGCGACGACCAGTGTCTTGTCCAGCCCCGCGCGCCCTGCCAGCGGCGCCAGCGCATAGCTCAGCAGGCCCACCGCGTAATAGCTGATTGCGACGACCGACAGCCCCTCAACGGTGTGCTGCAGCCGCAGTTGCATGTCGGCGCGGCGGTCCATGCGGTGCATGATCTTCTGGTTCTGGGCGCTGCGTTCCACGTCGACGCGCGTGCGCAGCAGCTCGGCCGCGCGGGCTGTGCGTTCCAGCATCGTGGCCAGCCGCCGTTCCGCCGATTTCGCCGTGCGCATGGCCGGCTGGTACCGCCTGCGCATGAATTCGGTCAGCATCTGGCGGTCCAGGAACCGCGTCTCCCGCAGGGCGGCGATCCGGTCATGCACAATCGCCTCATAGGCGCTGTTGGCGCCGAACCGGAAGGAATGCAGGACGGCCTGCGCCTCCAGCTGGGTCGAGACCGCCAGCAGGTCATGCAGCAGCTGTTCGGCGGGCTGCGCGTCGTCGGTCATCGATTCCAGGATCGCGGTCAGGCGCGGCTCCAGCTCGTTCAGGCGGTTGCCCAGACCGCGCGCGCGTCCAAGGCCCAGCATCGACATGGCGCGATAGGTCTCCAGCTCGACCAGGCGATGCACCAGGCGCCCGATGCGGCCGTCCGACGTGCCGGGCCGCACGAAGATCGCGAACCGCATCCAGCCGTCCGCGTCGATGCGGAAATCACCCGCGACCATCGCGGTCTCGTCCAGCACCCAGATCGCGGCCAGGCTGTCGCGCGCGAACCAGCCGTCGATGCGGGCCAGCGCCTCGGCCGGGTCATCGGGCAGCAGATCGACCTGGATCATCACCGCCGCGACGCGCTTGCCCGGCGCGGCGTGCTGCCAGGCATCGGGAAAGATCGCCGCTGCCGACGGATCGAACGGACGGATCGGAAGACCCGGCGTCATCGCCATGTAGGTCACGAACTCGGTGTGGCTTTCCCATTTCAGTTCGTGACGGCCAAGCTGGCCCTGATAGTGGCTGTCATCGGGATCGGGGCGTGGACCGCCATGGCGGCTGACCAGTTCGCCCAGATGCGCCAGATCCTGCGCCCGGTCGCGGTTGGCGGCGTCGCGCGGTTCCTTGAACGCCACGAAGACCGCGGTCGCCGGCGCGGTGATCCGCGGCGAGGGCCGGGCATGCAGTTCGTTGACCAGCGCATAGCGCAGGGGATGTTCGGTGGCCGGGTTCATCTGCCGCTCCTGAAGACGGGGCAACGGCCCCTGCCCCATTTCAAGACCACCGCGACAGGCGGCACAAGTGGGAACGCCCGCCGGCTGTGAACCGGCGGGCGTCCGTGGCACGATTGCGCCGGATCAGTCGATCATGGGCAGCAGCTTGTTGATGCTGTCCTTGGCGTCGCCGTAGAACATCCGGGTGTTCTCTTTGAAGAACAGCGGGTTCTCGATGCCGCTATAGCCGGTGCCCTGCCCGCGCTTGGACACGAAGACCTGCTTGGCGCGCCACACCTCCAGCACCGGCATGCCGGCGATGGGGCTGTTCGGATCGTCTTGGGCCGCGGGGTTCACGATGTCATTCGACCCGATGATGATGACGACGTCGGTCGAGGGAAAATCCTCGTTGATCTCGTCCATCTCCAGCACGATGTCATAGGGGACCTTGGCCTCGGCCAGCAGCACGTTCATGTGGCCCGGCAGACGCCCCGCGACGGGGTGGATGGCAAAACGCACCGTCTTGCCCGCCGCGCGCAGCTTGCGCGTCAGTTCGCTGACCGCACCCTGCGCCTGCGCCACGGCCATGCCATAGCCCGGCACGATCACGACGCTGTCCGCCTCGTTCAGCGCGGATGCCACGCCGTCCGCATCGATGGCGATCTGTTCGCCCTCGATCTCGGCCGCGGGGCCGGTCTCTCCGCCGAAACCGCCCAGGATCACGCTGACGAAGTTCCGGTTCATCGCCTTGCACATGATGTAGGACAGGATCGCGCCCGACGATCCGACCAGCGCGCCCGTCACGATCAGCAGGTCGTTCGACAGGGTAAAGCCGATCATCGCCGCCGCCCAACCGGAATAGCTGTTCAGCATCGACACCACGACCGGCATGTCCGCGCCGCCGATGCCCATGATCAGGTGATAGCCGATGAAGAACGCCAGCAGCGTCACCAGGATCAGCCAGAACACCGCCGGACCGACGCCGGTGAAATACAGCACCCCGATCAGCAGCGACAGCGCCAGCGCGCCCGCGTTCAGCATGTGGCCGCCCGGCAGCTTCTTGGGCTTGCCGTCGACGCGGCCCGCCAGCTTGCCGAAGGCCACGACCGACCCGGTGAAGGTCACCGCGCCGATGAAGATGCCCAGGAAGACCTCGATCTTCAGCATGGCGATCTCGGGGGCAGTCTTGTGGGCCAGCAGGGCCGCAAAACCGGTCAGTTCAGCCTCGAACCCTTCGGCACGCAGGCGCAGGACGCGCGACAGCTCGATCTGGGCGTTAAAGCCGACGAAGACCGCGGCCAGACCGACCAGCGAATGCATCGCCGCGACCAGCTGGGGCATCTCGGTCATCTGCACGCGTTTGGCGACCAGCCAGCCGCCGGTGCCGCCGATGGCGATCATGATCAGCGACAGCAGCCAGTTGCCCGCGCCCGGCCCGAACAGCGTCGCCACGACCGCAAGGCCCATGCCGACGATGCCGTACCAGATCGCGCGCTTGGCGCTTTCCTGTCCCGACAGCCCGCCAAGCGACAGGATGAACAGGACCGAGGCGACCACATAGGCCGCAGTGGTGAATCCGTATTCCATTGTCCCGACCCCTTACGACTTCTGGAACATGGCAAGCATGCGCCGGGTGACCATGAAGCCACCAAAGATGTTGACCGATGCCATCAGCACGGCCAGCGCGCCAAGGATCACGACCCAGGCCGATCCCGACCCGATCTGCATCAGCGCGCCCAGGATGATGATCGAACTGATCGCATTCGTGATGGCCATCAGCGGCGTGTGCAGCGAATGCGCCACGTTCCAGATCACCCGGAAGCCCACGAAACAAGCCAGCACGAAGACGATGAAATGCGACATGAAGCTGGCAGGCGCGATCAGCCCGATCAGCAGCACGACCAGGCCACCGCCCAGCAGAAGCTTGATCTGGCTGGCGGTCTCGGCCTTGAAGGCCGCGGCGTCGGCGGCGCGGCGTTCGTCGGGCGTCAGCTCCTTCTTCTTCTCCTTGGGCTTCTGCGCCGCGATGGCGGCGACCCTGGGCGGCGGGGGCGGCCAGGTCACGTCATGGTCATGCACGACCGTCGCACCGCGGATGACGTCGTCCTCCATGTTGTGGACGATGACGCCATCCTTCTTGGGCGTCAGGTCGGCCACGAAATGGCGGATGTTGTTGCCGTACAGCTCGGAGGCCTGCGCGCCCATGCGCGACGGAAAGTCGGTATAGCCGACGATGACCACGCCGTTGTCGGTGACGATGCGTTCGTCCGGCACGGTCAGGTCGCAGTTGCCGCCCTTTTCGGCCGCCAGATCGATGATGACGCTGCCCTGCTTCATCATGGCCACCATGTCGGCGGTCCACAGCTTTGGCGCGTCGCGTCCGGGGATCAGCGCCGTGGTGATGACGATGTCCATCTGGGGTGCCAGTTCGCGGAACCGGGCCAACTGCTTCTCGCGGAACTCGGGGCTCGACGGCGCGGCATAACCGCCCGTGGCGGCGCCGTCCTGCGCGGGTGCGTCGAAGTCCAGATAGACGAACTCGGCACCCATCGATTCGATCTGTTCGGCCACTTCGGGGCGCACGTCAAAGGCATGGACCTGCGCGCCAAGGCTGACCGAGGTGCCGATGGCCGCAAGACCCGCGACCCCTGCCCCCACGACCAGCACCTTGGCCGGCGGGACCTTGCCTGCCGCCGTCACCTGTCCGGTGAAGAAGCGGCCAAAGTTGTTCGCCGCCTCGATGACGGCGCGGTAGCCGGCAATGTTGGCCATCGACGACAGCGCGTCCATCTTCTGCGCGCGGCTGATGCGCGGCACCATGTCCATGGCGATCGCGGTGATGCCCTGGTCCTTGGCCTGCGCCAGCAGTTCGGCGTTCTGCGCCGGATAGAAGAACGAGATCAGCGTCTGCCCCGCCTTCATCTGGCCGATCTCGGCCGTGGTCGGCTGGCGCACCTTGGCCACCACGTCCACCGCATCGATCAGCTCCGCCGCGGTCTGGCAGACCGTCACGCCGGCACTGCGATAGTCGTCGTCAGCGAAACCAGCGCGCGCGCCCGCGCCGCTTTCCACGAACACGTCATGTCCCAGCTTGCCCAGATGCGCGGCGGTGGATGGCGTGATCGCCACCCGCGCCTCGCCCTCGAAGCTTTCCCTCGTTGCGCCAATCTTCATGGCTCTGATGCCCCCCGGTCTGGTGATCTTTCGTCGCAGACGTCATAGCATCGCGAAATATTGTTTCACAAGGCTACGCTGTCGCGACCGGCTCGGAAAGACCATTGCGGGGGCTTGGGAACAACCGGTCCAGCGCATGTGAAAATGGCCCGGATGCGGATGCATCCGGGCCGTTCCGTGACCTGACCGGTCGGATCAGTTGGCCGGGGCCGGGGTCGTGGTGGTCGCCGGCGCGGTGGTCGCAGGCGCCGCAGGGGTGGTCGCGGGTTCTTCGACGCTGACGGCGTCGTCAACAGCGTCAGCCGCACTGTCGGCTGCCTCTGCTGCGGCATCCGCTGCGTTCGATGCGGCCTCGCCTGCACCGTCAACGGCGTTGTCGATCGCGGTGCCGGCTGCGTCGACTGCGTTGCCTGCAGCTTCGACCGCGCTGTCAGCAGCGGCGCCAGCGGCATCGGCTGCGTCGGCGGCACCGGCGCCGGCGTCATCAGCGGCCTCGGACGCGCTCTCGGCTGCAGCCTCTGCTTCGGCTGCCGCGTTGTCGGCAGCGGCTTCGGCCTCGGACGCCGCGGCATCGACTTCGGGTTCTTCGGCGACGGCAGGGGCCGTTGTCGTCTCAGGGGCGGGTTCGGTGGTCGTCACCGTCGTGGTGTCACCTTCGACGACGGTCGTGTCATCAGCCATGAAACGCTGCAGCACGAAATAGGCCAGCGCCAGCGCCAGCAGGACACCGATGATCAGCGGCAGCGCGGACGACTTGCGCTCCACCGGCTCGACATAGGTTTCCTTGGGGGTGGTGCCGGGTTTCACGCGGTTCGGATCGTTGGGATCATAGCTCATGCAGGTCTCCGATTCAGACTGTATTTTGACCGGGTTAAGTCGCGAAGCTGTGGCGTGTGACCGTTCGGCTGTCAACCGCCAACGCCCGACGCCACGCCTTGCGAGCCGGCGTTCAGGCGATTAACACCGACTAAAGGCCGGGGTTCCGCTTGCGGCCGCATTTTTACGAAAGGCCGCTGACCATGTCCGTCGAGAAACCGCAGCCTGTCCAGCACCTTGCCGATTACCGTCCCTGGCCGTTCACCCTGTCACAGACCCGGCTGGACGTGACCTTGGCCCCCCGTGACACGGTCGTTCTGACCGAACTGGACCTGGAACCGTCGGACCAGCCGGTCGATCTGGTGCTGGATGGCGGCGCGGGGCTGCGGTTGCAGTCGCTGCGCATCGACGGGCTGACCGTGGATCCGGCCCACGTCCTTCGCGATGACGAGACGCTGACCATCCGCGCCGCCGCCCTGCCCCGCGTGCCCTTCACGCTGGCGACCGACGTGCGCATTGATCCGCAGGACAACACCGCCTTCGAGGGGCTGTATCTGTCGGGCGGCATCTTCTGCACCCAGTGCGAGGCCGAGGGGTTTCGCCACATCACCTTCTACCCCGACCGCCCGGATGTGATGACCACGTTCCGCGTGACGCTGCGCAGCGACCTGCCGGTGCTGCTGTCGAACGGCAACCCCGTGCGCGCCCAGGACGGCGTCGCGGAATGGAACGACCCCTGGCCCAAGCCTGCCTATCTGTTCGCGCTGGTGGCGGGCGATCTGGTGGCGGTCAGCGACAGCTTTACCACCCGGTCGGGGCGCGCGGTCGATCTGAACGTCTGGGTCCGTCCCGGCGATCAGGACCGCGCGGGCTTTGCGATGGAGAGCCTGATCAAGTCGATGCGCTGGGACGAAGACGTCTATGGCCGCGAATATGACCTGGACGTCTTTAACATCGTCGCGGTTGACGATTTCAACATGGGCGCCATGGAAAACAAGGGGTTGAACATCTTCAACTCGAAACTGGTGCTGGCCTCTCCGGATACCGCAACCGATGGCGACTACGAGCGGATCGAGGCGGTGATCGCGCACGAGTATTTCCACAACTGGACCGGCAACCGCATCACCTGCCGCGACTGGTTCCAGCTGTGCCTCAAGGAGGGGCTAACGGTCTTTCGCGACCAGCAGTTCACCAGCGACCTGCGCTCGGCCGCGGTCAAGCGGATCGAGGATGTGCAGACCCTGCGCGCGCGGCAGTTCCGCGAGGATCAGGGTCCGCTGGCCCATCCCCCGCGTCCCGACCGGTACGAGGAGATCAACAACTTCTATACCGCGACGGTCTATGAGAAAGGCGCAGAGGTCATCGGCATGCTGAAGCGGCTGGTCGGCGACGACGGCTATGCCCGCGCGCTGGACCTGTACTTCGACCGCCACGACGGCGATGCCGCCACCATCGAGGATTGGCTGAAGGTCTTCGAGGATGCCACCGGCCGTGACCTTGCACAGTTCAAGCGCTGGTACACCGACGCCGGGACCCCTGTTCTGACCCTGCAGGAAACCTGGCAGGACGGCACGCTGACGCTGGACTTCACGCAGCAGACGCCGCCCACTCCCGGCCAACCCGACAAGCCGGCTCGGGTCATCCCGATCGCGGTCGGCCTGATCGGCCCAAACGGCGACGAGGTCGCGCCGACCCGCGTCCTGGAGATGACCGAGGATCGGCAAAGCTTCAGCTTCGAGGGTCTGGGTGCACGGCCCGTCGCCTCGGTCCTGCGCGGGTTCTCGGCCCCCGTGATGCTGCAGCGGCAGATGGACGATGCGACGCGGGCCTTCCTGCTGGCCCATGACACCGACCCCTTTGCCCGGTGGGAGGCAGGGCGCGAACTGGCGCTGTCCGCGTTGACCCAGCTGGCGCGCGGAATGGATGCGGGCGACGACTACATCACCGCGATCGGCGCGCTGGCCGGCGATGCCGAGGCCGATCCGGCATTCCGTGCGCTGTGCCTGAACCTGCCCGGCGAGGAGGAGATCGCGACCCGTTTGGCCGCCACCGGCACCACGCCCGACCCCGATGCGATCCACCAGGCGCGCGCGGGGCTGGCCCGCCGCATTGCCATGGCGCATCAGGATCTGCTGGCGGAACTGTACGACACGATGACCCTGCCGGGCGCCTATTCCCCCGATGCGGACGCGGCTGCGCGCCGGTCGCTGCGCATCGCGGCGCTGGGGTTGCTGGGGCGGATCGACGGCGGCGACCGGGCCGAGGTGCTGTTCGGCATCGCGGGCAACATGACCGAGCGCATGGCCGCACTGGCCGTGCTGTTGCGCCTTGGCCGCGGCGACAGCGCGTTGCGGATGCTGCACGACGAGTTCGCCGACAACCGGCTGGTCATGGACAAATGGTTCGGAATCCAGGTCATGGCCGCGCCCCCATCTGACGCCGTCGCCATCGCGGAACGGCTGGCCGCGCGCCCCGATTTCGACTGGAAGAACCCCAACCGCTTTCGCGCGCTGCTGGGCGGTCTGGCGGCGAACCATGCGGGCTTTCACGCGGCCGACGGGTCGGGCTATGCATTCACGGCGGATTGGCTGATGTGCATGGATGCGGTCAACCCCCAGATCGCCGCGCGCATGTCCACCGCGTTCGAGACATGGCCCCGCTATGACGCCGCGCGCCGCGATCACGCGCGCAATGCATTGGAACGGATCGCATCTCTCGCGGGTTTGAGCCGCAATACACGCGAGATGGTCTCGCGCATGATCGCTGCGGGACGCTGAGGGGGACGCGATGGGCAAGCATGAGGAGGCCCGCGCCGAGATGCAGGCGCGCCTGGACCCGCTGATCGCGGAGCGGGCGCCCTGGCTGTTTTCGGGCCGTCCCCGCGATCGCGTGGCGCGGTGGGCGATGATGCATCTTCTGCGCTATCCCCGCACCGTCGATCTGGGCGCCGAGTTTCGCGACCTGCCCCCGGCCGAGATATTCCGTCGGATGAGCGACCTGATCGTCCGCGATCTGCAGGTCGATGGGTTGGAGCATATCCCCGCCACCGGCCCTGCCCTGATCGTGGCCAACCATCCCACCGGCATCGCGGACGGGATCTTCCTGAATGCGGTGATCTCGCAGCTGCGCGACGACGTGTTCATCTATGCCAACCACGACATGATCCGCGTCTTGCCGCAGATGATCGACATGATCGCCCCGGTCGAATGGCGGGTCGAAAAGCGCAGCCATGCCAAGACCCGCGCGACGATGGACTATACTCGCGACGCGATTGCGGCGGGCCGGATCGGCCTGATATTTCCGTCGGGCCGCCTTGCCAAGCGCACCGGCCTGACCCTGAACGAGCGTCCCTGGATGGCGAGCGCCGCAATGATCGCCCGCAAGTTCGACCTGCCGGTGATCCCGCTGCGCATCCGGGCGCGAAATTCGGCGCTGTTCTATCTGTTCGACAAGATCCATCCGACGCTGCGCGACGTGACGCTGTTCAACGAGGTGTTGAATAAGACCGGCCAACCCTATCGCGTGACCATCGGCGCACCGATCATGCCAGCGGACCTGCCGCGCAGCAGCGACGAGGCGATCCTGGCATTGCGGCAGGCCGTCCTGTCGCTGCCCACGCCGGGCAGCACCGCGATCCGCCTGACCCGCAGCCGCGGCGTCGCCCGCCTGACAGGAGCCCGGCGCCCCGTAGGCGGCTGATTGCGTCCCGCGACGGCCGGGGGGCCAGCCCCCCGGACCCCCCGCCCGGTGCCTCTGCCCGACGGGACGTCAGACGTCCGTCACGTCACCATGTCATCGCGATGGATCAATGCCGCCCGACCGGGATAGCCCAGGATCGTCTCGATCTGTGCCGAGTGATGACCGGCGATGGCCCGCGCTTCGGTTGCGGTATAGCGGATCAGCCCGGTCGCCAGACGCTGGCCGGCGTGGTCGGTGATCGCCACCGGATCGCCGCGCCCGAAATCGCCCTGCACCTGCGTCACGCCCGCAGGCAGCAGCGATTTGCCACGGCCAAGCGCCAGGCGCGCACCATCGTCCACGATGACCGTGCCCTTGGGCTTCATCGCGGCGATCCAGCGCTTTCGGGCAAGCTGCGGATCCGCCTCGGGCAGGAACCACGTAGTCCGGGCGCCCTGTGCAACGGCCGACAGCGGGCGGAGGACCGACCCCTCGGCAATCGCCATCGCACACCCGCCCGCCACCGCGGTGCGCGCAGCCATCAGCTTGGTCTTCATGCCGCCCTTGGACAGGCCCGACACGGGGTCGCCGCCCATCGCCTCGATCTCGGGGGTGATCGTCTCGATCACCGGCAGATGGCGGGCAGTCGGATCGGTCTTGGGGTTTGCCGTATAGAGCCCGTCGACATCCGACAGCAGAAGCAGTTGGTCCGCGCCGCAGGTCACGGCGATCTGCGCGGCCAGGCGATCGTTGTCGCCAAAGCGGATCTCGTCGGTGGCGACGGTGTCGTTCTCGTTCACGATGGGCACGACGCCCAGGCCCAGCAGGGTCTGCATCGTCGCGCGGCTGTTCAGATAGCGGCGACGGTCGGCGCTGTCCTCCAGCGTCAGCAGCACCTGTGCAGTGATGACACCATGGGGTGCCAGGGCCTCCTCATAGGCGCGGGCCAGGCGGATCTGGCCCACGGCCGCCGCGGCCTGCGCCTGTTCCAGCGGCAGCGCGCCGGAAGGCAGGCCCAGCACCCGCCGCCCAAGTGCGATCGATCCCGAACTGACCAGCACGACGTCGCAGCCTTGCGCCCGCCATGCGGCTACGTCATCGCACAGACCGCGCAGCCAGTCGCCGCGCAGGCCCTCGGGGCCGACCAGCAGCGCCGAGCCGATCTTGACGACCAGCCTGCGGGCCCCGCCAAGCTGCGGCACGCTCACGGCTGCCATGTCCCCTCGGGCGTTTCGGGGGCGACGGGGGCGCGCGAGGGCTCGATCTGGGTCCACAGCGCGCGCAGCACGTCGGTCACGCCGGTCCGGGCCACGCCCGACATCAGCATGACCGGATGGCCCAGTTCTGCCTCCAGCGCGGCGCGGCGCTCGGCGATCTCCTCCTCCTCCAGCGCATCGATCTTGTTCAGCGCGGTCACGCGCGGCTTCTTCATCAGCACCGGCGAATAGGCCTCCAGTTCCGTCAGGATGGTGCGCGCATCCTCGGCCACGGTCTCGGATGTGCCGTCCACCAGATGCAGCAGCACGTTCGACCGTTCGACATGGCCCAGGAACTGATCGCCCAGGCCCCGGCCCTCGCTCGCGCCCTCGATCAGACCCGGAATGTCGGCCATCACGAATTCGCGCCCGTCCACGCCGACGACGCCAAGGTTGGGGTGCAGCGTGGTGAAGGGGTAGTCGGCGATCTTGGGACGCGCGTTCGACACGGCAGCCAGGAAGGTCGACTTGCCGGCATTGGGCAGGCCCACAAGGCCCGCATCCGCGATCAGCTTCAGCCGCAGCCAGATGGTCCGCTCGACCCCCTCCAGCCCAGGATTGGCAGTGCGCGGGCTGCGGTTGGTCGAGGACTTGAAATGCAGGTTCCCCCAGCCCCCGTTGCCGCCCTTGGCCAACAGCACGCGCTGTCCGACCTCGGTCATGTCCGCGATCACGGTCTCCTCGTCCTCGTCCAGGATCTCGGTGCCGACGGGCACCCGCAGCACGACGTCGTCGGCGGACTTGCCGGTCATCTGGCTGCCCATGCCGTGCTGGCCGGACTTGGCAAAGAAATGCTGCTGATAGCGGAAATCGATCAGGGTGTTCAGCCCATCGACCGCCTCGGCCCAGACATCGCCGCCGCGGCCGCCGTCACCACCATCGGGACCGCCGTATTCGATGAACTTCTCGCGGCGGAACGACACGCAGCCCGCGCCACCCCCGCCCGAGCGGATATAGACTTTGGCGAGGTCGAGAAATTTCATGGGACAGCTCCTTTTGCCGGATGCCGATACGCCCTTGACGCCTGTGGCGCAAGGGTTCCGGGCTGGCAATGCCGGGATGCGCGCCTATGTAATGGTCAAAGGAGACCGCGATGATCCGTTTCGACAACAGCTATGCCCGGATGCCGCAAGGGTTCTTTGCCCGCGTGGACCCCACCCCCGTGACCGCCCCCAGCCTGCTTGCGCTGAATGGACCTTTGGCGGATCGTCTAGGGCTGGACCGCGACGCGCTGACGGTCGAGATGCTGTCGGGCAATGCCGTCCCGCAGGGTGCGGCGCCGCTGGCCCAAGCCTATGCCGGGCACCAGTTCGGCGGCTTCGTGCCGCAGCTGGGCGACGGGCGCGCCGTCCTTCTGGGAGAGATCGTGGCCCCCGACGGGGCACGTTTTGACATCCAGCTGAAGGGGTCGGGGCCGACGCCCTTCTCTCGTCGCGGCGACGGGCGGGCCTGGATGGGGCCGGTGCTGCGCGAATACCTGGTCAGCGAATTCATGGCGGCGATGGGCGTGCCTACGACCCGTGCGCTGGCCGCCGTCGCCACCGGCGATCAGGTGTGGCGCGAACAGGGCGGCCTGCCCGGTGCCGTCCTGACCCGCGTCGCCGCCAGCCACATCCGCGTCGGCACGTTCCAGTACTTTGCCGTGCGCGACCGCAAGGATGCACTGGCGGCCCTGACCGACCACGTGATCGCGCGCCACTATCCTGACGCGGACGGCCCCCTGGCCCTGCTGGACCGGGTGGTCGCCGCGCAGGCTGAAACGATCGCGCAATGGATGGCGCTGGGCTTCATCCACGGGGTGATGAACACCGACAACATGGCGATCTCGGGCGAGACGATCGATTACGGGCCCTGTGCCTTCATGGATGTCTATCACCCCGATACGGTCTTTTCCTCGATCGACCGCCAGGGCCGCTATGCCTGGGCGAACCAGCCCCAGATCGCCGTCTGGAACCTGGCCCAGTTCGCGACCTGCCTGATCCCCCTGATGGGAGAGGAGGAGGCCGCGGTCGAGGCCGCGACCACCGCCGTCCATCGCTTTGCACCGCTGTATCAGGCCGCATGGCTGCGCCGGTTCGGCGACAAGCTGGGCATCGATGGTGCCGCGAACCAGTCGCTGATCGAGAGCCTGCTGCAGATGATGGCCGAACAGCGGGCCGATTTCACCCGTGTCTTCGCGGGCCTGTCGGACGGGACCGCGCGCGACGAATTCGCCGACCCCGCGGCCTTCGACACCTGGGCCCGCGACTGGCAGGCGCTGTCGCCCGACACGACCGCGATGGTCCGGGCCAACCCGCAGCGCATTCCGCGCAACCACCGGGTCGAACAGGCGATCGCATCCGCCGTGGCGGGCGACATGGCGCCTTTCGAACGACTGTTCGACGCGATCACCCATCCGCGCGACCTGCGCACCGATTGGGCAGATCTGGCGCAGGCACCGACACCTGCGCAGGCGGTTCGCCAGACGTTCTGCGGCACCTGACGGGGTTGTGCGCGCCTGCCCCTTGCGCGTGACGCGGACCCCGCCAAGATCACCCGCAACGCCAGCTCGGATGGATTGATGCTGAAGATCGCAAGCTACAACCTGCACAAGTGCCGCGGGATGACCGGCCCGCATGCGCCGCTGCGCAACCTGGCGGTGATCCGGTCGCTGGACCCGGACATCATCGCCCTGCAGGAGGTGGATTTTCGCCTTGGCGCCCGCCCCGAGGCCCTGCCGCGCAACCTGATCCAGTCGGAAACGGGTCTGGTGCCTGCCGACATCTACGGCACGACCGAAAGCAGCCTGGGTTGGCATGGCCAGACGATCCTGATGCGCCCGCATCTGGCCGAACAGGCGGTGCTGCGCCGCTTGCCCCTGCCGGGTCTGGAGCCGCGCGGCGCGGTGGCCCTGCGCCTGCCGGGCCTGACACTGATCGGCGCCCATCTGGGGCTGGCGCGATCGTCGCGGCGCGCGCAGCTGGCCCGGATCACCGCGCAGGCCTCTCGGATCGCGGACGACCACATCGTGATGATGGGCGATTTCAACGAATGGCGCGACGACCGGGGCCTTGAATCGCTGGCCGGGTTCAGGGTCGTGGCGCCGGGACCGTCCTGGCCCGCACCCCTGCCCCGGCTGCGGCTGGACCGGATGGCCCTGTCCACGAACCTGCACGTCCTGGAAACCGGCGTCTTCAACGAAGCGGGCGCGCGCGACGCGTCCGACCACCTGCCGATCTGGGCGCGCATCCGCTTTCCGTGAAGATTGCGAAACCGGGCTTGCGGCGCTAACAAGGCGCCAAGCATCAACCGGAGTGCGCTTATGACCGCCATCATCGACATCTTCGCCCGTGAAATCCTGGACAGCCGCGGCAACCCGACCGTCGAGGTCGACGTGACCCTGGAAGACGGCACCATGGGCCGCGCGGCCGTTCCCTCCGGCGCGTCGACCGGCGCGCACGAGGCAGTCGAAAAACGCGACGGTGACAAGTCCCGCTATATGGGCAAGGGCGTGCTGGAGGCGGTGGCCGCCGTCAACGGCGAGATCGCCGAGAACCTGGTGGGCGAGGATTCGACCGAACAGCGCGCCATCGACATGATGATGTGCGAGCTGGACGGCACGCCCAACAAGGGCCGCTTGGGCGCCAACGCGATCCTGGGCGTGTCGATGGCGGTGGCCAAGGCTGCGGCGGATGCGACCAACCAGCCGCTCTACCGCTATGTCGGCGGCACCAGCGCGCGCATCCTGCCGGTCCCGATGATGAACATCATCAACGGCGGCGAACATGCCGACAACCCGATCGACATCCAGGAATTCATGATCATGCCCGTCGCCGCGGAGAACATCCGCGAAGCCGTGCGCATGGGGTCGGAAATCTTCCACACGCTGAAGAAGGAGCTGTCGGCGGCGGGCCTGTCCACGGGTATCGGCGACGAGGGCGGCTTTGCCCCGAACCTGTCCTCGACCCGCGACGCCCTGGATTTCATCCTGAAGGCCATCGAGAAGGCCGGCTATCGTCCCGGCGACGACATCATGCTGGCGTTGGACTGCGCCTCCACCGAATACTTCAAGGGCGGCAAGTACGAGATGAAGGGCGAGGGCAAGTCCCTGTCTCCGGCCGAGAATGTTGATTACCTGGCCGCGCTCTGCGACGCCTATCCGATCCTGTCGATCGAGGATGGCTGCGCCGAGGATGACTGGGACGGCTGGAAGATGCTGACCGACCGTCTGGGCGACCGCGTGCAACTGGTCGGCGACGACCTGTTCGTGACCAACCCCGTGCGCCTGGCCCAGGGGATCGAGCGCGGCTGCGGCAACAGCCTGCTGGTCAAGGTCAACCAGATCGGCACGTTGTCTGAAACGCTGGACGCCGTGCGCATGGCCGACCGCGCGGGCTATACCAGCGTCATGTCGCACCGTTCGGGCGAGACCGAGGACGCGACCATCGCCGACCTGGCCGTCGCCACCAACTGTGGTCAGATCAAGACCGGTTCGCTGGCCCGTTCCGACCGGTTGGCGAAATACAACCAGCTGATCCGCATCGAGGAAATGCTGGGCGCCACCGCCGAATACGCAGGTCGCAGCATCCTACGCTGACCCCTCAGTCCGGCCCCGCCTCGGGGCCGGACCTTGCCATCTGGCCCAGGGTCTGCAGCGCGGCGGCCAGCCTGTCGCGCGGCATCCGACAGTTCAGCGCGATGCGCACTCCCTGCACCTGCTCCTGTGCCGGTCCGCAGAAATCCGACGACGGGCGCACGATCACCCCCGCCGCCGCCGCGCGCGACGCGAAATCGGCGGCCGTCCAGGGCGCGGGCAGCGGCAGCCAGACCATCGGCACGCCGGCCTGACCCCGCGCATCCAGACCCGCCAACGCCTCCTGCGCCAAGGCGAGCCGGTCCGCCACCTGCGCCTGAACCTCGCGGGCGATCCGATCGCCATCGCCGGACCGCAGCAGCCGCGTCACCAGCCCGGTGATCGGCTGTGACAGGCCCATATGACTGTGCTGCGCGGCGACGCGCCCCGCCTGGCCCATCCCCTCGGGGCAGATCAGCACGCCGAAGCGCAGGCCCGCGGCGATGATCTTCGACAGGCTGCTGACATGCCAGACCCGCTCGGGCGCCAGGGCGCGCAGGCTGGGGGGCGCATCGGGGCGCGGGCTGGGCGCATAGCATTCGTCCTCGATGATCTGCAGGTCGTGGCGGCGGGCCACTTCGACGATGCGGCCGCGGCGGGCGGCCCCCATCGACGCCAGCGTCGGGTTCTGTGCCGAGGGCGTCAGGCACACCAGCCGCGCCCCCGTGGCGCGGGCGACGCGGTCCAGATCCTCGGGGATCATGCCCTGATCGTCCAGCGCCACCGCCTGTGTCTGGGCGCGCATCAGGCGTGCCGCGTGGGTGATGCCGGGATAGGTCAGCGCCTCGACCATGACCTGCGCGGGCTGATCCGCCAGGCACAGCGCCATGACCAGGGTGATCGCGTGCTGACCACCGTGCGTCAGGACCATGTCGTGGTCGGCCACCGTCCCAAGGGGTCGGACGGACATCCAGTCCAGCGCCGCGCCCCGGCAATCCTGGTCGCGGCTGAGCGGGGTGTAATCCAGGACCGACGCGTCCATGTCCGCCGCCATCGCCGCCAGATGCGTGGCCAGGACCCGTGCCTGACCGCAATCGGGCAGCTGCGGAATGCGCAGGTCGGCCGGGCCCTGCGGCGATGCGGGGTGGTCCAGGCTTTCGTACAGCAGCGGCTGCGGCACCGGGCGACGGGGGCGCGCCGCGGCGATGAAGCTGCCGCGCCCCACATGGCTTTCCACGACGCCTTCGGCGGCGGCCACCTGATAGGCCCGGGCGACGGTTCCGGTCGTGACCTTCAGCCGCCAGGCCAGGTCGCGCATCGGCGGCAGGCGCGTGCCGGGCGCCAACTGGCCCGACCGCGCGGCCTCGCGCAGGGCGTTGGCCAGGGCGCGGAACTTGGGTCCGGGCTGGCCGGTCAGGTCGGGCTGCCAATCCTCGATGCGCATCTGAGCCTCCTTGCCGCGACATCCCTGATAATGCGCCGTTTTTGCGGGCACAATCGCCTGTGTGCGGTTGCGCGACCGCATCAGGGCCGGCGGCGTGAAATAACTTTGGGGGATCGGTCTCAGAACACTCGACAGGCCTGAAAGCGGGGCTAAACTGTCGGCCATGCAGGGTGGGAAGTTGCGGGCCGAGGGGGCCCACCGACCCAAGCGGAGGAGACAGAATGAAAGATTCCAAAGCGTTGGACCGGCGGTCCTTCATCGCGCGGGCGTCCATCGGCGGTGCTGCGGCGGCAGCTGGCAGCGTGCTGGCCGCGCCCGCCATCGCGCAAGAGGCACCGCAGATCAACTGGCGCCTGGCCTCCAGCTTTCCCAAGTCGCTGGACACCATCTATGGCGGCGCCGAGGAAATCTCTCAGCGCCTGTCCGAGGCGACCGACGGCCGCTTCCAGATCCAGGTGTTCTCGGCCGGAGAGATCGTGCCGGGCCTGGACGCCATCAACGCGACCACGGACGGCACCGTCGAATGTTCGCATTCGGTAGGCTACTACAACTGGGGCAAGGACCCGGCCTTCGCCTGCGGTGCCGACCTGCCGTTCACCTTCTCGGCCCGCGCCAAGAACGCCTACAACTATCAGGGCGGCGGCATCGAGAACTACAACACCTTCCTGGAAAAGTACAATCTGGTCAGCTATCCGGGCGGCAACACCGGCGTGCAGATGGGCGGCTGGTATCGTAAGGAAATCAACTCTCTGGCCGACATGCAGGGCCTGAAGATGCGCATTTCCGGCCTGGCGGGCCGGGTCGTCGAGAAGCTGGGCGTGGTGCCGCAGCAGATCGCCGGCGGCGACATCTATCCCTCGCTGGAGCGTGGGACGATCGACGCGGCCGAATGGGTCGGCCCCTATGACGACAGCAAGCTGGGCTTCCAGAAGGTCGCGCCCTACTACTACTATCCCGGGTTCTGGGAGGGTGGCCCGACGGTCAGCTTCTTCGTGAACAAGGGCAAATGGGACGAACTGCCGGAGAACTACAAGTCGCTGTTCCGGACCTGCGCCCAGGCTACCGACCAGAACATGCTGGCGAAATACGACATGAAGAACCCGACCGCGCTTAAGGAGCTGGTCGGTTCGGGCGCGCAGCTGCGCTCGTTCAGCGAGGAGGTGCTGGCCGCATCCTTCGCCGCCGCGAACGAGGTCTATGCCGAGGTCTCGGCCGAGAACGAGTCCTTCAAGACGCAGTACGAGGCGATGCTGCAGTTCCGCGACGACTGGTACCTGTACCAGCAGACCGCGGAATACACGTTCGACACCTTCATGATGATCCAGCAGCGCAACGGCACCCTGGCCGTCGGCGGCTGATCGGACGACCCCATCGGAATGCGAAACCCCCGCGCAGGTGCTGCGCGGGGGTTTTTCGTTGGTGCATCGGGCCCGCGGTGACGGGCCCGCCCGTCAGTTCCCCGACAGGCCCGGAGGAGGCCCGCCGAAGCCCAGGCCCATTCCGCCGGAGGGTGCCGCCGCCTCGGGGGTCGCGGCTTCCGGCGTAGGGTTGGCCGGTGCGGGTGCGTCCGGGGCGGTTGCGTCCGGGGTCGGCGTCGCCGGAGCCGGCTGCTGCTGGCCGAAAGGCGATCCGCCCAATCCGCCAAGCGTGCCGAACCCGCCGCTGCCACCCTGCGGGGCCGCGCCGCCGCCGCCCAGCCCACCACCGAGGCCACCACCCAGACCGCCGCCAAGCCCCCCACCAAGGCCGCCGCCCATGGGGATCTCGATCCGCATGTTCGACGTGTCCACGACCGGTCCCTTGTAGTGCATGACCATGCCCGGGAACGCGATTACCGCCGCGATCATCAGGACCTGAAGCCCCACGAAGGGAACCGCGCCGCGATAGATGTTCAGGGTGGTGATCGGGTCCATGATCAGACCGGTGATCTTGTCCCGATAGGATTTCCGCGGCGCGACCGAACGCAGATAGAACAGCGCAAAGCCCACGGGCGGCGTCAGGAACGATGTCTGCATCGTCACCGCCAGGATCACCCCGAACCAGACCAGGTCGACGCCAAGCGCATTCGCCGCCGGGATCAGCAGCGGCACGATGACGAAGGCCAGTTCGAAGAAGTCCAGGAAGAAGCCAAGGATGAAGATGATGATGCAGGACACGATCAGGAAGCCCGTGACCCCGCCGGGCAGCGCGGTCAGCAGGTCGCGCACCCAGATATGGCCGTTGACCGAATAGTAGGTCAGCGAGAAGACGGTCGCGCCCAGCAGGATGAACATCACGAAGGCCGACAGCTTGACCGTCGACAGCAGCGCCTGGTTCAGCACGTCGAAGCTGAGGCGGCGCTTGATCGCCGAAAGGATCAGCGCGCCCATCGCACCCATCGCGCCGCCTTCGGTAGGCGTGGCGATGCCCAGGAAGATCGTGCCCAGCACCAGGAAGACCAGCGCCAGGGGCGGGATCATCACGATGATGACCTGCCGCGTCATCGGCGACAGCCAGCGCCCGCCCGTGGCACGGTCGGCGACCGCCAGGATCAGCAGGGCCACGACCGCCAGGGTCGCCGCCCAGATGGGCGCGTTCGTGACGCCGTTGGCGTCCATCCAGCGGCTGGCCAGCTGGAAGATCGCGACGGCCAGCACGATCACCACGGCCAGCGACCAGCCGCCGCCGCCCAGGCTGCGCGCCTCCAGCGGCAGGGCGGGCATGGCCTTGGGGCGCAGGATCGACAGGATCAGGACATAGACGATGTAGACGCCGACCAGCGCCAGCGCCGGGACCATCGCCGCCTTGTACATGTCGCCGACGGAACGTCCCAGCTGGTCGGCCAGCACGATCAGCACCAGCGACGGCGGAATGATCTGCGCCAGCGTTCCCGACGCCGCGATCACGCCCGTCGACAGGCTTTTGTCATAGCCGTAGCGCATCATGATCGGCAGAGAGATCAGGCCCATCGAGATAACCGAGGCCGCGACCACGCCGGTCGTGGCCGCCAGCAGCGCGCCCACCAGGATCACGGCATAGGCAAGGCCGCCGCGGACCGGGCCGAACAGTTGGCCGATGGTGTCTAGCAGCTCCTCGGCCATGCGGGACCGTTCCAGCACGATCCCCATCAGCGTGAAGAACGGGATGGCCAGCAGCGTGTCGTTCCGCATCACGCCGAAGACGCGGTCCCCAAGCGCCCCCAGCAGGTTCCAGCCCAGGTTCACCTGGTCGGACAGGGGCGTCAGGAACACCCCGAAGAAGAAGAACAGCAGCCCGTTGGCCGCTAGCGCAAAGGCGATCGGATAGCCGAACAGCAGGAACGCCACCATCGAGAAGAACATGATGGGGGCAAGGTTGTGGGCGATAAGGTCGATCACGGGCGGCGCTCCGGTTCATCGGTCTGGTCGGTGCGGCCCGTCAGCATCAGCCCGGCCTCGTGATTGGCGGCCTCGTTCGGGCCGGTGTTCTGGTGCGGATCGGGAATGATGCCGCGCATGACGGCGATCTTTTTCACGATCTCGGACAGGCCCTGGGCGAACAGCAGGCCAAAGCCCACCACCAGCACGCCCCGCGCCGGCCAGAGCGGCAGGCCGCCCGCGTTCATCGAGATCTCTCCGGTGCGGATGCTGCCCATCAGGGCGGGCCAGGTCAGCCACAGCATGACCGTGGTGAAGGGCATCAGGAACAGGATCGTGCCCAGAAGGTCGATCCAGTGCTGCACCCGGCGCGACCAGCGGCCATAGATCACGTCGATGCGGATATGTTCGTTCTCGAGCAGCGTCCACGCCGAGGCCAGCATGAAGGCCGCGCCGAACAGGTACCACTGCGCCTCCAGCCAGGCGTTCGACGACATGCTGAACACCTTGCGGACGACCGCGTTGACGGCGCTGATGACGACGGCCAGCAGGATCAGCCAGGCGACGCTGCGCCCGATCAGCGTCGTGACGCGGTCGATGCCGCGCGAAAGGGCCAACAGGCCGCTCATGATATGCTCCTCCCTCAAGGTACGGCCTTTGGCCGCAGTCCGGTTGACCCGGTCGTTCTGGCTGGCAGGATATGCGGCAAGCGGCCTGCACGGGTCAAGGTTTTCCGCCAGTTGACCCTAGGTCAGCGCGGCCATCCCGACCAGCGCCGCACATTCCGCAAGCAGCACCGACGCGCCCAACACATCGCCCGTCTGCCCGCCCAGCAGACGGCAGGCGCGGCGCGAGACCGCCACGACCGACAGCCCGACCAGCGCCATCGCCAAGGTCGCGGCCCCCGGTCCCGGCGCACCCAGCAGCAGCGCCAGAACGCCCGTCAGCGTGGCCGCCACCACCGCCCGGCGCGAGGGTTGTCCGGCCCCCTGACCCAGCCCGTCGGTCCGCGCCGGCGGCAGGGCACGCATCAGCATCACCGGTGCCACTCGTCCCGCCGCGGCCGCCGCGATCAGCGCCAGCGGTCCAAGCGCCGCCAGCGCCGCCACGCGGATCACGCCCGTCGCCACCAGCGCGGCCGCGCCATAGCTGCCGATGGTCGATTCGCGCATGATCCGCAGCCGGTCGGCGCGGTCCCGTCCGCCGCCCGCATCGGCGAAATCGGCCAGCGCATCCTCGTGCAGCGCACCGGTCAGCCAGACGGCCAGGGCGACGGACAGCGCCGCCGGCAGCAGGCCCGTCCCCATGATCCACAGGGGCACCCCGGCCAGCAGTCCCAGCACCGCCCCCGCCAGCGGAAAGGCCCAGGCCGCGCGGGACAGCGGCAAAACCTCGGGCGGCAGGAGGCGGCCAAGCGGCAGCCGCGTCAGGAAAACCAGCGCCAGGACGATCTGGTGCGACCTAGACAATCCCGGCCTCGGCAAAGGTCGCCATGCCGTTGTGGCACTCCAGCGCGGCGCGCAGCACCAGAAGGGCCACGGCGGCGCCGGACCCCTCGCCCAAGCGCATGTCCAGCGACAGGACGGGCTGCATCGCCAGCGACGCGATCACGCGTCGGTGCCCCGGTTCGGCGCTTTCATGGCCGATTAGGCAGTGGGACAGTGCGTCGGGATCATCGCGGGTCAGCACGGCGGCGGCGGCGGTGCAGATGAACCCGTCCAGGATCACCGGAATGCGCAGGTCCCGTGCACGGCGTACCGCGCCGCAGATGGCCGCCTGTTCGCGACCGCCGAACGCGGCCAGCGTGTCGTGGGTGCCGGTCACGGCGTGGCGGGCCAGCCCTTCCGTCACGACGCGGACCTTGGCGGCCAGCATCGCGCCCTGCGCGCCGGTGCCGGGGCCGACCCAGTCCTCGGCCCGTCCGCCAAAGGTCGCCGCCGCCAATGCGGCCGAGGTGGTGGAATTGCCGATCCCCATCTCTCCCAGCAGCAGGACCTGGGCGGTGGAATCGACGGCGGCGGCGCCCTGCGCCATCGCATGGTCGACCTCGGCCGACGACATCGCGGGGCCTTGGGTGAAATCGGCCGTGGGCCGGTCCAGATCCAGCGCGACGATGCCCAGATCGGCCCCCGCCACACGGCACAGCTGATTGATCGCCGCGCCGCCTGCACGAAAGTTCGCGACCATCGCCGCCGTCACCGCGGGTGGAAAGGGCGTGACGCCCTGTGCCGTGATCCCGTGATTGCCCGCAAATACCAGCGCCTGCGCGCGGTCCAGCGTGGGGCGGTCGGTCCCCTGCCAGCCTGCCATGAACACGGCCAGCGCCTCCAGCCGGCCAAGCGATCCGGCGGGTTTCGTCAAGGTGGCCTGGCGCGCGGCGGCACCGTCGGCAGCGGTCTGGTCAAATCGGGTCATCGGGGCTCTCTGCCATGGGTTTCAGGCGCAGGGGCATGCCGCTGACGGCCATCCAGACCTGGTCGGCCAGTGCCGCCACCGCCTGGTTCATCCGGCCGTGATCGTCGCGGAACCGGCGGGCCAAGGCATTGTCCGGCACGATCCCCTGCCCCAATTCGTTGCTTACCAGCACGACAGGACAGCATTGCTGACGTAACGTCACCGTCAATGCGCCGATATCCGCCGAACCCATGCAGTTCGACATCCACAGCGTCAGGCAATCCACAAGGCGCACGCCCTGTCCGTCGGTCGCGCGCAGCGTGCCGGCCAGATCCAGCGGTTCTTCGATGGTGCGCCAGCCCTGTCCGCGATCCTGTTGATGCGCCTTGATTCTTTCACCCATCTCGGTGTCGCGGGCCTGGGCGGTGGCGATATAGATGCGCGGCATTGCATGGCGCAGGACAAGCCGCTCTGCCAGGGCCGACTTGCCCGACCGCGCGCCGCCCGTCACCAGCGTGATATGTCCCCGTTGCGTCATGCGGGCCTGTTTTCCACAGGGCGGTCGGGTTGGAAAGCGCGAAACGCCGCTTGCCCACACCCGTGCTTTCACTAAACCTCGCGCCATTCCGGTGCGAAACGACACCGACAGACAACTTGGAGGAGTTGGGATGACCAAGCTTTTCGCGACGACCGCCCTGCTGACCGCGCTGGCGATGCCCGCTTGGGCCGTGCAGCCTGCCGAAGGCGAGACCCTGGCCGAGAACCAGACCTATACCTATTGGCTGCTGGACGCGATCAAGTCGCTTGACCCGGCCAAGAACACCGACGTCGAGGGTTCGGACGCGCTGCGCTCGCTGTTCGAGGGCCTGATGATAGAGGATGCCGCGGGCAACATGATCCCCGGCGTCGCCGAAAGCCACGAGATGTCCGAGGACGGCCTGACCTACACCTTCACGCTGCGCGACGCCAAGTGGTCGAACGGCGACCCGGTGACGGCAGACGACTTCGTCTATGCCTGGCAGCGTGTCGTCACGCCCGAGACCGCGTCGGAATACGCCTGGTACATGGAGCTGATGAACCTGCAGAACGCCACGCAGATCATCGCGGGCGAGATGGAGCCCGACCAGCTGGGCGTCGTCGCGCTGGACGACAAGACGCTGCAGGTCACGCTGACCACGCCCACCCCCTATTTCCTGAACACCCTGTCGCACACCACGACCTATCCCGTGCCCCGCGCGGTGGTCGAGGAGCATGGTGATGCCTGGGTGCAGCCCGCCAACCTGGTCGGCAACGGGGCCTATACCCTGGCCAGCCACAATCTGGGCGTCGAGATCGTCTTCGAGAAGAACCCGGAATACTGGGATGCCGAGAACGTCGTGATGCAGACCGTCCGCGGCGTGACCGTCAACGACAACAACGTGGCCCTGACCCGCTATCAGGCCGGAGAGCTGGACCGCGTCCAGATCCCCGCCGGCCAGTACCCGCGCCTGTCCGAGGCATCCCCCGAAGAGGCCGTGTCTGTCCCCTACGGCTGCTCCTACGCCTATGTGTTCAACCTGTCGGAGAAGGGCCCCGAGGCGCTGAAGGACGAACGTGTCCGCGAGGCGCTGGCCCTGTCGCTGAACCGTGAGGTCATCGTGGATCAGGTCCTGCAGGGCGGACAGGAGCCCGCCTACACCTGGACGCACTGGGCCATCAACGGCTTTGCCGCGCCCGAGGGCGGCATGAAGGACATGTCGCAGGAAGACCGCATGGCCCGCGCCGCCGAGCTGTTGGCCGAGGCCGGTTACGGTCCCGACAACCCGGTGCGCCTGCAGCTGCAGTACAACACCGACGACAGCCACCGCCTGCTGGCCATCGCGGCCCAGCAGTTCTGGCGCCCCCTTGGCATCGAGATCGAGCTGAACAACGTCGAATGGGCCGTCCATACCGACCGCCTGCAGAACCAGGACTTCGAGATCGCACGCTATGCCTGGTGCGCCGACTACAACGAGGCGACGACCTTCCTGGACTGGTTCCGCACCGACGGCTACAACAGCGGCAAGTGGTCGAACGAGGAATACGACAAGCTGCTGGTCGAGGCCCGCACGGCAGAGGACACCACGCCCCTCTATCAGCGCGCCGAGGAGATCCTGGCCGACGAGAATCCGGCGGTCTTCGTCTATCACTATGCCAAGGTCGACATGATCAACCCGGCCATCAAGGGCCTGCCGCGCGAGAACCTGCTGAACACCTGGTACGCCAAGGACCTGTACCGCGTCGCGGAATAAGCAGCCATCCTGACCGGGGGCCGGGGCGGCACGACCGCCCCGGCCCTGTCATTTTTCAACCATCCCGCAGGGAAGGCCCCACGCGATGTTCGCATTCATCCTGCGACGGCTGGCGGTGGCGATACCCACGTTGCTTCTGCTGATCGTCTTCTCCTTCGTCCTGATGCAGATCGCACCGGGCGGACCTTTCACGGGCGAACGCGCCCTGCCCCCGGCCGTCCTTGCCAACCTGGAGGCGCAGTACGGTCTGAACGATCCGCTGTGGCTGCAGATCTGGAACTATCTGGTCAACGTGGTCGTGCATTTCGACTTCGGCCCCAGCTTCGTCTATCCCGACCGCACCGTGAACCAGCTGATCGCCAGCGGATTTCCGGTGACGCTGACCTATGGCGGGCTGTCCTTCGTGGCCGCCGTCGTCGTGGGCGTGGCCCTGGGGGTGGTGGCGGCGATCTGGCACAACAGCTGGGTCGACTATCTGGCCGTGGGCATGTCCATCGGCGCGCAGGTGCTGCCGAACTTCGTGATGGCACCGCTGTTGGTGCTGGTCCTGACCCTGTGGTACGGGCTGCTGCCGGGCGGCGGCTGGAGCTTCAGCAATCCCAGCTTCTGGATCATGCCGGTGATCGCACTGTCGACCAGCTACATGGCATCAATCGCGCGGATCACCCGGTCGTCGATGCTGGAGGTGCTGGGCTCGAACCACATCCGCACGGCGCGGGCCAAGGGAATGCCCGAACACCGCGTCATCATCCGCCACGCGCTGAAACCCGCGATGCTGCCGGTGATCAGCTATCTGGGGCCGGTCTTCGTGTCGATGATCACCGGGTCGGTGGTGATCGACATCTATTTCTCGACCGGCGGCATCGGCAAGGCCTTCGTGGACAGCGCGCTGAACCGCGACTATGCCGTGATGATGGGCGTCACCATCCTGGTGGGCGCGCTGACCATCCTCTTCAACCTCATCGTCGACGTGCTTTACGCATGGATCGACCCCAAGATCAGGTACTAGGTCATGGTCATCGATCAATCCAAGATGCAGTCCCTGTCCGACCGTTTCGTCGAGGCAGAGGTCCGCGGCCGCAGCCCCTGGGCCGACGCGCGTCGCCGCTTTTTTCGCAACCGGGCCGCGATGCTGGGCCTGACGATCCTGGTGCTGGTATCGCTGTTCGCGATCTTCGGCGGCTATCTCGCCCAATGGTCGAACGAGGAGCTGGATTTCAGCGTCATGGGCCAGGTTGCCCAGATGGGTCAGCCGTCCATGGAAAACGGCCACTTCTTCGGCACCGACAACCTGGGCCGCGACCTGTATGCACGCGTCGTGCAGGGCACGCGCATCAGCCTGATGGTCGGCGTCGTGGGGGCGGCCATCGCCGTCATCGTCGGCACGCTCTATGGCGCGACGGCGGGATATGTCGGCGGGCGCACCGACCAGATCATGATGCGGACGGTCGATATCCTGATGTCGATTCCCTACATGTTCGTGCTGATCCTGCTGTTGGTGATGTTCGGGCGGTCCATGTCGATGCTGTTCCTGGGCATCGGCCTGATCTCCTGGCTGGACATGAGCAGAATCGTTCGCGGCCAGACCCTTAGCCTCAAGAACCGAGAATTCATCGAGGCCGCGCGCGCCACCGGCGTCTCGTCCTTCCGCATCATCATCCGCCATATCGTCCCGAACCTTCTGGGCGTGGTCGCGGTCTATGCGACGCTCTTGGTGCCGCTGATGATCCTGACGGAAAGCTTCATCAGCTTCCTGGGCCTGGGCGTTCAGGAACCTCTGACCAGCTGGGGCGCGTTGATCTCGGAAGGCGCAGGCACGATGAACTATGGCACGCTGTGGCAGCTGGCCTTCCCGTTGTTCTTCTTCGTCATCACCCTGTTCGGCTTCTTCTTCGTGGGCGACGGCCTGCGCGATGCCCTCGACCCAAAGGAGCGCTGAGATGGCCCTTCTCGAATTGCGCGACCTTGCGGTCCGCTTCCAGACCAACGATGCCGAGGTGCGGGCCGTCAACGACGTGACCCTGTCCGTCGATGCGGGCGAAACCCTGGGCATCGTTGGCGAATCCGGCAGCGGCAAGTCGCAGCTGTCCTTCGCGATCATGGGGCTGCTGGCGCGCAACGGCCGCGCCTCGGGCAGCGTCCTGTTTGACGGGCAACAGATCCTGAACGCCCCGCCCAAGGTGCTGAACCGCATCCGGGCCGAACAGATCGCGATGATCTTTCAGGACCCGATGACCTCCCTGAACCCCTATATGCGGGTAGCCGACCAGATGGCCGAGGTGCTGACCCTGCACAAGGGTCTGTCGAAACGCGACGCCGTCGCGCAGGCCGTGCAGATGCTGGACGCGGTCAAGATTCCCGATGCCAAGGGGCGCGTGCGGCTTTATCCGCATGAATTCTCGGGCGGCATGCGGCAGCGGGTGATGATCGCCATGGCGCTGCTGTGCCGCCCCAAGCTGCTGATCGCGGATGAGCCCACGACCGCGCTGGACGTGACGGTGCAGGCGCAGATCATGGCCCTGCTGTCGGACCTGCAACGCGATTTCGGCATGGCCATGATCCTGATCACCCATGATCTGGGCGTGGTCGCGGGGTCATGCGAACGGGTTGCTGTCATGTATGGCGGCCGCATCCGGGAAACCGGGCCGGTGCGCCCGATCTTTGCCGAACCCACGCATCCCTACACCCAGGGCCTTCTAGACGCGATCCCGCGTGTTGATCAGGACGATGAGGACCTGCGCGCCATCCCCGGCCAGCCCCCGAACATGAGCCGCCCGCCCTCGGGCTGCGCGTTCGAGCCGCGCTGCCCCTATCGCCGCGAAGGCTGTGCCAGCATCGACCCAGCCCTGGAGGTCTTCGCCCCCGGCCGCGCCCGTGCCTGCCACGCCCCCGTGGCCGAGGTGCTGGCCCGGCGCATGATCGACGACCCGCAGCCCGACCTGGCCGCGGCTGGTGACACCCCGCCGCCGGACGACCACCTGCCCGAGGGCGCCGTCGCCGGTGCTGGTGCGGCCGGCGCCACCCAGACCCCCGGATCGGAGGCCAAGCCATGAGCGATCTTCTGAGCGTGCGCGACCTGCGCGTGACCTTCCAGATCCGCCCCGAGGGCGCGATGCCCTGGACGCGCCCCAACCCGCTGCGCGCGGTGAACGGCGTCGATTTCGCCCTGGCGCCCGGAGAGACCCTGGGCGTGGTGGGCGAATCCGGTTGCGGAAAATCGACCTTGGCCCGCGCCCTGATCGGGCTGGTCCCGGCCACGGGCCAAGCCGAATGGATCGACGGCAAGGACCTTCTGGCGCTGACGCCCCGCCAGATGATGGCCTATCGCCAGGACATCCAGATGGTGTTCCAGGACCCGCTGGCCAGCCTGAACCCGCGCATGACGGTGGGCCAGATCATCGCCGAACCCCTGACCACGCATCGCCCCGGCCTGCCCCGCGCCCAGGTGCGCGAGCGCGTCAAGGCGATGATGGAAAAGGTCGGCCTGCTGCCCAACCAGATCAACCGCTATCCCCATGAATTCAGCGGCGGCCAGTGCCAGCGCATCGGCATCGCCCGCGCCCTGATCGTGGAGCCCAAGCTGATCATCTGCGATGAGCCGGTATCCGCGCTGGACGTGTCGATCCAGGCACAGGTGATCAACCTGCTGATTCGGCTGCAAAAGGATCTGGGGCTGGCGCTGATCTTCATTGCACATGACCTGTCGGTGGTGAAACATATCAGCGACCGGGTGATGGTGCTGTATCTGGGCAAGGTGATGGAGATGGGTCCGGTGCAGGCGCTCTATGCCGACCCCCGGCACCCGTATACGCAGGCGCTGCTCTCGGCCGTGCCGGTGCCGGACCCCACGATCGAGACCGCCAAGACCATCGTGCCGCTGGCGGGCGACCTGCCCTCTCCCATGAACCCGCCCTCGGGCTGCGTGTTCCGGACGCGCTGTCCGCGGGCGCGGGCCGAATGCGCGGCATCGGTGCCGCAACTGACGGTCGGCGACCATCAGGTCGCCTGCCATTTCCCCGGCCCCCTGACGGACGCGGAAATCGCCCACGCCCGCCGGACCGAGGCCGCCTGAGATGCCGCCCGACGCGCCCGCATCCCCCGATTATGCGGCGCGTTGGGCGGCGCTGAAGAACATCCCGCCCTTCCTGGTGATGGTCTGGCGGGCCAGCCCCGCGCTGACGCTGGCCATGGTGGCGCTGCGCCTGATGCGGGCGCTGATGCCGGTCGCGATGTTGTGGGTCGGCAAGCTGATCATCGATCAGGTCGTGGCCCTGTCGGCCGCGGCCGGGCCGGACACGCTGGCCGGCTGGTGGGACAGCGGGCTGGCGCATCCGCTGATCGGGCTGGTGGCACTGGAACTGGCGCTGGCGATCGCGCAGGACGTGCTGGGGCGGCTGGTCGCCTATGTCGATGCGCTGCTGCAGGAGAAGCTGGTCATCGACATCTCGATCCGGCTGATGGATCACGCGGCGGATCTGGACCTGGCCTCCTTCGAGGATGCCAGCTTTCAGGACCGCCTGGACCGCGCGCGGCGCCAGACGATGGGGCGCATCCCCCTGCTGAACCAGTTGATGCAGCAGATGCAGGACAGCGTCACGGTCATCAGCTTCGGCGTGGGTCTGGTGGTCTACAATCCATGGTTGGTGGTGCTGCTGGCGCTGGCGCTGATCCCGTCCCTGATGGGAGAGATGCATTTCAACGCCCGCACCTATGCGCTGAACCACGCCCGCGCCGCAGACCGGCGCGAACGCGACTATCTGCGCATGATCGCAGCCACCGCCGAGACCGCGAAAGAGGTCAAGATCTTTAGCCTAAGCCCTTGGCTGCGCGACAGATATCTGACGCTGGCCCGGCGGTTCTATCTGGAGAACCGGGTGATCCAGCGCCGCCAGCTGTCGGTGATGGCGGTGCTGACCGCGCTTGGCACGCTGGCCTATTACGCGGCCTTTCTGTGGATCATCGCGCGCACGCTGACGGGGCAGCTGTCCATTGGCGATCTGACCTTCCTGTCAGGCAGCTTCCTGCGTCTGCGCGGTTTGCTGGAGGGGCTGCTATCGGGGTTCTCCAGCATGGCGGGTCAGGCCATGTATCTGGACGACCTGTTCGATTTCTTCACCGCCCGCCCGGCCATCGCCAGCCCCGCCGATCCGCTGCCGGTGCCGGTGCCCATCGCGCAGGGCTTCCGGTTCGAGAACGTGGGCTTCCGCTATCCGGGCCGCGACGATTGGGCGATCCGAGGCATGACGCTGGACCTGCGCGCCGGAGAGACGGTCGCCCTGGTCGGAGAGAACGGCGCGGGCAAGACCACCATCGTCAAGCTGCTGGCGCGTCTCTATGACCCGGACGAAGGCCGCATCACGCTGGATGGGCGCGACCTGCGCGACTATGACCTGGACCAGCTGCGCGGCACCGTGGGCGTGATCTTTCAGGACTTCGTTCGCTATGCGGTGACCGCGGCGGAAAACATCGCCATCGGCCGGATCGACGCGCGCGACGACCGCCCCCGCATCGTGACGGCGGCCGAACGGTCCCTGGCCGATCAGGTCATCGCCAAGCTGCCCAAGGGCTACGACCAGATGGTCGGCAAGCGGTTCGCCCGCGGCTTGGGCCTGTCGGGTGGCGAGTGGCAGAAGCTGGCCATCGCGCGTGCCTATATGCGCGATGCGCAGCTACTGGTGCTGGACGAACCCACCGCCGCGCTGGACGCGCGGGCGGAATACGAGGTCTTTCTGCGGTTCCGCGACCTGACGCAGGGGCGGACGGCGCTGCTGATCTCGCACCGCTTCTCATCGGTGCGGATGGCCGACCGGATCATCGTGCTGGAGGGCGGGCGCGTTCAGGATCAGGGCAGCCATGCCGAGCTGGTCGCCCGGCCCGGCCGCTATCGCGAACTGTTCGAGCTGCAGGCCCAAGGGTACCGTTAAAGCACGGTCCCCAGCACGATCACCGTGATCAGCGCGATGACCGGGATCAGCACCGCGACCACGAAGATGTCTGGATAGCTTTTCTTGTGGGTCAGCCCGGTGATGGCCAGCAGCGTGATGACCGCGCCGTTATGCGGCAGCGCGTCGAACCCGCCCGAGGACAGTGCCGTGACACGGTGCATCAGCTCCATGCTGATCCCCTGTTCCTGGCCCATCGTGGCGAACTGTTCACCAAGCGTGTTCAGCGCGATGGACATGCCGCCCGAGGCCGATCCGGTGATGCCGGCCAGCACGTTCACCGCCACCGACAGCGACGCCACCGGGTTGTTCGGGAACAGGCCCAGCACGGCGTCGCGGATCAGCGCAAAGGCCGGCAGCGAGGCGATGACGGCGCCATAGCCCACCTCGGACGCGGTGTTGAAGATCGGCAGCAGCGACCCCATCGTGCCGGAATTGACACTCTCGCGCAGGTTGGCAAAGCGGCGCAGGTTCAGGCCGACGGCCAGCAGGATCGACGCCACCAGCGACACGATGATCGCCCAGATGCCGGCGACCGAGGACAGGGTCGTCTCTCCATAGCGCGGTTCAGCCAGATAGTCCGCGGACATGTTCGGGAAGACGAACCAGGTCAGAACCGCGTTCAAGACGATCACCGACACCACAGGCAGGATCGCCAGCGCGAAGGGCGGCAGGTCCGCATCCTCGGGCAGGGTCGCGTCTGCGGCGGTGACGGGGTGGTCGCCGTAGCCCTCGGCCCCGGCGGCGCGGGCGCGGCGGTTCAGCCACATCGTGCCGCCCGCCAGCATGATGACCCCGGCCAGCGTGCCCAGCAGCGGCGCCGCGAAGACGTTCGTGCCGAAGAACGGCATCGGAATGGCGTTCTGGATCGCGGGCGTGCCGGGGAATGCCGTCATGGTGAAGGTGAACGACCCAAGCGCGATGGCCGCGGGCAGCAGGCGCTTGGGGATGTCGGCGCGGCGGAACAGCGCGTTGGCGATGGGATAGACCGCAAAGGCCACCACGAACAGCGACACCCCGCCAAAGGTCAGCACGCCGCAGGACAGGACGACCGCCAGCACTGCGCGCTGAGCGCCCAGCCTGTCGACGATCCATTCCGCGATCGATCGCGCGGCGCCGCTGTCGGCCATGACCTTGCCGAAGATCGCGCCCAGCAGGAACAGCGGGAAGTAGGTGATGACATAGCCGCCAAGCGAATTCATGAAGACCTGGGTATAGGTCGCCAGAACCGGCAGGTCCCCGGACATCACCACCGCCAGCAGCGCCAGCAGTGGCGCCAGGATCAGCACGTTGATCCCGCGATAGGCCAGATACATCAGCAGTATCAGCGACAGAAATATTCCCAGCAGGCCCATGCGGCGTCCCTCTCCCGGTTGCAATGGCGCGCATGGTCTCACGCGCGGGACGCGCTGCGCAAGATGCTGCAGTGCAGAAAGTGGTCGGATGCTGGGGAAAGGTGGTACCGCCTCCCCGGCTTGAACGGGGGACCTCTAGATCCACAATCTAGCGCTCTAACCAACTGAGCTAAGGCGGCACAGGGCGGTTCTTTAGCCCCGTGTCCGCAGGGTTGCAAGCCCCGCTTGCCGTGAAATTGCGTCCGCGATACATAAAGTTTCACCGCGAAAGGACAAGCCATGGGCATCAACAGCGAAAGCGACATCACCGCGAACATCCAGATCGGCCCGACCGACCTTGGGATGGTGCGGATCTATGTGCAGGGAGAGGGCGTGGACCTGCCTATGGATTTCGACCCCGAAGAAGCGACCGAGATCGCCGAAGAGCTGATGGCCGCGGCCGAGGCCGCCCGCGCCATGGCCCAGGGCGGCAAGCCTAAGAAGCCCCGGCGATAAGCGCGCCCGGGTCGCACATCACCTGCAACCGCAGGGCTGCGGCCCGCGCAAAGTCGCGCTGCACCTTGGTGCGGCGCGGACCCGCCAGGCGATGTTCGGGGGCCATGCGGGTGATCTCGGCGCCGAAGGCATCGGCATGGATCAGGCCGGTGTCATCGGGCAGCAGATCGGTCGGAAAGTCGCAGTCGACCGCCCAGAAATACCGGTCGCACCAGTCAAGGTACCCCTGCCACTTGCGGTCGGCCTGAAAATCGGCGCGACAGCTTTTGCATTCGACGACCCACAGCTCTCCCTTTGGGCCAAGGCTGATCAGGTCGACGCGCAGGCCCCGGACGGGGGTGAACTCGGTCAGCACCGCGTGGTCGAGGCTTCGCAGCAGCCGCCCCGTGCCGCGCGCAAGGCGCTGGCCGGGCATGGCGGGCAAGGGGGACAGGTCGGACATGGGCGCAGGATAGAACGCAACCGGAACGTCCGCAACCCGCCTTGCCGCCCCCGCGCCCCCCGTATAGCGTCCGCGCGCATATCGCCAAAGGAGAGCATCATGACCGATATCAAGCGTCTGGAAACCGGCCCCCGGATGAGCCAGGCGGTCATCGCCAACGGTTTCGTCTTTCTGGCAGGCCAGGTCGGAGAGCCGGGCACCTCGGTCACGGACCAGACCACCGCGATCCTGAACCAGATCGACGCGCTGCTGGCGCAGGCCGGGACCGACAAGACCCGCATCGTCTCTGCCCAGATCTGGATGGCCGACATGGCGAAATTCGCCGAGATGAACGCCGTCTGGGATGCCTGGGTGCCCCAGGGCCACACGCCCGCCCGCGCCACCGGCGAATCCGCGCTGGCGACCCCCGACTACGCGGTCGAGATCATCGTCACCGCGGTCCTGTAATCGTCTGAACGACAGAGCGCGCCGCGCGCAGGCCCGGCGCCTCTCCCCCCTTGCCCAAGCGGTCCATGGTCAGGTCCATGGCGTCCAGCTGGGCACCCCGCTTTGCACGATTCTCCAGCGCGTCCTGCAGCGCCTGTGCCATGGGGCCCGGCTGGCAGCGGCTGCCCAGGAACTCGGGCACGGCGCGCGTCTCGCTGACCAGGTTGACCAGCGTGACGGTGTCGGTGCGCAGCAGCGCCCCCACGATCAGGCGCGACAGCGGCGCCATGTCATAGCCGATGACCATCGGAATGCGGTTGGCCGCCAGTTCCAGGCTGACGGTCCCCGACGCCGCCAGCGCCAGATCGGCGGCGGCAAAGGCCGCACGCTTCTCGTCCGGCTCTTCGATCACGATGGGGGCTGTGGGCCAGCGACGGATCATGTCGCGGACCATCCCGGACACGCCCGGAACCGTCGGCAGCACCACGCGGACTTCGGGCACGCGGTCCCGCAGGCGGATCAGCGCCTCGTCGAAGCGCGGGCCAAGGCGGGTGACCTCTCCGCGGCGCGAACCGGGCAGGCACAGGACCACCGGCGCGTCGGGCGCGATGCCATGGGCGTTGCGGAACAGCTGCGCCTCGTCCGGGCCGGCCACGTCGGCGGTGGCAACGGGATGACCCACGAAATCGCAGGTCATGCCCGCGGCCCGCATCAGCGGCGGTTCGAACGGCAGGATCGCCAGCACGTGATCGATCACCTGCGCCATCTTCAGCGCCCGCCCCGGCCGCCAGGCCCACACAGAGGGTGCGACGTAATGCACCGTCCGCAGGTCGGGACGCTGCGCACGGACCAGACGCGCGACGCGCAGGCCGAAATCGGGGCTGTCGATGGTGATCAGGACGTCGGGGGCGGCATCGATGACCGCCTGTGCGGTCTGCGCGATGCGGCGTTTCAGGTGGCGGTATTTCGGAAGGACCTCCCAGATGCCCATGATCGACAGCTCGTCCATGGGGAACAGGCTGGTCAGGCCAAGGGGGGTCATCGCGGGGCCGCCGACGCCCAGGAACTCCGCCTGCGGATCAAGCTGCCGCAGTCCCGCCATCAGCGCGGCGCCCAACTGGTCGCCCGAAGCCTCGCCCGCGATCAGGAAATAACGCATGCCGTGCCGCCTTGTTGCTGCCAAGTCATGGGTATTGGGACCGACGCGAAAGGGCCAGTCTTTTCAGTCCAGCCCGCCTGCCGCCCACAGGAACAGGCCCGCCGCCTGTGCACGGCGCACCATTTCCGGGCGGTCCAGCAGGATCACCTGTCCCGCCGCCCAGGCAATGCCGGCAAGTCCCGCCGATACGGCCTGATCCACCGTGTCGGGCCCAAGGGTCGGCAGGTCGATGCGCAGATCCTGTCCCGGCTTCGGCGCCTTGTAGAGGACGCCGCGGGCGCCTTTGGGATTGGGGCGCAGGTCGGCATGACGCGCCGCGAAATCCAGCATCGCGGCAGTGCCAGGCAGCGTTTCCAGTGCCAGACACAGGCCCTGCGCAACGACCGCCCCTTGACCCAGGTCCAGCGGCCCGGTCTGGGCCAGAATCCGCGCGGCCCGGCCCGCGTCCCTGCGATCTGCATCGGTCGGATCTCCGGTCAGGATGCCTTCCGCCGTAATGAGATCGGGCACAATTTCGATGACGGAACAAACCGTAAGGTCATTCTCCTCGAAAATGTCGAGGACCGTTCGCAGTGCCGCGTCATCGCCCGACTGCATGGCGGTCAGGATGCGGGGGACAAGCTGCGCGGTTCGCGGGTCGAACGCCTCCGGGTCCAGCCGCGGCCGCCGGATCGCGCCGGCAAAGACCACGCGGGTCACCCCTTTGGCATGCAGATCATCCAGAAACGGTACCAGACGTTCCAGCTGGAACGTCGTGGCGGTCAGGCCGTCCGGGGCAAAGCCCGGCAAGGCGAAGACCAACGGATCGTCCAGGCAGGCGGCAACGGCCGGGGCCAGGGCGCCCTGCCCCGCAATGATGGCGATCCGGCTCATTCGGGTTTCGGCGCCAGAAAGCTGCGGTCGGACGGGCCAAGGATAAAGTCCAGCACGTCGCGTTCCATGCCGGTCACCTGCGCCTCGGCACGCGTACGGGCCGTATCGCGGAAGGATCCGCGGCCCAGGTCGCCCAGCAGGGACCGCAGCGCCGCGATGTCGGACCGGGTCGCGCCGCGACGCTTCAGCCCGATCAGGTTCAGGCCGTCCAGGTGCCCGCGCGGCCCCTGGACCAGGCCATAGGGGATCACGTCGGCAGTCACCATCGTAACCGCCCCGATCATCGCGCCGCGGCCGATGCGGACCCATTGATGCACGCCCGACAACCCGCCCACGATCACGTCATCCTCCAGCACGCAATGGCCCGCGATGGCCACGCTGTTGGCCAGGATCACCCGGTCGCCGATCCGGCAGTCATGGCCCACATGGCTGGACGCCATGAACAGCCCGTCATCGCCCACGGTGGTGACGCTGCCGCCGCCGGCGGTGCCGGGGTTCATCGTCACGTATTCGCGGATGCGGTTGCGGGCGCCGATCTGCAGGCGGACGTCCTCGCCCTTGAACTTCAGGTCCTGGGGGACCTCGCCGATGCTGGCGAAGGGAAAGATCACCGTCCCCTCGCCCACCGAGGTGTCGCCAGTCACGACGACATGGGATTTCAGCTCCACCCCGTCCGCCAGCCGGACCTTGGGTCCGACCACGCAGAACGGGCCAATGCGCACCCCCGCGCCGATCTGGGCGCCGGGTTCGATCACGGCCGAAGGGTGGATCAGGGCGTCAGCCATCCTTGCGGGCCATCATCGCAGTATATTCCGCCGACGCGCACAGCTGGCCGTCGACCATGGCCTTGCCCTCGAACTTCCAGATCTTGCCGCCGCCGCGGATGGCGCGGCAATGCAGTTCCAGGACGTCGCCCGGCACGACCATGCGGCGGAACTTGCAGTTGTCGATGCCCATGAAATAGGTCTGCATTTCCTCGTCGATGACGTTCATGCTGATGCCCACCACGACGGCCGCGGTCTGGGCCATCGCCTCGATGATGGTCACGCCGGGCATGATCGGGTGGTTGGGGAAATGGCCCTGGAAATGCGGCTCGTTGCTGGTCACGTTCTTGATGCCCACGGCACTCTCGAACGGGACGATGTCGCGCACCTTGTCGATGAACAGGAAGGGATAGCGGTGGGGGATGATCCGCTTGATCAGCGACAGGTCGGCCTCGGTATAGGGGGCGGGATTGCGCGTGTCGTCAGCCATTTGCGTTCCTTGAGACGGTTTCGTCGGGGTTACCAACCGGGGGGCCGGATGGCAAGCGGGTCAGGCGGGACGGCGCCGCCCCTCGGCCAGCCAGCCGGTCAGGATCAGCCCCGCGATCAGCGCCAGCCATGCCCAACCAGGCAGCAGCGGCCGGCGGTCCAGGCCGGTGACGGTCGCGGCATCACGCGGGGTGACGCCGATCCAGGGGCCGCCCAGGCCATCGCCGCTGGCCGCCCGGCCCGCACGCGTCTGGCGCAGGTCCGGCACGCCGTCGGACAGACGCTGAACCGACCCGCCGCTGGCCTCGACCACGGGTGCCAGCAGAGGCGCGTCGGCCACCGTCTCCTCGAATTCGCGGGGCGCCGCGGGGCCAAGCGCCAGCACGCGGCGCATGTCGCCATCCGCAAGGCGGTACAGGCCGGGTTCGGGCGCGGTCCAGTCCGCGACGAACCGGCCCGGCCCGTCGGCGGCCAACGGGACCTGACTGATGCTGCCGTCGGGGGCGGTGACCTGCAGCGGCCCGGCGCTGTCCTGCATCGTGCGGCGGGTGAACCGCACGGCCAGACCGTCGCGGACATCCGCCAGCAGGGCCTCCTCCTCCAGCTCGGGCTCCTTCATCGACCAGTGGGCGATGCGGCGCAGCAGCTCCAGCTGCGGGCCGCCCCCCTCGAACCCGCGCCCCCACAGCCAGACCTGGTCCGAGGTCAACAACGCGACGCGCCCCTCTCCGACCCGGTCCAGGATCAACAGCGGCTTGTCCTCGGCCCCGGTCATGGCGACCTGGGCGTCGCCGGTGGGCGTCACCTCGGACAGGCGCAGCCAGCGGCCCCAATCGGGCGCGTCGGGATCGGGGCCGCCCAGGTCCGCGGTCACCGGATGGCGCCGCCCGTCATCGGTCAGGCGCGGCGTGAACGGCTGGTCGATGACGCGACCGGTGGGCCGAGCAGGCAGGATCGGCCCCAGAGGCGACAGGTTCAGGCTTTCGACCGACGCCATCTCGGGGCCGGCCGACACCAGGATCGCGCCGCCTTCCTCGACGTATCGGGCGATGTTCATGTAGTATTCGGGCGGCAGGATGCCCCGCACGCTGTAGCGGTCAAAGATGATCAGGTCGAAATCATCGATCCGTTCCAGGAACAGCTCGCGCGTCGGAAAGGCGATCAGCGACAGCTCGTCCACCGGTACGCCGTCGAACTTGTCGGGCGGCCGCAGGATGGTGAAATGGATCAGATCGACCGCCGCGTCCGATTTCAGCAGGTTGCGCCAGGTGCGCTCGCCCGCATGGGGCTCTCCGGATACCAGCAGCACACGCAGGCGGTCTCGCACCCCGTTGATGCTGATGGCGGCGGCGTTGTTGCGGTCGGTCAGCTCTCCGGGTGCGTCGTCCAGCGCGATCTGCACGACGTTCTGGCCGGCGTGGCCGGGCGTCACCGGCAGGGACAGGCTGGTGTTCAGCGGCACGGCGACGGTCTGCTCGTCCTCGCCGTCCACGGACAGGCGCAGGGTGACGCTGCCGGTGCGGCTGGCCTCGGGGACCAGGCCCTGATCCTCGACGCGCAGGCGGATGGTGACCTCCTCCCCGATCAGGCCAAAGGCCGGGGCCTCCTCGATCACCAGGCGGCGGTCCCAGTCCTGCGGCTGACCGGTCAGCAGCACGTGCAGCGGCGCCGCCATCCCCTGCGGCAGCATCTGCGGGTCGTGCAGGCGGCCATCGGTGACGGCGATCACCCCGGCCAGCCTGGCATCGGGTTCGGCGGCGATGGCGCGCGACAGGGCGGTCGCCAGCGCCGTGCCGTCATCGCTGTCGCCCACGGTCACGCGGCGCAGGTCGGTCCCGGGCAATGCGGCGATGCCCGCGGACAGGTCGTCCACCGCCTGATCGACCTGTGCGGCGCGCCCCGGCAGGGCTTGGCTGGCAGAGCGGTCATCCAGCAGGATCACGATGTCGGACAGGGCCGCGCGGGTGCCCAGCTCCAACGCCGGACCGGCCAGGGCCAGCGCCGCGGCCAGCCCTGCCAAGCCGCGCCATGCCCAGCCCCGCATCCCGCGCCACAGCGCGAAGGCCGCGACCAGCACCGCCAGCGCGGCCAGCATGCCGATGGCCCACCACGGCAGGGCCGGGTCGAACCGCAGCTGGGTCAGGGATGTCATGGTGCCAGGATCTCCTCGGTCCGCAGGCGGTCCAGCAGGGCGGGCACATGCACCTGGTCGGATTTATAGTTTCCGGTCAGCACGTACATGACCAGGTTCACGCCGAACCGAGCCGCCATCTCTCTCTGGCGGTCACCCTCCCAGCCCTGTCCGATGGGATAGGCGGCATAGCCGTCGGCGTTGACCGCCCAGGCCTCGGCCCAGGAATTGCCGCCGATGATGACCGGGCTGACCCCGTCGTTCAGCTGGCGGAACGGCACGCCGGCCTCGGCCTGGGACGAGACGGTCGGGGCCTCGGCCCAGACCGGATTGCCCTGCCAGCGGCCTGGAAAGTCGTCCAGCAGATAGAATGTCCGCGTCAGCACGTGATCATCGGGAATAGGCGCCAGGGGCGGGATGTCCAGCGGCGCGGCCAAGCGGCGCAGCGCCTGCGACATGTCGGGGCCGCCGACACCCGCGATGTCGCCGTCGCGGGTGTCGAACAGGATCATTCCCCCCGATCGCAGAAAGGCGTTCAGCCGCAGATAGGCCTGTGGTGCGGGCGCGGGCTGTGCATCGGTGATGGGCCAGTACAGGAACGTCAGCAGCGACAGGTCGTCCTGGTCCAAATCGATCCCGATCGGCTGTCCCGGCTCGACCGAGGTGCGACTGCGCAGCGCCTGCGACAGCCCGGTCAGACCCTGTTCGGAGGCCTGATCGATCCGCGCGTCACCCGTCACGACATAGGCCAGCGCCACGTCGGCCGCGGCCCGCATCAGATCGGGGTCCAGATCCTGCGCCTGCGCCCGCGGGCCCGGCAGCATCGCCAAAACAAGCGCGACCGCCGCCATGGCCCCTCGCCTGCGTCCGCGCCCCAGCCAAGCCGACCCGATGGCATCCAGCGCCAGCAGCAGCGCCACCGCGGCCAGCAGCGCGCCCTTCAGGTCGCGTCCCGGCGTGGCGGCGACGGCCTCGACCGTGGCACCGGGCCAGGTCGCCCGCACGAAGGGACCGCCCGCGTTCAGCGCCCGGCGCCGCTCGCCCGCCGCATAGATGCCCGCGGGGCGGTCGGGGCCCGTCCCCTGCGCCAGATCGGCGGCGGGCACCGGGGTCAGGCCCTGGGCCTCGGCGGGACGCCCGAACCCGTCCAGCACGGCCTCGGGCGTCCAGAAGGTTTGGGTCAGGTCCTCGGTCGCAGCCTCGGACGGCGACAGGCGGGCGGTTGCGACAAGGCGCTCCATCATCTGCGGGAACAGGCCCGACAGCGGCAGGTTCGACCATTCGGCATTGGCTGTCACATGGACCAGCACGACCTGCCCCTGGCCAAGCCGGTCGCGGGTGATCAGCGGCGTGTTGTCGGACAGCGACGCGATGGTGCGCCCCGCCAGATCGGGCGCGGGCTGGGCCATCAGCTGCGCGCGGACGGACACATCATCCGGCACGGGTAGGCCCGCAAAGGGACCGTCATCGGGGAACGGCGCCAGCCCGCGCGGGTCGCCCCAGGACAGCGCACCGCCGATGTCGCGCCCGCCCTGGCGCAGCGCCACGGGCAGCAGCGGTTCTTCGGCCAGGCGGTCGTAACCGGCCATGCGCGGCCCCGCAAAGCGGATCAGCAGCCCGCCTTCGGCCACCCATTGCGTCAGGTCCAGCGTCTCAGCCAGCTGCACCTGATCGGCCAGCACGATCACGTCGGGCGCGGTGTCCAGGACATCGCCCAAAGCGCCTTCGACCAGGTCGGTCGTGGGGGCCAGCGCCTGGCGCAGATAGTGGGTCTGGGCCAACAGCTGCTGGCCTTCGGCAAGCGGATCGCCGACCAGGGCCACCTTGCGGCGGCGCACGCGGTCATCCGCCAGAACGACCGCGCCGGCATGGTTTTCGGCCTCGATCTGAAAGCGGGTGATCCGGTTGCGCAGTTCGGGCGGCAGGTCGATCGCCACGGGGCGGACGGTCAACCCGTCGGCATCCGTCGCGTCGCCGGGCGTGAGGCTGGCCAAGGCGCGTTCGATCCCTTGCGGATCGGGGCCGATGGCCTGGATCGCCGGGGCGGCATCATCAACCGAGGTCAGCGTCAGCGACGGCGTGTCGCCCGACGCCAGCGCCAGCGTCCGCAGCGGACGCGCGGGCGGCACGACCGTCACCGGGCCGCGATCCGCCAGGGCCGCCAGCCACGCCGCGCGGTTCGGATGATCGGTCCCGTCCGCGATCCACAGCGTCGACAGCGACCCCTCCGGCGCATCGGCCAGCGCGGCGCCCGGATCGTCGGGCAGGCGCGTCGACCAGGGTTGCGGCTGCGCGGCGCGCAGGCCGGACAGCAGGGCATCGGCGGGCTGGAACGCCAGCGCGCCCTGTCCCCGTCCGTCGGCCATCAGCAATGCCGCGGGCCGGCCCGCGGCGGCGGCATCCGTCAGGGCGGTTTCGACGCGCGTCTGGCGGGCCGCCCAATCGGGCGCGGCGGCAAAGCCCGCATCCATCACGATCAGCAACGGCCCGTCGGCCGCGGGCTGCACCACGGGGCGCCAGACGGGCCCCGCAAAGGCCAGGATCGCCGCCGCCACCGCCGCCAAGCGGATCAGCAGCAGCCACCATGGCGTGCGGCTGGCGATGGGCGCGCGATCGACAAGCCCCGCCAACAGGGCGACGCCCGGAAAGATCACCCGCCGCGGCGCGGGCGGCATGGCGCGCAGGATCACCCACAGGACCGGCAGCGCGATCAGCGCGCCCAGCAGCCATGGCGCGGCGAAACCCAAGGGCCCCAGCAGCAGCATCAGCGCGCCCCCTGCCCCAAAGCCTGCCACAGCCAGTTCAGCGCCTGTGCGGGGTCGGCGTCCGTCAGATGCGTGCCGAACTGCCAGCCTGCCCGCCGCGCCTGCCCCTCCAGCCAGGCCTGTCGTTCGGCCAGCCGGGCCAGATAGGCCGCGCGCAGCCCGCCGGCATCGCGGCTGTCATGCCGCAGGCTGCCAGAGCGGAACTCGACCGCGCCGTCATAGGGGAAATGCGCCTCGTCCGGGTCCAGGATCTGGAACAGCAGGCCCGACAGGCCCAGGCCCGCCGCCTGCCCTAGCATGTCCGCAACCCAGCCCGGATCGGTCAGGAAATCCGACAGGATCACCACCCGCAGGTTCGGTCGCAGGGCGTGGGCCGGGGCGGCATCCTCGGCGGCGGTACCCGTGGCCAGCTGTTCCGCCAGGCGGTCGGCCTGCATGCGGCCGGCCCGTGCGGGTTGGCCCAGCAGCCCGACCTTTTCCCCCCCGCGCAGCATCAGCATGCCAAGCGCCAGCGTCAGGATCTGACCGCGTTCGGCCTTGGTCGGGCGGTCGGGCCCGCCGGTGAAATCCATGCCGGGCGCGCGCGACAGCCACAGGGCGGCGGATTGCGCCGTCTGCGCCTCGCGGTCGCGCACGAACTGGCTGTCGGACCGGCCGGACCGCCGCCAGTCGATGCTGCGCGCCCCATCGCCCGCGCCCGCGGGGCGGTACTGCCAGAAATCCTCTCCGGGACCGGCGCGGCGCAGGCCATGGGCGCCCGGGGCCACCATCGCGGCCAGCCGTTCGGCCGACAGGATCAGGCCGGGCAGATGCCCGGCGACCCCTTCGGCCCGCGCGCGCAGATCGGTGGGCGTCACGCTCATGCGGCGCGACGGGTGCCGATGCGGTCGTCCAGCAGGCGGCCGATCACCGCGTCGACCGTCTCTCCGCGTGCGCGGGCGGCGAAGGACAGCGCCATGCGGTGGCGCAGCACGGGCGCCGCCATCGCGGCCACGTCGTCCAGCGTCGGCGCATAGCGGCCGTTCAGCACGGCACGCGCGCGGCTGACCAGCATCAGCGCCTGCGCGGCGCGCGGACCCGGCCCCCAGGTCAGCGCATCGGTGACGAAGGACGCGGCCTCGGGTGCACCGGGGCGAGCGGCGCGGACAAGGTCCAGGATCGCCTCGACCACGGTCTCTCCCACGGGCATCTGGCGGATCAGGCGCTGTGCCGCGATCAGCTGGTCGGGGGTGAAGGCCGCGTGCGGGGTGTCATCCTCCAGCCCCGTGGTGGCGATCAGGATCTGGCGTTCGGTGTCGCGGTCCGGGTAATCGACGTCGATCTGCAGCAGGAACCGGTCCAGCTGCGCCTCGGGCAGCGGATAGGTGCCCTCCTGCTCGATCGGGTTCTGGGTGGCCAGGACGTGGAACGGACGGCCCAGGGGGCGGTGCTGGCCGCTGATGGTGACCTCGCGCTCCTGCATGGCCTGCAGCAGGGCAGATTGGGTGCGGGGGCTGGCACGGTTGATTTCGTCGGCCATCAGCAGCTGGGTGAAGACCGGCCCCTCGATGAAACGGAACGCCCGACTTCCGTCGGGCCGCGCGTCCAGGACCTCGGACCCCAGGATGTCGGCGGGCATCAGGTCGGGCGTGAACTGGATGCGGGCGCTGTCCAGACCCAAGACGGTGGACAGCGTGTCGACCAGCATGGTCTTGCCCAGGCCCGGCTGCCCGATCAGCAGCGCGTGTCCCCCGGACAGGATCGACGCAAGGACCTGTTCGACCACCTCGTGCTGGCCCACGAAACGGCGTTCGACGCTGGCACGGGCATCCGACAGGCGGGCGGCCAGGGCCTGGACCTCTTGCACCAGAAATTCGTCCGACGTCATGACATTGCCCCCGCGCTGGTTTAAGGAAAGCATAGGCAGTCCAGACATAGGCGACCAGATCGAATGGCGGAAAACGGTGACAAAAGCGTGAACCCCGACGGGCTGGCCCAAGCCGCGGCGATCGCGGCCAAGGACGGGCCTGCGCCCGTGCATCTGTGGAACCCGCCCTATTGCGGAGAGATGGACCTGACCATCTGCGCGGACGGCACCTGGCTGCACGAAGGCACGCCCATCGGACGCCCCGCGATGGTGCGCCTGTTCGCCAGCATCCTGAAGCGTGAGGGCGACCGATTTTACCTGGTCTCTCCGGTCGAGAAGATCGGCATCCGGGTCGAGGATGCGCCCTTCCTGGTCACCGATGCCGACATCGCCCAGGACGTGATCACCTTCGTCACCAACATGGGCGAACGGGTGACGGCAGGTCCGGATCACGCGATCATCATCCGCGGCACGGCCGAGGTTCCGCGGCCCTATGTCCATGTGCGCGGCGGGTTGGAGGCGCTGATCGACCGCAAGACCTTCTACCGCCTGGCGGCCGCGGCCGATCCCGGGCCCGACGGGCGCGCGGCGGTGCGGTCCGGCAGACAGTCCTTCGCACTGGAGCCCTGAATGCCGCAGTTCGCAGCCAATCTGACGACACTGTTCACCGAACTGCAGATGATCGACCGCTTTGCCGCCGCGGCCGAGGCCGGGTTCACCGGGGTCGAGATCCTGTTCCCCTATGACATCGCGGCGCAGGACCTCTATCGCGCGTCGGTCAAGACGGGGCTGCCGATCGTGCTGATCAACGCGCCGCCGCCGAACTGGGCCGGCGGACCGCGCGGGTTTGCCGCCGTTCCGGGGCTGGAGGATCGCTTTCGTCGCGATTTCGAACGCAGCCTGCGCGTGGCGCAGGCGCTGCGCGCGCGTCACATCCACGTTATGGCCGGTCGCGCCGAGGGTGCTCAGGCGCTGGAGACCCTTGTCGCGAACCTGTCCTGGGCCGCGGACCGCGCCCCCCATGCCAGCCTGACGATCGAACCCGTGAACGACACCGACATGCCGGGATATTTCCTGACCGATTACGGCATGGCCATCGACATCATCGACCGCATCGCCGCGCCGAACCTTGGGCTGCAGCTGGACACCTATCACGCACAGGTCATCACGGGCGACATGCAGGCCTGCTGGCGCAAGGTCGCCCCGCTGGTGCGCCACATCCAGATCGCGGGCCATCCCGGTCGGAACGAGCCCGACGTCGGCACCCTGGATTATCCCTCCCTGTTCGCGGAGCTGGACGACTGGGGGTATCGCGGCTGGGTGTCGGCCGAATACGCCCCCGTCCGAACCACCCAGTCCGGATTGGGGTGGCTGCACGTCGCCGGTTGAACCCACGCAACATCCGGTCGGATTTTCCTGTGCAACAGGGAACTTGCGCGCAGCGTGGTCCGTTTGCTGACAGATGCGTCGCCGTGTCGCGCCCCCGCGCGCGGCAGACGCCCAAAGCAAAGGGAAAATGCCATGAACTCGATCATCTACATTGTCGGCCTGGTTGTCGTCGTCCTGTTCGTCCTGTCGTTCCTCGGCCTGCGTTGAGGGTTAACAGCATGAACGAAAACCTCGAAGCAGCCGGCACCGGCTCGCGCCCCCATGTCGACTGGGCATCCATCCTTGCCGGTGCGGCCATCGCCGCGGGCGCCTCGGTCGTCTTCACGGGCTTCACGGCTGCCATCGGCCTTGGTTCCGTCTCGGCAGAGCCGGGCGAAGGTCTGGGCACGTTCGCCCTGATCCTGGTCGGCCTGTTCGCCTTCGCGTCCATGGTGGCCGTCTATGGCCTGGGTGGATACGTGTCGGGGCGGATGCGCCGTCGCACTCATTCCGGTGAGGACCAGACGGATGCACGCGACGGCATCCATGGCCTGACCGTTTGGGCGATCGGCATGATCCTGACCGGCATCCTGGCCGCAGGCGCGGTGTCCAGCGGCGTCCGCGCGGCCGGCAACGCGGCTTCGACCGCGGTCGAAGCTGCAGGTTCCGCCGTGGGTGGTGCCGTGCAGGGCGCGGGCCAACTGGCCGGCGGCGTGGTCGGTGGCGTTGGCCAGATCGCTGGCGGTGCCGTCAGCGGCGTCGGTCAGTTGGCTGGCGGCGCGATCTCGGGCGCCGGTGAGGCCGCTGGTGGTCAGGACATGGGCGGCAATCCGCTGGACTATGTGACCGACCGTCTGCTGCGCAGCGAGGCTGCGGCACCGGATCAGTTCTCGAACGAGGCGATCCGCAACGAGGTCACCGGCATCCTGGGCACCGTTCTGCGCACGGGCGAGGTGGCCGATGACGATCTTGACTATCTGCGCGACGCGCTTGCCGCCCGTACCGACCTGACCCCGGCCCAGATCGACGCCCGCGTCGAAGAAGCCGTGACCCAGGCTCAGGACCTGCGTGCCGAAGCCGAAGCCCGTATCGAAGAAGCGCGGACCCAAGCCGAGGAAGCCGTAGCCGCTGCCGAACAGCGCGCCCAGGAACTGCAGGCGCAAGCCGAACAACAGCTGCAGGAGGCACAGGATGCCGCCATCGCCGCTGCCGAATCCGCCCGCCGCGGTGCGGTGTGGAGCGCGCTGTTCCTGGCCGTGTCGTCGCTGGTTGCCGGTCTGGCCGCCTGGATGGGCGCAATCAAGGGCGGTTCGGACCGCGATGCCGGTCGCGTCTGGGGTGGCCTGTCGCGTCGCCGCACCTGACGGACGTCTTCGTCCGACGCGACGGAAATGTGACAAGCATGGCCCCCGACCCCCGTGTCGGGGGCCATGCGCATTTGCGGGCTGGCATTCGCGGCCCTTATCGGCTAGGGCAGCCGCGAAACCTACAGATTAAGGCCGTCATGGATATCCGCAACATCGCCATCATCGCTCACGTCGACCACGGCAAAACCACCCTGGTGGACCAGCTGCTGCGTCAGTCGGGCTCCTTCCGCGACAACCAGGCCGTCGCGGAACGCGCGATGGACAGCAACGACATCGAACGTGAACGCGGCATCACCATTTTGGCCAAGGCAACCTCGGTCGAATGGAAGGGCACGCGCATCAACATCGTCGACACGCCCGGCCACGCTGATTTCGGCGGCGAGGTCGAACGCATCCTGTCGATGGTGGACGGCGTCTGCCTGCTGGTCGACGCGGCCGAAGGCCCGATGCCCCAGACCAAGTTCGTGACCTCCAAGGCACTGGCCCTGGGCCTGCGCCCGATCGTCGTGCTGAACAAGGTCGACAAGCCCGCAGCCGAGCCCGACGAGACGCTGAACGACGTGTTCGACCTGTTCGCCAACCTGGGCGCCAGCGACGAGCAGCTGGACTTTCCGCATGTCTATGCCTCGGGCATCGGCGGTTGGGCCGACGCGACGCTGGACGGCGAGCGCAAGAACATGGACGCGCTGTTCGACCTGATCCTGAAGCACGTCCAGCCGCCCAAGCAGATCACTCGCGCGGACGAGCCGTTCCAGATGCTGGCGACCACGCTTGGCGCCGACGCCTTTCTGGGCCGTCTGCTGACCGGTCGCGTCGAGGCGGGCACCGCCAAGGCCGGCGACACGCTGAAGGCGCTGTCGCGCGACGGCGAGCGGCTGGAGCAGTTCCGCATCAGCAAGATCATGGCGTTCCGCGGCCTAACACAGACCCCGATCGACGTGGCCGAGGCCGGTGACATCGTGACGATCGCGGGCATGGCCAAGGCCACCGTGGCCGACACGCTGTGCCACCCGGACGTGATGGAGGCCCTGCCCTCGCAGCCGATCGATCCCCCGACCATCAGCGTCACCTTCGGCATCAACGACAGCCCGCTGGCCGGCAAGGACGGCAAGAAGGTCCAGAGCCGCGTGATCCGCGAGCGCCTGATGAAGGAAGCCGAGATCAACGTCGCCATCAAGGTCGAGGACACCCCCGGCGGCGAGGCCTTCGTTGTCTCGGGTCGCGGCGAACTGCAGATGGGCGTCCTGATCGAGAACATGCGCCGTGAAGGGTTCGAGCTGTCGATCAGCCGCCCGCGCGTGATCTACAAGGAAGAGGACGGCCAGCGCCTTGAGCCGATCGAAGAAGTCATCATCGACGTCGATGACGAATACACCGGCGTGGTGATCGAGAAGCTGACCGGCGACCGCAAGGGCGACCTGGTCGAGATGCGTCCCGCCGGCGTCGGCAAGACGCGCATCGTGGCCCATGTCCCGTCGCGTGGCCTGATCGGCTATCAAGGCGAGTTCATGACCGATACGCGCGGCAACGGCGTGCTGAACCGCATCTTCCACGGTTGGGCGCCGCACAAGGGTGCCATCCAGGGCCGTCGCCAGGGCGTGCTGATCAGCATGGAGAACGGCGTGTCCGTATCCTATGCGCTGTGGAAGCTGGAAGATCGCGGCAAGTTCTTCATCGGCGCGCAGGAAGAGCTGTACCAGGGCATGATCATCGGCGAACACAGCCGGGACAACGACCTTGAGGTGAACCCGCTGAAGGGCAAGCAGCTGACCAACGTCCGTGCCTCCGGCACAGACGAGGCCGTCCGCCTGACGCCCCCGGTCCGCCAGTCGCTGGAAGAGGCGATCGCCTATATCAACGACGACGAGCTGGTCGAGGTCACGCCCAAGAACATCCGCCTGCGCAAGCGGCACCTGGATCCGCACGAACGCAAGCGCGTCGCACGGTCCGGCGCCTGATACGCATCCACCGCAAGGTTGCTGAAATCACAGGTCCGCGTGCCCCCCGGCACGCGGACCTGTCCATTTAGATATGTCGCCAAGGCGACACTTCGTGCTATGATTGTCTTATCCGAATTGCGCACCCGTTTAAGATGCACAAATTTGGTTGCTACATAGATTCCACGGCTGCTTTTCTGGGGCATTCTGGCCCTAAATCACATTCAAGTCATCTGTTTTCGTTTGGCCCACCCCGCAACGGATCGGATTGCATCGTGATGAAACACCTGTCGGAACGCCGTGACCCCAGGGGTCTGCACGACCGCGCCATCAGTGCCGCGATGACGCTTGTCCTGGACCAACGCCGCCAGCCCCCCACGATTGCCGATATTGCCGAAGCCGTCGACGAACCCGTCGAACGGGTCCGTGCCTTGTTCGCCGATGAACGCGCCCTGCTGGTGGCCAGCGTCGAACAGGCGCTGGTCGTGCTGATCGACAGCTGCACCCGCGCGGTGGTCCGCGTCGATCCCGACGACCCCGTCGCGCAGTTCCTGAGCCTGGGCGACACCTATCTGGATTGGGCCTGCCGCTATCCCGCGCAGTTCAGGCTGCTGCAGGACTGCGATCTGACCAACGCGCGGCACGAACCCATCCTGCGGCGCTATACCGACAGCATCGCCGATCTGACGCTGCGCATGCTGGCGCGGGCCCGCGATACCGGTCGCCTGCACCCGCGCGAGGATATCGCGATGCTGGCCCTGTCCGCGCGCTGCTATGTGGTGGGGCTTGCGCGGCTGGTTCTGGACGGCCGCCTGAAGGATTGGACCGAAGAGCGCGATTCCCTGACCACCGCCAAGCATCTGACGCATGATTTCGTGCATCGGATGGCGCGCAGCAGCCAGCCCCATATGGCCGGCATGTGACGGATTAGCCCCTTTCGGACCCATGGTGCTTGCGGTATCCCGGTTGCAACCTGTGAATGACCGAAGAGAGCAGCCGTGACCGATTACATCATCAAGGACATTGCGCTGGCCGAATACGGCCGCAAGGAACTGGACATCGCCGAGACGGAAATGCCCGGCCTGATGGCGCTGCGTTCCGAATACGGCGAGGCCAAGCCGCTGGCGGGCGCCCGGATCGTCGGCAGCCTGCACATGACCATCCAGACCGCCGTCCTGATCGAGACGCTGACCCATCTGGGCGCGGATGTCCGTTGGGCGTCCTGCAACATCTACTCGACCCAGGATCACGCTGCTGCCGCCATCGCCGCCGCGGGTGTCCCGGTCTTCGCCATCAAGGGGCAGAGCCTGCCCGAGCATTGGGATTACCTTGATCGCTCGTTCCAGTTCCCCGAAGGCCCGAACCTGATCCTGGATGATGGCGGCGATGCGACGCTGTATATCCTGCTGGGTGCCCGCGCCGAGGCCGGCGAGGACGTGATCCCCGTGCCGCAGTCGGACGAGGAAACCGTCATCAAGGCGCAGATCGCCAAGCGCCTGGCGCAGTCGCCCGGCTGGTTCACGAAGATGCGCGACCAGATCGTTGGCGTGTCCGAGGAGACGACAACCGGCGTCCACCGCCTGTACGATCTGCAGAAGAACGGCCAGCTGCCCTTCCCCGCGATCAACGTGAACGACAGCGTGACCAAATCGAAATTCGACAACAAGTACGGCTGCAAGGAATCGCTGGTCGACGGCATCCGCCGTGCCACCGACGTGATGATGGCGGGCAAGGTCGCCGTCGTCTGCGGCTATGGCGACGTGGGCAAGGGCTCGGCCGCCAGCCTTCAGGGCGCCGGCGCCCGCGTGAAGGTGACCGAGGTCGATCCGATCTGCGCGCTGCAGGCCGCGATGGACGGGTTCGAGGTCGTGACCCTGGAGGATGTGGCCGACAGCGCTGACATCTTCATCACCACTACCGGCAACCGCGACGTGATCCGGCTGGAGCATATGCGCGCCATGAAGGACATGGCGATCGTCGGCAACATCGGCCATTTCGACAACGAGATTCAGGTCGCGGCGCTGCGCAACCACAAATGGACCAATATCAAGGACCAGGTGGACATGATCGAGATGCCGTCGGGCAATCGCATCATCCTGCTGTCGCAGGGGCGCCTGCTGAACCTGGGCAATGCCACGGGCCACCCGTCCTTCGTGATGTCGGCCAGCTTCACCAACCAGGTGCTGGCGCAGATCGAGCTGTGGACCAAGGGCGACGACTACAAGCCCGGCGTCTACATCCTGCCCAAGGCGCTGGACGAAAAGGTCGCGCGACTGCACCTGGACAAGATCGGTGCGAAGCTGTCCGTGCTGTCGTCCGAACAGGCCGCCTATATCGGCGTGACGCCGGAGGGCCCCTTCAAATCCGACCATTACCGGTATTGATGTCATGACAGAATATTCGACCTTCACCTCGGAATCCGTGTCCGAGGGCCATCCCGACAAGATCGCCGACCAGATTTCGGACGCGATCCTGGACGCCATCCTGGCCGAGGACGCGCGCGCCCGCGTTGCGTGCGAGACCATGGTCAAGACCGGCGTCGCCATCATCTCGGGAGAGATCACCACCAGTGCCTGGGTGGATCTGGAATCCATCGTGCGCGGTGTGATCACCGACATCGGCTATAATTCGTCGGATGTGGGCTTTGACGGGGCGACCTGTTCGGTCATCAACATCATCGGCAAGCAGTCGCCCGAGATCAACCAGGGCGTCGACCGCGCCAGCCTTGAGGAGCAGGGCGCAGGCGACCAGGGCCTGATGTTCGGCTATGCCAGCGACGAGACCGACGTGCTGATGCCCGCCGCGATCACCTATGCCCATCGCCTGGTCGAACGCCAGGCGGCGGTGCGGCGCGACGGCACCCTGCCCTGGCTGCGCCCGGATGCCAAATCGCAGCTGACGCTGCGCTATGACGCCGACGGCCGCCCCGAGGGGATCGACGCGGTCGTGCTGTCCACCCAGCACAACCCCGAGATCAGCCTGGCCGACCTGCGCGAGGCGGTGATCGAGGAGATCATCCGCCCGGTCCTGCCCGCGGAATGGCTGTCGGATGCGACCAAGTTCTTCATCAACCCCACCGGCAAGTTCGTCATCGGCGGTCCCGTCGGCGATTGCGGCCTGACCGGGCGCAAGATCATCGTCGACAGCTATGGCGGCATGGCCCGTCATGGCGGCGGCGCGTTCTCGGGCAAGGATCCGTCCAAGGTCGACCGCTCGGCGGCCTATGCCGGCCGTTGGGTTGCCAAGAACATCGTGGCGGCCGGTCTGGCCAAGCGCTGCGAGATCCAGGTCAGCTATGCGATCGGCGTGGCCGAGCCCACCTCGATCAGCCTGAACTGCTTCGGGACCGAAACCGTGCCGGTCGACCGGATCGTGGCGGCTGTGCGCGAGGTGTTCGACCTGCGCCCGTTCGCGATCATCCGCGAACTGGACCTGCTGCATCCGATCTATCGCCCGACGGCCAGCTATGGCCATTTCGGTCGCGAACCCTATGCGTTGAACGGGGCGACCGCGTTCAGCTGGGAACGCACCGACAAGGCAGAAGCGCTGAAATCGGCGCTGAGCTGAATGACGAAGGCCGCCCCACAGGGCGGCCTTTTTCCTTGTCATCCATACAGCTTGCGGGCTCGATCCTCGAAAGCGCGGACGATGCGGGACATCGCCTCGTGGAAGACGACGCCGATCAGGCGCTGCAGGATCGCGTTCTTGAATTCAAAATCGACGAAGAACTCGACATGACAGCCCCCTTCCGGGCGATCCTTGAAGGACCAGCCGCTGCGCATGTACTTGAACGGGCCGTCCAGATATTCCGTGTCGATCTTCCAGACGCCGTCCTGTTCGGGCCACAGGACGACCCGGCTTCCAAAGCGTTCGCGAAAGACCTTGAAGCTGATCACCAGATCGGCGGCGATCTCCTCCGCGCCGTCGGGGCGGGTGGTGCGCGTCCGGATGCGGGCCGCGCTGTTCCAGGGCAGGAACTGCGGATAGCTTTCGATGTCGGCCACCAGATCGTACATCTGGCGGGCACTGTAGGGAAGGTTGCGGCTGTCGCGGTGGTTCGGCACGGGCTATCGCTCTTGAGTTTCGTCGCGGCGTCTGTTTCGATTCGGCACCGATTTAACAGGCAGGACGCGCGATGAACATGATATGGCTGCTGCGTGCGGCAAAATGGGCGCGCAACCCTCCCAGTGCTAGGATGGTCAAGCTGGTGATCGCCGTGATCGCGTTCGGGCTTGCGCTGCTGGCGCTGGAAAAGCTGGGCTGGTGGCCGGACTGGGCCACGCAGGACCAGCGACCGCACCGCCTGCCCCGCTGACGGTCAGTCGCGATCGCGAATGGCGACCGGACGGGGCTTGGGCGCGCCTAGGGCCAAGGTGATGGCGAAAGCGGTCAGAAGGCCCGCGAAAGTCAGGATCAGGGTCATCATTTCCTCCGGTCTGTTTGGTGTCGGGATCACAGGGCCCCGGCACCGAACGTGTCACACTGTCTCATGTCGCCCGAGTCGAACCCGCGCATCAGCCATTCCTGACGTTGCGCCGCACTGCCGTGGGTGAAGCTGTCGGGCATGGGGGTCCGGCCCGCACTGGCCTGGATCACGTCATCGCCGACGGCCTCTGCTGCGCGCATCGCCTCGTCCAGATCGCCAACGTCCAGGGTGCCGAAACGTTCCTGCGCCTGGCGCGCCCAGATGCCGGCATAGCAGTCGGCCTGCAGCTCGGTTGCGACGGACAACTGGTTGGCCTGCGTTTCCGAAAGGCCCGGCTGCTGCGCGGCGCCAAGGGTGCCGGTCAGGTTCTGGACGTGATGCCCCACCTCGTGTGCGATGACATAGGCTGCGGCGAAATCGCCCCCTGCACCCATGCGGTCCGCCATCATGTCGAAAAAGTCGGTGTCCAGATAGACGCGCTGATCTCCGGGGCAGTAGAACGGACCCATGGCCGACGACGCACCACCGCAGGCCGACTGCACCACGCCGCTGAACAGGACCAGGGTCGGATCCTGATAGGCGACGCCCGTCTGCTGCTGCAGCACGGGCTGCCAGACCTCTTCGGTGTCGGCCAGAACCACGCTGACGAATTCGCCCCATTCCTGGTCGCGCTGGCTCAGTTCGGTGGGCTGCCCGCCGCCCTGATCCAGGCCTTGGACCAGCGGCGTCACGTCGATCCCGAAGAAATAGCCGACCGCCAGCACCACCAGCGTGCCCGCCACGCCCAATCCGCCGACCCCGGCACGGCCCATGCCCCGCCGATCCTCGACATTTCCGCTGCCCCGTCGTCCGCGCCACTGCATGCCCTGGTCCCCCTGCTGGCTGTCGCCCCGAACGCCCCGCCCCGCCGGGGGTTCCCGCCAACCATCACAGCGCCGCGACGGGCGTGCAAGGCGCTTGACGCGACGGTCCTGCGGGGGGATGCACGGGGCACGCGACAAAGGGGCGGACATGCTGCGCAGGCTATACGACTGGACCATGGGGCTGGCGTCGCATCGCCACGCGAACGCGTCGCTGTTCACGGTCAGCTTCATCGAAAGTTCGGTGTTTCCGATCCCGCCCGACGTGCTGATGATCCCGATGGTGCTGGCGCAGCGGGCGCGGGCCTGGGCCATTGCCTTCATCGCCACGGCGGGGTCGGTTCTGGGCGCGCTGCTGGGATACGCGATCGGCGCGATCCTGATGGACAGCCTCGGCATGTGGGTTCTGACCATGTACGGCAAGGAGGCCGCGTTCGACGACCTGGCCGCGCGCTTTGCCGAGTTCGGCGGTTGGGCGGTGCTGGTCGCGGCGCTGACGCCCTTTCCGTTCAAGGTCATCACCATCTTTTCCGGCGCCGTGGGCTTTTCGTTGCCCCTGTTCGTGCTGACCAGCATCATCGGCCGCGCGGGGCGGTTCTATGTCGTGGCCGGACTGCTGTGGCGGTTCGGGCCGCCGATTCGCGATTTCATCGAACGTCGGCTCGGGCTGATGTTCTCCATCTTCATGGCCTGCCTGATCGGCGGCTTTGCGGCGGTGAGGTACCTGTGACGGGCATCAGGCTTTCCCTTATGGCGGGCGCGGGGTCCGCGCTGCTGCTGATCGCGGCGCTTGGCTTCCAGGCGGCGGGCTATGCGCCGTGCGAGCTGTGCATCCTGCAGCGCTGGCCGCATGTGGCGGCGGCGGGCATCGCGGCGCTGATCTGGCTGACCGGCCGGGTGCGGGCGCTGGCGGTTCTGGGGATGATCGCGGCGGGTGCGGCGATGGGGCTTGCGATCTATCACGTCGGGGTCGAGATGACCTGGTGGGCCGGACCGGCGCATTGTTCGGGCGGCGTGGGCGATCTGTCGCGGATGACCACGCAGGACCTTATGACCCGCCTGCAATCCGCCCCCGTGGTCCGCTGCGACGAGATCGCATGGCAGTTCATGGGCGTGTCGATGGCGGGCTGGAACGCGATCCTGTCGGCGGGTCTGGCGGGCCTGTGGGCAGTGGCCGCGCGCAAGGGCGCCTGAGACCCCCGCAAGGCGTGATTTCCTGACCTTGGGGGCGGGGCGCGATTGCCCCCTGCGGCAGGCTCGGCTATACCGAACCCCAACTAGATGTTGAGGAATACCCGTGGCCGACACCCCAGAAGACGATCTGCCCGAAACCCCCGAAGACGGTGCCGCGGGCCGCGTCGTGATGCATCACGACGGCCCCATGATCGACATCAGCGCCGAGATGCGGACCTCGTATCTGGACTATGCCATGTCGGTGATCGTCAGCCGGGCGATCCCCGACCTGCGCGACGGCCTGAAGCCGGTTCACCGCCGCATCCTCTATGCGATGGACGAAAGCGGCAACACCGCTGACAAGCCCTATCGCAAGTCCGCGCGGTCCGTGGGCGACGTGATGGGCAAGTATCACCCCCATGGCGACAGTGCGATCTATGACGCGCTGGTGCGGATGGCGCAGACGTTCTCGATGTCGCTGCCACTGCTGGACGGTCAGGGCAACTTCGGGTCGATGGACGGCGATCCGGCCGCGGCCATGCGCTATACCGAAGTGCGGATGGACAAGCCCGCCAACTTCCTGCTGATGGATATCGACAAGGACACCGTCGATTTCCAAGACAACTATGACGGCAAGGACCGCGAGCCCACCGTCCTTCCGGCGCGGTTTCCGAACATGCTGGTCAACGGCGCGGGCGGCATTGCCGTTGGCATGGCGACCAACATTCCGCCGCACAACCTGGGCGAGGTCATCGACGCCACGCTGGAGCTGATCGCCGATCCCGACCTGCCCACCGAGCGCCTGCTGGAAATCATCCCGGGCCCCGACTTTCCCACGGGCGCCACGATCCTGGGCCGGTCCGGGGCGCGCAAGGCCTATCTGGAAGGTCGCGGCAGCGTCATGATCCGCGCCAAGACCCATATCGAGGAACCGCGCAAGGACCGCTTTGCCATCGTCATCGACGAGATCCCGTATCAGGTGAACAAGTCGACCCTGATCGAGCGGATCGCCGAACTGGCCAAGGAGAAGAAGGTCGAGGGCATCGCCACCGTCCAAGACGAATCCGACCGCCACGGCGTGCGCGTCGTGGTCGAACTGAAGCGTGATGCGACCCCTGACGTGGTGCTGAACCAGCTGTTCCGCTTTACCCAGCTGCAGACGACTTTTGGCTGCAACATGCTGGCGCTGAACGGCGGCAAGCCCGAACAGCTGGCGCTGCGCGACTTCCTGACCTACTTCATCAGCTTCCGCGAGGAGGTTGTCGCCCGCCGCACCGCCTACGAGCTGCGCCGCGCCCGCGAACGCAGCCATGTGCTGTGCGGCCTGGCCGTCGCAGTCAGCAATGTCGACGAGGTCGTGGCCACCATCCGCGGCAGCGCCGATGCCGCCGAGGCCCGCGAGAAGCTGATGGAGCGGCGCTGGCCCGCCCATGACATCGTCGAATACCTGCGCCTGATCGACGATCCGCTGCATCCGGTGAACGAGGACGGGACCTACAACCTGTCGGAGACGCAGGCCCGTGCCATCCTGGAACTGCGCCTGCAGCGTCTGACCCAGCTGGGCGTCAAGGAAATCACGGACGAGCTGCAGTCGCTGGCCGACAGCATCCGCGACTATCTGGCGATCCTGGCGTCGCGCGAACGGATTATGGCGATCATCGCGGACGAGCTGCGCGAGGTCCGCAATCTGTTCGCCGTGCCGCGCCGCACCGAGATCGTCGATTGGTCCGGCGACATGATGGACGAGGACCTGATCGAGCGCGAGGACATGGTCGTCACCATCACCTCTGGCGGCTACATCAAGCGGACCGCGCTGGCCGAATTCCGCGCGCAGCGGCGCGGCGGCAAGGGTCTGTCCAGCATGGCCACCAAGGAAGACGACGTGGTCACCACGCTGTTCGTGGCCAACACCCATACCGAGCTGCTGTTCTTCACGACCGACGGCATGGTCTATCGGATGAAGACCTGGCGCCTGCCGTTGGCGGGCCGCACCTCCAAGGGCAAGGCGATGGTCAATATCCTGCCCATCGGCGCGGGCGTCAGCATCGCGGCGCTGCTGCCGATGGATGCGCCGGAGACGGAATGGGACACTTATCAGGTGGTCTTTGCCACGGATGACGGCGACGTGCGTCGCAACGCGCTGTCCGATTTCGGCAGCGTGCGCGCGAACGGCAAGATCGCGATGAAGCTGCCCGAGGGCGTCACGCTGGTGAACGTGCGGATGGCGACCGAGCAGGACGACGTGATGCTGGTGACCGCCCAGGGCCGCGCGATCCGCTTCCCGACTACGGCGGTACGGGTCTTCAAGGGCCGCGATTCCACCGGCGTCCGGGGCATCCGTCTGGCCGAGGGCGACAAGGTCGTCAGCATGTCGGTCATCCGCCATTTCGAGGCGGACCCGTCCGAACGCGTGGCCTATCTGAAGATGCGGCGTGCGGTTGCCGGTGCGTTGGATGACGGCGCCGAGGCGGACGAGGATGACGACACCCCCGAGGGCACCGTCACCCAGGAACGCTACATCGAGATGTCGGCGGCCGAGGATCTGATCCTGACCATCACCGCTAAGGGATCGGGCAAGATCAGCAGCAGCCACGACTATCCGGTCCGTGGCCGTGGGGGCCAGGGCGTGATGGCGATGGACCGCGCCATGCGGGGCGGCCCGCTGGTCGCCAGCTTCCCGGTCGAAAGCTTTGACCAGATCATGCTGGCGACATCCACCGGACAGTCGATCCGGGTCCCGGTGCAGGGCATCAGCTTCCGCTCGCGCAGCGCGGGCGGGGTGCGGGTCTTCAACACAGCCGCCGGAGAGGTCGTCGTCTCGGTCGCGCGGATTGCCGAACAGGGCGACGCGGTCGACCTGGACGAGGGCGATCCCGGCCAGACCGCGCCCGCGCAGGACTGACATCATCGACCCGACCCCGGCCGCCGGGGTCGGGTTTTTCCGATCCGCAGGGGCGTCATTTGGACCATTCGAACGAGACCGTGCTGAGAGAGCGCCTGCAGACCGGGTTTCTGGGGCTGATCGCATTCTCGCTGCTGATGTTCATGCTGGTGCAGGCCAAGTTCATCCTGATCTCTCTGGCGATCGCGATCATCCTGTTCTCGCTGACCTCGGATGCGATCCATGCCATCTCGACCCGGCTTCGGGTGCCGAACTGGTTGGCGACCACGCTGGCGCTGATCGGCATCGCGCTTGGGCTGCTGTGGGTGTCGACCACCATCGTCGCGCAGGTGAACGAGGTTGTGTTCCTGGCGATCAGCTATGCCGAACGGGCGCAGGCCGCCCTGCCCGCCCTGACCGAGCGTCTTGGCCCCGAGGCGCAGGAACGCATCATCACGGCGCTGACCAACTTCAACATCACCGGCTGGATCCGTTCGCTGGCGGGACAGGCTTCCGGGCTGCTGTCGGGCAGCGTGCTGGTGATCCTGTTCGTAGGATTCATGTTCGCCGAACAGGTGTGGTTCCCGCTCAAGATCGAGCGTCTGGCCAATGATGCCGACCACGCGCGCCAGATCCGCCGCATCATCGCGTCGATCATGCACCGCGTGAACCGCTATCTGGTGGTCAAGACCGGGGTCAGCGCGGTCACGGCCTTGATCGTCTGGCTGATCTTTTGGACGATGGGGCTGGAGCTGGCCACCGCGGTGGCCCTGCTGACCTTCGTCCTGAACTTCATCCCGTCGGTCGGGTCGATCATCGCGACGCTGATCGCGGTCCTTCTGGCCTTCGTGCTGACCGGCGACCCGACGGCCACGGTGATCGTGGGCGTGCTGTGCGCGGTCACGCAGTTCCTGATCGGGAACATCATCGATCCGATGCTGCTGGGCCAGACGCTGCGGCTGTCCAGTTTCGGCATCATCCTGTCGCTGGCCTTCTGGGGGGCGATCTGGGGGGTGCCGGGGATGTTCCTGGCGGTTCCGATCATGGTCGCGCTGATGATCATCTGCGCCCATATCCCCTGGCTGCGGGGCGTTGCCGTGATGCTGTCGCGCGAAGGGTTGCCCGATGACGGTGACAACGACGTTCAATCCGACCGGATGGCGGCCTGATCCGGGGCATGCGGCGCCTGGCTCCATGCCCCGGAGGGTCGATCAGCGGCTGTCGCCGTCGTCCGGCAGGCCCGGCGCCTCATCGGCGTCATCGCGGGTCAGTTCGGGGCTGACGGTCGTGGGTGCCGTCAAGGCGCCCGGCTGCGCGTTCCGCGACGCGGGCCCGTGCGACTGACCGGGCAGCGCCTCAGGGTTGCGCAGCCAGATGTCGCGTTGGGCGAAGGGGATCTCGATCCCCTCCGCGCCAAAGCGCTGGACGATGGAGTGCAGCAGGTCCGACGTCACGCCCAGCCCCGTGCCGACATCTGCAAGGATCGCCCGGATCTCGAAGTTCAGGGCATCCGCCCCAAGGCCCCGGAACAGGATCGCCGGTGCCGGGTCGATGGAGACCAACGGGTGATCCTCGACGATCTCGCGCAGGACATTCTCGACCTTCTTCGTGTCGCTGCCATAGGCAACGCCGACGGGGATGATGATCCGGCCGACCTTGTTGTGACGCGTCCAGTTGGTCACCGGCTGGCTGATCAGGTCGCTGTTCGGGACGATCACCTCGGTCTTGTCGAAGGTCTCGACCAAGGTGGCGCGGACCGAGATCTTCTTGACGATGCCCTGCTGGCCGCCGGCGCTGATCCAATCGCCGACGCTGACCGGACGTTCGATCAGCAGGATGATCCCGCTGACGAAGTTCGACACGATGTTCTGCAGGCCGAAACCGATACCGACCGACAGGGCACCCGCGACGATCGCAAAGGACGACATGTCGATCCCGGCCGAGGTGATGGCCAACAGCGCCGCCAGGAAGATCCCGACATAGCCCAGGCCCGACACCACGGCGTTCTGTCCGCCCGCATCCAGCCGCGTCTTGGGCAGGATCGACGTGCGCAGCATCCCCTGCACCCCGCGCGTCAGCGCATAGCCGATGGCGAAGATGATCAGGAAGGTCAGGATCGCGCCCGGCGACAGGTTCACCCCGCCCAGGCTGATGCCCTGGCGGAACCGGACCCAGTATTCGGCAAGTTCGGCGCCGGACGACCCCCAGATGATCAGGAAGATCGGGATCGACGCCAAGACCAGGCCGAACCCGGTCAGCAGCGGGGCCAGCCCCTCGCGGGCGCCTTCGGCCCCGCGCTGCATCATGTTGAACAGGTCGGCGGTGAAGTCCTGCAGCAGGATCAGCAGCCCCACCAGCGCCAGCGAGAACAGCCACGGCCAGACCAGAAGGTTGCCCAGGTTGACGAAACCGGCCGCCGTCAGCAGCACTGCGATCGGCGCGATGATGCGCGTCAGACGCCCCGCCCAGGCCGCGATCCAGTGGCGATAGGACAGGTCCTGCGTCACGGCATCGCGCGTCAGCCGCCGCAGGATGTTGCCAAGCCGGAACATCGCCAGCGCGGCCAGCACGATCAGCACAAGGTGCCAGACGCCGGCCGACGCCTCTCCGAACTGAACGGGGACACGGCCGACCTGCGCCTCGCCCTGTTCATATAGGCCAGATAGCGGCAGCATGGCGCGCGACAGGATGTGGTGGATGGCCATCAGCAGGGCCAGCGTCTGGACCATGCGACCTGCCGAGACGCGAGCCTCCTCGGTCATCTGCAGTGAGGTATAGGCGATGGCGGTGCGCGGGAACAGCGCACGGGCCATCCAGATCCCGCCGAACAGGATCACCGCCGCCACCGGCAGCGCGTTCAGGAACGGCGTCGTCCAGGGTCCGGGCAGACCGGTGGCCTGGATGGCGCTGATGCCCAGATAGACACCCGCCATCGGCACGGCGATCTGGCCAAGGGACACGACGAAGGCCAGCACCGCCTTGGAATATTCCGACGCCCGGCTGGACAGGCGGGTGGGCAGTGCCACAATCCATGCCCGGCCATAGGTCAGGATCAGCAGCGCCGCGATCAGGTATCCCGCTACGTAGGGCAGCCGCGGACGCAGGTCGGCCCAGATTTCGGGCGTGGCGTCCTGGCCCGACACCTCTCCTCCGACACCCTCCAGCAGCGCAAGGCCGTCCGTCGCCGCCGCGGCCCACGATGCGGGCAGAACCGGCGACGGCGTCTGCTTGGCCAATTCCAGCGCCTGACGTTGCCGCACGATCTCGTCGATCTGGCCGATGATGGAGTTGGCACGGCTGGTGGCCTCGGTCGCGGCGATGCGGGGGGCCTGGGCGGTGGACAGCTGCTGATTCAGCTCGGTCCGCCGGTTTGCGACCTCCTCGTCCTCGGTCGCGCCTTCTGCGGGCGCGGGGCCAAGGGCCTCGATCTGGTTGCGCAGGGTGGCGATGCGGTCGCCGTTGGCGTTCTGACCCTCCTGCAGCCGATCCCGCCAGTCGACGATCCGCGCCCGTGTGCGGGCCAGCTCCTCGTTGGTGGCCTGGGGGTTCGCGGTCAGCGCCTCGGCGCGTTCGGCGACCTGGTTCCAGGTGTCATAGTTTACGGATTGGGCGATGGCGGGCGCGGCTGTCAGGGCCAGCAGCGCCACCAGGAACGTTGCAATCAGATGTCGCATGAAACCTTTCAGTCTTCGTATACCTGCGGCAGATCCGGCGCCGGACGGGTCAGCCATTCCGGTACGGGAAGGCCCTTGGCGCGCAGAAAGTCGGGGTTGAACAGCTTTGTCTGATAGCGGGTTCCGTAATCGCACAGGATGGTGACGATCGTGTGGCCCGGCCCCATCTCGCGCGCCATGCGGATGGCGCCCGCGATGTTGATGCCGGACGATCCGCCCAGGCACAGACCCTCGTCCTTCAGCAGATCAAAGACGATGGGCAGCGCTTCCTCGTCGGGGATGCGCCAGCTGTAATCGGGGGTGAACCCCTCCAGGTTGGCCGTGATGCGGCCCTGGCCGATGCCTTCGGTGATCGAACTGCCGGGGCTGTCGAACTCTCCGGTGGTGTAGAACGAATGCAGGGCCGCGCCTTCGGGATCGGCAAGGCCGATCTTGACGCCCTTGGGCTGGAGCGCGTCCGCGACGCCCGCCAGCGTGCCGCCGGAGCCCACCGCGCAGATGAACCCGTCGACCTTGCCGTCGGTCTGGTCCCAGATCTCGGGTCCGGTCGTCTCGACATGGGCCTGGCGGTTGGCCACGTTGTCGAATTGATTGGCCCAGATGGCCCCGTTCGGCTCGGTGCGCGCCAGCGCTTCGGCCAGACGGCCGGAATATCGGACATAGTTGTTGGGGTTCTTGTACGGGGCGGCTGGAACCTCGACCAGGGTCGCGCCGGCCAGCCGCAGCATGTCCTTCTTTTCCTGGCTTTGGGTCTCGGGGATGACGATCACCGACTTGAACCCCATCGATGCGCCGACCAGCGCCAGGCCGATGCCGGTATTGCCGGCCGTCCCCTCGACGATGGTGCCGCCGGGGCGCAGCGCGCCGCGCGCGACCGCATCCTTGATGATGTACAGCGCCGCGCGGTCCTTGACCGACTGGCCGGGATTCATGAATTCGGCCTTGCCGAGGATCTCGCAGCCGGTCTCCTCGCTGGCGCGGTTCAGGCGGATCAACGGGGTGTTGCCGATCGCGTCGGCCAGATCAGAATAGATTCGCATGGCGATCGACCCTTTGTTCACAGGTGCAGGACTTTCCATTTACCTATACGCCCCCGGGTTGGAGGGGCAACCCCGCCCTGCCCCTCAGACCTGCGCCCGCAGCCGGTCCCGCCGCGCGTCCAGCCACAGGGACAGGGTGGCCAGCGGCCCATTGGCGACCTGTCCCGCATCCACCAGCGCGGACAGCGTTTCGCGGTCCATCAGGTGGCCGCGAATATCCTCCGCCTCGGAATCCAGCCCGTGGACACCGGCGCAGCCGTCCGGCAAGTCCGCGATGCCGACATAGTGATACAGAAACTCGCACAGCGCGCCGGGGCTGGGATAGGCGTTGAAGGCCGGGATCAGCCGCGTGACCTGCAGCCCCGCTTCCTCCTGCGCCTCGCGCAGGATCGCGGCCTCGGGGGTCTCACCGGCGTCCACGCGACCCGCGACCGGCTCCAGCAGCCATGGCTGCGGATCGCCGCGAAGGGCGGGGGCCATGCGGAACTGCTCGATCACCAGGACGCGGTCGCGGACCGGGTCCCAAGGCAGCATGACGGCAGCATCGCCCGACAGGAACGCCTCGCGGGTCATGGGGGCGGTCTGGCCACCCTGATGCAGGGCATGGGTCAGCACCTGCCGTTCCACCCCGAAGAACCCCAGGAACGGCTGACTGCGCTGCTGAACGCGCAACGCATCGGCGGGACGCTGCCGGACGATCCCCTGCCCCGACGGCGCCGATGCGCGGGCGCGCAGCCGGCTGCCCGCCCAGATCCCCATCATCGGCAGCCGCCATGCCAGCAGGTTTGCCCCGGTTCCGGCGGGTGCCTGCAGGATCTGGACCGCGATTTCGGCGGCGATCGCGTCACGGTCGACGATCGGCGCGTGATCCGCGGCGGGTCCGGATCCGATGCCCATGACCTGCATCCCGCCCACCTCCTGCACCGTCAGGCCCATCACCGCGGCATAGCGGTCCAGCTGCGGCGTCGGCTGTATGGCCAACCCCGGAATTGTCCCCGGCGCAGGCAGCAGCGCAGGCCAGCCGTCAAGCACGACCCCCGCCCGGTGGCCGCCAGTCAGGACGCCCGGCACCTCGACCAGCGTTCCTTCAACGCCCAGCACGGCGCCCAGCTGCGGCTGCGCCAATGCCCCGACGGCGACGATCAAAGCTGCTGCCCCTGACCGCGAAGCGCCGCGGCCATGCCCATGTCATACGAGGTCTGTCCGAAAACCCGGTCGAACCCCGCAAACAGCAACTGCGACAGCGCCTGCCCCTCTGCCGATGCGGCGTGCTGGGCGTAATCCGCAAGTTCGGCGTCACTCAGCGGGCCATAGGCCAGCATCAGGAAACCCTGCAGCCAGACCGTCGCCTCCGCCTCGATCTGGTCGCGCTGCGCCCAGGCATCGGCCATCAGCTGCTGTTGATCCGGGGCCATGTCGAACCCGCCCCCTTCGGCATAGCCGCGGGAAAAGGCGATGGCCGCGTTCAGGCCACCCGCGACATTGGGTGCGATCAGGTCTGCCCCGTCGATCAACTGGACGATCTGTTCCGCACGCGGATCACCATTGCGCAGGGCGCGGGCAAAGTCCGCCCGGGCCTGATCCTCCACCCCGTCCTCCAGCAGGGCGCGCCGCGCGGACCCCTCCAGGCGGATGACCCGCTGGCCCAGGCCGGACCCGTGAAAGGCCAGTGCCCGATCCACCAGCTGCGGGTCCATGCGCGCGGCGGCGTCGCGGACGCCCGCCCGGAACAGCGCCTCCATCCGCGGGGTGTCGTGGATTCGCGCGACCACGCGGGCCCATGGCAGGCCGCCCCCGGCGATCAGCCCCTCGCCCTCCATCCGGGCGGCCTCGGTCACGGCCTCCTCCTGCAGGATCGGCATCAGCGCGGCCAGGTCCAGGGTGCGCCACATGCGGTCGGCCGGGTCCTGCTGCATCTGCACCAGATGGACGTCCGCGGGCGGCGGCACCGCCGGTACAGGAGGTGCCAGAACGGCAAGCAATCCCAGAATGGTCAGCATGTCCCGCACCTTTCGCGAAAAATTTCGACGGTCGGGATTTTTTCGTCCAAACCCTCTTGCGCTTCAACCCCCACCCCTCTAATTCCGCGTCACCACACCAAGAAGCGCGGAGAGGTGCCGGAGTGGTCGAACGGGGCGGTCTCGAAAACCGTTGAGCCTGCAAGGGTTCCGTGGGTTCGAATCCCACCCTCTCCGCCATTTTCCATCAGTTCAGCTCCGATGGTCAAAGTGGCATTTTTCGACATGCTCGTGCTGATGTCCCATTTCGGGGCAATGCTGTCGTGATGTCGAAAATGATGCATGGTGGCCCGTGAGAGATTCGAACTCCCGACCGGCCCGGTGTAAACGGGACGCTCTACCACTGAGCTAACGGGCCACGCTCGCCGCGCATAAAACCGATTTGGGTACCGCTTGGCAAGGGCAGATCAGACATCATCCACGTGGCGCATGACGGTTTCCGCACCGTTGCGGATCATGTGGATTCCACCTTGGTGAATCACCCCTTGGGCCAGATGTGCGGGGGCTTGGCCCAACGCAAGGCAGCGCAGCATGCGCAGGGTGATGCCATGTGTCACGACCAGTGTGGCGCCGGTCAGGTCCATCAGGAATGCACGGCACCGTGCCTCCAGTGCGGCGAACCCTTCGCCGCCCGGGCAGCGGTCGTACCACGCCAAGTCGCCACCTCGGAACAGGTCGGGATAGCGGCCGCGAAGATCACGTTCCAGATGCCCAGCAAAATTGCCGACGCAGATTTCGGACAGGCGCGCATCATGCCGGAACCTGTCGCCGAACACGATCCGCGCCGTCTGGTCGGCCCGTCCAAGCGGGCTGGAGACGCGAAAGCCGTCGATCCCGCGCGTCAGATGCGCCAGCCATCCGGCCTGACGTATCCCGCAGTCGGACAAGGGGGAATCGCCGCGGCCCTGCAGGCGGCCCTCGACGTTCCAGAGCGTCTCGCCATGGCGCATCAGATACAGATCGGGAAGTGGAGCGGGTGAAGGGAATCGAACCCTCGTCGTAAGCTTGGGAAGCTTCTGCTCTACCATTGAGCTACACCCGCATCGTTCGTTCGGATAGCGGCTGGCCGCAATCCCGTCAAGCCTCAGCGCAGGCCCATATCCGCCAAGGCGGCAGCGATGGCGGGGGGCAAGGCCTCTTCCAGCGCGCGGCCTGCGGGCAGGTCCGGTGGCGCATCCGCAGCGGCCAGATAACGCCAGCCTTGGAACTGACGGCGCGGAACGGCCGCAACCCGAACCAGGTCGCGGTCCAACACGATGCCGCAGCGCTGGATGCCGTCGGCACCCTCGACCCGTTCCAGGGTCAGGATGCGCTGGCGGGCCATCATGACGCCCTTGAAGACCCAGAATATCGACCCGCCTTCCAGCAGCTCCACCTCGCGCTTGGGCCACATGCGGGTGACGTGCCGCGCCGGGCCGGACCCGAACCGGGTCTGCCACGCAGCAAGCTCATCGGGGCCTTCGGCACCCACGCAAAGTTTCATCAGGTGAAGGCTTGTCGTCATGGCGATCACCTAGTCGCGCCCGACCCGTCCATCAAGCCCCGAACGCAAAAGGGCCGCATCCGAAGATGCGGCCCCTGCGCGGTCAGTGGACCGAAATCACAGCTCGTCCAGCGCCTCGACGGCCTTTTCCAGCTCTGCCTTGGTCACGGTCTTCTCTTCGACCTTGGCCTTTTCGGCGATCAGGTCGACGACCTTATCCTCGAAGATCGGCGCGCGCAGCTGCTGCTGGGCGGCCTGGTTCTGCTGGATGAACTCGAAGAACTGACGCTCCTGGCCCGGATACTGACGGGCGGCGCGCAGCACAGCTTGGGTCATCTCCTGGTCGGTCACGGTCACCTCGGCCTTCTGGCCGATCTCGGCCAGCAGCAGGCCAAGACGCACGCGGCGCTCGGCCAGGGTCTTGTGCTCTTCGGTCGGCTCGATGGCATCGTGGTTGTGGCCCTGAACCTCGGGGTTCTCCTCGTGCCACAGCTGGTGCGCGATCTGGGCGGCCTCGGCCTCGACCAGCGACTTGGGCAGGTCGAATTTGACCGCCGCATCCAGCTGGTCCAGCAGCGAACGCTTCATGATGGCGCGGGCGGCGCCGGCATACTCGGCCTCCAGACGCTCGGTGATCTGCTTCTTCAGACCGTCCAGGTCGTCGGCGCCGAACTTCTTGGCCAGCTCGTCGTCGATCTCGGCCTCTTTCGGGGCCTTGACCGCCTTGACCGTGCATTCGAAGGTGGCGTCCTTGCCGGCCAGGTGCGGTGCGCCGTATTCCTCGGGGAACTTGACCTCGACCTTGACCTCGTCACCGGCCTTCACGCCGACCAGCTGGTCTTCGAAGCCGGGGATGAAGCTGTTCGAACCCAGGACCAGCGGATAGTCCTCGGCCGCGCCGCCCTCGAAGGCCTCGCCGTCGACGAAACCCTTGAAGTCGATGGTGACCTGGTCACCGTCCTTGGCCTTGGAGCCCTTCTTGCGGTCCTCGAAGGACTGCGACGACTTGGCCAGGTTCTCCAGCGCCTCTGTGACGGCCGCGTCCTCGGCGGGCACGGTCAGCTTTTCCAGCGACAGCGCGGTCAGGTCGACCTCGGGGATCGCGGGCAGCGTCTCGTAGGTCACGTTAACCACGACGTCGTTGCCCTCTTTCCAGGTCTCGCCGTTCTCCATCTCGACCTTGGGTTGGGCGGCGGGGCGGTCGCCCGACTTCTCCAGGTGGTCCTTCAGCGCGCCGTCGATGGCGTCCTGCATGGCCTCGCCCAGGATGCGCGGGCCGAACTGCTTCTTCAGCATCGCCATGGGCACCTTGCCCTTGCGAAAGCCCTTCATCTCGACTTCCGGCTGAGCTTCTTTCAGCTTGGCGTCGACGGCTTTGGCCAGGTCTGCTGCGGGCAGCGTGAACTGATACCCGCGCTGAAGACCGTCGTTCTGCGTTTCCTTGACCTGCATCATCGTCCTCATAGAAAGAAGGGCCACCGATCCGGCGGCCTGAAAATTTGAGCCGTTCTAGTCGCCGTGCCGCTGGCCTGCAAGCAGATTGCGGTCACCAGGCGCTGGAACATCCCCGCCGCTGCGCTATGCTGCGTCCAACCGACAGGAGTCCCCATGACCGCCACCGACATGCAAGAACCGCGCCTGACATCCTTGGCCCATGGCGGCGGCTGCGGCTGCAAGATCGCACCGGGCGTCCTGTCGAACCTGCTGCGAGGCAGCGCCGCCCTGCCCGTCCCCCCCGAACTGCTGGTGGGGATCGAAACGTCGGACGATGCGGCCGTCTACAAGCTGAATGACCGGCAGGCGCTGGTGGCGACGACCGACTTCTTCATGCCCGTGGTGGACGATCCGCATGATTTCGGTCGCATCGCGGCGACCAACGCCATCAGCGACGTCTATGCGATGGGCGCGACGCCCATCCTGGCGTTGGCGGTGGTGGGCATGCCGATCAACGCGATCTCTCATGCGACGATCGCGGCGATCCTGGATGGCGGCGCTTCGATCTGTCGCGAGGCGGGCATCCCCATCGCCGGCGGCCACACCATCGATTCGGTCGAGCCGATCTATGGCCTGGTCGCCCTGGGCCTGATCGACCCTGCCCTGCTGAAGCGCAATGCCGAGGCACAGCCGGGCGATCTGTTGGTGCTGGGCAAGCCACTGGGTGTCGGGGTCATGTCGGCGGCGCTGAAGAAGGGTCAACTGGATGACCAGGGCTATGCCCGCATGATCGAGGTCACGACCAAGCTGAACCGCCCCGGCCCGGACCTTGCCGCCATCGAGGGCGTGCATGCGATGACCGATGTCACCGGCTTTGGTCTGGGCGGCCACGGGTTGGAGATGGCGCGCGGATCGGGCTGCGATCTGATGATCGACTGGTCCGCCGTGCCGCGCCTGCCGGGCATCGACGCTCTGATCGCTGCGGGCCATGTCACGGGCGCCTCGGGCCGCAACTGGGCCAGCTATGGCGAGGGCGTGGCCCTGCCCCAGGGCTTCGGCGATGCCGAACGCGCGCTGCTGACCGATCCCCAGACCAGCGGCGGGCTGATGGTCGCCTGCGCCCCGGACGCGCTGGAGGCGGTGCAGGCGGCCTTTGCGCGTCACGGTTTCGCGGATGCCGCCGTCATCGGCGAGGTCGGCCCGCACAGCGACGCACCCCGCGTCATTCTGCGCTAAAAGCGCAGGCCGACGCTGATCGCGGCCCCTTCGGAGCCGATGCCAAAGCTGGCCGCGCCGAAGCTGATCCCGATCAGCGCACCGGCCAGCGCCTGATCGGCCGTATGTTCGCCCGCCTGCACACGGCTGAAAGCGGTCAGCCCTGCGGCGCCATAGGCGGCAGCGCCCAAAGCGGGATCGTCCTCCCAGCACTTGCCGGCCAGATCCGCGGCCCCGAACCCCGTGGCGGCGGAATGCCCCGACGGGAAACCCCGCCCCTCTCCGGTCGGACGGGTGCCCAGGGGCGATCCGTCGAACACCGCCTTGAGGCCCAGCACCACCGCTGCCTGCAGGGCACCGCGCACGGCGAAATCCTCCAGCCGATCCTGATCGGCCGCGCAGACGGCGGCCGCCAGCGGCAGCGCATATTTCATCGTGGTCCCGAACCGTTCCAGCCCGTCAGCACCCGCAGGCACGGCCAGCATGCAGGTCAGCCCGACAATTGCCGCGCGCATGGCTTTAGCGCTGCAGGGTCTGGAGGTAATCCGCCAGCGCGACCAACCGCGCGGGCGTGGCGACGCGCTGGCCGGAGCCGTCGTCATACATGACGACCGGCCCCTCGCGCAGGACCTCAAAGATCGGCATGTGCGATTCGCTGCGCCCCATCGTGTATCCGACCAGCTGGCCCATTACGCGGGTCTTGGGGAAGACGCCCCCATCCTGTGCGGCCAGCATGGTCAGGTCCGCCGGCGCGGGCACCATGCCCACGGCGGCGGGCCCGTTGCCCCGCCCGCCCGGCCCGTGACAGCTTGCACAGTAATCCGCGTAATCGCGCGCCGCGCCCGTCGGTTGCGCCTCGGGCGCGCAAGCGGCGACCAGCCCCGCCAGCGCCAATCCCGCCGCCCCTGCCATCATCACTGCCCGCATCGTCCGTGCCCCCGTCGGTTATCGTTTGGTCCAGCATGCACCCGCGCGCGGGGCGGTGCAACGATCAGGCAGCGGTCAGGCGCACCACGCGGTCCATCCGTGCGGCCAAGGCATGGTTATGCGTGGCGATCAGCGCCGACAGGCCGGTATCGCGCACCAGCCCCATCAGCACGTCGAAGACCCTGTCCGACGTCTCGGGGTCCAGGTTGCCCGTGGGTTCGTCCGCCAGCAGCAGCGCGGGCTGGTTCGCCAGCGCCCGGCAAAAGGCCACGCGCTGCTGCTCTCCGCCCGACATCTGCGCGGGGCGGTGATCCGCGCGATGCGCCAGGCCGACGCGGTTCAGCAGGTCGGCGGCCCGGGCCTGCGCGTCGCGGGGGGCTGTGCCATTGGCCAGCTGCGGCAGGACGATGTTCTCGGCCGCGCTGAATTCGGGCAGCAGGTGGTGAAACTGATAGACGAAGCCCAGCTCATGCCGCCGCGCCTCGGTCCGCGCGCGGTCCGGCAGGCCGGTCATGTCGCGCCCGGCCAGCCAGACGCGGCCCGCATCGGGCGTGTCCAACAGTCCCGCGATATGCAGCAATGTCGATTTCCCCGCCCCCGACGGGGCGACCAGCGCCACGACCTCTCCGCGCGCGACGGTCAGGTCCAGCCCGTCCAGCACCGTCACAGGCGCGGGACCGTCCTTGGCATAGGTCTTGCCCACGCCCTCCAGCCGCAACACGTCACTCATAGCGCAGGGCCTCCACCGGGTTCATGCGCGCGGCGCGGCGCGCGGGAAAGATCGTCACGACGAAGGACAGCGTCAGCGACAGACCCACCGCGCGGAAGATGTCCCAGGCCCGCAGGTCGGCGGGCAGACGATAGATGCCGCGTACCTCGGGCTGCCATGCGCCACCCCCGGTCAGCGCGTTCAGGGCCGCCATGATGTTGTCCACGTTCAGCGCCAGCGCCACGCCCAGGATCACCCCCGCGATCGTGCCGATGATCCCGGTGAAGGCACCGCACAGGAAGAAGACCCGCAGGATCGATCCTTCGGTCAGGCCCATCGTGCGCAGGATGCCTATGTCGCGGCCCTTGTTCTTGACCAGCATGATCAACCCGCTGGTGATGTTCATCGACGCGATCAGGACCAGCACCGACAGGATGACGAACATCACGTCATCCTCCATGTCCAGCGCTGACAGGAACGACCCGGAACTGTCGCGCCAGGACCAGGTCTGCGCGCCCTCTCCGGCGGCGCTCATCAGGGGCAGCGTCCAGTCGTCCACGCGTTCGGGGTCGTCGACGAAGACCTCTATCTCGTCCGCGACACCCTCTCGGTTGAAATAGGACTGTGCCTCGGCAAGGGGCATGTAGACCCGCGTGCGGTCGATGTCATAGCGCCCGGCGCTGAAGATATAGGTCACCTCATAGGCGTTCACCCGCGGGGTCGTGCCCATGGCGGTGCGCGCACCCTCGGGGGCGATCAGGCGGATGCGGTCGCCCACCCCCACGCCCAGTTCGCGCGCGATGCCCGACCCGATGGCGATGCCCTGATCGAACCCGGCAAGGTCACCCTCGGAGGTGGCGGGGTCGACGATCCGGGGCATCGCCTCCAGGTCGGCCCGCGTGACGCCGAAGACCTCGGCCACGTTGGAGGAGTCGTTGGCGCTGGCCATCACCTGACCCTTGATGATCGCCGCGGTGCGGGTGACGCCCGGAACCTCGGCCAGCCGCGCGGCCATGGCCTCATAGTCGGTGATCCGTCCAGGCACGACATAGACGTCGTCGGTGAACTCGTTGGTGATGGTCTGCGGCGCCATGTAGACTGTCGTGTGCGCATTCGCGCCCAAGATCGTGTCCACGAACTCGGCCCGGAAGCCCGCGCGGACGGCCAGCGTGGCGATCAGCGCCATGACGCCCAGGGCGATGCCGATCAGGCTGATCCAGGTCATGACGCTGACGCCGCCCTCGGCGCGCCGCGCCCGCAGGTACCGCCATGCGATCATGAATTCGAAACGCGAAAAGCCTATCGCCATGGTCCAAGCCCCTGAATTTCCGCCCGGACCCTGCCCCCGCCGACCCCGAAATTCAACCCGACAAAGGCGTGAATGCCTTGCATTCGTGCTAATACCCACCTTGCGACGCCCGCGCCCCGGTGCGACATGAGGGGCATGGCAAAAGCGACAACAGCCTTCACCTGCACCGCCTGCGGCGCCGCCCACAAGAAATGGGCCGGGCGCTGCGACGCCTGTGGCGCCTGGAACACCATCATCGAGGAAGCACCCCTGTCCCAGGGCCCCGGCCGGGGACTGGGCGCGGCAAAGGGTCGGGCCGTACCCCTGTCGGGCCTTTCGACCAGCGAACCGCCCCCGCCCCGCTTCCTGTCGGGCATCGACGAGCTGGACCGCGTGCTGGGCGGCGGCCTGGTTCCCGGCTCGGCACTGCTGGTCGGCGGCGATCCGGGCATCGGTAAGTCGACGATCCTGCTGCAGGCGGCCGCCGCGTTTTCGCGTGCGAACTATCAAGCGATCTATTTCTCGGGCGAGGAGGCCAGCGCACAGGTGCGGATGCGCGCCGTGCGCCTTGGGCTGGCCGAGGCACCGATGCGCCTGGGGGCCGAGACGAACCTCAGGAACATCCTGACCACGCTGGACGCCGAACGCCCCGACGTGGCGGTGATCGATTCGATCCAGACCCTGTGGTCCGACACCGTCGAGGCCGCACCGGGCAGTGTGGCACAGGTCCGCGCCGCCGCCCACGAGCTTGTGACATTCGCCAAAAGCCGCGGCGTTGCGGTGATCCTGGTGGGGCATGTCACCAAGGACGGCCAGATCGCGGGCCCCCGCGTGGTCGAGCACATGGTCGATTGCGTCCTGTATTTCGAAGGCGAACGCGGCCACCAGTTCCGCATCCTGCGCAGCGTCAAGAACCGCTTTGGCCCGTCCGGAGAGATCGGCGTGTTCGAGATGACCGGCAGTGGCCTGGCCGAGGTCACGAACCCGTCTGCGCTGTTCCTGTCGGAACGCGGCCAGCCCATTGCCGGCAGCGCGGTCTTTGCGGGCATCGAAGGCACCCGCCCGGTCCTGACAGAGGTTCAGGCGCTGGTGGCGCCATCGACGCTTGCCAGCCCCCGGCGCACCGTCGTGGGCCTGGACAGCGGCCGCGTCAGCACGATCCTGGCGGTCCTTGAGGCACGCTGCGGGATACCCTTCGCGGGGTTGGACGTGTTCCTGAACGTCGCGGGCGGCATGAAGGTTGCGGAACCCGCGGCAGACCTGGCCATCGCCGGCGCGCTTCTGTCGGCGCGTGAAGACAACGCCCTGCCTCCGGAGGCCGTGCTTTTCGGCGAAATCAGCCTGTCGGGGGCGCTGCGCCCCGTGTCGCAGACCGAAAACAGGTTGAAAGAGGCGCAGAAACTTGGTTTTTCACAGGCTATCCTGCCCGACGCCTCCAAGGTCGAGGGCCAGTCGGGGATGGCCCTTCGGCGCATCACCGATCTGACCGCATTTGTGGGCGAGGTCTTCGGCGCCGGCTGAACCGCCTGATACTGAACGACAACCGGCGCAAGGGGCGGTTTTATGGACGGATTTACGATCATTGATGCGGTGGTGGCGGCTGTCATCATCCTGTCGGCCATCCTGGCGTGGTCGCGCGGTTTCGTGCGCGAATCGCTGGCGATCCTGGGCTGGATCGGGGCGGCCGTGCTGGCCTTCCTGTTCGCGCCCACGGTGCGGCCGATGGTGGCGCAGCTGCCGGTGCTGGACCGCTTCATGGGCGACAGCTGCGAGCTGGCGACGATCGCGGGCTTTGCCGTCGTCTTCGCGCTGGCGCTGGTGATCTTCTCGATCATCACGCCGCTGTTCTCCTCGGTCGTGCAACGCTCGGCCCTGGGTGGCGTGGACCAGGGGATGGGCTTCCTGTTCGGCGTGGCGCGCGGCATCCTGCTGGTCGCGATCGCCTTCATCGTCTATGACCGCGTGATGACCACGCAGGACGTCCCGATGGTCGAGAATTCGCGTTCGGCCCAAGTCTTCGAGCGCATGCGCGGCCAGATGGACGACCAGATCCCCGCCGACGCGCCGGGCTGGATCGTGACCCGCTATGAACAGATGGTCATGGGCTGCACCGCCACCGGCACCCCCGTCACGACCGAAGCGCCCGCCGCGAACTGATCCGCCATGACAGGCAGATGACGAAAAAGCGCCCCTGCGGAACCGCGGGGGCGTGACTTTGTCGGCCGTCGGCACTACATGTCCCCCGACAGCACGACGACATCAGCCCCCACAGATCGAGGCCCGCGCGATGCAACCTTTCCTGGCCCATCCGTTCGATTCGGACCGTCTGCACGAGGAGTGCGGCATCTTTGGCGCGATCGGCGTGGTCGATGCCTCGAACTTCGTGGCCCTGGGGCTGCATGCGCTGCAGCATCGCGGACAGGAAGCGGGCGGCATCGTCGCCCACCATCCCGACTTCGGGTTCAACAGCGCCCACCGGTTCGGCTATGTCCGTGACAATTTCACGAAGCCCGACCTGATGGCGACGCTGCCGGGACAACTGGCCATCGGCCATGTCCGCTATTCCACCGCCGGAACCAAGGCCAACACCGCGATCCGCGACGTGCAGCCGTTCTTCGGCGAGTTCCACATGGGCGGCTGCGCGATCGCGCATAACGGCAACATCACCAATGCCGCCGCTTTGCGCCGCGAACTGATCGAGCGCGGCTCGATCTTCCAGTCGTCGTCGGACAGCGAATGCATCATCCACCTGATGGCCCGGTCGATCCAGCGCAACATCCCCGAGCGGATGAAGGACGCGCTGCGCCGGGTCGAGGGCGCGTTCAGCGTCATCGCCATGACCCGCACCAAGCTGATCGGCGTCCGCGACGCCCTGGGCGTGCGTCCGCTGGTGCTGGGCCGCGTGGGCGAGGACGGGTACGTCCTGGCGTCAGAGACCTGCGCGCTGGACATCATCGGCGCCGAATTCCTGCGCGAGATCGAGCCCGGAGAGATGGTCGTCATCTCCAAGGGCCAGATCGAATCGTCGCGGCCCTTCGGCCCGTCGACCGGGCGCTTCTGCATCTTCGAGCACGTGTATTTCTCGCGCCCCGATTCGATCATCGGCGGGCGGTCGGTCTATGAGACCCGCCGCCAGATCGGCGTGGAACTGGCCCGCGAAGCACCGGTCGAGGCTGATCTGGTCTGCCCGGTTCCCGACAGCGGCACGCCCGCGGCGATCGGCTTTGCGCAGGAATCGGGCATTCCCTATGGCATGGGGATCATCCGCAACCAGTACATGGGCCGCACCTTCATCGAGCCCACCGACCAGATCCGCAACATGGGCGTCCGGTTGAAGCTGAACGTGAACCGGGCACTGATCCGCGGCAAGCGGGTCGTGCTGGTCGACGACAGCGTGGTCCGCGGCACCACCAGCCGGAAGATAAAGGACATGATCCTCGATGCGGGCGCGGCCGAGGTGCATTTCCGGATCGCGTCGCCCCCGACCGCTTGGCCCTGCTTCTATGGCGTGGACACGCCCGACCGCGACAAGCTGCTGGCGGCGAACATGTCGCCGGAACAGATGCGCGAATGGATCGGCGTCGACAGCCTGTCTTTCGTGTCGCTTGACGGGCTGTACCGCGCGGCGGGCGAGGCTGCGGGGCGCGACCCGCAGGCGCCCCGCTATTGCGACGCCTGTTTTTCCGGCGACTATCCGGTGGCGCCCTTCGATCAGCTGGAGCGCGGATTCCGCATGAAGGTCGGATCCGAGACCGCGGTCAAGCAAGCCGCCGAGTAGGTGCGTCCCGCGACGGCCGGGGGGCCAGCCCCCCGGGCCCCCCGCCGTGGTTCCGCATCAGCCGACGATCCGCTCCAGCGGGTCGTATCGTGCCGTGCCATCTCCCCATATCGCATCCCCCAGCATATCGGGCTTGTGCCGCAACGTGGTCAGTTCGGCACGGGTGACCCATCGCGCACGGTTCACGACGCCTTCGGGATCGGTCAGCGTCAACACGTCGGGCCCTGTCAGCGTGGCGCGGAAATGCACCTCGACCTGGTGAAACCGCCGGGAGGGGTCGTGGAATTCGTTCACCAAGAAGGGATCACCGACGGCGATGGTCAGGCTCGTCTCCTCCAAAACCTCGCGCGCCAGATTGTCGGGCAGTGAGGCGTGCGGGTCGACCCCGCCGCCCGGCAGGCACCACAGGTCGGACTGCTGCCCCGGATAGGCATTCACCACCAGCACGCGATCGCGATGCAGGATCGCCGCGCGCACCGCCAGTCGGATCATCCGGCGATCCGGTTCACATGGCCCATCTTGCGGCCCGGCCGCGCCTGCCCCTTGCCATAGAGGTGAACCTGCGTCCGCGGCTGTGCCAGCAGCGCGGACACACGGTCCATGTCGTCGCCGATCAGGTTCTCCATCACCACGTCCACATGACGCTTGCCGTCGCCCAAGGGCAGTCCTGCCACGGCGCGGATATGCTGTTCGAACTGATCCACCGCGCAACCCGCCTGCGTCCAGTGGCCGGAGTTGTGCACGCGCGGCGCGATCTCATTCACGATCAGGCCCTCCGGGGTCACGAACAGCTCGACCCCCAGCACGCCGACATAATCCAGCGCGTTGGCGATGCGCGCGGCGATCAGCACCGCGTCGGTGGTCACCCGCCCGGGCAGGCCGCAGGGCACCGTGGTGGTGCGCAGGATGCCGCCCTCATGGACGTTCAGGCCCGGATCGAAGGCCGCCACCTGGCCATCGGTGCCGCGTGCGATGATCACGCTGATCTCGGCAGTGAAATCGACGAACCCCTCCAGGACCGACGGTGCGCCGGTCCAGTCGGCCGGACCCTCTCCGATGCGCACCTGCCCCTTGCCGTCATAGCCCATGCGGCGGGTCTTTAGGATCGACGGGCGACCGATCCGCGCGATGGCGTCGTCCAGCGCGCCCTGATCCGGCACGTCGGCAAAGGGCGCGACGGTCAGGCCGATGTCGGTCAGGAAGGTCTTTTCGGTCAACCGGTCCTGCGACACGGCCAGCGCGCGCCGCCCCGGGCGTATGGGGCGCAGGCTTTCCAGCAGATCCAGTGCGCTGGTCGGCACATTCTCGAATTCATAGGTGATGACGTCGACGCTTTCCGCAAAGGAGCGCAGTGCGGCCTCGTCCTCATAGGGGGCGGTCGTCACGCGCCAGGCGACGTCACCCGCAGGGGCGGCGCCCGGTTCGAAGATGTGACAGCGCAGGCCAAGGCGGCTTGCGGCCGCCGACAGCATCCGGCCCAGCTGGCCGCCGCCCAGGATCCCGATGGTACGGACCTCAGTCATCGGCGGGCTCCTCTGGGATCGAGGCCGACAGCGCCATGCGCCAGTCGTCCAGCCGCTGCGCCAGCGCCGGGTCGTTCAGCGCCAGGATGCCCGCGGCCATCAGCCCCGCATTGGCGGCACCCGCCGCCCCGATCGCCATCGTCGCGACCGGATAGCCCTTGGGCATCTGCACGATCGAATACAGCGAATCGACGCCGGACAGCGCCTTGGTCTGGATCGGCACCCCGATCACCGGGACGCGGGTCTTGGACGCCATCATGCCGGGCAGATGGGCCGCGCCCCCTGCCCCCGCAATGATCACGCGCAGACCACGCCCGACCGCCGACTTGCCATAGTCCCACAGCCGATCCGGGGTCCGGTGCGCACTGACGATGCGAGTGTGATAGGGCACGCCCAGTTCGTCCAGGATCTGTGCCGCCTCGCGCATGGTCGGCCAGTCGGACTGGCTGCCCATGATGATTCCCACCGCTTCGGTCATCTGTCGTCCCCGTATTGTGCGCCGCGTGCCTGTCCTAGCGCGGGTCCGCGCGGGTCGCAATCAGGCGATGATGTCGGGGGTCAGCTCATCCTCCAGCCGGGCGATGCGATCCTTCAGCGACAGTTTCTGCTTCTTCAGCCGCTGCAGGGCGACGGAGGCGGTCAGCTGGCCCTGAAGGGCGGCGATGGCCTCGTCCAGGTCGCGATGCTCGCAGCGCAGGGCCGCAAGACGGGCGCGGCTGATCTCGTCGTGGTTCATCGAATGCTGCATGTTCATCGGGCGGGCTCTTGGGAAATGCCGTGGTTCCGACTTATAGCGCGTCGCGCGGCATCTGTTAAGCTGGCATGGACAAACCACACGGCTCACGCCATCGTGAGGGCGTGTCCCGGAGGGTTGCCATGTCGCGGCTTGCCACCATCCTTGCGCTGATGATCGCCGGCCCCGCCGCGGGCCAGGCTGATGGCAATGTCACCTGGAACACGGGGCGCCTGCCCGACGGGCCCGGCCACGCCGCCGAGATCGCCTATGAGGGACGCAGGCTCAGCTATGTCTGCCGGCCCGGTGATGAGGGACGGCTGGTGATCGACGGGATGGGACAGACCGATGATCCGATCGTCGTCCTGGTCGACGGACAGCGGATCGCCGTGCCGTCCGACATGACAAACGGCGTCCATTCGATCGCCGCCGATCCCGGATCGCAGCTGTTGTCGGCGCTGACCGGGGGGCGGCAGGTCACCCTGCTGGCCGGGCCGGTGACGCTCAGCCTGCCGTTGGAGGGGTCTCGGCGCGCGATCGGACAGGCGATGGAGGCCTGCGACCTTCGGCCCTGACAGCGCGGATCTTGCAAAACGATGCCGTCCTTTCCATATCTTGCGCAGGACGGAGGCCGCCGCAACGGGACCCCGGACCTGCAGTCGCTGCAACGCAAAGGGCTGAGATGACGAAGATTTCCTTAGGGGCACATCCCTATCTGCTGGGGTTCGACCAGCTTGAACGCCTGGTGGAACGGGCCTCCAAGGGGGCCGAGGGCTATCCGCCCTATAACATCGAACACCTGCCGCCCGATGCTTTCCGCATCACCCTGGCCGTCGCCGGCTTTGCCGAGGACGACCTGGCCATCACGACCGAGGACCGCCAGCTGGTGATCCGCGGCCGGCAACCCGAACCGGACGACGCCCGCGTCTATCTGCATCGCGGCATCGCCGCCCGCGCCTTTCAGCGCAGCTTCGTGCTGGCTGACGGGGTCGAGGTGACGTCCGCCGCGATGGAAAACGGGCTTCTGCACATCGACCTGCGCCGGGTGAACCCGCAGCAGGTCGTCAAGACCATTCCGATCAGCCGCAAGCAAGGGGATCATCATGGATAGTAAATTCGATTTCGGAGGCGGTACGTCCGCCCAGACCGTCTACATCCGGCAGGTCGCCGCCGCGACCCTGCCCCGCGACGTTCAGGACCAACTGCCCGGCGTTCAGACCTTGTACGCCGTCCACGACACCGACGGCGAACGGCTGGCCTTGGTCCAGGACCGCGCCTTGGCCTTCACCCTGGCACGCGAGAACGAGCTGCGGCCCGTCAGCGTCCATTAGGCATAGCGCATAAACGCGAAGGCCCGCCCATCGGGCGACCAGCAGGGCACGTTCAGCGTGCCCTGCCCACCGAACAGGTCGCACAGCTTGCGCCGTCCCGTCCCGTCCGGCGCCATGATCCACAGGGACACGTTCCGGTCGCGCGGATGTTCCAGCGTACCGGGCGCATAGGCCAGATAGACGACATGGCGCCCGCAGGGCGACGGATGCGGGAACCAGTTCACCGCGTCGTCGCGAAAGACCGGCGCGGCGTCCAATCCATCGACGCGCACCTTCCAGATCTGCGCGTGACCGGTCGCGTCGCTGTTGAACCAGATCCAGTTGCCACACGCACTGAAATCGGGACCGTCATGATGGGCGACGTCCGGGGTCAGCACCCGTTCGCCGCTGCCATCCATGGCGCAGGTGGCGATGCGCACCACGCGGTCGCCCCGCGCGCAGGCATAGACCAGCCGGTCGCCGTGCGCGCCGTGCCACCAGCTTGGGCGCTGCGTGCCCACCGGTTGGGTTGTCGCGCCGTCCCAGACATGCATCCCGGCCCCGGTCCCGTCATGTGCGGAAAAGATCACCCGCCCGTCGGGCAGAAAGCCGTGGTCGTTGTTGCACCGTTCGGCGCAGCCGGTCTGCAGCAGCTGCAGACCGTGGGCATCGGCGCGCCACAGGCGCCCCTCTCCGTTCACAAGAAACCAGCCGTCAGGGTGCCAGTTCGGCGCCTCGATCAACATCGGGGTGCGCAGGATCACGCGGGACTGCCCGGTGGCGACATCCCAGACCTCCAGGGACGACCGCCAGCTCATGGCGTCACCGCCCAGCGGTCACCGCGCCATTGGCGCAGCGCCAGCACCGTCAGGATCGCCGCAAAGACGCTGATCTGATAGGACAGCGCGTGGCCGATGGCCGCGGCATGGTCCTGATCAACGCGCAGGCGGACAAAGAACAGGCTGCTGACGATGGCAATGCCGATGGCCGCGCCGATCTGTTGAAACGCCTGCATGCCGCCCGTCGCGGCCCCCGCGATGCGCCCAGGCACGTCGCGCAGCACCAGTTGGAACAGGGGAGAGATCGCCAGACCCATCCCCAAGCCGTTCATCGCCAAAGGCCCGGCCAGCGTACCGGGGCCAAGATCGGCAGGCGGGTGGCCTGCTGCGTGGCGCAACCAGATCATCCCGGCCAGCATCACCGCCGCGCCCAGGGCGACCCGCCCCACCAGCGCCCGCGTCCCGAACCGCCCCGTGACATAGCTGCCCAGCATGATGCCCAATGGGAACGGCGCCGTGGCGACGCCCGATTCCAGCGGCGTCAGGCCAAAGCCGGTCTGGAAATAGATGGCCAGGACCAGAAACATTCCCGGAATGGCCGAGAAATGCAGCATCACCACCGCCACCCCGGACAGAAAGCCCCGATCCCGCAGCAACACCATCGGCAGCAGCTGTTCCCGGCCCTCTGCCTCCAGCGCGTGCTGGCGCCGCAGGAACAGCGCCCCGACGGGGATTGCCGCGACCAGGGTGACCAGCGTCCACCACGGCCAGCCCAGCAGCGGTCCCTCTATCATTGGCAGGACGACCAGCGTGATGGCCAGACCGAACAGGCCCACGCCCCACCAGTCGATCGCCATGTCGCGCGACGATTCCAGCCGCGGGATCAGCCAGAACCCCGCCAATACGACCAGCAGCCCCACAGGCAGGTTGACCAGGAAGATGGGCCGCCATTCAAGGCCGTAGAAGTTCCCGCTGATCAGCACGCCGCCCAGCAGCGGCCCCGTGACCGCGCCCAGGCTGATGACCACGCCCGCCAGCGCGAATGCCTTGGCCTTCTGTTCGGGGGGAAAGATCACGTGCATGATCGCCATGACCTGCGGCACCATCATCGCCCCGCCGATGCCCTGCAGCGCACGCGCGCCGATCAGGACGTTGATGTCGGGCGCCAGCCCGCACAGGACGGATGCCAGCGTGAACAGCCCCACGCCCGACAGGAACAGCCGCTTGCGTCCCAGCTTGTCCCCGAAGCGCCCGCAGGGCAGCAGGCCCACCGCAAAGGCCAGCACATAGGCCGCCGAGATCCATTCGATCTGCGTCTCGCTGGCGCCAAGATCGGTGCGGATCGAGGGCAACGCCACGTTGACGATGCTGACATCGATCAGGTTCATGAAATTGCCCATCAGCAACAGCACGGTTGCTGCCCAGGGGTTGACGCCCTTGGGCGGGCTGGCGGGATGGGGCATCGGGCAACTCCGTTGACGGTCAGCGCGGAACCATCCGCAGGCGCGCAAGGTTCCGGACGCCAAACGGCCCCGGTGTCGCACCGGGGCCGTTCGTATCACTGCGGCAGGGATCAGGACAGGCCGATCAGGCCCATGCTCTCCAGCTTAAGCAGCACCTGATGGGCGGCGCTGTCCACGTCGATGTCGGTCGTGTCGACGCGCAGTTCGGGGTTGGCCGGTTCTTCATAGGGATCGGAAATTCCGGTGAACTCCTTGATCTTGCCTTCCCGCGCCAGCTTGTAGAGGCCCTTGCGGTCGCGGCGTTCGCATTCCTCCAGGGGCGTGGCGACATGGACCTCGACGAAGGCGCCGCCGGCCTCGACCATCTCGCGCACGGCGCGGCGGGTCGCGGTATAGGGCGCGATCGGCGCGCAGATCGCGATGCCGCCGTTCTTGGTGATCTCGGACGCGACATAGCCGATGCGCTTGATGTTGATGTCGCGATGCTCCTTGCTGAACCCCAGCTCGGACGACAGGTGCTTGCGGACCACGTCACCGTCCAGCAGCGACACGGGACGACCGCCCATCTCCATCAGCTTGACCATCAGCGCGTTGGCAACCGTCGACTTGCCCGACCCCGACAGGCCGGTGAAGAACACGGTGAAGCCCTGGTTGGCGCGCGGGGGCGAGGTGCGGCGCAGCTGCTGCACGACCTCGGGGAAGCTGAACCATTCCGGGATGTCCAGCCCCTCGCGCAGGCGGCGGCGCAGTTCGGTGCCGCTGATGTCCAGAACCGTGCTGCCCTCGGGGATCTCGTTCGCGGGGAAATACTGCGCCTTTTCCTGCACATAGACCATGTGTTTGAAGTCGACCATCTCGACGCCGATTTCCGACTGGTGGGCCTTGAACAGCTCCTGCGCGTCATAGGGGCCATAGAAGTCCTGGCCCTGGCTGTTCTTGCCGGGTCCGGCATGGTCGCGGCCGACGATGAAGTGGGTGACGCCGTGGTTGGCCCGGATCAGGCCGTGCCACACAGCCTCGCGCGGGCCGGCCATGCGCATCGCCAGGTTCAGCAGCGACAGGTTGGTGGTGGCCGCCGGATACTTGTCCAGCACCGCCTCGTAGCAGCGGACGCGGGTGAAGTGGTCGACGTCGCCCGGCTTGGTCATGCCGACGACCGGATGGATCAGCAGGTTCGCCTGAGCCTCGCGGGCGGCACGGAAGGTCAGCTCTTGGTGCGCGCGGTGCAGCGGGTTGCGGGTCTGGAACGCGACGACGCGGCTCCAGCCCAGCTTCTTGAACATGGTGCGCAGTTCGTTGGGCGTGTTGCGGCGGGCGCGGAAATCGTAATGCGTCGGCGCCTGCAGGCCCTTGACCGGGCCGCCCAGATAGACCGGGCCCGCGACGTTGTGCAGATAGTTCACCGCCGGATGCGCCAGGTCGTCGGCGCCGAACACCTTTTCGGCCTCCAGCGCCTTGTTGGGCACCCATTTGTCGGTCAGCGACATGATTGCCAGGATCACGCCCTCCTGGTCGCGCAGGGCGATGTCGGTGCCCGGCTCCAGCCCTTCGGCGAACTTTTCGGAGACGTCCAGCGTGATGGGCATCGGCCACAGCGCGCCCGACGTCAGGCGCATGTCGCTGACGACGCCGTCATAGTCGGCTTGGGTCAGAAAGCCCTTCAGCGGGTTGAAGCCGCCGTTCATCAGCAGCTCCAGATCGCAGATCTGGCGCGGCGTCAGGTCCCAGCTGGGCATCCGCCCGGCATCGTCCTTGAGCGCGGCGGCCGACGCCTCGGAGACATAGAGTTCGGGAATGGGGGCATGCTTGGGCAGGGTCATGGTCACGACTCGTGGGTTGCGCAGAAACGGATCAACACGCGACCCTGCGGGGATCGCGCGACTCGAGGCGACGCATAGCCCCCATGAAAGCGATATTCAAGTCTGGGAAAACGCTTTTCGCTTCCGGCATGCCGCGGGGAACCCGACCACACGCGTCACGTTGGGTCCGCGAACCGCAACGACAGGAGCGCATGATGACCGACCAGACCACCGCAAGCCAGGAAGAGCAGCGCGCCTTGTCCCAGGATGAACTGGAGCTGGCGAACCAGACCCGACAACCGGCCTTGGGCCGTTTGTCCGACAAGGAGTTGTCCGATCTGGTGGGGCTGCTGCGTGTCCGTCGCAACCGCGCGCGCGACATTGCGGCCCGCCAAGGGCGCGAGGCGCGCGGAAAGGCCGGGCCCAAGGGCACAAACCCTGCGGCCGGCAACGCGGGCACGCGCAGCAAGGCCGAGTTCCTGACCGCCGCCCTGGACCGGGCGACGGCCGAACGCGAACGGCGCGAAGGCGATGCCGATCCCAGCCAGAAGGATCTGGCCCAGAAAGCTGCCGCACTGAAGGACGACGCCACCAACGCGATGATGGAGGCCGGTGGACCGCTGCACCCGAACGACCCCGATGCCGACCCCGGCAAGGCCGGCTTGGCAGAGACGCAGCGTGACGCCGCACCGTCGGGTGCCTTGGATCACGCGGGCGAGTTGCCGGCCCGCGAACGCTCGCGCGAGCGCGGGTGAGCCGTCAGTAGATGACGGCGACCCGCTGCTCAGGCTCCAGCTCGACCTCGCCCTGAGCCTCGAGGAAATGCGCGGCATCCAGCGCGGCCATGCATCCCATGCCCGCGCTTGTCACAGCCTGACGATAGATGTGATCGGTCAGGTCGCCCGCCGCGAACACGCCGGGGATCGAGGTGCGCGTGCTGCCTGCCTCGACCTTGACGTAACCGCCGTTGTGCAGCTCTAGCTGATCCTTGACCAGTTCGCTGGCCGGTGCATGGCCGATCGCCACGAACACGCCGTCAGCCTTGATCGTCTGCGTCGTTCCGTCAACAAGGTTGCGCAGCGTGGCGCCGCTGACGCCGACCGGGGTTTCGGTCCCGGTGACCTCTGCCAGTTCGCTGTTCCAGATCACCTCGACCTTGGGATGGGCGAACAGGCGGTTCTGCAGGATCTTCTCGGCCCGCAGGCTGTCGCGGCGGTGCACCAGCGTCACCTTGCTGGCGAACTTGGTCAGGAACAGCGCCTCCTCGACCGCGGTGTTCCCGCCGCCGATCACCACGACCTCGCGATTGCGATAGAAGAAACCGTCACAGGTGGCGCAGGCACTGACGCCGAAACCCTTGAACTTCTCCTCGGACGGCAGGCCAAGCCAGCGCGCCTGCGCCCCCGTGGCAAGGATCACCGCGTCTGCGGTGACCACCCGACCGCTGTCGCAGGTCGCCGTGAAGGGACGCTTCTGCAGGTCCAGCGCGGTCACAAGATCGGTCACGATCTCGGCACCCATCGCACGGGCGTGGGTCTCCATCTTGACCATCAGGTCGGGGCCCTGGATCTCGGTGTCGCCGGGCCAGTTCTCGACTTCGGTCGTGATGGTCAGCTGCCCGCCGGGCTGCATCCCCTGGATCAGCATCGGCTCCAGCATGGCGCGGGAGGCGTAGACGGCGGCGGTGTATCCCGCCGGGCCCGATCCCACGATCAAAAGTTTCACATGGCTGCGTTCGGTCATCTTGCGCCCCTTTCGCGGTTTGTGCATGAGGTAGTCCCTCATGCGCCGGACTGCAACGCATCCCCGCCACGGACCGACGTCGATAAGATTGTTGCGCCGGACGGGGCGGCATTGTAGTTTCCGGCAACGCCAAGACCTGATAGAAGAAAGACAACCATGGCCGGCGCCAAACTGGACGACATCGACCGCAAGATCCTGGCCGAACTTCAGGCCGACGGGCGCATGACCAATGTCGAACTGGCCCGCCGGGTGGGCATCTCGGCGCCGCCCTGCCTGCGCCGCGTCCGCACGCTGGAGGAGTTGGGCTATATCCGCGGATATCATGCCGACATCGACGCCCGCGAACTGGGGTTCGAGGTGCAGGTTTTTGCTATGGTGCGCCTTGCGTCACAATCCGAACGCGACCTGTCGGCCTTCGAGGCGCTGGTCCAGGAATGGCCGCTAGTCCGCGAATGCCACATGCTGAACGGAGAGATCGATTTCATCCTGAAATGCATCTCTCCGGACCTGTCGACCTTCCAGCGCTTCCTGACCAACAGCTTGACCGCCGCGCCGAACGTGGCATCGGTCAAGACGTCGCTGGTGATCCGGGGCGCCAAGGACGAACCCGCCGTCCCCTTCGAGATCGTCGAGGAACGTGTCCGCGAAGCAGGCTGATCCTTGCGCAGGCTGGCCCGCCTGACGCTGCTGATCTGGTCGCTGGCGACGGTCGCGGTGACGGGTTGGATGCTGTCGCAGAACCCCTTTGCCGCTCCGCTGGTCGATCGCGGCCTGGATCAGGCCCGTGCGGCCCTGACGCGCGCCGTGGCCGACCGCGCGACCCCGGACTGGCTGATCCCCCGCCTGACCGCCGCGCTGGATGCAGGCGACCGCCAGCAGGTGCAGATGCTGATGGATCTGGCCCGCGATCAGGGCATGCCGCTGCCACCCGACCTGCGCGCCCGTGCCGACGCCGCGCTGGCGGTCGGCATGCTGGACACGCTGTCCGATTGCGGCACCTGCATGCGCGACGTGACCGCCTGTCCCAGCCTGTCCCTGGTCGCCGCCTGCACCCTGCCGTTCGAACTGTCGCCCGCAGGCGATGCCGCCGCGCTGATCCGGCAGGGCGGCACCTGGGCTACCGGAGGCGACCCCGACGGCATCGAGGCTGCGCTGGCCACCCTAGGCCTTGCCGCGACCGCCGGAACCTTGGTCACGGCGGGCAGCAGTCTGTCGATCAAGGGCGCGGCCACCACGCTGCGCGTCGCGCGTCGCGCCGATGCGTTGTCACCCGGCATGACGCGGGCCCTGTCCGCCGCAGCGCGCAGTCCCGCGCCCACCCGGGCCCTGTCCGGCATAGCCGGTGATCTGCGGACGATCGGGCGACAGGCTTCGGTTCCGGAACTGCTGCCGATCCTGCGGCTGGCCGACGATCCGGACGACCTGCGCCGCCTGGCGCGTCTGTCAGAAGCCGCGGGGCCGGACACCACCCGCGTCCTGACAGTGCTGGGCAAATCCGACAGCCTGCGCCTGATGCGGCGCCTGGCCGACGCCGCCATGGCCGCAGCCGCCCTGATCGCGCTGGTTTTGGGACAGATGGCGGCGTTGCTGGGCGCCGGGGTTCAGATGGCCCTGCGCCGCGGCCTGCGCCCGAACCCTGCGCGGCGGATGCCGCCTCCGTTGCGTTCAGTTGCGGTCGGGCGCTAGAGCGAGATGGCGCTGATCAGCCGACCGTAATCGGCCTGGCCCTCATGCGTGGACCGGCGATAGCTGAAGAAACGGTCGGGGTCGGAATAGGTGCAGTGCCGCGACCATTCCGCCTGCACGCCAGCTGCGCGCAGGCGTGACAGCCCGAACGCGGGAAGGTCGAACATCGGCCGACCATTCGGACCGCCGGAAAAGAACCGGTCATTGGCCGTATCGTCAGCCAGAAACTCATCCATGAATTCGGGACTGACCTCATAGGCGCGCTGGCTGATCGTGGGACCGATCACCGCGCGGATGTCGGTCGCGCCCAGATCGCGCATGGCAGCCACCGTCGCCTCGATCACGCCAGCGATGGCGCCGCGCCAACCGGCGTGACAGGCGCCGACGACGCCGGCCGCGGCATCGGCCAGCAGCACGGGCTGGCAATCGGCGGTCAGCACAGCCAGGGCCACGTCGCGCCGGGCGGTGACCAGCCCGTCGGCCTTGATGTCCTTGACCACATCGACATCGTGATCGTCCATTAAGGTGACCACGTCCGCCGAATGGATCTGCTTGACGGTCGCCAGCGGCAGGCCCATCGCGCCCGCAACGCGGGCCCGGTTAACCAGCACCATCTCGCTTTGGTCCGAAGAGCGGCGCCCACAGTTCAGACCTGCGAACAACCCGGAGGATGCCCCACCCTTTCGCGTGAAAAATCCGTGCCTAACGTCGTAAAGCAACGGGTGGGTCAGGATCTCAAGCGTGGTCTGCATGGGCCTCCAGCGCGACAAATCCGGGCACGGGCGGCGCGCCCTTGGGCCAGATCGCGATTACCTTGAACAAGTGACCCATTTCGTCGGGGTGGGTCAAGCGCCGAAGCGCGGCCATCGCGCCCCCGTCACCCGCAGCGGCAAGCCGGGCGGCCCGTGCCTCGGCCCCCAGGGCGCGCAGCCAATCGCCCTGCCGCACCGGACGCGACGCCACCGCCCCGCCCCGGATGGCCGCAGCTGCCAAAAGCGCGAAGTCAACATGCGCCGTCAGGTCGGCCTGCCCCGGATGCGCCAGCGGATCTTCGGGGGCATGGTTGCGCAGAGCCTGAAACGTGTCGCCGAAGCCGTTCCACCCGCCATAATCGATCAGGATCGCGCAGCCGCCATGGGTCGCGATGTGGCGGGCAGCGGCCTCGACAAAGGCCGCGCCTTCGGGACATTCCTCGACGATGTCGCCCACGGACCCCGTCCGGGCCAGCGACACGACGGGGCCAAGTCCCATGCGCAGACCATCATCCGACAGCCCGACCAGACGCTCTCTCCAGCCATCGTCGGTCCGCTGGTACTGACGGATCGGGAGGGCGTCGATGAACTCGTTTCCTATCATAAACAAAGGTTTGGAACCTATATCCTCGATCCGGTCGAGATGCGTGAGGGGACCAAGGCGATCGCGCTGAACGCCGCGCAGATGCGGCGAGGCCTCGATCAGGGCAACGTCGGCGGCCTGGTGCAGGCCTGGCACCTGCCGCATCGCGCGCAGCATGTCGGCCATCAGCGTCCCGCGGCCCGGTCCCGGCTCGACCAAGGCGAACGGGGCCGGGGCACCCTGGTCCAGCCAAGCCTGCGCCAGCGCAAGGCCGCACAGTTCGCCGAACATCTGGTGGATCTCCGGGGCGGTCGTGAAATCACCCGCGATGCCGAAGGGATCGCGCGTCGCGTAATAGCCGTGACGACTGTCCATCAGGCAGACCTGCATGTACTCGGCCAGGCTGATCGGCCCCGTCGCGCGGATGCGCGCCGCGATGATCGCGGCCAGCGGCGTCATGCGGCGACATGCGGGCGGCGCCGCGCGTAAGCCACCAGCGCCAGCCCGATCAGGACCATCGGCAGCGACAGCGTCTGCCCCATCGTCAGGCCGATTACAGGGCCGCCCAAGACGTGGCCAAGCGGGTTGTCCGGCGTGATGAACTGGGCATCGGCGACGCGGAACAGTTCGACGAACATGCGCGCAAGCCCATAGCCGGCAAGGAAAACCCCGAACGCAAGGCCCGGGCGGCGCAGCCCTCCGGCGCGAACCAGGACCAGCAGGATCAGGCCCAGCAGCAGGCCCTCAAGTCCCGCCTCGTACAGCTGGCTGGGGTGGCGGGCGCAGGGTCCGACGATGCCGGGACAGGTCTGCGCCGCCTCGCCGGGAAAGACCACGCCCCACGGCAGGTCGGTGGGGCGGCCCCACAGTTCGGCGTTGATGAAGTTGGCGATGCGCCCGAAGAAGATGCCGATCGGCGCCACGACGGCCATCGCGTCGGCCAGCCGCAGGACGGGCACGCCCTGGCTGCGCGACCAGGCCCAGGTCGCCACGATCACGCCGGCAAAGCCGCCGTGAAAGCTCATCCCGCCCTGCCAGACCTGCAGGATCTGCCCGGGGTTCGACAGATAGTAGGCGGGCTCGTAGAACAGCACGAACCCCAGACGCCCGCCCAGGATCACCCCCAGGATGACCCAGGTCAGCAGGTGGTCGACCCGGTCGGGCGCGGTGGGCGGGGTGCCGCCCCACAGCGCGGGACGGCGCATCATCGCGACGATCAGCCGCCAGCCCAGGATCAGGCCGGCCAGATAGGCCAGCGCATACCAGCGCAGCGAGAACGAGAACCCGCCCAGGGTGATCGTGAAGATTTCGGGGGCGATGTCGGGAAACGGGATCATGAGGCCTCGGGTCTGCGATTTGCCGCGCACGCTAGTCGCCAAAGCCGCACTGTCAACATTGAACCCGGGACCGCACCGGACCATATAGGACGCAACGCAAGACAGAAGGGCACCGCCAGATGACCACCCAGAACCGTTTCTTCGACGACATGTCCAAGCTGATGACCAATGCGATGGGCGTGGCGCAAGGCGCCCGCAGCGAGGCCGAGACGGCCATGAAGGGCTGGATCGACCGCTGGCTGGCCGACCGCGACTTTGTCACCCGCGAGGAGTTCGAGGCCGTGCGCGAGATGGCGATCAAGGCCCGCACCGAGAATGCCGAACTGAAGGCGCGGCTGGACGCCCTGTCCGCGGGTGCCGACAAGCCTCAGGGCTGAAGCACCGTCTGTCCCATCAGCGTTCCCGCGCGGTCATAGACCAGCACCCGGTCGTCCGTCGTCAGCACGACGATCCGATCGGTCGCGAAGGTCACCGCGCGGGTTTGCGCATCTTGGGGCAGCGTGATCGCATCTGGCAGTTCGGGCAGCACGGGCTGGTTCAGCCGCACCCACAGCAGCGCCACGACCGCGATCATCCCCACCCCCATGACCAGCGTCAGCCCCGTCACCAGCGTCTTTAGAAAGCGCAGTTCCGGGACGGCTTTCGCCGCCACCTTCCAATCGGTATCATCCTGCGCCATGTCGATCCTTTCCGTGACCATTCCGGCCAACCCGCCCGACCGACTTGATAAGGCGCTTGCCATGGCGGTGCCAGAGGATGCGGCCCTGTCGCGGTCGCGCCTGGCGCGGCTGATCGCTGACGGTGCGGTAAGCGGTCCGGACGGCCCCGCACGCGATGTCAAGGCGCGTGTCGCCGAGGGTCAGGAATACCGCATCGCCCTGGCCCCGCCCGAGCCTGTCGAGACGCGGGCCGAGGCCATTCCGCTGGTCATCGCGCATGAGGATGATGACCTGATCGTGATCGACAAGCCCGCCGGGATGGTCGTCCATCCCGCGCCGGGCAGCCCCACCGGCACGCTGGTCAATGCGCTGCTGGCCCATTGCGGCGATTCGCTGTCGGGCATCGGGGGTGAAAAGCGCCCCGGCATCGTGCACCGCATCGACAAGGACACGTCGGGCCTGCTAGTCGTCGCCAAGTCGGACCGCGCGCATCACGGCCTTGCCGCCCAGTTCGAGGCGCACACGGCCAACCGGCGCTATCTTGCGCTGGCGCACGGGGCGATCGACGCGGCCGACCCGCGTCTGCGTGGCACGCCCGGCGTCTCGTTCGAGGCAGGTCTGGTGCTGCGGATCGCCACGCACCTATCGCGCCACCCGACCGACCGCCAACGTCAGGCGGTCTTTGCCGACAAGGGCCGTCATGCCGTAACCCGCGCGCGGCTGCTGGAACGGTTCGGCACGCCACCTTCGGCCATGCTGGTGGAATGCCGGCTGGAGACAGGGCGCACCCACCAGATCCGGGTGCACATGGCCCATTGCGGCCTGGGACTGATCGGCGATCCGGTCTATGGCGGGTCGCGACGCGCCTCTGCCAAGGCGCTTGGCACCGCGGCGGCAGCGGTCCAGGCGTTTTCGCGACAGGCGTTGCACGCCGCGCATCTGGGGTTCGTCCATCCGGTCACTGGGGTCGAGATGGGGTTCGACAGTCCCCTGCCCGACGACATGCAGGCCCTTCTGGACGCCCTTCGCACCGCCCCTTGACGAAAGCGTGAGCCGACCACACATGACACTGCCCGCGCGGATGCGGCATTCTGTCCCGGAACCGGGCTGTTCGACGCTGCGTTAACCGGTCTCTGCGAAAGGCGAACATCATGGCGACTTATGGAAATCTTCCCGCCCCAAGCCCGGAACAGGGTCTGAACCGCTATCTGCAGGAGATCCGCAAGTTTCCGCTGCTGGAACCCGAACAGGAATACATGCTGGCCAAGGCATGGGCCGATCACGAAGACAGCGACGCCGCGCATCAGCTGGTCACCAGTCACCTGCGTCTGGCCGCAAAGATCGCGATGGGCTATCGCGGCTATGGCTTGCCGCAGGCAGAGGTGATCAGCGAGGCGAATGTCGGCTTGATGCAGGCGGTCAAGCGGTTTGACCCGGAACGTGGCTTCCGCCTTGCCACCTATGCAATGTGGTGGATCCGCGCTTCGATCCAGGAATACATCCTGCGGTCCTGGTCCTTGGTCAAGATGGGCACCACAAGCGCGCAGAAGAAGCTGTTCTTCAACCTCCGCAAGGCCAAGTCCAAGATCGGCGCCCTGGAAGAAGGCGATCTTCGTCCCGAGAACGTTGCTCAGATCGCCACCGAACTGAACGTCACCGAAAAAGAGGTCGTCGACATGAACCGCCGGCTTTCCGGTGGTGATGCCTCGCTGAATGCGCAGGTCGGGTCGGGCGATGGCGAATCGTCGGCGCAGTGGCAGGACTGGCTGGAGGACACGAACGCCAATCAAGCCGAGGCCTATGCGGAATCGGAGGAGTTGGACACGCGTCGCCAGATGCTGATCGACGCGATGGATGCGCTGAACGAGCGTGAGAAGGACATCCTGATGGAGCGTCGTCTGCGCGACGACCCGATGACGCTGGAGGATCTGTCCAGCCGCTACAGCGTATCGCGCGAACGTATCCGTCAGATCGAGGTGCGCGCGTTCGAGAAGCTGCAGGAACGGATGCGCACCCTGGCCCGCGACAAGGGCATGCGGATCGCCGATACGGTCGAGTGACCCGCGCCGCATTGACGCAACGCGGCGCGGCGCTATGGTCTGGGCACCCTGCAGGATGACCCTAGACCATGCCCGCCCCCGTGACTGCCCTGACTGAATTCCAGCGCCTTGAGGCGCAGGGCTCGTGGCGCGAGACGCCCGAATCACGGCTGCGCGAGGTCATCGTCTCGGTGGGCGCCGCGACGCTGACGATGATGGACCCGAAATCGGACCGACCTCTGTCGCACTGGTCGCTGCCTGCGGTGACGCGGATCAATCCCGGTCAACTGCCCGCGATCTATACCCCGAACGGCCAGGCACCAGACGAAACCGTCGAGATCGATGATCCGCTGATGATCGAGGGGATCGAACGCGTCCAACGGGCCATCGCCATCCACCGTGCCGTGCCGGGCCGCCTGCGCGGCGTCGTCACGGTGCTGGGCGCTGTCGCCATGCTGGCTGCCCTGACATTCTGGCTGCCCGACGCGCTGATCCGCCATGCGGCCCGGATCGCTCCCCCTGCACAAGCGCGCACGATCGGACTGGCCGTGCTGGCCGATCTGGAGCACAGCGCCGGTGCCGTCTGCCGTCGGCGGTCAGGCCAGCAGGTGCTGGACTGGATCGCACCCCAGTTGATCGGCGACCAGGCCCTGGTGCAGGTCGTGCCCGCGCCGCTGAACGGGGCGCGTCGCCTGCCGGGTGATCTTTACGTGTTGGGCAACGACCTGTTGGTCACCACCCCCGGGCCTGAAGCCTCTGCCGGTCACCTGATCGCCGCCCGTCTGGCGGTCGAGGACAAGCAGGCGACGCTGGATGCGCTGCGGCATGCGGGTCTGATGAACTCACTGCGCCTGATGACGCTTGGGACGCTCTCGCGCGACGCGATGCAGGGCTATGGAGAGACGCTGCTGTCGCAGTCTTTGCCCCGGCCTGACCTCGCCACCCTGCCCCCGGCCTTTGCGGAACGCGGGCTGTCGACCGAACCCTATGCGCGCAGCATCGATCCGACCGGCGCCGCCGTCCTGCCACTGATCGAGGCCGACCCGATCCGTCAGGGAACCACGCCTGCCCGCCTGCTGACCGACGAACAGTGGCTGGCGCTGCAGCAGATCTGCGCGGGCTGACGCCCTTTTAGACGAACTGTTCGCGCAGCAGGCGTTCGTCCAGCCCATGGCCCGGATCGAACAGCAGGCGGTGACGGATGTCGTCGGCGCTGCGGATTTCGACCTGCGTCACGTGGCGGACAGAACGGCTGTCGGCATCGGCCATGACAGGGCGGCGGTCGGCGTTCAGCACCTCGATCACCACGGATGCACCCTTGGGCAGAAGCGCCCCCCGCCAGCGGCGCGGACGGAAAGGCGCGATGGCGGTCAGGGCCAGCACCTCTGATCCGATCGGCAGGATCGGCCCGTGCGCGGAGTAGTTGTAGGCCGTGGATCCCGCCGGGGTGGAGACCAGCGCACCGTCGCAGACCAGTTCCTCCATCCGCAGCCGCCCGTCGACATGGATGCGCAGCTTGGCGGCCTGCGGCCCCTCGCGCAGCAGGCTGACCTCGTTGATCGCCAGGGCCTCGGTGCAGGTGCCGTCGGCACAGGTGGCGCGCATGCGCAGCGGGTTGATGACCGTCTCCTCGGCCAAGGCAAGGCGGTCGGTCAGGTCGTCCTGGGCATAGGCGTTCATCAGGAACCCCACCGTGCCACGGTTCATGCCATAGACCGGCAGCCCCCGACCCTGCGTCGCGTGCAGGGTCTGCAGCATGAACCCGTCCCCGCCCAGGGCCACCACGACGTCGGCCTCCGCCAGCGGGGCCTGGCCATAGCGCGCCGTCAGCACGGACAGAGCCGCCCGGGCGGTCTCGGCGTGGCTTGCGGTGAAATGCACGTTGCGTGTCATCGGCCGTCCTGTCCCCTGATGGACCCGCACCATCACGCGCGACAGGCATGATGACAAGCGCATTCCGCAGCGCGTCGCAACGGGCGGGATGCGGGTCGTTTTGTCACTTTCGGCATGCGCGACGTTGCGTTAAAAGACGCAAACTCAAGCCGCCCCAGCCCAAAAAGGACGAAAGACCGATGAACGCACCGACCCGCGACAACGGCTTCTTCACCGAAACCCTGGCCAGCCGTGACCCCGACATTGCCAAGGCGATCACCCAGGAATTGGGCCGCCAGCGCGACGAGATCGAGCTGATCGCCTCCGAGAACATCGTCAGCCGCGCCGTGATGGAGGCCCAGGGGTCCGTCCTGACCAACAAGTATGCCGAGGGCTATCCGGGCAAGCGCTATTACGGCGGCTGCCAGTATGTCGACATCGCCGAGAACCTGGCGATCGAGCGTGCCAAGCAGCTGTTCGGCTGCGAATACGCCAACGTCCAGCCCAACAGCGGCAGCCAGATGAACCAGGCCGTGTTCCTGGCGCTGCTGCAGCCGGGCGACACCTTCATGGGCCTGGACCTGAATTCGGGCGGTCACCTGACCCACGGATCGCCGGTCAACATGTCGGGCAAGTGGTTCAACGTCGTCAGCTATGGCGTGCGTGCGCAGGACCATCAGCTGGACATGGACGCGATCGCCGAAAGCGCCCGCCAGCACAAGCCCAAGCTGATCATCGCGGGCGGCACCGCCTATAGCCGCAGCTGGGACTGGGCCGCCTTCCGCGCCATCGCGGATGAGGTCGGCGCCTATCTGATGGTCGACATGGCGCATATCGCGGGCCTGGTCGCGGGCGGCGCGCATGCCTCGCCCGTGCCGCACGCGCATGTCGTGACCTCGACCACGCACAAGTCGCTGCGCGGTCCCCGGGGCGGCCTGATCCTGACCAACGACGCGGACATCGCCAAGAAGATCAACAGCGCCGTGTTCCCCGGCCTGCAGGGTGGCCCGCTGATGCACGTGATCGCCGCCAAGGCCGTGGCCTTTGGCGAGGCGCTGCGCCCCGAGTTCAAGACCTATGCCCAGCAGGTCGTCAAGAACGCCGCCGCCATGGCGGACGAGCTGATGAAGGGCGGCATCGACATCGTATCGGGCGGCACCGACAACCACCTGTGCCTGGCCGACCTGCGCCCCAAGGGCGTGACCGGCAAGGCGACCGAGGCCGCCTTGGGCCGTGCGCACATCACCTGCAACAAGAACGGCGTGCCGTTCGACCCTGAAAAGCCGTTCGTGACCTCGGGGATCCGTCTTGGCGCGCCCGCAGGCACCACCCGCGGCTTTGCCGAGCCCGAGTTCCGCCAGATCGCCCGCTGGATCGTCGAGGTCGTCGACGGGCTGGCCGCCAATGGCGAGGAGGGCAATGCCGCGGTCGAGGACAAGGTCCGCGCCGAGGTCAGCCAGCTCTGCGCCCGCTTCCCGCTGTACCAGGGCATGTGATCGCCCGACACCGGTGACCTGAACGCCCCGCCGCGCCCCCGCGCGGCGGGGTTTTCCGTTTGTGCCATTTGCGCATCCTGCAGTTTCGGGTCATGGTTTGCGCGGACATTTAGGGATGAGGACAGATGACACCACCCAATCGCCCCCAGGCCGAACCGCGCTGGAGCCTGGTCGGACCCGGCCTGGTCGTGGCCGCAACCGGCGTCGGCGCAGCCGACCTGATCGCCACGACCGTCGCGGGCAGCAAATACGGCTATGCCCTGCTGTGGGCCGTCGTTGCGGGCTGCATCATGAAGATCGTGCTGGTCGAGGGTGCCGGCCGCTACAGCCTGGCCACCGGCAACACCATCTTCGAGGGATGGAGCACGCTTGGCAAATGGACCAGTTGGTATTTCGGCCCCTACATCGTGATCTGGGGCTTTGTCTATGGCGCGGCGGCGATGGCCGGGACGGGACTGGCGCTGACCTCGCTGATGCCGTTCCTGGGCGTTCCGGCCTGGGGCATCCTGTCGGGCCTGTTGGGCCTGGCGCTGGTCTGGTCAGGCCGCTACGACCTGTTCGAACGGGTGCTGACCGCGATGGTCATCCTGATGTTCATCGCCATGGTCCTGGCGGCCGCAGCCACCCTGCCCAACCTTGGCGAGGTCCTGACCGGCCTTGCCCCGATGATCCCGGATGGCGCGATGATCAACGTCCTGTCCGTCGCGGGCGGCGTCGGTGGCACGATCACGCTGGCGGCCTATGGCTACTGGCTGCGCGAGAAGGGCTGGGACAGCCCGCGCTTCATGTCGGTCATGCGCATCGACAACGCGGTCGCCTATCTGGTGACCGGCCTGTTCGTCGTGGCGACGCTGATCGTGGGAGCGGAACTGCTCTACTCAGCGGGCATCGCCATTGGCGGCGGCGATCAGGGCATGGTCGACCTCTCCCGCGTCCTGGGTGAACGCTATGGCCCCTGGCTCAGCAAGCTGTTCCTGATCGGGTTCTTCGCGGCATCATTCAGCTCGCTGATCGGGGTGTGGAACGGGGTCAGCCTGATGTTTGCGGACTTCATGGGCCATGTGCAGGGCAAGCCGCACGCCCATCCCGACCGCCTGGCGGGCGGGCGCTACTATCGCGCCTACATCGTCTGGCTGACCATCCCGCCCATGGCGATGCTGTTCTTGGGCCAGCCGGTGCTGCTGATCCTGGCTTACGGCGTGCTGGGCGCGCTGTTCATGCCATTCATGTCGGTCACGCTGCTGTGGATCCTGAACACCGACCGCGTACCCGCCGAATGGCGCAACAAGCCGCTGACCAACATCCTGCTGGTCATCTGCACGCTGGCCTTTGCCGCACTGGCCGTCGATCAGCTGCGCAGCTCGATCATGCGGCTGTTCTAGGACTGCCAGGCGGGCTTGCGCTTCTCGAAGAAGGCCGAGATCCCCTCGGGGGCCTCGGCACCCTGCCAGACGGCGACCAGGCGGTCGATGCTGTCTTCGATGACGGCGGCGTCGATGCGCGGACCAAGCGCGCGGCACTGCGCCTTGGCCGCCGCGACCGCCCCCGGTGCCGCCTGCAGGAAGGGGGCCACCTCGGCCTCCACCGCCGCATCCAGATCCGCCGCCGCGACCCGGCGCGACACTAGGTTCAGGTCCACGGCCTCCGCGGCATCGAACAGGCGCGCCGAAAAGAACACCCGCCGCGCCGCGGGCTCGCCCATGCGGGCCAGCACATAAGGGCCGATGGTCGCGGGGATCAGGCCCAGCCTGACCTCGGTCAGCCCGAACCGCGCCGTGTCGGCGGCCACCACGATGTCGCTGACCGCCATCATGCCCACGCCCCCGCCAAAGGCATTGCCCTGAACCCGCGCGATCAGCGGCTTGGGCAGCAGGTTCAGCGCCGAGAGCATCCCGGCCAGCGCCCGCGCCCCCTCGCGCCGCGTGGCGTCATCCGCGGCCATCTGCTCGCGCATCCAGCCCAGATCGCCGCCCGCGCAGAAACTGCCGCCTTCGGCCGCCAGAACCACCACGCGTACCGACGCATCCGCGCCCAGATCGGCGGCGGCCCGGGTCAGCTCGTCCATCATCGGGCGGGACAGGGCGTTGTGCTTTTCCGCACGCGTCAGCCACAGGGTCGCCACGCCACGGTCGTCGCGGTCGATGCGGATGGTCTCAGGCATCGGGGGTCTCCCTCAGGGCGCGGGCCATGGCAGCGGCGCGGGTGATGATGTCCATGTCCAGCCCATGCGCGAAACCGCGCCTGTCCAGATGGCGGGCCAGCGCCTCTGTCGCGACGTTGCCCGCGGCGCCCGGCGCATAGGGGCAACCACCCAGGCCGCCGACCGCGGCGTCGAAGACCCGCAACCCACGCTCCAGGCTGACATCCACGTTCTGCAGCGCCCGCCCCGCGGTGTCGTGGTAATGCCCGGCCAGGCGGCCGGCGGGCAGTTCCTCCAGCACGGCGGCCAGCATGGCGTCGATGGTCTCGGGGCGGCCCTGCCCGATCGTGTCGCCCAGGCTGATCTGCTGACACCCCATGTCGCGCAGCGCGGCGGCCACGCGGGCCACGGCGGCGGGGGCCACCGGCCCGTCGAAGGGACAGTCGGTCACCACGCTGACATAGCCGCGCAGGGTGACGCCGTCGGCCTGCGCCTGCGCCGCAACCGGTGCCATCCGCGCTAGGCTGTCGGCGATGCTGGCGTTCAGGTTCGCCCGGCTGAATCCCTCCGAGGCGCTGGCAAAGACCGCGACCGTGTCGGCCTGCGCCGCCCGCGCCGCCTGATAGCCGCGCAGGTTCGGCGTCAGCACCGCATAGCGCGTGCCGGGGCGGCGGGTGATGCCCGCCATCACCTCGGCCCCGTCCGCCATCTGGGGCACCCAGGCCGCGGGAACGAAACTGGTGACCTCGATATCCGCAAAGCCCGCCTGGCTCAGCAGGTCGACCAGGGCGATCTTGTCGGCGGTGGGGATCAGCCGCTTCTCGTTCTGCAAACCGTCGCGGGGGCCCATCTCGAAGATCCGGACATGCTCAGCCATCGGCGGGCTCCAGCCGGATCAGCGGTGCGCCGGCCTCGACCTGGTCGCCGGCTTGGGCCAGCACCTCGGCCACCACGCCATCGGCGGCGGCGGTCAGGCTGTGCTCCATCTTCATGGCCTCCAACACGGCCAGCCGGTCGCCCGCGGCGACGGTCTGTCCCGCCGTCACATGCACCGCCTTGACCAGCCCCGGCATGGGTGACCGGGTCATCCCGTCCCCCGCCCCGTCGGCCGCCTTGCGCGCCAGCGGGTCCAGCGGGGTCAGGTGCACCACGCGGCCGCCAAAGACGCCGACGCCCGCCGGGTGAACCACGACGCGGTGGCGGCAGGGCTGCCCGTCCACCCACCAGCGCCCCGACTGCCAGCGCACCTCATGCGCGCGGTCCAGCGTGACGCGCGCCGCACCCGGCCCGGTCACCTCCAGCATCGCCTCACCGCCCTCCCACGCGATCGTGCGGCGCAGCGGCTGCCACAGGGTCGCGCCGCCGCGAATGTCGGGATCGGCCAGCCCCGCCAACCCGATGACGCCCAGAACCAGGGCGGCGCGATCCTCGGCCCCGCCATCCAGTAGCGACGGCAGGTCGCGGGCGATCAGGCCCGTGTCGACCTCGCCACGCTTGAACCCGGCATGACGGGTCAGCGCGATCAGAAAGTCCAGGTTGGTGACCGAACCCGCAACCTCGGTATCGACCAGCGCCTGCTCCAGCGCGCGCAGCGCGATGGCGCGGGTCGCACCCCACGTGACCACCTTTGCGATCATCGGGTCGTACCACGGGCTGATCGTATCGCCCGGACGTACACCCGTCTCGATCCGGGCACCGTCGGGAAAGCGCAGATGGGACAGCCGGCCGGTAGCAGGCAGAAAGCCTGCGGGCACATCTTCGGCATACAGTCGTGCCTCAAAAGCGTGGCCGGCAGTTACGATCAAGCGCTGTTCGCGGGGAAGCGGCTCTCCGCTGGCCACGCGCAGCTGCCATTCGACCAGATCGATGCCGGTCACGGCCTCGGTCACGGGGTGTTCGACCTGCAGGCGGGTGTTCATCTCCATGAACCAGAACCCGTCGGGCCGCAGCCCATCCGCACCGTCCACGATGAACTCGATCGTACCCGCCCCGGCATAGCCGATGGCCTCGGCCGCGCGCACCGCCGCACCGCCCATCGCCGCCCGCATCTCGGGCGTCATGCCGGGGGCCGGGGCCTCCTCAATCACCTTCTGGTGGCGGCGCTGCAGGCTGCAGTCGCGTTCATAGAGATGCACCGCGCGGGTGCCGTCGCCGAAGACCTGCACCTCGATATGGCGTGGCTGCAGGATGTATTTCTCGATCAGCACGGCGGGGTTGCCGAAGGCGCCCTGCGCCTCGGACCGGGCGCTGTCCAGCGCATCGCGGAACTGCGCCGGGTCGTCCACGCGCCGCATCCCCTTGCCGCCGCCCCCCGCCACCGCCTTGATCAGCACCGGATAGCCGATCCGCGCGGCTTCGGCGGCCAGATGGTCCGGGTCCTGGTCCGCGCCGTGATAGCCGGGCACGACCGGCACGCCCGCCTTCTCCATCAGCGCCTTGGCCGCGTCCTTGAGCCCCATAGCGCGGATCGCCGCCGCCGACGGGCCGATAAAGACCAGCCCCGCGGCCACCACCGCATCGACGAAGTCGGGGTTCTCGGACAGGAAGCCGTAGCCCGGATGGATCGCCTGCGCGCCGGTGGCCTGGGCCGCCGCGATGACCCTGTCGCCCCGCAGATAGCTTTCGGCGGGGGCCGGGCCGCCCAGATGCACGGCCTGATCGGCCATCTGCACATGGCGCGCATCACGGTCGGCGTCGGAATAGACCGCGACCGTCGCCACGCCCAAGCGGCGGCAGGTGTCGATGACGCGGCAGGCGATCTCGCCCCGGTTGGCGATCAGGATCTTGTCGAACATGTCGTGCCCCTCACATGCGGAACAGGCCGAACCGCGTCGGCTGGATGGGTGCGTTCAGGCTGGCGCGCAGCGACAGGGCCAGGATGTCGCGCGATTGGCGCGGATCGATGATCCCGTCGTCCCACAGCCTTGCGGAGGCATAGAGGGGATGGGACTGGCGCTCGAACATCTCGACCGTGGGGCGCTTGAACTCGGCCTCGTCTTCGGGCGACCACTGGCCGCCGGCACGTTCGATGCCGTCGCGGCGGACGGTGGCCAGGACGCCCGCGGCCTGTTCGCCGCCCATCACGCTGATGCGGCTGTTGGGCCAGGTCCACAGGAAGCGCGGGGAATAGGCCCGCCCCGCCATGCCGTAATTGCCCGCGCCGAAGCTGCCGCCGACCAGCATGGTGATCTTGGGCACGTTGGTGGTGGCGACCGCTGTAACCATCTTGGCGCCGTGGCGGGCGATGCCCTCGTTCTCGTATTTGCGGCCGACCATGAAGCCGGTGATGTTCTGCAGGAACACCAGCGGAATGTTGCGGGCGCTGCACAGTTCGATGAAATGCGCGCCCTTCTGTGCGGCCTCTGAAAACAGCACGCCGTTGTTGGCGATGATGCCCACCGGGCAGCCGTCGACATGGGCAAAGCCCGTGACCAGCGTCTCGCCGAAGCGGGCCTTGAATTCGTCAAAGCGGCTGCCGTCGACGATGCGGGCGATGACCTCGCGGATGTCATAGGGGGTGCGCAGGTCGGCCGGCACCACGCCCAGGATCTCCTCGGGGTCATAGGCGGGCGGTTCCGGGGACTGCCAGACGACGGTGTCGGGACGGCGGCGGTTCAGGTTGGCGATGGCGCGGCGGGCCTGGGCCAGCGCGTGAGCGTCGTCCTCGGCCAGGTAATCGGCCACGCCGGACAGACGGGTGTGCACGTCACCGCCGCCCAGATCCTCGGACGTGACCACCTCGCCGGTGGCTGCCTTGACCAGCGGCGGACCGGCCAGAAAGATCGTCCCCTGGCCGCGCACGATGATCGTCACGTCGGACATGGCGGGAACATAGGCGCCGCCCGCGGTGCAGGACCCCATGACGACGGCGATCTGCGGGATGCCCTTAGCGCTCATCCGGGCCTGGTTGAAGAAGATGCGGCCGAAATGGTCGCGGTCGGGAAACACCTCGTCCTGGTTGGGCAGGTTCGCGCCGCCGCTGTCGACCAGATAGACGCAGGGCAGGCCGCATTCCTCGGCGATCTCCTGGGCGCGCAGGTGCTTCTTGACCGTCATCGGGTAATAGGTGCCGCCCTTGACCGTCGCGTCATTGGCCACGACCATCACGTCCTGGCCATGCACCCGCCCGACCCCGGCGATGACCCCCGCACAGGGCGCGGCCCCGTCGTACAGGCCATGTGCCGCCAGCGCGCCGATCTCCAGGAACGGGCTGCCGGGGTCCAGAAGGTTGGCCACCCGTTCGCGCGGGGGCATCTTGCCGCGGCTGACGTGGCGCTCCAGCGCCTTGGGGCCACCGCCGGCGATGGCAGCCTCCGCGGCCTCGCGGGCGGTCTCCAGCAGGGCCAGATGCGCGGTGCGGTTGGCGCGGAACCCCTCGGACGAAGGCAGCGCGGTCGAGGTCAGTTTCATCGTGTAGTCTCCTCGGCCAGGTCCAGATCGCGCAGCGCGCGACGCATGACCTTGCCGGTCACGGTCATGGGCAGGGCATCCAGAAAGGCGATCTCTCGGGGATAGGAATGGGCGGCGGACCGGCTGCGGGCATGGGCCTGCAGGTCGGCGGCAAGGTCGGGCGACGGTTCATGGCCGGGCCGCAGCACGACGTAGGCCGTGACGATTTCGGTACGCAGCGCACAGGGCTTGCCGACCACGGCGACCTGCGCCACGGCGGGATGGCGCAGCAGGCAGTCCTCGACCTCGGACGGCCCGATGCGGTACCCGGCCGAGGTGATGACGTCGTCGTCGCGTCCGACGAACTGGACATGGCCGTCCCGGATGACGCCCCGGTCGCCTGTCACCAGCCAGTCGCCGCGGAACTTGGCTGCGGTGGCCTGCGGGTTCCGCCAGTATTCCAGCATCATGCTGCCGGCGCCGCGGCGGATGGCGATGTCGCCCTCGGCATCGGTTGGCCGGCCCTGCGCGTCGATCACCGCCAAGTCGAACCCGGGCACCGCGCGCCCGATGGCGCCGGGACGGGCCGGAAACATCGCGCCGCTGCCCGATGCGACCATGTTGCATTCGGTCTGACCATAGAATTCGTTGATCTGCAGGCCGAATGCCTCCCGGCCCCAGTCCAGCATGGGGGCGCCAAGCGTCTCTCCGCCCGATGCGACGCTGCGCAGGCCGGGCAGGCGTACCCCCGCGACCTTGAGCATCCTCAACGCGGTGGGCGGCAGGAACACGTTGCGGATGCCGCAGTCGCGGATCAGGCCCGCGACGGCATGCGGATCGAACTTGGCCATCGGGGTGGCGACCACGGGCACGCCAAGCGCAAGCCCCGGCATCGCCACGTCGAACAGACCGCCGATCCAGGCCCAGTCCGCGGGCGTCCAGATGACGTCGCCCGGCTGGCCCAGCAGGTCGTGGCTCATCTCGACCCCCGGCAGGTGACCGGTCAGCATGCGATGCCCGTGCAACGCGCCCTTGGGCGTGCCTGTCGTCCCCGAAGTATAGATGATCACCGCCGGGTCTTCCGGCCCGGTGTCGCGCGTGGCGAAGGGCCCGGCATCGGGCAGGCCGTCCTCGGGGACGATCACCCGCAGATGGGGGAACGGGGCCAGCATCCGGCGCCCTTGGGCGTCGGTGATGACGGTCGAGATACCCGCGTCGCGCAAACGCAGGTCCAGCGCATCCGGGCCGAACAGCTTGAACAGCGGGACAGAGATCGCGGCCGATTTCCACACCGCCAGATGCGCGGCCGCCGTCCAGGACGATTGCGTGCGCAGGATGCCGATCCGGTCGCCGCGATCGGCCCCAAGCGCGTGGGCCAGCGCATCGGTCATTGCCTCCAGCGTGGCGAAGGTCACCGGGTGCGGGGCGCCGTCATGGTCGATGATCGCCACCCGGTCCGGGGCATGGGCCAGGCACTGGTCGGCCATGTTCAGCCGCGCGGGGTACTGCCAGCAGAAGTCCCGGCACAGCCGCGCGTGGTCCGCGTGATGCAGCAGGCGTGCCATCTCACGGGCCTTCGCGCAGATAGCCGTCCAGTTGGTTCGCCTGACGGGCGGTCAGGGTCAGTGCGCATTGCGCGGCCGCGGGCCCCGCGCCGGTGCCGCCGCCCCATCGCGTCGCCTCGTATTCGCAGGCAGCGTCGCGGAAGGCGATCCAGGCGCGCTGCATGTCGCGCAGGGCACCCGCTTGACGCGGACTCGCGGCGTCCAAGCTGTCCAGTTCCGCATCGCCTGCCTCTGCCCGCGTCATCACCTCGCCATAGGCGGTGTTCAGTCGATCGTCCCACCAGTCACGTTCGGCGCCCAGGCAGAACCCCATGCCGACCGTGCTGGACCCGCCCTCGCCCTCCATGCAGGCATTCGCGGCCAGGCCCGCACAGCTGTCGGGCGCCGCATCGCTGTCAAGGCATGCCAGCACGGGCGCGGGGTCAAAGGACGGCGCGTCCTGCGCCATCGCGGGGGCCGCCAACAGCGCCAGGGCAAACAGGATGCGCATCAGACCAGTCCCATCAGTTCGCGCCCGATCAGCATGCGGCGGATCTCGCTGGTGCCGGCCCCGATCTCCATCAGCTTGGCGTCGCGGAACAGGCGGCTGACGACGCTGTCGGACAGGAACCCGGCCCCGCCAAGCGCCTGCACGGCTTGATGCGCCTGCACCATCGCCTGTTCGCTGGCATACAGAACCGCACCCGCCGCGTCCTGCCGCGTGACCTTGCCCGCGTCGCAGGCCCGCGCGACCTCGTAGACATAGGCGCGGGCGGTGTTCAGCGCGACATACATGTCGGCGATCTTGCCCTGCATCAGCTGGAACGACCCCACCGGCTGGCCGAACTGCTTGCGTTCCGCCACATAGGGCAGGACCTGATCCAGGCAGGCCGCCATGATACCGGTGCCGATGCCGGCCAGAACCACCCTCTCGTAGTCCAGGCCCGACATCAGCACCCGAACGCCCCGGCCCTCCTCGCCCAGGACGTTCTCGAACGGGATCTCGACATTGTCGAAGATCAACTCGCCCGTGTTCGATCCGCGCATCCCCAGCTTGTCGAAATGCGGGCTGGTGGTGAAACCGGCCATGTCGCGCTCGACGATGAATGCCGTGATGCCCTTCGACCCGGCCTCGGGGTCGGTCTTGGCATAGACCACCAGCGTCTGCGCGTCGGGCGCGTTGGTGATCCAGTACTTGCTGCCGTTCAGCACATAGCGGTCGTTCTTCTTCTCGGCGCGCAGGCGCATCGCTACGACGTCGCTGCCCGCGCTTTCCTCGGACATGGCCAGGGCGCCGACGGCCTTGCCGCTGCACAGGTCGGGCAGGTATTTCGCACGCTGCGCATCGGTGCCGTTCAGCTTGATCTGGTTCACGCACAGGTTCGAATGCGCGCCATAGGACAGGCTGATCGACGCGCTGGCCCGCGCGATCTCCTCGACCGCGATCACATGCGCCAGATAGCCCATGCCCGACCCGCCGTACTGTTCATCCACCGTGATGCCCAGCAGGCCCAGATCGCCCATCTCGGTCCACAGCTGGTTGGGAAAAGCGTTGGTGCGGTCGGTCTCGGCCGCCAGGGGCGCGACGCGATCGGTGGCCCATCCGTGGACCATCTCGCGCAGCGCGTTCACATCCTCGCCCAGATCGAATTCCATGCCCCGCGTGAACATCGCGATCCCCCCTCCCCAGTTATTGAACGCTTGTTCATTTCCATAGCGCAGGCCGCGCGCGCCCGTCAAGCAGGCTGCGCCGGTTGGGCCGATGCGTCAAGCGCGGGGCTTGTCCCTGCCCGCCCGACGCGCCAAAGGAGGGCGATGCGACTGATGATCCTGCGCCATGCCCCCAGTCTTGCCGACGGCCTGCTGGCCGGCCGGCGCGATGTGCCTGCCGATTGCGGCGATGCTGCCGCATTCGCGCGCCAGGCGGCCCGCCTGCGTCCCGCCCAGGTCATCGCCAGCCCGGCGCTGCGCTGTCGTCAGACGGCCACCGCCCTGGGGCTTGTGCCCGACAGGCTGGAGCCCGCGCTGTGGGAACAGGACCTGGGCGCGTGGGAGGGGATGGACCCGTCACTCCTGCCCGACCTTGGTCCCCTGCCCCTCGATGCCTTGGCCCGCCACCGCCCCGACGGCGGTGAAAGCTTCGATGACATGGCCGCGCGGGTGATCCCGGTCCTGCAGGCGCTGCAGCGGGACACGGTGATCGTGGCGCATGCGGGCACCGTGCGTGCGGCACTGTCCATCGTGGTCGGGCCTGCCGCCCTGTCCTTCGCGGTGGCGCCCCTGTCGCTGACCGTGCTGCAGCGCGCCGGTGCCGATTGGGCGGTGCAGACCGTCAACCTCTGCGCAGGAGACTAGGATGGCCGTGATCGCCCTGCTGGCGCTGATGCTGGATGTGCTGATCGGTTGGCCCGATGCGGTCTATCGCCAGGTCGGGCATCCGGTGACCTGGGCCGGGCGTCTGATCGCGGCGCTGGATCGCGCGCTGAACAAGGGCCGGGCGCGGCGCGCCAAGGGTGCGCTGACCGTGGTTGTCGTCCTGTTGGCGGCCATGATACCCGCGGTCCTGATCCAAGCATGGCTGGGCCCGTGGGTCGCGGCCGTGCTGGCGTGGCCGCTGGTCGCGGCGCGGTCGCTGGACCAGCACCTACGCGCGGTGGCCGTCCCCCTGGCGGCGGGCGATCTGGCCGCCGCTCGCGGTGCGACCGCGATGATCGTGGGGCGCGACGTCACCCGCGCCGATACGCCCGCGCTGTCCCGCGCCAGCCTGGAAAGCCTGGCCGAGAATTTCAGCGACGGCGTCATCGCGCCGCTGTTCTGGGCGGCGGTCGGCGGGCTGCCGGGCATCGCGGCCTACAAGGCGATCAACACGATGGATTCGATGATCGGCCACCGCACCCCACGGCACGAGGCATTCGGAATGATCGCCGCGCGCCTGGACGACGTGGCGAACCTGATCCCCGCGCGGCTGTCGGCGGGGCTGATCGCGATCGCGTCCGGTCGGCGCGCGGGTGCGGCGCTGCGGGTGGCGCTGCGCGACGCGTCTGCCCATCGGTCGCCCAACGCCGGCTGGCCCGAGGGCGCGATGGCAGGCGCCCTGGACTGCCGGTTGTCCGGTCCGCGCGTCTATGCCGACCGGGTCGCGGCCGAGCCGTGGCTGAATGCCGCCGCGCCCGACCCGGATGCGGCGGACCTGCGCCGGGGCATCGCGCTGATCCGTCGCGCCACGGTGGTCGCGGCGCTGCTGCTGGCCACGGCGGCGCTGGTCTGAGGGATCAGAACAGCATGACCTCGACGCTTTGCGTGCGCAGTTCCGCGACCGAGTTCGTGGTCAGGAACGCCACGTCCGCCGCGTCGCGCCCGACCGCGACCAGGGCCATCTGGTCCGCATGGGCCATGCCGGTCGGATCAACCAGGTGCCAGTCGCCGCCCAGATAGACCTGCACGACCGCGTGGAAATCCTGCGGCTGGACATGGGGGGCATAGACGCTGGCGATGCGCGCGGGGATCTGCTGCGCGCGGCACAGCGCGATCAGCAGATGCGCATAGTCCCGGCAGACGCCGCGCCGATCCAGGAAGGTGTCCGCCGCCGTTGTATCCCCGTCGCTGGTTCCGGCGACATAGTCCAGGTTGCGTTCCACCCAATCGCGCATCGCGGCGACCAGCGGGCCGCCCGTCAGCCCCTCGAACCGAGAGCCGGTGAAATGGCCGAACCGTTCCGACTGGCAATAGCGCGACGGCAGAAGATAGCGCAGCGCGTCGCCGGGCATGTCCTCGACCTCGACGGCCTGCAGGCTCGCCAGATCGGGACGCGGGCGGGTCACCTGGACCTCGGCCGAATAACGGCAGGTCAGCCGGTCCTGCAGGCGCATGACGATGCGTTCGCCGATGCCCTCCTCGGCCGGAACGCGGGCCAGCTTCAGGGGCTGGCCCAAGTCGATGTTGGTGCGGTTCAGGATCTGTCCGTGAACGCCCGCCGCCTCGATCAGCAGCAGCGCGGGCCCGGGCGCTTCCAGCGCATAGTCAAGCGTCACGTCGATCTTCATCCGCATCGGCGGCTCCTGTCAGGTTGGGGTGGGTCGGGAAAGGGGCAGAGCCGTGCCCGCTTGCGCGGCCATTGTCAATCGTCAAGCGGCGGCTTGGTTCCGCGGGCGTCAGGATGACGCAGCCGCATCCAGCATCACGGTGACGCGGAACCGGGCACCGCCCCGGTCAGAGGCACCGTGATCCAGCCCACCGCCCATCTGGCGGGCATAGATCAGGCAGATCTGCATGCCCAGCCCGCGCGCCGCATCCGGGTCGAACCCGGCAGGCAGGCCCGGCCCGTCATCCGACAACGTGACGCTCAACGCGCCCGCGTTCTCCGCCAGGTCCAGCCACAGCCCCGGCCGCCGGCCCGGATGCGCGTGCTTGACGGCATTGCCGATCAGTTCGGCCAGGATCTGGCCGATCGCTGCCGCCTGCCCCGCCGTCACCCGCAGATCGCGCGCCAGCGCGTCGTTCACGGTGATCGCCGCCTCCAGCGCCTGCGCCAGATCGGTCGCCAGCGCCCCGACATAATCGCGCAGGCTGACATCGCGGCTGCCCGGGTCCAGGTGCAGCTGGTCGTGCACCCGCGCCAGGGTCGAGATGCGGTTCGCCGCATCGGACAGCTGCGCGCCCGCCGGGCCGCCGGCCTGCTGGCGCGCCTGCATCCGCAGAAGAGCGATGACCGCAGCAAAGCTGTTCTTCACCCGGTGGTCGATCTCTCCCATCAGGATGTGCTGACGGGCGATGGCCTCGTCCTTGCGGGCGATCTCCTGCTGCAGCTGCCGTCGGATGGTCACGCTGTCGGTCACGTCGCGCGACGACGCCAGGATGCGCACCACGCGGCCCGCCGCGTCCCGGACCCCCGACACGGTGACGTGCCACCAGCGCGGCGTGCCGCGCGCGGTCGGGCAGAAGGCCTCGAACCGGGTCACGGCGCCGGTCAGCGCCGCCTGCATCGCGTCGTTCAGCATCCGGTCCGCCTCGGGCGGCCACATCGACGGCCAGGGCCGCTGATCGACACTGGCGAAATCGTCGATCTCCATCGCGCACAACCCGTTGCCGTTCATGAAGATCAGCCGCCCCTCGGGGTCCAGCAGCTTGATGCAATCCGGCGAGGCATCCAGAACCGACAGCGCGAATCCCGCTTCGGACCCGGCCAGCAGGTCGATCGCGCGCAAATTCGGATCGGTTGGAACCATGAATGAACCCGACAGTGACGCGGGCCTGTCCCGGCCCGCCGCTTGACGTCCCGCTTGGCCCTCCGGCCCGGTCACGTCAAGGACCAATCCGGACGGCACGGAAACGTTAGCCAAGGCCCGCCGCGCCGCGCAAGGGACATGTGCGGGCCAGATCGCGCGCCTGATGCGACACGCCCCGCGCCAGCGGCAGCAGGTCCGCCTGCAGCGCGTGATAGATGTCGGGCTTGCCCCGGAACTGCGTCGCGGCCGGGCGGTCGTCATCGCCCAGTTCGGGGAACCACCCGCCGCGGGCGTGGTCGATCAGATGCCCGTCCGCAAAGGCCCACAGGCGGCGGTACCAGTCGCCGTCGCCGGGTCGGGGGTCCAGCTTGATCAGGGCCGCCAGCGCGCCGATCGCCTCGGTCACCGGCCACCAATAGCGCGCCGGATTGTCCACGCGACCGTCGCGCAGCGTGTAGGCCAGCCCGCCCCGGTCGGCCCAGGCATCCGCCAGCGCAGTATCGACCAGCGCACGCGCCTGCGCGACCGCGCCTGTGTCGGGGCGCCCGGCCAGATCCCACCAGTGCAGCAGCAGGCGCGCCATCTCGAAGCTGTGGCCCGGCGTGGTGCCGGCGGGGCGGAACATCGGGTTGCCGGCATAGGCATGGTCGGGCCGCCAGCGGTCGTCGTAATGTTCCGGGATGCGCCAGCCATGCGCCGCCGCCTGCCCCGCGATGAAGAAATCCAGGATCCGCCCGGCACGGTCCAGATGGACGGGCGCGCCGGTCGCCTCGAACGCGGCCAGCAGCGCCTCGACCCCGTGCATGTTGGCGTTCATGCCGCGATAGGTCGAGAACGCCTGCCAGTCGCGCGTGAACTCGTCGCGGAACAGTCCCGCGTCGTCGTCCCAATAGTGGCGGTCCAGTACCCGCGTGATGGCGGTCAGCAGGCGATCCGCATCCGGGTGCCCGATCATCTTGGCGCTGGACGCGGCCAGCAGCACGAACACATGGCCATAGGCCAGCTTGGGCCCCTCGACCGGCGCGGTGCCGTCCACGGCCCACAGATAGCCGCCGTGATCGGTGTCGCGATGCGCGCGCCACAGCCAGTCCATGCCCTGATCCACGATCCCCGCACGGTCCGGCCGCCCGGCCATCTGCGCCAGCGCATAGGAATGGACCAGCCGCGTGGTCGTGTGCAGCTCCTGCACCGTGCCCGGCAGAGGCGTGCCGTCCAGGTCCAGCACATGAAAGCCGCCCTCGGGCCGGATGCTGGCATCGAAGAAGTCCAGCGCCCGGTGCGCGTCGCGCGCCAGAAAGGCGCGGTGATCGGTGTCGTCAAGCACGCTCATGGCCATCCTCTCAGCGTTTGCGCAGCGCGTCGGCCAGGGCCGAGCCGAATGCGCCCGCCCCCTTGGGCGCGGCCTGCGCCGCACGGGGCGCGGGCTTCGCAGCCTCGCGCGCGGGGCGGTCGGTGGGGGCGTTGTCCTTGCGCATGGTCAGGCCGATGCGCTTGCGGGCCACGTCCACCTCGGTCACGCGGACGCGGACCACGTCGCCGGCCTTGACCACCTCGTGGGGGTCCTTCACGAAGCGGTCGGCCAGCTGGCTGACATGGACCAGCCCGTCCTGATGCACCCCGATATCGACGAAGGCGCCAAAGGCCGCGACGTTCGTCACCGTCCCCTCCAGCGACATGCCGGGGCGCAGGTCGCCGATCGCCTCGACGCCGTCGGCAAAGGTCGCGGTGACGAAACCGGGGCGCGGGTCGCGGCCGGGCTTTTCCAGCTCCGACAGGATGTCGCGCACGGTGGGCAGGCCGAAATCCTCGGTGACGAAATCCTGCGCCCGCACCGATTTGAGCGTCGTGCTGTCGCCCATCAGCGACCGCAGATCACGCCCGCAGGCGGCCACGATCTTGCGCGCGACGCCGTAAGCTTCGGGATGGACGGCGGATGCGTCCAGCGGTTCGGACCCTTGGACGCGCAGGAACCCCGCGCATTGCTGGAACGCCTTGGGACCCAGGCCCGCGACCTTCTTCAGCGCGGCGCGGGACGGAAAGGCGCCGGTCGCATCCCGATGCGCGACGATGGCCTGCGCCAGCGACGGCCCCAGCCCCGCCACATGCGTCAGCAGCGCCGCAGAGGCCGTGTTCAGATCGACGCCCACCGCGTTCACGGCATCCTCGACCACGGCCTCCAGCGATTTTGCCAGCTGCCGTTGGTCCACGTCATGCTGGTATTGCCCCACGCCGATGGACTGCGGCGGCACCTTGACCAGTTCGGCCAGCGGGTCCTGCAACCGGCGCGCGATGCTGACCGCGCCGCGCAGGGAGACGTCAAGGCCGGGAAACTCCTTCGCGGCCAGTTCTGACGCGGAATAGACCGAGGCCCCGGCCTCGGAGACGATCACCTTGGTCGGCGCCTTGACCCCCTTGGGCAGGCGCTTCAGCACATCGGCGACCAGACGCTCGCTCTCGCGGCTGGCGGTGCCGTTGCCGATGGCGATCAGGTCGACGCCATGCCTGGCGATCAGCGCCGCCAGCGTGGCCTCTGCCCCGCGCAGGTCGTTCTTGGGCTGGAACGGATAGATGGTCGCGGTGTCCAGCAGCTTGCCGGTGCCGTCCACGACCGCGATCTTGCAGCCGGTGCGGATGCCCGGGTCCAGCCCCAGGGTCGCGCGCGGCCCGGCAGGTGCCGCCAGCAGCAGGTCGCGCAGGTTGCGGGCAAAGACCTGGATCGCCTCGGCATGGGCACGGGCGCGCAATTCGGTCAGCAGGTCGATATACATCGTGTTCGACAGCCGCACCCGCCAGGCCCAGCCCGCGACGCCGCGCAGCCAGTCGGCGCCCGGCCCCTGCCCGACCGCGCCCAGACCCCGCGCCACGATCCCCTCGGCCCGCGCGGTACCGGTCTCGGGTTCGGGGGCGATGTCGATGGTCACGACCTCCTCCTTGGCGGCGCGCAGGATGGCCAGCGCGCGGTGGCCTGGAATGCCCGACCAGGTTTCCGAATGCGCGAAATAGTCGCTGAACTTGGCGCCCGCCTCCTCCTTGCCGGCCACCACGCGGGCGGCGATCACCGCATTGCCGCGCATGAACTCGCGCAGCGGCCCCAGAACCTCGGCATTTTCCGATAGCTCCTCGACCAGGATGTCGCGGGCGCCGTCCAACGCGGCCTTGGGCGTCTCGACCGCGCCCGTCACATAGGTGGGCGCAAGGGTCGCCGGATCGCGCGACGGATCGGCCTGGATCGCGCGCAGCAGCGGCTCCAGACCGTTCTCGCGCGCGATCATCGCCTTGGTCCGGCGCTTTGGCTTGAAGGGCAGATAGATGTCCTCCAGCGCGGCCTTGGTCTCGGCCCCGCCGATGGCACGGGACAGATCGTCGGTCAGCTTGCCCTGGTCGCGGATCGATCCCAGGATCGCCGCACGCCGCGCCTCCATCTCTCGCAGATAGGACAGGCGGTCAGCCAGGGTCCGCAGCTGCGTGTCGTCCAGGCCCCCCGTCACCTCCTTGCGGTAACGTGCGACAAAGGGAACCGTCGCGCCCCCGTCCAGCAGGTCGGAGGCGGCCGTGACCTGCGCGGGGCTGGCGCCGATCTCTGTCGCGATCTGGCGGGCGATGCGGGTGGCGGTCTGGGCAGAGATGTCCATGCGTGGGGGGCCTTGTCGTCCGTGGGTCTTGCGCCCCGGTCTAGCCGCTTGCGGCGGTCTCGCCAAGCGGGGCGTCCTGGGCCAGTTCGGGCATGCGCAGAACCTCTCCGGCAACGGTCTTGCCGACGACGCTGTCGCGCACCGCCTTGCGCAGGGCGGCGGACCGTTTCAGCAGGCGGCGGAACCCGGCCTCGTCCAGCACCAACAGCGTGCTGGGGGTGATCGCGCGGACCTCCGCCTTGCGGATGCGGCGGGTCAGCACGCCCATCTGGCCGAACATCTCTCCGCGGCCAAGGCGCGCGGTCTGGCCCGCGACCTCCTGCTCGACCGCGCCCGAAGCCACGAAGAAGACCGACCGCGCGGGCGTGTCCTTGCGGGTGATCACATGGCCCGCATTGACGTAACGCGTGCGGATCTCTCGGCTCAAGCGCTTCAGTTCGGCATCGTCCAGATCGGCGAACAGCGGGAATTGCCGCACGACCTGGTTCTTGCGCAGGGCCAGGTCCAGCTTGGGGCGGCCTTCGGACTGCTGGCGCCGCTGGCGGACATCGTCCATCAGCTGGATGTGCACCTCGGCGCCGATCAGGCCGTCGTCGCGAAGGGCGTTGTACTCGCGCTCCTCCAGCCGCAGGGCGGTGCGGCGGATGAAGCGGCGCTCCAGCTCCTCGGCATAGCCGGGAAACTGCAGGCGCAGACCCTCCAAGGCGGTCTCCACCGCCTCGATCCGCCGCTGCAGCAATTCGTGCAGCAGTTCGGCCACGCGCCGGCCGTGAATCCGCCGGATGCGGCGATCGATGAACCCATGAAGATCCCGCAGGATCAGACGCTTGCCCAGCAACATCTCGAACCGGTCCGCGGTCATGCGGGCCAGCGGGCCGGCCACGCCGATGCGATTGCGCAGGAAGGCCGCGAACCGGAACGCCGGGCCATAGCGCAGATTGCGCCGTGCCGCGCGCTGATAGCCTGTGCGGCCGCCAGAGCGCGCACCCTCGATGACCCGGTCGGCGTCGAACAGCGCCTGCTCCGACAGTCGCGCCGAGATTGCCCGCTCGCGGAACCGCTGGACGATCATCTCGCGCTCGTGCGCGGCCAGGGCGATCAGGCCCAGGGTGATGCGGTCGCGGTCCAGGATCTCGGCATTGTCCTCGGCCTCGGCGGCCTCGACGGCAGTGTCCAGCCGTGCGGCAAAGCGCTTGGCCTCGGAGCGCACCGTCTCTCGGGTCAGGTCATAGTTCTCGGTGACCGAGGCGACGCCCTCGCGCACCGACTGCAGCGCCACGGCGACGACCTGGTTCGACAGCGCCCGGTCCAGCGGCGACAGCTTGTCCAGGCCCAGAAGGGCGATGACACCGCGCAGCGTGGTGCCCTGCACGATCAGCGTGAACAGGGTGAAGCCGGTGGCCAGGATGCCGACGATGCGCTTCGTCTCGACCGGCACGCGCAGGTTCTCGGTCACCGCCAGGGCCAGCGCCAGGGTCACCGCGCCGCGCAGTCCGCCCCACATGATCGCCACGCGATAGGGTCGTTGGATCTTGGGCGACAGGCGCAGCGTGGTCAGCATCGGCAGCAGCACGAACAGGATCAGCGCCCGCGCGACAAAGGCCGCGATCACTACCACGCCGACCAGGAACAGGTCGTTCAGCCGCACCTCGCCCAGCAGGCGCGGGATCAGCAGCGCCGCCAGGATGAAGATCAGCGCCCCGGCCCAATGCGCCAGCAGGCCCCAGACCTCCTTGAGGTTGACCCAGAACGCAGGCGCCAGGCGGCCCGGACCCATCAGGTTCAGCGTCAGGCCGGACACCACGACCGCGATCACGCCCGACGCGCCCAGCAGCTGTTCCGCGCCGATATAGGCCAGGTAAGGGACCGCGACCGAGACGGATATCTGCGCCGTCTCGAACCGCCCGAACAGGCTCATCAACGCCAGCGCGATCCGCGCAACCAGCCACCCGGCCAGCACGCCGCCCACGATCAGGCCGGGGAACTGGCCCAGGGCCTCGCCCAACTGCGGGTTCGGGACCCCCAGCATGACATAGGTCAGGAACAGGCCGAACAACGCGATGGCGGCGGCGTCGTTCAACAGCGACTCGCCCTCGACGATGCGGGACAGGCGCTTGGGCGCGGACAGGCTGCGGAAGATGCTGACGACCGCCGAGGGGTCGGTGGTCGACACGATCGCCCCGATCAGCAGGCCCACCATCAGCGGCAGCCCCCCGATCCAGTGCAGCGCGAAACCGATGGTCAGGGTCGCCGCCACCACGGCCACCACGGCCAGTGTCAGGATCGGCACCCAGTCATCCATCATCCGCCGGATGTTCATCTCCAGCGTCGCCTGAAAGATCAGCGTCGGCAGGAAGACGTACATGAACACGCTGGACCGGATCGGCAGCGACAGGATGCCGACCGCCACCGGATTCAGCGTCTCTGTCACGTTGGTGCGCAGCAGGAACAGGGCACCGCCGCCGATCAGGATACCCACCGCCGCCAGCATCACGCTGAACGGCAGGCGCAGGCGCGCGGCCAAGGGTTCCGCTGCTGCGATCAGCAGGAACAGCACCGCGGTAAAGGCAGTCAGCAACATGATATCCATGGCTTTCTGGATAGTCGCGGACCGACCGACATGGAAGGCCAACCCCGCCGCCCGCGCGCGTTTTTCCGCGCCGGTGACGGCGATGTGACGACGCGGCAGGCGGCCTTGAAATCGGGTCGCGTCACACACAGCTGAAGGCCCGTGGGGCGCAGGGCGCCCCGCACTGACATTCCGGGCCGGACGGCCCCACAAGCAAGATCAAGAAAGGAGGACCCGCATGTCCTCGATGTTCGAACCCGTGACCCTGGGGGCGGTGACGCTGCGCAACCGGATCGTGATGGCCCCGCTGACCCGGTCGCGGGCGGGCGATGCACGCGTGCCCAACGACCTGATGGTCGAATACTATCGCCAGCGCGCCGGCGCCGGCCTGATCCTGTCCGAGGCGACCAGCATCATGCCGATGGGCGTGGGATACGAGGCGACGCCCGGCATCTGGAACGACGACCAGATCGCCGGCTGGTCGAAGGTGACCCAGGCCGTGCACGAACGCGACGGCCTGATCTACCTGCAGCTGTGGCATGTGGGCCGCATTTCCGACCCGCAGCTGCTGGGCGGGCAGCTGCCGGTGGCGCCGTCGTCGATCCAGCCGGACGGGCATGTCAGCCTGCTGCGTCCCAAGCGCGCCTATGTCACGCCCCGCGCCCTGACCACCGAGGAGATCCCCGGCATCGTCGAGGCCTATCGTCAGGCGGCCGAAAACGCGCGCCACGCGGGCTTTGACGGGGTCGAGATCCACGCCGCGAACGGCTATCTGATCGACCAGTTCCTGCAGGACCGCAGCAACACCCGCACCGACCAGTATGGCGGCGACATCCAGAACCGCGTCCGCTTCCTGAACGAAATCACCGATGCGGTGGTCGGCGTCTGGGGCGGCGACCGGGTCGGTGTCCACCTGGCGCCCCGCGGCGACAGCCATGACATGGGCGACAGCGATGCCCGCGCGCTGTTCACGCAGGTCGCCCGCGACATGCGCGCGCGCGGCGTGGCCTTCCTGTGCCTGCGCGAACGCGTGGCCGAGGACAGCCTGCTGGACGACATCCGCGACGCCTTCGGCGGCCCGGTCATCGCGAACGAGGGCCTAACCCGCGAAAGCGCCGAGGCCCTGCTGGCCGAGGGTCGCGCCGATGCCGTGGCCTTCGGGCGCGATTTCATCGCGACGCCGGACCTGCCTGAACGGTTCCGCAGCGGCCTGCCGCTGAACGACCAGGACCCGGCCACATTCTATGCAGGCGGCGCCGAGGGATACACCGACTATCCCACCGCCACCGACATCGCCGCGGAATGATCCGGCGTCACGCATGACAAAGGGGGCGGCCCATCGGACCGCCCCCTTTCTGCAACGCTGACGACGATCAGCTGTCGTCGCGGCTGGACCGCATGGCCGCGTCACCGGCCGACGGCAGCAGCGTGACGGACACGACATCGTCGGCCATCAGATTGCGCTGGCCCAGTTCGCGGGCGGTGAACAGATCACCGGCGCGACGTTCGACCTTGACCTGCGCCATGGGCGCGGGCGCGAAATCGGGGCGTTCGCTCATGCCCGCCAGGCCGGCGGCGGCGGGCAGTGCGGACAGCGCCATCAGGGCGGCGGTGGTGGCGGCGGCAACAAGACGTTTCATCATGTCTCTCCTGGGTGTCATGTGGGTGGACCGTGTCGATCCATGCTTACAGACACGCTGGAAACCGACTTTCGTGACACCCACTCACCAAACCGTGTCGTTCCGTGTGGACGTCGTGATCGCATGAGAAAGGGGCGGCCCCGCAGGACCGCCCCCCAATCTGATCCGCGGACGGGATCAGCAGCTGTAATACATCGCGTATTCGATGGGATGGGGGGTATGCTCGTAGGCATAGACCTCTTCCCATTTCAGCGCGATATAGCCTTCCAGCTGGTCGCGGGTGAACACGTCGCCCTGCAGCAGGAAGTCCATGTCCTTCTCCAGTTCCTCCAGCGCCTCGCGCAGCGACCCGCAGACGGTCGGGATTTCGGCCAGCTCTTCGGGCGGCAGATCGTAGAGATCCTTGTCCGAGGCCGGGCCCGGATCGATCTTGTTCTTGATGCCGTCCAGGCCGGCCATCAGCAGCGCCGCAAAGCACAGGTACGGGTTGGCCGAGGGGTCCGGAAACCTCGCTTCGACACGCTTGGCCTTGGGGCTTTCCGTCCACGGGATCCGGACGCAGCCAGAGCGGTTGCGGGCCGAGAACGCGCGCAAAACGGGGGCCTCGAAGCCCGGGATCAGGCGCTTGTAGCTGTTGGTCGACGGGTTGGTCAGCGCGTTCAGCGCCTTGGCATGCTTCAGGATGCCGCCGATGAAGTACAGCGCCTCCTGCGACAGGTCCGCATACTTGTCGCCCGAGAACAGCGGCTTGCCGTCCTTCCAGATCGACATGTTGACGTGCATCCCCGACCCATTGTCGCCCTTCATGGGCTTGGGCATGAAGGTGACCGACTTGCCATAGGCATGGGCCACGTTGTGGATGACGTACTTGTATTTCTGGATGTTGTCGGCCTGCTCGACCAGACCACCGAAGATCAGGCCCAGCTCGTGCTGGCAGGTCGCGACCTCGTGGTGATGCTTGTCGACGCGCATGCCCATGCGCTTCATGGTGGACAGCATTTCACCGCGGATATCCTGGGCGGTGTCGACGGGGTTGACCGGGAAATAGCCGCCCTTGTGGGCCGCGCGGTGACCGGTGTTGCCCATCTCGTATTCGGTGTCGGTGTTCCAGGCGGCGTCGGCTGCGTCGATCTGGAACGACACCTTCTGCGGCGTCACCGAATAGCGCACGTCGTCGAAGATGAAGAATTCGGCCTCGGGTCCGAAATAGGCCGCGTCACCAATGCCCGACGCCTTCAGATAGGCTTCGGCCTTGGCGGCGGTGCCGCGCGGGTCGCGCGAATAGGGCTCGTTCGTGTCTGGCTCGACCACGTTGCAGTGCACGCACAGCGTCTTTTCGGCATAGAACGGATCGATATAGACCGAGGCAGGGTCCAGGATCAGCTTCATGTCCGACTGGTCGATCGACTTCCAGCCCGCGATCGAGCTGCCGTCGAACATGAAGCCTTCCTCGAAGAAGTCCTCGTCGACCAGGTCGCGGTCCAGCGTCACGTGCTGCAGCTTGCCCTTGGGGTCGGTGAAGCGAACGTCGACATAGGCGACATCCTCGTCCTCGATCAGCTTCAAGACATCCTTAATTTGCATCTCTTCCCTTTCTTCGTAGATGCGGCCCGGCGGCCTGGGCCTGCCGGGCGCGAAGGCCTGTGTAACTTCGGTCGATCAGACGGCGTCGTCGCCCGTCTCTCCGGTCCGGATGCGGATCGCCTGTTCGACGGGCAAGACGAAGATCTTGCCGTCGCCGATCTTCTCGGTGCGCGCGGCGGCGACGATCGCCTCGATGGCGGCATCGACCTGATCGTCGGGCAGCACCATCTCGATCTTCACCTTGGGCAGGAAGTCGACGACATATTCAGCGCCGCGATACAGTTCGGTATGGCCCTTCTGACGACCGAAACCCTTGACCTCGGTTACGGAAAGACCCTGCACGCCGACTTCCTGCAGCGCCTCTTTGACATCGTCCAGCTTGAACGGCTTGATGATCGCCTCGATCTTCTTCATCGCAATAGACCCTTCCTCGCGGCTTGCCTGAAGACTGATTGGCGCGTTTGATGAACCGCGTAAATGCAGCAGCATGATCTTGGAAGCCCCCAAGCCGTTTGTCCGGCTCGTATGCCTAATATTTCACCATCCAGCCCAAGGATTAATCATCGACCATGATGGAAGGCAGTGAAATCGTCACCGTCGCTCAAATGCGCGCCATCGAATCCGCGGCGATAGGCAGCGGCGTGACGTCCGGGCTGAACCTGATGACCCGCGCGGGACGTGCCGTCGCGGGCCAGATCCGCCTGCGCTGGCCGCGTCCGGGGCGGGCGGTCGTCCTGTGCGGGCCGGGCGCGAATGGCGGCGACGGCTTTGTCGCGGCGCGCGCGCTGTCGCAGGCGGGCTGGCGGGTCGATGTGCTGGGCGCGGCCCCGCGACCGGGCTCCGACGCGGCGGCGGCGCGGGCGCAATGGCCCGGGCCGGTCCTGCCGCTAACCCGCGCGGCGCTGCGCGCCCTGCCCGATGCTGATGTCTATGTCGACGCGATCTTCGGCACCGGCCTAACCCGCCCGCCCGAGGGCGAGATCGCGGCCCTGCTGCGCCATCTGGGCGGCGAGGGCGGCGACGGCGCCTTCTATCGCCCGCGCCTGGTCGCGGTGGATGCGCCAAGCGGTCTGTGCCTGGACAGCGGCGTGATCCTGGGCTCGGGGCGCGGCGCCCTGCCCTGGCACGCGCTGCGCGTCGCGATGACGGTGACCTTCGACAGCCCCAAGCCCGGTCACCTGCTGGAGCATGGCCCCCTGACCTGCGGGCAACTGGTCGTGGCCGATATTGGGTTGGAGCCGTTCCGCGTCCAGGGCGGGCGCGGCCTGCGCCCGGCGCTGATGACCGCGCTCTGGCCGCGCTTCGAGCTGGCCGACCGGCGCCGCGCGCAGGGGCCGGGCGGCGAAGGGCCCTGGCTGCGCAAGCAGCAGTCCGAAGGCGGGCACAAATATGCGCATGGCGCGGCGCTGATCGTGGCGGGGGGCGCGGGGTCGGGCGGCGCGGCGCGGCTGGCGGCACGCGCCGCGCTGCGCGTCGGCGCGGGGCTGGTGACGCTGGCCCCCCCTGCGGCAGCGATGGCGGAACACGGCCTTCCCCCCGACGCGCTGATGCGGCGCGCGGTCGACGATGCGGATGCCCTGGCGCAGCTGGCGTCCGACCGCCGCGGGATGGCGCTGTGCATCGGGCCGGGCTGCGGCGTCACGCGGGCAGCGGCGCTGCTGGACGCCGTGCGGGCTGCGGCGCGGCCGACGGTCCTGGACGCTGATGCGCTGACCGCGTTGGCCAAGGCACCCGGCGCCCTGCCACCGGATTGCGTGCTGACCCCGCATGGCGGTGAATTCGCCCGGCTGTTCCCCGATCTTGCCGACCAGCTGTCCACCGACGCACCCTCCCGCCCCAAACCCACGATACTGCTTGAGGCGGCGCGGCGCATCGGCGCGGTGATCGTGTTGAAGGGGCCGGACACGGTCATCGCCGACCCGCAAGGACAGGTGGCGATCCATTCGGACCTGTATATTCCCTGGCTTGCCACCGCCGGATCGGGGGATGTTCTGGCGGGGATCATCACCGGCCTGTTGGCACGCGGCCTGCCGGCATTCGACGCGGCCTGCCTTGGGGTACGCTTGCACGGGGCGGTCGCACGCCGGCATGGGCCGGGGCTGATCGCGGACGATCTGATCGACGGGCTGGCCCCCGTCATCGCCGAATGGGACGGGTGATTTTTCCCCTCGCACTGCCCGCAGCCATTTGCTAGATCGCGGACAGCGCGGGTATGGCGAAATTGGCAGACGCACCAGATTTAGGTTCTGGCGCCGCAAGGCGTGGGGGTTCAAGTCCCTCTACCCGCACCACCACCGATCGATCGTTCAGCCTTCGGCCGGCGTGGTCAGGCCCAGTTCCGCCATCAGCTCCGGCTCCAGCACGTTGATCTCGGCCGGCGGGGTGCGCAGGGCATATGTCATCAGCCGCAGATCGACCCCCATCTGCACCAGGTAATCCATCACCCCCGCCTGCGCGCGCTGCAGGTCGCTGACCGCCATGAAGGCGGGCAGGATCGTGTTCTGGCCGAAATAATGCTGGTGGACCCCCACCACGCCGTCCGCAGCCACCTGCCGCGTGGCGCCGCCCGCCAGGATATAGGGGCAGGCCGACAGGCAGACCGCCCCGTCGCCCACGCGGGTCGCATAGCCCGCCGCGCGGATCGTGCGCCCGATGGCCAGCGCGTCGGAGACCGATCCGCCCGAACTGTCCAGCGTCACCTGTGTCGCCGTCGGGCGTGTCCGGTCCAGCCAGGCGGCAAAGCGGTCCGCATCGCCCGGCGCAATCTGGCCCGCGATGGTGATCGCGTCATCGGCCTGATCGAATTCCAGCGCCTCGGGCATGGCGCGCATGGGTGGGCCGCCCGGCTGCGACGGGTCCGACGGCCGCAGGTCGGGGCGATAGGGGCGCACGCTTGGTCCCTGTGCGGGCGGGGCGTACAACCCCGGCGCGGCCGATCCCGGTGCGCGCATCAGGTCCAGGCCGACGATGGCGCCCGCCAGCAGCACCTGCGACACCAACACGGCCCGCACCACCTTGTGCGGGGAGGAAAACAGCCCCATCGGCTAGCCCTCGCGCCGCGGAGTGTCGGTGGCGGGCGGCGGTGCGGCATCGATCTGACGCAGCAGGTCAGAGGCCGCAAGCGCCGCACGCAGCTCTCCGACCGTCATGCGTTCGTCGCTGTGCCCCTCTCCGCGGCCGGATCGGATCGCGGCCTGCACGACCATGATGATGAAGACCAGCACCGCGGGCAGCAGGTCGATGGCGATGGCACCCGCCCATGCGGGAACGAAGTTGCCGGCATAGGCGATGACCGCGTCCGCGGCCGACATGGGCGTATAGAGAGCCTCGTCCACCTGCGGCAGGGACATCACCTCGGTCGCGGCCTGCGCCAGGGTGGTGGCGCGCTGTTCGACCAGCGACAGGACAGAGGTGATGGTGCTGGACTGGCCCGCGCGCGTGGCCTCGGTGCTGCCGTCCAGTTCAGGCAGCACGACCGCATCGGCCAGGTCCTGCGCGGCGCGTCCGACCAGCGGCGCCGGGTTCAACTGGCGCAGCTGCGTGATCAGACCGGCCAGTTGGACGGCGTCTTCGGAAAAGCGGACCGTGCGATCCTCCAGCGGTCCCGGCTCAACCGAGGTGCCGCGCATCCGGGACAGGATGGTGTTCCCCTGCGCGAAGGTCTCCTCGATGGGGGCTTCGGCGGCCAGCAGCTGGTCCTCCAGCGCCTGCAGTTCGGCGCCCTTCTGGGTCAGCACCCGAAAGACCGCGCCGCGACCCGAAAAGCCCGACAGGGTGCCGCCCGCCTCCTGCTCGGACAGATCCGCAAAGCTTTGCCGCACCCGGGCCACGTCGCGCGACAGTGCCTGCCCCGCCACGGCGTTCGCATGCGCGCGTTCCAGCGAGGTCTGATAGGTCTGCACGGTGGCCGCCATGTGCGTTTCGACCGCGGCCGTCCCTGCCAGCGCGGCGGCGTTCAGCCAGGACGACATCGCAACGATCGCCACCGATCCAAGCGCCATCGTCAGCAGCAGGCCGACCCGCGATGCCGCCGAGCGCACCGCCGGCAACAGCCGCAGCATGTAGGACCAGAAGACGAAGATGCCCACCGACACCGCGATGGAATAGGCCAGCGCCGCAAAGGTTGTCCACAAGCCCGGATCGTCCAGCAGCGTCCGCACCCCAAGATAGGTATAGATGCCCGATGCGGCCGACAGCACCCCAAGGGCGGTCGAGGTGAAGCTGTCCAGCCAGTCCAGGTGCCGCTCCAGCTCCCGGGCATAGCGGTCGCCGACGCGGTCATGGCTGCGGTCTGGGACGGGGGCGGCGTTGGGGTCGTGGGCCATGCGGTCTCCGGGTGGCGCTGAGGGACTGGCCCCAGATAACCGCAGATTGCCCGCATTCTCAGCCCCTTGCGGCCGATTGCCGGTCACGCTTTCGGCATGACCACGATGGGCATGGCGGCATCGGGGATGCGGGCGAACCCCTCGTCGGGCAGGACCTGGTCGCAGCCGGGGCGTGCGGACTTCAGCCGGGCGCGGTCCAGGACCCGGATCTCTCCGCGCCCCATCTCGACGATGCCTTCGGCGCGCAGTTGCGACAGCGTCTTGTTGACCGTCTGGCGCGAGCATCCGGCGATCGCCGCCAGATCGGTCTGGCTCAGCTGGATCTGCGGAGATTCGGCGCTGGTCATAGTCAACAGGTTGATCCGGATGCGATCTTCGGCGGCATAGAACATCGCGACCGAGTGCTGGCGGTTGTCCCGCGTCAGGCGGTCGTGAAAGATCTTGGCAAAGTTGCGCATCAGCAGGTCGGCCGGAACGTGCCGCAGGATCATCGCCGCATCCAACAGCATCACCGTCGTGTCCGGCAGCGTGGTGCAGCTTGCCGCGCAGGTCCGGCCGGAAAACTGCTCGACCTCTCCCAGCACCTCGCCGGGAACGGCAAGATGGGCCATCACGCGATTTCCGTTGATATCCAGATAGTTGACCTCGATCCGGCCCTTGATGATCAGATAGATCCAGTCGGCAGGCTCGCCTTGGCGCAGAATGTCCCTGGGGCGACGGATATGGACGAGGGCAGCCTCAGCCACCAGGGCCGCCAGCTGCGGCTTGTCCAGATCGGCGATCAGCGCGGGCTTCAGGCGCGTCAGGATCGACAGCAGGTCGGGGATCTGGACAGGTGCCCTGCCTTTCGCCGAATTCGTCCGTGGGGTAACTGCCTGCATGTCCCCTGCCCGATGATCGATGCAGGACCAAGTATATCGACATGACCGCGCAGGAACAGAGGTTTTCGTCAGGTCAACCAAGGTCCCCGCACGCGGCGGTGGCGGATCAAGTGTGCCATCACTGGTTACAGTCCACGAGGTACCACACTCTCGACCCGCGTCACCGGTTTATTGGACAGTTCATTCCGGAACTGTCGGCAGGGCGACACAAGTCATATTGGCGCAGGAAAAATTTGGGGAATGCCCAGGAAACAGGCGACGGGATGCCGGTTGACCCTAGATGATCGTCGCCCGCCCGCGCCCCGCTCCCTTGGACAGGTAGAGGGCCTTGTCCGCCATCGCCAGGACCTGCTCCGGCTGGTCCGGACCGCCGGGATGCCAGACCAGGATGCCCAGGCTGGCCGAAACCTGCAGATCGGTCAGTTCCGGCGGCGACAGCGCCCGGATCGCCACGATGATCCGGTCGGCAAGCTGCTGCAGGGCGGCCCGCGATGTCATGCCCCGCAGGATCAGGACGAATTCGTCACCCCCGATCCGCGCCGCCGTGTCGGCCTTGCGGATATGGCTGCGCAGGACCGCACCGACCGCCCGCAGCAGGTCGTCCCCCGCCTGGTGCCCCAGCTGGTCGTTGACCTGCTTGAAATGGTCCAGGTCCAGATGCGCGATGGCAAAGGGATGCGCGACCTCGTCCGCGAAATCGGCCGTGCGCAGCGACAGGGACAGCGCGATCTCCAGCCCGCGGCGATTCTGCAGGCCGGTCAGCGGATCGGTCTGCGCCTGCAGCAGGGCCAGTTCGCGCGATTGCGCCAACTGGGTGTTGAAGCGCGACAGTTCGGTCAGGACGCCGCGGTTGGCCTCGTGCAGGAACAGTAGTTCCATTGCCAGTTCTGAGGGTGCAAAGTCGTCATCCGTCAGCCCCGCAGCACGAATCGCACGATGAAGGCCGATCCCGAAACCCAGATTGACCAGCAGCGTCCCATCATCGACCTGCACGCCATGGCCGCGCAGGACCAGGTCGCGCGACTGGACCACGCGCAGGAACAGGCGGCGGCGGTGTTCGACTGCGGTGCGGATCGCCTGCAGCGGACAGGGCCCCTGCCCCGCGCGCCCGCTGACTAACCGATCCGCCAGCCCGTCTGCCAGGTCCGGGATCAGCTTGGACAGCGTCGGCCCGACGGACAGGACCTTGCCGCAGGCCGACAGCCACAAGTGCATGGGCAGCAGCTGCCCAAGCGCCTGCGCGGACATGGTCGGGCCGGTCACGACGACACCGCGCCGCTCAGCTGCGCCCCCTGCAGGCTGAAGATGCGACCCTCGAAGAACTGTTCGTCCCAGATGTCGATGCGGATCGACAGCCCCTCGACCGAGATGAGGCACAGCGCGCCGTAATCGTCAGCCATGCCGCGGATCAGCCCGACCAGAAGATGCTGCCACACCGGGTCGGGTTCCAGCATGACCAGCCAGACGGACTGATCCTCCGCCTCGACCTGCAGGCGCGGAACCTCCAAGTCGGGCAGGACCAGATGCGCGCGACCGGGCAGCTCCTCAAGACGCAGCAGGAAATCCTTGAAGTCGCGGCCCGAAAACCGCAGCAGGCGCCGCACAGGCTCGATGCGCGTCATCCATCCGCCCAGATCCTCGAACATCTCGGGCAGCGGTTTCGACAGCCGGAACGCGGCGCGTTCCAGTGCACCCGTCCCGAACCCGGCGCCAAGCGGCGCCAGTCGACCGACGGCCACGGCCTCCTCGTCGGCGACGGACTGGACCAGGTCTTCACCATACGTGGCGCGGAGGAATTCTTCGATCGCGCGATTGATCAGACTTTTCATGCCCACCTCGATTCGAACCGAAACTAGCGGCAGGGCGTAAACAAATCGGAAAGCGCCGATGGAAAAAGGTCTAGTCGGCCTCCCAGCCATAGCTGCCCGGTCCCGACAGGGCCGTGCGGGCCGTCATGATGTCGCCTGGACGCACGCCAAGGCTGTCGGCAAAGCTGCACAGGCGGTCATCGTCCTCGACCAGAAAATCAAGCAGGAACAGGGCGATGTCAGGACGGCTGGCGAAATTGCGGATATCGGCGGGCTGCAGGCCGGCGGCCTCCATGAACTGCGCCAGATCCTGCGGCCGATCGGCCAACAGGATCAGCGTCTGCGTCGCCAGATCGGCGGCCTGCTGGGCCGAATACGCCATTTTTCCATCCGTATCGCAATTTCGTGAGCTGGCCTGCACCAGAAACTCTTTGTTAAGCATTTTAGGTGAAATTGAAATGAAGATGTCGGATTTCTGGATAGATCGATGACGGCACGTATCATGGTTGCAGATGGCATAGCGACGGCGCGGATCACGTTGAAGGTCCGGCTGTCCGCCGTGCGCTATGACGTGGCCGCGGTCGCCTCGGCCGCGCAGCTGATGCAGGAACTGGACGCGGCCCTGCCCGACCTGATCATCCTGGGAAATTTCCCCGACGGATCGGCCATCGACATCTGCGGGCGGCTGTCGCGCGATCCGCGGCTGGCGGATATCCCGGTGCTGATGCTGGTCCGGCCCGAACAGCGGCTGGCCGCGCTGCAGGCGGGGGCAACCGCGACGCTTGAACCCGACGTCGACGACCAGATGCTGATGGCGCGGATCCGCAACATTCTGCGCCAGTCGGATGCCCCGCAGGCCAGCCGGATGGGCATGGCCGAGGCACCGGCCGGTTTTGTCCATGCCGATCGTCCGCTGATCGTGCTCATCGCGGACAGCCAGACCCGTGCGCGGCGCTGGCGGCAGATGCTGTCCGAACGTATGCCCTGCCGGTTCGAGATCCGCGATCCTGACGAAGCGCTGGGCGCCGCATCCGCAGGGCGGACGGCGGACCTGTACCTAATCTCGGCAGATATCCGCGAGCGTGGTGACGGGCTGCGCCTGCTGTCCGAACTGCGGTCTCGTCAGGGGTCTCGGGATGCGGGCTTCGTCATCGCCATCGGGCCTGACCGGGCCGAGCTGTCGGCCATCGCCCTGGATCTCGGGGCGGGTGACGTGATGCCGGACGCGCTGTGCACCGCGGCGACAGCCGAGGCCGCGGCGGTGTCGCTGCAGATGCTGCTGTCGCGCAAATCCAAGAGCGACCAGCGTCGGGCCGAGGTTCAGCGTCACATGCTGTGGGCGATGACCGATCCGCTGACCGGGCTGTACAACCGCCGCTATGCCCTGCCAAAGCTGGCCGACATCGCGCGCGACGCGATGTTGGCGCATCAGGGATTCGCGGTCTTTGCCATCGACCTGGACCATTTCAAGGCGGTGAATGACTGCCATGGTCACACCGCCGGCGATGCCGTCCTGGCCGAGGTCGCGCAGCGTCTGCGCGATACCATCGGCGTGGACGGCATGACGGCCCGCATGGGCGGAGAGGAGTTCCTGGCTGTGCAGGGCAACTGTCCCCCGGTACGCGCGGCCCGCATTGCCGAGGCGCTGCGGCTGGCCGTGCAGGCGCGGCCCGTACGCCTGCCGGGCCTGTCCGGCGGCGGCGCGATCCGGGTGACGGCGTCGGTCGGGGTGGCCATGGTCGCGCCCGCGGACGACATCTGGCCGGATCAGCTGGCGCGCGTGGCGCTTGAGCGTGCGGACCGGGCGCTGCTGGCAGCCAAGGCTGCGGGGCGCAACCAGGTCGTCTGTTCGCGCGCGGAACGTGCGGCATAGGAGGGACTTTCAATGTGCCGCCCCGCCGCCTAGATTTGGTCCAAGCCCGCAGAGGACCCCGTCATGACAGATGCTGCCAAGATCACCCCATCGCTGACCCCCGAACGCCCGACGGGCCAGGCCATGCTGCGTGGCGCGCGGGGCCGCTGCCCGGCCTGCGGAGAGGGGCGGATGTTCTCAAGCTACCTCAAGGTGGCGGATGCCTGTCCCCATTGCCACGAGGATCTGCACCACCAGCGGGCCGACGACGGCCCGGCCTACCTGACCATCCTGATCGTCTCGCATCTGGGAGCACCATTGTTGCTGGCATCCTTCATCGCGTGGCGCCCCAGTGCCATGACGATGATCCTGTCCTTTGGCCTAGGGGCGATCGTGCTGTCTTTGGCGATGCTGCCGGTGATCAAGGGTGCCATGGTCGGGTTACAGTGGGCACGGCGCATGCACGGGTTCGGCCGGGCATGAGCGTAGCCATCCGCGATGCAGCGACGATCCTGGTCGTGCGCCGCGACGTGGGCGGTGCGTCGGTCCTGATGGGCATGCGCGGCGCCGGCGCGGCCTTCATGCCGTCGAAATTCGTCTTTCCCGGCGGGGCCGTCGACCCTGAGGACGCGCAGGTTGCCTTGGCCCGTCCCCTTGGCCTGACCTGCCGCGCGCGCCTGCTGCAGGAGGATGGCCTGTCCCCCGACGCCATCGCTGCCGCGGCCCTGCGCGAACTGGCCGAAGAAACCGGCCTGCTGATCGGCCGTCCGGGGGGCGCACCCTGCGGCTGGCCCGGCCATGTCAAGGCAGGTCTGACTCCTGATGCGGGTCCGCTGATCTATTTGTTCCGGGCCATCACGCCACCGGGGCGACCCCGCCGGTTCGATGCGCATTTCTTCGTCGCGGATGCGGCCGACATCGCCGGCGACCCCGATGATTTCGGCGCCGCCTGCGACGAGCTGTCCCATCTGCACTGGGTGCCGCTGGATCAGGCAGACGCGCTGGACCTGCCCTTCATCACCGAGGTCGTGCTGGCCGAACTGACGGCGCTGATCCGCGACCTGCCGCATGACCAGCCGCTGGCCGCGCCCGACACGGTGCCCTTCTTCGACAATCGCGGGCCCGCGCCGATCTTTCGCCAGATCGCCTAGCGGCCGGTAAAGACCGCCGGCCGCTTTTCCAGGAACGCCGTCACCCCTTCGACAAAATCGGCACTGCGTCCGGCCTGCCCCTGCAGACGTGCCTCCAGCGCCAGTTGCGCCTGCATGTCGTTCCCGAACGAGGCCGTCAGTGCCTGCCTGATGGCCAGAAACGCCCCGGTCGGCCCCTTGGCCAGCGCCTGCGCCCGGGCCGCGACCCCTGCGGCGAAATCGGCATCGGGCAGCGCCTGCCAGATCATCCCCCAGTCCGCCGCCTGCCGCGCGGACACGGGTTCGGCGAACAGCGTCATCCCCATCGCGCGCGCCATGCCGACCGCCCGCGGGATGATCCAGGTCCCGCCCGCATCCGGGATCAGCCCGATCCGCGTGAAGGCCTGGATGAAGCTGGCGCTTTCCGCGGCGATTACCACGTCGGCGGCCAGCGCCAGGTTCGCCCCGGCCCCGGCCGCCACGCCGTTCACCGCGGCGATGACCGGCACGGGACAGGTGGTTACCGCAGCCAGCATCGGCTCGTATTCCTCGCGCAGGGTGCGCTCCAGATCGGCGGCGGCACCCGCATCGGTCAGGTCCTGCCCGGAACAGAACCCCCGGCCTGCCCCGGTCATCACCACGGCACGCACATCGGGCGCCAGCGTCGTCAGCACCTGCGTGATCTCGGCCCGCATGCGGGTGTTCAGCGCATTCATCACCGCGGGGCGGTTCAGCGTAAGCGTGGCGACGCCGTCGGCTGTCGCGAACTGAATGGTCTCGAAGCTCATGTCATCCTCCCGTTTCCGGGGATCATGCCGAAATTCGCGGGCGGTGAAAGCGCGACCCGGCGTCAGGGATCGCGCATGATCTCGGCCAGGCGCCGACGTTCGTCGGGGTCCAGGGCCTCGACCTCGGGCGTCGGGCGGTTGCGGGCGCGCAGGAAGCCGGCCGCGGTCAGCAATGCGACCAGGGCCATCAGGGGCGCGGCCAGCCACAGGATCATGTTCGCCCCATCGGGCCGCGGATTGAACAGCACGAATTCGCCAAAACGGTCGGCGACCGCGTCGATCACCTGGTCGTTGCTGTCGCCCTCCAGCAAACGCTCGCGCACGTAGAGGCGCAGGTCGCGGCTGATCGGCGCGTTGGACTCGTCGATGTTCTCTCCCTGGCAGACGGGGCAACGCAGCTGTTGCGAAATCTCGCGGGCGCGTGCCTCCATCGCGGCGTCGGGCAGGACCTCGTCGGGCTGGACGGCCAGGACCGGACAGGCGGTCAGGATCAGCGCCAGCACGGCGGCCCGGACCCTCATTCCGCGGGGACCGCGCCGGGGCGCGCCTGCCGGGCCGCACCCGCCGCCACGCGATAGCGCCGGTCGGTCAGGCTGATCAGCCCGCCGATGGCCATCATCAGACAGCCCGCCCAGATCCAGTTGGCAAAGGGCTTGATATAGGTCCGCACCGCCCATCCGCCGCCGGGCTGTTCGTCACCCAGAACGACGTACAGATCGCGCCAGAAGCCGTAATCGATCGCGGCCTCGGTCGTGGGCATCCCCTGGACGGGATAGACGCGCTTTTCCGGAGAGAGGGTCGCGACCGGGCTGCCGTCGCGGCTGGCCTCGATCACCGCTTTCTGGGCCAGATAGTTGGGTCCGTCCGCCCGGCGCACGTCGCGCAGGACCAGGTCATAGCTGCCGACAGCAAAGGGCTGGTCGATCTGCGCCACGCGCACATCCTCGACCTGCCAGGCCTGGATCAGGGACACGGCCACGAAGGTGACGCCCAGCCCGGAATGCGCGACCGCCTTGCCCCAATCGGCACGCGGCAGGCGCAACAGGCGCGACGCGCCGGAACTGCCGGTCCGCAGCCACAGATCGGCCAGCGCGCCGAAGATCAGCCAAGATCCCAGCCCCGCTCCGATCACGGCCAGCGCCGAATGTCCGGTCGACACTGCAAAGACCAGCATCATGATCGCTGCCGACAGGATCAGCGGCCCGCGCAGCGGGCGCAGGCTGCGGGCCAGCGTCGCACGTTTCCACGGCATCAGCGACCCGATGGGCAGGGCGATCGCCAGCACGATCATGAACGGCGTGAAGGCCTGGTTGAAGAAGGGCGGGCCCACGGAAAGCACCCGCCCCCAGACCATCTCGGCCACCAGCGGCCAGATCGTGCCGATGAACACGACAAAGGCCGACACGGCCAACAGCACGTTGTTCAGCACCAACGCGCCCTCGCGCGACAGGGGGGCGAAGACACCCTTGGCGGTCATCTCGGACGCGCGGGCCGCGAACAGCGTCAGGGCGCCGCCGATGAACACCGCAAGGATCGCCAGGATGAACACCCCCCGTTCCGGGTCGTTGGCGAAGCTGTGGACAGAGGTGATGACCCCCGATCGGACGATGAACGTGCCGATCAGCGAGAAACCGAACGCCATGATCGCCAGAAGGATCGTCCAGCTTTTCAACGCCTCGCGCTTTTCGACGACGATGGCGGAATGCAGCAGCGCGGCGGCCAACAGCCACGGCATGAAGCTGGCGTTCTCGACCGGATCCCAGAACCAGAAGCCGCCCCAGCCCAGCTCGTAATAGGCCCACCAGGAGCCAAGCGCGATGCCGATGGTCAGGAACACCCAGGCCGCCAGGGTCCAGGGACGGACCCAACGCGCCCAGGCCGCGTCCACGCGACCCTCTATCAGGGCGGCGACGGCAAAGCTGAAGGCCATCGAAAGGCCGACATAGCCCAGATACAGGAACGGCGGGTGAAAGGCCAAACCTGGGTCCTGCAGCAGCGGGTTCAGGTCGCGCCCGTCGAAAGGCGGATTGCCCATGCGCCAGAACGGGTTCGACGTGAAGATGATGAATGCATAGAACGCCACGCTGACCGATGCCTGGACCCCCAGCACCCGTGCCCGCAGGCTGGGCGGCAGGTTGCCCCCGAACAGTGCCGCCGCCGCGCCGAACAGCGCCAGGATCAGCACCCACAGCAGCATCGAGCCCTCGTGGTTGCCCCAGACACCGCTGATCTTGTAGAGCATCGGCTTGAGCGTGTGCGAGTTCTCGTAGACCAGCAGGACCGAGAAGTCGGACGTGACGAAGGCGATCGTCAGCGCGCCGAAGCTGATGACCATCAGCAGCAACTGGGCCATGGCCGCCGGCCGGGCGCTGTCCATCCAGCCGTGCCATCCCTTTGCGGCGCCGATCATCGGCACGGTCATCTGATAGATCGCGACCATGAAGGCCAGGATCAGGGCGAAATGGCCAAGTTCAGCGATCATCTGCGGGCATCCTTTGTTGCCCGACAGCATAGGGATGCGGCCAAGGGGGGAAAAGCCCCCCCTTGGTCCCGGTCGCTCAGTTTTGCGTGCGGGCCTTGCGGCCTATTCGCGCAGGGTCGCCAGCCAGTCGCGCAGGGCCGCATTGTCGGCAAAATCGTCCGCGGGAATGGCGACTGGCGTTGCGACGGTGCCGGGGACGATGGTCGTCTCCTCGGTCACGGGGGCGGGCCAGACACGGTGGCGGAAATGATGCGCCTCGCGCGCGCCGAAATAGAACCCCACGATGGCGCCCAGCAGCCACCACAGGGGTTCGGGAACGCGCTGCAGCCCCTCCATGCGGATGCCGAATCCGATCGGCTCGACCATCGCATAGATGAACAGCGCCATCGTCCCCAAAGCCAGCAGCGGGCGCGGCAGGCGGTTCAGTCCGTTCACGAACCCGTCGAACCAGCCCTGCCGCGGCACCGCGAATTCCTGGCCGTGCTGGGCGATGGCACGGGCATAGGCCTCCTCGTCCAGTTCCATCCGGCGGGTGGCGTTCTGGGTAAAGACCTCGGCCATGCCGGTCGCGGCGCTGCCCAGGGCGGTGACGGTCGGGGCGATCCCGATGAAGCGGTCGATCAGGCCCATGCGGATGTCCTCTGGCGGTGCTCAGCCTCGCTGAGGCGATAGCGGGGGGCCATGAACTCCTCTTCGCGGGTGATCCAGCCGCCCTTGCCGCCCGCTTTGCTGCGCGCGTACTTGCGGCTGGCCGGGCGCTGATCGGCCAGCGCATAGTAATAGTTGCGCCGCGCGATCCCATAGGCGTCGACCAGATGATCCGGCGCGGCCTCGGCCGCGTCGGCCACGGCCGCGATGGTCATCGGCCCAACGACCCCGTCATCGGCGGTGCGAAAGCCCATTCGGCTGACCAGGCGCTGCAGTATCTTGACCGCGTTCCCGCCCGCATTGACATACATGTCAAAGACGCTGGCCTGCAGCGGTTCGGGCAGTTCGGCCAGGCGCGGCTTGCGAAAATAATGCTCGACGAAGATCTGTTCGGCCTGCGCCCGCGTCAGGGCGCGCACATCGGCGGCGTCGATGCGGCCATCGCGGTTCAGGTCCATCCCTAGGGACTGCATCGTGCCGATGGTGACGCCAAAGTTGGTGGCCCCGCCCGGATCGTCGGGGTCGTTCACGTACCCGCCTTCGCGGGCCACGATCTGACGGGCAATCTGTTCGACGCTTGGCATGACACCCCCATGTCTGACGCGCGCCCCGGATCGGGGCCGCATCGGGGGATGCTGGGGCGATGCGGTTAACCTGTCGTTAACCCTGCGCGCGTTGCCTCAGGTGCCGGGTTCCTGATAGACGCCGGTCGCCTTCAGCGTATCCACCACCTCGCGGGGCATATAGGTCTCGTCATGCTTGGCCAGCAGGTCGCGCGCCTCGAACCGGCCGTCGCGGTAGTGACCCTTGGCGATGGTGCCCTGCCCTTCGCTGAACAGGTCCGGGCGGGGGTCGTTGCCGACATAGGTCACCGGGATCTCGACCGCGCCGTCGGTGATCACGAAATCGAACGCCATGCCCGTGCCATTGACGATGGATCCGTCCTTGACCAGCCCGCCCAGCTGAAAGAACTCGTCGGGCTCGGGCGCCGTCTCGGCCACCTGGCTGGGAGAGCGATAGAGGTTGATGCCGTCGCTGAAGCCGTATCCGATCAGCCCCACCGCCACGACCAGGGCCAGGCTTGCCGCCGCCAGAACCTGGACGCGGCGTTGCTTCTTCAGGGATTTCATGCCGGCCATGGGTCCTCCTCAGGCGGGATCAAAGCTGATGGCGCGGCGCAGGAACTGCGTGGCCTTGCCGCCCACCCGCACCGGATCGCCGGTGGTCAGATACATCGATGTCGTGCCCGACCCAACGAATTCGGGCCTGCGCATCAGATAGTCGGCCAGGCTTTCAGCGACCAGCCCCGCCTGGCTGAAGACCTTGACCTGCGGTCCCAGGGCGCGCTGAAACGCGTCCTGCATCAGCGGGTAATGGGTGCAGCCCAGCACCGCGGCCTCGGGGTACGGCATGCGGCGCTTCAGCGCCTCGACATGGCTGGTGACCAGGGCCTCGGCCAGCTGCTCGTCGCCCATCTCGATCGCATCGACCACGCCGGCGCAGGGCTGGGCCTCGACATCGACGCCCACCGCGCGGAACGCCAGTTCGCGCTGGAACGCGCGGCTGGCGACGGTCGCGGGCGTGGCAAACAGCGCGACGTTGTTGACGGCCACGCGACGCGGCGGCGAATTGTCGCCCCAGGCCCGTTCGGTCAGCGCCTCGATCATGGGGACGAACACGCCCAGGACGCGCTTGTCCGCCGGCAGCCAGGTTTCCTGCATCCGCTTCAGCGCCGCGGCACTGGCGGTGTTGCAGGCCAGGATCACCAGATCGCAGCCCTCGTCCCACAGGCGCTCGACGCCCTTGCAGGTCAGATCGAAGATGTCGTCGGCGGTGCGAACCCCATAGGGCGCATGGGCGTTGTCGCCCAGATAGACCAGCGGCAGGTCGGGCAGGCGCGCGGCAATGGCCTGATGGACCGTCAGCCCGCCCAGACCCGAATCGAACACCCCAATCGCCATCCCAGAACCTCCCGCGTCGCGTGCCGCCCTTCATAGGGCGACACGCCGCTTTTGGAAATGACCTGGATCACTCCGCCGCTTCACGGATGGGTGGGTGCCCGGCCTGCAGCTGCGCCAGCAGCTCGGCCCGCCGGGTCGCGGCAAGATCGGCAGCCTTGTCCTTGACGGGACCAAAGCCGCGCACGCCCAAGGGCAGTTCCGCCAGTTCGATTGCCACCGGCATCATCGCATCCGTGACCGAGGCGAAGACGCGGGTCATGTCGGCCTCGTATTCGCGGATCATCGCCCGCTCGCGCCGGCGTTCGGCGCTGTAGCCGAAGGGGTCCAGCGGCGTCCCCCGCAGCCCCTTCATCCTGGCCAGAACCCGAAACGCGCGCAGCATCCACGGACCGAACTCCCGCTTTCTGGGGCGGCCGTTCGCGTCCTTGCCGGTCAGCATCGGCGGCGCCAGATGAAGGGACAGGGTCACGTCCCCCTCCCACCGTGCCGCAACCTGTTCGGCGGTGGTCAGATGCAACCGTGCAACCTCGTATTCATCCTTGTACGCCAACAGCTTGTAATAGCTTCTTGCGACGCTGTCGCGAAGCGGTGCGGGCGCGGCATCGACCAGCTTGCGGTACCGGGCGGCAAGCCGCTTGTTCTGATAGCCGACCAACCGTTCAGCGCGATAGGCCACGGGATCGACCGGCAGCTGCGTGACCTCGGCGGGCTTGCGCGTCTGTTCGGGATAGACCACCGCCCAACGGCCGATCTGGAATGCACGCTGGTTGGCGTCGACCTGCGCGCCGTTCAGGCGTATCGCCTCCATGATCGCCTCAAGCGACAGCGGGATCAGGCCACGCTGCCAGCACGCACCCAGCACCAGCATGTTCGAATAGATCGAATCCCCCAGCAGCCGCAGCGCCAGATCGTTCGCATCGAAGAACGCCACCCGGTCGCCCAAACGGGCCTGCAGCGACAGGCGCAGCCGGTCCGACGGCACCTGGAAATCGCGGAACCGGGTAAAGTCGCCGGTAATGATCTCGTGGTCGTTCACGACTGCGCCGGTGCGGCCCTGGGTCATCAGGCCCACGGTCTTGGCCCCCGCCGTCACCACCAGATCGCCGCCGATGACACAGTCCGCCTCGCCCACGGCAACGCGGATCGCGCTGATGTCGGCGGGGCGTTCAGCCAGGCGCAGGTGGATATGCACCGCGCCGCCCTTCTGCGCCAGGCCCGCCATCTCCATCATGCCGGCGCCTTTGCCGTCCATGTGGGCGGCCTGCGCCAGCACAGCGCCGATTGTCACGACACCGGTGCCGCCGACGCCCGTGATGACGACGTTATGCGTCCCGTTGATCGTGGGCAGCGTGGGCTGCGGCAGATCGGGCAGGTCGAACGCTTCGGCCTTGGGCTTGCGCAGCTTGCCGCCCTTGACCGACACGAAGCTGGGGCAGAACCCGTTGACGCAGCTGTAATCCTTGTTGCAGCTGGACTGGTCGATCTGCCGCTTGCGGCCCAGTTCCGTATCCAACGGCACGATCGAGACGCAGTTCGACTGGACCGAACAATCTCCGCAGCCCTCGCAGACGTCGGGATTGATGAAGATTCGGCGGTCCGGGTCAGGGAACTGTCCCTTCTTGCGCCGCCTGCGCTTCTCGGCCGCGCAGGTCTGGACATACAGGATGGCGCTGACGCCCGCGACCTTTTCCAGATCGCGCTGGACGGTCATCATCTGCGCGCGTTCCTCGAACCGCAGGCCCTTGGGGAACTGCGCCTGATCGACGTCCTCCTTTTCATCGTGAACCACGACGACCGTGCCGACGCCCATCGCCACCAGTTCGCGGGCGATCTGCGGGGCGGTCAGGCCGCCCTCGTTCGGCTGCCCGCCGGTCATGGCGACGGCATCGTTGTACAGGATCTTGTAGGTGATGTTCGTACCGGCCGCCAAGGCCGCACGGATCGCCAAAGACCCGGAATGATTATAGGTTCCATCGCCAAGGTTTTGAAAAACATGCCCTCTTGTGCTGAACGGCGCCTCTCCGATCCAGTTCGCACCCTCGCCGCCCATATGGGTGAAACCCTCGGTCTCACGGCCCATCCACTGCACCATGTAATGGCAACCGATCCCGGCATAGGCGCGGCTGCCCTCGGGCAGCGTGGTCGAGCTGTTATGCGGACAACCCGAACAGAACCAAGGGGTTCTGGTCGCAATCTCGGGGGCGTTGTCGTTGCGGCGCACCTCGTTCAGCCGCTCCAGCCCGGCGCGCAGACGCTCGGTGCCGCGACCCTCCTCGATCAGGATGCCGCCGATCTTCTGGGCAATCATCACAGGGTCCAGCGCATAGCGGGTCGGGAACAGCTCCTCTCCGGTGCGGTCGTGCTTCCAGCCGTGGACGCGACGCCCATGGCGGTTGTCAAAGATCGCCTCCTTCAGCTGCACCTCGATCAGCTTGCGCTTCTCCTCGACGCAGATGATCAGTTCCAGGTTCTCGGACCATTCCTGGATCGACTTCATGTCCATGGGCCATGTCTGCCCGACCTTGTAGGTGGTCAGGCCCAACCGCTCGGCCTCGGCCTCGTCGATGCCCAGCAGCGACAGGGCATGGACCAGATCCAGCCAGTTCTTGCCGGCGGCGACAAAGCCGATCCGCGCGCCGGACCTGCCCCAGACCTTGCGGTCGATGCGGTTCGCACGGCTGAACGCCTCGGCCGCCCACCGCTTGTGGTCGATCATCCGGGCTTCCTGTGCGACGGGCGTGTCGCCAAGGCGAATGTTCAGCCCCCCCTCGGGCAGCACGCGCTCCGGAAGGGTGAACGCCATCCGATGCGGATCGCCGTCGACGACCGATGTCGCCTCGACCGTGTCCTTCATCGTCTTCAGACCCGTCCAGACCCCTGCATAGCGCGACAGTGCGAACCCATACAGGCCGTAATCCAGGATCTCCTGCACCCCGGCAGGCGACAGCACCGGGATATAGGCGTCGATCATCGCCCAGTCAGACTGATGCAGCACGGTCGAGCTTTCGCCCGTGTGATCGTCGCCCATCGCCATCACGACGCCGCCATGGCGCGACGATCCGGCCATGTTGCCGTGGCGCATGACGTCGCCCGACCGGTCCACCCCCGGACCCTTGCCGTACCACAGCGCAAAGACACCGTCGTGACGCCCCTCACCGCGCAGTTCGGCCTGCTGGCTGCCCCAGATGGCGGTCGCGGCCAGATCCTCGTTCAGACCGGGCTGGAACAGGACCTGCGCTGCCGCCAGGCGCTTGGCCTCGCGCGTCATCTGCAGATCGACACTGCCCAGGGGAGAGCCGCGATACCCGGTGACCAGTCCCGCCGTATCAAGCCCCGCGGCTTTGTCGCGTGCTGATTGCATCAGCATCAGCCGGACAAGTGCCTGCGTTCCGTTCAACAACACGTGACGTTTCGACAGATCGAACCGATCGGCTAGCGAAAATTCCTGCTTGCTCATCACCCTCTCCTCCCATGACCAAAGGCCTCGGCGGTCATTATAGGTCAGAAATGCTGACCAACGAAGCGGAAATTCTTTCCTTGACGTGACCTTGCCGGAATCGCAGGGGAAGGTTAGGTCTGCAAAAATCGCATGGCTGTCATGACAGGATTGTAACAGGGATGGACTGGGACAAGCTTAGAATATTTCACGCTGTGGCCGATGCCGGCAGCCTGACGCATGCGGGCGACGTGCTGCACCTGTCGCAATCGGCGGTCAGCCGCCAGATCCGCGCGCTGGAGGAGTCGCTTGGCACGACGCTGTTCCACCGGCACGCGCGGGGGTTGATTCTGACCGAACAGGGAGAGCTGCTGTTCGAGGCGACCTCGTCCATGTCGCGCAAGCTGGACAGTGCCTCGGCCCGCATCCGCGACAGCGAGGAAAACGTCTTCGGCGAACTCAAGGTGACGGCCACCGTGGGCTTCGGCACGCTGTGGCTGGCACCCCGCCTGGTCAAGCTGTACGAAAAGTATCCTGACCTGCGCATCGACCTGCTGCTGGAGGAGCGCGTCCTGGATCTGCCCATGCGCGAGGCCGACGTGGCCATCCGCATGAAGGAGCCGAGCCAGTCCGACCTGATCCGCCGCCGGCTGCTGAACATCCGGATGCGCCTGTACGCCAGCCCGGATTACATCGCGGCGCATGGGGCGCCGGAATCGCTGGCCGACCTGTCCAACCACCGTCTGATTTGCCAAAAACCCGACCAGCCTCAGGTGGCGGCCGGCGCGCGCCTGGTGCAGGAGCTGATGTCCCAGAACGTCGGATCGACCCTGACGGTGAACAACTATTTCGGCGTGCTGCAGGCGGTACTGGCCAATCTGGGCATCGGCGTCCTGCCCGACTATCTGACCGCCGACCACCCGAACCTGATCCGCGTGTTCCCGGACACCGAGTCAGGAGAGGTACCGGTCTTCCTTGCCTATCCCGAGGAAATGCGCCAGACGCGCCGCGTCGCGGTGTTCCGGGACTTCGTCCTGGAAGAAATCCAGGCCTATCGGCGCCATCAAAGCGAGGCCGGGCAGGTCTGATCTGCCCAAACCACAGGCAAAACCGGAATGATGCACGCGCAGCGTGCAGCCATTACGCCAGCGCATGGCGGCTATGCTGCAGCCGCAGCGCCATTTGTCTTGAAGAGTTCACAGACTGCACATAGATCGGGCTTAGAAGGCGATGATCAGCGTAATCGCTCATCACCTTCTACCTCCCTGTTGGACTTAGGCCGGGCCTTGTGCCCGGCTTTTTTTTGTCCCGCGCCCGGGTTCTGCGGCCTTTCCATGGACGCCGCCAGCGCCTAGAAGACGCGTGATTTCATGCGCAGGAAGGGTCGTGTCATGCAGGAACCACAGCTTACCCCGGAACTGATCGCGGCCCATGGGCTGAAGCCGGACGAGTATGCCAGCATCCTGCAGATCATCGGGCGCGAACCGACCTTCACCGAACTGGGCATCTTCAGCGCCATGTGGAACGAGCACTGTTCCTACAAGTCGTCCAAGAAATGGCTGCGTACCCTGCCCGTCGACGGCCCCCAGGTGATCTGCGGTCCCGGAGAGAACGCGGGCGTGGTCGATATTGGCGACGGTCAGGCGGTGGTCTTCAAGATGGAGAGCCACAACCATCCCAGCTATATCGAACCCCATCAGGGCGCCGCGACCGGCGTGGGCGGCATCCTGCGCGACGTTTTCACCATGGGCGCGCGCCCCATCGCCGCGATGGACGCGCTGTCCTTCGGGCGCACCGATCACCCCAAGACCCCGCATCTGGTCAAGGGCGTGGTCGAGGGGATCGGCGCCTATGGCAACGCCTTCGGCGTGCCGAATGTTGGCGGGGAGGTTCGTTTCCACCCCAGCTATGACGGCAACTGCCTGGTCAACGCGTTTGCGGCGGGCTTGGCCGATGCCGACAAGATCTTCTATTCGGCGGCCTCGGGCGTCGGCATGCCCGTCGTCTATCTGGGCGCCAAGACCGGCCGCGACGGCGTCGGCGGCGCGACCATGGCCAGCGCCGAGTTCGATGACACCATCGAGGACAAACGTCCCACCGTGCAGGTCGGCGATCCGTTCACCGAGAAATGCCTACTGGAGGCGTGCCTTGAGCTGATGGCGTCGGGGTCGGTGATCTCGATCCAGGACATGGGGGCCGCGGGCCTGACATGTTCGGCGGTCGAGATGGGCGACAAGGGCGGCCTGGGGATTAAGCTGATCCTGGACAGCGTGCCCCAACGCGAAACCAACATGACCGCCTACGAGATGATGCTGTCGGAATCCCAGGAGCGGATGCTGATGGTGCTGAAGCCCGAGAAGGAGGCCGAGGCGCGGGCGATCTTCCAGAAGTGGGACCTGGACTTCGCCATCGTCGGAGAAACCATCGCCGAGGACCGCTTCCTGATCGTTCATCGCGACGTGGTCATGGCCGACCTGCCGCTGTCCAAGCTGTCCTCCAGCGCGCCGGAATATGACCGCCCTTGGGTCGAGACGCCTGCGGCCACGCCCGCGCCTGCCCTGCCCCCGATCGCGCCCATCGCCGGCCTGCGCGCGCTTGTCGGCAGCCCGAACCATGCGCACCGTGCTTGGGTCTGGGAACAGTACGACACGCAGGTCGGGGCCGACACGATCCGCCGTCCCGGCATGGGCGCGGGCGTCGTTCGCGTGCACGGAACCCGCAAGGCGCTGGCCTTCACCAGCGACGTCACCCCGCGATATGTCAAGGCGAACCCGTTCGAGGGCGGCAAGCAGGCCGTGGCCGAGGCCTATCGCAACCTGACCGCAGTGGGCGCCCTGCCCCTGGCCACGACCGACAACCTGAACTTCGGCAACCCCGAAAAGCCCGAGATCATGGGCCAGCTGGTCGGTGCCATCAAGGGCATCGGAGAGGCCTGCCGCGCGCTGGACTTTCCCATCGTGTCGGGCAACGTGTCGCTGTACAACGAAACCGACGGCAAGGGCATCCTGCCCACGCCGACCATCGGCGGCGTCGGCCTGATCGCGGATCTGGACGATCTGATCGCTGGCCTTCCCGCCGAGGGTGACCTGGCCCTGGTGATCGGTGCCACGCGCGGCCACCTTGAACAGTCGGCCCTGGCGTGGGAGGCGTTCCGCATCGAATCCGGCGACGCGCCGCATGTCGATCTGGACGACGAACGCCGCAACGGCGAATTCCTGCGCGCCAACCGGGGCCACCTGGCATCGGCGACCGACCTGTCGGACGGCGGCCTGGCGCTTGCCGCCTTCGAGATGGCCGAGGCCGCGGGCTTGGGCGTCACGCTGGACAGCGGTGACATCGCCCAACTGTTCGGAGAGGATCAGGCCCGCTATCTTGTCGCCTGCCGCCCCGACACCGCAGGCGCCCTGACCGCCGCGGCCCAGGCCGCGGGCGTCACCATCGCCAGCGTTGGCCGCTTTGGCGGCGACAGCGTGACCTTGGGCGACGACAGCGCGCCGCTGGCCGAACTGTCGAGCCTGTATCGGACGGCCTTTGCGGCTGCGATCCAGGGCGACATGCCCGATCACGCATGATCCGCGCGCCTGCGGGCTTTGCTGCGCTGATCACGGCGGCGGGACGGGGCACGCGGGCTGGGGACGGCCTGCCCAAGCAGTGGCGCGATCTTGCCGGGCGCCCTGTCCTGGACCGGACCCTGGCGGCCTTTAGGGGCTTTGAACGGATCGTTCTGGTCGTTCACCCCGATGACATGGGGCAGGCCATCGCCCGCTATGCCGGCGGCATCACCATCGTCGCGGGCGCCGAGACCCGCGCCGCCAGTGTCCGCGCCGGCCTGACCACCCTGCAGGGCCAGGCCCGCCATGTCCTGATCCATGACGGGGCACGCCCGCTGGTTGCACCATCGGTCATCGACGACGTGATCCGGGCGCTGCAAGAGGGCGCGGACGCCGCCGCACCCGCGTTGCCCGTGTCGGACGCGATGTGGCGGGGGGACGGCGCGCGGGTCGCGGCCATCGCGCCGCGTGACGGGCTGTTCCGGGCGCAGACGCCGCAGGGTTTCGTTCTGGACAGGATCCTGCAGGCGCATCGCGATCATCCGGGGGATGCGGCCGACGACGTCCAGCTGGCACTTGCCGCGGGGATGGAGGTTGCCATCACCCAAGGTTCGGAAGACAATCTGAAGATCACCTTTCCCGCCGATTTCGCGCGGGCCGAACGCATTCTGGGGACCGACATGGATATCCGCCTTGGCAATGGCTATGACGTGCACGCCTTTGGACCCGGGGACCACGTCACCCTGTGCGGCGTGCAGGTGCCGCATGAAGCGGGCCTGCTGGGCCATTCCGATGCCGACGTCGGCATGCACGCGCTGACCGACGCCATCTATGGCGCCTTGGCGCAGGGCGACATCGGGCGGCATTTCCCGCCCTCGGACCCGCAATGGAAGGGCGCCGACAGCGCGATCTTTCTGGCCCATGCGGCCAGCATGGCCCGCGACAAGGGGTTCCGCATCGGCAATGCCGACGTGACCCTGATCTGCGAGGCGCCCAAGATCGGGCCCCATGCGCTGGCGATGGCCCACCGCCTGTCCGAAATCATGGGCGTTGAGGAAGCGCGCATCAGCGTCAAGGCCACCACGTCCGAACGCCTTGGCTTTACCGGCCGGCGCGAGGGGATCGCCGCCATCGCGACCGCCACCCTGATCAAGGAATAACCATGGACCGCATGCTGGCCACCTGGTTCGGCGCAGGCCTGCTGCGCCCCGCCCCCGGCACCTGGGGGTCGGCCGTCGCCGTTGCGATGGGGCTGATCCTGCACCGCATCGGGCATTTTCCGCTGCTAGCGCTGGCCACGGGGCTGGTGATCCTGCTGGGGTTCTGGGTCGTGCCTCGATATACCGCCGGCATGGACGACCCCGATCGCAGCGAGATCGTCATCGACGAGGTCGCGGGCCAGTGGCTGGCGCTGATGGCGCCGTCCTTCGGGTTCTGGCACGCGGGTCTGCCCGCCGACAGCTTTCCCTATCCGGGCTGGGTCGCGGCCTTCCTGTTCTTCCGGCTGTTCGACATCTGGAAGCCGTGGCTGGTCGGCCGCGCCGACCGCCGCCATGACAGTGCCGGCGTGATGCTGGACGATCTGTGGGCGGGGATCTTTGCGGCGCTGGCCACGATGGCCGCCGCGGCCTTTGCCCATACGGTGCTGATGTGAGCCAGGCGGCGCTGGTCCTTGACGCCGCCCGCGCCCGGCGCGTCATGATCGCGACGGCCGAAAGCTGCACCGGCGGCCTGATCGCCGGCGCCCTGACAGAGGTTGCGGGATCGTCCGACGGATTCGACCGGGGCTTTGTCACCTATTCGAACGCGGCCAAGATGCAGATGCTGGGCGTCCGGGCCGAAACCCTGGATACGCATGGCGCGGTCAGCGAACAGGTCGCGGCCGAGATGGCCCAGGGCGCGCTGCGCCAGTCCGATGCCGGGATCGCCGTTTCCGTCACCGGCATCGCTGGCCCCGGCGGATCCGAGCACAAGCCCGAAGGGCGGGTCTGCTTTGGCATCAGCCAACCCTTTGGCACCTTCACCCAAACCGTCGAATTCGGTGCGATCGGCCGTCACCGCGTGCGTGCGGCAACCATCGAACATGCGCTGCAACTGTTGCTGGACGCGCTGCGCAACTAGCCGCGCAGGATCGCGGCCATCGCCGCGACGTCCGCATCGGGCGTATCCCACGCGGTGACCAGGCGCAGCGGCACGGGGTCGGCCCCCTGCACCGTCTTGTCGGGCCACAGGTGATACAGCACGCCCGCCGCCTGCGCCCGGTCATGGGCCGCCTTCGGGATCGCGGCAAAGACACCGTTCGACTGGACCGGCTGCAATAGCCGACCCCCGCCATCGACGACCGCCTGTCCCAGGACCTGCGCCTTGGTGTTCGCGCGATGCGCGAGGTCCAGCCACAACCCATCGGTCGCCAAGGCCAGCATCTGTGCCGCAAGATAGCGGTTCTTGGACATCACGTGGCCGGACTGCTTGCGACGGTAATCGAACCCCTCGGCACGGGCGGGGTCGAAGAATACCATCGCCTCGGCCCCCATCGCGCCGTTCTTGGTGCCGCCCAGGCACAGCGCGTCGACACCGGCGCGCCAGGTCAGATCGGCAGGCGAACAGCCAAGCGTCGCGACCGCATTTGCGAAGCGCGCCCCGTCCATGTGCAGCGGCAATCCCGCCGCATGGGCGACGGAAGCCAACGCCGCGACCTGGTCCGGGTCATAGACCGTGCCCCATTCGGTGGCATTCGTGATCGACACCAGCGCGCTGCGCCCGCCGTTCAGGCCTACCCCGGCACCGACCTGCAGCGTCTGCGCCAGGGTGGCCGCATCGATCCGACCGCCGTCGCCCGGCAGGGTCACCAGCTTTGCCCCGTGAGAAAAGAATTCGGGCGCGGCACATTCGCTGGTCTCGATATGGGCGTCGTCGTGGCAGTAGATGCGTCCGAAGGACGGCGACAGCTGCGCACAGACCAGCGCATTCGCGGCCGTCCCGGTGGCGACAAAGCGGACGACAGCCTTGGGTGCCTCCAGCAGATCGCGGATCGCGGCCTCGGCCCGCGCGGTGACCGGGTCGGCGCCATAGCCCATGACCGCACCGGAATTGGCGTCGGCCATCGCGGTCAGGACGGCAGGATGCGCAGCATACGAATTGTCCGAGGCGAAATTCATGACAGATCCTCGATGATGTGGTCCTCCCAATCGTCCTCGGTGACCGACAGCTCGCTGACGGTCCAGCCGCGGACGCTGACGCCTGCTTCGTGCACCGTCTCGGTCGAGCCAGAGATCAGGTGGTGCCAGTCATACAGCGGCCGCCCCTCATGGCGCAGGCGATAGGCGCAGGTGACGGGCAGCCACCAGGCGACCTCCTTGATCTTGGCGGGGGTCAGCACCACGCAGTCCGGGACATAGTCGTGGCGGTTCGGATAGCTGCTGCACCGGCAGGCATCCCCGTCCAGCAGCTTGCAGGCGACGCGCGTGAAGGCCAGCTCGTTCGTGTCCTCGAACTCGATCTTGTTCAGGCAGCACTTGCCGCAGCCGTCGCACAGCGCCTCCCATTCGTCGGGGGCCAGGCGGGGCAGCGGCAGTTCCCAGAAACGCTCGCGCATCAGCGGCCCGACAGCAGGGCGCGGGCCTGGGCGCCGTCCTGCTCCATCTGGTCGATCAGCGCCTGCAGACTGTCGAACCTGGCCTCGTCGCGCAGGAAATCGACCAGGGCGACCGACAGGTGCTGTCCGTACAGATCGCCCGAAAAATCGAACAGGTTCACCTCAAGATTCGGGGTGTTCACCCCGAACATCGGCCGCACCCCAAGCGAGGCGACGCCCTTGCACGGGCCGCGATCCGGGCCGGTCAGGATGTCGACCAACACCGCATAGACGCCAAGGCGCGGCAGGTGCAGCCCGTCCATCGCCAAGTTCGCGGTGGGCCAGCCCAATTCCCGGCCCCGCTTTTCGCCGTGGATGACCTCACCCTCAATGCGGTGCCAATGGCCCAGCATGCGCTCGGCCTCGTGGGTCAGCCCCTGCGCCAGCGCCGTGCGGATCGCGGTCGAGCTGTATTCGGCCTCTCCCGCGCCGATCAGCGGGACGATGGTCACGCCGAAGCCGTATGTCCGACCCAGATCCTGCAACGTCTGCGCCGTGCCCGCGCGGTTCTTGCCGAAACAGAAATCCGCGCCCACGGTGACATGCGCGATGCCCAGTCCGTCGGCCAGAACCTCCTGCGCGAAGGCCTGCGGGGTCAGGCCCGCCAGCACCGGGCCAAAGGGAAGTTCGTACAGGTGCTGAACACCAAGGCGGGACAGGCGGTTGGCCCGTGCCTCGGAGTTCATGAGGCGAAAGGGCGGCGCGTCGGGGGCGAAATACTCGCGCGGGTGCGGCTCGAAGGTCAGGATGCCCAAGGGCGCGTCGCTGGCGGCGCGGGCGGCGTCGATGACCGCGCGGTGACCCTTGTGGACGCCATCGAAATTGCCCATGGCAACCGATGCGCCGCGTGCCTCGGCCTTCAGCCCGGTCCAGTCGCGATGGATCTGCAATGCGCCCCCAACAGGGCGCCACGCACCCCTCAGTCGAACTTGCGGCTTGGGGCCAGCACGACCGCCTCGCCTTTCAAGACGACCGTATCGCCGACGAGGCAGCGGGTTGCAAGCGTGACCCGCCGTTTCGAATGGTCGATGGCCTGAACCTCGACCTCGGCGCGGACCATGTCGCCGGGGCGCACGGGGGCCATGAACTTCAGCGTCTGGCCCAGATAGACGGTGCCGTGACCGGGCAACTGTTCACCGATCACCGCAGAAATCAGCCCCGCGGTCAGCATGCCGTGGGCGATCCGGCCTTCGAAGATCGTATCCTGCGCATAAGCGTCGTCCAGATGGACCGGGTTCCGGTCGGTCGACACCTCGGCGAACAGCTCGATATCGCGATCGGTCACCTGCTTTTGCAGGTGCCGGACCATGCCGATCTCCAGATCCTCAATGACGATGGTGCCGCGTGGAAGATTGTCCAACATCTTGCTGCTCATCCGGAATGCCATGATCCATGCCTCATGCTGCATAGCAGCACAAAGCATGGATGGCAACAATATTTCCGAATGTCTTAGATTCGCGTTCCATTGTTGCGCTGTGACCCGCGCATCGCGAGCCGTGGCGCCTCAGCGCAGCCGCCCGATCGCGAAGGTCGGCGCCCGTCCCTGCGATCCCAGCCATTCAGGCAGCATCCCGGCATCGGGCTGTTCGACGTCCGGACCGAAGGCATCCGCAGCCAGACCGCCGGTGACGAAAATCGAATCGATCCCCTGCGCCTCGGCACCCGCGATGTCGGTGGCGATGCCGTCGCCCACCGCAAGATACCGCGCGTCGGGGCCAAGTCCCATCAGCGCCCGCGCCCGGTCATAGATCGGCGCATGCGGCTTGCCGTAATACAGCGCCGTCCCGCCAAGCGACTGATAGAAATCGGCCAATGCGCCCGCGCAGTAGATGCGCGTCTCGCCCATGTCGACGACGATGTCGGGGTTCGCGCACAGCATCGGCAGACCGCGGTCGACCGCCCCCTGGAACCGGTCGCGGTAATCTTCGGGCGTCTCGTTCAACTCGTCGAACGGACCCGAGGCGATGATCCCCTCGGCCTCCTCCAGCGGGACGCGCCGGATGGGCGCCGCATCGCGATGGGCGTCAGGGATGTCGGTAAAGAACCCGTGGTCCTTCTCGATCCCGATATGCCAGACGTTCCGCCCGACGGCGCCCGCGAACATCGCGTCCTGCGCCGCGTCGCCGGAACTGACGACCAGATCCCAGGCATCGCGCGGCACGCCCATGCGGTCCAGCTGAGCGATCACGTACTGGTTCGGGCGCGGGGCGTTGGTCATCAGGCAGACCTGGCCACCCTGCGCGCGGAACGCCTGCAGCGCCGCAACCGCAGCCGGAAAGGGCTGCTTGCCGTTGTGCAGGCAGCCCCAGAGATCGCAGAACAGCGCGTCATAGCTGGCCGATACCTCGGCCAGCGACGAAATGATGCGGGTCATCAGACAGCCAGGACCGGGATGATCTGCTTCTTGCGGCTCATGACGCCGGGCAGGACGACGGTGTCACCGGTGACGGTGACGCCAAAGCTGCGCTCGGCCACGAACTTGACATAGTCGTTGGGCACCAGCAGCGTCGCCTGTTCGCGCAGGATGTCGACCACGAACAGCATGACCTCGTCCGCACCGTCTTCGGCGGCGACGGCGGGCATGGCGGCGATCAGGGCATCCTTGCGGTCCAGGATCACCTGCGGTGCGGTCGTCTCCAGGACCGAGATACGCAGTTGCTTGCCGCCCAGTTCGTACTCCTTGCTGTCCATCTTTAGCAACGCGGCCTCGCTGAAGGCGCTGACATCGGATTTCGCGGCGAACATCTCGGCGGCGAACTCGGCGATGTCGACGCCCAGGTCGGCGGCCAGCTTCTCGGCCACGGCGCGGTCATGCGGCGTGGTGGTCGGGCTACGGAATTCCAGCGTGTCCGACAGGATACAGGTCAGCATCGCGCCCTTGATCCCTTCAGGGGCATGCGCCAGATCGTCGCCGATCAGGTCGTGCATGATCGTCGCGGTGCAGGCCAGCGGGCGGATCGTGATGTTGATCGGCGCACGGGTCTTGATGCCGCCGGCCAGCAGGTGGTGGTCGATGATCTCGATCACCTCGGCATGCTCCAGGTTGGCGGGCAGTTCGGCGGGGTTGTTGGTGTCCACGATCACGCAGACGTCGTCGGCGGTCACGTCGTCGATGATGCGCGGCTTGGACAGGTTCCAGCGGTCCAGCATCCACAACGCCTCGGTGTTCGGCTCTCCCTGCAGCACGGCTTCGGCCGGGGTCTTCCGGCACTCGTTCAGATACCAGGCCCAGATGATGGGCGAGCCGGTGGAATCCGTGTCGGGGGAAGTGTGGCCGAAGACCTTGATCATGATGCGCCTCGAAGGGTGTTGGGTATGGATGGCCGCCTTATAGGCAGGCGGGGCAGCGTTGTCCACGTTCGGCACAACGGTCCACCAAAGCGAAAGGGCGCCCGGTCGGGGCGCCCTTGGGGTCGTCGTGGTCAGCGCTCAGGCGGCGCGGGTCAGCAGGACTTCGCCCACCCGCTTCTGCGCACCGCCTTCGTCCAGACCGCCGACGGCCGCGACTTCGCGGGTCAGGCGGTCAAGGGCTGCCTCGTACAGCTGACGCTCGGAATAGGACTGTTCGCGCTGATCGTCGCAGCGGTGCAGGTCGCGCACGACCTCGGCGATGGACAGCAGGTCGCCGGAATGGATCTTCTGCTCATACTCCTGCGCCCGGCGCGACCACATCGCGCGCTTGACGCGGGCCTTGCCCTTCAGGGTCTCCAGCGCGCGGTCGATCAGGTCGGGGGTCGACAGGCTGCGCATGCCGATCTCGCTGGCGCGGGCGGTGGGCACGCGCAGGGTCATCTTGTCCTTGTCGAACGAGATCACGAACATCTCCAGCCGCAGGCCCGCGACCTCCTGTTCCTCGATCGAGACGATACGACCGACCCCATGGGCCGGATAGACAACAAAGTCATCGGGGCGGAATTCGTTCTTCTTCGATTTCGACATCTGGCTTCCTCTGACATGCGCCCGCGAGACGGGCACAAAGGGCCGCAGGGGGGCAAGGCCACCCTCGGTCCGTTTTCGATCATGTTTGACGACCCCTGCCTGCAGTCGGCACGGATCCGGCAGTTTGGGATGCAACACAGTCCTGTTGACAAGCAGCAGCACAAGGCGCGACATAAAGGACTATAACACAAAAATGACGCCAAAAAAAGCACCGCCTTTCGGGCGGCGCATTGGCATTGCCTGGTCCTTTAATGGCGGCGAAACAGAGCCTTAAAGGCCTTGCCCGGTCGAATCAATCGCCTTCGCCGGGCGTTTCCGAGAAATACTTTTCCAGCTTGCCTTCCTGACCGTCCATCTCGGCGGCGGTCGGCAAGGGATCCTTCTTCCGGGTGATCACCGGCCAGAGTTCGGAATATTTGCGGTTGAACTCGACCCAGCTTTCCATCGCCGGCTCGGTATCCGGGCGGATCGCGTCTGCGGGGCATTCCGGTTCGCAGACGCCACAGTCGATGCATTCGTCGGGATGGATGACCAACGTGTTCTCGCCCTCGTAGAAGCAGTCCACGGGGCACACTTCGACGCAATCAGTGTATTTGCACATGATGCAGTTGTCAGTCACGACATAGGTCATCGGGGCGCTTTCGTCAGGTCTGTTCGGGCTGTCACCTAGACATTCCCGGGGGATCAATCAAGTCTTCGCGATACAGCAGCTGCGCCTCGGGGGCCGGGCCGCGCCGGTCCGACAGGCCCAGCACGGTCAGCACCCGCACACGCTGATAGGCGGATACCGTCAGCACGTCGCCGGGCCGCACGGCGCGCCCCGGCTTGCGGCAGGGCTGGCCGTTGACCCGGATGCCGCCGGCCTCGATGCGGGCGGCGGCCAGGCCGCGCGTCTTGAAGATCCGCGCATGGCACAGCCATTTGTCCAGCCGAAGGCCGGCGGCGGCCTCGGTCAAGTCAGGTCTTGTCCTTCAGCTGGGCCAGGATCGCAAAGGGGCTGTCCGGATCGGCCTTCTTCTCGGGACGCGAGGAGAAGGTCTGGGGACCCTGATGCGACGGCTTGCCGCCCTTCTTGGGGCCACCGAACTTGCCGCCGGGCTTGCCGTTGCGATCACGGCGTTCGCCCTGCGGGCGATCCCCTGCCGGGGCCGCATCCTTGGACTGACCGTCGCGCGGGACGCCATCGCGGCGCGGGCCGCGGCGCTGGCCCTGCGGGCGATCACCCTGGGGACGCTCGGTCTGGCCGCGGTCCCCCTGCGGGCGACGGTTGCCGCGCGGCTTGGGCGCCCATTTGAAGGTATAGAACACCTCCATCTCAGGCGGTGCGACCTCGGCGGCGGTCTCGGGCTCCGCGTCGACAGCATCGGCCTCGGGGGCGTCTGCCTTGCGCTTTTCGGCCTGCTCGGCCTCCCATTTGGCGCGGGTCTCGGCGGCCAGGACCGATTCCTCCTCGGTCATCGGCGCGTCAGAGCCCTCAGCCTCGGGGGTGGACACGACGGCCGGGGTCTCGGTCGCCTTGACCTTGGCACGCTCGCCCTTGTCGGCGGAATAGCCCAGGCCCTGCATCAGGCCCGAAAACTGCTCCAGCGTCATGCCGGTGATCGACAGCATGTCTGGGTTGGCCTCGAACCCGCCGCGCGTGTCCTGCGCGCGCAGCAGATCGGCCAGACGCTCCAGCATGTCGATGCGGATCGCCCGGTCGCCCGCGGGGCGATAGCCCGACAGCGCATAGACCTGATCGGGCACGACCGGCAGATGCGGGATGGTGACCAGACCCGGCGGCGGGCTTTCCGGGAATTCGGACAGCCCCTCGTGCAGCGACCACAGGACCAGACGCAGGCGCGTCGGCGCGGGCTTCAGCAGCGCGGGCAGGAAGATGGTGAATTGGCCAAAGCGGACGCCATGCTTGCGCAGCATGCCGCGCGATTCCTGGTCCAGTTCCTTGACCTCGGCGGCGATGCCGTCGCGGGGCAGAATCCCAAGCGCCTCGACCAGCCGGAAGGCAAAGCCGCGGGCCAGACCGGTCAGCGCCTCGTCCTTCTGCAGGGTCAGCAGCGGCTCGTACAGCGCGGCGATCTTGCGGTCGATGAAATGCTGGGCCCGGCGGCGGACCTTGTCGGCGATCTCGGGACCGGCTTCCTCGTCGACGAAGACCTCGACGCCGGGATGCAGCGGATCGGCGCCCTTGACCAGCTTGCCGACCGCCTGGCTGCCCCACATCAGGCCGCCCTGTTCGGTATAGTCCATCTCGGTGTCGGGCGCGTTGTAGAAACGGTCCGCACGCAGATGGAACTCGGGCTTGAGCGCGTCATAGCTGGCGCGGCTCAGCATCCTGGCCTCGTCCGCCGATGCGGTCTGGTCGGGGCGGAAGCGGAAGCCCTCCAGGCGGCCGGCGAATTCGCCCTCGACCGTCACTTCGCCCTTGTCATTCACTTCGGCCACCAGGCTCTCCTTCTGCTTGAGCCGGCGCAGAAGCACGGATGTGCGCCGGTCCACAAATCGTTGGGTCAGGGCCGCGTGCAGCGCGTCCGACAGGCGGTCTTCTACAGCGCGCGTTTCCCCGCGCCAATGCTTTTCGTCCGCCACCCAGCCCGTTCTTTGCGCGACATAGGTCCAGGTGCGGATATATGCCAACCGCTTCGAAATGGCGTCGATGTCGCCGGCGGTCCGGTCGATGCGTTCGATGGCCCGGCCAAGCCAATCCGCCGGGATATGTCCATCCTGCAGGAAACCGAAGATCCGCGCCAGCAAAGTCGCGTGTTCCATGGTCGAGATTCCCCGGAAATCGGGCACCCGGCACACGTCCCACAGCAGGCGCACGTCCTTGCCGCCGCGGATGCGGTCCTTGATCTCGGGAAAGTCGCGCAGGATCTTCAGCGTCGCCACGTCGTCGGCCTCGCGCCCGCGGGCCAGCAGTTCGTGGCCGGGGCCGGTCTCCAGGCTTTCGACCAGCCGGTCCATGCTGCCGAAATCCAGCTTGCCGTTGCGCCAGACCAGCCGGCTGATGGGGGCGAACCGATGGTTCTCCAGCGCGTCGATCAGTCCCTCGTCGAGGGGCTCGGCCTCTCCGGTGACACCGAAAGTGCCGGATTCGGTGTGCCGCCCTGCCCGGCCCGCGATCTGGCCCATCTCATGGGGAAACAGCGGGCGGACCCGCTTGCCGTCGAACTTGTGCGTGGCGCTGAAGGCCACATGCTTGATGTCCAGGTTCAGGCCCATGCCAATGGCGTCGGTGGCCACCAGGTAATCGACCTCGCCGTTCTGGTACATCTCGACCTGGGCATTGCGCGTGCGCGGCGACAGCGCCCCCATCACGACCGCGCAGCCCCCCTTCTGCCGACGGATCAGCTCGGCCATCGCATAGACGTCGTCGACGCTGAAGCCCACGATCGCGCTGCGCGGCGGCATCCGGGAAAGCTTCTTCGATCCTGCCCATGACAGGGTCGAGAACCGCTCCTTGCGCTCGAACTGGGTTTCGGGAACCAGGGCCGCGATGGTCGGGCGCATGGTGTTGCTGCCCAGGAACAGCGTCTCGACGGTGCCGCGCATGTGCAGCAGTCGGTCGGTGAACACGTGCCCGCGTCCGGGATCGGCGCACAGCTGGATCTCGTCGATGGCCACGAAATCCGTGGCGATGTCGGGCATCGCCTCGGTGGTGGCGACCCAGTACTGGACGCGGTCGGGAACGATCCGCTCCTCTCCGGTGACCAGGGCCACGACCGAGGGGCCGCGCGCGGCCACGATCCGGTCATAGACCTCGCGCGCCAGCAGGCGCAGCGGCAGGCCGATCACCCCCGACCGGTGGTTCAGCATCCGCTGGATGGCGTAGTGGGTCTTGCCCGTATTGGTTGGGCCCAGGATGGCGGTGATTCGCCCGCGCGTCGTCATGTTCATGCCTTAGATATCGGTGCCGATGCGCTTGTGTTCCAGACGTGCCTGGCCATCGATGGCTTCCTGCTGGTGGGGATGGATCGCCAGGCTGGCGCGATAGGCCGCCAGGGCGCGGGCGTCGTCACCCATCTCCTCCAGCATGGCGCCCAGCTGGGTCAGCGCCGCAAAGTGGCGCGGCTCCAGCTCCAGCGTGCGGCGCAGGTCGGCCAGCGCGGGCCCGAACTGGCCCGCCGTCGCATAGGCCGCGGCCCGCGTCTGAAAGCCTGCCGCAAAGTCGGGGGCATGGTCGGTCAACGCGGTCAGATGACCGATGGCCGAGGGGATGTCCCCCATGTCCAGCGCCGCCTCTCCCCGCTGCAGCAGCAGGTCCATCGCCGGGGATCCGGACCGCGACCATTCGCGCAGGATGTCGCTTTCCGCGATGCGCCAGCCCTCGCCCTCGGGCTGAGCCAGGCGCGCGAAAGCGTCGTCCAGCCCCTGGCCCGCGGCCGCGATCGGTACCACGCTTGCAATAACCACGAAAATCGTCAGAACTTTGTGACGCAATGCCGTGACGGCAGAGTGGAAATTCAGGCGGACCGCGTTCATATGTCTGGTGTAGCCCAGGCCGCAGGTCGGGCGCCAGGCAAAGCGCACCAGGAGACGTGAAATGAGCGAAGTCGTGACCAAGGCCGTCCAGAAGCTGGGCGAAAAGATCGACAGCTTCGATTCTGTCGCAAAGTTCGTCATCACCGGCGAAGGCGCGATCATGATCGACGAAGACGGCGTGCGCGCCGGCGACGAGGATGCCGAGGTGACCCTGACGGCCAGCCGCGAGACGTTCGAAGGCATCCTGAACGGCGACGTGAACCCCGCCACCGCCTTCATGATGGGCAAGCTGAAGATCGACGGCTCGATGGGCGTCGCGATGCAGCTGGGCCAGAAGCTGTCCTAAGCGCCCGCGTGCAGCAGGCACCCTTCCATCAGCTTCCGGACGACCGGTCGCAGCCCGCCCGCGCCTTCTGGGCGCAGGCCGGCGATGGGGTCCGCCTGCGCATGGCGCACTGGCCCGCGGATGCGGCACGCGGCAGCGTGCTGCTGTTCCCCGGGCGAACCGAATACGTCGAGAAATACGCCCCCGTCGCCCATCGTCTGATGGCCGAGGGTTACAACGTCCTCTCGATCGACTGGCGCGGTCAGGGCATGTCGGACCGCCTGCAGCCCAATCCCCGCCCCGGCCATATCCGCGATTTCGCGGATTACCAGCACGACGTGGTCGAGATGATCGTGGCGGCGGAACAGCTTGACCTGCCCCGACCGTGGCATCTGCTGGCGCATTCGATGGGCGGCTGCATCGGGTTGGCCGCGCTGGAGGGCGGCATGGCCGTGCAGAGCGCGGTGTTCTCCGCGCCCATGTGGGGCATCAATCTTCGCCGGATGCAGCAGGGCGTGGCCTTGGGCATCGCCTATCTGGCCGGACGCGTGGGGCGTGGCGGCCTGACGGCACCGGGCAGCGGCGGGGCGGCGACGACCTATCCTCTGGACGAAAGCTTCAACGCCAACCTGCTGACCGGCAACGGTGACGAATGGGCGCGGCTGGTGCGCGAGGCCGTGGCCTGGCCCGACCTGACCATCGGCGGCGCCACCTTCGATTGGGTTGGCAGGGCACTGAACGAATGCGCTCGCCTGTCGCGCATTCCATCGCCCGACATGCCGATGCTGGTGTCTGTCGGCAGCGACGAGAAGGTCGTGTCGCCGCAGGCTATCCGGGACCGTGCCGCGCGCTGGCCGCAATCGGAGCTGCTGACCATTCCGGGGGCCAAGCACGAAATCCTGATGGAAACGGACGCGCTTCGCGACGTGTTTTATGAGGCGATGCTGGCCCGGTTCGAGGCCAGCTGACGCGACACGGACCGGGGGCTGTACGCCCCCCGCCCCGTCAGGACTGGGCGCTTTTCCGATCGGACGGCGTGCTGATGCTGGGCATGCGCAGGCGGATCCGCTTCAGGCGACGCGGATCGGCATCCACGACCTCGAACTCGGCGCCCGAGGGATGGGCGATCACCTCTCCACGCAGCGGCACGCGCCCCGCCAGCATGAAGATCAGACCGCCAAGCGTATCGATATCCTCGTCCTCGTCGCCGATCAGGCGCAGGCCGGTCTCAGCCTCGACATCGTCCAGCGCGGCACGGGCCTGGATCAGCCACTGGCCGGTCTTCTCGTGCACCCACAGGCCGCCCTCGACCTCGTCATGCTCATCCTCGATCTCGCCAATTACCTGTTCGATCAGGTCCTCGATGGTGACCAACCCGTCGACGCCGCCGTATTCGTCGATGACCAGCGCCATGTGGATGCGCTTGGTCTGCATCTGCTGCAGCAGCACCCCGATGGGCATCGAGGGCGGAACGTACAGCAACGGTCGCAGCATCGGGCGCATCGTGAACTTGCCCCCCGCACCGAACCCGTGCTTTAGCGCCAGGTCCTTGAGATGGATCAGGCCAAGCGGGCTGTCCAGCGTGCCGCGAAAGACCGGCATGCGTGAAAACCCGTGCTCACGAAACATCTCGACCAGATCCTCCAGCGACAGGTTCGCGGGGGCGGCCACGATCTCGACCTTGGGGATGGCGACGTCATCGACCCGCATGCGGCGCAGATTGACCAGGCCGGGGGTGCCCACGACATGGCGGTCCTGATGATCGTCGTCCGCGCCGCTTTCGGACCCTGTCAGGGCCGACAGCACGCGGCCAAAAAATCCTTTGCCATTACCGGCCTCCTTCTCCTCGGTGGCGCCACCGTCGACGGCGATCGCCGTGACTTCCTCGATGGCCGGCTGAGGAGCGGGCTCGGATAATCGGCTTTCGGAATTCATCGGTCTTTCTCCTGGTAAGGGTCTGGAATGCCAAGCCGGGACAGGATGGCGCGCTCGGTCGCCTCCATCAGTTCGGCATCGGGATCGTTCAGGTGGTCGTAACCCAGCAGATGCAGGGTGGCATGGACCAACAGGTGCTGGACGTGATGGTCGAAGGACTTGCCCTGATCCTCGGCCTCGGCCGCACAGGTATCATAGGCGATCGCGATGTCGCCCAGTTCCTCCTCGTCCGGCATCTCGGGCGCCTGACCGGGATCATGCGGCAGATGCTCGACCGACGGCCATGACAGCACGTTCGTGGCCCGGGGCTTGCCGCGGAAATCGGCGTTCAGCGCGGCGATGCGGGCGTCGTCGCAGCCCATGACGACCACCTCCCCGCCCAAGCGGTGGTGGTCCAGCGCGGCGTTGACGGCAAGGGCCGCCAGGTCCTCAAGACCGGCGGCCTGCCATCGGTCATCCTCGATGACGCAGTCGACGGAAATCTCGTCAGGCATCGTTTCTGAATGCGCGGCGGGGAACGTACTGGCCGCGCGGCTCCTCTGTTTCACCGCGGGCAAGTGCAGCGTTGTCCTCGACCTCATACGCCTTGATGATGCGCGCGACAAGCGGGTGGCGCACGACGTCATCGGCGGTGAAATAGCTGAAACTGATGCCCTTGACGTCCTTCAGGATGCGCTCGGCGTCCATCAGTCCCGACATCATGCCGCGCGGCAGGTCGATCTGGGTGCGGTCGCCGGTGATGACCATCCGCGAGCCTTCGCCAAGTCGGGTCAGGAACATCTTCATCTGCATGCTGCTGGCGTTCTGCGCCTCGTCCAGCACGACGAAGGCGCGCGACAGAGTGCGCCCGCGCATGAAGGCCAGGGGCGCGATCTCGATGCGCTTCTCCTCCATCAGCTTCTGCATCTGCTTTCCGGGAAGAAAGTCGTTCAGCGCGTCGTAGAGCGGCTGCATGTACGGATCGACCTTCTCCTTCATGTCGCCCGGAAGGAAACCCAACCGCTCCCCGGCCTCGACGGCGGGGCGCGACAGGATGATCTTGTCAACATGGCCGCCGATCAGCATCGTCACACCCACGGCCACCGCCAGATAGGTCTTGCCGGTGCCCGCAGGCCCGATGCCAAAGGCCAGCTCGTTCTGGAACAGCGACCGCACATAGGCCTTCTGTGCATCCGTGCGCGGCTCGACCGATTTCTTGCGGGTTCGCAGTTCGTAGTTGCCCTGAGCGAACATCTCCAGCTGTTCGGCCGGGGTCACGTCGGCGGCAGGTTCGACCCCCATGCGCAATGCGGCCTCGACCTCGTCGGGGCCGACGGGGCGGTGCTGTTCCAGCCGCGCGTAAAGGCCACGAAGCAGGTTCGCGGCCTCGGACTGGGCCTCGGGGCCGCCGACCACGGCAATCTGGTTGCCGCGACGCAGGATATGGACGCCAAGTGCCTCCTCGATCCGGGCCAGATGGCGGTCGTTGGGACCGCACAGGTCGATCAACAGCCGGTTGTCGGGAAATTCAAGCAAAGTTTCGGCAGAAGCCGCGGTGACGGGTGGCGTCGGGGTCAGGCCCAAATGTCTCTCCTGGTCAATCTGGTCGGTCCATGGTGGCAAGCCGGTCGGATTCGCACAAGTTCATGTTCGTGGTAAATGGGGCGCAGCTGCCCCGTTTGTGGCAGAACGGCCAAGCCTGTGCAAAAGTTGCATCCTTATCGCGCATGATCACCGGCCCCGGCGGAAGGGATGCCCAGAAAACCGGCCAAGGCGGGCGCGCGGTCCATGTCCGCCACCGGGCCGTCATGCGCGATGCGACCATCCGCCAACAGCGCGACCCGGTCGCCGATGATCCGGCAGCTGGCCATGTCATGGGTTATGGTGATCGCGGTGGCCCCTGTTTCGGTCACGATGTCGCGGATCAGCGCATCGATGGCCCGCGCGCGGATCGGGTCCAACCCGGTGGTCGGTTCGTCGAAGAAGATCACCGCCGGGTCGTCGGCGATGGCGCGGGCCAGGCCGACGCGCTTGGCCATGCCGCCCGACAGCTGCGCGGGCATCAGGTCGGCGATGTCCGAAGCCAGCCCCACGCGCGCCAGCTTGTCCAGCGCGATGGCACGGGCGCGGCGGTCGTCCATCCGCTGGCGCAGGCGGAAGGCGACGTTCTGCCAGACCGACAGGCTGTCGAACAGGGCCGCCCCTTGGAACAGCATCCCGAACCGCGCCATGAAGCGTGCCCGGTCCAGCGGCTGGCCGTTCCACAGCACCTGTCCCGCATCGGGGCGCTCCAGCCCCAGGATGCATTTCAGCAGGACCGACTTGCCGGTGCCGGACTGGCCGATCACGCACAGGCTCTCGCCCGTGGCGACGGTCAGATCGACGCTGTCGAGGACCCGCTTGGGGCCAAAGGATTTGCTGAGGCCGCAGGTCCGGATCATTCGAAGAACAGCCCGGTCAGCGCAAAGTTCGCAGCCAGAATGCCGACGGCGGCCGCGACGACCGCATTGGTCGTGGCCCGTCCGACGCCTGCCGCCCCGCGCCCCGACCGCATGCCGAACCAGCATCCCGACAACGCGACGACCAGCCCGAAGACCGCCCCCTTGATCAGGCCAGAGGTAACGTCCCACGGCTCCAGATATGCCCAGCTGTTCGCGATGTAGCTGGCCGAATTGAATCCAAGCGACGTCGTGCCCACCAGCCAGCCGCCCATGATGCCGATGATGTCGCCCGTGGCCACCAGCACCGGCATGCACAGGATCGCCGCCCACAGCCGGGGCGTGACCAGCCAGCGGACCGGGTCGGTCGACAGTGTCACCAACGCGTCGATCTGTTCGGTGACGCGCATGGTCCCGATTTCGGCGGCGATGCTGCTGGCGACGCGGGCGGCGACCATCAGGCCCCCCAGGACGGGCCCCAGTTCGCGAACCATGCCGATGGCCACGATGGCCGGGACGACGTCACCGGCCTGAAACCGCTCTCCGCCCGAATGGATCTGCAGGGCAAGCGCCGCCCCGGTGAACAACGCCGTCAGCCCTACGACCGGCAGCGACAACCAGCCGATCTGCATCACCTGGCGCAGGATCATACGGGGTGTCCCGAACCCCGACAGCCCCCGCATCGCGAACAGCGCCACCGCCCCGATGGTCCGAGTGGCGCGCAGGGCGGGTCGTCCGATCGCCCGGATGGGCGTCACAGATAGGTCCGCTGGTAGCGCAGCCCAAGCGAGGTCAGCACCTCGTATCCGATGGTGCCGGCGATGTCGGCCAGACGGTCGATGGGTTGATGCGCGCAGATCAGGTCAAGCCGGTCTGGCACCGCGTCCAGACCGGTGACGTCCACCGTGATCAGGTCCATCGACACGCGCCCGACGACCGGACAGGCCACATCGCCGGCGAACAGCTGCGCGCCCTTGCCCGACAGCGAACGCAGGATGCCGTCGGCATAGCCCGCATCGACGGTGGCGATGCGACAGTCGCGCGGCGCGTGCCAACTGGCGCCATAACCGACCATCTCTCCCCTCCGCACGTCACGGGTCTGGATCACGCGCAGCGACAGCGTGACGACGCCGCGGGCCTGCGCAAAGGGCAGCCCTCCATACAGGCCCACGCCGGGGCGAACCATGTCGAAGTGATAGTCCGGTCCCAGCAGGATACCCCCGGTCGCGGCCAGCGACCGCGGCATGTCACAGCCATCGGTCATTGCGCGGAACGCGGATAGCTGCGCCGCATTGGCGGGGTGGTCGGACTCGTCCGCGCAGGCCAGGTGCGACATGATGAAGGCCGGTCCGGCGGCCAGCGCCTCGTCCCGGATGGCGCCCCATTCGGCGGCCTCCATGCCAAGGCGGTTCATCCCGGTGTCCAGCTGGATGGCGAAGGGCTGGCCGGGGCGCATGGCGCGCTCACGAAAGAACTGCGCAGAGCTGTTCAGGACCGGGGTCAGCCCGGTCAGGTCCGCACCCTCCATGTGGCCCGACAGCACGTTGATGCGCGCGTCCTGCGGCAGCAGCGGCCGGATCGCCCGTCCCTCATGCGCCAGGGCCACGAAGAAATCGCGCACGCCGGCGGCATAGAGGGCCGGGGCGACGCGGTCGGCGCCCAGGCCATAGGCATCGGCCTTGACCACGGCGGCGGCACGCGCGCCGGGGGCCAGTGCGGCCAGCGCCGCGTGATTGGCCACGATGGCCGCGATGTCGATCTGCAATCCCATATGCGTGGCTTGCCCCCCTGCCCGGCCGGCGTCAAGAGGCTGCTGCAGCATGTGTTTGCACATATGCACTTAGCATGAACCGCTGTTTCGGTAATTTGCAAATTCCCCCGAATTAACTTTGCCGCACCTGCATCGCAGTCTAGCCTGGGACACCGGATCAGGAGGGCGCGATGAAGTACATTCTGCAGCAGCTGGAAGAACGCCGACAGCAGGCCCGGCTTGGCGGCGGCCAGCGGCGCATCGACGCCCAGCACGCCCGCGGCAAGCTGACGGCCCGCGAACGCATCGACCTGCTGCTGGACGAGGACAGCTTCGAGGAATTCGACATGTTCGTCGCCCATCGCAGCACCGATTTCGGCATGCAGGACGACCGCCCGGCAGGCGACGGGGTGGTGACCGGATGGGGCACCATCAACGGCCGCATGGTCTATGTCTTCTCTCAGGACTTCACCGTCTTCGGCGGATCGCTGTCGGAAACCCATGCCCAGAAGATCTGCAAGATCATGGACATGGCGATGCAGAACGGCGCGCCGGTGATCGGACTGAACGATTCGGGGGGCGCGCGCATCCAGGAGGGCGTGGCCAGCCTTGCGGGTTATGCCGATGTGTTCCAGCGCAACGTGCTGGCATCGGGCGTCGTGCCGCAGATCAGCGTGATCATGGGCCCCTGTGCGGGTGGCGCGGTCTATTCGCCCGCGATGACCGACTTCATCTTCATGGTGCGCGACACGTCCTACATGTTCGTGACCGGGCCCGACGTGGTCAAGACGGTCACGAACGAGGTCGTGACCGCCGAACAGCTGGGCGGTGCGTCCACACATACCCGGAAATCCTCCGTCGCGGACGGGGCGTTCCAAGACGACGTCGAGGCGCTGTCGGAGATCCGCCGGTTGTTCGACTTCCTGCCGCTGAACAACCGCGAAAAGGCCCCGACCCGGCCCTTCTTCGACGACCCGGCGCGGATCGAGCCCAGCCTGGACACGCTGATCCCCGACAACCCGAACCAGCCCTATGACATGAAGGAGCTGATCGCCAAGGTCGCGGACGAAGGCGATTTCTACGAAATCCAGAAGGATTTCGCGGGCAACATTATTATCGGCTTCATCCGCATCGAGGGGCAGACCGTGGGGGTCGTCGCGAACCAGCCGATGGTGCTGGCCGGTTGCCTGGACATCGACAGCTCGCGCAAGGCCGCGCGCTTCGTGCGGTTCTGCGACGCGTTCGAGATCCCGATCCTGACGCTGGTCGACGTTCCGGGCTTTCTGCCGGGGACCGGTCAGGAATATGGCGGCGTCATCAAGCATGGGGCAAAGCTGCTGTTCGCCTATGGCGAGGCGACGGTGCCCAAGGTCACGGTCATCACCCGCAAGGCCTATGGCGGCGCCTATGACGTGATGGCGTCGAAGCATCTGCGCGGCGATTTCAACTATGCCTGGCCCACCGCCGAGATCGCGGTGATGGGCGCCAAGGGCGCGGTCGAGATCCTGTATCGCAGCGAACTGGGCGATGCCGAAAAGATCGCCGCCCGCACCAAGGATTACGAGGACCGCTTTGCCAACCCCTTCGTGGCCGCTGAAAAGGGCTTCATCGACGAGGTGATCCAGCCCCGGTCCACGCGTCGCCGGGTGGCCCGCGCCTTTGCCAGCCTGCGCGGCAAGCGGCTGACGAACCCTTGGAAAAAGCACGACAACATTCCGCTGTGACGGACGGGGACGGGCGCGCGATGCACAAGGTCGTGAATGATGCAGCCGGGCCACAGGGGGGCGGCGCTTTGGCGCCCGCCTTCCTGCGTCCCTGTCTGATCGCGGCGGGCTTCTCTATCATGCCGCGCAGGCCGGCAGATCAACAAGCCGACCACAACCCGAGCAGCCGGGCGCAACACCGCCCGCCCTACAGGAGCATGTTTCCATGTCGAAAAAGATCATCCTCGGCCTCGTGCTGGTTTCCGCCTTCGCCGCGTGCCAGCGCCAGCAGCCTGCCGACGTCTATGTCCCGACCGCCCCGGCCGCGCCCATGGTCAACCCCGTCACGACCGAGCCTGTCTACAACAGCAAATTCGGCTAAGACGAGACGTCCGACAATTGCGCGCGGGCGGCCAGCCTGCCCGTGCGCAGCGATCCGGCCCGCGCGCCCCAGCACAGGGGCCCTGCCATGCTGAAGCATCGCGGCTTTCCCGGGCGTCTGCCCGGCACCGATTTCCAATTCGTCATCCGGCGCGAGAATCGCAAGAAGGGTGCCACGCCCATCACGCGCCGCGAACGGTTCAAGGACCGCAGGCCCGCCGACAAGCGCGCCGATGCGGGCTTTCTTTCGGCGTTGATCGCGCATTTCGGCGACGAACCCTTTCCCCGCGGCAATCTTGATGCCGGTCGGCTGTCCTGGCTGATCGGCCGCGAGGTCAAGCCGGTCGGCCAGTTCGACCCTGCCGATTACGACCAATTGCTGCAGGTCGACATGGCCGAGGCGGAGGCCGCCTTCCCCGAGCTGTTCGTCAAGGATGCGCCCCAGGAGTTCGACTGGGACGACCAGGACGGCTGGGACGACGACGAGGCCGACGACGACTGATGCGCAGGTTGATGCTGAACCCCTTGAAGTCACACGCATGTCAGTTTGACGCAGGCATCAGCTATGCGATAACCCCTTACCACCTCCCATCGGCCCCCGACGGGCCCATTACGACAGGTTTCTTATCATGCAGAAATTCTTCTCGCTTCGCGTTGCCGGCCTGGCCCTGGTTGCCGCCGGTCTTTCGGCTTGCGCCCCCGGCTATCAGGGCGGCGGAATCTCGCCCGACGCGCAGCGCGCCGCAGGCGGTGCCGTTGCCGGTGCCGTCATCGCGAAGGCCCTGGACGAAGACCTGGCAACCGGCGCCGCGATCGGTGCCGTCGGCGGCGCGCTGTGCGACGACGCCGGTGTCTGCCAGCGTCGCTACTGATCGCTGCGGCAACTTCTCACCCTATCGGCAGCCCGCGCCCGGCGCGGCTGCCGCCCAACCCACGGGATCTTCACCATGTCCAAATTCCTTGCTATCGCTGCCCTGGTCGGCACCACGGCCATCGCCGGCTGCACCCAAGGCATCAACCCGACCGACACTGACCGCGCGCTCATCGGCGCGGGCGTCGGCGCGACCGTCGCATCGGTCGGCGGCACCAACGTCGTCAAGGGCGCGGCCATCGGCGGCGCGGCGGGCGCACTGTGCAACGACTTCCGTCTGTGCCAGTGACCTGCTGATCGGCGCGCCCGGCGCGCCGACCGTCTGCAAAGCCGTCCGAAGCCCCGCGCTTCGGGCGGCTTTTTCACGTTCCGTCCTGGGGGGGAGCCCATGTTCAAGAAGATCCTGATCGCCAACCGGGGCGAGATTGCCTGCCGTGTAATCAAGACCGCCCGCAAGATGGGCATCGCCACCGTCGCCGTCTACTCCGACGCCGACCGCAATGCGCTGCATGTGCGCATGGCGGACGAGGCCGTCCATATCGGCCCGGCCCCTGCCAACCAGTCCTATATCGTGATCGACAAGATCATGGACGCGATCCGCCGGACTGGCGCCGAGGCCGTCCATCCCGGATACGGCTTTTTGTCCGAGAACATGAAGTTCGCCGAGGCGCTGGAGGCCGAGGGCGTCGTCTTCATCGGCCCCCCGTCCGGCGCGATCGAGCAGATGGGCGACAAGATCACCTCGAAGAAGCTTGCGCAGGCCGCGGGGGTCAGCACGGTTCCGGGTCACATGGGCCTGATCGCGGACGCGGACGAGGCTGCGGCCATCAGTGCCCAGATCGGCTATCCGGTGATGATCAAGGCCAGCGCGGGCGGCGGCGGCAAGGGCATGCGCATCGCCTGGTCCGACGAGGAGGCGCGCGAGGGTTTCCAGTCCTCCAGGAACGAGGCCGCCAACAGCTTTGGCGACGACCGGATCTTCATCGAGAAATTCGTGACGCAGCCGCGCCACATCGAGATCCAGGTCCTGGCCGACCAGCACGGAGGCGCGGTCTATCTGCACGAACGCGAATGCTCGATCCAGCGCCGCAACCAGAAGGTCATCGAGGAGGCGCCGTCGCCCTTCCTGGACGAGGCCACCCGCGCCGCGATGGGTCAGCAGGCAGTGGCCCTGGCCAAGGCCGTCGGCTATACCAGCGCGGGCACGGTCGAGTTCATCGTGGACGGAAGCCGCAACTTCTATTTCCTGGAGATGAACACCCGCCTGCAGGTGGAGCATCCCGTGACCGAACTGATCACCGGCGTCGACCTCGTCGAGCAGATGATCCGCGTCGCGGCCGGAGAGCCGCTGCCCTTCGCGCAGTCTGACCTGACGATCACCGGATGGGCGATGGAAAGCCGGCTGTACGCCGAGGACCCCTATCGCGGTTTCCTGCCCTCCATCGGACGTCTGACCCGCTATCGCCCGCCGGTCGAGGTGGCGGCGGGGCCGATGCTGACCGGGGGCAAGTGGCTGGCCGATGGCGCCCCCACGGGTGCGGCCGCGGTCAGGAACGACACCGGCGTCTATGAGGGCGGCGAGATCAGCATGTTCTATGACCCGATGATCGCCAAGCTGTGCACCTGGGCCCCGACCCGTGGCGAGGCGATCGAGGCGATGCGCACCGCGCTGGACGCCTTCGAGGTCGAAGGGATCGGGCATAACCTGCCCTTCCTGTCGGCAGTGATGGATCACCCGAAATTCGTCGCGGGCGACATCACCACGGCCTTCATCGCCGAGGAGTATCCCGACGGGTTCCACGGCGCGGCCCTGCCCCAGGACGAGATGCACCGCATCGCCGCCGCCGCCGCCGCCATGCACCGCGTGGCCGAGATCCGGCGCACCCGTATCAGCGGCCGCCTGAACAACCACGAACGCCATGTGGGCGACGATTGGGTGGTGTTCGCGGACAAGCAGGACTGGCCCGTCCGCATCACTGCCGATGCCCATGGCGCAAATGTCGCCATCGCGGGGCGCACGATCCGGGTCGAAGGCGATTGGCGCCCCGGCCAGTCGCTGGCGCGGCTGGAGGTGGACGGACGCCCCCTGGTGCTGAAGGTGGACAAGATCGCCGCCGGGCTGCGCCTGCGTGCGCGCGGGGCGGACCTGCGCCTGCATGTGCGTCGGCCCCGTGCGGCGGAGTTGGCACGGCTGATGCCCGAAAAGCTGCCGCCCGACACGTCCAAGTTCCTGCTGTGCCCGATGCCCGGCCTGATCGTGACGATCAATGTCGCCCAAGGGGACGAGGTTCAGGAGGGTCAGGCGCTGGCCACCGTCGAGGCCATGAAGATGGAGAACATCCTGCGCGCCGAACGCCGGGGCATCGTGAAATCCGTCAATGCCGCGCCGGGCGAAAGCCTGAAGGTCGACGACGTGATCATGGAGTTCGAATGATCCCCGCCCTGCCCGCCTATCTGCTGTCGGCCGGACTTGGGCTGGTGGGCGCGGCGGGCATCATGTCGGCGGTGGCGGCGCAGACCGTGCCCTTGCTCGGCACGCAGGTGCCGCTGGCCTATCTGCTGCCGCCGATCGTCGGGCTGGCGCTGTTCCAGCTGGTTTTTGGGGCATGCACCGGACGCTGGCGCGGGTGGCGGTTCTGGGCGGCGGCCATCCCGCTGTCGGCGGTTATCTGGGGCGCGGCATTGATGGCGCTGCTGGGCGGTCATGCGTCGTGGCAGGCCGCACTTGGCATAACGGCTGTCGGTCATGTCGCCGCAGGTCTGGCGGCGGTGTCGCTGACACGGGGGCGCGTGGCATGATGCGCGGGCGCTATCGCATCTCCTGCTGGCGCATCGGCATGCTGTCGATCAGGGACAGGATGTCCTCTGCCGCGACGGGTTTGGCCGAGCTCATCTTGACCCCGCCATCCTTGCCGATCAGCAGAACCTGGAACCCCTGCCCGTCGCGCAGCGCGTCTGCACCGGGTCCGTCGGTCAGGATGACCACCTCGCGTTCTGCCAACTGCTCCGCGTGTCCCTGCAGGTCGGCGATCTGCCGTGCGACCTGCGCCTCGGGTCCAAGGACGACGACAGGGCGCGCCTGCCAACGCAATGCGGCAAGCGTGTCCGCCTGCAGCGGCGCGGGACCGCGGGCGGTGTCGGCTGGTGCCATGGCAGGCCACAGGGCCAGGACGGTAGACAGGCAGAATCGGTGCATGATCGCTCCTTCCGAAACAGGACGCGCATGGCGCGGGACGGGTTCCCATGGCACCGCTTGACCAATGGCTCAGCCCGCAGCTGCAACAGGCGGTCGTCACCGGCCTTTTCGTGGCCATCGGTTGGATCGTTGTCGCGTCCCAGACCCGCCGCCGCGACGCCACGCTGCGCCGCGCGCGCGAGACCGACCTGCAGCGCGCCCTGCTGGCAGAGATCCGGGCGCATGTCTTTGCCCTGGAGCAGCAGGTGCCGTCGCCGCAGGACGCGGCCTTGCTGGTGTCGCGCATCGAGTCGGGAGATTTCGTGCCGACCCTGCCGCAGCAGGCCAACGACCGAATCTTTGCGGCCGTGATTTCCGACATACACATCCTGCCCGCACCGGTCATCGACCCGATCGTGCTGTACTATCGGCTGCTGTCGATCATGGGCGCGCTGGCCACCGACCTACGCCGGATCGCGCGCAGTGACGGCAAGCGGGCGGCGCAGATGATGGCCGATTACCTGGAGCTGATGGAGGAAACCCGCGATACCGGCCTGCAGGCGATGCGCGTGCTGACCGAATGCCTGCGCGGCGGTGCCGACGCGGTCGAGGCGATGCTGGACGAGGACGAGGCGCAGGCCGCGGCACAGATCGGTGCGCGCCTGCCGCAGGAACTGGCGCAGATGCGCGAGCGTCTGTCGGCGACCGAGTTCAGTAACCGATCTTCGGACCCGAGAGGCCGGTGATGGGACGCAATCCGATGGCGCGCACGATTTCGTTCGCACGGCTGACGGCGGTCGGTTTTGGCTTGGCTTCGCTGCGCAGCACGGGTGCGTCGGGTCGGGCGGACGCCTTGGGCGCGCGCGGTTGCGACAGGCTGCGGTCGGAACGCGAATTGGCCATGATCAACCCTCCTGCTGATCCGGCAACCGTACCGGATACCGGTCATGATATAGGGAACGCGCCGCAAATCCACAAGTTTCGCGGCCCTGCGCCTTATCGCATCAAGCTGCCGCGCCCGATCTCCTGCCGGCGCAGGGGCAGACGGTCGATAGCGCGGCCGATCTCTCTGGCATCCCATGGGACGGGGCGGCGGATCTTGACCTGTCCGTCCTTGTCGATCAACACCAGCGAGAACCCTTGCGGGCGCAGCTGCTGTCGCCACACGCTGTTGGCCGACGGGTCGCTGTCGAGCACAAGCACCACGTCGCGCGATGCCAGCGCCCGACCGTCACGGCGCAGCGATGCCACCTGGTCGACAAAGGCCGGGTCGTCCGCCGTGTCGGCAAAGATCACCACGGGGCGCGCCGTCCACAGGAACTGGTCCGGGTCGACCGTGGCGGCGTCCAGCACCTGCGGAGAGCCGTCGTCCAGGGGGGACGCGTCCGGCAGCGGGTCGGGCTCGACCCGCTGCGCGACCGGCGGCAGACGGGCGGGGTTGCGTTGCGGCACCGTGTCGCGCGGCTGCGTCGCGGCCGCCGCCCCGTCCGGTGCCCGGACGGCGGCGCCATCCGGCGGGGGGGCGTCGCGTGCGGGGCCCATCGCCGCAAGCGCCATCACGAATATCATAAATTTCAACTTCATCGGCACCTCGTCATGTCTTGAATATAGGGCAGGACCGTCGGCAGGAAAGGATGGATCATGACAAAACCCACGCTGGAGGACTGGCGCAAGCTGGCACAGGGCGAACTGAAGGGGCGCGACCCCGACAGCCTGACCTGGGACACGCTGGAGGGGATCGCCGTCAAGCCGGTCTATACCCGCGACGACCTGGAGGGGATGGACCACCTGGATGGCCTGCCCGGCATCGCGCCGTTCACCCGCGGCCCGCGCGCCACGATGTATGCGGGCCGCCCCTGGACCATCCGGCAATATGCTGGATTTTCCACGGCCGAGGAATCGAACGCCTTCTATCGCCGTGCGCTGGCCGCGGGGCAGCAGGGCGTGTCGGTGGCCTTCGACCTGGCCACCCATCGGGGCTATGACAGCGACCATCCGCGGGTCGAGGGCGATGTGGGAAAGGCCGGCGTCGCCATCGATTCGGTCGAGGACATGAAGATCCTGTTCGACGGCATCCCGTTGGACCGCGTTTCGGTGTCGATGACCATGAACGGCGCGGTCATCCCGATCCTGGCAAACTTCATCGTCACCGGAGAGGAGCAGGGCCATTCCCGTGCCGTGCTGTCCGGGACCATCCAGAACGACATCCTCAAGGAGTTCATGGTCCGCAACACCTATATCTATCCGCCCGAACCCAGCATGCGGATCATCGCGGACATCATCGAATACACCTCGGCCGAGATGCCCAAGTTCAACTCGATCTCGATCTCGGGCTATCACATGCAGGAGGCCGGGGCGAACCTGGTCCAGGAACTGGCCTATACCCTGGCCGACGGACGTGAATATGTGCGCGCGGCCATCGCGGCGGGGATGGACGTCGATGCCTTCGCGGGGCGGTTGTCGTTCTTCTTTGCCATCGGCATGAACTTCTTCATGGAGATCGCCAAGCTGCGCGCGGCGCGCCTGCTGTGGCACCGGATCATGTCGGAATTTGAGCCCAAGAAACAGGGCAGCCTGATGCTGCGCACGCATTGCCAGACGTCCGGCGTGTCCCTGCAGGAGCAGGACCCTTACAACAACGTCATCCGCACCGCCTATGAGGCGATGTCGGCGGCGCTTGGCGGCACGCAGTCGCTGCACACGAACGCGCTGGACGAGGCCATCGCCCTGCCTACGGATTTCAGCGCCCGCATCGCGCGGAACACCCAGCTGATCCTGCAGGAGGAGACGGGCATCACCCATGTCGTCGATCCGCTGGCGGGCAGCTATTACATCGAGAGCCTGACGGCGGAACTGGCGGAAAAGGCCTGGGCGCTGATCGAGGAGGTCGAGGAGATGGGCGGCATGACCAAGGCCGTGGCCAGCGGCATGCCCAAGCTGCGCATCGAGGAGACGGCGGCCCGGCGTCAGGCCCTGATCGACCGGGGCGAGGACGTGATCGTCGGCGTCAACAAGTACCGCAAGGAGGCCGAGGATCCGATCGACATCCTGGACATCGACAACGTCGCCGTCCGGGACAGCCAGATCGCCCGCCTGACCCGCATCCGCGCCTCGCGGGACGAGGGCCGCGTCACCGGGACGCTGGCCGAACTGACCCGCCGCGCCCGGGAGGGCGGCAACCTGCTGGAGGCCGCCGTCGAGGCTGCCCGCGCCCGCGCCACCGTCGGAGAGATCAGCACGGCCATGGAAGACGAATTCGGACGCCACCGCGCCGAGGTGCGCACCCTGGCCGGCGTCTATGGCGCGGCCTATGAGGGGGACGAGGGCTTTGCCCAGATCCAGCGCGACGTCGAGGCATTCGCCGTGGAGGAAGGCCGCCGCCCGCGCATGCTGGTCGTCAAGATGGGTCAGGACGGCCATGACCGGGGCGCCAAGGTGATCGCCACGGCCTTTGCCGATATCGGCTTCGACGTGGACGTGGGACCGCTGTTCCAGACGCCCGAGGAGGCCGCCCAGGACGCCATCGACAACGACGTCCACGTGATCGGCATCAGCAGCCAGGCCGCCGGCCACAAGACGCTGGCACCCAAGCTGATCCAGGCCCTGCAGGATGCGGGCGCCGGCGATATCCTGGTCATCTGCGGCGGCGTGATCCCGCAGCAGGATTACGACTTCCTGCGCCGTGCGGGGGTCAAGGCGATCTTCGGCCCCGGCACGAACATCCCATCCGCAGCCGCTGACATCCTGCGGCTGATCCGCGAGACGCGACCCTGAAATTTGCGTCCCGCGACGGCGGGGGGCCAGCCCCCCGCACCCCCCGTGGCCTGCGCGGAACCGTGAGGCCTGCTTGCCTCGCGGTGCGCGCTGTGAAACCCTGTACCCAAAGCGAATGGGTGAGACATGGACGACGGGCGCAACGGATCGGTCAAGCAGATCATCTGCATCAAGTGGGGTGCAAAGTTCGGTCCCGAATATGTCAACCGCCTGCATGCGATGATCGCCCGCAACATTACGCCGCCTTTCCGGCTGTTCTGTTTCACCGATGACGGGACCGGCCTGCATCCGGATGTCGCTGTGCGCCCGCTGCCCGATTTCGCCTATCAGGCCCCGGTCAACACCCGCGGCAAGTGGCCCAAGTCACGGTTGTGGGGGGACTTGGGCGACGTCACGGGGGTGGTGCTGTTCCTGGACCTGGACGTGATCGTCACCGGCAGCCTTGACGCGTTCTTCGAACATGGCGATCCGGACGACACGATCCTGGGCCTGAACCCCAACACGCCGTTCGAGAAGATGGGCCAGACCTCGGTCTATCGGATGCGGGTCGGCAACCTGGCGCCGCTGCAGAAGATCTTTGCCGCAGACCCACAGGCCGCCGCTGACAAGTACAAGTACGAACAGCGCTTTGTCACCCGCAACGCCCCGGGCGGGGTCAAGTTCTGGCCGCGCGGGTGGCTGGCCCATTTCCGCTTTCACTGCGTGCCGACATTCCCGCTGAACTATCTGCGCGATCCCAAGATTCCGCGCGGGACGCGCATCGTGATGTTCCCCGGCAGCCTGAACCCGCCCGACGCGATTCTGGGCCGATGGGACGAGGCCGACGAGGCCCGCGCCCCGTTGGATCACCTGCGCGCAGCCTTCACCGGCCAGCGGCGCGAGGGCTTCCTGAAGCATCTGCGCCATTATGTCCGGCCGACCCCGTGGGTGGCGCAGCTTTGGCGTGAATGATGCCTCTGCCCCGCGCGCCCGATCGTCTGCCCGATGAGATGGCTGCGGCATTGGGCCATGCCGTCGCGGCCTTCGGCTTTCTTGAGGAGGCGCTGAAGCGCGCGATCTTTTCGCTGACCCGAAAGGGTCTGGGCCAGGATGCGCAGGACCACGCCCTGGAGGCCTAGCTGCGCCGCATGGAGGAGATCGCCGACGACACCTTGGGCACGCTGATCGACAGCTTTCTGGCCGCCGCCCGCCGCAGCGATGGGGTCGAGCTGGGTGCGCTGCCACCGACGCTGACCGACCTGCGGCGGATGCGCAACCTGCTGTGCCATGCGTCCTGGCGGCCGGGGGCACGGCCCGGCATGTGGCACCCGACCTTCATCAACACCCGCGGAGAACGCCATCCTCATGACATGGGAGCGGAAGACGTCCTGCAGGTCCGCGACCGAACCCTGCAGGCGGCGCGCCAGGTCGTGTCGGTGATGCGGCGGACCGGGATCGATGGGGAATGGGCGGGCGCCGACCTGTGATCGGTTCGTCGGCACGCATGCCACAGGACCGCACCGCGACCGCATCGCGCGTTGCAACACGCGGCCCGGCGCGCTAACACCCGCAAAATCAAGGATGAGAGGCACTCATGTCGTCCCCCCTCCGCCTCGGCATCGCCGGGCTTGGCACCGTCGGGATCGGTGTCGTCAAGATCGTTCAGAAACACGCCGACCTGCTGGCGATGCGGTCGGGTCGCCCGGTGGCGATCACCGCCGTCAGCGCACGCGACCGCATGAAGAACCGCGACGCGGACCTGTCGTCCTATCGGTGGGAGGCGGACCCGATGGCGGTCGCCACCGCCGATGACGTCGATGTCTTCATCGAACTGGTCGGCGGGGATGCGGGCGTCGCGCGCGACAGCATCGAGGCTGCACTGCGGTCCGGCAAGGATGTCGTGACCGCGAACAAGGCGCTGCTGGCCATGCACGGTCAGCACCTGGCCAAGCTGGCCGAGGATCTGGGCCGCGTGATCCGGTTCGAGGCCGCCGTCGCGGGCGGCATCCCGGTGATCAAGTCGATAACCGAGAGCATGGCCGGCAACCGCATCACCCGCGTGATGGGCGTGATGAACGGCACCTGCAACTACATCCTGACCCGGATGGAGAGCGCGGGCCTGCCCTATGACGCCGTCTTCGAAGAGGCCCGCCAGCTGGGCTATCTGGAGGCCGACCCGACGCTGGACGTAGGCGGGATCGACGCCGGCCACAAGCTGGCGATCCTGTCGTCGATCGCCTTCGGCACCCAGGTCAACTTCAACGCGGTCGAGATCGAGGGGATCGAGCGCGTCAGCATCGATGACATCCACCGCGCCCGCGACATGGGTTACCGCATCAAGCTGCTGGGCGTTGCGCAGATGACCGCCCGCGGCCTGGAACAGCGGATGTCGCCCTGCTTGGTGCCCGCCGACAGCCCCCTGGGGCAATTGGTGGGCGGCACCAACATGGTCGTGATCGAGGGCGACAGCGTGGGCCAGATCGTCCTGCGCGGCGCGGGCGCGGGCGAAGGCCCGACCGCCAGCGCGGTCATGTCCGACATCGTCGAGATCGCGCGCGGCGTCCGCATGCCGGTCTTCGGACAGCCTGCCGGATCGCTGACCGCGGCCCAGCCCGCCCGCACGGCCGTGCCCGCAGCCTATTACATCCGTCTGGAGCTGCAGGACAAACCCGGTGCCTTGGCCAAGGTCGCGACGGTCCTGGGCGATGCCGGCATCTCGATCGACCGGATGCGCCAGTACGGCCAGCACAGCCCAGCCAGCGTCCCGGTCCTGGTCGTGACCCACAAGACCACGCCCGAAGCCATCGACTACGCCATCGAGGCCCTGCCCCGCACCGGAGTCCTGGTCAGCGACCCGGTCGAGCTGCGCATCGAGGAAGTATGAAAAAGGGGGCCACCGGCCCCCGTCCCGCGCCGCAAGGCGCTGATCGCGTCGCGCCCCCGTTTTCGGGGGCGCGTCCGTTTGGTCAGGCGTCCTTGCCCAGATAGATGTCGACCAGCTTGCCCAGCATCGCCAGCGCATCCTCGCGCGACCGCTGAAAGCTGTTGCGCCCGATGATCGAGCCGTTGCCGCCGCCGTCGCGGATCGCGCGGGCGTCGTCATAGACCGCATCGGTCCCCTTGGCCGCCCCGCCCGAGAACACCACGATGCGGCGTCCGCCAAAGCTGGCCTGCATGCAATGCTCGACCCGTTTGGCCTGGCTGGACACGTCGATCGCCTTCTCCTCGTAGACCTTCTTGGCCTCGGGCAGCATCAGGTGGTCGGTCGACAGCTTGATCTTGATGATATGCGCGCCGATCAGTGCCGCGATCTGGGCGGCATAGGCAGCCACGTCGATGGCGGTCTCCCCGTCCTTGGTGATCGCCTCGCCGCGCGGATAGGACCAGATGACGGTCGCCACGCCCTTGGCGGCGGCTTCCTTGCGCATGGCCACGATCTCCTCAAACATGTCCAGTGCCATGTCCGACCCCGGATAGATCGTGAAGCCGATCGCCGCGCAGCCCAGCCGCAGCGCGTCATCCACCGATGCGGTGATCGCCTGGTTCTTGCCCGCCGTGCCCGACATCAGGCTGTTGGCGCTGTTTACTTTCAGGATGGTGGGGATCTGGCCTGCAAAGGTGTCCGCACCCGCCTCGATCATCCCCAGCGGCGCGGCATAGGCGTTCAGCCCGGCATCGATCGCCAGCTGATAATGGTAATGCGGGTCATAGCCGGCCGGGTTCGGCGCAAAGGACCGTGCGGGACCATGCTCGAACCCCTGGTCCACGGGCAGGATGATCATCTTGCCGGTGCCGGCCAGCTTTCCGGTCATCATCATGCGGGCCAGCTGCGCCTTCACGCCCGGCGTCTCGCCCTCGTAATTGGCCAGGATGCGGCGCACCGTGTCGGTCATCTGCATGGGTCTCTCCTATTATTGTCGGGTGCTGGATAGCATGCGCCGGACCCGCGGCAATGCTGGTTACGCTAACAAATTCAGGCAGATGCGGTTTTCCGCCGCGTCGCGGCGCGGGCGATCCCTAAAAGCTTAATCACAGATGAATCGATTTTCTGACGAATTGTCCGCATCCTGCATGGCAGGGACAGACCCCGACAGGAGGATGCCATGTTCATGACCACGACCCTGGCGCATTATCAGCTGCCGATCTTCGGCATCGGGTCCAGCGCGCTGGAAACCCGCATCGGCGCGGACCAGCGGACGGTCTGGATGCGCCCCATCACGGCGGGTGCCAGCCAGACCGAACTGCTGCCAGCGTCCACGGTGCAATCGGCGGAACGCGTCACCCCGCCGATGGCCTATGCCCAGTGGCTCAAGATGCTTTGGGCTTATCAGGACGGCGCCAAGGCCGCACAGACCGGAGGCTGAGGCGCGCCGCCACCGGCGCGCCGTTCGCTCAGCGCTTGGCGGCTTCCAGTGCTGCGACGCCCGGCAGGGTCTTGCCCTCCATCCATTCCAGGAACGCGCCTCCGGCGGTCGAGATGAAGGTGAACTCCTCCGCCGCACCCGCCTTGTTCAGCGCCGCGACGGTGTCGCCCCCGCCCGCGACCGACACAAGCTGTCCCTGCGTGGTCAGTTCGGCCGCGGCGCGCGCGGCGGCATTGGTGGCAGCGTCGAAGGGCTCGATCTCGAAGGCCCCCAGCGGGCCGTTCCAGATCAGCGTCTTGCAGGCGGTCATCGCCTGACGCAACGCCTCGACCGTCTCGGGGCCGGCATCCAGGATCATCGCATCGGCCGGGCACTGATCGACGGGCAGCGTCTCGGACGCTGCGCCCGCCTTGAACTCGCGTGCCACGACGATGTCCACCGGCAGGTGGATCTTGCATCCGGTGGCATCGGCCTTTTCCAGGATGGCACGGGCAGTATCGGCCATGTCGCGTTCGGCCAGCGACTTGCCGACCTCGACGCCCTTGGCCACCAGGAAGGTGTTGGCCATTCCCCCGCCGATCACCAGATGGTCGACCTTCTCGACCAGGTTCGTCAGCAGGTCCAGCTTGGTCGAGACCTTCGCACCACCCACGACCGCCATCACCGGCCGTTGCGGATCGCCCAGCGCCGCGTCCAGCGCCTTCAGCTCTGCCTCCATCAGGCGGCCCGCACCCGCATACATCAGCCGCGCCAGCCCCTCGGTCGAGGCATGGGCGCGATGGGCCGCCGAGAAGGCATCGTTCACATAGGCACCGCCCAGCGCCGCCAGCGATGCGGCGAAGGTGCCGTCGTTCTGTTCCTCGCCTGCGTGAAAGCGGGTATTCTCCATCAGGGCCACCTGCCCCGGCTGCAGCGCCGCGACGACGCGCTTGGCGGGACCGCCGATGCAGTCGTCGGCGAAGACGACCGGCTGGCCCAGCGCCGCCTCCAGCGCGGGAACGATCTGGCGCAGGCTCATGCCCTCGACGCGCTGTCCCTTGGGGCGGTCGAAATGCGCCAGCAGCACGGGGATGCCGCCCTTGGCCTGGATGTCCTTGACCGTCGGTACGATCTTGTCGATGCGGGTGGTGTCGGTGACCTGGCCGTCCTCGACGGGGACGTTCACGTCGACCCGGGTCAGCACGACCTTTCCGTCAAGATCCATGTCGTCGATGGTGTTGAACTTTGCCATGTCGCATCCTTCAGGGTCCAAGAGTTGGCGAACTTGTCCCGCATGGCAGGCGCGGCGTCAACCGCGCCCGGTGGATGCGCGCCGCCCTGCCGGTCGGACCCCATAACGGTTTCGCGCGTTGCGCAGGGCAGCGACAGACCCTAGATCAAGGGTCGCACCTGACAAAGGAGGGCCTCATGGCCGAGATCAAGGACCCGGAAAACACCATCGTCATCCAGCTCAAGGACGGCCCCGTCGTCATCGAGCTGCTGTCCGACGTGGCCCCCAAGCATGCCGAGCGCATGAAGGAACTGGCCCGCGCCGGCGCCTATGACAACGTGGCCTTCCACCGCGTCATCGAGGGCTTCATGGCCCAGACGGGCGACGTGGCCCATGCGAACATGGAAAAGGACTACAACCCCGGCCGCGCCGGCACGGGTGGATCGGACAAGCCGGACCTGCCGGCCGAGTTCTCCAAGCTGCCCCATGACCGTGGCACCATCGGCGCCGCGCGGTCGCAGAACCCGAACAGCGCGAACAGCCAGTTCTTCATCAACTTCAAGGACAATCATTTCCTGAACGGCCAGTACACCGTCTATGGCCGCGTAATCGAGGGGATGGAGCATGTCGACAAGATCGCCCGCGGAGAGCCGCCGGTGAACCCGGACCGCATGATCAGCGTCAAGGTGGCCGCCGATGCGTAAGGCCGCGCTGATTCCGGCCTTGCTGATGCTGGGCACCGCCGCGACCGCGCAGGGCACCAACCCGCAGATCGAGGATACCGACGGCCCGAACATGGTCATCGAAGTTGCCGATGCCGAGGGCACCTCCAAGGGCACGATCGTGCTGGACCTGCGCGAGGATCTGGCGCCCAACCACGTCGCCCGCCTGGTCGAGCTGACGAATTCGGGTGCCTATGACGGCGTGGTGTTCCACCGCGTCATCGACGGCTTCATGGCGCAGACTGGCGACGTCGAGAACGGCCGTCAGGACGGCGACACGGCGATGGCCGGGATGGGCGGTTCCGACCTGCCCGACCTGGAGGCCGAGTTCACCGAACAGACCTTCGACCGCGGAACGGTTGGCATGGCGCGCGCCATGGATCCCAACAGCGCGAACAGCCAGTTCTTCATCGATCTGGCCCCGGCGCCGTTCCTGGACGGTGAATATACCGTCGTGGGTCAGCTGATCGAAGGCTGGGACGTGCTGGACTCCATCAAGAAGGGCGACGCCGCCACCAATGGATCGGTGACCGAGCCCGACTACATGATGACTGTGACCATCGCGGACGGTGACACGGCCGCCCCCGCTGAGGAGGCACCCGCTGCCGACGCCCCGGCCGAGGAAGCCCCTGCGGAAGACGCCGAGGGCTGATCCCCATGCGATCCGATCAGGGGGCCACGGTCCCCTGATCCCTCTCCCTGCGGGGACATCCCTTCTTTCACCAACGATCCGGCGCCATGCGCGGACGCGCCGCATGGCTCTCTGCTGCACTGCCGCATAATGGCCTTGCGGGACTGCGGTCGCCGCCCCTAGGATGCCGGGGTCATGACCAGCGCACCCCCACCCGCCACCGCATTGCAGATCACGCCCTCGGCCCCGATCAGCCGCGAGCTGCATGGGTGGCGTGCGAAATGCCTGCAGCGGCTGGTTCGGATGCAGCTTCCCGTCCCGCGCAGCTTTGCGATCCCTGCCGACACCGTCCGCATGATCGCCCAGGGACGGCGCATCCAGCCCGACGCCCTGTTGGACATCTTTGCGGGCAGCGGCTTGGTCAGCGTACGCCCCTCGGCCGCGATGCCGGAATGGGGCGGGCCGGGAACCGTCCTGAACGTCGGCATCAACGATGCGCTGCACGCGCGACTGGCCGAGGTGATCGGGCGCGATAATGCGGATGCGGTTTATTTGTCCTTCGTCCAGAGCTATGCGATCCATATCGCGCGGCTGAACCCAGACCTGTTCACGCAGGACGGCCCCGATGCCCTGGCTGCCAGCCTGCGCCACTACCAGGACGAGATGGACCAGCCCTTCCCCCAGGACCCCACGGAACAGCTGTCCGAGGTGCTGCGCAGCATGGCGCGTGCATGGGACGGGCCGACCGCCCGCCTGCTGCGTCAGGCCAAGGGTGCGCCCGCCGATGCGCCCTTGGGTCTGGTGGTGCAGGAAATGGCGCTGGCGCTTGGTCCGGGCATCTGCGGATCGGGCACGATCCAGTTCATCGACCCCGTCACCGGCACCCCGCGCGTCACCGGACGCTTTCGCGGCCAGCGCCACGGCGCGACCGTCGGGGCGGGCGCCGAGACGCTGTTCCTGACCCGCGACGACCGCGGCCCCGCGCTGGAGGACACCGCGCCCGAGATCTTTGCCGACCTGGTCCGCTTCGGCATCGCCGCCCGCGAGCGCCTGCGCGAGGAGATGCAGATCGAGTTCGTCGTGACCGAGGGCCGGATCAGCGTCATCGACGCCACCCGCGTGGCTCGCGGCAGCCGCGCCGGCGTCCGCATCGCGGTCAGCTTGGCGCGCGACGGGATCATCCCCCCCGAGGAGGCGCTGATGCGCGTCGAGCCCCGCGCCCTGGCCGACCTGCTGCACCACCAGGTCGACCCGCGCGCGCCCCGCGACGTGATCGCGCGCGGCATCGATGCCAGCCCCGGGGCCGCCACCGGGCGCATCGTTTTTTCCGCCGCCAGCGCGCAATCCGCCCATGCACGGGGAGAACCCTGTATCCTGGTGCGGCGCGAAACCGTGCCCGAGGACATCCGCGGCATGCACGCCTCGGTCGCGGTGCTGACCGAGCGGGGCGGCACGACCAGCCATGCGGCGGTGATCGCCCGCGGCCTGGGCCTGCCCTGCATCGTGGGCGCCAGCGGCCTGACCATCGACGCCCGCGCCCGCAGCGTGCGTGCCGGATCCCGCATCCTGCACGAGGGCGACGAGATCACCATCGACGGCAGCTCTGGCGAGGTTCTGGCGGGCGCGGCCGTCCTGCTGCCCCCCGCACTGGACGATGCGTTCACGCAGCTGATGGACTGGGCCGCTGATGCGGGCGGTATGGGCGTGCGCGCCAATGCCGACACCCCCGAGGACGCCCGCGCCGCCCGGCGGTTCCAGGCCCAGGGCATCGGCCTGTGCCGCACAGAGCACATGTTCTTCGACGCCGAACGCCTGCCCGCCATGCGCGAGATGATCTTTGCCGACACGCCCGATGACCGGCGCCTGTCCCTGGACCGCATCCTGCCCATGCAACGGCAAGACTTCGCCAGCCTGTTCGAGATCATGGCCGGCCTTCCCGTCACCATCCGGCTGTTCGACCCGCCGCTGCACGAATTCCTGCCCCATGACCGCGAGGGGCTGCGCGAGCTGGCAGAATCGCTGGACCTGCCGCTGTCGGACGTGACCCAGCGCGTGGAGGCTCTGACCGAATTCAACCCGATGCTGGGCATGCGGGGGGTCCGTCTTGGGATCACCGTTCCAGAAATCTATGACATGCAGGCCCGCGCGATCTTCGAGGCGACCGTCCAGGCCAGCCGCAAGGGCGACCCCGTCGTCCCCGAGATCATGATCCCGCTGGTCAGCGCCATGCGCGAGGTCGAGCTGGTCAAGACCCGCATCGACGCCGTCGCGGCCGCCGTCAGGAACGAGATGCGCACCGATTTCACCTATCGCCTCGGCGTGATGGTGGAAACGCCGCGTGCTGCCCTGCGTGCCGGCGACATCGCGGCCCACAGCGCCTTCCTGTCCTTTGGCACGAACGATCTGACGCAGATGACCTATGGCCTGTCGCGCGACGATGCCGGGCGCTTCATGGGGACCTATGTGGGCCAGGGGGTCTATGCCGAGGATCCCTTCCATGTCCTGGATCAGGACGGGGTCGGAGAGCTGTTGCTGATCGGCGTGCAGCGCGCCCGCGCGCAGGCTCCGGGCATCACCCTGAGCGTCTGCGGAGAGCATGGCGGCAACCCCGAATCCATCGCGTTCTGCCATCAGGCGGGCGTGGATTACGTGTCCTGTTCACCCTTCCGCGTGCCGGTCGCGCGGCTTGCGGCGGCGCAATCGGCCATCAGAAACCGCCCGCCTGTGCCCCGGTCGTGATTCTGCAACTGCAAGTTGCTGATTTGGCTGGACATAACATCTGACCCTTACACCCATGTGCCGGAAGTTGCCGGTTTCCGCGCAAAGGCGTGGCGGATTGCTGCCCAAAACTGCCCCGAACGGGCCGGTTCCGGGCCTCACGCCAAAGTGGGATGGCACAGCAGATGCCGAAAATCCTAATCACATCGTCAGCCCGCCCGGCGCGACAGACCATCCCTGTCGACCGGGCATTAATGCCCCGTCAACACGGGACCTTGTATAGGACTGTACATGCCCAAGCTGTCGAAACGGCTGGCGCACGCTCTTTTATGTGCGGCAACAGCCATGCCCCTTCTGACGACCACTGCCCTTGCCGGGGGAAACGGATCGCTTTTTTCCGCCGATACCGGCATGTTCGGCGCTTTGCAAGCCGCCGCGAACGCGCCGCGGCCCACGCCGCTGCTTTATACCGACGCGATGCCCGTCACGGTCGAGATCACTCCCGATGAGCCCGTCGAAACCCTGCATCTGGCCAACACGCGCAAGGTGATTTCCCGCGCCGATCTGGACTGCATGGCAGAGGCCCTTTACCACGAGGCCCGCGGCGAGGGCCGCCAGGGTCAGATGGCCGTGGCCGAGGTCATCCTGAACCGCGTCGACAGCGGCGCCTTTCCCCGCACCGTCTGCGGCGTGATCAACCAGCCCAGCCAGTTCAGCTATACCATCGGCGGCGCCAAGCCGATCCGCAACAAGGCCGCCTATCTGCGTGCCCAGGACATCGCGGCCGAAGCCCTGGCCGGCGCACCGCGCCAGTTGACCGGTGGCGCCACCTATTTCCACACCCCGGCGGTCAGCCCGTCCTGGTCGCGCCGTTTCCAGCGCACCGTCCAGATCGGCCGCCACATCTTCTATCGCACCAATCAGCGCGTCGCCTCGAACTGAGGTCTGCGGCGGGGGTTGCCCGCGCCGCGGATTTGCTGTGAATGGCGGATATGGAACATCCCGACCGCATCTTTCTGCGCGACCACGTCCTTTCGGCCGAGATCGGCGCCTTTCAATCTGAACGCGGCCTGGATCAGCGCCTGCGCTTCAACCTGACCGTGGATCTGCGAGAGACCGTCGCGGGCAGCGGCGATCATGTCGACGCCGTGCTGTCCTATGACGTACTGACGCAGGCGGTCGACACGGCGCTGGCCGATCAGCGCTACAACCTTGTCGAGACGCTGGCCGAACGCATCGCCGCCGAGGTGCTAGCCCATCCCCGCGCCGCCCGCATCACCGTCAGCGTCGAAAAGCTGGACCGCGGTCCGGGCGCCCTTGGCGTGTCGATCATCCGCCATCGGGGCCGCGTGCCCGCCACGGGCGTGGCCGCACAGGTGGCGATCCTGGTGCATGCGCCCGGCGCACTGCTGGCCCCGGGGGCGGTCGTGATCGTTCCGGGCGCCCTACCCATCACCGATGACGGCCCGCATGCCCGCCGCCTGGCGCTGTTGTCGCTGGATCAGGCCGCATGGCGGCTTGGCGGCGACCTGGGCATCGAGGTGGCAGAGACCCGCACCGAACTGGACGCCGCGATCCAGCTGCGCCAGCCGGTGATCTGGGCGCCCACGCGTCTTGCCGCCGATGCCCCGGATGCAGGCGACGGTCCCGACAGCCTTGCGCTGTGGCTTGCGGGGCGTCTTGGGGCCCATCACATCGATTTCGCCGGCCCTACCGACAGGCCGCTGCCGGTCGTACCGGACGGGTTGGCGGTCAGCGTCGCGCATCTGCGCACCGCCTGACATCCGATGATGCAGGACGGCCTCTACTATCGCCCCATCCCGCAGGATCAGGGTGGCCGCTGGCCCCTCGCCGGCGGGTGGACCGGGTTCACGCATCTGGAATGCCTGCAGCGCGGCGCGGCCCCGCGCATCGTCGACAGCGCACCCGATCGCGTGATGGCGGCCCTGACAGCCCCGCGGCCGTCCGTCCTGCGCCTGACGCTGGACCGGCCGCGGCTGATGGGCATCGTCAATGCGACCCCCGACAGCTTCTCGGACGGCGGCCGGTACGATCCTGCATCGCAGGCGCGGACCCTGGCGGCGGATGGGGCGGACCTGCTGGACATCGGCGGCGAATCCACCCGTCCCGGAGCCGAGGAGATCGCCGTCCCGGACGAGATTGCCCGCATCCTGCCCGCGATCGAGGCTGCCCGCGGCCTGTTGCCGATATCGGTCGATACGCGCAAGGCCGCGGTCGCGCAGGCGGCGCTTGCCGCCGGGGCCGGTATGGTCAACGACGTGTCGGGCTTCGATTTCGATGCGGGACTGGCACCCCTGGTGGCCGGTGCCGGGGTGCCTGTCTGCCTGATGCATGCGCAGGGGCTGCCCGCCACGATGCAGGACGACCCGCGTTACGACGACGTGCTGCTGGACGTCTATGATGCCTTGGCCGCACGCATCGACCGGGCGGTCCGGGCGGGCATTCCCGCTGATCGCATCGTGATCGATCCGGGCATCGGCTTTGGCAAGACGGAGGCGCATAATCTGGCGATCCTGCGGCGGATTTCGCTGTATCATGGGTTGGACTGCCCGATCCTGCTGGGCGTGTCGCGCAAGCGTTTCATCGGCCGGATCGGCGGGGCCGACCTGGCGGCAGAGCGCATGCCCGGCACGCTGGCCCTGACGGTCGCGGCCGTGGCCCAGGGGGTCCAGATCCACCGCGTCCACGATGTCGCGGAACACGCACAGGGGCTGCGCCTGATCGCGGCCCTCAACAAGAACGGGAAGGCAGGGACATGAGCAGAAAGCTTTTCGGCACCGACGGGGTCCGCGGGCGCGCCAACACCTATCCGATGACCGCCGAGATGGCGCTGCGCCTTGGCGCCGCCGCCGGCCGTTACTTTCGCCGCGACGGGCGCAACCGGCACCGCGTGGTGATCGGCAAGGACACGCGCCTGTCGGGTTACATGCTGGAAAACGCGCTGACGGCGGGGTTGACCAGCACGGGGATGAACGTGCTGCTGCTGGGCCCGGTGCCGACGCCGGCCGTCGGGTTCCTGACGCGGTCGATGCGGGCCGATCTGGGGATCATGATCTCGGCCAGTCACAACCCGGCCGAGGACAACGGCATCAAGTTCTTCGGTCCCGACGGCTTCAAGCTGTCCGACGAGGCCGAGGCCGAGATCGAGGCGCTGGTCGCGGGCGCGATGGAACCGGTCGCCCCGGCCAGCATCGGCCGGGCCAAGCGGATCGACGACGGTCGGGGCCGCTACATGGAATATGCCAAGACGACCTTCCCGGCCAAGCTGCGGCTGGACGGGCTGAAGGTGGTCCTGGACTGCGCGAACGGCGCCGCCTATCGCGCCGCGCCCGACGTCCTGTGGGAACTGGGCGCGGATGTGATCCCCCTTGGCGTCGAGCCGGACGGGTTCAACATCAACGACGGCGTCGGAAGCACGCATCCCCAGGCCTGCGCCGATGCGGTCCGTGCCCATGGCGCGCATCTGGGAATCAGCCTGGACGGCGATGCCGACCGGGTGGTGATCGTGGACCAGACGGGCCGCGTGGCGGATGGTGACCAGATCATGGCGCTGTTGGCCGGGCGGTGGGCCGAACAGGGCCGGCTTGCAGGCGGCGCGCTGGTCGCCACGGTCATGTCGAACCTGGGGCTGGAGCATTACCTGACCGCGCGCGGCCTGCGGCTGGAGCGGACGCAGGTCGGCGACCGCTATGTGGTCGAGCGCATGCGCGAGGGCGGGTTCAACCTGGGCGGTGAACAGTCGGGTCATATCGTGATGACCGACTATGCCACCACCGGCGACGGGCTGGTGGCCGCGATGCAGGTGCTGGGCGCGATGGCCGAGACGGGTCGGGCGGCAAGCGAACTGGTCGCGCAGTTCGAACCCGTGCCGCAGATGCTGAAGAACGTCCGCTATGCCGCGGGTGCCGATCCGCTGGCGGCCGAGCCGGTCAAGCGCATGATCGCGGATGCCGAGGCGCGGCTGGCCGGGTCCGGCCGGGTGCTGATCCGGAAATCGGGGACCGAGCCGCTGATCCGGGTGATGGCCGAGGCCGAGGACGAGGCCGTCCTGCGCGAGGTCGTCGACGGCATCGTCGCGGCGGTCGAACGCGCGGCCTGATTTGCGTCCCGCGGCGGCCGGGGGGCTATGCGCCCCCCGGACCCCCCGTCGCGGAGGGGTGCCGATGGCGGGTCAGGGTATCTGTCCCACGGGATCGAAGTCATAGAGCCAGTCGAAACGACCGGGCATCAGCGACGGCGCCAGGCGGTCCGCCACGCGCAGCACCGAATGCGCGCCGATCCGCATGACACCCCCGAAATGATAGTTGCGGGCATTGGCGTTCGCCGCATCGACGATCCGGGTCACGCGTGGCTGGCGCAGCGCCTGATAGCGGGCCAGGGCCTGTGGCTGATCCGGGATCGTGTCCAGGCAGGCGGCAAGCGTCCAGGCGTCCTCGATGGCCATGCCCGCGCCCTGGGCCAGAAAGGGCAGCGTCGGGTGGGCCGCATCGCCCAGCAGGGCAAGCCGGTCGTCATGCCAGCGCGACGCGACCGGATGGCGGAAGAGACCCCACAGATGCGTATGGTCCACCTGGGCCAGCCAGCCCGGCACCGGCCCGCCCATGCCCGCAAAGGCCGCGCGCAGGCGGTCGGGGTCGCCGGGATGGGACCAGCCCTCGTCCTGCCAGTCCGGGCGTTCCTCGACGGCCACGATGTTGCGCAGGCCGCCGGGCAGCGGATAGCTGACCAGATGCCTGCGCGCGGTCATGAAGACCTGCGCGACGGGCGCGCCTCCGGCATCGGGGATCAGGGCGCGCCATGCGGTCTGGCCGGTGAAGAATGGCACCTGCTGGCCGTTCAATGCTGCCCGATGCGTGCTGCGCAGCCCGTCGGCGGCGATGGTCAGGCCATCGGCATCAGCCGCCGTCACGCCAAGCTGGATCGTCACGCCCGCCTGCCGTGCCACATCGGCCAGCAGACCGATCAGCCGGGCGCGGTGGATCAGCAGAAAGCGCGCCTCGGGGCGGTGCGCCCGAAGGTCCATGCGCAGCACGCGCCGCCCGCGTTCGTCGTTCAGCTGCACCGCGTCTGTGCGCAGCGCGGCGCCATCCAGCGCGGTTCCCAGGCCAAGCGCATCCAGCACCCGCACCGCATTGGCCGAGATCTGGATCCCCGCACCGACCTCGCCCAGTTCGGGCGTGCGTTCCACGACCGTGACCTGCGCCCCGCGTCGCGCCAGGGCCAGGGCCGCCGTCAGGCCGCCGATTCCGGCGCCGATGACGGTCACGGGGCGGTTCTCAAGCGCGGACATGGATCGGACCTCCGGATATGACAAGGCCCCGCACCGGGCGGGGCCTGGCGCGGCGCTGACGGATGGATCAGTCGTCGCGGTGAACGCGTTCCTTGCGCTCGTGACGCTCCTGCGCCTCCAGTGTCATGGTTGCGATCGGACGGGCATCCAGGCGACGCAGGCTGATCGGCTCGCCGGTCATCTCGCAATAGCCGAAATCGCCGGTCTCGATGCGGCGCAGCGCGGCGTCGATCTTGCTGACCAGCTTGCGCTGACGGTCGCGGGTACGCAGTTCCAGCGCGCGGTCGGTCTCCTCGCTGGCGCGGTCGGCCAGGTCGGGAACGCTGCGGGCGCTGTCCTGCAGTCCTTCCAGGGTCTCGGCCGACTGGCTGAGCAGTTCCTGCTTCCAGGCCTCGAGCTTCCGCCGGAAATATTCGAGCTGACGCTCGTTCATGAAGGGTTCGTCCTCGGCGGGACGATAATCCTGGGGAAGGAAGGTCTGGGCTTTCATTACGTCCTCCGGCGGCGCCGGGCGGAGCAAAATTACCGGCACCTTGCGCGGTCCCTTAAAGTATGACGTGCTGCTTGTCACTAGGGTTCAGGGCGCTAATGATGCGCGGCGTGCAATTCGCCGCAACTTTGCGGGCAGTTGCGGGCAAGCACCTTGCGCTAAAGGAGAGTTTTCATGCAGTTCACGGGAACCGACCGCTATGTGGCCCCGCCCGATCTGGCCCTGGCGGTGAACGCCGCCGTCACGCTGGAACGCCCGCTGCTGGTCAAGGGAGAGCCCGGAACCGGCAAGACGGAGCTGGCCCGGCAGGTCGCCGCCAGCCTGGGCATGCCCATCATCGAATGGCACGTGAAGTCCACGACCAAGGCGCAGCAGGGGCTTTACGAATACGATGCGGTCAGTCGGCTGCGCGACAGCCAGCTGGGCGACGCGCGTGTGAACGACGTGTCGAACTATATCCGGCGGGGCAAGCTGTGGCAGGCCTTTGCCGCCCCCGCGCGGGTCGTGCTGCTGATCGACGAGGTCGACAAGGCCGATATCGAGTTTCCGAACGACCTGCTGCAGGAACTGGACCGGATGGAGTTCCACGTCTACGAAACCGGAGAGACAGTGCGCGCCGCGCACCGGCCCGTGGTCATCATCACCTCGAACAACGAAAAGGAGCTGCCCGACGCGTTCCTGCGGCGGTGCTTCTTCCATTACATCCGGTTTCCCGATGCCGCGACCCTGCGCGCCATCGTCGAGGTGCACCACCCGGGGCTGAAACCGCGCCTGCTGGACAGCGCGCTGTCCCAGTTCATGGAACTGCGTGACGTGCCGGGGCTGAAAAAGAAGCCCTCGACCAGCGAATTCCTGGACTGGCTGAAGCTGATCCTGGCCGAGGACCTGTCGCCCGAGGATCTGGCCCGCGATCCTGCGACGATGCTGCCCAAGCTGCACGGCGCGCTGCTGAAGAACGAACAGGACGTGGCCCTGTTCGAGAAGCTGGCCTTCATGGCGCGCCGCCAGGGCCGCTGAGGAGAGGATTTCCCCTGCCCCGGTCCCCCGTCGGGGAAGCCTTTTCCCGATTGCCGCCCGCCCGGCCCGGCGACTAGGCTTGCGCCACATCGGAGGGAGGACATCATGAGCGATCAACAGGGTTTCGACACGCGGGCGATCCATGCGGGGGCGGCTGCCGACCCGGCGACCGGGGCGCGGCAGGTGCCGATCTATCAGACGACGGCCTATGCCTTCCGCGACGCCGACCACGCCGCGCGCCTGTTCAACCTGCAGGAGGTCGGATACATCTATTCGCGCCTGACCAACCCGACCGTCGCGGCGCTGCAAGCGCGCGTCGCGGCGCTGGAGGGGGGTGCGGGCGCGGTCTGCTGTTCGTCGGGCCATGCGGCGCAGATCATGGCGCTGTTTCCGCTGATGGCGCCGGGGCGCAACATCGTGGCCTCGACCCGGCTCTATGGCGGCACCGTGACCCAGTTCAGCCACACGATCCGGCGATTCGGATGGTCGGCCAAATTTGTCGATTTCGACGACCCCGAGGCGCTGCGCGCGGCGATCGACGACGACACGCGCGCGGTCTTCTGCGAATCGATCAGCAATCCCGGCGGGTCGGTCACCGACATCCCGGCGGTCGCGGCCATCGCGGATGCGGCGGGAATCCCGCTGATCGTCGACAACACGCTGGCCACCCCCTATCTGTGCCGCCCGATCGAGATGGGCGCCACGCTGGTCGTTCACAGCTTGACGAAATACATGACCGGCAACGGCACGGTCACCGGCGGCGTGGTCGTGGACAGCGGCACCTTCGACTGGTCCGCCAGCGACAAGTTTCCCAGCCTGTCGGCCCCGGAACCCGCCTATCACGGGCTGAAATTCCACGAGACCTTCGGCAACATGGCCTTTACCTTCCACGGCATCGCCATCGGGCTGCGCGATCTGGGCATGACCATGAACCCGCAGGGCGCGCATTACACGCTGATGGGGATCGAGACGCTTGGCCTGCGGATGGAACGCCATGTCGCCAACGCGCAGAAGGTCGCCGCCTGGCTGGAGGCCGACGACCGGGTGGAGCGGGTGACCTATGCCGGTCTGGACAGCTCTCCGTGGAACACGACGGCGCGCCGGCTGTATCCCAAGGGCGCCGGGGCGCTGTTCACCTTCGCGATCAGGGGCGGCTATGCGGCGGCGGTCAAGCTGGTCGATGCGCTGTCGCTGTTCAGCCATGTGGCGAACCTGGGCGATGCGCGGTCGCTGGTGATCCATTCGGCCTCCACCACCCACCGCCAACTGACCGAGGATCAGCAGCGCGCCGCCGGGGCCGCCCCCGAGGTCGTCCGCCTGTCGGTGGGCATCGAGGATGCGGGCGACCTGATCGCCGACCTGGATCAGGCCCTGGCCAAGGCCACAGCCTGACGAAACGGGCCGGGGGTCGCCCCACGGCCCGTCCCTGCAATGTCATCCGATCAGTTCGCCGGGGTCTCGGGCAGTGGCTCGACGATGCCGGGCACGATCGGTTCGTCCGGCGCAGGCGCGCCGTCGCCGGGCATCGGCGGATGCACGGGGCTGCCGTCAGGCCCGCTCGCCGGACCACCGGCGGGGCCGCCATGCTCCCGACCGCCGTGTTCGGGGCCACCATGCTCAGGCCCACCATGCTCGGCGCCGCCATGACCGCGGTCGCCGTGATGCATGCCCATACCGTGCGGCGGCATCGGCGCACAGGCACCCTCTCCGGCCAGCGCGTATTCGATCTCGACCTGGGCGGCCATCTCGACCTCTCCGGCCTGGACGGGCACCGCATCGGCCATCGCGGCCTCCATGCGCATCATCGGGCGCGGGCCGCCCGTACCGGTCTGAATGTCGCGCAGCGTCAGCACCGGGCCCAGGTCGACGCCCGCGGCCTCTGCCAGCAGCTCGGCCTTGCGGCGTGCGTCGGCCACGGCATCGCGGCGGGCCTGATCCTGCGCCTCGGCGCCATCCTCGCGGCTGAAGGTGATGCCGTTGATCTCATTGGCACCCGCGGTGACGATGGCGTCCAGAACCTCGCCCAGACGGGCCAGGTCGGACACGCGCACCGCAACGGTGTTCGTCGCCTGATAGCCGGTGACGGTCGGGGCCTGGTTTTCGCCGTACTGCATCAGCGGGTTCAGGTTCAGCCCCGAGGTCTGGATCTGCGCCTCGTCGATCCCGGCACCGGTCAGCGCCTCGATCACGGCACTCTGCTGGGTGCTGTTCTGCTCCATCGCGGCGGCGGCGCTGTCGGCCTGCGTGGTCACGCCCAGCTGGACGGTCGCCATGTCGGGGGCGATGCGCGACTGCCCCTCGCCGGTGACGGTCAGGCGCGACGGACCGGCCGGACCGCAGGCCATGGGCGCGGCAAGGACGGGTGCGGCCATCAGGGCGGTCATGGCCACGGACAGGGCCAGCCGTCTTGCAGGGGGGGCACGGAAGATCGGTCGCATCAGGGGATCCTTTCTGATCGCGTGTTCGCTCAGGCGTTGATGCCCTGCCCGATGCCCGCTTCCTAGCCCTTTCACGCGCAAAACCGATCACAGATATGGCAGTTCTTCTTTCAACGTTCCACAATTTGCGGTAGTGGTGATTGGTGAACAATGACGTCGCGGGCACGACCACGCGACGCACCCCGAGCAGTGAAGACAGCCATGAACCAGCACGCCGCGCCACCCGAATTCGCCATGAGCTTCACCCAGGAGGCGGTCCGGCTGGAATGCCGCAACGGCCCGGATTGGCGGCCCTTGGGCCATGCCCGCTTCGCCGGCGGCGACATGGCCGCCGTGCTGAACGGGCTGCGCGAGCAGGCGGGCGGCCAGGCCGGGGAACTGGACACGGTCCTGGTGATCCCCGACGATCAGATCCTGTACACGGTGCTGACGGTCCCCTTCGGCTCGGACACCGCTGCAACCATTGCGCGCGCGCTGGAGGCGTCGACCCCCTATCGCGCCGAGGATCTGGCCTTCGACTGGTGCCCCGCCACGAACGGCGACATCGAGACGTTGCGCGTGGCCGCCGTCGCCCGCCGCACCCTGCACGAGGCCGAGGATTTCGCCCGCGCCCAGGGCTTTCGCCCATCCGGATTTCAGGCGCGGCCGGGCGACGACCGGTTCCAGGGCAATCCCGATTTCGGCCCCTCGCGGCTGGTGCAGGAACAGTACAACCGCCGGCCCTTCAGCGAGCCGGTCCTCAGCCAGGCGCGCGTGACCGCCCCGCAGATCGAGATCGAACAGCCCGTCGTCGCGGCGGTGCCGGTCATTTCGCGCATCATCCCGCATGTGGTCGCGGTCCCGGCAGCGGTCTCGGTCCCGCCCGCCACCGACACCGTCGCGCCCCCGACGGGTGAGACGCCTGCCGCGGTGATCCGCCACGGCAGCGGGCCGCTGACCGCAAAGCGCCTGTCGCCGCGGGCCGAGGCCGTGCACAGCCGCGCCGCCGCCGCCCGGGCGGAACGCGACGCGGCCGCACCCGCCGAAGACGTCGCGCCGACGCTGTCCGACCGCCTACGCGCCCTGGACCCGGCGCGTCTGCCTGTCCTGGTGGGCGGGCTGGCCCTGCTGCTGGTCGTGGCGCTGCTGTTCCTTGGCCGCCCCGCGCCGCAGGAGGAACTGGCCCAAGCCCCCGTTCCGCAGGCCCCCGTTCAGCAGGCACCTGTCCAGCAGGCTCCCGTCGCGGCAGAGCCGCAGCAGACGGCACCCGCCCCGCAAGCAGCCATCCCGGTTGCACCTACGACCACGACGCCGGTCGACCCCGTCCCTGTGGCACAGGAACCGCAGACCGCGCAGACGACGCCCGAACAGCCCGACGCCCTGGATCAGGCCCTGGCCGAGGCGCTGGCCCAGGCCCGTGCGCCTGCCCCTGCATCGACACCAGTCGCCGTGCCGCCCGCAGCATCGATGATCGCCGATCTGACGGCCACCCCGGCTGCAACCGCGACCACCGAAGTTGCGCCCGCCGCGGAGCCGACGCCCGCCGAACCTGCACCCGCAGAGACCATGGCGACCGCCGCGGCACCCGCGACGCCGACACCCGCTGCAACCGCGCCGACCCCGTCCGCCGCGCAAACCGCCGCCGCGCAGGCCGAGCAGTTGGCGCGGTCGGCCCGTCCGCCCCGGGCGACCCCGGCTGCGGCCTCCGTACCTGCCACGCCCGACCGCCAGCCGACGGTCCCGGCCAATCCGCTGCCGTATGGCGTGCAGAACCAACCGGCGGCACCCGTCGCGGCCGCGCGGCCGCCGTCGCGCCCCGCCGCGGCACCCGTCGCGCAGTCCGCTCCGGCTTCGGCGCCAGCCAATCGCCCCGCAGCGGCGGCCGCCTCCGCGCAGGCCGCCCCGGCGCAGACCACCGCCACCCCGGCGGCACGTCCGCCCAGCCCGGCCCAAGCGCGTCCCGCCCCGGCCCGGCCTGCGGCCGAGGCTGCCGCTGCCCCGGCACAACCGTCAGCCCGCCCGCCCTCGCGCCCCGACCGGCTGTCCCTGCTGGACGAAGGCAGCGCGCCCGAGCAGACCGCGGCGCTGACGCAGGCGGAACGCGACCTGATCATCAGTCAGCTGCGCGATCTGCGGACCGCGCAGGCAGGCAACGCGCCGCTGAGCCAGGCCGAGCGCGGCTTGGTGTTCCAACTGGCAGACGCCCGGCCCACGCGCCGGCCGGTCTCTGTGCGCGCACCGTCGCAACAGGCGGTGCAGGACGCCGTGGCACAGGCCGTCGATGCCGCCCGCCCCGCCCCGCGGGCCAGTGCGGCGGCCAGCCTTGCGGCACCCCGTCCCGCGGCCATCGATCCCGGCCCCACCGCCGCACCGTCGGGCGCCATCCTGCGGTCGGCCCGCCCGAACAGCCGGCCCGGCACGCGCACCGTGGCCAGCCCCGCGGTGTCGGAGCAGGCCGTGGAGGATGCCATCGCATCGGCCATCGGCAACAGCCCTGCCGCGCCCGGCGCGGTGGCGCTGACCGCGCTGACATCGTCGGCCATTCCGCCGCGCCGTGCCGGTGGCGCCGCCGTCAACGCGATGGTGGCCACGGCCGCCCCGGTCGCCGCAGCCCTGTCGCCGTCGTCGCCCGACCTGCGCGCCGCAGCCGAGGCGCAGTCGGCCGAGGCCGCGATCGCGGAACAGCGCCGGCAGGATGCCGAATTGCAGGCCCAGGCCGAGGCGCGCGCCCGGTCACAAGCCGCAGCCGACGCCCGGGCCGAAGCCCAGGCCCGCGCCCAAGCCGAAGCCCGTGCCCGCGCCCAGGCCCAGGCCGAGGCGCAGGCCGCCGCAGCGCGCAACCAGCAGTACCGCCCGCCCGAGGTCGACAGCGAGCCCGAGGTCATGGCCGCCGTCCCGCAGAACGCCATCGGCAATGCCGCCGCCAGCGCCACTGTCAAGGACGGCATCCAGCTGAGCAGCACCCAGATCATCGGCACGATCGGCGCGGGCCGGGCAAGCCGGGCATTGGTCCGCCTGTCCAACGGTCGCGTGCTGACGCTGCGCATCGGCGACCGCATCAACGGCGGCACCATCAGCGAGATCGGCGACAGCCGCATCACCTATCAAAAACAGGGCCGTGCCCACGCGCTTGGCGTCCTGAACGGCCAATAGATCCGGTCACCCGTCCAGACGGGTGATCGTGAAGCCCTCGTCCTGCAGCAGCGACAGGACCCCCGCCTCTCCGGGCAGGTGCAGCGCACCGAAGGCTGCGACAATTCCCTCATCCCCGGCCTCGACGGCACCCTCCAGCAGCGGTGCGATCCAAGCGCGGTTGCGATCATCCATCAGCCGGGTCTGGGCCAGGTCCATTTGGCGATCAACCTCTTCCCTGGACAATCCGGAATTGGCATAGGCGTCGAAACGCCCGAACTCCCAGATCTTCCAGACATCCCCGTCGAAATAGGCATCCGTCAGCGTCACCGCGTAATCGTCGGCATAGCTGGCCGCCGGCAGGCTTGCACGGATCATGTCCAGCTCCTGCTCGGGCGTCAGGCCCTCGAACAGGCCGAAGATGGTGTCCCACGGCTCCAGCGAGCGGACGGGCGTGCCCGCGTCCTGCGCCTCGGCCACCAGCAGGTGGTCCAGGCCGCCGGACTCTCCTCCCTGCTCGGCCATGGTGCGGACCATGCAGGGAGAGACGCCCAGCATCAGCGCGACATACCAGGGCCGCATCCGGGCGGTGATGACACCCGGCGTGCCGCGATCCGACATGGCCTGCGACAGCGCATCCCATTCGTCGGGCGACAGGCGTTCCGGCAGGGTGGGCCCGTCGGGATCGACCATCAGGGTCGGATCCTCGGTCAGCGCCTTTGTCAGGCGGGCCTCCTCGGCGGGGGCGGCCTCGACATAGAGCGCATGGGCCTCATCTATCAGCGGGCGGACACGCTCGATCATCGGCTGGTGGCGCGCATCGCCGAAGTGATAGGTGCCCACCAGCGTGATGCGCTGATCGTCGCGCACGGCCTGGTACAACAGGCCCTGGCGAAAGGGGACGTCGCGGCTGGCGGCCTCGATCGCCGCGGCGCGTTCGGCGGGCATGATGTCGAACAGGTTCTGGCCGGTGCAGGCGGCCATCGCGCCATGTCCCGACAGGGCGAACAGGGCGGCGGCAATCGTCAGTCGCATGGGTATCCTTGCTGGTCCGTCAATGGCCGCCAGACTGTCATGTTTGCCCCCCTGCCGCCAGACACCAGACCGCGATGACCCGTTGACAGGCTTGGGCGATTTGCCTATCTAGCCGTCATTGGCACTCGCACCCGGTGAGTGCCAACAAAGCAACACTGCAACCTGAATCAAGGAGTGTTCGACAATGGCATTCAAACCGCTGCATGACCGCGTGCTGGTCCGTCGCGTCCAATCGGAAGAGAAGACCAAGGGCGGCCTGATCATCCCCGACAACGCCAAGGAAAAGCCCGCCGAGGGCGAGATCATTTCCGTGGGCGAAGGCGCGCGCAAGGATTCGGGCGAACTGATCGCACCGTCGGTTTCGGCTGGCGACCGCGTCCTGTTCGGCAAATGGTCGGGCACCGAAGTCACGGTCGACGGCGAAGAGCTGCTGATCATGAAGGAAAGCGACATCCTGGGTGTGCTGAGCTGATCGGCCCCAAGACGCTTCTTTCCCCCAACATTCAGGAGATTTTTCATGGCTGCTAAAGAAGTCAAATTCGGCACCGACTCGCGCGACCGCATGCTGCGCGGCGTCAACATCCTGGCCGATGCCGTCAAGGTCACGCTTGGTCCCAAGGGCCGCAACGTGGTCATCGACAAGTCGTTCGGCGCGCCCCGCATCACCAAGGACGGCGTGTCGGTCGCCAAAGAGATCGAACTGTCCGACAAGTTCGAGAACATGGGCGCCCAGATGGTCCGCGAAGTCGCTTCGCGCACCAACGACGAGGCCGGTGACGGCACCACCACCGCGACGGTCCTGGCCCAAGCCATCGTCAAGGAAGGCATGAAGGCGGTCGCCGCCGGCATGAACCCGATGGACCTCAAGCGCGGCATCGACCTGGCCACCTCGAAGGTCGTCGAGGCCATCAAGGCCGCCTCGCGCCCGGTGAACGACAGCGACGAAGTCGCGCAGGTCGGCACCATCTCGGCCAACGGCGAAGCCTCGATCGGTCGTCAGATCGCCGACGCCATGCAGAAGGTCGGCAACGAGGGTGTCATCACCGTCGAAGAGAACAAGGGGATGGAGACCGAGGTCGAAGTCGTCGAAGGCATGCAGTTCGACCGCGGCTACCTGTCGCCCTACTTCGTGACCAACCCCGACAAGATGGTCGCCGATCTGGAAGACGCCTACATCCTGCTGCACGAGAAGAAGCTGTCGTCGCTGCAGCCGATGGTTCCGCTGCTGGAAGCCGTCATCCAGTCGGGCAAGCCGCTGGTCATCATCTCGGAAGACGTCGAGGGCGAGGCTCTGGCCACGCTGGTCGTCAACAAGCTGCGCGGCGGCCTGAAGATCGCTGCCGTCAAGGCACCGGGCTTTGGTGATCGTCGCAAGGCGATGCTGCAGGATCTGGCGATCCTGACCGGCGGTCAGGTCATCAGCGAAGACCTGGGCATGAAGCTGGAGAATGTCGGCATCGACATGCTGGGCCGCGCCAAGAAGATCACGATCAACAAGGACACCACCACCATCGTCGATGGCGCCGGCGACAAGGCCGAGATCGAGGCACGCGTCAGCCAGATCCGTCAGCAGATCGAGGAAACCACCTCGGACTACGACAAGGAGAAGCTGCAGGAGCGCGTGGCCAAGCTGGCCGGCGGTGTTGCCGTGATCCGCGTCGGCGGCATGTCCGAAATCGAGGTCAAAGAGCGCAAGGACCGCGTCGATGACGCGCTGAACGCGACCCGTGCAGCTGTCCAGGAAGGCGTTGTCGTCGGCGGCGGCGTGGCTCTGGTGCAGGGCGGCAAGGTTCTGGAAGGCCTGACCGGCGCAAACAGCGACCAGGACGCAGGCATCGCCATCGTTCGCCGCGCGCTGGAGGCCCCGATGCGCCAGATCGCCGAAAACGCAGGCGTCGACGGCGCCGTCGTGGCCGGCAAGGTCCGCGAGTCGACCGACAAGTCGTTCGGTTTCAACGCCCAGACCGAGGAATATGGCGACATGTTCAAGTTCGGCGTGATCGACCCCGCAAAGGTCGTCCGCACTGCGCTGGAAGACGCCTCGTCGGTGGCCGGCCTGCTGATCACGACCGAAGCCATGATCGCCGAGAAGCCCGAGCCCAAGGGCCAGGGCGGTGCCGGCGGCGGCATGCCCGACATGGGCGGCATGGGCGGGATGATGTAATCATCCCCCTGCCCCTTGGCAGAACAGGAAAGGGCGCCCCGCGGGGCGCCCTTTTCGCATCCGACAGTGTCGATGGCCCGTCTACTTGACGATGCCGACGACGCCGATCGACTTGCACAGCGACAGAAAGCGCGACTGCGCAACCTCGCCCATCAGGTGACGGCCGGTGGACGTCAGGCGCAGCTCCAGCGTGCCGGCCGGGGTCAGGCGCAGGCTGGCCGCATCGGACGGATCGTCGATCGCGAACATCGCGCCAAAGCGCATTGCCTTGCCCAGGATCTCGGCCGCGCGGATCTCGTCGTCATCCAGCAGCGCGAACAGAGGCGCCATCTGCGATTCCGCGCGGTTGTTCTTGTAGCGGTGCAGCAGCGCCAGCCCCAGGAAGATCCGCTCGGGGTGGCTCAGCGCCGCCATGTTCGCGCGCGTGACGTTGTCGAAGCAGGCTTCGGCCCGGTAATCGGGGTGGGCGCGCCATGCGGTGTCGTGCAGCAGGCAGGCCGCCCGCATCAGGCGGTCGCGTTCGGGCGTCAGGTTCGGAAACAGCGGTAGCAGGAACTGGTACAGCTTCTTGCCGAAACCCGGCAGGCGGGCCATCTGCTTTTCGGTGAAGCGCGCCGCCTCGATCAGGGGATCGCGCTTGCGAAGCGTCGTCGACATGTGCTCATAGAGCAGCCCTTCGCGAATGCCATAGCTGGACACCGCCAGCTCCTTGGGATCGAACACCTCGATCATCTGTGACAGGACCTGCGAGGCCAGCGGCACCAGTTCGATCCGCGAGGCGGAGATGCCGACCTTGGCACGCAACGTGCCCAAGTCGTGCTTGCCGATCCAGGCGACGGTGTCGGCGACCGCGTCGGGGGTCATGCGGTATTCATGCAGGACGGTCATGGGATAGCCCACGCGCTCCATGTCCAGCCGCGCGATGGCGCGCCACGACCCGCCGACCAGATAGATCCGGTCGTGATCGGTGCCCAGCTTTTCGGCGAGCCCCTGCAGGATCGTGGTGATATGCGCGCGCAGCTGATCGGGGGCGACCTGCTGCAGGCGGAACGGGCCCAGCTGCGACGTCACGCGCCGCCCGACCTTGCCGTCCGCGACCTCCGCCAGTTCCATGGAGTTGCCGCCGATGTCGCAGACCAGCCCCTTGGCGTCGGGCCAGCCCAGCAGGACGCCCTGCGCGGACAGCCGGGCCTCCTCCTCTCCGTCGATCACGTGCAGCTTCAGGCCGGTCTCCTTCTCGACGCGGCGCTGGAAGGCGGGGCCGTCCTCGGCCTCGCGCACGGCGGCGGTCGCGACGCAGGTCAGCGGCGCGATGTCCATGCTGCGGGCCAGCGCTGCAAAACGCGCCAGCGCGGAAAAGCCGCGCTTGATCCCCTCGGGGTTCAGGCGGCCGGTGCGGGCCATGTCCTGGCCCAGACCCGCCATGACCTTTTCGTTGTAGAAATAGGCGGGCGAACGAGCCGCCCCGTCGAACACCACCAGCCGGATCGAGTTCGACCCGACATCCACCACGCCGATCCGCTTGAGGGCCCGCTTGGGCAGCTTGCGGAACTTGCCGCCGAATGGCTCGATCGTCTGGCCGCTTGTCGTGCGTACGCCGTTCATCTTGCAGCCCCTTGTCCTTGGTCGCCCGTTAAGTGGCCCGGCGGGGCCAAACCGTCAATCCGCCGAATGGGTCAGGGCCGGCACGTCACGCGCGCCTGCCGTTCCCCGTCCCGACAAGGACGGGTTTTCCATGAAGAAGCGATGACAGTTGAACAGATCGTCACGCCCCTCGGGCAGGTAACGCAGGAAACGGCCATCCGGCTGCAACAACCAGCTTTGCGCCTCGTCGGCCATGTTGGCGGCCATGACCTGGTTGACGATCTGCGCCTTGACCGTGTCGTTCACGCATTCGACCAGCGTTTCGACCCGGCGGTTCAGGTTGCGGTCCATCCAGTCGGCCGAACTGATGAAGACCCGCGCCTTGGGCGACGGCATGCCGTGGCCGGACCCGAAACACACGATCCGGCTGTGTTCCAGATAACGCCCGACGATCGACTTCACGCGAATATTCTCTGACAAACCCTTGATTCCTGGCCTGATTCCGCAAATTCCGCGAACGATCAGGCTGATGCGGACACCTGCGGCACTGGCGGCATACAGCGCCTCGATCACGTCCTTCTCGATCAGCGAGTTCATCTTGGCCCAGATCGCGCCGGGGCGGCCCTGGCGTGCATATTCGGCCTCGCGGCCGATCAGGTCGATCAGCCGCGATTTCAGGTCGATCGGAGAGATCGACAGGTTCTCCAGCCCCGCAGGCTGCACATAGCCGGACAGATAGTTGAAGACCTTGGTCGCGTCCCGGCCAAGCGCCGGGTTGCAGGTGAACAGCGACAGGTCGGTATAGATGCGCGCGGTGATCGGGTGATAGTTGCCGGTCCCGTAGTGGGTATAGGTCACCAGGCCCTCGCCCTCGCGTCGTACGATGGTGCTGATCTTGGCGTGGGTCTTGTAGTTCACGAAGCCATAGACGACATGCGCACCCGACCGCTCCAGCCGGCGCGACTGGCGGATGTTGGCGGCCTCGTCGAAGCGGGCCTTGAGTTCGACCAGTGCGGTCACCGACTTGCCGGCCTCGGCCGCCTCGCACAGCGCGTCCACGATGGGGCTGTCGCGGCTGGTGCGATACAGCGTCTGCTTGATCGCCAGCACGTCCGGGTCGCGCGCCGCCTGCGCCAGATAGCGCACGACCATGTCGAAGGTCTCGTAGGGGTGATGCAGCAGCATGTCCTTCTGGCGGATCGCCGCGAACATGTCGCCGTCATGGTCCTGGATCCGCTCGGGGACACGGGGGGTGAAGGCGGGCCACATCAGGTCGCGGCGGCTGTCCAGCACCAGTTCGCGCAGATCGGCCATGCCCAGCAGGCCCTCGACCTCGATCACCTCGTCGGGGCTGACCTCCAGCTCCTCCATGATCAGGCGGCGCAGGCGGTCGGGGGCGCCGGCGGTGATCTTCAGCCGGATGACGCTGCCGCGGCGGCGCCGCTTCAGGGCGGTCTCGAACTCGCGGACGAGGTCCTCGGCCTCCTCCTCGACCTCCAGATCGCTGTCGCGCAGCACGCGGAAGCTGCAATGGCCCGTATCGCGATAGCCGGGAAACAGGCTGGACAGATGCATCAGCAGCAGATCCTCCAGCCGCAGGAACCGCTGCCCGCCCGGCAGGGGCACGAACCGCGGCAGCTGCGCGGGGATCGGCAGCAGCGCCTGCATCTTGCGGCCATCGGTCTCGCGCGCCAGCTCCAGCGCCAGCGAAAAGCCCGCGTTCGGGATGAACGGGAACGGGTGGGCGGGGTCGATGGCCAAGGGCGACAGGACCGGAAAGACCAGGTTCTGGAAATGGCCGTTCAGAAACTCCTCCTCGGCGCGGGTCAGGCGCTGGCGGGACAGGATGACGATGCCCGCCTGCTCCATCTCCTTGCGCAGCGTGTTCCAGACGCCCTGCTGCGCGCCCATCAGGCGGCGCGCGTCGGCGTTGATCAGGGCCAGCTGTTCCGCCGGTGTCAGGCCGTCATCCGAGGGCGTGGTGCTGCCCTCGCGCACCAGTTCGCGCAGGCCGGCCACGCGGACAGTGTAGAACTCGTCCAGGTTTGTGGCGCTGATCGACACGAAGCGCAGGCGCTCCAGCAGCGGCACGCGGGGATTGCGCGCCTCGTCCAGGACGCGCCAGTTGAACGACAGCCAGGACAGCTCGCGGTTGAAGAACCGCGCGGCGCCTTCGGGAACGCCCTCGGGCAAGGTCTTGGGTTCAGGGAACGGCGTGCGAAGAAAATCGGCTTGGGTCATGATCGTCCGGCGGCTGGCGTGGACGCGATCATGCGTCACCCTCGGACAGCTTGTCCAGCAGGTCGGCCGCGATCCGGCGGGTCACCGGGCCCTTCTGCGCCATGGCCGCATGGTCCATCGCCGCGACCAGCCGACGCGCCAGGCCCAGGTCGCGATCCATGTGCAGCACCAGCCAGTCGATCAGCCCCGCAGGCACGGCCAGCTGGCGATCCGCGAACAGCTTGACCAGTACCGCGGCCATCAGCGCTTCGTCCGGCGACCCAAGCCGCACCTGCGGCATCGCGTCCATGCGCGACCGCAGATCGGGCAGCACCAGTCCCCAGTCCCGCGGCGGCGTCCGTGCGGTCAGCAGCAGCAGGCAGTCGCGGGGTCCGCACAGGTTCCACAGATGGAACAGCGCCTGTTCGGCCCCCGCGGCAAAGCCCGCGTGATCGGCATCCTCGACCACCACGGCGCCGCCGTCGGCGGCCAGCAGATCGGCGGCATCGGGGCGCAGGGCCGAGGCGCTGATGCGGCGCGCGCCGTTCTCGGCCGCCCAGAAGGCCGCCAGATGGGTCTTGCCCGACCCTTCGGGCCCGATCAGCAGCATCCGGCCCGCGGGCCAGTCCTGGGGGCGGTCCAGCGCCTTGAGCGCGGCATGGTTGGCAGGCGCGGGCAGGAAATCCGCCCGCGCATGGGCGGGTGGCGTGGTCAGGTCCAGCGTCAGCTGGCGCGAGGGCGGAAACAGGCTCAACCCGTCAGCCTTGCAGGTCGCGGCGCGCCAGGTTTTCCTGCATGGCCTCGATCTGCTGCTGGCTGCGGGCGCGGTCGGCATCCATCCGCGCGGTGCGCATCCGTGCGGCCACGGTGCCCGCGGGCACCATCTCTACCAGGATAGGCTGCGACGGTTCCGCCGGCAATGCCTGCCCGGTAAACAGCGAGCTTTCGCGATAGCGCGCGATCAGGAACCGCGCCAGCACCCCCAGCGCCGCCGCCATCGGCACTGCCATGACCAGACCGACAAAGCCGAACAGCGCGCCGAAGACCGACAGCGCCAGAAGCAGCCAGACCGGGTGCAGGCCGACATGGCCGCCGACGATCTTGGGTTGCAGATAGTTGCCTTCGACGATCTGGCCCAGGGCAAAGATCGCGACGACCGCGCCGATCCACAGCGGATCGCCCCAGAAGCTGAACAACGCCACGCCGATGGCCGTCGCGCCCCCGATCAGCACCCCGACATACGGGATGAAGGACAGGACCGCCGCCATGATCCCGATGAAGAAGCCGAAGGGAAGGCCCACCAGCATCAGCGCCAGCGCGTACCACGTCCCCAGGATGGCGATCACGACCCCCTGTCCGCGCAGGAACCCGGACAGCGCGTCGTCGATCTCGGCGGCAAGCTGGCGGATGGTCGCCGCATGTTCGCGCGGCAGCAGGTCGTCGATGGCCGCGACCAGGTGATCCCAGTCCAGCAGCAGATAGAAGGCGACCACCGGCACGATGACCAGCAGCGCCACGGTCCCCAGCACGCCGGTGACCGATCCCAGGACGGTCGATGCCAGGCGTGCGGCCTGATCGCCCATCGTCGCCTGCAGGTCGGTCAGCGTCTGCTGCAGCCCGTCGCCCTGCGGGATCAGGTTGGGAAAGCGCGTGTCCAGGAAACCCCGCGCCTGGCTGATCATTTCCGGCGCGGTCTCGATCAGGGCGGTGGCCTGGCGCACCAGGATCGGCATGACCAGCAGAACGATGGCGACGAAGGCCAGCACGACCGCAAAGGTGATCACTACCACGGACATGGTACGCGACAGACCCGCGCGTTCCAGACGGTCGGCAAGCGGGTCCAGCAGATAGGCGATGCCCGCCCCCAGGATGAACGGCAGGACGGCCTGCCCCAGCAGCCACAGCGTCACCAGCAACGTCAGCGCCGCGATGCCCCACCACATGACCTGCTTGCGTACGGGGATGCGCATGGTTCGACCCTTGTCCAGAAACCTGCGGCGAATGTGCCGCCCCGTGCGTCTGGTTGCAAGCGCGATGCTTGGCAAGGCCGGACCGATCCGGTAACGCTGCGGACCGAACCGCTTTGAAGGACCCGTGCCATGCGTCTGTCGCGCTATTTCCTGCCCGTGCTGAAGGAAGACCCCAAAGAGGCGCAGATCGTCAGCCACCGGCTGATGCTGCGCGCGGGCATGATCAAGCAGCAGACGGCGGGCATCTATTCCTGGCTGCCTTTGGGCTTCAAGGTGCTGCGGCGCATCGAGCAGATCGTGCACGAGGAGCAGGCCCGCGCCGGTCACATCCCGATGCTGATGCCCACGCTGCAGCCCGCCGACCTGTGGCGCGAAAGCGGCCGCTATGACGACTATGGCGAGGAGATGCTGCGCATCAAGGACCGCAACAAGCGCGACCTGCTGTACGGCCCCACGAACGAGGAGATGATCACCGACATCTTCCGCAGTCATGTCGGCAGCTACAAGGATTTGCCGCTGACGCTGTACCACATCCAGTGGAAGTTCCGCGACGAGATCCGCCCGCGCTTCGGCGTGATGCGTGGCCGCGAGTTCCTGATGAAGGACGGCTACAATTTCGACCTGACCAAGGAAGACGCGTTACACGCCTACAACCGCCACCTGGTCAGCTATCTGCGCAGCTATGAACGGATGGGCCTGCAGGCGATCCCGATGCGCGCCGATGGCGGCCCGATCGGCGGCGATTACACCCACGAATTCCTGGTCCTGGCCGAAACCGGGGAATCCGAGGTGTTCTATGATAGCCAGATCACCGACCTGACCTTTGGCGACCGGGACATCGACTATGACAGCGTCGAGGAATGCCAGGCCGTGCTGGAGGAGTTCACCAGCCGCTATGCCCGCACCGACGAGACGCATGACGAGGCCGTCTATGCCCAGGTCCCCGAGGAACGCCGCCGCACCGCGCGCGGCATCGAGGTCGGCCAGATCTTCTATTTCGGGACCAAGTATTCCGAACCGATGGGCGCGATGGTCCGCAACTCCGAAGGTGCGCAGGTTCCCGTGCACATGGGCAGCCACGGCATCGGCGTGTCGCGCCTGCTGGGCGCGATCATCGAGGCGAACCACGACGACAAGGGCATCATCTGGCCCGAGGGTGTGACCCCCTTCCACGTCGGCATTGTCAACCTCAAGCAGGGCGACAATTCCACCGACGCCGCCTGCGACGCGATCTATGCCGAACTGCAGGCCCGCGGCCTGGACCCGTTGTACGACGACCGGGACGAACGCGCCGGGGCAAAGTTCGCCTCGATGGACCTGATCGGACTGCCCTGGCGCATCACGGTCGGTCCGCGCGGCCTGACCAGCAACAAGGTCGAGCTGACCAGCCGCCGCACCGGCCAGACCGAGGAGGTCTCTCCCCAGGAGGCCATCGCCCGGATCGCGCAGATCTATCAGCCCGTGTTGGGCGTGACGGTCGCGGACAAGTAGGCCGCGACGGACGGTCGCCGCCGCGCTTCATCGCAAGCGTCGTGGCGACCGACCACCCGCGCATTGCCCCTCTGTGTTGGTCCGCCATCGGGGGCATGGTTGACAGGATGACCAGTGCGGATGTCAGGTTCGAACATGGCATTTTCAAAGACGCAACCGCTGCACAAGTTAGGCGGATGCTATTCGACATCGGCGATGACGTCCGACGTCCCTGAACCCCGTGAAACGCCGGCAATACCATTCGGAACGGGATGACCACGGCGACGGCCGACCGTCCCAAAGCCGGCTTGAAGCGAGGGGCGATCATGCGGTCCAAAGTTGCCCCTGCGTCACACGTCAACCTGTCCAAAAACCATGCAAATACGCGCGACAACGCACTTTCTTTTTGAATGTTGCGCCTCTAACCTGACGCGCAGGACAATGTTCCAACTGGGAGACTTCCACATGAAAAAGCTTCTTCTCGCGACCGCCGCCGGGGCGCTGATGGCCGGTGCCGCGGGCGCCGAAGAAATCAAGCTGGGCATCTCGCTCGGCTTCACCGGTCCGCTGGAATCGATGGCCCCCGCAATGCAGCAGGGCGCCGAGATGGCCATGAAGGAGGTCAGCGATTCCGGCCTTCTGCTGGACGGGTCGACCGTTGTGGCGGTCACGGGCGACAGCACCTGCATCGACGCCGCCGCGGCGACCGCGACCGTCGAGCGTCTGATCGCATCCGAAGGCATCAAGGGCTTGATCGGCGGCATGTGCTCGGGCGAGACCATCGCCTCGCTGGAGAACGTCGCAAAGGCGAACGGCATCGTGATGATCTCTCCGTCGGCCACCTCGCCCGCGCTGACCGACATCGAGGATGACGGACTGTTCTTCCGCACCGCCCCGTCGGATGCCCGCCAGGGCGAGGTGATGGCCCAGATCATCGCCGACCGCGGCATCGAAACCGTCGCCGTGACCTACACGAACAACGACTATGGCAAGGGCTTGGCGGACAGCTTTGCCGCGGCCTTTACCGCCAATGGCGGCACCGTGACCGTCAACAGCGCGCATGACGACGGCAAGGCCGACTATTCGGCCGAGATCGCGGCCCTGTCGGCCGCGGGCGGCGATGCGCTGGTCGTGGTGGGCTATGTCGACCAGGGCGGTTCGGGCATCGTGCGCGGCGCGCTGGACAGCGGCGCCTTCGAGACCTTCGTGTTCCCGGACGGCATGGTCGGCCAAGCGCTGGAGGACAACTTCGGGTCGGAGATCGAGGGCAGCTTCGGTCAGAACCCCGCAGCCGAGGGCGAAGGCCGCGAGGCCTATCTGGCGATGGCCGAGACCGCGGGCTTTGACGGCTCGGGCGCCTTTTCGGCCGAGGCCTATGACGCGGCGGCGCTGATGCTGCTGGCGATGGCCAAGTCCAAGTCGTCGGACCCGGCGGTCTACAAGGAGCACATCATGGACGTGGCCAACGGCCCCGGCGAGGAGATCCTGCCGGGCGAATTGGCCAAGGCGCTGGAGATCATCAACGGCGGCGGCGACGTCGATTATGTCGGCGGCACCTCGGTCGAGCTGGTGGGTCCGGGCGAATCCGCGGGCACCTTCCGCGAGATCCAGTTCACCGACGGCAAGCTGGAAGTGGTCGGCTATCGCTGATCGCAGACCTGAACAGGCGGCCCGGCACCATCTTGGTGCCGGGCCGTTTTGCAAAGATAACAGCCGCTTGACGGCACATCTTCACCAGGAATGTGAAGACAGGGAAGGTGACGCATGATCCGTGTCGAGGATCTTCACAGACATTTCGGCGGCTTTCGCGCCGTGGACGGCGCCAGCCTGACGATCGAGACCGGCTCGATCACCGGGCTGATCGGGCCGAACGGCGCGGGCAAGTCGACGCTGTTCAACGTGATCGCGGGCGTGCTGCCCCCCACGTCAGGCCGCGTCTTCATGGACGGCGAGGACATCAGCGGCCTGCCGCCGCACGAGCTGTTTCACAAGGGCCTGCTGCGCACCTTCCAGCTGGCGCATGAGTTCAGCTCGATGACTGTGCGCGAGAACCTGATGATGGTCCCCGGCGCGCAATCCGGAGAGACGATCTGGAAGACCTGGTTCCAGCGCGGCCGGATCGAGCGCGAGGAGGCCGAACTGAAGCGCAAGGCGGATGAGGTTCTGGACTTCCTGACCATCCGCCACCTGACCCATGAGAAGGCCGGCAACCTGTCCGGCGGCCAGAAGAAGCTGCTGGAGCTGGGCCGCACGATGATGGTCGACGCCAAGATCGTCTTCCTGGACGAGGTCGGCGCGGGCGTGAACCGCACCCTGCTGATGACCATCGCCGACGCGATCATCCGTCTGAACAAGGAACGCGGCTATACCTTCTGCGTGATCGAGCATGACATGGATTTCATCGGCAAGCTGTGCGACCCGGTGATCGTGATGGCCGAGGGCAAGGTTCTTGCCAAGGGCAGCGCCCAGGACATCATGAAGAACGAGGCGGTGATCGAGGCCTATCTGGGCACCGGCCTGAAGAACAAGGACATGGTGGGCGCATGAGCGACGCAGGCTTTGGCAATCGCGGCAACCGCGACGCCTCGGTGGTGAACATCAAGGGGATGGGCCAGATCGACGGCACACGGCGGTCCGGACCGGTGGGCGCCGGTCGCGCGGGCGATCCATTTCTAATCGGCGAGGCGATGACAGGCGGGTACGGCAAGGGCGCCGACATCCTGCACGACTGCACCATCGCGGTCGAACAGGGCCAGATCGCGGTGATCGTCGGCCCCAACGGCGCGGGCAAATCCACGGCCATGAAGGCCATATTCGGCATGTTGAACCTGCGCCAGGGATCGGTGCGGTTGAACGGTCAGGACATCACCGCGCTGAACCCCCAGGACCGGGTCAAGGCGGGCATGGGGTTCGTCCCGCAGGTCAACAACATCTTCCCGTCCATGACGGTCGAGGAGAACCTGGAGATGGGCGCCTATATCCGCCGCGACGATATCCGCGCGACGATGGAGCAGGTCTATGACCTGTTCCCCGCCGTCGCTGCCAAGCGCCGCCAGGCCGCGGGCGAACTGTCGGGCGGTCAACGCCAGCAGGTCGCCGTCGGTCGTGCGCTGATGACCCGACCCAAGGTGCTGATGCTGGACGAACCCACCGCGGGCGTCAGCCCCATCGTCATGGACGAGCTGTTCGACCGCATCATTGCCATCGCGCGGGGCGGTCTGCCTGTCCTGATGGTCGAACAGAACGCACGCCAGGCGATGATGATCGCCGACAAGGCCTATGTGCTGGTGCAGGGCGCGAACGCCCATACCGGCACCGGGGCCGACCTGATGCAGAACGACGAGGTGCGTCGCACCTTCCTGGGGGGCTGAGCCGTGGATATCCTGAACGCCCTCGTGGTCTTTCTGAACTTCGTCTTCATCCCGGCCGCCGCCTATGGCGCGCAGCTGGCGCTTGGCGCCCTGGGCGTCACGCTGATCTATGGCATCCTGCGGTTTTCGAACTTTGCGCATGGCGACACAATGGCCTTTGGCACGGGAATCGTGATCCTGCTGACCTGGGGGCTGCAATCCCTGGGCGTCAGCGCGGGCCCGCTGCCCACGGCGCTGATCGCCCTGCCCCTTGGCATCGCGCTGACGGCGCTGCTGGTGCTGGGCACCGACCGCGCAGTCTATAAATTCTATCGCCGGCAGAAGGCTGCGCCGATCATCCTGGTGATGGCATCGGTCGGCGTGATGTTCGTGATGAACGGCCTGACCCGCATCCTGATCGGCGTGGACGAGATCCGCTTTGACGACGGCGCGCGCTTTCTGATCGCGGTCCGCGATTTCCGCGAGATGACCGGGCTGGAGGAAGGCTTGGCGCTGCGCTCGACCCAGGCGCTGACCGTGGGGGTGGCGCTGATCGTGATGATCGCGCTGTTCTGGTTCCTGAACCGCACGAAGTCGGGCAAGGCCATGCGCGCCTATTCCGACAACGAGGATCTGGCCCTGCTGTCGGGCATCGACCCGGAACGCGTCGTGCGCCTGACCTGGATCATCGCGGCCGCGCTGGCGACCATCGCGGGCACGCTTTACGGGTTGGACAAGTCGTTCAAGGCCTTCAACTATTTTCAGATCCTACTGCCGATCTTTGCTGCGGCGATCGTCGGGGGCCTGGGCAATCCGCTTGGCGCCATCGCGGGCGGCTTCCTGGTGGCCTTTTCCGAGGTCGCGGTGACCTATCCGTGGGTCAAGGTCGTGGGCTATCTGGCGCCTTGGTACGAACCCGGCGGGCTGATGCAGCTTCTGGGCACGGAATACAAATTCGCGGTCAGCTTTGTGATCCTGATCGTCGTCCTGCTGTTCAGGCCCACCGGCCTGTTCCGCGGCAAATCGGTCTGAGGGGGAGAGATCATGGCAACCAACCGTCAAGCCGCGACATCCGCCAGCCCCTGGCGCGCGCCGATCCTGTTCGGGGTGCTGGCCATCCTGTTCGTGCTGGAGGGCACGGTCCGGAACAGCATGTTCTCGGGCAGCTGGAACACCTCGCTGGCGATCCTGAACATGGGGCTGCTGTCCGCGATCACCGCCCTGGGCGTCAACATGCAATGGGGCTATGCGGGCCTGTTCAACGTGGGCGTGGTGGGCTTTCTGGCGATGGGCGCGCTGGCCCCCGTCCTGGTGTCGCTGCCCCCGGTCGAAGGAGCATGGGCCGCGGGTGGCACGCGGCTGATGCTGGCGCTGGCCGTGGGCGTAGGGACGCTGGCCATGGCCAAGCTGGCCTGGACGCGCACCCGCAGCGGCATCCTGACCGCGGTCGTGCTGATCGGCGGCTTTGTCGCCTATCGCTGGCTGTTCGATCCCGCTGTCATCGCGATCGAGGCGAACAACCCGGCCCGCAACGGCAATATCGGCGGCCTCGGCCTGCCGGTGCTGCTGTCCTGGGTGGTGGGCGGCCTGTTCGCGGCCGCTGCGGCCTGGGCCATCGGCAAGGTCGCCCTTGGCCTGCGGTCCGATTACCTGGCCATCGCCACGCTTGGCATCGGCGAGATCATCGTGGCCGTGACGAAGAACGAGGACTGGCTGGCCCGTGGGGTCAAGAACATCACCTCGATCCCGCGCCCCGTCGCGCAGGAGGTGGCCCTGCAGCGCAACCCGGATTTCGTCGACTTTGCCGCCAGCTGGGGCTTCCCCGCGGCCGAGGCGTCGGGCATCTGGGTCAAGCTGTCCTACATGTCGCTGTTCCTGGTCGTGCTGCTGGTCATCATCCTGCTGGCCGAACTGGCGCTGAAATCGCCCTGGGGCCGCATGATGCGCGCCATCCGCGACAACGAGACCGCGGCCGAGGCGATGGGCAAGGACGTGACCAGCCGCCACCTGCAGGTGTTCATCCTGGGGTCGGCGGTCATCGGGGTCGCGGGGGCGATGATGGTGACGCTGGACGGGCTCTTGGCGCCGACAAGCTACAACCCGCTGCGCTATACCTTCCTGATCTGGGTGATGGTGATCGTCGGCGGGTCCGGCAACAACTGGGGTGCGGTGCTGGGGGCCGTCACCATCTGGTTCCTGTGGATCAAGGCCGAGGTCTGGGGCCCTGCCCTGATCGCCATGCTGACCGGGCCGATGGCCGACGGGCCGGTCAAGGCGCACCTGCTGGACAGCGCGCCGCACATGCGCTTCATCGCGATGGGGGCGGTGCTGCTGCTGGTGCTGCGCTTTGCGCCACGGGGCCTGCTGCCCGAAAAATAAGGCGACGTGGGAAAGGGGCGCGGATCACACCGCGCCCCTTGTCCGTTCAGCGGCAGTTGTTGCCCAGGACCGTGCTGTGCCACAGCCGCCCGTCCGCGCCGCGCGCGACCCCGCTGCCGATTTGATAGCTGAGCTGTCCCAGGACCTGTTCCCGCTGCGGGCCGGGGACAAGCCACGCGTTGACGGTTCCTTCGGGCGTGCCGCCGGCGCCGACCAGCTGGACCACGCCGCAGGTCGGATAGCCCACGGACCGCGCGCGGTCGACGACGTTCGACCCGTTCGACCCGGCCACGTCCGCGCGGCCCATCCGCGCCATGTCGCAGGCATGGGCCAGCGCGATGCGGTCCAGTTCCGCACTGCTGGCCAGTGTGTTCTTGCCCTCGGCCGCGCGGGCGGCGTTGACGGCGGCAGACAGGCGTAGCCCCGCATCGACCTCTCCGCGGCATTCTGTGGCCAGCGCCTGATCGGCGGGGGCCTGCGGGGCCGTCAGGCCGGGAATCGGCATCTGGCAGGCAGACAGGGCCAGAACGCAGGTGGCGGCAAGGGACAAGCGCTTCATCGGGACATACCTTTTGCACGGATCGGGGTGATTGACCCCGAACGCGCGCGGGTTTCGTCGGTTCCCGCCCGCCCCGGCGCCGAAATGCTTGCAAGGTGCTGAAACCGCGCTTAAAGCGCACCCATGACCCAGCACCAGCGCCTTCTGATCATCGACTTCGGCAGCCAGGTGACGCAGCTGATCGCGCGTCGCCTGCGTGAACTGAACGTCTATTGCGAAATCCACCCGTTCAACACGGTGACCGACGACACGCTGCGCCAGATGGCGCCGCAGGCGATCATCCTGTCGGGCGGTCCCGCCAGCGTCACGACCGACGGCAGCCCGCGCGCGCCCCAGGCCGTGTTCGACATGGGCGTGCCCGTCTTTGGCATCTGCTATGGCCAGCAGGTGATGATGGAGCAGCTGGGCGGCCGGGTCGAGGCCGGGCACCACGCCGAATACGGCCGCGCTTTCATCGCGCCCGCGCCGGGCCACAAGTCCGACGGCATCTTTGCCGGCCTGTTCGACACGGGCCGCGAAGAGGTCTGGATGAGCCATGGCGACCGCGTCACCAGCCTTGCGCCGGGCTTCGAGGTCATCGGCACCTCGCCCAACGCACCCATGGCGATGATCGCGGACGAGGCGCGCCATTTCTATGCCGTCCAGTTCCACCCCGAGGTGCATCACACGCCGAACGGCCGCACCATGCTGGAGAACTTCGTCCGGCTGGCGGGCTTCACCGGCGACTGGACCATGGCCAGCTACAAGGACGAGGCAATCCGCAAAATCCGCGAGACCGTGGGCGACCGCAAGGTCATCTGCGGCCTGTCGGGCGGCGTGGATTCGTCGGTGGCGGCGGTCCTGATCCACGAGGCGATCGGCGACCAGCTGACCTGCGTCTTCGTCGATCACGGGTTGCTGCGGCTGAACGAGGGCGAGGACGTCGTCAAGATGTTCCGCGACAACTACAATATTCCGCTGATCCATGCGAACGAGGCCGACCTGTTCCTGGGATCGCTGGAGGGCGTCAGCGACCCCGAGGTCAAGCGCAAGACCATCGGCCGGCTGTTCATCGACGTGTTCCAGAAATACGCCAGCCAGATCGAGGGCGCCGATTTCCTGGCGCAGGGGACGCTATACCCGGACGTGATCGAAAGCGTCAGCTTCAGCGGCGGCCCGTCGGTCACGATCAAGTCGCACCACAACGTCGGCGGCCTGCCCGAGAAGATGGGCCTGAAGCTGGTGGAACCCCTGCGCGAACTGTTCAAGGACGAAGTCCGCGAACTGGGCCGTGAACTGGGCCTGCCCGAGAGCTTCATCGGCCGCCACCCCTTCCCCGGGCCTGGTCTGGCCATCCGCTGCCCAGGAGAGATCACCCGCGAAAAGCTGGAGATCCTACGCAAGGCCGACGCGGTCTTCATCGACCAGATCCGCAAGCACGGTCTGTACGACGAGATCTGGCAGGCCTTCGTGGCGATCCTGCCCGTGCGCACGGTGGGCGTCATGGGCGACGGGCGGACCTATGATTTCGCCTGCGCGCTGCGGGCCGTGACCTCGGTCGACGGGATGACGGCGGACTATTATCCCTTCACCCACGATTTCCTGGGCGAGACCGCGACACGGATCATCAACGAGGTCAAGGGCATCAACCGTTGCACCTATGACATCACGTCCAAGCCGCCAGGCACGATCGAATGGGAATGACGCGGCACCGCGTCGCATGACATGTCGGGAACGCGCAGGGCAACCTGCGCGTCCTTGTCATTCTGGGGGTGTGGAATGCGTCTGATCCTGGTGCTGGGCGACCAGCTGTCGCCTGACCTGTCAGCGTTGCGCGAAGCGCGCCCCGACGATCTGATCGTGATGGCCGAGGTGATGTCCGAGGCCAGCTATGTCCCCCACCACCCACAGAAGATCGCCTTCCTGTTCGCCGCGATGCGCAAGTTCGCGGACCGTCTGCGCGAGGCCGGCCACCGCGTCGCCTATGCGACGCTGGACGATCCGGACAACACCCAGTCCATTCCCGGAGAGCTGCTGCGCCATGCCGCGGCGCATGGCGCCGAGCGCGTGATCGCCACGCGGTCCGGGGAATGGCGCCTGATCGCCGCGCTGGACGACCTGCCCGTGCCCGTCACGCAGCTGCCCGACGACCGCTTCGTCTGCAGCCAGCCCGAATTCGAAGCCTGGGCCGACGGCCGCAAGGAATTGCGGATGGAGTGGTTCTATCGCGAGATGCGCCGCAAGACCGGGCTGCTGATGGAGGGCGACCAACCGATGGGCGGCAAGTGGAACTTCGACCACGACAACCGCAAGCCCGCCCAGGCCGACCTGCTGCGCATCCCCCCGCCCCGGTTCGAACCGGACGCGGTGACCGCCCAGGTTCTGGACCTGGTCGAGGCACGGTTTTCCGACAATTTCGGCCGTCTGCGGCCCTTTGGCTATGCCACCGACCGGGCCGGCGCGCTGCAGGTCCTGGCGCATTTCATCGACCATGCGCTGGACGAGTTCGGCCCCTATCAGGACGCGATGCTGCAGGACGATCCGTTCCTGCATCATTCGATCCTGTCGCCCTATATCAACGCGGGCCTGCTATCCTCGATGGAGGTGTGTCAGGCCGCCGCTGACGCCCATGCCGCGGGAAAGGTGCGCCTGAATTCTGCGGAAGGATTCATCCGCCAGATCATCGGCTGGCGCGAATACATGCGCGGCATCTATTTCCTGGAAGGCCCTGACTATACCGCGCGCAACGTGCTGGGGCATGACCGCGACCTGCCACCGGTCTACTGGGGTGCGCCCACGCGGATGAACTGCATGGCGCAGGCGGTGGGACAGACCCGCGATCACGCCTATGCGCATCATATCCAGCGGCTGATGGTGACGGGCAACTTCGCCCTGCTGGCGGGGATCGATCCGGCGCAGGTCCATGAATGGTATCTGGCCGTCTATGTCGATGCCTATGAATGGGTCGAGGCACCCAACGTCATCGGGATGAGCCAGTTCGCGGATGGCGGCGTGGTCGGGTCCAAGCCCTATGTCAGTTCGGGCAACTACATCGCCAAAATGTCGGATTATTGTGGCGGATGCGCCTACAAGGTGACGCAGAAGACCGGCCCCGGCGCCTGCCCGTTCAACGTGCTCTATTGGGATTTCATGGTGCGTCATCGCGACCGGTTCCAGTCGAACCCCCGCATCGGGCGCGCCTATGCGACCTGGGACCGGATGGACGCCGACAAGCGCCGCCAGATCCGCAGCGACGCGGCCGCGTTCCTGGACCGCCTGGATGCGGGCGATCCGGTCTGAGCCGCTTGACGCGGGGCTGCCGTGCCGCCACGCTGCCCGCCGATCAGCGAAAGGACCTGCCGATGGATTGCGCCTGCGGCCATGCCCATACCCCCGCCCTGGACCCCTCTGGCACGCCGGTGCCCCTGTCGCCTGCCCCCGTCGCCCTGCACGGACGCCTGATCTGTCACGACACGGCACAGATGCTGACCGCGCTGGACCTGCTGCAGGATCATGCCGATGCCAGCCGCGCCGAGCCGGGATGCCTGCGCTTTGACATCGCGCAATCCGACGACCCGATGGTCTGGACCCTGTCCGAGGTCTTTGCCGATGACGACGCGTTCGCGGCGCATCAGGCCCGCACGGCATCCAGCCCCTGGGGCCTGCGCAGCCGCGACATGGGCCGCGATTTTCATCGCCACGCCGCTCAAGTCATGATCCGGCCCGAGGTCCCGTCGGATCACGCAGCCCTGGACACCCTGCTGGTACGCGCATTCGATGGCCCGGCCGAGGCCCGCCTGCTGCGCGCGCTGCGGGCTGATGGCGATCTGTCCCACGCGCTGGTGGCCCATGTCGAAGGGGTGCCGGTCGGCCTTGTCGCCCTGTCACCCCTGCAGGCGGCGGAACCCGCATTCGCCTTGGCGCCGCTGGCTGTCCATCCGGCCATGCAGCGGCGCGGCATCGGTCGGGCGCTGATCGATGCCGCACTGCGCGCCGCGACGGGGCCGGTCGTGGTCCTGGGCGATCCCACGGTCTATGCCGGATCGGGTTTCGTCCCCGCGGATCTGGCATCCCCCTATGCGGGGCCTGGCCTGCAGATCCACGGCAGTCTGCCCCGGGGCAGCGCCGTGACCCATGCCGGGGCCTTTACGGCCCTGTGACGGCGCGCCCCTTGCGGCGCTGCCCGGCAGGGTCCACATCTGACGCCGAAGCATTCTGAAAGGACCCACCATGGCAGGCAACACCGTCTTCGATGCAACCGATCCGGCGCGCGCCAAGGGCGATTTCGGCACCCTGCCCGAATGGGATCTCAGCGACCTCTATACCGCCCCCGACAGCCCCGAACTGACCGCGGACATCGCGCGCATCGAGACGCAGGCGCAGGCCTTTGCCGCCGAATACCAGGGCAAGCTGGCCGACCTGACGCCCGCGCAGATGCTTCAGGCGGTCGAGGCGTTCGAGCAAATCAATATCCTGGCCGGGCGCGTCATGTCCTATATCGGGCTACGCTATTACCAGAACACCACCGACCCGGTGCGTGCCAAGCAGATGGGCGACCTGCAGGCGCGCATCACCGATCTGACGACGCCGATCATCTTCTTCTCGCTGGAGTTCAACCGCATCCCCGATGCGACCTACGAAGCCATGTTCACCGCCGCGGACGGCCCTGCCCGCTACAAGCCGGTCTTCGACCGGATGCGCGCGATGCGGCCCCACCAACTGTCGGACGAGCTGGAGCAGTTCCTGCACGACACTTCGGTCGTCGGCGCCGCCGCCTGGAACCGTCTCTTCGACGAGACGACCGCCGCCCTGACCTTTGACGTCGACGGAGAGACTCTGGGCCTGGAGGCCACACTGAACCTGCTGACCGACCACGACCGGGCACGCCGCGAGGCCGCCGCCCATGCGCTGGCCAGGGTCTTCACCGCGAATGTCGGGCTGTTCACGCGCATCCACAACACGCTGGCCAAGGAAATGGCGATCGAGGACAAGTGGCGCAAGATGCCCACGCCGCAATACGGCCGTCACCTGTCGAACCATGTCGAACCCGAGGTGGTCGAGGCGCTGCGCAATGCCGTCACCGCCGCCTATCCCCGCCTGTCGCACCGCTATTACGCGCTGAAGGCGAAATGGCTGGGGCTGGACAAGCTTCAGGTCTGGGACCGGAACGCGCCGCTGCCGACCGATGCGCCCCGCGTGATCGACTGGCCCGAGGCGCGGTCGACGGTCCTGGACGCCTATGCCGGCTTCTCGCCGGAACTGGCCGAACTGGCCGAACCGTTCTTCGACAGGGGCTGGATCGACGCGGGCGTCAAGCCGGGCAAGGCGCCGGGCGCGTTCGCGCACCCGACCGTCTCGACCGCGCATCCTTATATTCTCCTGAACTATCTGGGCAAACCGCGCGACGTGATGACCTTGGCGCACGAACTGGGCCACGGCGTTCACCAACGTCTGGCCGCCCGTCAGGGGGAGCTGCTGTCCTCGACGCCGCTGACCCTGGCGGAAACCGCGTCTGTCTTCGGAGAGATGCTGACCTTTCGCGCGCTGCTGGCCAAGACCACCGACCCCGCGCAGAAGAAGGCCCTGCTGGCGGGCAAGGTCGAGGACATGATCAACACGGTCGTCCGTCAGATCGCGTTCTATGATTTTGAGTGCCGCCTGCACGCCGCCCGCGCCGAGGGAGAACTGACCCCCGACGACATCAACGCGCTGTGGATGGCCGTCCAGCATGAAAGCCTGGGCCCGGTCTTCGAATACATGCCGGGATACGAGACGTTCTGGACCTATGTCCCGCATTTCGTGCATTCGCCCTTCTACGTCTATGCCTACGCTTTCGGCGACGGGCTGGTGAACGCGCTCTATGCCACCTACGAGGACGGCCTGCCGGACTTTCAGGACAAGTATTTCGACCTGCTGAAGGCAGGCGGCTCCAAGCATCACCGCGAACTGCTGGCACCGTTCGGCCTGGATGCGTCCGACCCGGCCTTCTGGGACAAGGGCCTGTCCATGATCGAGAGCCTGATCGACCAGCTGGAGGCGCTGGAGGCGTGATCCCGTCTGGCGTCCCCGGTCCGTCGCGCTAGACTATGCGCAACGGATCGGAGGAGCCATGTGGAAACGGGTGCTGCTGGGGACAGGCGCGGTCCTGGCGATGGGCGTGGCGGGGTTTCTGACCTTCGCCCCGGCCTATGTCGAACGCGGGATGAACCCCGTCACCATGCCGGCAGAAGGCTGGCCGGTCACGGCAGAAGCGCAGGCCCTGCATGACCGGCTGGTGATCGGCGACTGGCATTCCGATGCGTTGTTGTGGGACCGCGACCTGCTGGACCGTGCGGATCGGGGGCATACCGACGTTCCGCGCCTGCTGGACGGGAACATGGCGGTGCAGGTCTTCACCACCGTCACGAAAAGCCCCCGTGGCCAGAACTATGACCACAACGCCACCGATACCGGCGACAACATCACGCCGCTGTTCATCGGACAGCTGCGCCCGCCGCGCAGCTGGTTCTCGCTGCGCGAACGGGCGCTGGTGCAGGCGCAGGCGTTGCAGGACGCCGCGGATCGCGCACCTGACCGGCTGCGGGTGATCCGCAGCCGCGCCGATCTGGCCGACCATCTTGCGCAACGGCAGGCAGGCGCGCAGGTGCTGGGCGCGGTGCTGGGATCGGAAGGCGGTCACCCTCTAGAGGGCGATCCGGGCAATCTGGACGTGCTCTATGACGCGGGCTTTCGCTTGTTGGGGCTGACGCATTTCTTCGATAACGAACTGGGCGGCAGCCTGCACGGAGAGGGTGGCACCGGCGCGGGCCTGTCCGATTTCGGGCGTCAGGTGGCGGACGCGATGATCGCGCGCGGCATGATCATCGACGTGACCCATGCCAGCCCGCAGATGGTGCGCGACGTGCTGGCCATTCCGGGCGCGCGGCCGGTCCTGTCCCATACCGGCATCACCCGCCACTGCCCCAGCCCCCGAAACCTGCCCGACGATCTGGTCGCGGACATCGCGCAGGCGGGCGGGATCATCGGCGTCGGGTTCTGGTCGGACGTGGTCTGCGGATCGACGCCCGCCGACGTGGCCCAAGCCATCGCAGCCGCGATCGAGGTCGCCGGAGAGGACCACGTCTCGCTCGGCTCGGACTGGGACGGGTCGGTCGACACGCCGTTCGACGCCGCCCATCTTTCGGCACTGACCCAGGCCCTGCTTGACCAGGGCCTGTCAGAGGTGCAGATCGCCAAGGTCATGGGGGGCAACATGATGGCCTATCTGGCCGAAACCCTGCCCGAGAACTGAGAGGAACCGATGAAACGCACGACCTTGCTGCATGCCGAACTGTCCGGGCTGATCGCCGCCTTCGGCCATGGCGACATGCTGGTGATCGGCGATGCCGGGCTACCCGTGCCCGCCGGCGTCCGGGTCATCGACCTGGCCCTGACCCGCGGCATTCCGGGCGTCTTCGACGTGCTGGATGCGGTGCTGGCCGAACTGGTCGTCGAACGTTCGGCGATGGCGACCGAAGCCGCCCCCGACCTTCAGGCCGAATTCGCGCGACGTGACATCGGACCGGTCACCATGCAGTCGCATGACGACTTCAAGGTGGCGTCGCGCCACGCCCGCGCGATCGTGCGGACCGGGGAATGCACCCCCTATGCCAATGTGGCCCTTTACGCCGGCGTGGCGTTTTAGACGGAACCGATGCGCCGATATTGCGTTGCAAGCCCAGATGCTTATCCACAAGGAGACTGAGCGATGCAGAAGAAGATCCTGGGCCTGACCGCCGTTCTGGCCATGATGACGCTGGCCGCCTGCGAAACCGTGCAAGGTGCGGGCCGCGACATCTCGACCGCCGGCGCGGTCGTCCAGCAGGAAAGCGCCGAGGCTCAAGCCGGGATGTGATCCTGATCGATCGGCACGACATGACGGCCCCCCGCAGCCTGCTGCCGGGGGGCTTTCTCATGCGCATGGGACATTGGATACGGAACCCGATGCCGATCTGGTCCGTTTGAACGTATCCCTTAAAGAAACGATGAGGCCATCATGCGGATTATCCTGATGGCGCTGCTGGCGCTGCCCCTGCCCGCCCATGCTTTCACCGCCCGCAATGGCATGGAGGCCCGTCAGGTCGATGCGACCGATATCGCAGTCCCGTTCGAGGCGGGCCGGACCGACACGGATTACTGGTGCGCCGCCGGTGATCTTGCGCAGCAGGTGATGAACCAGCCGGTCGCGACGCGCATCTGGCGCGCCAGTCCCAAGCCGCGCGAGGCAGGTCAGGGCATCCTGTTCACGCTGGACCCGGCTCGCCAGGCGCAGGGCGCGGGCCTGTCCCAGTTCGGATCAGGGCCGCGCGATGGCGCACTGTCGGTCGGTCAGGCCGTGGCCAGTCATTGCCGCATCATCATTCCCTTCATTCGGGAATGACGATCAGTTGTCCATCTTCAGCGCCTGGATGAAGGCCGTCTGCGGGATCTCGACCTTGCCGAACTGACGCATCTTCTTCTTGCCGGCCTTCTGCTTCTCCAGCAGCTTCTTTTTCCTCGTGGCGTCGCCGCCATAGCACTTGGCGGTCACGTCCTTGCGCATGGCTGACAGCGTCTCGCGTGCGATCACGCGGGCGCCGATGGCGGCCTGGATCGGGATCTTGAACATGTGCCGCGGGATCAGGTCCTTGAGCTTTTCGACCATCGCGCGGCCACGGCTTTCGGCACGGTCGCGATGAACCATGATCGACAGCGCGTCCACCGGTTCGTCGTTCACCAGGATCGACATCTTGACCAGGAAATCCTCGCGGTACTCGCTAATCTGATAGTCAAAGCTGGCATAGCCCTTGGTCACCGACTTCAGCCGGTCATAGAAGTCGAACACGACCTCGGCCAACGGCAGGTCATAGACCACCATCGCCCGCGCGCCGGCATAGGTCAGGTCCAGCTGGATGCCGCGACGGTCCTGGCACAGTTTCAGCACGTCGCCCAGATATTCATCCGGCACCATGATCGTGGCCTTGATGCGCGGCTCCTTGATATGGTCGACATGGGTCAGGTCCGGCATGTCGGCGGGGTTGTGCAGGTCGCGCACCTCGCCGTCGCGCATGTGGAGCTTGAAGACCACCGACGGCGCCGTGGTGATCAGGTCCAGGTCGTATTCGCGCTCAAGCCGGTCACGGATGACCTCAAGGTGCAGAAGCCCAAGAAACCCGCAGCGGAAGCCGAACCCCAGGGCCGCCGACGTCTCCATCTCATAGCTGAAGCTGGCATCGTTCAGGGCCAGCTTCTCGATGGCGTCGCGCAGGGGTTCGAAATCGTTGGCGTCCACCGGGAACAGACCGCAGAACACCACCGGCTGCGCCGGCTTGAAGCCCGGCAACGCCGTGGCACAGGGCTTGCGTTCCTGGGTGATCGTGTCGCCCACGCGCGTGTCGCGGACCTGCTTGATCGAGCCGGTGAAGACACCGATTTCACCCGGGCCCAGTTCGGCGATGTCGACCATCTGCGGCGTCAGGACGGCCAGCTTGTCGATGCGGTGGCTGGCGCCTGTCTGCATCATCTTGATCTGGTCGCCCTTGCGGATCACCCCATCCATGACGCGGATCATCACGACAACGCCCAGATAGGCGTCGTACCAGCTGTCCACCAGCATCGCCTTCAGCGGCGCGTCGCGGTCGCCCTTGGGCGCGGGCAGGCGCGTGACGATGGCCTCCAGGACGTCCGGGATGCCCAGACCGGTCTTGGCGCTGATCGGGATCGCGTCCTGCGCGTCGATGCCGATGACTTCCTCGATGTTCTCCTTGACGCGGTCGGGCTCGGCCGCGGGCAGGTCGATCTTGTTCAGGACCGGCACGATCTCGTGGCCTGCGTCGATCGCCTGATAGACGTTGGCCAGCGTCTGCGCCTCGACGCCCTGGCTGGCGTCGACGACCAGCAGCGACCCCTCGACCGCGCGCATCGACCGGCTGACCTCATAGGCAAAGTCCACGTGGCCCGGCGTGTCGATCAGGTTCAGGACATAGGTCCGGCCGTCCTTGGCCGGATAGCTGATCCGCACCGTGTTGGCCTTGATGGTGATCCCGCGCTCGCGCTCGATATCCATGCTGTCCAGCATCTGGGCCTTCATGTCGCGATCCGCGACAGTGCCCGTGGACTGGATCAGCCGGTCGGCCAAGGTGGATTTCCCGTGGTCGATATGCGCCACGATCGAAAAATTGCGGATGAGGTCAAGGTCGGTCATGGGCGGGCTATACAGCCCCGCAAAGGCCGCGAAAAGAGGGTTTCGCGGCCCAGCGTTATTTGGTGTCAGGGCGCGGTCGGAAGGTCCGCGGCCTTCAGCATCAGGCGCGCGACCTCGGCCGACGAGGCAGGGTTCTGGCCGGTGACCAGGTTGCCATCGGCGATGGCAAAGGGCTGCCAGTCCGGGCCCTTCTGATGATGGCCGCCCTGGGCCTTCAGCTGGTCCTCCAGCATGAACGGGACGACATCGGACAGGCCGACCGCGTCCTCCTCGCTGTTGGTGAACCCCGCCACGCGACGGCCGTGGACCAGCGGATCACCCGAGGCAAGACGCGCCGACAGCAGGCCGGCCGGCCCGTGGCAGACCGCGCCGACGACCGCACCCTTGTCGAACGCCCGGCCCAGCAGATCGCCCAGCGCCTTCGAATTGGGCAGGTCCCACATCGTGCCGTGACCGCCCGGAAGGAACACGATGTCGCAACCGGACACCTCGACGTCCTCGACCTTGGTGGTGTTTTCCAGCTTGTTCATGACCGCCTCGTCGGCCAGCAGGCGGCGGACCTCGTCGGTCATCGCGTCGCCCTCGGCCGAGGAAGGGTCCGCCGGGGGCTTGCCGCCCTTGATGCTGGCCAGCTCGATCTGCCAGCCCGCGTCCGACAGGATCCAATAGGGGGCGGCCAACTCCTCCCAATAGAAACCCGTGGGTTTGCCGGTGTCGCCAAGCGTGTCGTGCGAGGTCAGGATGAACAGGGCCTTGGGCATGGTAAACCTCCTTGAGGGATGCAAAAATTACCACGATGCCGGGATGGCGCCATGGCGTTCGGCACGTCAATGTTCCCCGACGCGTCCGGGTTCCCGGTCGCGATGTCGCACCGGCGCGACCATCTGGGTCGCGCGGCCGCCAAGGCCCCTCGATGGGGTCGCAGGCGGCCTCGTCCGCCCGAGCCACGCGCGGGCAGGACCTCAACCGGGACCGGGTCGCACCAGGCTGTCGACGGGGCGCCTGCGCCGCAGCCCCGCCTCGCGCCACATCGCATATCCCCCTGCCAGCGCGATCAACGCCGCCCCCGCCAAGGTGGCCGCATCGGGCCGCTCGCCGAAGATCACCGCCGCCACGACCAGCGCAAAGGCCAGTCGCGTGTATCGGAACGGCGCGACGACTGACGCCTCGCCCAGACGCGAAGCCGCCACCAGCGTCGCATAGCCCACGACGCCGAACACCACCGTCCCCGCCAGCAAAACGACCTCGATCGGGCCGGGCATCACCGGCGCGGGCCCGGCCAGCATGCCCAGCACCACCCCCGCCGGAATCATCGCGCCATAGGCCGAGGCCGACAGTTGATCCGACGCTACCCCCGGCGGAATGCGTCGCGTGGCCAGATCGCGCAGCGTCAGCCCCGCGACGCCCGCCACCGCCCACAGCATTGCGGGCTGGAACGCCGCCGTCCCCGGCCGCAGGATCAGCAGTACCCCCGCGAACCCGACCGCCACCGACAGCCAACGGCGCCAGCCGACCTTTTCGCCCAGAAACAGCGCCGCGCCCAGCACCAGCGTCAGCGGCAGCACCTGCAGGATCGCAGAGGTCACCGCCAGATCACCCACCGCCAGCGCTGTCACCAGGCAGACGGCCCCCACGATCTCCCCGGCATTGCGCAACAGCGCCATGGGATGGATCAGGTCACCTGTCCAAAGACGCCCTCCCCGCCGCGCCAGACGCATCCAGAAAACCGCACCCGCGACCGCCCCCACCATCGCCAGCAATTGCCATACCGGCATCGTCCGAGTCAGCACCTTGAGAAACGCATCCTCGACCGCGAACATCGCCATGGATGCCGACATGAACAGCGCGGCACGCCCGTTGTCGGTCACGCCGCACCTTCCAGGTCGGCGATCAGCGCGGGCAGTCCGCCCATGTCGGACAGCTGGTGCAGGCGCGGATGATCGGGCGCCTCGACATGTTCATGGCTCCAGGTCAGGTCGTGGGGGATGAAGACCCCCGTCCCGCCCAGATCCAGCACCGGGATCACGTCGCTGCGCATCGAATTGCCCGCCATCAGGAACCGCGACGGCTGCACCCCCTGCCCCATCAGGACCCGGGCATAGGCCTCGGGCGTCTTGTCGGCCAGGATCTGCACCGCCGCGAATCGCTCGGCCAGTCCAGAGGCTGCGATCTTGCGCTCCTGATCCATCAGGTCGCCCTTGGTGATCAGGATCAGCTGCCGTCCCTCCAGCGCGTCCAGGGCTTGTTCCACCCCCGGCAGAAGGGTCACGGGATGGGCCAGCATCTCGGCGCCCAGGTCCAGGATGCGGGCGATCTGGCGGCCCTCGATGCGTCCGTCGGTCAACTCGATCGCGGTCTGGACCATCGACAGCATGAAGCCCTTGATGCCGTAACCGTAGCGCGCAAGGTTCGCGCTTTCCGTGTCGTACAGCCGCGCCGCGATGGTCTCGGCGTCGCCGTGGTCCGACAGCAGCGCGCAGAACTCGGCCTCGGTGACGCGAAAGAACGTCTCGTTCTCCCACAGCGTGTCGTCGGCATCCAGCCCAATGGCGTCAAACAGGGTCATGTCGTCCTCTTGCGGGCGGCGCCGCGCTGTTTCAGGATCGAACGACCCAGCACAGGAGCGCCCGATGATCTATTCCGTCCCCGACATGAGCTGCGACCACTGCAAGGCCGCGATCGAGGCCGCCGTCGCCGGGGCTGGCGGCCGCGCAACCGTCGATCTGCCCGAAAAGCGTGTCACCGTCGAGGGGCTGGATCCCGCCACCGCGCAATCCGCCCTGACCGCCGCGGGCTTCACCCCCCACCCGCTGCCTGCCACATGACCCCGATCACCAAGTTCGCCGCGATTGAGCGGCGGGCCGCTTGATGCTAGGATCGCCCGATCGGCCTATGCGGGCAAGAACCGGACCAACCGGCGCGCGGCCGTCCGAGGCATTTCGAGGAGACAGTCCCATGCTGAACCGTTTCGTGATCGCGGCCGCCGCGATCGTCATGACGACCCCCCTGGCCATGGCCGGACCCATCGACAGCGCCTGCGTCCGGTCGGACCGCGCGCGCGGCAACGCACCGCTGTGCGGCTGCATCCAGCAGGTCGCGAACCAGACCCTGTCCCGGTCGGACCAGCGCCAGGCGGCGCAGTTCTTCCGCGAGCCGCATCGCGCCCAAGAGGTCCGCACGTCAAAGCGTGACGCGGACAACGCCTTCTGGGCCCGCTACCGCAATTTCGCGGCGCAATCCGAACGGCTGTGCCGCTGATCTGAACTAACAGGCTGGCCCGCTTGGGTCAGCCGATGCGGGCCAAGATCTCATCCGTCAGCGCGGCCATCTCGGCCGTTGCGGGACCTTTGGGGCGTTCGATCGCCCCCAGACCCAGTCCCAGGGTCTCGGCATAGACGACGCGGTTTGCGACCTGCGTGTCGGCCACCTGCGCGCCCAGTTCGGCCGCCTTCTGCGCCACTTCGACCGACAGGCGCGTGTTGGGGCGGGTGCGGTTCAGGACCACCAGCACATCCGCCTTGTCGCGCCGCGCCAGATCCAGGACCCCCTCGGTCGCCCACAGGTCGACATGGCTGGTGGCCACCGGCACCACCACCAGATCCGCCACACGCAGCGCCGGGCGCAGGTCGCTGTCGATCTTGGGCGGCGTGTCGATGATGACGTAATCGAACCGACGCTTCAGCTTCTCCGATTCGTAGCTGGCCCCCCAGGCCGACGAGGTCGAGAAATCCATCGCCTCGTCCTCTCCTACCGCGGACATGCGTTCCATGAACCAGCGGCCCAGGCTGCCCTGCGGATCGGTGTCGACCAGGGCGACGGAGTGACCCCGCGCATGCAGGCTGACCGCCAGATTGACGGCCAGCGTCGTCTTGCCCGATCCGCCCTTTTGCTGAGCCACCGTGATGATCCGACCTGACATTGCGACAATCCCCCGCGTTTGGCCCAGCCTAGGGTCCAACGCGGCCGATTGCACCAAGTTTCTGCATGTGCAGCATCAGGGATGCACGGACTGAACCTCGTACATCACGGGCTCGAACGACTTGCACATTCCGTGGATTTCCCGGTTCCGGCGACGCATCTCGGGGTCGCGCAGCATCGCTTGGTAATCGCGGCGGTCGCGCCACTGCGAATAGGTGGCGATGCGGGTCTGCGCGTCGTTCAGATGGATCGCCCCGCCCAGGCAGCCGGCCTGTCTGCTGATGACCTGCGCCCAAGCCTCGGTCAGCAGGTCCAGCACGTCATGCGCGGTACCGGGGGTCACCTCGAAGGTGGTGATGACGGTCTGGCCGTCGAAATCGGGCGTGATGCGGGGCATGGGCTGGCCTTTCATGGGCATGGTCCTGCCATCAGCGTAACCCCCAAGCCCCTTGGCGCAAAGCGCCATTGCAGGGCGCTGCACGATGTGCATCCTGCCGGGACGAAACAGCAAGGACCAGCCATGACCCCGGTATTCGACGGCCACAACGATTTCCTGCAGCGCGTCGTGGCGGCGGGCGCGGATGCCGACCAGCTTTGGCTGCATGGCGACGGCACCGGCCATCTGGACCTACCCCGGATGCAGGCCGGCGGCATGGTCGGCGGTTTCTTCGCGATCTGGATACCGACACCGGCAGGGCTGGGCGACGACCATGCGATGGACGCGATGGAGAACCCGCCGTTCGAGCTGCCCCTGCCCGCCCAGATCGCGTCCGACGTGGCCCTGCCCCAGGCTTTCGCACAGGCGGCGGCGTTGCTGTCGCTGGAGCGGACCGGCACCCTGGACATCGTGCGCGACGCCGCAGGGTTGCGCGCGACCATTGCGGCCGGGCGGATCGCCGCGATCATGCACATGGAGGGTGCCGAGGCGATCCGCGACCGTGATGCGCTGCACCTGTGGCACGCGGCGGGGCTGCGCTCGCTTGGGCCGGTCTGGTCGCGGCCCACCCAATTCGGCGAGGGCGTGCCCTTCGCCTTTCCCGCCAGCCCCGACATGGGCGGCCCGCTGACCCCCGAAGGTCATGCCCTGGTCGCGGATTGCAACGCGCTTGGCATCATGCTGGACCTGTCGCACCTGAACCAGGCCGGTTTCGACGACGTGGCCCGGCTGTCGGACGCGCCCCTCGTCGCCAGCCACAGCGCCGTGCATGCCCTCAGCGAAAGCAGCCGCAACCTGACCGACCGGCAGCTGCGCCAGATCGCGGACAGCAAGGGCTTGGTCGGACTGAATTTCGCCTCCAGCTTCCTGCGGCCCGACGGACGGCGCCAGCCGTTGGAGGATCTGGGCATGATGATCCGGCATCTGGATCACCTGCTGGAGATCCTGGGGGAAGATGGCGTGGCCTTGGGGTCCGATTTCGACGGCGCGCTGATGCCGCGGGATCTGCCCGACGCATCGGCGCTGCCCGTGCTGATCAAGGCGATGGGCGATGCCGGTTACGGCCCCGACCTGATCCGCAAGATCGCCTGCGACAACTGGATCGGCCTGTTGGAACGCACCTGGCGCTAGGTGGGCCGGGGTTCCGGCCCTGCGACTCTCACTCGGTTTCGGTTTGGCCGGGCGTCGCGACCTGCGCCACCGCGATCATCTGCGCCAGTTCCGGGTCGGCCGCGGGATCGGCCAGTGCATAACGCTCGGTCAGGCTGGCGGGGGACAGTTCCACCCCGCTGATGACCTGCGCGCCGGGCGCCGCCGGCCCATAGGTCTGGCCGCTGACCGCGAAATAGACCGCGCCCGAATTACCGGTCCGCAGCACGGGCGGTTGTTCCAAGGGCGGCAGTGCAAAGCGTTCGCCGGCATCCATGATCTTTTCCAGCAGCACCGTGCCGTCCGCCGATGTCACGCGCACCCAGGCCGGACGCGCCGCCATCAGCTCCAACGGGGGCGCATCCGGGGCCAGCGTGCGCACGACGCTTTCCACGGCGGCGGGCTGGGCGGTCTGCAAGGCGCCGATGGCGCCGGGCGTTCCGGTCGGCACCTGCGCCACGCCCGCCTGCTGGGCCAGCGCGTTCTGGGGAAGCGGCACCTGCGCGACCTGTCCCGCCGAGGCGATCACATCCTCGACCGTGGCAGAGCTGTCCAGCAGACCGGGATCGATCGCCGCGATGGGCCCGTCGCGCGCGGTCAGGACCGGTGCCTCGAGGATCTGCGGACGGTACAGGCGATCCAGCGCCTCGGGCTGGGGCAGGCTCAGCGCGATGTCGCTGCTCTGTCCGCCATCGATGGCAGGGTCCGACAGCCCCGCGCCCTGCGTCGGGTCCAGTTCGGCGACCACCGTGGGCAGATCGTCACCCGGGGTCAGCGTGACGCGTTGGACCTCCTGCAGGACGGCCCATCCGCCATAGCCCAGCCCGCCGATCAGCGCCATCAGCACGAAGATCGCGCCGACGGCCCGAGGCTCGACCTCGGACAGGAATCCGCGTTCCTGAGGGATGAACAAGGCGCGGGGATTGGCCAGCGCTTCGGCAGGGTCGGACGGACGGCGGCCCGGCTTGGGCCCGGCAGCGGCAGGAGCCATGCCATGCGTCGGCTGAAAGCCAGATTCCTGACAGAACCGCCGGAAGACCCAGTCGGGGTCCATGCCCAGATAACGCGCATAGGAGCGCACATAGCCCGAGATAAAGCTGGGCGCGTCAAAGGCCGAGACGTCACAGTTCTCGATCGCGGCGACATAGGAGGCACGGATGCGCAATTCGCGCTGGACGTCCAGAAGGGACTTGCCCAACGTCGCCCGCTCTCCGCGCATCAGATCGCCCAACCGCGTGTCATCGTCCAGGAACACTGCCGTATCCCCGACTTGCACGAAATCTTCTGCCGGGTCAGGTACCCGCAGCCTGCTCATCGCCTATGCCTCATCCGCTTGTTATAGGCTGCCTCCGAATCGAAGGCTACCAAAGCTTCTTTAGCCAAAGGTTATCACGCAGGCGAGAGCAGTTCACCCGTGGATTGCATTACGCGCTCAATTCCGCGCGATTCAGGGCACAGTGCGACCACAGTGCATCCATCGCCCGGACCAGGTGATCGATCTGCTTCGGATCGTGCACCGGCGACGGGGTAAAGCGCAGCCGTTCGGTCCCGCGCGGGACCGTGGGGAAGTTGATCGGCTGGACGTAGATGCCGTAATCGCGCAGCAGCATGTCGGACAGCGCCTTGCAGTGCACGGGATGACCGACATGGACAGGCACGATATGGCTGCCGTGGTCGATGATCGGCATACCGAGCGATTTCAGGCGCATCTTCAGGATGCGGGCATGCAGCTGCTGCGCATCGCGCAGCTTCTGCCCCTCGGCCGTCTTCAGCAGCGCGATGGACGCCGCGGCCCCCGCTGCAACCGCCGGTGGCAGAGACGTGGTGAAGATGAACCCTGGCGCATAGGACCGTATCGCGTCGCACATCTTGTCGCTGGCCGCGATATAGCCGCCGAACACGCCGAACGCCTTGCCCAGAGTGCCGTTGATGATGTCGATGCGATCCGACAGCCCGTCGCGTTCCGCGACGCCGCCGCCCCGCTTACCGTACATGCCGACGGCATGAACCTCGTCCAGATAGGTCAGCGCGCCGAACTCGTCAGCCAGATCGCAGAACCCCTCGATCGGGCCGAAATCGCCGTCCATCGAATAGATGGATTCGAAGGCGATCAGCTTGGGCGCGTCCGGGTCGTCCGCGGCCAGCAGCTCGCGCAGATGCGCCAGATCGTTGTGCCGGAAGATGCGCTTGGCGCCGCCATTGCGCTTGATCCCCTCGATCATGGACGCGTGGTTCAGCTCGTCCGAATAGATGATCAGGCCGGGAAACAGCTTGGGCAGCGTGGACAGCGTCGCGTCATTCGCGATGTAGGCGCTGGAGAAGACCAGGGCCGCCTGCTTGTCGTGCAGGTCCGCCAGTTCGGATTCCAGACGCTTGTGATAGACCGTGGTGCCGCTGATGTTGCGCGTGCCGCCGGACCCCGCGCCGGTGGCGTCCAGCGCCTCGTGCATCGCGGCCAGGACGGTCGGGTGCTGACCCATGCCCAGATAGTCGTTTCCGCACCACACGGTGATTTCCTGGCGTTCGCCGTCGGGGCGATTCCAGACCGCCTGCGGGAACCGGCCCTGCGCACGTTCGATGTCGATGAAGGTGCGATAGCGCCCTTCTTCGTGCAGACGTGCAAGGGCCTTGTCCAAGGCGACATCATATTTCATGGCGGGCGATCCCTTGCATAGCTGGCTGGGTGCGATCATTCTCCGACCGCGCGCTTTCTGCCTTGATAGAGGTCAAGGCGCGAAAAAAACAGGCCGAAAACGTCGCAATTCGACGAAAGGCGCAGGCAGAAACCTGAAATCGACACCGCAAGAGGTAGGAATCATGGGCGAACACGCAAGGCTGCAGGACATCCTGACGCATCTGGACCAGGGGTTGGAGGATGCGCTGGCACGGCTGGTGCGTTTTCTGGAGATCCCGTCCATCTCGACCGATCCGGCGCATGCGGGCGATGTGCGGACCGCCGCCGAATGGCTGGCACAGGAACTGCGCGACCTTGGCTTCGATACCCAGGTCCACGACACGCCCGGCCATCCGATGATCACCGCCCGCAGCCCGCGTGGCGATGCGCGCCCGCTGCTGTTCTATGGTCATTACGACGTGCAGCCGGTGGATCCGCTGTCCCTGTGGGACCGCCCGCCCTTCGAACCGGCGATCGAGGATACGCCCCAGGGACGGGTGATCCGCGCCCGCGGCGCGTCCGACGACAAGGGCCAGCTGATGACCTTCGTCGAGGCGTTCCGGGCCTGGAAGGCCGTGCATGGCGCCCTGCCCACCGACCTGATCCTGCTGTTCGAGGGCGAGGAGGAGTCCGGCTCTCCGTCGTTGCGGCCGTTCCTGATCGAACATGCCGACAGCCTGCGCGCCGATCTGGCGATGATCTGCGACACGGCGCGCTATGCCGACGGGCGGCCCGCCATCACCACGCAACTGCGCGGGCTGGTGGGACAGGAGGTCGTGATCCATGCCGCCGATCGCGACCTGCATTCCGGCAGCTTCGGTGGGCTGGCGGCGAACCCGATCATGATCTTGGCGCAGGCGCTGGCGGCGCTGAAGGACGATACGGGTCGCGTCACCCTGCCCGGCTTCTATGACGGCGTGGCGGATCTGTCGCCGGAGTTGGCGCGCGACTGGCAGGCGCTGAATTTCGACGCCGCCGACTATCTGTCGCGCGTGGGACTGTCCCAACCCATCGGCGAACGGGGCCGCACCGCGTTGGAGATGGTCTGGAACCAGCCCACGGCCGAGATCAACGGCATCGCCGGCGGCTATGCCGGGGCAGGGTTCAAGACCGTTCTGCCGGCGACGGCGCGCGCCAAGGTCAGCTTCCGCCTGACGGGCACCCAGGACCCACAGGCGGTGCGCCAGGTGTTCCAGGATCATGTCCGCCGCTTCGTTCCCGCCGATTGCCGGGTGGAGTTCCACGAGCACGGCGCCGGGCCCGCCAGCGTCATGGACATCAGCGATCCGGCATTCGGCCAGGCCAAGGATGCGCTGACGCAGGAATGGGGCCAGGAGGCCGCCTATATCGGCGGCGGCGGGTCGATCCCCATCGCGGGCGATTTCAAGGAGCTGCTGGGCATGGATTCGATGCTGGTGGGATTTGCCCGCGACGACGACCGCATCCATTCACCAAACGAAAAGTACGACGTGGAAAGCTTTGCCAAGGGCGCGCGGTCCTGGGCGCGCATCCTGTCGGCCCTGCGCTGACATGAAAAAGGGGGCCCGATCCGGCCCCCTTTCCCCAACCTGATCCGGTCTCAGCCCTGCGCGCTGCAATAGCTTTGGCTGGAGGTCCAGGCGGCGATGTCCGCACGCTTCTTGCTGCTGCGCATCGGCGCCCAGTCCCGCGCGACGCCACGCCAGCCGTTGTCGTCACGGGCGACGGCGTTGTCGCGTCCCACCTGCTGTGCGGCGATCTTGACCGCGCAGGCCATGTTGTCGGCGCCGTTGCGGATGTTGCCGGTGCAGTCATAATTGCGCCAGGTCGCCGGCGCGATCTGCATCAGGCCGATCCATTTGCCACCGCCACCGGCGGCCTGCGGATTGAAGGTGCTTTCGTGCCGCGCGACGGCCGACAGCAGGCCCGCCCAGAACGCCTTGCGGCCGGTGGGGGCAAGCTGGCGATAGTTGGGGCAGAATTCCGCGATGTCATGAGGGACGCTGGACAGCATCGTCACGCCTTCGCGGTCAAGCGCCTCCATCGTGGCGCGGGTCCATTCGTCAGAGCCGTTGCGCTCTCCCCACCGCATCGGGGGCACCTGGGCCAGGGCCATCTCCTGTGCCTCGACCTGGGCGTCGGTCGGACCCGACGGGGTCGTGGAACAGGCGGCCACCAGGGCTAGGGCGGCAAGGGAAAGCGCGGCGCGCATGGTTACCTCAAAGGGTGGTTTCGTCGTCCTCTGCCATAGCGTGTGTCAAATATCCTGCAAGAAGAAGGATTTGCCTCGGCGGGAACCTGCCGCGACACGAAAGGCACATGGTCGGAAATCCGCCGACGGCCATGGCCGAACACCGCCGTTCATTCGAATTTTACGCAATGCAGGGCGCCCGTGATGATTCGCGCAGCAGTGGCGGGCGGGGCCGTGACAATGCCGCGGCCTTGCCCTAAAACCGCCGCCAGACCGTTTGCCGCCAAAGAGGCCCGCCATGCTTGACCTGACCTTCACCGCCCCGCAGCCGAAAGTGATCCAAGGCGCGCAAGGGGACTGGGAGCTGGTGATCGGGCTGGAGGTTCACGCCCAGGTCGCATCGAACGCCAAGCTGTTTTCTGGCGCCTCGACCCGTTTCGGGTCCGAGCCCAACAGCAACGTGGCCTTCGTCGATGCGGCCATGCCGGGCATGCTGCCGGTCATCAACGAATTCTGCGTGGCGCAGGCGGTCCGCACCGGCCTGGGCCTGAAGGCCCAGATCAACCTGCGCAGCGCGTTCGACCGCAAGAACTATTTCTATCCCGACCTGCCGCAGGGCTATCAGATCAGCCAGCTGTACCACCCCATCGTGGGCGAGGGAGAGATCATCGTCGACATGGCCCCCGGCGTCGCCCGCCGCGTCCGCGTCGAGCGCATCCACCTGGAACAGGACGCGGGCAAGTCGATCCACGACATGGACCCGACCATGTCCTTCGTCGATTTGAACCGCACCGGCGTCGCCCTGATGGAGATCGTCAGCCGCCCCGACATCCGCGGCCCCGAGGAGGCCGCCGCCTATGTCGTCAAGCTGCGCCAAATCCTGCGCTATCTGGGCACCTGCGACGGCAACATGCAAAACGGCAACCTGCGCGCCGACGTCAACGTCAGCGTCTGCAAGCCCGGCGATTACGAACGGTTCCAGGAGACCGGCGATTTCGGCCATCTGGGCACGCGCTGCGAGATCAAGAACATGAACTCCATGCGCTTCATTCAGGCGGCCATCGACTATGAGGCCCGGCGCCAGATCGCGATCCTTGAGGATGGCGGAAAGATCGTCCAGGAGACGCGCCTCTATGATCCCGACAAGGGAGAGACGCGGTCGATGCGGTCGAAGGAGGAGGCGCATGATTACCGCTACTTCCCCGACCCCGACCTGCTGCCGCTGGAGATCGAGCAGGCATGGGTGGACGACATCGCGGCATCCATGCCCGAACTGCCCGATGAGAAGAAGGCCCGCTTCGTACAGGGCATGGGCCTGTCGGAATACGATGCGGGCGTACTGACCGCAGAAGTCGAGAACGCCGATTACTTCGAGGCCGTGGCATCGGGCCGCGACGGCAAGATGGCCGCGAACTGGGTCATCAACGAACTGTTCGGCCGCCTGAACAAGGAAGGTCTGACCATCGCGACCTCTCCGGTGTCCGCCGCGCAGTTGGGCGGCGTGATCGACCTGATCGCATCGGACGCGATTTCCGGCAAGATCGCCAAGGACCTGTTCGAGATCCTGTGGACCGAAGGCGGCGACCCCGCCCGGATCGTCGAGGAACGCGGCATGAAGCAGGTCACCGACCTTGGCGCGATCGAGGCCGCGGTCGATCAGATCATTGCCGACAACCCCGCCCAGGTCGAAAAGGCGCGCGCCAACCCCAAGCTGGCGGGCTGGTTCGTGGGTCAGGTGCTGAAGGCCACCGGGGGCAAGGCGAATCCCGCCGCCGTCAACGACATGGTCGCCCGGAAACTGGCTCTGTGACCCTTATCCCATCGCGACAGGACGCTGACATGCGCTTTGAATATTCCGTCATCCCCGCGCCGACCAAGACGGAGAAGGCCCGCGAGGCAAAGACGCCGACCGACCGGTATGCCCTGTCGCTGACGGCAGAGCTGAACCGCATGTCGGCCGAGGGCTGGGAATACGTGCGCGCCGATGTCCTGCCAAGCGAGGAGCGCAGCGGCCTGACCGGGCGCACCACGGTCTATCACAACGTGCTGGTGTTCCGCCGCCCGCACAGCGTCGATCCCGAACTGCGCCGTCTGCCCCAGCCCGAGGCTGCGCCCGCGGCCCCTGATGCGATGACCGACCGCCCGTGAGGGTCAGGCAGCCGCGCTGAGCGGTTCGGGGCAGAACGGCACGACCTCGACCCGGTCACGCTCGAACGTGCAGAAGCTGCCGGGGGGAACCTCGGTCCAGTCCGCCTCGTCGCTCTCCAGCGGTTCGGACACGACGGCCCAGCCCTGACGGCTTTCCGACCATCGATGGTACAGCGACGGCGCCTGGTCGTCGCTGCTGTAGCGCAGCGCGTACAGCCGCTCTCCGTCCGACAGGGCGCAGGCGGCGCGGACATGCGGCGCGCATCCGCGCTGACGCGCCAATGTGCCCAACAGGCCAAGCGCCCGTTCCATCGCAACCTTGGGATTCTGGTCCAGCCCGCATCCTAAGGCGACCAGGAACAGCGCCTCGCTGTCGGTCGCCCCCTTGCGGTGGGGATAGTATTCGTCCGGGATCAGCACGTCGGCATGGCGGCGGAAGGCGTCATAGCCGCCGAACTGGCCATTATGCATGAAGCTCCATCGACCGACGGCAAAGGGATGGCAGTTGTTGCGGCTGGTCGCCGTCCCCGTCGACGCGCGCACATGCGCCATGAACAGGCCGGACCGCACCTGCGCCACAAGGCTGCGCAGGTTCGGGTCGGACCAGGCCGGCATGACATCTCGGTACAGCCCCGGTTCGGGACGTTCGCCGTACCACGCGATGCCGAAGCCGTCGGCATTCACCGGCGTATGGCATCGCATCGCACCCTGGCTCTGCCGGATCAGCGAATGCGCCGGCCGGCTGACGATATCCTCCAGAAAGATCGGTGCGCCCAGATAGGCGGCCCAACGACACATGCCCTGCCCCTTCACGTCTCTTTTGTGACAGGACTAGCACGAAAGTCTGAAGGTTTCACCTATTCCGTAGGGGGTGCGGCCTCTTCCACGATGACAAGATCGCGTTCGCTGGCCCCTTTGGCATGCGCAAGCGCCGCCTGGTACTCGGTGCTGTGATAACAGGCAACGGCCGCATCAAGCGACGGGAACCGCGCAACCACGTGCCGGGCGCGGTTCGCCCCCTCCAGCACGTGATAGCGGCCGGCGCGGGCCAGGAACATACCGCCATGGGCGGCGATCGCAGGACCCGCCGCCTTGGCGTAAAGGCCATAGGCGTCCGGGTCCGTCACGGTCACATGGGCAATCCAAAGCGCTGTCATTTGCTGTCCTCGATGATCTTGCGGGCGTCCTGGAACGCCGTTTCCGCGGCCGCCAGAGAGGGCGCGCCACCCTGTGCCCGGTCGGGGCGGCCGCCACCGCCCTTGCCCCCCAGTGCAGCCGTCGCAGCCTGCACCAGCGCCACGGCACTGATGCGACCGGTCAGATCGGGCGTGACGCCCGCGGCCACGGTGGCCTTGCCGCCATCCTCGGCCAGCACCAGAACTGCGCCGCTGCCCAGGGATGCCTTCATCTCGTCGACCAGCGCACCCAGCTCCTTGCCGCCCACGCCCTCGACCTTGCGGGCGATGAACTTGACGCCCGCGATCTCCTCGGCCTCGTCTCCGCCGCCCATCGCCAGCTGCCGCTTCAGCTGCGCGACCTCGTTGGCCAGCGCCTTGCGTTCGTCGGCCAGCGCGCGGACGCGGGTCACCACCTCGGCGGACTGCGCCTTGAGGATGCCCGCGATCTCGGCCAGGCGGCTGTCCGCATCGCGCAGATGCGCCAGCGCCGCCTGTCCGGTCAGCGCCTCTATCCGCCGGACACCCGCGCTGGAGGCCGCGTCGCCCAACAGCACGAACGCCCCGATATCGCCGGTCCGCGCGACATGCGTGCCGCCGCACAGCTCCAGCGAATAGGTCGCCCCGTCGGCGCCCTTGCCGCTGCCGGGCTGCGCGCCCATCGACACGACGCGAACCTCGTCGCCGTATTTCTCGCCGAACAGGGCCTGCGCCCCCAGGGCGCGTGCATCGTCAGGCGTCATGATCCGGGTCTCGACCGGGCTGTTCTGGCGCACATAGCCGTTCACCTCGGCCTCGATCGCCGCAAGCTGCTCGGCGGTGACCGCATGGTTGTGGCTGAAGTCGAACCGCAGCCGGTCCGGCGCGTTCAGGCTGCCCCGCTGCGCGACGTGATCGCCAAGGGCCCCGCGCAGCGCCTCGTGCAGCAGGTGCGTCGCCGAGTGGTTCGCGCGGATCGCCGACCGGCGGTCGTGATCGACCGACAGCTGCGCCCCTTGGCCACGGCTGATCGTGCCCATCGTGACTTGGGCCTGATGGATAAAGACGCCGGCAACCTTCTTGGTGTCGGTGACGCGTGCCGCGCCCGTGTCGGTGCGGATCAGGCCATGATCGCCGACCTGCCCGCCGCTTTCGGCATAGAAGGGCGACTGGTTCACCACGATGGCGACCTTGGCCCCCTCGCCCGCCTCGGCCGCGTCGGCGCCGTCGATCACCAGCGCGGTGATCTGGCCCTCGGCCTCCTCGGTGTCATAGCCCAGGAACTCGGTGACGCCGTGCTTTTCGGCCAGCTCGAACCAGATGGTCGCATCCGCGGCCTCTCCGGAACCCGACCATGCGGCTCGGGCCATGCGCTTCTGCTCGGCCATCGCCATGTCGAACCCTTCGGTCTGCACCGCGCGGCCCTTTTCGCGCAGCGCGTCCTGGGTCAGGTCCAGCGGAAATCCGAACGTGTCGTACAGCTTGAACGCGGCCTCGCCCGGCAGGTCGGCCCCTTCGGGCAGGCGCGCCAGTTCGTCGTCCAGCAGGCGCAGACCCCGGTCCAGCGTCTGGCGGAACCGCGTTTCCTCGGTCCGCAGGGTCTCCTCGATCATCGCCTGCGCGCGTGTCAGCTCCGGATAGGCCGCACCCATCTGGCGCACCAATGCGGGCACCAGCTTGTGCATGACCGGGTCCTGCGCGCCCAGCATGTGCGCATGGCGCATCGCGCGGCGCATGATCCGGCGCAGCACGTAACCGCGGCCCTCGTTCGACGGCATCACCCCGTCCGCGATCAGGAAGCTGGTCGACCGCAGGTGATCCGCGATCACCCGGTGATGCACCTTGCCCGGCCCGTCGGGATCCGCGCTGGTCGCATGGGCCGAGGCCTCGATCAGCGACCGCATCAGGTCGGTGTCATAGTTGTCGTGCTTGCCCTGCAGCAGCGCGCCGATCCGCTCCAGCCCCATGCCGGTGTCGATGGACTGCATGTCCAACGCGCGCATCGAGCCGTCCTCGAACTGCTCGTTCTGCATGAACACCAGGTTCCAGATCTCGATGAAGCGGTCGCCATCCTCGTCCGGGCTGCCCGGAGGGCCGCCGGGGATCTTGTCGCCATGGTCGAAGAAGATCTCGGTGCAGGGGCCGCAGGGACCGGTCGGGCCCATCTGCCAGAAATTGTCCGATGTCGGGATACGGATGATGCGGTCGTCGGACAGGCCCGCGACCTTCTTCCATATCTGCACAGCCTCATCGTCGGTGTGATAGACGGTGACCAGCAGGCGATCCTTGGGGATCGCGAAATCGCGGGTCAGCAACTCCCAGGCATGCGCGATCGCCTGGTCCTTGAAATAGTCGCCAAAGCTGAAGTTGCCCAGCATCTCGAAGAACGTGTGGTGCCGCGCCGTATAGCCAACATTGTCCAGGTCGTTGTGCTTGCCGCCGGCACGAACGCATTTCTGCGCGCTGGTGGCGCGATTGTAGTCGCGCGTCTCGACCCCGGTGAACAGGTTCTTGAACTGCACCATGCCGGAATTGGCGAACATCAGCGTGGGGTCGTTGCGCGGGACCAGCGGGCTGCTGTCCACGACCCGGTGGCCGTTCCTTTCGAAATAGCCAAGGAAAGTCGAGCGGATGTCATTCAGACTGGGCATGGCGGGCCTTCATCGCAAAAGTGTCTCCGGCCAAGCCGGGCTGCCGATGGTCTATCGCCCGGCCGCTGCCCTGTCCAGCAACCGGCATGCGAAAAGGCGCAGGATCTCCCCCGCGCCCGTCGTCGTGATGGCAGCGACCTTATTCGGTCAGCGAGTCGTCGTCGCCGCTGTCCGACCCTTCGCCGACGCCGAATTCCAGGCCGTGGCTGGCGCGGATCTTGTCCTCGATGGCAAAGGCCACCTCGGGGCGGTCGCGCAGGAACTGTTTGGCGTTCTCGCGGCCCTGGCCGATGCGCTCGTCACCATAAGAATACCAGGCGCCCGACTTCTCGACCACGCCGGCCTTGACGCCAAGGTCGATCAGTTCGCCGACCTTGCTGATGCCCTCTCCGTACATGATGTCGAACTCGACCTGCCGGAAGGGGGGCGCGACCTTGTTCTTGACCACCTTGACGCGGGTGGCGTTGCCCACGACCTCGTCGCGGTCCTTGACCGCGCCGGTGCGGCGGATGTCCAGACGAACCGAGGCATAGAACTTCAGCGCGTTGCCGCCGGTTGTGGTCTCGGGGTTGCCGAACATGACGCCGATCTTCATGCGGATCTGGTTAATGAAGATCACCATGCAGTTCGAACGCCCGATGCTGGCGGTCAGCTTGCGCATGGCCTGGCTCATCAGTCGGGCCTGGCTGCCCATCTGCATGTCGCCCATGTCGCCCTCGATCTCTGACTTGGGCGTCAGCGCCGCGACCGAGTCGACCACGACCAGGCTGACCGCGCCAGACCGCACCAGCGTGTCCACGATCTCAAGCGCCTGCTCGCCCGTGTCGGGCTGGCTGATCAGCAGCTCGTCCAGATTCACGCCCAGCTTCTTGGCGTATTGCGGGTCCAGCGCGTGCTCCGCGTCGACGAAGGCGCAGACGCCGCCCTTCTTCTGCTCCTCGGCCACGACATGCAGTGTCAGCGTCGTCTTGCCCGAGCTTTCCGGCCCGAAGATCTCGATGATCCGGCCCTTGGGCAGGCCGCCGATGCCAAGCGCGATGTCCAGACCCAGAGACCCAGTCGAGGTCGCCTCGATCTCGGCCACCGGACTGTCCTTGCCCAGCTTCATGATCGAGCCCTTGCCGAACTGCCGTTCGATCTGGGCCAGGGCGCTGTCCAGCGCCTTCTGCTTGTCCGCCGCGCGTTTGTCCGTCATGTCGAAGATGCTCGCCTGTGCCATGTGATCCCCACGTTATTTCACAGCCCTCCGGGCGGGGCAATCAATTCGACCGACCGGATGTTCTTGTCTTGTTCACCACTAGATGCGTCATCCTTAACAGGTTTTCAAGGATGTTGTGGACGATTGTCGATTCGTCTGCGCCAGCATCGCGCGGACAGGGTTAACAAAGCGTTTACAGCCTTTGGCGGGCCCGCTATCCAACGCCTCCGTGCATCTGCAACACCATGATCGGACGACAGGCATGCTGATATTCTGGGACCAGAGACTGGTGTTTCTCGCCACGCCCAAGGCCGGCTCGACGGCGATCGAGGTTGCGCTCGAGTCGCTGGCCTCTGCGTCGCTGCTGCGACCGGACGCGCTCAAGCATACCAATATCGCCACCTATCGCCGTTTCGTCGGCCCGTGGCTCTCCGCGCAGACCGGTGCGGATTTCACCACGGTCGCCCTGATGCGAGATCCGGTGGATTGGCTGCGCAGCTGGTACCGCTTCAAGCTGCGCGACGATCACGACGATCCGCGCCATGCCATGGACGGCATCAACTTTTCCGATTTCGCGACGCGTTACGCCGCAGGCCAGCACCCCGAAATCGGCAGCCAGAGTGCCTTCCTGACGGACGGCGATCATCGCGTCGACTGCATCTTCCGCTATGAGGACATCGCCAGCTTCGTGGATTTCCTGGAGACGCGACTTGATTGCGCGATCGAGTTGCCGCGCATCAACGTGCCGCCCAGTGTCGACGTCCATCTGCGGGAACAGGCCGAGGCGCGGCTGCGCCACGCGATGGCCCGCGATCTGGACGTCTACGCGTCCTTGTACAGCCGCGGCTGATCCGCGCGTCAGTGCAGCCGGTCGCTGCCCGAGGGGCGCGTCAGCTGCATCTCGACCATCTGCGTCAACTCGGTCAGCGTGAACGGCTTGGCCAGAAACGATGCGTCTGCAATGGGCACCTGTCCGTCCACGAAGATGTCCTCGGTATATCCGGACATGAAGATGACCTTGGCGGAAGGCAGCATCCGCCGCCCCTCGCGGACCCAGGTGGGGCCGTCCATGCCGGGCATCACCACATCGGTGACGAAGATATCGACCGGACCGTCGCGCCCTTCCAGAAGGCTCAGCGCGGCCTCTCCCGATCCGGCCTCAAGGACGTCATATCCCTTCAGCTTCAGGGCACGCGCGGCAAACGCGCGGACCGGCGCCTCGTCCTCGACCAGCAGCACGGTCGCCTTGGGGCCGGTCTGCAGCTGCGGGGTGGGCCGGGGCACCGGACGCGCGGCGGGAACTGCTGCGATCTGGGCGCGGGCATGGGCCGGGAAATAGAGCGAGAAGGTCGTCCCTTCGCTCAGCACGCTGTCACAGAAGATGAAACCGCCGGTCTGCTTGACGATGCCATAGGCCGTCGACAGGCCCAGCCCCGTCCCCTCGCCCGTGCGCTTGGTGGTGAAGAACGGCTCGAAGATCTTGCCAAGATGATCCGGCGCGATGCCGCAGCCGTGGTCGCGCACGATGATGCGGACATAGTCGCCCTTGGGCAGCGTGACCTGGTCGCGGGTCATCGCCTCGGACAGGTGAAGGTTTTCGGTGCGCACGGTGATGTCGCCGCCTTGCGGCATGGCATCGCGGGCGTTGACGACAAGGTTCATGATGACCTGCTCCAGTTGCCGCTTGTCGGCGCGGATGGCGCGCAGCGCCGGATCGTAGGTAATGGTCAGGCCCACCCGTTCCCCCACCAGCCGGTTCAGCAGGTGGGTCAGGTCGGCCAGCGTGTCTCGCAGGTCCAGCGTCTCCAGCCGCAGCGTCTGCTTGCGTGAAAACGCCAGCAGCTGTCCGACCAGCGCCGCCGCGCGGTTGGCGTTCTGGCTGATCTGGTCCAGGTCGGCATAATCCGGATCGCCCTTGTCCCGCTTGAGCATCAGCAGGTCGCAATGCCCGCTGATCGCGGTCAGCAGGTTGTTGAAATCATGCGCGACGCCGCCCGCCAGCTGGCCGATAGCCTGCATCTTCTGGCTTTGCACGAACTGCGCCTCCAGCGTCTTGAGGGCGCTGGCATCGGTCAGCACGGCGATCATGCGGCCAGCCTCGGCCGGGTCGCGCGCCAGCGACAGCTGGAAATAGCGGTCGCGCATCTCTCCCTGGCGGCTGTCGGGGTGGCGCAGGCGCAGCATTTCCGTTCCGTTGGTGGCGCGCCCGGCGCACATGTCGGAAAGCCAGTCCGCCAGCGGGCGTCCCGGCCCTTCCAGCAGTTCGGCCAGGTTCTGGCCCTCGTCCGCCAGCATGCCGTCCAGCAGGTGACGCGCGGCGGCATTGGCGCGGCAGATGCGGCCGTCGGTCGCCAGACGCAGCAGCGCGACGGGAATGGCGTCGAAATCATCGGCCGGGGGCTGGTCCTCCTCCATCGCCAGGGCCAGTTCGAACCCATCGGGCTGGACCCCGGCGCGGTGCAGCGACCAGATCTGCAGCGGCGCGTCGGGCAGGCAGGACAGCGACAGGATCTCTCCCTCGGCCAGTTCCAGATCGGCATTGCCCACCCGCAGCGCACGGGCGGTCAGGTCGGCCAGCTGCCCTTCGGCATCGGCCCGCAGGCGCGCGATCAGCGACAGGACAGGGCGACCGGTCAGGTCCTCGAACTCGGTCCGGGCGGCCTCGTTCTGAAACAGCACCTGGCCGCGGGCATCACACATCCAGATCGGGTCGGCGGCTGTCGCCACCTCTCCCCTGATGGCGCGCAGGGCCTTGCGGGCCGATAGTCCGCGCGCCAGGTGACCCATGGCGACCGCGCCCCCCAGCAGGTACCACGCCACCGCGACCGTCGAGGCAATCACGGCAGCCGTCCCGGTCGCGGCGCCCGGTCGCGCCATCAGCACGGCCGCCCCCAGCACCATCGGCGCCAGCAGCAGCGGCAGCGCCGCCAGCGCCCCGCGCGGCAGGCCCGCCTGTTCGTCAAGATGCGCCATCGCGAATCGTCCCTTGTTCCGTCCGATCCTGCGCAGCGTAGCGCGGCTTTGCTTAAATTTGCGTTAACCCTGTCGCAGCTGGGCCAGAAAGAACCCGTCGCCCCCGGTCAGGGGTGTCCATGCCTGCTGGTCGATGCGCCGGAAACCGGGATGACGCGACAGGAACGCGTCCACCTGATCGCCGTTCTCGGCCTCAAGGACGGAACAGGTCATGTAGGCCAGCAGACCGCCGGGCGCGACCAGTGCCGCCACCTGATCCAGGATGCGGGCCTGCAGCGCTACGAGGTCGCTCAACTGCGCCGCGGTCAGACGCCATTTCGCGTCGGGCGTCCGCCGCCATGTCCCTGATCCTGAACAGGGAACGTCGGCGACCACCAGGTCGAACGTCCCGCGCGGCTGCGTCTGGATCTGGACCTTGGCCCCCGCGCGGGCGGCACGGGCGGGCAGATCGGCCATGCGGGCCGGGGCCACGTCATGGGCGGACACCTGCATGCCAGGCTGCCGCGCGGCCAGGGCCAGCGCCTTGCCGCCGCCCCCCGCGCAATAGTCCAGGACCCGCAGGCCGGGAGCCAACGGCAGCCGCGCGCAGGCCATCTGTGGTGACAGGTCCTGCAACTCGACCAGGCCGTCCAGATAGGCGCTGGACCGCGCGATCAGGCGGTCGCCCGACACGACCAGCAGGGCCGATGCAAGCTGGGGCGCGGCCTCGACCGTGATCCCGTCGGCGGCCAGCACCGCCGCCGCCTGCTCGGGCGTCGCGCGCGACCCGTTCACGCGCAGCCAGACCGGCGCACGCTGCGTCATGGCCAGAGCCACGGCATCGGCCTGATCGCCCAGGGCCTGCCGCCAGGCCAGGCGCAACCAGTCGGGCAGGTCGTCGGGCAGCGGATCGGGGGGAACCACGGCGGCCTCGGCCCCCGTCAGGGGGGCCGGTGCGTGGCCTTCTCCGGTGAAGATCGCGTCCAGCGACGGGCCGGATTGGCGGACATGGCCGATCATCAGCTCCCGCCCCGTCAGACCCCCGCCCAAGGCGGCAAGACTGTCGCGCTGCCGCAGGGCACCGAAGACCAGATCGCGCAGGGCGGCCCGGTCCCCCGACCCCGCAAAGCGGCTGGCACGCGACCAGCGCAACAGCGCCTGTTCCGCGGGGCTGCCGGCAAGGATCTGGTCCAGAATGGTGATGGCGGCGCTGATGCGGGCGGCGGGCGTCACGATGTCGCCCGTCCGGAAAGGGTGTGATGGGTCATGGGTGCCCTTGGCTGATCTGTCAGGTCATCGGCCTATCATGATGACGTGGGACCGGGCCAGCCCCATCAACATTCCTGACGGTGTCGATCAGATAATCGAAATTTACCTGATGCGTCGACCAAGCTACTGTCCGGCCATGACGAATCGCCCGCGATGCGACCGGTCCGCGGCATGCCGCCGGATCGCCCGCATGGCCCGCAAGATGGAGATGATGATGGACGGCAACCCGATGAACAGCGCCGGCAAATGCCCGGTGATGCATGGCAGCCATACCTCGACCGCGGCGTCGAACACCGACTGGTGGCCCAGTGCGCTGAACTTCGACATCCTGCACCAGCATGACCGCAAGACGAATCCGCTTGGCCCCGATTTCAACTATCGCGAACAGCTGAAGTCGCTGGACGTCGAGGCGCTGAAGAACGACATCCGCGCCCTGATGACCGACAGCCAGGAGTGGTGGCCCGCCGACTGGGGCAGCTATGTCGGCATGTTCGCGCGCGTCACCTGGCATGCGGCGGGGTCCTATCGCCTGGGCGACGGTCGGGGCGGTGCGGGCACCGGCAACCAGCGTTTCGCGCCGCTGAACAGCTGGCCCGACAACAACAACACCGACAAGGGTCGCCGCCTGCTGTGGCCGATCAAGAAGAAGTACGGCAACAAGATCAGCTGGGCCGACCTGATCGTGCTGGCCGGGACCATCGCCTATGAGCAGGCAGGTCTGAAGACCTTCGGCTTTGCCTTTGGCCGCGAGGACATCTGGCATCCCGAGAAGGACATCTACTGGGGCGCCGAGAAGGAGTTCCTGGAGGGGTCTGAAAGCCGCTATGCGGACGTGACCAAGCCTGACACGATGGAGAACCCGCTGGCCGCCGTGCAGATGGGCCTGATCTACGTGAACCCCGAGGGCGTGAACGGTCAGCCCGACCCGGCGGCCACCGCCCAGCACATCCGCGAGACCTTTGCCCGGATGGCCATGAACGACGAGGAGACCGTCGCCCTGACCGCCGGCGGCCACACCATCGGCAAGAGCCACGGCAACGGCCGGGCCGAGAACATGGGCGCCGAGCCCGAAGGCGCGGCGCTGCACGAGCAGGGCCTGGGCTGGAACGCGCAGGAAGGCCGCCGCGGCATCGGCCGCGACCAGATGGTCAGCGGCATCGAGGGCGCCTGGACCAGCAACCCCACCAAGTGGGACATGGGCTATTTCGACATGCTGTTCGGCCATGAGTGGGAGCTGCGCAAGTCGCCCGCAGGCGCCTGGCAGTGGGAGCCCGTGGACATCAAGCCCGAGGACATGCCCGCCGATGTCGAGGATCCATCGATCCGGACCATGCCGATCATGACCGACGCGGACATGGCGATGAAGGTGGACCCCGTCTATCGCGCCATCTGCGAGAAGTTCATCGCCGATCCGGCAAGCTTCGACGACGCCTTCGCCCGCGCCTGGTTCAAGCTGACCCACCGCGACATGGGTCCCAAGGCACGCTATGTCGGGCCCGACGTGCCGTCCGAGGACCTGATCTGGCAGGATCCGGTTCCAGCGGGCCGGACCGATTACGACGTCGAGGGCCTCAAGGCGCGGATCGCGGCGACCGACCTGACCGTGGCCGAAATGGTGGCGACGGCCTGGGACAGCGCGCGGACCTTCCGCGGGTCCGACCTGCGCGGCGGTGCCAACGGCGCCCGCATCCGTCTGGCCCCGCAGAAGGACTGGGCCGGCAACGAACCCGAGCGTCTGGCCCGCGTCCTGTCCGTCCTGCAGCCCATCGCCGATGAGGCCGGCGTGCCACTGGCCGATGTCATCGTGCTGGCCGGCAATGTCGGCATCGAGAAGGCCGCGCAGGCGGCGGGCCACGCGATCACCGTGCCCTTTGCCCCCGGCCGCGGCGACGCGACCGAAGAGCAGACCGATGCGGCATCCTTCGACGCGCTGGAGCCGGTGCATGACGGGTTCCGCAACTGGCTGAAGGCCGATTTCGCCGTCAACGCCGAGGAACTGCTGCTGGATCGTGCGCAGCTGCTGGGCCTGACCGCGGCCGAGATGACCGTCCTTCTTGGCGGGCTGCGGGTGATCGGCGCCAACCATGGCGGGTCCAAGCTGGGCGTGCTGACTGACCGCGAAGGCGCGCTGACGCAGGACTTCTTCGTCAACCTGACGGACATGGCCAACCGCTGGACCAAGGCCCAAGGCGACGCCGAGGTCTATGAGATCCGCGACCGCAAGACCGACGCCGTCCGCTGGCAGGCGTCGCGCGTGGACGTGACCGTGGGCTCGAACTCGATCCTGCGCAGCTATGCCGAGGTCTATGCCCAGGACGACAACGCCGAGAAGTTCGTTCGTGATTTCGTCGCCGCCTGGGTCAAGGTGATGAACGCCGACCGATTCGACATCGCGGCCTGATCCGGCAGGGGCGCATCCGTGCGCCCCGACCGACCATGACAAAGGCGGCCCCCTTGCGGGGGCCGCCTTTTCGCTGTGATGCCGATGTTCAGCCCAGACGGTAGTTCGGGCTTTCGCGCGTGATCTGCACGTCGTGGACGTGGCTTTCCTTCAGCCCTGCCCCGGTGATGCGGACGAACTGGCAGTTGGTGCGCATCTCGGCGACAGTGGCACAGCCGGTATAGCCCATCGCGGCGCGCAGGCCGCCGACCAGCTGGTGCACCACGGCGTTGGCCGTCCCCTTGTAGGGCACCTGCCCCTCGATCCCCTCGGGGACCAGCTTGTCGCTGGCCGCGTCCTTCTGGAAATAGCGGTCGGCCGATCCGCGCGCCATCGCGCCCAGCGAGCCCATCCCGCGATAAGACTTGAAGCTGCGGCCTTGGTAAAGGATCACCTCCCCGGGGCTTTCGTCGGTGCCGGCGATGGCGCTGCCGACCATGGCGCAGCTGGCGCCCGCGGCGATGGCCTTGGCGAAATCGCCGCTGAACTTGATGCCGCCGTCAGCGATGATCGGGATGTCGCCCGCACCGGCCACGGCATCCATGATCGCGGTCAGCTGCGGCACTCCCACGCCCGCCACGATCCGCGTGGTGCAGATCGAGCCCGGCCCGATGCCGACCTTGACCGCATCCGCGCCTGCGCCGATCAGCGCGCGCGTGGCCTCGGTCGTGGCGACGTTGCCGGCAACCACCTGCACGCCCTCGCGGAACGCCTTGACCCGTTCGACCGCGCGCGCGACGCCTGCGGAATGGCCGTGGGCCGTGTCGATCACGACCATGTCCACGCCGGCCTCGATCAACGCGCAGCTGCGCTCGAAGCCCTCGTCGCCCACGGTGGAGGCTGCGGCCACGCGCAGGCGGCCCAGGTCGTCCTTGCAGGCCTGCGGGTTCAGCACGGCCTTTTCGGTATCCTTCAGCGTCAGAAGGCCGGTCAGCTTGCCCGACCCGTCGGTGACCAGCAGCTTTTCGATCCGGCGCGCCTTCATCAGGCTGATCGCCACGGCCCGGTCGGCCGGTTCGCGCAGGATGGCCAGGTTGTCCGACGACATCATGGCTCGCACCGGGGTGCGCATGTCGCTGGCGAACCGCATGTCGCGGTTGGTCACGATCCCCAGCACGCGCCCGTCCGCATCGACGACCGGAAAGCCGGTGACGTTGTATCGGTCCTGCAGCGCCTTGGCATCGGCCAGGGTCTGGTCCGGCGTCAGGGTGATCGGGTTGTAGACGATGCCGCTCTCGAACCGCTTGACGCGGCGGACCTCGTCGGCCTGCTGCTCGGTCGTCAGGTTGCGGTGGATCACGCCCATGCCGCCGGCCTGCGCCATCGCTATGGCCATGCGGCTTTCGGTGACCGTGTCCATAGCGGATGACAGCAGCGGAATGTTCATCCGGATCGACCGGGTGACATGGGTGGTCACGTCAGCGGTCGAGGGAAGCACCGTCGATGCTGCCGGAACCAGAAGAACGTCGTCGAATGTGAGGGCCTCACGAATCTGCATGGGGGGTGTCCTTGCGGCAATCTCGTTTGGCAGTTTCCCCTTTCACGCCCTGTCCACTTTGTCCAGCCCGCACGCAGGCGTTGCACGGACGACACGGCATACGGGCCGACATGACGCGGACGTCACGTCAGCGTGTTTGAGTAATTGATCGATAACGTTCGTGCGCTACGGTGGGTTCCGGGGGCGGTTCGCCCGACCGAGGGAAGATGACATGAAATTCGCAATCACGAGCATGGCCGCGCTGCTGGCGGGAACCGCGCCACTGCTGGCCGGGGGGATCGAACGCGCGCCCCAGTCACTGAACATCCTGTTCGAACAGGGCAATTACGCGGAACTCAGCTTCGGCGGCGCCGACCCGACCGTCGAAGGCCCGGACAGCCCTCCCGTGGGCGCACCGATCCCGCAGCGTAACACGGGTGACGTGGCAAACGGCTATGGGTTCGTGGGCCTGGGCTACAAGCACCAGTTCAACGACGCGCTGTCGGCCGCATTGATCATCGAACAACCCTTCGGCGCGGACGTGACCTACACCCCTGCCGCCGATGGGGGATCGTTCCTGCTGGGCGGCACCCGCGCGCGCGTCGATTCGACGACCGTGACCGCCCTGATGCGCTACAAGCTGCCCAACAACCTGTCGTTCCATGGCGGCCTGCGCGGCTCGCGCGCCGATGCCGAAGTGACGCTGAGCGGCGCGGCCTATGGTCCGATCAGCGGCTACAACGTGCAGTTGGACCAGGACTGGGGCGTCGGCTTCGTGGTCGGCGCCGCCTATGAGATTCCCGACATCGCGGGTCGCGTCTCGCTGACCTACAACTCCAAGGTCGAACATCAGTTCGACACGGTCGAGAGCGTGAATGGCACCATCCTGGGACGTTCCACCACGACCGTCGACACCCCGGAATCGCTGACCCTCGAAGCGCAGACCGGCGTCGCTGCGGACACGCTGGTCTTCGGCAGCATCCGCTGGGTCAACTGGTCGGAGTTCACCGTGAACCCGCGCATCTTCTCCCGCGCACCCACCGCGACGGATCCGCTGGGCTTCAACGTCACGGACGGCCTCGTGTCGCTGGAGGACACGACGACCTATACGCTCGGCGTCGGTCGCAAGTTCAACGAGACATGGTCCGGCTCCGCAGCGCTTGTCTACGAGCCGGAGAACGACGATCTGGTCTCGCCCCTGGCGCCGACCAACGGTCGCCTCGGCCTGACGCTGGCCGCCGTCTACACCATGGACAACATGAAGATCACCACGGGGATCAACTACTCCAAGCTGGGCGACGCGCGTCCCCAGACCGGCGGCGAACCCCGTGCACAGATGGAAGACAGCGACCTGCTGGGGATTGGCATCCGCATCGGCTACAGCTTCTGATCGCCGCCTGACCTTAGGTCACCGATCGGCCCTGTCTCCGCGACAGGGCCGTTTTTCGTTGGACGGCAACCCTGTGGTGGTGGGCGGCGACATCGTCCAAACGCCCCTGCGCGGGGGACAGGCCGACGATGCGCAACGAACTGGCGGAATGCCGCGACGGTGGGGGGTCCGGGGGGCTGGCCCCCCGGCCTGCGCGGGACGCAGAGGGTCCTGCGCGACGCGGCGTGGTACGCCCGTGCGGTCGGCCTCTTTCCATGCCGCATGCATGCGATTACCTAGGGGCCGAGCAGGGAAAGGGCATGGGATGATCTATGGCAGCGCGGATGAATGGCGGGCCGCCGCGGGCAAGCGGGTCGTGCTTTTCGGCATGTCCGGCCTGGGCAAGACCTATCTGGCCTCGATGCTGCGGGACACGGGCGACTGGTTCCACTACAGCGTCGATTACCGGATCGGCACGCGCTACATGGGTGAATACATCGCCGACAATTTCAAGCGCGAGGCGATGAAGGTGCCGTTTCTGCGCGAATTGCTGATGTCTGACAGCGTGCATATCGCCAGCAACATCACCTTCGACAACCTGGCGCCGCTGTCTACCTATCTGGGCAAGCCCGGCAGCCCGTCGCGCGGGGGACTGCCCTTCGACGCCTATTGCCAGCGTCAGGACCAGCATCGCCGGGCCGAGATCGCCTCGCTTCTGGACACCCGACATTTCATGGACCGCGCCGGCGACATCTACGGCACGCCGCATTTCGTCTGCGACAGCGGCGGCTCGATCTGCGAGGTCGTGGATCCGGACGATCCCGACGACCCGGTCCTGACCGCCCTGTCGCGCGACCTGCTGCTGGTCTGGATCAAGGGCAGCGACGCGCATACCGCCGAACTGGTCCGCCGTTTCGACCGCGCGCCGAAGCCGATGTATTACCAGCCGCAGTTCCTGGAACGCGCCTGGATCGCCTATCGCGTGGAAAAGGGGCTGGAAGCTGACCAGGTGAACCCCGATGACTTCATCCGCTGGACCTATGCCCGGGCGCTGGCGCATCGCCAGCCGCGCTATGAGGCGATGGCCCGGCGCGGCGTCACCATCCTGGCCGAGGAGGTGGCGCAGATCCGCACCCCTGACGATTTCACCGACCTGATCGCGACCGCCATCGCGCGCAAGGATAGCTGACATGCCCATCACGTTGAATGAAAGCCTGCCCGCCTATCGCATCCTGTCCCAGGAAGGGGTGATGGTCATGTCGCCGGGTCGTGCAGCGACCCAGGACATCCGTCCTCTGCGCATCGCGCTGCTGAACCTGATGCCCAAGAAGATCCAGACCGAGAACCAGTTCGCCCGGCTGATCGGCGCCACGCCGCTGCAGATCGACTTTCAGCTGATCCGCATGTCGGACCATGAAAGCCGCAACACCGCCGCCGACCACATGGAAAGCTTCTATCGACCGTTCCGCGACGTCGAGGCCAGCGGAGAGAAGTTCGACGGCCTGGTCATCACCGGCGCACCGATCGAGCATCTGCCGTTCGAGGACGTGACCTATTGGGACGAACTGACCCGCGTCTTTGCCTGGACGCAGACCCATGTGCATTCGACCTTCGGCGTCTGCTGGGGCGGCATGGCGATGGCGGCGCATTTCCACGGCCTGCCCAAGCACCCCCTGCCCGCCAAGGCGTTCGGCTGTTTCCGGCACACCAATCTGGCGCCGGCATCGCCCTATCTGCGCGGGTTCTCGGACGAGGTGCTGGTCCCGGTCAGCCGCTGGACGGAGGTGCGTCAGGACGACGTGGACGCCCGCCCTGCGCTGACCACCCTGCTGGCCAGCGCCGATGTCGGGCCGTGCCTGCTGGCCGATCCGGGGCATCGTGCCCTCTATGTCTTCAACCATTTCGAATATGACAGCACCACGCTCAAGGAGGAATACGACCGGGACGTGGCGGCGGGGAAACCGGTGAACGTGCCCGCCAACTATTATCCCGGCGACGACCCGACGCGGGCGCCCGCGAACCGCTGGCGCAGCCATGCGCACCTGCTCTACGGTAACTGGATCAACGAGATCTATCAGACGACATGGTACGACATGTCGCGCATCGGAGAGGGCTGAGCACATGGGCGCCGAACTGCCGGACCTGCCGCTGGTGGGCAAGATCACCGCCTATCTGCAGGACGAGGCCCCGGCGCCGATCCGCAAGGCGGTTCAGAAGGGGTCGTCCAAGGACATCCTGGACCCGGACTTCCCCTACAGCGCAGAGATGCCCAAGGCCGAATACGAACCGAAGATGGCTGCATTGCAGATGCAGCTGGTTCGCATGATGCATGATGTGATCGACAGCGGAAAGCGGCTGGTGGTCCTGTTCGAGGGGCGCGACGCCGCCGGCAAGGGCGGCACGATCGAGCGCGTGCGTGAAAACCTGAACCCCCGGTCGGCCAGCATCGTGGCCCTGCCCAAGCCAAACGAGCGCGAGGCGGGCCAGTGGTATTTCCAGCGCTATGTCGACTGGCTGCCCGGCGCCGGAGAGATCGCCCTGTTCGACCGCAGCTGGTACAACCGCGGCGTGGTCGAACGGGTCTTCGGCTTTTCGACCGACACGCAGCGCGCGGCGTTCTTTCGCCAGCTGCCGGGGTTCGAACAGATGCTGGTCGACGACGGGATCATCCTGGTCAAGCTGTGGCTGAACGTGGGCCGCGCCGAACAGTTGCGTCGCTTTCTGGACCGCGAAAAGGACCCGCTGAAGCAGTGGAAGCTGAGCGGCATCGACGTGGACGGGCTGGCCCGGTGGGACGACTATACCGTGGCGATCCGCGACACGCTGGCGGCGTCCCATTCGCCGATCGCGCCTTGGACCGTGATCCGGTCAGACGACAAGCGCCGCGCCCGGATCGCCGCGATCCAGACCATTCTGGGCGCGGTCGATTACGCGGGCAAGGATCAGGCCGCCATCGGAACGCGCGACCCCTTGATCGCCGGCGGGCCGGAACTGCTGCGCGACTGATCTTGGCGCGCGCGCGCCCACGTGCCAGAACCCGACCGGAACATCCTGGGAGGGGATCATGGATCTGTCGAACTGCCGCGCCGTCGTGACCGGGGGCGCATCGGGCCTGGGTGCCGCCACCGCGGCGCATTTCCGCGACATGGGGGCGCAGGTCACCGTGCTGGACCGCGACCCGGCAGGCGCCGAAGCCGCATCCGTCATCGGCGCGCATTATGCCGTGACCGACGTCACCGACGAGGCCAGCGTGACGGCGGCGCTGGATCATGCCGTGGCGCGGATGGGGGGCATCGATGTCTGCGTGAACTGCGCGGGCGTGGTGGTGGGCGAAAAGACCCTGGGCCGCGACGGTCCGCACCGGCTGGACAGCTTTCGCCGCACGATCGAGGTCAACCTGATCGGCAGCTTCAACGTGCTGCGCCTGGCCGCCGGACGCATGGCCGCGAACGGGCGTGCCCAGAACGGCGTGATCGTGAACACGGCGTCCATCGCCGCCTTTGACGGGCAGAAGGGCCAGGCCGCCTATGCCGCCTCCAAGGCCGGCATCGCGGGCATGACGCTGCCGCTGGCGCGCGATCTGGCGGGACAGGGCATCCGCGTCTGCGCCATCGCGCCCGGCATCTTTGGCACGCCCATGCTCAAGGGCCTGCCCGCGGACGTGCAGGACAGCCTGGCGGCCGAGGTGACCTATCCCAAGCGGCTTGGCGATCCGACCGAATTCGCGCGGACCTGCGCCTTCATCGTCCAGAACGACTATCTGAACGGAGAGACGATCCGCGTCGACGGCGCATTGCGGATGCGCTAGGCACACAGGCCCATCACGGGCGCGCGAAACCCTTGCGCGCGCCCGCAGCCCGCCTTAGCGTTGTCGCAAATCCGACAACAGAGAGGCCAGTTTTCATGCGCTTGCTGACCACCACCATCCTGGCCGCGGCGGCCCTGCCCGCCTATGCCGCCGACCGCGAACTGACGGTTTTCGATTGGGCCGGGTTCGAGGAGCCTTCGATCTTCCAGGCCTATGTGGACAAGCACGGCGACAGCCCGACCTATGCCTTCTACGGCGATGACGACGAAGCGTTCCAGAAGGTTGCTTCGGGTTTCAAGGCGGACGTGATCCATCCCTGCAGCCAGATGGTCGGCAAGTACCGCGATGCCGGCCTGATCGAGCCCTGGGACACGTCGCGCATCCCGAACTTCGAGCAGATCGAGGAGCGGTTCCTGGACAGCGAGGTGTTCCGCGACGATCAGGGCGTGTGGTTCATCCCCACCGACTGGGGCGCCACCGCCATCGCCTACAACACCGAGACCGTGCCTGCCGAGGACGTGGCCAGCCTTGGCGTCTTCACCAACCCGAAATACCAGGGCCGCACCTCGCTGCCCGACAGTTCGGATGATGTCTGGGCGCTGGCCTATCTGGCGACCGGCGTGACCGACTGGTCCGAGGTGACCGACGAACAGTTCCAGGCGGCCGCCGCCTGGCTGCGCGAGGCGCATGCCAATGTCGCGGCCTACTGGGCCGACCCGTCCGAACAGGCACAGCTGATGGCGTCGGGTGCGGTGGACGTGGCCTGGTCGTGGAACGACGGTGTCGTCTATCTGCAGGCCGACAACTATCCGGTGGGCTTTCAGCGTGAGCCGGCCGAAGGGTCGTCGACCTTCTTCTGCGGCTACGTGAACGTCAAGGACGGTCCGGGCAGCGAAGACAAGGCCTATGACTTCATCAACGCCTGGCTGGAGCCGTCGGCCGCCAAGGCGCTGCTGGACACGATCGGTTATGGCCATACCTCGGCCGCGGCCATGGCGACCATCGCCGACGAACCCGCCGTCGCCGAAGGTCTGGCCGAGATCGACGCACCCGTTCTGGCCCAGACCCCGAATGACCCCGAACTGCGTCAGCGCCAGTTAGCCGAGTTCGAGAAGATCAAGGCCGGCTTCTGATCCCGGTCAGGGACCGCGCATGAAACCTGTCAGGGGGCGATCACGATGTGGTCGCCCTGCTGCATGATCGGGACCGCATCCAGCCCGCATTCCGCACCGGCCACGACGCTGCCGGTCGACTTGTCGAAGCTTGCGCCATGTGCGGTGCACAGCAGCCGCAATCCATCCGCCGAAAGCAGCGTATCGCCGCGGTAATCCAGCGGCAGGTACTGATGGGGACAGGCGTTCACATAGGCACGCAGCACGTCGCCGTCGCGCAGCACGATCATCGGGAACGACCCGCGGTCGGTCGTGACGGTCAGCGGATGGACGCCAGTGATCCCGGTCGCCGCGCAGACGCGCGTTCCGGGCGCCGGGGCGCTGCTGTAATCGGTCCAAGCCATGATCATCGGCGCGGCGGCCTCCCCGCCGCCGCGCCGCTCCTCCCTACTGGGCCGGGGTGGCGTCGAGAACGCCGCGCCGGATCTGGTCTTCCTCGATAGACTCGAACAGGGCGCGGAAATTGCCCTCTCCGAACCCGTCGTCGCCCTTGCGCTGGATGAACTCGAAGAAGATTGGCCCGATCACCGTCTTCGAGAAGATCTGCAGCAGGATGCGCGTCTCTCCGCCACCCACGACGCCTTCGCCGTCGATCAGGATGCCGCGCGCCTTCATGCGGTCTAGCGGTTCGTCATGGTCCCTCACGCGGCGGTGCGACATCTCGTAATAGGTGTCGGGGGGGCCGGGCATGAACTCCATCCCGGCCTCGGCAATGCGGTCGGTCCCCGCATAGATGTCGTTCGAGGCAATGGCGATGTGCTGAATGCCCTCGCCCTTGTATTCGCGCAGGTACTCCTCGATCTGGCTGTGATCGTCGGTGCTCTCGTTGATCGGGATGCGTATCTTGCCGCAGGGCGATGTCAGGGCGCGGCTGACCAGACCGGTCTGCTTGCCCTTGATGTCGAAGAAGCGGATCTCGCGGAAGTTGAACGTGTCGTGATAGAACTTGTACCAAGTGTCCATGTTGCCGCGGATCACGTTGTGGGTCAGGTGATCCAAATAGAAGAAGCCGAACCCTTCGGGGCGCGGGTCGGACTCGCCGATCCAGTCGTAATCCGTGTCATAGGCACTGCCCGCGTCCCCATAGCGATCAATGAAATACAAAAGCGACCCGCCGATGCCCAAGACAGCCGGTGCCTCGATCGACTTGCCAGGGCCGGTATATTCAGTCGCGCCAAGCTCCAGTGCGCGCCGCAGGGCGACCTGCGCGTCCACCACGCGCCACGCCATGGCCGGCGCGCAGGGGCCGTGTTCCGCGACAAAGCCGGCTGCATGGCTGTCCGCCTCGGCATTCAGCAGATAGTTGATGTCGCCCTGGCGATAGAGCGTGATCGCCTTGGTCTTGTGGGTCGCCACGGGGGTGAACCCCATCTGCCGGAAGATGCGGTCCAGCACGGCCGGGTCCGGATGGGCGTATTCGACTAACTCGAACCCATCCGTTCCCGCGGGGTTGGCGGCACTGATCGTGGCCTTGGGGGCATCGTGGGGAAAGGGTCCCATGGCATTCCTCCTGCTTGTTGCCACCATGATGCGCGCGGGCCGCTGCAATGTGCTTGCAAAGAGCGTCGCCCTGCAGCCAGAATTGCACGAAACGCGCATTGATCGCGCAAATGACGCATGGGTGATGCATGGACCGGTTCGACAGTGCAATCTTGGCTGCTCTGCAGCGCGACGGGGCCTTCAGCAACGCCGCATTGGCACAGATCGTGGGGCTGTCCGCCAGCCAGATCTCGCGCAGGCGCGCGGCCCTGGAGGAGGCCGGAGTGATCGAGGGCTATGCCGCGCGGCTGTCGGCGGCCAAGCTGGGGCACGGGTTCAGGGCGGTGATCCGCGTCAACCTGCGCGGCCATGGCCAGGGACGCGAGGACGAATTCGCCCGCTTCGTGGCGGCACAGCCAATGATCCGGCAGGCGTTCTCGGTGTCCGGCGATGCCGATTACGTCCTGGACGTGCGCGCCCGCGACCTGGAGGCCTTTGCCGATTTCGTCCATCGCCACCTGCTGCCGCACCCGCAGGTGGCGCAGGTCCGCTCCGAAATCGTTCTTAAGACGCTCAAGGACGAAGGCGGCGTTCCGGTCTGACCATGCACCGCGCTCATGATCTTGTCGAATACTATGAATTTGCCGATGGGACGCGGAACGCCTATATCACGGGCTGAAACCGAAAGGCCTGATACCATGTCCCTGCCCCCATCCCCCGCCTTTGCGGCCCTGAACAAGGCCGCATCCGAACGCATCCTGATCCTGGACGGCGCGATGGGCACGCAGATCCAGGGCCTTGGCCTGGGAGAGGACGACTATACCGGCCACGGGTCCGGTCATGTCTGCCGTCATCACACCGACCACCCCCAGCAGGGCAACAATGATCTTCTGGTCCTGACCCAGCCCGAGGCGGTCGAGGAGATCCATTACCGCTATGCGATGGCCGGCGCCGACATCGTCGAGACCAATACCTTTTCCGCGACCACCATCGCGCAGGCCGATTATGGTCTGGGCGAGGCCGTCCACGACCTGAACGTCGAGGGTGCCCGCGTCGTCCGCCGTGCACTGGACCGCGCGACGGCCCAGGACGGGCGGGCCCGTTTCGTCGCAGGCGCCATCGGGCCGACGAACCGCACCGCATCGATGAGCCCGGACGTCAACGACCCCGGATACCGCGCCGTGACGTTCGAGGACCTGCGTGCCGCCTATCTGCAGCAGGCTAAGGGTCTGATCGCTGGCGGTGCCGACATCCTGCTGATCGAGACGATCTTCGACACGCTGAACGCCAAGGCCGCGATCTTTGCCTGCATCCAGGCGATGGAGGAACACGGCCAGCGTCTTCCCATGATGATCTCGGGCACGATCACCGACGCGTCGGGGCGCACCCTGTCGGGCCAGACGCCGACCGCCTTCTGGCATTCGGTCCGCCATGCGAACCCCTGGACCATCGGCCTGAACTGCGCGCTTGGTGCCTCGGCCATGCGGCCGCATCTGGTCGAACTGTCGGGCGTGGCCGACACGCTGATCTGTGCCTATCCCAATGCCGGCCTGCCCAACGCCTTCGGCCAGTATGACGAAGGCCCCCATGACACCGCCCCGCAGGTCGCCGAATTCGCGCGCGCGGGGCTGGTCAACGTGGTTGGCGGCTGCTGCGGCACCACGCCCGATCATATCCGCGCCATCGCCGATGCCGTGGCCCCCTTCGCCCCCAGAAAGGTGCCCGCCTATGCCTGATCGTTACCTGCGCCTGTCGGGGCTGGAGCCCTTTGTCCTGACGCCCGACATCCCCTTCGTGAACGTGGGCGAACGCACCAACGTCACCGGCTCCGCCCGTTTCCGAAAGCTGATCAAGGAGCGCGACTATGCCACCGCCCTGGAGGTCGCTCGCGATCAGGTCGAGAACGGCGCCCAGATCATCGACATCAACATGGATGAGGGCCTGATCGATTCAAAGGCCGCGATGGTCGAATACCTGAACCTGCTGGCGGCCGAACCCGACATTGCCCGCGTGCCGATCATGATCGACAGCTCCAAATGGGAGGTGATCGAGGCCGGCCTGCAATGCGTGCAGGGCAAGCCGGTCGTCAACTCGATCAGCATGAAGGAGGGCGAGGAGCAGTTCCGCCATCAGGCGCGACTGTGCCTGGCCTATGGCGCGGCGGTCGTGGTCATGGCCTTCGACGAGCAGGGCCAGGCCGACACCGCCGCCCGCAAGATCGAGATCTGCCAGCGCGCCTACGACATCCTGGTGAACGAGGTGGGCTTTCCACCCGAGGACATCATCTTCGACCCCAACATCTTCGCCGTGGCGACGGGCATCGAGGAGCACAACAACTATGGCGTCGACTTCATCGAGGCGACGCGCTGGATTCGCCAGAACCTGCCCCATGCGCATGTGTCGGGCGGCGTATCGAACCTGTCTTTCAGCTTCCGCGGCAACGAGCCGGTGCGCGAGGCGATGCATGCCGTGTTCCTCTATCACGCCATCAAGGCGGGGATGGACATGGGCATCGTCAATGCGGGCCAGCTGGCCGTCTATGACCAGATCGACCCGGATCTGCGCGAGGCCTGCGAGGATGTCGTCCTGAACCGCCGCCCCGACGGCACCGAACGCCTGCTGGAGATCGCCGAGCGGTTCCGCGGCGACGGTCAGGGGGCCAAGCGCGAAAAGGACCTGTCCTGGCGCGAATGGCCGCTGGACAAGCGGTTGGAGCATGCCCTGGTCAACGGCATCACCGAATATATCGAAGCCGACACCGAGGAGGCCCGGCAGGCCGCCGAACGTCCGCTGCACGTGATTGAAGGCCCGCTGATGGCGGGGATGAACGTGGTGGGCGACCTGTTCGGCGCGGGCAAGATGTTCCTGCCGCAGGTGGTAAAATCCGCCCGCGTGATGAAGCAGGCCGTGGCCGTCCTTCTGCCCTACATGGAGGAGGAAAAGCGCCTGTCCGGCGGGACCGAGCGCGAGACCGCGGGCAAGATCCTGATGGCGACCGTCAAGGGCGACGTCCATGACATTGGCAAGAACATCGTCGGCGTCGTGCTGGCCTGCAACAATTTCGAGGTTATCGACCTGGGCGTGATGGTCCCGGCGCAGAAGATCCTGCAGGTCGCCCGCGACGAGAACGTGGACATCATCGGGCTGTCCGGCCTGATCACCCCGTCCCTGGACGAGATGGTGCACCTGGCCTCCGAGATGGAGCGCGAGGGAATGGACATTCCCCTGCTGATCGGTGGCGCTACGACATCCAAGATCCACACGGCGGTCAAGATCTCGCCCCGCTACACGCGCGGTCAGGCGGTCTATGTGACCGACGCCAGCCGGGCCGTGGGCGTCGCCTCCAACCTGCTGTCGACCGACCGCAAGGCCGCCTATGTCGACGAGATCCGGGCCGACTATGCTGCCGTCGCCGACCGGCACGAACGGTCCGAGGCATCGAAATCACGCCTGCCGCTGGCCAAGGCGCGCGACAATGCGCTAAAGATCGACTGGAGCGGCTATGTGCCCACCGCGCCGACCTTCACCGGCGCGCGGGTGATTGAGGATTGGGACCTGGCCCAGATCGCGCGCTATATCGACTGGACGCCGTTCTTCCAGACCTGGGAGCTGAAGGGCGTCTATCCGCGCATCCTTGACGACGAAAAGCAGGGCGAGGCCGCCCGCCAGTTGTTCACCGAGGCGCAGGAGATGCTGGCCCGGATCATCGACGGCCAATGGTTCAAGCCGCGCGCCGTGGTCGGTTTCTGGCCCGCGAACGCGGTCGGCGACGACATCCGCCTGTTCACCGGCGACGATCGGTCGGAGACGCAGGCCATGCTTCACACGCTGCGCCAGCAGGTCACCAAGCGTGGCGACCGGCCGAACGTGGCCCTGTCCGACTTCGTGGCACCCGAAGGCATCCCCGACCATGTCGGCGGTTTCGTCGTGACGGCAGGCCCCGAGGAGGCAGAGATCGCTGCACGCTATGAACGCGCCAACGACGACTACGGCGCGATCATGGTCAAGGCGCTGGCTGACCGCATCGCCGAGGCGATGGCCGAGATGCTGCACGAACGCGTGCGGCGCGACTATTGGGGCTATGCCACGGACGAGGGCTTTGCGCCGGAGGAACTGGCGGCGGAACCCTATACCGGCATCCGTCCCGCGCCGGGCTATCCGGCCCAACCCGACCACACCGAAAAGCTGACGCTTTTCAAATTGCTGGACGCGGAAGCTGCGACCGGCGTGACGCTGACGGAAAGCATGGCGATGTGGCCGGGATCGTCGGTTTCGGGCCTCTATATCAGCCATCCCAACAGCTATTACTTTGGCGTCGCCAAGATCGAGGAGGATCAGGCCCGCGATTACGCCGCGCGCAAGGGCTGGACCCTGGACGAGGCCGAACGTTGGCTGGCCCCGGTCCTCAACTACACCAAGCGTCAGGCAGAGGCCGACGCGGCATAGGGAAAGGCCCGCATCGCTGCGGGCCTTTCTTTGTCAGGCGCGCAGCATCTGGCGGCCCAGGATGTGATCGGCGGCCTTTTCGCCGGTCATGATCGACGGGCCGTTCAGGTTGCCGTTGGTGATACGTGGAAAGATTGAGCTGTCTGCCACACGCAAGCCCTCGACCCCGATCACGCGCAGTTCGGGGTCCACGACCGCGTCGGGATCGCTAGCCGCACCCATGCGGGCGGTGCCGCAGGGATGATAGGCCGATTCCGCATGTTCGCGGATGAACGCGTCGATCTGTTCATCGGTCTGCACGGCATCGCCCGGCTGGATCTCGTCGCCGCGGTATTCCTTGAACGCGGGGGCGTCAAAGATGCGGCGCGTATGGCGGACGCATGCCCGGAACTCCTCCCAATCCTCGGGTTGGGACATGTAGTTGAAGCGGATCTCGGGCGCCGCGGACGGGTCACCCGATGCAAGCCGGATGGTGCCGCGCGATTTCGACCGCATCGGCCCCACATGGGCCTGGAAGCCGTGACCCTTGGCCGCCGATTTCCCGTCATAACGGACCGCCAGCGGCAGGAAGTGATACTGGATGTCGGGATAGTCCTTGGCATCCGACGACCGGATGAAACCGCAGCTTTCGAACTGGTTCGATGCGCCAAGGCCGGTCTTCTGCAGCAGCCATTCGACACCCACGCGGCCTTTGCCCAGCAGGTTGTAATAGGTATACAGCGTCACCGGCTTCAGCGACTTGTACTGCATGTAGATCTCAAGATGGTCCTGCAGGTTGCCCCCGACGCCGGGACGATCCGCAAGTGGTGTGATGCCATGCTGGCGCAGGTGATCCGCAGGCCCGATGCCCGACAGCATCAGCAGCTTGGGCGTGTTGATCGTGCTGGCCGAAATGATGACCTCGCGGTTTGCCAGGACGGCCTCGACCTTGCCGCTGCGCTCGATTTCAACGCCATAGGCGCGTTTTCCTTGAAACAGGATGCGGTTCGCTAGACCGCGCACGACGGTCAGCAGGCCGGTCTTTTTCGCGGGACGCAGATAGGCATTGGCGGCGGACCAGCGGCGGCCTTTCCAGATGGTGGCCTCCATCGGGCCGAAACCCTCCTGCTGGGTGCCGTTGTAATCGTCCGTGCGTGGCCATCCTGCCTGGTGACCCGCCTCGATGAAGGTGTTGAACAGCGGGTTCTTGCGCTTGCCGCGGGTGATGTGCAGCGGGCCGCTGGTGCCGCGCACCGGCGACGTGCCGCCATGCCAGGTCTCCATCCGCTTGAAATACGGCAGGACGCCCGCATAGTCCCAGCCCTCGGCGCCGCTGTCGGCCCAATGCTGGAAATCCTTGGGGTTGCCGCGCACGAAGACCATGCCGTTGATCGACGACGATCCGCCGATGACCTTACCGCGCGGGGTCGCCAGCTTGCGCCCGCCCAGATGCGGTTCCGGTTGGCTGGCAAAGCCCCAGTCATAACGGCTCATGTTCATCGGATAGGACAGTGCGCCCGGCATCTGGATGAAGGGGCCGACATCGCTGCCGCCGAACTCGATCAGCGTGACGGTGCGTCCCGCCTCGGTCAGGCGATAGGCCAGGGCACAGCCAGCGCTGCCCGCGCCGATGATGACGTAATCCGCGTCCTTGGCGGCTTTCGGAAGATCAGTAGGGTGCATCGACGCCTCCCATGCCCACATAGACGGATTTCAGCTGGCTATAATGCTCGATCGCGGCGGCAGAGTTCTCGCGGCCCAGACCTGACAGCTTGACGCCGCCAAAGGGCATCTCGACCGGCGTCAGGTTGTAGGTGTTGATCCAGCAGGTGCCGGCCTCCAGCGCGGCGACCACGCGATGGGCGCGGGACAGGTCCTGGGTAAAGACCCCCGCGGCCAGGCCAAAGCCGGTGCCGTTGGCACGGGCGATCACCTCGTCCTCCTCGGCAAAGCTGAGGGCGGTCAGGACGGGTCCGAAGATCTCGTCCGTCGCGATGGTCATGTCGTCGGTGGCATCGGCAAAGACCGTGGGCGGGATGAACGGCCCCTCACCCTCTCCGCCGCAGACCAGTCGGGCACCGGCGTCACGCCCGGTGCGGATGGCGGCGCGGATCTTGTCGGCCTGGGCCGCATTGATGATCGGACCGTGATTGGTGTCCGGGTCCAGCGGATCGCCCATGCGGACGGCCTTCACACGCTCCGCCAGGCGGGCCAGGAAGTCCTCCTTGATACCCTCCTGCAGGAAGACGCGCGTCCCGTTAGAGCAGATCTGACCCGAGCTGTAGAAGTTCGCCAGGATCGCGGCGCTGACCGCGTCCTCAAGGTTCGCGTCATCGAAGACGATCAGGGGCGACTTGCCGCCCAGCTCCATCGTGACATGCCGCATTCCTTCCGCGGCGGCCGCATAGACGCGGCGGCCGGTGGGCACCGAACCGGTCAGGGACACCTTGGCCACGTTGGGGTCGTTGACCAGCGCGGCACCGACATCGCCCCGGCCCTGCACCACGTTGAACACGCCCGGAGGCATCCCCGCCTCGATGAAGATTTCCGCCAGTTTCAAGGCCCCTAGCGGCGTTTCCTCGGAGGGTTTGAAGACCATGGTGTTGCCCATGACCAAGGCCGGCGCGGCTTTCCAGCAGGCGATCTGGCTGGGATAGTTCCAGGCCCCGATGCCTGCACAGACACCCAGGGCCTCGCGGCGGGTATAGGCCCAGTCCGCCCCCAGGGGGATCATCTGGCCCGTCAGCGTCGCCGCCAGACCCGCGAAATATTCCAGTGCCGCGGCACCCGACGGCCAGTCCGCCACCAGAGTCTCCTGGATCGGCTTGCCGGTGTCCAGGGTCTCAAGGCGCGCCAGTTCGTCGTTGCGCTCAAGGATGATCGAGGCGGCGCGGCCGAGAATGCGGCCGCGCTCGACGGGCGCCATCGCGGCCCATGCGGGCTGGGCGGCCTTGGCGGCGGCGCAGGCCTGGGCCACCTGGTCGGTCGATGCCTCCTTCAGCGTTGCGATGGTCTCGCCGGTCAACGCATAGCGGACGGGCAGGTCGGCACCCTGCCCTTCGACCGGCTTGCCGCCGATGAACAGGGATGCGGTGGGTTGTGCGGAAAGGCTCATGCAAGGGCCTCCTTCAGATAGGTCATGATGGTGTTCAGCGCCACATCGGCATCGGTCGGACCGGGGGTCAGGACCGCGCGCAGATAGACGCCGTCGATCAGCGCACCCAACGTCTCGGCGGTGCGCTCGGGGTGGTCGGTCAGGCCGCGCAGCGCCACGATCAGGTTCGAATGCAGCCGGCGGTGATAGACCCGCAACAGGCGCGCGGCCTCGGGAGAGTTCAGCGCAAGTGCATAAAAATTGAGCCACGCACTGACCGTCTCGCGCTGAAAGTTCTGGGGCGCAAAGCTGGCGTGGATGATCGCATCCAACCGCCCCCGTGCACCCCGCCCCGGCAGCCGGTCATGGACCGATTGCCCATAGCTGCGCAGGATATACCGCATCGCCGCCAGGAAGATCTGGTCCTTGGATCCGAAGTAATGGTGGGCCAGCGCCGGCGACATGCCGGCACGCTTGGCGATCTGCGCGACGGTGACGTCCAGCGACCCCGCGCGCCCCACCTCGAAGATCGCGGCATTGATCAGCGCTGCTTTTCGGATAGGCTCGGCCCCGAGTTTCGGCATGATTGCACCTGCGGCGGAAGATTTCTGTTGCGTTGCCGTTTCCATGTAACGTTAATTGACTGAACAATCAAGAACAGGGAGCCCATCATGACCCTTTCCCGCATCCTCGCGGTCCTTGCGATGACGCCCGCGCTGGCGCTGCCCGCCGCCGCGCAGGAGCCCGACAGCTGCCGAGAGGTGGTGTTTTCCGACGTGGGCTGGTCCGACATCACCGCGACCACGGCCATCGCGTCGACGGTCCTGCAGGCCCTGGGATACGAGACCGAGACACGCATCCTCTCGGTCCCGGTGACCTATACGGCGCTGTCCACGGACGACGTGGACGTGTTCCTGGGCAACTGGATGCCCACGATGGAGGCCGACATCGCCCCCTATCGCGACGCGGGCACGGTCGACACGGTGCGCACCAACCTGACCGGCGCGAAATACACGCTGGCCACAAACAAGGCCGGTGCCGACCTGGGGATCGCCGATTTCGCCGACATCGCCGCACAGAGCGAGGCGCTGGACGGCAAGATCTATGGCATCGAGCCGGGCAACGACGGCAACCGCCTGCTGCTTGAGATGGTGGCGATGGACAAGTTCGACCTGGGCACCTTCGAGGTCGTCGAATCCAGCGAACAGGGCATGCTGGCCCAGGTCCAGCGCGCGACCAACAGCGATCAGCCGGTGATCTTCCTGGGATGGGAGCCCCACCCCATGAACGCCCAGTTCGAGATGACCTATCTGACCGGCGGCGATGAGATCTTCGGCCCCGATCTTGGCGGCGCCGAGGTTCGCACCAACACCCGCGCGGGCTATGTCGCGGAATGTCCGAACGTGGGCAAGTTCCTGACCAACCTGGAGTTCACCCTGACCATGGAGAACGAGGTCATGGGCGCCATCCTGAACGACGGTCAGGATCCGATGGACGCCGCCCGCGATTGGCTTGCGGCCAACCCGGACGCGGCCACCCCCTGGCTGGTCGACGTGACCACCGCCGACGGCAACGACCCCCAGACCGCGCTGACCGAGGCGCTGGCGCAATGACCCCCCGCCCCGGCGCTGTGCCGCCGGGGCCCCCAACGTCATAGAGGGTGCAGGCATGGAACAGCTGACCGATTGGGTCACCGACACCAAGATCCCCGTGGGACGGACCGCAAAGACGGTCTTTGACTGGCTGAATGCCAATGCGGCCGGGCTGTTCGATGCGATCTCGACCGGGATGGAGGCGCTGATCGACGCCATCCTGACGGGGCTGGAGGCGCCGAACCCGTTCCTGTTCATCGCGCTGGCCGTGGCGCTGACCTGGGCGCTGCAGCGGCGGTTGGGCACCTGCCTGCTGGTGATGTTCGGGCTGCTGTTCGTGCTGAACCAGGGCTACTGGTCCGAAATGCTGCAGTCGCTGACGCTGGTCCTGTCGGCCTGCATCGTCTGCATGGCCGTGGGCGTGCCCATCGGCATCGCCTGCGCGCACCGGCCGCGGCTTTATGCCTGGATGCGCCCGGTCCTGGACCTGATGCAGACGCTGCCGACCTTCGTCTATCTGATCCCGGCGATCGTGTTCTTCGGCATCGGCATGGTGCCGGGCCTGCTGGCCACCGTGATCTTCGTGCTGCCCGCGCCGATCAGGCTGACGCAGCTGGGCATCGCCTCGACCCCGCCTGCTCTAGTCGAGGCCGCGACCGCATTCGGCGCCACCCCCCGCCAGCTGCTGTGGAAGGTGGAACTGCCAAGCGCCCTGCCCCAGATCATGGCCGGGCTGAACCAGACCATCATGCTGTCGCTGTCGATGGTCGTCATCGCCGCGCTGGTCGGCGCATCGGGCCTGGGCGTGCCTGTCGTGCGGGCCCTGAACAGCGTCAACACCGCACTGGGCTTCGAATCGGGCATGGTGATCGTCGTCGTCGCCATCCTGTTGGACCGGATGCTGCGCATGGAGGGCCGCAAATGAACGCCGTCGAATTCGACCGGGTGTGCATCGTCTTCGGCGATCACCCCGACCGCGCCCTGCCCCTGATGGACGAGGGTCTGGACCGCGGCCCCATCAAGACCGAAACCGGACAGGTGCTGGGCGTCCATGATTGCAGCCTGTCGGTGGCCGATGGAGAGATCCTGGTCCTGATGGGCCTGTCGGGATCGGGCAAATCCACGCTGCTGCGGGCGGTGAACGCGTTGAACCCCGTCTGCCGTGGAGAGGTCCGCATCAAGCGCGGCGGTCAGATGGTCAGCGTGACCGCAGCCGGCAGCCGGGCGCTGCGCGACATCCGCCTGCGCGACGTGGCGATGGTGTTCCAGGCCTTCGGCCTGCTGCCATGGCGCACGGTGCGCGACAATGTCGGCCTTGGGCTGGAACTGGCGGGCATGTCGCAGGCCGAACGGCGCAGCAAGATAGAGGGCCATCTGGCGACCGTGGGCCTGTCGGAATGGGCCGACCGCAAGGTCGGAGAGCTGTCCGGCGGCATGCAGCAGCGCGTGGGCCTGGCCCGCGCCTTTGCGACCGAGGCACCGATCCTGCTGATGGACGAACCGTTCAGCGCGCTGGACCCGCTGATCCGCGCCCGCCTGCAGGACGAACTGCTGGAGTTGCAGGCCAAGACCGGGCGAACCATCATCTTCGTCAGCCATGACTTGGATGAGGCCTTCAAGCTCGGCAACCGCATCGCGTTGATGGAGGGCGGACGCATCGTGCAGATCGGAACCGCCAGAGAGATCATCGCCAACCCGATCAACGACTATGTCGCGGATTTCGTGGCGCACATGAACCCGCTTGGCGTGCTGACCGCCGAGGACGTGGCCGAACCCGGCACCGCTGAGGGAGAGCCCGTGCCCCGCGACATGCCGGTGCGCGCGGTCATGGGCCTCTTGGCGGATCGCACGGCCCTGCCCGTGCAGGGCGGCGGGCGCATCACGCAGGCCGCGGTCCTGGCGCGCCTGATCGACCCGCGGGGCTAGCTGTTCTGAAGGTCGCGGTGGTACCGGACCAGCAGCGCCAGCCCCAGGGCGAACAGACCCAGCCCCAGCCCGAAGACATAGGTATAGCTGACGTATTCGCCGGCATATTGCGGATAGAACGACCGCCGCATCTGTCCGATGACATGGATCAGCGGGTTCCACCACAGCCAGTCCTGATAGGGCTGGGGCACATCGTCGAACATGAAGAAGATGCACGAGAGCAGGAAGAACGGCTTCATGAAGATCGCCCACAGGGGCTGCCACCAACTGACCGCCTCGAACAGGAAGCAGTTCATGACGCCGATGGCTGCACCCGTCAGGATCATCATCGCCAGGCCGATCGCGATCAGGTCCATCTGCGGGTCGGTCCGGGTCTCCGACGTCATCATGATCGCCGTGAAGATCACCGTGGCCACCATCACCTGGGTGATCGCGTTGAAGGCGATCCGTGCCAGCAGTGCGTCCATGAAGGTCACCGCCGGATAGCTGAGAAGCGCCATCGAATAGCGCACAGAGGACGCGACCTTGTTCGAGATGTCCATGTATCCCAGGAACGGCACCATCCCGGTGGCATAGAACATCGCAAAGCTTGTCCCGATCGGCGGCAGCGCGAAGGTGACCGAAAAAATCAGCGTCAGCAGCATGATCCCGCCCGCAGGTTCCGCGACCGCCCAGAAATACCCCCCCGAGGCGCGGCCGTTGCTGGTCTGGACCTCGCGCAGGATCAGCGCCGTGATGGCGCGCAGGCTGGCGAAGCTGCGGTGCTTTCGCACCTCCTTGAGGACGCGCGGGCCCTGCGCGGCGGTCTTGCGCTGCGGCAGGGGGGCGGCGGGCGGGCCGTGTCGGGGTGTGGTGGATTGGGACATGCGGATCACGGATGGCGCCGGGGGCGCGTTTGCGCTGCTCACGATCCTGGCAACGGATCGGTGCTGGAACTGTTCTGCGCGCTTATGTATGACGGCGCCAGCAAGATCAACAAGGCAGGCGGGGTAAGCGCATGTCCGCCCAGGATTCCAACTCCGGTCCCCACAGGAACACGCCCCCCGGTGCCACCGCACCGCAGGAAGGCCCCCAGGGCCCCGCACAGGGTCAGGGGGCAACCCAGGGTCAGGCAGGACAGGGTCAACCGCTGCGGCCCCAGGGACCGGGCGCAGGTCAGCCCCGTCCGCAGGGCCAGCAGGGTGGCCAGATGGTCCATCGCCCCGGTCAGGGCGCAGGCCAGCAGGTGATCCGCCCCGGCCAGCACAATCCGCAGATGCAGGCCCGCATCCAGGCCGCGATGCAGCAGCCCGTTCTGCCCCCGGCCGGTCCGGCGCGCCTGCATCGGCGCCATTACGGCATGGCCATCAGCTTTGTCCTGATGGTGATTATTCCTGTCCTCCTCAGCGCCGTGTACATCTATACGCGCGCATCGGACCAGTACGCGTCCTATGTCGGCTTCTCGGTCCGCAGCGAATCCGCGCCCAGTCCGGCGGACGTTCTGGGTGGGCTGGGGTCTCTGGTGGGGGTCACGTCCAGTTCGACCAGCGACACCGACATCCTCTACAAGTTCATCCAGAGCCGTGACCTGGTCGAACGGGTCAATGCCCGCATCGACCTGCGCGAGGTCTGGTCCAAGGCGCCGGGCGATCCGATCTTCGGCTTCAACGGCGGGCCGTCGCTGGAGGACCTGGTCGAGGAATGGGAGCGGAAGGTCCGCATCCATTACGATTCCGGGATGATCGACCTGCGCATCCTGGCCTTCGATCCTGAGGACGCCCAGACCATTGCCAACGCGATCCTGGAAGAGGGCGGCATCCTGATCAACCGTCTGAACGACATCGCCCGCGAGGATGCCCTGCGCTATGCCCGCGACGAGCTGGATCGGGCGCAGGATCGCCTGCGCGAGGCCCGCCAGGAGGTGACCGAGTTCCGCAACCGCTATCAGCTGGTGGACCCGGTGGCCGACGTACAGGGTCAGATCGGCGTCGTCACATCGCTGCAGCAACAACTGGCCGAACAGCTGGTCGGCTTGGGCCTGCTGCAGGCGAACGCGCAGCCCGAGGACCCGCGGATCGGCCAGGCCGAACTGCGCATCCAGGTCATCCGCGACCAGATCGAGGCCGAGCGCCAGAAGTTCGGGTCGACCGGCGGCGAGGAGGCCCTGTCCGATGTCGTGGGCCAGTTCGAGATCCTGACCGTCGACCGGCAGTTCGCGGAGGCCACCTATACCGCGGCCCTTGCCGGCTTCGAGACCGCGCGGGCCGAGGCCGTGCGCCAGTCGCGCTATCTGGCACCGTACATCCGCCCGACGCTTGCACAGGAGGCCGAGTTCCCCGAACGCGCAAAGCTGCTGCTGATGATCGCAGGGTTCCTGACGGTGCTGTGGGTGATCGGCAGCCTGATCTTCTACAGCCTGCGCGACCGGCGATGATCTATCTGCAGAACCTCTGCAAGACCTACACGCTGAACGGCAAGCACAAGGTGGTGGCCGACGACATCACCGCGATCTTTCCGTCCGGCGTGTCGGTCGCGCTGCTGGGGCGCAACGGCGCGGGCAAGTCGTCGCTGCTGCGGATGATCTCGGGGGCCATGCTGCCGTCGTCGGGCAAGGTGCTGTCTACGGGGACGATCAGCTGGCCGGTGGGCTTTGCCGGTTCGTTCAGCGGAGAGCTGACGGGAGAGCAGAACTGCCGCTTTGTCGCGCGCATCTATGGCGTGGACACCGAGGAGCTGCTGTACTTCGTCCAGGATTTCGCCGAACTGGGCGATCACTTCAAGCTGCCGATCCGCACCTATTCCTCGGGGATGCGGTCCCGCCTGGCCTTCGGCCTGTCGATGGCGGTGCCCTTCGACACCTACCTGGTGGACGAGGTCTCGGCCGTGGGCGACGCGGCCTTCCGCACCAAGTCCAACCGCGTGTTCAACGAACGCATGTCGAATGCCGGGGCCATCGTGGTTGCGCATTCGATGGGAATGCTGCGCGAGACCTGTCATGCGGGGGCGGTTCTGGAACAGGGCAAGCTGACCTTCTATCCCAACCTGGAAGACGCCATCGCGGCGCATATGGTCAACATGCAGCAGGCCCAGACAGGCTGATTGCCGCCGGTTTCATGGCAGCCGGATGACGCAACCCCTGCGGGGGTGGCGCTTGCATGCACGCATGGATATTGATTTGAATGAATTCAGCGCATCATTCGGCAAGGCATATCATGAAGATCATCGTTCTGGGCGGAGACGGTTTTTGCGGCTGGCCCACGGCCCTGCACCTGTCCGCCCGCGGTCACGACGTCGTGATCGTCGACAACCTCTCGCGCCGCAAGATCGATGTGGAGCTTGAGGTCGCCTCCCTGACGCCGATCCGCCCCCTGGGCGAGCGCGTCCGTGCCTGGGCCGAGGTGACCGGCAACCACATCCGGACCGAGGACCTGACCGTCGGTCAGGATTACGACCGGCTGCTGGCGCTGTTGGAGCGTGAACGGCCCGACGCGATCGTGCATTTCGCTGAACAGCGTGCGGCCCCTTATTCCATGAAATCGGCCCGCCACAAGCGGTACACCGTCAACAACAACCTGAATGCGACGCATGACGTTCTGGCCGCGATCGTCGAATCGGGTCAGGACATCCATCTGGTGCACCTGGGCACGATGGGCGTCTATGGCTACGGCACCGCCGGCATGAAGATCCCCGAAGGCTATCTGGACGTGACCGTGCAGACCGCGCAGGGACCCCATGACCAGCAGATCCTGTACCCGGCCAATCCGGGCAGCATCTATCACATGACCAAGACCCAGGATGCGCTGTTCTTCTTCTACTACAACAAGAACGACGGCCTGCGGATCACCGACCTGCACCAGGGCATCGTCTGGGGCACGCAGACGGCCGAAACGCAGATGGACGAGCGATTGATCAACCGGTTCGATTACGATGGCGACTATGGGACGGTGCTGAACCGGTTCCTGATGCAGGCGGCCATCGGCTATCCGATGACCGTGCACGGAACGGGCGGCCAGACGCGCGCCTTCATCCACATTCAGGACACCTGCCGCTGCATCGAACTGGCCATCGCGAACCCGCCCAAACGCGGCGACCGGGTACAGATCCTGAACCAGATGACCGAGACGCACCGCGTCCGCGACCTGGCGCAGATGATCTCGGACCGCACGGGGACCGAGGTCGCGTTCCAGAAGAACCCCCGTAATGAGGCTGACGAGAACGACCTGCATGTCGTCAACGACAGCTTTCTGGGATTGGGCCTGCAGCCGATCACCCTGGCCGAGGGTCTGCTGTCAGAGGTCCGTGACATCGCCCGCAAATACTCCGACCGCTGCGACCGCGACAAGATCCCCTGCGTGTCTCAGTGGCGCGCGGCGCAGGCGGCAGAATAGGCGACAGGGGGCGGACGGTCCGCCCCCTGCCCCCGATCAGGCCAGAAACGCCTTGAGGTCGTCCAGCAGCCGCTCGCCATGCGTGGCGGCCAGTCCGTGCGGGGCGTTATCGTATTCGATCAGTTTTGCGGTCGGGACCATCTTGGCCATCCGGTGCGCGGTGGCGGCGATCGGCACGATCTTGTCTGCCGTGCCATGCACGACCAGCGTGGGCAGGTTGATCTCCGCCACGTCCGCGGTGAAATCGGTCATGCCGAACGCTGTCACGCATTCGATCGTGGCGCGCGGGCTGGCCATCATCGCCATGCCCTGTGTCCAGTCCAGAACGGCCTGACTGACGCCGCCCAAAAGGCCCTGGCCATAGAACTGCTTGGCGAAATCCTGCAGGAAGGCCGGACGGTCCTTGCGCAGCCCGTCGCGCATCCCCTCGAACAGGTCGGCAGGGGCACCGTCGGGACTGGCGTCGGATTTCAGCAGCCCCGGCGCGACAGACGAGATGAACCCCAACCGGCTGGCCCCCTTTGCGCCGTGGCGCGAGACATAGCGGGCGACCTCTCCGCCGCCCATGGAAAAGCCGATGATGGCCGCGTCGGTCAGTTCCAGCTCGTCGATCACCGCGGCCAGATCGTCCGACAGCGTGTCGTAATCATAGCCGTTCCAAGGCTGTTCGGACCGGCCGAATCCGCGGCGGTCATAGCTGACGACGCGATAACCCGCCTCGGCCAGGCCCAAGGCCTGCGTCTCCCAGCTGTCTGCGGTCAGCGGCCAGCCATGGATCAGGACGACCGGGCGGCCCTGCCCCCAGTCCTTGACGTAAAGCTGCGTGCCATCTTTCGCGGAAATCATCGGCATGGTGCGTTCCTTGATTGCTGTTTCGCCCAGGGAACGCGTCGGGGCCGCGGCAGGTTCGCCCGGCCCCGATCACTATTCTGTCGGTGCTACTGCACCCGCACCCAGGTCTGACTGCTGCACAGCAGGCCACCGGCGATGCAGCCCGACAGGCTCATCCGGTCGCCCGCGACCGACGCCTTGCCGGCATAGATCTTGTCGTTGGACGGTCGCCAGACGCGACCCGCATAGTTGCCGCCGCCCTGGGGTGCCATGTCGATGACGATCTGGCGGCCCAGGTTGGGCGACTGGTATTCGGCCGTGTCGCGATAGGTCCGGGTGATCGTTCCGCAGAACGCGCCGCCGCAGGGCGCGACGGTGACATGGGCGAACGCGCCCTCGTCGGGCTGGGTCTGCCAGACCCCTTCGATCGGGTCGGCGCTGGCCGCCCCTGCAGCCAGCGCGAACGTGGCGGCCAGAATGATGTGACGCATGGGTCCCTCCTCCTCAGGGTGCGACCAGATTGCGCGGGCCGCCCCCGTCCGGGCAAGCATGACGTCAGGTCCCTTGCCGTTCCCGCCCGCCCCGTGGCAAAGGGGGCGCAACCCTTGAGACCGGAGCGTGCCGCAATGATCCTCTATCCCGCCATCGACCTGAAGGACGGCAACTGCGTGCGCCTGCTGCGCGGCGACATGGAGGCCGCGACCGTCTTCGGCACCGATCCCGCGGCCCAGGCCCGTGCGTTCCAGGATGCGGGTGCCGAATGGCTGCACCTGGTCGACCTGAACGGCGCCTTCGAGGGCAAGCCCGTGAATGCCGCGGCGGTCGAGGCGATCCTGGCGGCCACCGACATCCCCACCCAGCTGGGCGGCGGCATCCGTGACATGGCGACGATCGAATCCTGGCTGGACCGCGGCCTGACCCGCGTGATCCTGGGCACCGTCGCGGTCGAGAATCCCGACCTGGTGCGCGAGGCCGCCGACGCCTTTCCCGGCCGCATCGCGGTCGGTATCGACGCCCGCGCAGGCAAGGTCGCGACGCGGGGCTGGGCCACGGAAACCGACGTGAACGCCACCGACCTGGCCCGCCGGTTCCAGGACGTGGGCGTCGCCGCAATCATCTATACCGACATCGACCGCGATGGCGCGATGGGCGGCCCCAACATCCACGCGACCGAGGCGCTGGCCCGCGCCGTCACCATTCCGGTGATCGCATCCGGCGGGGTCTCGTCGCTGGCCGACCTGAAGGCGCTTGACGACACCAAGGTGATCGCGGGCGCGATCTCGGGGCGGGCGCTTTACGACGGCGCGCTGGACCTGCGCCAGGCGCTGGCCGCGCTGGCCTGACACGGGCGGGCGCGGACCACTGGTCCCGCCCCCGCCGCTGCGCTAGAACCCAGGGCTTACCAGCCCCAGCCAAAGGCCCCGATGATGCTCAAGACCCGGATCATTCCCTGCCTGGACGTCGCCGACGGGCGCGTGGTCAAGGGCGTGAACTTCGTCGACCTGGTCGATGCCGGCGACCCGGTCGAGGCCGCACGCGCCTATGACGCCGCCGGCGCGGACGAGATCTGCTTTCTGGACATTCATGCCACCCATGAAAATCGCGGCACCATGTTCGATCTGGTGACCCGGACGGCGGAACAGTGCTTTGTCCCGCTGACCGTGGGCGGTGGCGTGCGCACGCACAACGACGTTCGGGCGCTGCTGCTGGCTGGGGCCGACAAGGTCAGCTTCAATTCCGCGGCCGTGGCCGACCCGGACGTGGTGGCCGCCGCCGCCGACCGGTTCGGCAGCCAGTGCATCGTCGTGGCGATCGACGCAAAGACCGTGGAGGACGGCCAGTGGGAGATCTTCACCCATGGCGGCCGCAAGCCCACCGGGATCGACGCGGTGGCGTTCGCGCGACTGGTCGAAGCCAAGGGCGCAGGAGAGATCCTGCTGACCTCGATGGACCGGGACGGGACGCGGTCGGGGTTCAACCTGCCGCTGACGCGGGCCATCGCCGATGCGGTGAACGTCCCAGTCATCGCATCCGGCGGCGTCGGCACGCTGGACCACCTGGTCGAGGGCGTGACCGAAGGTCATGCCAGCGCCGTTCTGGCCGCCAGCATCTTCCATTTCGGCACGCATACCATCGCCGAGGCCAAGGCCCACATGGCTGCCGCCGGCATTCCCATGAGGCTGACATGACCGCCCTGCACCGCCTGGCCGCGACCGTCCAGGACCGCAAGACCGCCGACCCCGACAGCAGCTGGACCGCCAGACTGCTGGCCAAGGGCCCCGAGAAATGCGCCGAGAAGTTCGGCGAGGAGGCCGTCGAGGCGATCATCGAGGCGGTCAAGGGCGACCGCGCCCGCCTGACCGCCGAGGCCGCCGACGTGATGTTCCACCTGCTGGTCATGCTGGCCGCGCGCGACATCACGCTGCAGGACGTCGAGGCGGAGCTTACGCGGCGCGAAGGCACCTCTGGCCTTGCGGAAAAGGCCGCGCGCCCCGGCGCCTGAGCGCGCAAAGCGCGACGGGACCCTTCCCCTTGGGCAGGCACAGGGGCTATAAGCCCTGCAATCGCCGCGCGTGGACGCGGCCCGACCAGAACACGTCAGAGGATGGCATGAGCAACGATTCCCACCACGACAAGCATCACGAGGGCGACGTGGCCTTCATCCGCTCGCTGGCCGAGCTGCTGAACTCCAGCGAGCTGAACGAGATCCAGGTCAAGCGCGAATACGGCGAGCATGACCGCCTGACGGTCAGCCTGACCAAGCAGGGCAAGCAGGTCGTCTATGCCCAGAGCCCCGCGGCGCCCTCCGCCCCGGCACCGCAGGCATCCGCCCCGGCGCCCGCCGCAGCCACTGCGCCCGCCTCTGCCGCGGTCAGCGCCGATCCGGCCAGCCTGCCCGGCGCCGTGACATCGCCGATGGTGGGCACCGCCTATCTGTCGGCTGAGCCCGGCGCCGCGGCCTTTGTCACCGTCGGTCAGACCGTGGCCGAGGGCGACACGCTGATGATCGTCGAGGCCATGAAGACGATGAACCACATTCCCGCGCCGCGCGCGGGCACGGTTCGCCGCATCCTGGTCGATGACGGCAACCCGGTCGAATTCGGCACCCCCCTGATGATCGTCGAGTAAGCCCATGTTCGACAAGATCCTCATCGCCAACCGGGGCGAGATCGCGCTGCGCGTGATCCGCGCCTGCCGCGAGATGGGCATCGCATCGGTCGCGGTCCATTCGACCGCCGACGCCGACGCGATGCATGTCCGCATGGCAGACGAATCGGTCTGCATCGGTCCGCCGTCTTCGGCGCAGTCCTATCTGTCGATGCCGGCGCTGATTTCGGCCTGCGAGATCACGGGCGCGCAGGCGATCCACCCGGGCTACGGCTTCCTGTCCGAGAATGCGGGTTTCGTGCAGATGCTGGAAGATCACGGCATCACCTTCATCGGTCCGCGTGCCGAACACATCCGAATCATGGGCGACAAGATCACCGCCAAAGACACGATGAAGGCGCTTGGCGTCCCCTGCGTTCCCGGCAGCGACGGTGGCGTGAACGACGTGGAACAGGCCAAGGCGGTCGCGGCCCAGATCGGCTATCCGGTCATCATCAAGGCCACGGCGGGTGGCGGCGGTCGCGGCATGAAGGTCGCCGAGAACGAGGCGGGCCTTGAGGTCGCCTTCCGCACCGCGCGGTCCGAGGCCAAGGCAGCCTTCGGCAACCCCGACGTCTATCTGGAGAAATACCTCCAGCGCCCGCGCCACATCGAGATCCAGGTCTTCGGCGACGGCAAGGGCCGCGCCGTGCATCTGGGCGAACGCGACTGCTCGCTGCAGCGCCGCCACCAGAAGGTGCTGGAGGAAGCCCCCGGCCCCGCCATCACCGCCGAACAGCGCGCCCGGATCGGAAAGGTCTGCGCCGATGCCGTGGCCAAGATCGGCTATTCCGGCGCCGGCACGATCGAATTCCTGTTCGAGGACGGAGAGTTCTACTTCATCGAGATGAACACCCGCCTGCAGGTGGAACATCCGGTGACCGAGGCCATCTTCGGGGTCGACCTGGTGCGCCAGCAGATCCGCGTCGCTGCCGGCCTGCCGATGGAGTTCCACCAGGAGGACCTGGTGATCAACGGCCATTCGATCGAGGTGCGCATCAACGCCGAGAAGGTGCCCAGCTTCTCTCCCTGCCCCGGCAAGATCACCCAGTATCACGCCCCGGGCGGTCTGGGCGTGCGGATGGATTCGGCGCTGTATCAGGGCTATTCGATCCCACCCTATTACGACAGCCTGATCGGCAAGCTGATCGTTCACGGTCGGGACCGGGACGAGGCGCTGGCCCGTCTGTCGCGCGCCCTAGGCGAACTGATCGTGGACGGGGTCGACACGACCGTGCCGCTGTTCCGCGATCTGCTGGCGGAACCTGACATCCAGTCGGGGAACTACTCGATCCACTGGCTGGAACGCTGGCTGGCCCGGCACTACGCGTAAGGGCCCGATGCTGACGCCTGCGCAGTTGCTGACCGGTTATGCGCGCGGCGTCTTTCCGATGGCCGAAAGCGCGGATGACGACCGCCTGTACTGGTTCGACCCCCCGATGCGGGGGGTCCTGCCGGTGGGGGGCGTCCATGTCGCGCGCTCTCTGCGGCGAGACCTGCGGCGTGGTGGATGGTCCGCACATCTGGACGGCGATTTCGCAACCGTGGTCGCCGCCTGTGCCGACCGCGAAACGACGTGGATCAACGCTCCGCTGGCGGACCTGTATCAGGCGCTGCACGGCGCGGGCCATGCGCATGCCATCGAGATCCGCCATGATGGGGCTTTCGCGGGCGGTCTGTTCGGCGTGACCCTCGGGGGGGCATTTTTCGGCGAATCCATGGTTTCGGCCCGCGAGAACGGATCGCGGATGGCGCTGTGGTGGCTGTCGATGCACCTGAAGCGATGCGGCTTCACCTTGTTCGACACGCAGTTCCTGACGCCGCATCTTGCCCGGATGGGTGGGATCGAAATTTCGCGCAAGACCTATCACACGCGGCTGACCGCGGCCCTCCGCCGCAAGGCCGACATCCATGCGGCGCCCCTGCCCTCAGCCGAGATGCTGGCCGCTCAGCCCTGACAGGACATGACCCAGACATCGTAGCGCGCGTCATCCAGCGCTGACAGCGCGGGCGAGCTGGCGATCATCCAGCCGCTGAAGACCGTCGCGTTCTGCCGCAGGTCGGTGATGGTCAGCTGCGCGAAGGCGTCCGAGCTGGGATCGCCTGCAGGATAGCGGCATTCGCCCAGCCTGATCTCCAACCGCCCATAACGAACGGCCTGACCGATCTGAAGCGGCAGGTCCGTCGTCCGCCCCGACACCTTGTCCAGACCCCGCAGCATCGCGCCCGATGCGCGCACGGTGTCCTGCGCGGCCAAGGGTGTTGCCATCAGCATCAGGCAAAGCGCGGCGCGAATCACGGCGCGGACCCGTCAGCCGATTGGCTGTCGACGAATTTCAGCATCAGCTGCAGCAAACTGACCGCGCCCTGCACATCCTCGATCTCGTCCCCTGGGGCAAGATTGTCCATCGCTCCGCCGGGCTGCAGCTGGATGTACGCGCCGCCCAGCAGGCCGTCGGACTGAATCAGCGCGGCGCTGTCCGTGGGCAGCGCGATGTCGTCTGGGATCGTCAGGACGGCATCGGCCAGATAGGTCTGCGGGTTCAACCGAACCTCACTGACGCGGCCGATACGAACACCGGCCAAACGGACCTCTGTCCCGACCGCGACCCCGTCGACATCCGGAAACGATGCGATCAGCGGATAACCCGATCCGCCGCCCCATTGGCCCTGCGCCGCCCAAGCAAGAAAGCCCGCGGCCACCGCAAGGACGATGCCACCGGCGATCAGTTCGGCCCGCGCCTCGGTCCCATGGGCGATGTCGGCGGACATGCTATTCCGGGCGCCACGCGTCATAATCGCTGCGCACCGCAGGTGCCACGCGATACAGCGACCCGGCCGGCACATAGGCGCCAGGCGTGCCGGTCAGGTTGGCCTGGTGCGGCTGTTCCCACGCCTTGCGCGGGACGGCCAGTTCGGTCGGCGCCTCGTTCCAGGTGTGGTGCAGCCAGCCGTGCCATTCTGGCGAAATCTGACTGGCCTCGGATTCGGATTTATAGATGACCCAACGGCGCTTGCCGTCCTTGGTCTTGTAGAAGATGTTTCCGGCCGCGTCCTCGCCGACCTTGACGCCGTTGCGCCAAGTCCAGAACTGAGTGTTCAGCGTCTGGCTGTTCCACCAGGTCAGAAAGCGCAGCAGGAACGACATCGGCAGGACCCTCAACGATCAGTTTTGCCCTTGGGATATGCCCCAGTTTAAGCGCAAGGTCCAGCCTTGCGCGGACGCCCCGATCACCCGGCCGAGGCGGTTTCCTTCTTGGGATCGACATGGATCAGCAGGGGCTTGGCGGTGGGGTTGTCCACGGCCTCGTCGTTGACCACGACCTCCTGAACGCTGTCCAGTCCGGGCAGTTCGAACATGGTGTCCAGCAGAATCTCCTCCATGATCGACCGCAGGCCGCGGGCACCGGTCTTGCGCTTGATCGCGCGCTTGGCGATGGCGGTCAACGCGTCGTCGGTGAAGGTCAGCTGAACGCCTTCCAGGTCGAACAGGCGCTGGTACTGCTTGACCAGGGCGTTCTTCGGCTTGGTCAGGATGATGATCAGCGCCTCCTCGTCCAGGTCGGTCAGGGTCGCGATGACCGGCAGACGTCCGACGAATTCCGGGATCAGGCCGAACTTCAGCAGATCCTCGGGCTCCAGTTCCTTGAACAGCTCGCCGACGCCCTGATCACCCGTTTCCTTGACCGAGGCGCCAAAGCCCATCGCCGTGCCCTTGTTGCGCTGTGCGATGATGCGGTCCAGACCGGCAAATGCGCCGCCGCAGATGAACAGGATGTTGGTCGTGTCGACCTGCAGGAACTCCTGCTGGGGATGCTTGCGCCCGCCCTGCGGGGGAACCGAGGCGACCGTACCCTCCATGATCTTCAGCAAGGCCTGCTGCACGCCCTCGCCGGACACGTCACGGGTGATGGACGGGTTGTCCGACTTGCGGGTGATCTTGTCGACCTCGTCGATATAGACGATGCCGCGCTGTGCCCGCTCGACGTTGTATTCGGACGACTGCAGCAGCTTCAGGATGATGTTCTCGACATCCTCGCCGACATAGCCCGCCTCGGTCAGCGTGGTTGCGTCCGCCATCGTGAAGGGCACGTCCAGAATGCGCGCCAAGGTCTGCGCCAGCAGCGTCTTGCCGCAACCGGTCGGCCCGATCAGCAGGATGTTCGACTTGGCCAGCTCGATGTCGGTCTTGGATCCGTGGTTCAGACGCTTGTAATGGTTGTGCACGGCCACGGACAGCACGCGCTTGGCATGCTCCTGCCCGATGACGTAATCATCCAGCACACCGCAAATCTCCCGCGGGGTGGGCACGCCGTCGCCGGACTTCAGACCACTGGTCTTGGTCTCTTCGCGGATGATGTCCATGCACAGTTCGACGCATTCGTCGCAGATGAACACGGTCGGTCCCGCAATCAGCTTGCGGACCTCGTGCTGGCTCTTGCCGCAGAAGCTGCAATAGAGCGTGTTCTTGCTGTCGCTGCCGGACTGGTTCGCCATCGTCCATTTCCTTGACTGCCGTCCCGCAAGGACGCGGGGCGGGCGACGGCGGGATCGGGTTTCCGCGCGCCGCATCTTCGGGTTTCCGCGGCGGATCGGCCGCCGCGGGTCATTCACGCCATGTTACGGGCCAGTCCGGCCCGTCACAATCCCCATCAAAGCTATTTCTTCTCTGGGATGGCCTTGCCGCGCGGAGCCACGACCTCGTCGATCAGGCCCCAGTCCTTCGCCTCGTCCGCGGTCATGAAGCGGTCGCGCTCCAGCGCCTCCTCGACCTCGGTCAGAGATTTGCCGGTGTGATGGACATAGATCTCGTTCAGGCGACGCTTCAGCTTTTCGGTTTCGCGTGCGTGGATCAGGATGTCGGTGGCCTGGCCCTGGTATCCGCCCGACGGCTGGTGGACCATCACGCGGCTGTTCGGCAGCGAATAGCGCAGCCCCGGCTCTCCGGCCGCCAGAAGCAGCGAGCCCATGCTGGCCGCCTGCCCCACCACCAGCGTCGAAACGCGCGGCTTGATGTACTGCATGGTGTCATAGATCGACAGTCCCGAGGTCACGACACCGCCGGGGCTGTTGATATACATGCTGATATCCTTGGACGGGTTCTCCGCCTCAAGGAACAGCAATTGCGCGCAGATCAGCGTCGACATCCCGTCATGGACGGGACCCGACACGAAGATGATGCGCTCCTTCAGCAGACGCGAGAAGATGTCATAGGCCCGTTCCCCGCGCGAGGTCTGTTCGACCACCATCGGCACCAGGGTGTTCATGTAGAAATCTGCCGGATCGCTCATCTTCTGTCCTTGCCTGTTCGCCCCTGTCCCCGCGATTCGACCGGGCACTTGTCCCTGTCTTACCCGCGAAGTGTTGACAGAGTCTTAGTAACGGGCAAGGACAGCCGCAAGGGATGGAACGCAAATCGCCCCCGGCGGGCGGACAGGAGGCAGCCGTGAAGCTGATCGTGGGGCTGGGCAATCCCGGCGCGAAATATGCGGCCAATCGTCACAACATCGGGTTCCTGGCCTTGGACCGGATCGCCGCGGACCACGATTTCACCCCGTGGCGCGCCCGGTTTCAGGGCATGGCCGCCGATGGCCGCCTTGGCGACATGCGCGTCACGCTGCTCAAGCCCCAGACCTTCATGAACCTGTCCGGCCAGTCCGTCGGAGAGGCCGCGCGCTATCTGAAGCTGACGCCCGCCGACGTCATCGTGCTGCATGACGAACTGGATCTGGCGCCCGGCAAGTGCCGCGTCAAGCAGGGCGGCGGGCATGCGGGCCACAACGGGCTGCGCTCGATCCACCAGCATATCGGCGCGGAATACGGACGGGTGCGGCTTGGCATCGGGCACCCGGGGCACAAGGACAAGGTCGCGTCCTATGTGCTGTCCGACTTTGCCAAGGCAGAGCAGGACTGGCTGGACGACCTGTTGCGCGGCATCTCGGACGGCGCCCCGGCCCTGGCGTCCGGCGATGGCGGCCGGTTCCAGAACGCGGTGGCGAACCGCACCGCACCGGCACGCAACAGCGGGACCGAGGCCCCGGCCCCGAAACCCGCACCTCCACCGGCACCGAAACTGGACCCCGCGCCCCAGCCCGTCACCCTGACCGACCGCCTGCGCGCGCTGAGCGACCGGTTCAAGTGACGGTCGCCGCGGCCTTTGCCCATCAGGCCCGCGCCTGTGCCGCGCTTGGCTCACCGCTGACGGCACATCTGTGCCGGACCCTGCCCTTGGTTCTGGCCGACGGACCCGTCGCTGACCGCGTGCTGGGCTGGACGGGCGATCCGTCGACCGCGGCGGATTCGCTGCCCCTGCGCCTGTGCGGGGCGCTGCATGCGCTGGTGCTGACCGGGCAGGCCCCTGACCTTGCACGCGCTTATGACGGCGGCGTTGTGGACCCGGCCCTGCTGCGCCGCGTGCTGGACGATCATCCGGAAACCATCCTGTCATGGCTGGACAGCCCCCCGCAGACGAACGAGGTCGCCCGGTCCGCGGCCCTGATCGCCGCGGCACGGTTCCTCAGCGCGCTGTCACCCCTGCCGCTGCGGCTGCTGGAGCTGGGGGCGTCAGCCGGATTGAACCTGAATTTCGACCGCTATCACCTGGGTACGGGGGAAACCGGCGTGGTGCTGACACCCGAATGGCGGGGCGCGATGCCGCAGGGGTCGGTAACGGTTGCCAGCCGTCGCGGGGTCGACCTGAACCCGCTGGACCCGGATCGCGACGGGCTGCGACTGATGGCCTATTGCTGGGCCGATCAGCATGACCGCATGGCGCGCCTGCGGGCGGCGCTGGACCTGGCCCGGCGGGACCCGCCGCAGGTCGACCGTGGCGATGCGGGTGCCTGGCTGGCCGACCGGTTGGCCAAGCCGGTGCCGGACCGGCTGACGCTGGTGTATCACACCGTCGCGGCTCAGTATTTTCCGCCCGCGACGGCGCAGGCCTGCACGGACGCACTGTCCCACGCAGGCCGGACCGCGACCCCGTCGGCCCCGGTGGCCCATCTGCGGATGGAGGCCGATGGCGGCGAGGGCGCGGCGCTGGACCTGACGCTGTGGGACGGCACCCGGCGCGACTGGTCGCTTGGCCGCACGGATTTTCATGGGCGCTGGATCGACTGGCAGCCGAAGCAGTTGTGACTTTCCCCGGCGCCCGGCTGCGCCTAGGCTGAGCGCAAAGGAGACCCCATGGACGCTTCGATCAATGTGCTGGGCGGCGTCTTGCAGCCCTGTTCGACCAAGCCGATGACCGGATTCTTTCGCAACGGCTGCTGCGACACCGGGCCCGAGGACCGGGGCAGTCACACGGTCTGCGTGATCCTGACTGACGAATTCCTGGCGATGTCGCGCTATCTGGGCAATGACCTGACGACCCCGCGGCCGGAGTACGGCTTTGCGGGGCTGAAGGCCGGCCAGCGCTGGTGCCTGTGCGCCAGCCGCTTTCTGCAGGCGGCGCAGGAATTCGCCGCGCCGACCGTGGTGCTGGAATCCACGCACAAACGCGCGCTGGAGATCGTGCCGCTGGAACTGTTGAAGCGCCATGCCGGGACCGATGCGGACTAGGACGGCGATCCTGATCGCGGCGCTGGCCGCGACACCCGCCGCGGCCTTCGGCCCCGACCTTGCACCCATCATCCGCGCCGAAGACCGCATCCGGCTGGAGCAGGTCGATGCGGTGGCCGGACGCACGCTGAGGGGCGCCCTTGCGCAGGGAACCCCGGACGATCTGGCCGTGCTGATGCAGGGTCTGGCAGGCCGCCCCCTGCCCGCCGATCAGGTCGCGGCCCTGCTGCCCGGCGACTGGTCATGCCGGATGCTGAAGCTGGGCGGCGGGTTGCCTCTGGTCGTCTATCAGCCGTTCCGCTGTCGCATCGACACCGACGGCGGGTTCGTGAAACTGAGCGGCTCACAGCGGATGCAGGGCATGATCGGCGATCTGGACGGGGCACAGGCCTATCTGGGCACAGGCTACATCGCCGGCGATACCGCCCCGCCCTATGCCGACCTGCCCGACAGCATCGACCCCGCGGCCACGCCGCAGCGCGTCCCCGAGGTCGGCATGGTCGAGGTCGTCAGCCCGACCCGGGCACGCATCCTGATGCCCCTGCCGATGCTGGAATCGGACCTGAACATCCTGCTGCTGACGCGCTGATCAGGTCTTCAGGTCCTGACCCAGATGCTTAGCGACGGTGAAGATGTCCTTGTCGCCTCGCCCGCACATGTTCATCACGATGATGTGGTCGGCGGGCAGGTCCGGCGCGATCTTGATGACATGCGCCAGCGCATGGCTGGGCTCCAGCGCGGGAATGATGCCTTCCAGCGCGCAGCACAGCTGGAACGCGCCAAGCGCCTCGTCGTCCGTGATGCTGACATATTCGGCGCGGCCGATGTCCTTCAGCCAGGCGTGTTCCGGCCCGATGCCCGGATAGTCCAGGCCCGCGCTGATCGAATGACCCTCCAGGATCTGGCCGTCATCGTCCTGCAGCAGATAGGTGCGATTCCCGTGCAGGACGCCGGCGCGGCCGCCCGACAGGCTGGCGCAATGCTCCATCCGGTCGTCCACACCCTTGCCCCCGGCCTCGACGCCGATGATGCGCACGTCCTTGTCGTTCAGGAACGGATAGAACAGGCCCATCGCGTTCGACCCGCCGCCGATGGCCGCGATGATCGTGTCGGGCAGATGCCCTTCGCGCGGCATGATCTGCTCGCGCACCTCCTTGCCGATGATCGACTGGAAATCGCGCACCATCGCCGGATAGGGATGGGGCCCCGCGACCGTGCCGATGCAGTAGAACGTGTCGCGCACATTGGTCACCCAATCGCGCAGCGCGTCGTTCATCGCGTCCTTCAGCGTGCCGCGCCCCGACGTGACCGGGATCACCTCGGCCCCCAGCAGGCGCATGCGGAAGACGTTGGGCGATTGGCGTTCGACGTCATGCGCGCCCATGTAGACCACGCATTTCAGGCCGAACCGCGCGCAGACCGTGGCCGTCGCGACCCCGTGCTGGCCCGCGCCGGTTTCCGCGATGATGCGCGTCTTGCCCATGCGGATCGCCAGCAGGATCTGGCCCAGCACATTGTTGATCTTGTGCGCGCCGGTGTGGTTCAGTTCGTCGCGCTTCATGTAGATCTTGGCGCCGCCCAGGTGCTGGGTCATGCGTTCCGCGAAATAGAGCGGGCTGGGCCGGCCGACGTAATGCGTCCACAGGTCGTCCATCTGCGCCCAGAAGGACGGGTCGGTCTTGGCGCGTTCGTATTCTGCCTCCAGGTCCAGGATCAGCGGCATCAGCGTCTCGGACACGAAGCGACCGCCATAGATGCCAAAGCGCCCCTGATCGTCGGGGCCGGAGGTAAAGCTGTTCAGCAGATCGTCGGCCATGGGATGCGCCTTTGGGTTATTTGCGTGTCTGGGCAACCGGAGTGCCCCTTGCCCCTGTTCTAGCCGCCATCGCGCGCAGGGTGAAGCCCGTGCAGGCAGGCGGCCCGCGAAACCGCCCGATTTGCGCGCGACGTCGTGACGCGGACAGGTTTGGCGATTGACGCCCGGCGGATGACGGTCAAAACCTGCGCCGGACACGCCACACCGGAGGGATGATGCCCAAGGCCCGCACCCTGTCCCTGAGCGATCACCACGTCGCCAGCGTCGCCCCTGCCGAGGGGCTGCTTTACAATCCCGCCTGGCGGATGCTGGAGGATGGCGACCTGGACGCGCTGGCCCTGCGGCTGACGCAGGGGCGGACGGGCCCGATACCGATCTTCGCCTATGGGTCGCTGATCTGGAACCCGGGCTTTGCGGTGCAGGACCGCCGCCGCGCCACGGCGATAGGCTGGCACCGTGATTTTTCGCTGACGCTGGACCATTTCCGCGGAACGCCGGAACGGCCCGGTCTGATGCTGGCGCTGGCATCGGGCGGCACCTGCGAAGGGCTGGTGCTGGACATCGCCGAAGGCACCGAGGTCGAATCCATGCGCGCCATCCTGCGCCGCGAACTGGTCGCGCACGAGCTGGCCGCGAACGCCTGCTGGATCCAGGTGCGCACCGATCGCGGGGTCGAATCCGCGCTGACCTTCTATGCCGATCCGGTCGACGCCCCCGTGGCGCGCCTTCCGGTCGAGGAGCAGGCGCGGCTGTTGGCGACCGCTGCGGGCGCTGCGGGCTCGGGCGCCGAATACCTGCTGCGCACCGCGCGCGGACTGGCCGAATGGGGCATCGAGGACGATTACATCTGGACGTTGCAGCACCTGGTCGCCGAACGGATCGAGGCCGAGGCGGGCTTTGTGCCCCCGACTGGCCGCTAGCCCATCCCGCGCCCCTTGCGCCAGTGGCCGTGGGGATCGCGTCTACAGCGGCGACAGCAGGTGGCCGCCATCGGCCACCAGAACCGATCCGGTCATGAACGCCCCCGCGTCAGAGGCAAGCAGCAGCAGCGGCCCGGCCAGATCGGCGGCCTGCCCCAACCGCCGCTGCGGAATGCAGCGGATCTGGGCCTGGCCATGGTCGGTGGCAAAGAAATCGCGGTTGATGTCGGTCTCGACATAGCCGGGGGCCAGTGCGTTCACGCGGATGCCATGGCGCGCCCATTCCAGGGCGTGCTGTTTGGTCAGCTGGATCAGTGCGGCCTTGGACGTGGCATAGGCGGAGACCCCCGCCCCCTGCCGCAGCCCCAGGATCGAGGCGACATTGACGATAGCGCCGGGCCGCCCCGCCTTGACCAGCCTTGCGGCCACCGCCACCGACATCCGCCGTGCCCCGTCCAGGTTGACGCCCATCACCCGCGCCCAGTCCTGGTCGGACTGTTCCAGCGACGCACCGGGAATGGCGATGCCGCTGTTGTTCACCAGCAGGTCGACCGGGGTACCTGCCCAGGCCTCGGCCCCGTCTAAGGCGCGGCGCACGCTGTCCGGATCGGTCACGTCCAGCGCAGTGACATGCGCATCGGTCAGCTGCCGCGCCAGCACCTGCATGGCCTCCACCCGCCGCGCGGCCAGGACCACCCGCGCGCCAGCATCGGCCAGGACGCGCGCGAACTCCGCGCCAAGCGCGCCCGATGCCCCGGTCACCAACGCCACGCGCCCGTCCAGGCGGAAACGATCCATGCTCATGCGGGCTCCTCGGCGGTGGTGGGGTCGGCGATCCAGGCGCGCAGCCGGGCGGCGGCCAGCAGGCGGGCATGCAGGTCGGCGTCATGGTCATGCGCACCCGCCCGGATCGCGGCCACGTCGGCGGTCACGTCCCGCGACGGGCGGGCCAGCTCTCGCTGCGCCATGGCCAGCGCATTAGCGGCCAGCAGTGCGTGGTATCGCGCATCGGGCCCGCCAGGGGCGATGTCCCGGCGCAGGGTCGCCTCGGCCTCCGCGATCAGGTCCAGCGCGTCGCTCATGCGGCCTCCGGCGCGGTCATCTGCAACAGGCGGTATTCTAGCGTATCGGCGATGCGCCCGGTCAGCGCCAGATGCAGCGAACGTTCGGCCCCGCTGTCGTGGCGGTCGCCCTGCTGCAGGGCGATCACGGCCCACCGGATATGGGCCATGACCTCCCACCACCGCACGCGGTCGGGATCAGGGACAATGCCCCCGGCGGCGGCATAGCCCGACAGGACGGCCGCGCGGTTGGCGATGCCGCCACCCTCCAGATCGGGGCGCGAAAACCGCCAGCATTCCGCGCAGAACCACCCCAGATCGCAGGCCGGGTCCGACCAGGCGGCGAATTCCCAGTCCAGAACGGCCGTCAGCCCATCAGCATCGACCAGGAAATTGCCGGTGCGGAAATCCTGATGTGTCAGGGTCACCCTGCCCGGCGCCGGCGCGTGGCGTTCGGCCCAACGCAGCGCCCATTCCAGGCCCGGTCGCGGCGCGGGCCGCGCATCCAGCCATCCGCGCAGCCCTGCCACCGTCTGCAGGGCCGGATCGGCGGGGCGGGGCCCCAGGACCCTTGCCAGCGCCTGGTCCGGATCGATCCTGTGGATCAGCGCCAGCTGGCGGCCCAGTTCGCGGCCCAAGGCCTCGCGGTCGCCGCCAAGCGTCGTGTCGCGCACGACCTTGGGGCCATAGCCGGTGCCGCCCACCCAGGCCATCACGGCAAACGGCACGCCGATGATCTTTGGGTCATCGCAGAAGCCCAAGGGTTCGGGCACGCGCACACCCGCGCGGTGGGCTGCGGCGATGATCGCATATTCCTCTGCCCGAGACCGGCTGGCGGCGATGGTGGCCGGGGCGTCGCGACGGATCACCAGGCGGCGCGACATCCCGTCCGCCGTGACCGTCACCGCCCAGTTCTCCTGGATCGCGCCGCCAGACAGCTTGTCCGCGGCGGTGACCCGCGCACCGGGCAGGTCCAGCGTCGTCGCCAGCCAGGCGTCAAGTGCGGCGTTATCCGTCAGGCTCATGCGCCCCAGCCCCAGAAGTCGTCCCCTTCGCGCGCATAGGCATCGGCCAGCACCATCCGGTGCACCTCGGAGGCGCCATCGACCAGCCGCGCCTGCCGGGCATAGCGATAGATCCATTCCAGCACCGTGTCGCGGCTGTATCCCCGCGCGCCGTTCAGCTGGATCGCCACGTCGGCGGCCTGATGCAGCGTGTCTGCGACATGCAGCTTGGCCATCGACACCTCCTTGCGGGCATGGCTGCCCTGGTCCAGCGCCCAAGCCGCATTCATCGTCAGCAGCCGCCCGATCTGAATGTTCAGCGCCACGCCGCCCAGCATCAGCCGCACCGATTCCCGGTCGGCCAGCCGGATGCCGAAGCCCTCTCGCGCATCGACATAGGCCTGCGCCTCGGCCATCGCGCGCTTGGCCAGGCCCAGCCAGCGCATGCAGTGGGTCAGCCGCGCGGTGCCAAGCCGGATCTGCGTGACCTTCAGCCCGTCGCCCACGCCCATCAGGCGGTTCTCGTCGGGAATCTCCAGCCCGTCGAACTCCAGCTCGCAATGGCCGCCATGCTCCTCGGGGCCCATGATGGCGATGCGGCGCAGGATCTTCCAGCCGGGCTGGTCGCGGTGGAACAGGAACGCCGTCAGATGGCGGCGCTTCTCGTCGGGATTGGGGTCAGTGCGCGCGATCAGGATGAAATGCGCCGCCCCCTCGGCCCCGGTGATGAACCACTTGCGGCCCGTGACGCGCCAGACATCGCCATGCCGCACGGCGGTCGTGCCGATCATGCCGGGGTCGGACCCGCCACCCGGCGCGGGTTCGGTCATCACAAAGGATGATCGCACCGCGCCCGCCACCAGCGGCGCCAGCCAGCGCGCCTGCTGATCGGGGGTGCCGACGCGGGCCAGGATGTCCATGTTCCCGTCATCGGGGGCCGCGCAGTTGAAGACCGCGGGCCCGAAGATCGAGCGGTTCGCCTCCTCGTACATCACCGCGCGGCCGGTGACGGGCAGGCCCATGCCGCCCAGGGCCTGCGGCACCTGCGGGCACCACAGCCCCGCCGCCCGCGCACGCGCGCGCAGCGCCTGCAGGGGCGCATCGGCGATGTTGTCATGATCGTCCCAGTTGGCGCGGTCAGCCTCGACCGGCAGGATATGGGTGTCGACGAAATCACGGGTACGGCGGCGGATGTCCTCCAACCGGGGGTCCAGGGTGAAATCGATCATGTCAGTCCTCTCCTCGCGCCATCCGCGTCCTGCCGGGGCCCACCATCCACCAGCCTCCGCGCGATGTCGATGCCGGGCGATCCAGACCCGGCGCCGCGTCAGATCAGCAGTTGCTGACCCAGGACGATCACGCGGCTGCTGGGCAGATGATAGAAGTCGGTGGCGTTCGCAGCGGATTTGGACAGGGACACGAACAGCGTCTCCTGCCAGGCGGGCAGTTCGCGCGTCTTGCCGGGGCGGAACGTGCGGCGGCTGAGGAAGAAGGACGTCGACATGATGTCGAAGCGCACGCCTTCCTTGCGCGCCAGGGTCAGCGCCTTGGGCAGGTTCGTCTCCTCCATGTAGCCGAAACACATGTCGATGCGGATGAAGCGGTCGGACAGGCGCGCCACCGTCAGGCGGTCGTTGTCGGCGACATAGGGGCGCGTCGCCACGGTCACGCAGACGATGATGTTCGTCTCGTGCAGGACATGGTTGTGCTTGAGGTTGTGCAACAGTGCGGCCGGCGCGATGTCGGGTTCCGCGGTCAGGAAGACGGCGGTGCCGGGCACCTCGACCAGCCGGTCAGACCGGGCCAGCATCTCTATCAGCGCGGCCGTCGGGGTGGCGCTGCGCCGGGCCTGGGCCTGGACATGGCGGGTGCCGCGGATCCAGGTCCACATCAGCACGATCATCACGGCGGCCATCATGATCGGCACCCAGCCCCCGTTCGGGATCTTGATCGCGTTCGATCCCAGGAACAGCAGTTCCAGCGCCAGCAGCGGCGTGACCACCACGGCGACCAGCATCAGGGGCCAGCGCCAGACCCGCAGGAACACGACCGAGGCCAGGATGGTGGTGATGACCATGTCCCCCGTCACCGCGATGCCGTAGGCCGCGGCCAGGTCCGAGGACGACCCGAACACCACCACCAGCACGACCACGCCGATGGCCAGGATCGCGTTGATCTTGGGCAGGTAGATCTGCCCCTCCTGGGTCTCGGAGGTGTGCAGGATCTCGAGCCGGGGCAGCAGGTTCATGCGCACCGCCTGCTTGACCATCGAGAACGCGCCCGAGATGACCGCCTGGCTGGCGATGACCGTGGCCATCGTTGCCAGGATCACCAGGGGCAGCAGCGCCCAGGGCGGCGCCATCAGGAAGAACGGGTTCGTCACCCGGTCGGGATGAGCCAGGATCATCGCCCCCTGCCCCAAATAGCTGAGCGTCAGGGCGGGCCAGACCAGCAGCACCCAGGCCATGCGGATCGGGCGACGCCCGAAATGGCCCATGTCGGCATAAAGCGCCTCTCCTCCGGTGACGGCCAGGAAGACCGATCCCAAGACGATCAGCGAGGCCAGCTTGTTCGTGACCAGGAACGCCCCGGCATGCACGGGGCTGAGCGCGCGCAGGATCGACCAGTCGTCGCCGATATGGGACAGCCCCATCACCGCCATGACGACGAACCAAGTGACCATGATCGGCCCGAACAGGATCGACACCGCCCCCGTGCCCCACCGCTGGACGATGAACAGCCCGGTGATGATGGCCAGCGTGACGGGCACCACGTAGGGGCCGAAGGCGGGGGCCACGATGGTCAGCCCCTCGACCGCGGACAGGACCGACATGGCGGGTGTGATGATCGCGTCCCCGAAGAACAGCGATATGCCGATCATTCCCAGCACCATCAGCCAGACGGGCCGCTTGCCAAGTGCCTGCTGGATCAGGGTCACCAGGCTCAGCGTGCCGCCCTCGCCCCGGTTGTCGGCGCGCATGATCAGGGCCACGTACTTGAAGCTGACGATCGAGATCAGCGTCCAGATCAGCAGCGAGATCACCCCCACCACATCATCCGGCGACAGCCCGTCGCGCGACGCGGCGTGCAGCGATTCGCGCATCGCATAGATCGGAGAGGTTCCGATGTCGCCATAGACGACCCCGATCGCCCCCAGGACCAGCCCGCCCAGATTGCTGGAACCATGCTGCCCCGCGGTGGGAAGATCGGACAGGTGCGCCGATGCGGCGGCAGGTTGCGCCGGACCGTCGGGGGTGACGTGATCGCTCATGTGTCGACAACTCTCTTGGCAGCGCCGTGGCCTGCAGGCGCTGCCGCCTCTAGCAGGCACGCGTCGCATTGAGAAGAACGGCCCGCGTTCATCTGACATCCACGAAGGCGATCACGTCAAACCCTAGCCCGGCAAGACCGGCACCATGCGTGCCGCCTGCCCATCGTTCAATCAGAACGGCACGATTTTGCCAAGCCGGATCGGGTGGCAGGTTCGATCTGTCGTTGGGTCACATCGTTAGGGGCCGAATCACGCCTGTCCCCGGCGCGACGCGCGCAGGCGGCGCCGAACGTCGCCCGGCTGCCAGAGGTGCATCAACCAGCCTTCTGCGGGCGACCGGCGACATAGGTCTGGGCCACCGCGCGGTCGTCGCCCATGATCTGCAGGATGAACAGCTCCTGCGCCAGGGTCTCGGCCTTTTCCATCCGCAACGCCATGGCGGGGGTGGCACGGGCGTCGAGGACCACCAGGTCAGCGGCGCTGCCGGGGGCCAGGGTGCCGATCTCGGCCTCCATGCCCAGGGTCAGCGCGTTGCCGCGCGTGGCCCAGTGGAACGCCGCCAGCGGATGCAGCTTCTGCCCTCGCATCTGCAGGATCTTATAGCCCTCGGCCAAGGTCTGCAGCATCGACCAGCTGGTGCCGCCGCCCACATCCGTTGCGATGCCGCTGACGATGCCCGCGGCGCGCAGCCCGTCGGCGTCGAACAGCCCCGACCCCAGGAACAGGTTCGAGGTCGGGCAGAACACCGCATGGCTGCCGGTCTCTGCCATCCGGGCGATTTCGCGGGGTTCCAGATGGATCGAATGGCCCAGCAGCAGCTTGTCGGACAGCAGGCCGTAGCCCTCGTAGATGTCCAGATAGTCGCGCGCCTTGGGATAGAGCGACAGGGTGTATTCGATTTCGTCGACGTTTTCCGACAGATGCGTCTGCACGTGGCAGTCGGGATGGGCGCGGGCCAGCGCGCCGGCCGCTTCCATCTGTTCGGGGGAGGACGTGATCGCAAAGCGCGGCGTGATCGCATAGCGCTGGCGGCCCTTGCCGTGCCACGCCTGGATCAGCGCGGCGCTGTCGTCATGGCCCTGCTGCGGCGTGTCCAGCACGGCGGCCGGCGCATTGCGGTCCATCATCACCTTGCCCGCGACCATGGCCATGTCGCGATCATGGGCGGCAGAGAACAGCGCCTCGGCGCTGGCCTTGTGGCTGGAGCAGAAGGCAACGGCGGTCGTCGTGCCGTGCGCGGTCAGCTGGTCCAGGAACAGCCCCGCCATGCGAGTGGCATGCGCGGGGTCGGCGAATTCCGCCTCGGCCGGGAAGGTATAAGTGTTCAGCCAGTCCAGCAGCTGTGCACCCCAGCTGGCAATGACCTGCAACTGGGGAAAATGGATATGCGGGTCGATGAAGCCCGCCAGGATCAGGTGCGGGCGGTGGTCGATCTCCTCCAACCCGTCGCGGGTCAGTTCGGCATGATCGCCGACGGCGACGATGCGCCCGTCATCGATCAGGATGGCCCCGTCTTCCCAGAAGCGATGATTGTCGGCCGAGTCCTGGGGATCGGCATGAAAGTCGAGGACGCGGCCCCGGATCAGCTGTTGCATGGGTATTTTTTCAAAGAAGAAGAGGTGAGGCGCGCCATCAGTTCGGCGGCGGTGAAGGCGGCGATGATTTCGGGGCGCTTGTCGCGCGAGAACCCCGCCCCGATGGGACAGGTCAGGCCGGCGGCGTCGACCCCGCGCGAGGCGGCGAAGCGTTCGAACTGGGCCCGCTTGGTGGCGCTGCCGATCATCCCGACATAGGCCAGGTCGGTGCGGGCAAGCGCCTCGGCCGCCAGCAGGAAATCCAGTGCGTGATCGTGGGTCACGATCACCACGGACGTGCCGGGCCGGGCTGCGCGGATCTGCGCCTCGGGCAAGGGGGTCAGCAGGGTCGGGCCGCTGGCCTGCGCCAGTTCCTCCGGCCGGCTGTCGATCAGCAGGGCGTTGACCGGCAGCGGTTCCAGCGCCCGGGCCAGGGCGCGCCCGACATGGCCCGCGCCAAAGGTCAGCGCGTCGGCGTATTCCTGTGGCGCGGGGCCGTGCCGGTCCAGCGTCAGCACCACCCGCCCGCCGCAGCACTGGCCGATCTGGGGGCCCAACGGCACGTCCATGGTGGCATCGGCCTCGTCCCGCGCCAGCATCTGCCGCGCGCGGTCGATCGCCATGTATTCCAGCTGTCCACCGCCGATGGTGCCGGTGACCCGGTCTGGGGTCACGAACATCTCGGCCCCCGCCTCTCGCGGGGTCGAGCCCAGGGCCCGGGTGACGCGGACGCGGATCATCCGCGCAGCCGCTCGACCGCCATCAGCACGCGTTCGGGCGTGGCGGGCGCATCCAGACGCGCGGGCGTGCGATAGTCGGCGACCGAGGCCACGGCCATGTTGATCGCCTCGAACACGCTGATGCCCAGGACGAAGGGCGGCTCTCCGACGGCCTTGGACCGCTTGATAGTCCGCTCGCTGGCCTCGGACCAGTCGGCCAGCGCGACGTTGAAGATGCGAGGGCTGTCGCTGGCAAGAGGCACCTTGTAGGTCGACGGCGCATGGGTGCGCAGGCGGCCCTTGGCATCCCACCACAATTCCTCGGTCGTCAGCCAGCCGGCACCCTGGACGAACGCGCCCTCGACCTGACCGCGATCCAGCACCGGGTTCAGGCTGCGGCCCACGTCGTGCAGGACGTCGGCGCGGTCGATGACGTATTCGCCGGTCAGCGTGTCCACCGACACCTCGGCCACCGCGGCGCCATAGGCGAAATAGTAGAACGGCCGCCCCTGCCCCGTCGTCCGGTCCCAGTGGATCTTGGGCGTCTTGTAGAAGCCTGCCGCCGACAGCTGGATGCGCGCCATGTACGCCGCGCGGATCACCTGGGCAAAGGGGATCATCTGATCGCCCGCCCGCACGTGCCCCGGCACGAACGCCACCTGGTCGGGGGCGACCTGCCATTTCTCGGCCACGAAGGTCACCAAGCGCGCCTTGATCTGTTCCGCCGCATCCAGCGCCGCCATCCCGTTCAGGTCGGTCCCCGACGATGCCGCCGTGGCCGAGGTGTTCGGCACCTTTTCCGTGGTGGTCTTGGTGATCTTGATGCGGCTCAGGTCGCACTGGAACGCCTCGGCGACCACTTGGGCCACCTTGGTGTTCAGACCCTGCCCCATCTCGGTCCCGCCGTGATTCAGGTGGATCGAGCCGTCGGAATAGACATGGATCAACGCCCCTGCCTGATTGAACCAGGTCGCGGTGAAGCTGATGCCGAACTTGACTGGGGTCAGCGCGATGCCCTTGCGGATCACCCCACCCTTGGCGTTCCAGTCCAGCACCGCCTGCCTGCGGGCGTGATAATCGCTGCTGGCCTCCAACTCATCGAAGATGCGCGGCAGGATCTGGTCCTGCACCGTCTGGTGATAGGGCGTCAGCTGGCCGTTCTGGTACAGGTTGCGCTTGCGCACCTCCAGCGGGTCCATGCCCAAGGCATAGGCGATCTCCTCGACCATGCGTTCGGCCACGATGGCGCCCTGGGGGCCGCCGAAGCCGCGAAAGGCGGTGTTGCTGACGGTGTTCGTCTTCATCGGGTGGCTGCTGATGCGCACGTCAGGATAGAAATAGGCGTTGTCGGCGTGAAACAGCGCCCGGTCGGTCACCGGCCCCGACAGGTCCGCCGAAAAGCCGCAGCGGGCATAGAAATCGCCCTCCACCGACCGGATGCGGCCGTCATCGTCGAAGCCCACGGCGTAATCCACCACGAAATCGTGCCGCTTGCCCGTGGCGATCATGTCGTCGTCCCGGTCCGGGCGGATCTTGACCGTCCGGTTCCAGCGCTTGGCCGCGACGGCCGCGACGCAGGCGAACAGGTTCATCTGCGTTTCCTTGCCGCCGAAACCGCCGCCCATGCGCCGCACGTTCACCACGACCGCGTTGCTGGGCACCCCCAGGACGTGGGCCACCATGTGCTGCACCTCGGACGGGTGCTGGGTCGAGACGTGCAGGACGACCTCGTCATCCTCGCCCGGCACGGCCATCGCGATCTGGCCCTCCAGATAGAAATGGTCCTGCCCGCCGATGGCAAAGCGACCCTCGATCCGGCGCGGCGCGGCGGCCATCGCCGCAGGCGCATCGCCGCGCTTGAGTGTCAGGGGGTCAGTGACATAGCCCATGCTCGCGTCGCGCGCCGCGATCGGGTCCAGCGCATGGGGCAGCACGTCATAATCGATCCGCGCCTTGTGCGCCGCGCGGCGCGCCTGGTCGCGCGTTTCGGCGATGACCGCAAAGACCGGCTGGCCCCAGAACTGCACCACGCCTTCGGCAAAGATCGGGTCGTCGTTCTTGCCGTTGGGCGACACGTCGTTGACGCCCGGCAGATCGGCCGCCGTCAGGATGCCCAGCACGCCCGGCTGCGCCACCGTTTCGGTGAAATCCATGCCCGTGATGCGGCCATGGGCGCAGGACGACAGGCCCAGATAGGCGTGGATCGTGCCGGTGGGCTCGACCAGATCGTCGGTGTATTCGGCACGGCCGGTGACATGCTTGGCGGCGCTGTCATGGGCGGTGTCCTGATGGGCCTGGCCCGTGATGGTCGCGGTGTCGTCCTTCATGGCCTAGACTCCTTCGCTCTGGCGCAGCCGTACGGGCAGGCCGGGTTCGGATTGCTCCAGCCAGAACCGCCGGATCAGGTTGCGTGCGACGGTCGCGCGGTATTCCGCGCTGGCGCGCATGTCGGACAGCGGCTGGAAATCCTCCGCGATCGCGCGGGCGGCGGCATCGAAGCTTGCCGCCGCGAAGGGCTGCCCCTGCAGCGCGGCCTCGGCACGGCGGGCACGCTTGGGCGTTCCGGCCATGCCGCCGAAGGCCAGCCGCGCGCGGGCGATCATGCCGTCCGCAACGTCGATGCAGAACCCCGCCGCGACAGAGGTGATATCGCTGTCGCGCCGCTTGCTGACCTTGTAGGCCGCGATGCGCGCCTTGGGCTGCATGGGGATCAGGACCTCCTCGACGAACTCGCCTTGCTGGCGGTCCTGCTTGCCGTAGTCGATGAAGAAATCCTCCAGCGGCAGCTCGCGGCGCGTGTCGCCCCGACGCAGGACGATCCGCGCGTCCAACGCGATCAGCAAGGGCGGCGTATCCCCGATCGGAGAGCCGTTGGCGATGTTCGCCCCGATGGTGCCGGCATTGCGCACCTGCCAGCCGCCGATACGCGACCAGTATTCGGCGGCCTGCGGAACATGGCGGGCGATCAGGGGGGCGGCCTCGCTGTAGGTCACGCCGGCACCCAGACGGATCATGCCGTCCTCGACCGTGATGTCCTTCATCAGGTGACCGATGAAGATGGCCGGGCTGATGTCGCGCATGAACTTGGTGACCCACAACCCGACATCGGTGGCGCCCGCGACCAGCGTCGCCTTGGGTTCGTCCAGCAACAGCTGGGCCAGATCGTCGGTATCGGCGGGGACCAGTGCCCGGTCCGCGCCGCGCGCAAGTGAAACCCGTGCGCCACGCATCCCGGCCAGGCACGCGGCCACCGCGTCGCGTTCGCGGGACAGCGCGTCCTGGGCCTGTCCTCCGGCCGCGCCCGCGGCCAGGGCCGCGCGGATGATCGGCGCATAGCCCGTGCAGCGGCAGATGTTGCCCTGCAGCGCGGTCTCGATCTCGGTGGCATCGGCATCGGGATTGGTCATCCACAGCCCGTAGAGCGCCATCACGATGCCCGGCGTGCAGAAGCCGCACTGGCTGCCGTGATGGTCCACCATTGCGGCCTGGACCGGGTGCAGACCGCCATCGGGGCCGCGCAGATGCTCGATCGTGACGATATGTGTGGCATGGCACGAGGCCAGCAGCCGGATGCAGGCGTTCACCGGCTCATAGACCAGCCCTGTGGCGGTCAGGCGTCCCGCAAGCACCGTGCAGGCGCCGCAATCGCCCTCGGCGCAGCCCTCCTTGGTGCCGGTCATCCGGCGCGCAAGGCGCAGATGATCCAGCAGCGTGTCCGAAGCGCCGACCTCTGTCAGGGCGATCTCGGTGTCGTTCAGAAGAAACCGCAGCTGGGTCATGATAGCCTTTCCTTGCCTTGGTCCAAGTCTACGGCCTGGCGGTGCGTTTCGAAATCGGCTGTGATCTAGAAGACTTTACACGTTCCGTTGAAAGCGGACCACCGTCACATGGCGTCAGGCGCGAAAGCCGCGCCATCTGCGACAATCTTCGGCAGCCCTTTCCAGCGGTGGCCGGACCTTGCCGGGGGCGCAGAAAGGCGCGGCGGCCCCCCATCGAGGGGGACCGCCGCGCCCGGGGGACTGGGCCCCCGTGTCCCGCCGTTGCGCGGGCCGTTGTTACTCAGCGGGGAATGGCCCTACAGGCCCGCGACCCCCAGGGGTCCAACCTCGCGGAACCAGCGCAGGATCGCGTCGCGCTCGGCGTCCTCCATCCCGGTGATGTTCGCAGGGGGCATCGCATCGGTCAGTCCCGCCTGGACATAGACCTGATGCGCGGCGCGGGCGATGTCGGCGGGCGTCTCCAGCAGGACGCCCTTGGGCGCGGTGCGGATGCCGTCCCAGACCGGTTCGCGCGCATGGCACATCGAACAGCGGCCGATGACGGCTTGGCTGGCATCCTCGAACCCCTCGGCCTCGGCGAAGCGCGCCTCGACCGGGGTCAGGGGCCGCGCCATCGCCTCGTCATAGCTGTCCTGGTTCACGCCGATCGACGCCAGCCACATCACCCCGATGAACAGCATCGTCGTGACCGCCCAGGTCCACCACTGGTATCCCTTGCGGGCGTGCATGGTGTTGAAGAAGTGCCGGATGGTCACACCCATCAGGAAGATCAGCGCCGCGATCAGCCAGTTGTACTGGCTGGCGAAGGCCAGCGGATAGTGGTTCGACAGCATCAGGAAGATGACCGGCAGCGTCAGGTAGTTGTTGTGCGTCGACCGCAGCTTGGCGATCTTGCCGTATTTCGGGTCGGCGGGGCGCCCGGCCTTCAGGTCGGCGACCACGATGCGCTGGTTCGGCATGATGATCAGGAACACGTTCGCGGTCATGATCGTCGCGGTGAAGGCGCCCAGATGCAGCAGCGCCGCGCGGCCCGTGAAGATCTGGTCATAGGCCCAGCCCATCGCCACCAGCGCCGCGAACAGCAGCAGCATCAGTACCGTGGGACGGTTGCCGAGGGGCGACTTGCACAGCCCGTCATAGATCAGCCAGCCCACTGCCAGCGACCCGCCCGAGATCAGGATCGCCTGCCAGATCGCCAGGTCGGCCTTGGCGGGCTCGATCAGGTACAGGTTGGCGCCGGCCCAATAGGTGACCATCAGCAGCGCGGCCCCAGACAGCCAGGTCGCATAGCTTTCCCATTTAAACCAGGTCAGATGCTCGGGCATGCGCTCGGGCGCGACCAGGTACTTGCGGATGTGATAGAATCCCCCGCCGTGGACCTGCCATTCCTCGCCATGCGCGCCCTTGGGAAGGTCAGGTGCCTTCTGCAGGCCCAGGTCCAGCGCGATGAAGTAGAACGACGACCCAATCCACGCGATGGCGGTGATCACGTGCAGCCAGCGGACGGCAAAGGAGAGGAACTCCCACAGGATGGCGATTTCCGGGATCATCTCAGCTGCCCCGATAGGTGGAATAGCCGAATGGAGAGACCAGCAGCGGCACGTGGTAATGGTCGTTCTGCGACATGCCGAAGCGGATCGGGATCACGTCCAGAAACCGGGGGCTTTCGGGGGCCACGCCCGACGCGTCCATCCAGGCGCCGGCATGGAATTCCAGCTCGTAGGTGCCGGTGGCGAAATCGCCCGCCGGCAGGATATGCGCATCGGTGCGCCCGTCGTCATTGGTCACCATGCGCGCGATCTCCTCGCGCGCGGGCGACAGCCGGAACAGCACCACCTGCATCCCGCGCGCGGGCAGCCCGCGCGCCGTGTCCAGAACATGCGTTGTCAGAAAACCCGACATGAAATCCCCCCGTCTTGATCGTTCCTGCGCCGTGATACCCGATTTGCCCAAGGGCGGCAGGGGCTTGATGGACAAGGCAGTCTTAAGAAACCGTGCATAATCGACCCTCAGTGATCGGCCAGACGACCGGCCTCGGCCAGTTCAGCCTCGTCCGCGGGGGCCGCACCGTTGTAGAACCAGTTCAGCGCCACCGCGCTGACCGCGGCCAGCAGGATGCCCGAATGGATCAGCGGATGGATCGCATGGGGCAGCCACTGCTTGAAGTTGGGGGCGACCAACGGGATCATCGCCATGCCAATGCTGATGGCCACGACGAACAGATTGTGGCGGTTGGCGGTGAAATCGACACGGCTCAGGATGCGGATGCCGGTGGCGGCGACCATCCCGAACATCACCAGCCCGGCCCCGCCCAGCACGGTGGTCGGCAGGCTTTCGACCAGGGCGCCCATCTTGGGGATCAGGCCCAGCACGATCATGATGATGCCGCCCGCCACGCAGACGAACCGCGACCGGATGCCCGTGACCCCCACCAGCCCGACGTTCTGCGAGAACGAGGTATAGGGGAAGGTGTTGAAGATGCCGCCCAGCATCGTGCCCAGACCGTCGGCACGCAGGCCCGCGGCCAGGCCGCGCGAATTGATCGGACGGCGGCACATGTCCGACAGCGCCAGGAACATGCCCGTCGATTCGATCATCACCACGATCATCACCAGGACCATCGTGACGATCATCACCGGGTCAAAAGTCGGGAGACCGAAATGGAACGGCTTGATGACGGCGAACCAGGCGGCCTCTCCGACCTTGTCGAACTGCATCAGCCCCATCGCCGCCGCGGCGACGCCGCCCACGGCGATGCCCAGCAGGACGGCGATGTTGGCCATGAAGCCGCGGGCGAACCGCGAGACCAGCAGGATCGTGCCCAGCACCAGCACCGCAATCAGGATGTTCGTCCCCGAAGCATAGGCGGGGTTCGGCATGGCGGGCGCCAGGCGCAGCCCCTCGGGCACGCCGCCCGCGGCGATGGCGCCGTCCAGCCAGGCCTGCTGCGCGGGATCGACCAGCATCGGCGCGGTCGGACCGACCGGCAGGCCGAAGATCCAGTTGATCCCGATGGGCATCAGGCTGATGCCGATGGCCAGGATGACCGTGCCGGTGACGACGGGCGGAAAGAACCGCAGCACCCGCCCGATCAGCGGCGCCAGCAGGATGGCGATCAGGCCCGCCGCGATGATCGCACCGAACAGTGCGCGCGCCCCGTCGGTGCCCGGCGTCTGGCCCGCGATGGCGACCATCGGCCCCACGGCCGCAAAGGTCACGCCCATCATCACCGGCAGGCGGATGCCGAAATACTGGGTCATGCCCAGGCTTTGGATCAGGGTCGCCAGTCCGCAGACGAACAGGTCGGCCGAGATCAGGAAGGCCACCTCCTCGGGCGGCAGCTGCAGGGCGCGGCCCACGATCAGCGGCACCGCGATGGCGCCCGCATACATGACCAGCACGTGCTGGAACCCCAACGTGATCAATCGCCCCGTGGGCAGCATCTGGTCGACGGGATGGACCTGGGTCCGGGAAAGGCTGTCTGTCATGGCGGGCTCCCCTTCTGATGTCGCGTCGTGGTTGCGCGACTGACCCAGACCTAGCTTGGCCCGTCATTTTCCCGAAACGGATTTTCAGGGCGTCGTCGGCACCCTACCCCCGGCTGCCCGAAATCCCGGCACCGAATCCGCCCCTGCCCAGCCCGTGCCGGGAACCCGTGGCGACCGAAAATGGAAATGTTTTCTAAGCGTTGGCTTTTTGGCTTGCGAGACGTCATTTTCGCCCGCATCTAAAGGCAGCATTAACAAGGGACGCATAATGGCCGACCCGACCCGCAAGCGGGGGCGCCCCCGCAAGACCCTGCCCGACGCGCCGGGCACCGTGCAGTCGCTGGACCGGGCGCTGGACCTTCTGGACCTGCTGGCGGCCCATCCCGGCCTGACCTTGTCCGAGGTAGCGGACCGATCGGCACAGCCGCCCTCGACCGTGCACCGGGTGCTGCACACGCTGGCCGCGCGCGGCATGGCCGAAAGCGACCCCGCGACGCAGGCCTGGAACATCGGGCCGCAGGCGTTCCGCCTGGGATCGGCCTTCATGCGCCGGTCGGGCCTTGTGGAACGCGCCCGTCCGATCATGCGCGCGCTGATGGAACATACCGGCGAGACCGCGAACCTGGGCATCCTGCAGGGCGACAGCGTGCTGTTCCTGTCCCAGGTCGAGACCTCCGAAACGATCCGCGCGTTCTTTCCCCCCGGCACCCGGTCGCCCCTGCACGCATCGGGGATCGGCAAGGCGCTGCTGGCGTTCCGGCCCGACAGCGTCGCGGCACTGGGTCCCCTGGCGCGGTTCACCGACACCACGCTGACCGACCCCGCGGCGCTCGAGGCGGACCTGGCCCGCATCCGGCACCGCGGCTTTTCCTTCGACGACGAGGAACGCAGCCGGGGCATGCGCTGCATCGCGGCCCCCGTCTTCGATCTGTCCGGAGAGGCGATCGCCGGGATCAGCGTCAGCGGCCCCACGCATCGCATCGGGGCCGAACACGTCAAGACCCTGGGCGCGGTGGTGGCCGCCGCGGCGGCCAGCCTGTCCGATGCCCTGGGCGGCCCGACCCGCTGACCGGGGGTCAGTGCGCGCCGAACAACGCGAACTTGGCCACGAACAGGGCCGCGATGATCCAGGTTGCGGCATGCACCTCGCGCGCGCGGCCGGTCAGCAGCTTGATCACGGCATAGCTGATGAAGCCGAAGGCCAGGCCGTTGGCGATGGAATAGGTCAGCGGCATGGCGATGGCGGTCAGCACCGAAGGCGCGGCCTCGGTCACGTCGTCCCAGCTGACCTCGGCCAGCTCGCGCACCATCAGCGTCGCGACATACAGAAGCGCGGGCGCGGTCGCATAGGCGGGCACCGACCCGGCCAGCGGCGCAAAGAACATCGCGGCCAGGAACAGCAGGCCCACGACCACCGCGGTCAGGCCGGTCCGGCCCCCCGCCTGCACGCCCGACGCGCTTTCCACATAGGCGGTTGTCGAGGACGTGCCCAGCAGCGCACCGGCCGTGATCGCGGTCGAATCCGCCATCAGCGCGCGGCCCAGGTTCTTGTTCTTGTGGGTCGGCCCCTCGGTCAGCAGGCCCGCGCGCTTGGCCACGCCGATCAGCGTGCCGGTGGCGTCGAAGACCTCGACCAAGACCATGACCAGAACGACCTGGAAGATGCCGAAGGTCAATGCGCCCATCAGGTCCATCTGCAGGAAGGTCGGCGCGATCGACGGCGGCATGGACATGACGCCAGAAAACTGGCTGACGCCAAGAACGATTGCCGCGACCGTCACCACCAGGATGCCGATCAGGATCGCCCCCGTGACCCGCAGCGCGTCCAGCGTCACGATCAGAAAAAACCCGCAGATCGTCAGCAGCGTGCCCGTGGCGGTCAGATCGCCCAGCGCGACCAGCGTCGCGGGGTTGCCCACCACGATGCCCGACGACTGCAGTGCGATGATCGCCAGGAACAGGCCGATGCCCGCCGCGATGGCGCTGCGCATCGACGCGGGGATGCCCGCGATCAGCCAGCGCCGGATGCCCGTCAGCGACAGGAACAGGAAGATCATCCCGCTGATGAACACCGCGCCCAGCGCCTGCTGCCAGGTAAAGCCCATGACGCCCACGACGGTGAAGGCGAAGAAGGCGTTCAGCCCCATGCCCGGCGCCATGCCGATGGGCCAGTTGGCCCACATCCCCATGATCAGCGAGCCCAGCGCCGCGGCAAGACAGGTCGCGACGAAGACCGCGTCGCGGTCCATGCCGGTTGTGGACAGGATGTCCGGATTGACGAAGATGATATATGCCATCGTCAGGAAGGTGGTGATCCCGGCGATCACCTCCGTCCTGACGCTGCTGCCTTTTTCGGCAAGTCCAAAATAGCGTTCCATGCGTCCCCCCTTGGCGGACCCCCCGTCCGCCGTTGGGCCGGACAGTGGGCGGCGCGGCCTCATGCCGCAATTGTTCCCGGCGCGTAAGTCTTTCAACGCGATTTTGAAAGACCCGACCATTGTCGCGCATTCCTTGATACAGAATTCCGCCCCTGACCGCTTGTCCTTGCGCGGCCGCCGCGCTTTGCTGACGCAACGACAGGCACAAGGGGAGACAGATGCGCTACAGCCGAGACCTGACCGGATATGGCCGGACCACCCCCGATCCCCGCTGGCCGGGCGGTGCCCGCATCGCGGTCCAGATCGTCCTCAACTATGAGGAAGGCGGAGAGAACAGCATCGAGCATGGCGATCCCGCCTCGGAGGCGTTCCTGTCCGAGATCATCGGCGCCCAGCCCTGGCCCGGCCAGCGGCACTGGAACATGGAATCGATCTATGACTATGGCGCGCGGTCGGGCTTCTGGCGGATGCACCGCATGCTTTGCGACCTGCCGATCACCGTCTATGGCGTCGCCACCGCGCTGGAGCGCGGCCCCGAACAGGTGGCCGCCATGCAGGAGGCCGGGTGGGAGATCGCGACCCACGGACTGAAATGGATCGACTATCGCAACGTCCCGCGCGAGGTCGAGGCCGACCACATCGCCCAGGCCGTGGCCCTACACACCGCCATCACCGGCGAACGCCCGCACGGTTTCTATCAGGGCCGCACGTCGATGAACACGGTGGCCTTGGGCTGCGAGGAAGGCGGGTTCGCCTATCTGGCCGACACCATCGCGGACGAGCTGCCCTATTGGCACGTCCACAACGGCCGGCCACAGCTGATGGTGCCCTATACGATGGACGCCAACGACATGCGATTTTCTAGCGGACAAGGGTTCGGAACGGGGACCGACTTCTTCGACTATCTGCGCGACAGCTTCGACATCCTCTACGCCGAAGGCGCCGCCGGCGCGCCCAAGATGATGTCCATCGGCCTGCATTGCCGCTTGGCCGGGCGCCCCGGTCGGGCCATGGCGATCCAGCGGTTCCTGGACCACGCCCGCAGCCACGAGGGCGTCTGGTTCGCCAGCCGCCTGGACATCGCCCGCCACTGGGCGGCCGAACATCCGTTCCAGCCCCGCACGCGCCCGTCGCAGATGGACCGCGACGCCTTTGTCGCGCGGTTCGGCGGCGTCTATGAACATTCTCCCTTCATCGCCGAACGCGTCTGGGATGCCGAGATGGGTGCCGTCCACGACACGCCCGGCGGCCTTGCCGGACGCATGGCGCAGATGTTCCGCGCGTCAGGCGACGACGAACGACTGGGCGTACTGCAGGCCCACCCCGATCTGGCGGGCAAGCTGGCGCAGGCCAAGCGTCTGACCGCCGACAGCACTGCCGAACAGGCCAGCGCCGGGCTGGACGCGCTGACCGATGCGGAACGGGCCGAATTCACACGCCTGAACGACGCCTATGTCGCCAAGCACGGCTTTCCGTTCATCATCGCGGTCCGTGACCACGACAAGGCGGGCATCCTGTCCGCCATGCAGGCCCGCGTCGACAGCGACACCGCCACCGAACGCGCCACAGCCGAGGCGCAGGTCACCCGCATCGCCACCATTCGCCTGAAAGAGATCCTGAAATGACCCAGACCGGCCCCGCGGGCGCCCCCACCGGCGACATCGCCCAGCTTCCCACCGATGATGCCACCGCGCCGCGCATCCGCTATGCCGGGCCAGTGGCGGGCCTGCCGCCCCAGACGGGGATGACCACCGACACGGCGATCTTCACCGAGGCCTATGCAGTCATCCCGCGCACCGTGATGCGTGACATCGTCACCAGCTATCTGCCCGGCTGGCAGGGGATGCGGTTCTGGATGCTGGCGCGTCCGCTGACCGGATTTGCGGAAACTTTCAGCCAGTACATCGTCGAACTGGCCGAAGGCGGCGGCAGCGACACGCCCGACGACGACTCCGAGGTCCAGCACGCGATCTTCGTCACCGGCGGCGACATGCAGGTGGTGATCGACGGGACCGAGCATCTGCTGTCGCCGGGCGGCTTTGCCTATATCCCGGCTGGCACGCCATGGCGGGTCAGGAACCGCACCGCAGGCCCCGCAGGCTTTCACTGGTGGCGCAAGCGCTGGCAGCCCTTTGCCGGCACGGACAAGCCCGACCCCATCGTAGTGCAGGAACAGGACATCGCCCCGTCCATGATGCCCGACACGGACGGGGCATGGGGCACCACGCGCTTCATGGACCCGGCCGATCTGCGCCATGACATGCACATCACCGTCGTGACGTTCAAACCCGGCGGCTCGATTCCCTTCGCGGAAACGCACGTGATGGAACACGGCCTGTTCGTGCTGGAAGGAAAGGCCGTCTATCGCCTGAACCGGGATTGGGTCGAGGTGGGTCCGGGCGATTACATGTGGCTGCGCGCCTTCTGCCCGCAAGCCTGTTACGCCGGCGGCCCGGGGCCGTTCCGTTATCTTCTGTACAAGGACGTCAACCGCCACGCGACGCTGTGGCCGAACCGCTAATTTGCCGGGGCTGCGATCACTTCAGCGGATCGTGGCCCCAGTTCATCAGGGAATAGCGCCAGTCGCTGTGTTCCTTGTCCTTTTCGGGCCCACCCTGCGCCAAGTGGCGCTTGATGTAGCCCGCGACCTTGGCCATGTGCGACCAGTCGTCGTCGGTCAGGTCGGCCTTCTTCTTGTCCTTGATGCGCAGGATGTGGCGGCCTGACTTGTGGCCGGTGCTTTCGCCCTGCCCGCCGGTGTCGCCCACCGACTTGCTGTCGTCAGTGTCCAGCCAATCCTTCAGCTGGGACGGCGTCATGTTCACCAGCTTCTGCCAGTCGTCCCAAACCTGTTCATGCGATGCCATTGAATCCTCCTGCGATCGGCGGAAAAACTCTTGGCGCCAATGCGCGGTTCCAATCGGGCGGCATTCTGCTATGACCCCGCGTTGCACAGAATGCAAAGTATTAACGTGGTAAACAGATGCGGATCATTGGCCTTGATGCGGCGCGAAGCCTGGCGATCGTGCTGGCGATGTCGTCGCATGTCTTTGCGGATGTGGGCCTTTACGCCCACATGTCCGAACCGCTGACCCGCGTTGCGGGATTTGCCTTCCAGATCGCCACACCGACCTTCATCCTGCTGTTCGGCACGATGCTGGAGGTGGTCTATCGCCCACGCTGGACCACGCGTCAGGCGCGCCATGGGGTTGCCATGCGGCTTTTGTCGCGGGCGTTCCAGTGCTGGGTTCTCTATGCGCTGACGATCCTGACACTGACCTTGACCGATGACGGCTACTCGGTGCCCTACAGCACCGCGACGGTCCTGTTCATGGGAAATTTGCCCTATACGGAAATCCTGAAGTTCTATGCCATCGTCCTCGCCGTCGCGCCGATCCTGTTGTGGATTCGGACGCGGACCGGGCTGTTGCCGCTGGCGGTCGCCGCGCTGGCCTGTCACGCGGCGTGGCCCCTGCTCAGCGGCCTTCCGGACGTCCAGAACGATCTGGGCGCGCCCACCCCCATGGCCAGCCTCGTGCAGTTCCTGACCGGTTTTGGCGACCTGCCGCTTGCAGGTCCGTCCGTGCTGCACGGCCTGACGCTGGTCATCGCCGGGCAATGCCTGGGCCGCTATCTGACCGGCCGGTCGGCGGCGGGATCGACAGACCCCTTGGCCGATCCAAGCTTTGGCCGCCGGGTGCGTGCGCTGCTGGTCGGGGGCGCGGGGGTCGCGCTGATCGGCGGGCTGTTCGTCAGCGTCGACGTGATCGACGGCCTGGCGGATGGCAGCCTGCGGCGGGACAGCAATCCGCTGTATTTCGCAACTGGCATCCTGTCGGCGACGCTGATGACGCTGTTCTTCGTCTGGCTGATCGACATTCGCAAGGTCGGAAGCATCGGGGCATGGTCCCGCGCCACCTTCTTTGGCCGCACCAGCATGTTCACCTTCGCTTGGGGCAATGTCCTGCTGTATCTGGTCGCCCCACAGCCCACCGACGTGACCGGGGCACTGGCATGGACCGCCGCCCTGCTGGTCGCGCTGTGCGTGATGAGCCTTGGTTTCGACCGCGCCGCGCGCCGCTCGACGACGGTGGCGACCACGCTGACGCGGCTCAGGCGGCCCGCCGACTGGCTGGCCGAACGGCTGCTCTGGGGGATGGGCCGACTGCGCGCGGCCTAGCTCAAACCTTGGTGGCGCTGACCGGTGGCGTGACGGTGCGGGCGCGGATGCGCGCCTCGCGCCAGGTGATATAGCTGATCGCCCCGATCATCAGACCGCCGCCCAGGATCACCCACGGGTCCAGCGGCTCATGAAAGACCAGCACGCCGACCAGGCTGGCCCAGATCAGCTGCAGGAACGTCACCGGCTGCGTGACCGTCAGCGGCGCGGCCGCAAAGGCCCGCGTCATCGTGTAATGGCCAAGCGTCGCAAAGACCGCGACCAGCGCCAGCCAGCCCAGCTGGCCCATCGTCGGCGGCACCCACTGCGCGATGGCCAGCGGTGCCAGGCCGACCGACACAGTCAGCGACATCATCGCCACGACCACCGCCGCGGGCACGCGATCCGACAGCTGCTTGGCGATCAGATAGGACAGACCGAAGGCAACAGCGGCCAGCACCTGGCTCAGATGCCCGGGGTCCAGCTCCCGCAACCCCGGCCGCAGCACGACCAGCGCGCCCATAAGCGCCACCGCCACCGCCGCGATCCGCCGCGAGGCCAGCTTTTCACCCAGGAACAGCGCGGCGCAGATCGTCACGATGATGGGGTTCAGAAAGCCGATGGCCGTCACCTCGGCCACGGTGATGCGCGACATCGCATAGAACCATGCGACCACCGCCACCACGTGCAGCGCACCGCGCAGCGCGAACAGCCCCCAGATCCCCCGCGAAAACCCGCTCCGCAGGGCGCTGGTGATGACCGGGGCCAGAAACACCAATCCGAACAGAAAGCGGATGAACGCCGCCTGCGCCGCGGGCAGCGCGCCGTCCAGCCCGCGCACGATGGTGTTGACCGCGACAAAGCACAGCCCTGTCGCCAGCATCCATCCGATGCCGATCAGGTCGCGGCGTGTCTCGCTTTGCATCTGCATGATCTGCAATTGCCGCCTTTCCCGGCGGCGCGCAAGGCGCAAAACGCAGGACGGGCCGCCCCCGATGGGAACGGCCCGCCCGCGCGATCGACGGCGATTACAGTTGCGCCGCGATCTCTTCCGAGATGTCGAAATTGCCGGTGACGGTCTGCACGTCGTCGTCATCCTCCAGCGTGTCGATCAGGCGCATCAGCTTTTGCGCGGTCTCAAGGTCGGTGACCTCGGTGGGCGCCTGAGGCTTCCAGATCAGCTTGGCGGTGTCGGATTCGCCCAAGGACGCCTCCAATGCGCTGGACACCTCGTTCAGCGCGGTGTCGGCGCAATAGATCCAGTGGCCCTCCTCGTCGGATTCGACGTCGTCGGCCCCGGCCTCCAGCGCGGCCAGCATGACCGTATCGGCATCGCCAGCGGATGAGGGATAGACGATCTCTCCGACCCGGTCGAACATGAAGCTGACCGAACCGGTCTGGCCCATGTCGCCGCCCGACTTGGTGAAATAGCTGCGCACGTTCGACGCGGTGCGGTTGCGGTTGTCCGTCATCGCCTCGACCACCAGCGCGATCCCGTTCGGGCCGTAACCCTCATAGCGGATCTCGTCATAGGTCTCGGCGTCGCCGCCCTGCGATTTCTTGATGGCGCGGTCGATCACGTCCTTGGGGACGGATTTCGACTTGGCCTCCTTGACGGCCAGGCGCAGGCGCGGGTTCTTTTCAGGATCGGGGTCGCCCATCTTGGCGGCCACGGTGATCTCTTTCGCCAGCTTGGAGAACAGCTTGGACCGCAGCTTGTCCTGCCGGCCCTTGCGGTGCTGGATGTTGGCCCATTTGGAATGCCCTGCCATGTCGGGTCGTCCTTCGTGCGGAAACTGGAATATGGTCCGCTTCTAGTCCAGCGGGCACCCACATCGCAATGCGAAACGCGGCCCCAGGGGGCCGCGCGGTGGTCGTCGGGTGATCTGGCGCGCCTTACAGCGCGGCGGAACCGCCCAGGATGCGGCGGACTTCGCCGTCGCGGGTCAGGCCCTTGGCGGACAGTTCGGCATCCGACATCTGGCTCAGGCGGTTCAGCGCGCGCATCTGCGGGCTTGCCTCGGCCAGAGCGATCATGAAGCGGCCCACTGCACGGAACGGCGCCAACAGCGAGCCGGCCGAGAAACCGGTGGATTTGTGATCGACAGAAGCGATGGTCGCCATGTGGAAACTCCTTGCATAGGACAAAGTCGTTTCCTCCCCTGCGCCCTAGATCGGGGTTTTGCCCCCCGATCGCAACCGCCGATGCTGCATGGCAGCATTGCAGTCGCGGCAAGCGCAGGGCGTCAGGGGACCAGCGGCCACAGGATGGGGATGATCAGGCACGCCACGATGCCACAGATGATGTCCAGCGGCACGCCCACCTTGACGAAGTCGGAGAACCGATACCCCCCCGGTCCATAGACCATCATATGTGTCTGATAGCCGATTGGCGTCGCAAAGGCGACGGTCGCCGCGAACATGACGGCCACGACATAGGGCCGCGGGTCGTGGCCAAGGGTCGTGGCCAGCGCGATGGCAATGGGCGTCAGCAAAACGGCGACCGCATTGTTCGACAGGACCTCGGTCAGGATCAGGCCCAGGAAATAGACCGCGATCAGGGTCAGGAACGGCGGCAGGTCCATCAGGTGCGGCGCCAGGAAGTCGACGATCAGGTTGACCGTCCCCGTATGTTCCAGCGCCTCGCCCACGGCCAGCATGGCGAAGATCATCGCCATCAGGCGGCCGTCCACGAAAGAGAACGCCTCTTCGGCGTCGACGCAGCGGGTGATCAGGATCACCGCGGCCGCCAGGAAGGACAGCGCCAGGATCGGGGCGACGTTCAGGGCCGCCAGCGTGACCACGGCCAGCAGGCAGATGATCGCGATGGGGGCGCGATTGCGCCGATAGGCGCGCGCCGAGGGGCGCGAGACGTCGACCATCTCCATGTCGGTGGCCAGGCGGCCGATATCCTCTGGCGCGCCCTCCAGCAGCAGGGTGTCGCCCACGCGCACCACCAGGTCGTCCAGCTGGCGACCGATGTTCTGGTTCCGCCGGTGCGCCGCCAGGACATAGATGCCATAGCGGCGGCGCAGGCGCAGGTCGCCAAGGCGGCGACCGATCAGATGGCAGCCCGGCGAGATCAGGACCTCGACCGTCTCGGTCGCGACCGAGCCCAGCTTGTCCAGCATCTGCAGGTTTTTGTTGTCCAGCATCTCCAGCAGGTCGGACATCTCCGACCGCAGGACGACGCGGTCGCCGGGGGCCAGCACCACCTCGGGCAGGTTGCGGCGCAGCGACGCGTCGCCCCGCAGCACGTCGATCAGGCGCACCGCGTCGCGCTTGAACAGCGCCACCTCGGTCACGGTCTGGCCGACCAGGGACGAATCCTCGGGGATCGCGACTTCGGTGAAGTACTTCATCTCGCGGCGCGACCCCAGGAAGCCGGCCAGCGAGGTGCGTTCGGGCAGAAGCTTGCGCCCGATCAGCAGGAAATAGGCGATCCCGGCAAGGGTGATGGCGATGCCCACCGGGGCGATTTCGAAGATCGTGAAGGGCTCCATCCCGCGTTCGCGCGCCACCCCGTCGACCAGCAGGTTGGTCGAGGTGCCGATCAACGAGATCATGCCCCCCATCAACGTGAAATAGCTAAGTGGCATCAACAATTTGGACGGCGTTGTTCCAAGCCGCAGCGCCAGCTGGATGCAGATCGGGATCATCACCGCGACGACCGGCGTGTTGTTCATCACCGCCGATGCCACGATCACGAAGCCGAACAAGCTGGCCACGGCCAGCATCGGATTGGTGTCGGCGCGGGCCGACACGATGCTGGACATCAGGTCCAGCGCCCCCGTCCGCATCAGGCCGCCCATCAGCAGGTACATGAACGCGATCGTCCAGGGCGCGGCATTCGACAGCACCCCCGCCGCATCCTCGACCGGCAGCAGCCCCAGCACCATCATCGTCGCCGCCGAGGCGATGGCGATGACCTCTGGCGGGTGCTTTTCGCGGATGAAGAGGACAAAGGTGATGCTGACGATGATCAGCATGGCAACGGAAGCGGTCGTGCCGGTCAGTTCAAAGCCAAGCATGAAGATCCTGTCTCGTCACACGGCCCGGATGCGGCCCCGACATCGGGGTGTAGAGCAGTTTTCTGCGCTGCCGCAAGCGAAAGTTGAAACGGTGCCGGCGGGTCAGGCCGGATGCGTGGCCGCCAGCCGACCGCCGTCGCGCACCGGCTGGACGCTGCGCGCCTGGCCCGTGCGGTCGTCCGTCTCGACCAGCACGCCGGACAGCGTCGCCTCGCCTTCTGCGGGCACAAAGCGGTCGCGGACCATACCGGTGATGAAGCGGCGCAGCGGCTCTGCCTTGTCCATGCCGATCACGCTGTCATAGTCGCCGCACATCCCCGCATCGGTCAGATAGGCCGTGCCGCGCGGCAGGACCTGCGCATCGGCCGTGGGGACGTGGGTGTGGGTGCCCACCACCAGGCTGGCGCGCCCGTCGCAGAAATGACCCACGGCCATCTTCTCGCTGGTCGCTTCGGCGTGGATGTCGACCAGGGCGGCCTGCACCATGCCGCCCGGCGGATGGGCGCGCAGCACGCCGTCCAGCGCCGAGAACGGATCGTCATAGGGACGCGACATGAACACCTGGCCCAGGGCCTGCACGATCAGCGCCTTGCGCCCGCGCTGGTCGCTGATGATCGTGTGGCCGCGGCCCGGCGCCTCGCGCGCGAAGTTCAGCGGGCGCACGATCCGCGGTTCGCGGTCGATGAAGGCCAGCATGTCCTTTTGATCAAAGGCATGGTCGCCGAGCGTCAGGCAATCGGCCCCCGCCTCCAGCAGCAGCTGCGCGTGACCCGCGGTCAAGCCGCGTCCGCCGCTGGCGTTCTCCGAATTGACCACGACAAGATCGGCCTTCAGCCGGGCGCGCAGCCCCGCCAGCCGTTCGGTGATCGCACGACGGCCCGAACGGCCCATCACATCGCCAAGAAACAGAATTTTCATGGGGGTCTGCTATGCCAATCTGCGTGCGGCCTCAAGCGCGCACATGCAAAAAGGGCTGCCTTGCGGCAGCCCTTTCATATCGTCGCCGTAAGGCGTCGGATCAGACGAACTGAACGTTCGTTGCCGATTCGCGACCGTCGCGGCCACGCTCCAGCTCGAACGTCACCTTCTGGCCATCGGCCGGAGCCGACAGGCCCGCGCGCTCGAGAGCCGAGATGTGCAGGAAAACGTCCTGGCGGCCGCCTTCCGGTTGAATGAAGCCGAAGCCTTTGGTGCTGTTGAACCACTTCACGGTGCCGTTGGCCATCGTGAGATCTCCTGTCTTAGTGTTCCACCCGCAGTATGCGGTGGCTTGGCCGTCAGATTAACAAAGCAGACTGAAGGCAGAAGCAGACAGGATGCAGAGAATTTAACGTAGCCATGTCTAGATAGGGCGGACAGGGCCTTAATGCAAGGGAAACTTGGTGCCGGCTGAGGGATTTGAACCCCCGACCCCCTGATTACAAATCAGACGCTCTACCACTGAGCTAAGCCGGCAACGTCGTCCGATTACCAAGCCGCCCGATGTTACGCAAGCGGCGGCTTCGTGCGCCTTGCACCGCCCAGGTTGGTGCGCGCCAGAAGCGCGACCGCGGCCAGCCCCACGGCCATCACCAGCAGTGCCGCGGGCGCGGCGTTGCCCAGATCTTCCAGGCTGGCGCGTTCGTGGGTGCGGGTCGCCAGCGTCTCGAAGTTGAACGGGCGCAGCAGCAGCGTTGCGGGCAGTTCCTTGACGCAATCGACGAAGACCAGCAGCAGCGCCGCCCCCACCGACCCGCGCATCATCGGCAGATAGACAGCGCGCAGCACCCCGGCATTGTCGCGCCCCAGCGACCGCGCCGCCATCGGCAGCGAGGGCGGCACCCGCGTGAAGGCCGCGTCGATCGCCCCCTGCCCGATCGCGAAGAAACGGACCAGATAGGCCAGCACGATGGCCGTGCCCGTGCCCGTCAGGATCAGCCCCGGATCGGTGCCCGTCACCGCCAGCCAGCCGTCCGCGACCCGGTGGTCCAGCGCGGCCAGCGGGATCAGCAGGCCCACCGCCAGCACCGCCCCCGGCGCGGCATAGCCGATGGTCGTGACCGGCATCAGCAGGCGCGGCAGCGCCCGCCCCGACAGGCGCGTGCCATAGACCATGATCAGCGCCATCAGAACCGTCAGCACCGCGGCAATCCCGCCCAGCGACACCGTATGCCAAGCGGCCCTCACCAGCCCCGGCGACACCCAACCCTGCGGATAGGCCAGCGCATAGGTCGCGATCACCCCCACCGGCAGGACGAACCCCATCGCGAAGGGCAGCGTGCAGGCCAGCGTCGCCAGGACCCCCGGCAGGGCACGCAGGCGTTGGCGCTGGATCGGCCGCGGCTGCCGGGCGCTTTGGTGATAGCGTGCGTTGCGGCGGGCAAAGCGTTCCCACAGTGACAGAAGCACGATGATGGCCAGCATCGCGCAGGCGATCTGGGCGGCACCGCCGGCGTTCCGACGCTCCAGCCAGGTGGTGAAGATGCCGGTGTTCAGGGTCTGGACCCCGAAATAGCTGACGACGCCGTAATCGGCGACCGCCTCCATCATCGCGATGGCCGATCCCGCCACGATGGCCGGGCGCGCCAGCGGCAAGCCAACACGGGCGAACAGGCCCCAGGGGCCGGTGCCCAGGGCGCGTGCGACCTCGTATGCGCTGCCCGACTGTTCGTGCAGCGCGGCGCGCGTCAGCAGATAGACATAGGGATAGAGCGCAGAGGCCAGCACCACGATCGCCGCCTCCAGCGAGCGGATGCGGGGGAACCAGTAGTCGCGGGCCGTCTCCCACCCGAACCAGCCGCGCAGGGCGATCTGGACCGGGCCGGAATAATCCAGGAAATCGGCCAGCGCATAGGCACCGATATAGGCGGGCACCGCCAGCGGCAGCAGCAGCAGCCACTGCAGCACGCCGCGGCCCGGAAAGTCGTACATGCTGACCAGCCAGGCAGCCCCGGTGCCCATCGCCGCGGCCAGCAGTCCCGTCCCCACCGCCAGCGCGACCGTGTTGCCGAAATAGCGGGGCATGACGCTGGACAGCAGATGCGGCCAGATGTTGTCGGTGGGGTTCAGCGCCAGCCAGACGACCGACAGGACCGGCATCAGCACAAGCCCCGCGACCAGGACCGCGGCGACCGACCATCCGCGCCCGCCCCCCTGGCGCAGGGCATGATCGTGACGGCGGCTGCGGGTCGGTTCTGGGGCTGTCCGGGTCATGCCCAAGGGCGATATGCCAAAGCGGTTTGACTGTCCACGCCGGACGGTTAATCTGCGCGCCACAACCAGGGTGGGCTTGCCCGCCGCAAGGCCAAGAAAAGACGGGACAGTTCAGATGCAGATGGTTTTCCACCTGGGGGTGCACGGCACCGACCGCGACCGCCTGCTCAAGACGCTGCTGAACAACCGCGCCGCCCTGCAGGGCATCGGCACCGAGGTTGTCACCCCGAACCGCCACCGTGGGCTGTTCGACGAGGCGCTGGCATCGCTGAACGGCGGCACCGCCACGCCCGAGATGGAACAGATCATGATGGACGCGATGCTGGAAAGCGACGATCCCAAGCGGATCGTGATGTCCACCTCGACCTTCATGGGTGCGCCGGGCCGGGCTGTGGGGCGCGACGGGCTCTATCCGCAGATCGGCATGCGCGCGGCCGCGCTGTCGCGGCTGTTCCCGTCGGCGCGGACCGAGTTCTTCCTGGCGATGCGCAATCCCGCCACCCTGCTGGCCGAGGTCCTGCCCCAGTTCAGCGGCGGCGGCTATGACGACCTGATGCAGGGCAATCACCCGCTGCAGCTGCGCTGGCGGCTGGCCATCCAGAAGCTGGTCCGATCGGTGCAGGGCCGCCGCCTGGTCCTGTGGTGCCACGAGGATGTGCCGCTGATCTGGCCCGAGGTGGTGCGGTTGATCGGCGCATTGCCCGACGGCGTGCCGCTGGCGGGAAACATGCCCTACATGTTCGACCTGCTGGGCCCGTCCGGGATGGAGAAGCTGCGCGCCGCGATGGCGGGCCGCGACCAGACCAATGTCGCGCAGCGCCGCCAGATCTATTCCGACGTCCTGGCCGCACATGCCTTGCCCGAGGTGCTGGAGCAGACCGTCGACCTGCCGGGCTGGACGCAGGGGCTGGTCGATCAGGTGACCGAAAACTATCGCGCCGACGTGGCCGAGATCGCGGTCCTGCCGGGCGTCGAGTTCATCCTGCCCTAGGGCCGCGCGGGCGGCCCCGGGACGGGTGCGTCAGACCATGCCCAGGGCGGCCTTGTACATGTCCAGGATCGCCTCTTCCTCGGCGATGTCGTCCTTGTCGCGGCGGCGCAGGGCGATGATCTGCTTCATCACCTTGGTGTCGTATCCGCGGGCCTTGGCCTCGGCCATCACCTCTTTCTGGCGTTCGGCGATGTCCTTCTTTTCGGCCTCAAGCTGCTCGAACTGTTCGATGAACTGGCGCAGCTCGTCCGCGGCCACCCCATAGGCTTGATCGTCCTGCATCGGATTCGTCCCTTCTTGCGCGTTTGCACCGGGTGTTAGGCGGTCTTGTTGCGGGGTGCAATCGCCGCTAGGGGACGGTCGCGAAACCCCGCTTTGCGCAAGGAGACGACCATGACCCTGTTCGACTGGATCATCTGGAGCGGCGCGGCCCTGACCCTGATCGGGCTGGGCGCCCTTGTCTGGTGCATCTGGACCGTCAGCCGCGCCCGCGCGCGGGGCCTGGACGACGCGGCGCTGCGCGAGAAGATGCGCAGCGTGCTGGCCGTGAACATGGGCGCGCTGGCGGCATCGGTCATCGGCCTGATGATGGTCGTGATCGGCATCGTGCTGGCCCGGTGACCCGACGATGAGGGTCCTGATCCAGCGTGTCACCCAAGCCAGCGTCACCGTCGACGCCCAGATCGTGGGGCAGACCGGGCCGGGCCTGCTGATCCTGGCCTGCGCCATGCGGGGCGACGACGACGCGGCCGCCACGGCACTGGCCGGGCGGGTCGCGCGGCTGCGCATCTTCCGCGACGATCAGGGGCGGATGAACCGGTCGGTGCTGGACACGGGCGGGACGGCGCTGGTCGTCAGCCAGTTCACCCTGGCCGCCGACACCCGCAGCGGCAACCGCCCCGGCTTCTCCTCGGCCGCCGCGCCCGACGATGGCCGGCGCCTGTACGAACGCTTCGCTCAGGCGCTGCGCGACCTGGGGGTCCCCACCGAAACCGGGCGCTTTGGCGCGGATATGCAGGTGGTTTTGGTCAATGACGGGCCCGTGACGATCTGGATGGACAGCGCCGACCGCGCCTGACCATCCAGGACCGTGCCTGACGGGGCTTGACTTTCACGTCATTTCCGCCCATCTGACCCCCATCGCCGTCCGCTGCCGCGTGAGCAGCCTTGGGCCCCTGCCCGATGACGCCGACACCCAATCCAGTTTCCCATTCACGCGGGGAGGCAGCAGGCATCCTCGTATCGCGCCTGCACCCCTGCCACTGGCCGCGCCCTGCGCGGGGCCCCTGCCTTTGCGTCCGATACGGGGGACGGAAGGGACGAAAGATCCTGATGGAACAGAACAACACCCGCCGCCGCCCCAACCGTGGCGGCAAGTCCACCCCCGCCCGCCCGCCGATCCAGGCCAACGAAGGCCGCCGCGCCCCCGCCCGCGAACCCGTCATCACAGGTCCCTTCGCGGATATGGGGATCGACCACCGCATCAACGCCAACATCATCGCGATGGGCCTGACCACGCCCACCCCGATCCAGGAACAGGGCATTCCCGCCATCGTGCAGGGCCGCGACGTGCTGGGCCTGGCCCAGACCGGCACCGGCAAGACGGCGGCCTTCGGCCTGCCGATGCTGACCCGCCTGATCAACTATGGCAAGAAGCCCGACCCCAAGACCTGCCGCGCGCTGATCCTGGCACCGACCCGCGAACTGGCCACCCAGATCGCGACGAACATCGACGCCTATGCCGAAGGCACGCCGATCCGGTCGTTCCGCGTCGTGGGCGGCGCCTCGATCAACACCCAGACCGAGCGGCTGTCGCGCGGCGTGGACGTGCTGATCGCCACCCCGGGCCGCCTGATGGACCTGATCGAGCGCCGTGCGATCAGCCTGGAGGCCACCACCTATCTGGTGCTGGACGAGGCCGACCAGATGCTGGACATCGGCTTCATCCATACGCTGCGCAAGATCGCGCGGATGCTGCCCCGTGAACGCCAGACGCTGATGTTCTCGGCCACCATGCCCAAGCTGATGTCGGAACTGTCGGACACCTACCTGACCAACCCGGTCAAGGTCGCCGTCAACCCGCCGGGCCAGGCCGCCAAGAAGATCGAACAGGGTGTCCACTTCGTCAGCCAGGGCGACAAAGCCACGCTGCTGGCCGAATACATGTCCAAGCACACCAACGAGCTGGCGATGGTCTTCGGCCGCACCAAGCACGGCTGCGAAAAGCTGGCCAAGCTGCTGGAAAAGTGGGGCTTCGCGGTCGCCGCGATCCACGGCAACAAGAGCCAGGGCCAGCGCGAGCGTGCGCTGGAGGCCTTCCGCAAGGGAGAGACCAAGGTGCTGGTCGCCACCGACGTGGCCGCCCGCGGCCTGGACATCCCCGAGGTCGCGCATGTCTATAACTACGACCTGCCGAACGTCCCCGAGAACTATGTCCACCGCATCGGCCGGACGGCGCGTGCGGGTCGTGACGGTCGCGCCGTGGCCTTCTGCTCGCCTGCCGAACTGGGAGAGCTGCGCGCCATCGAGAAGGCCATGAAGAACGCCATTCCGGTGATCGGCGGCGACGTGCCCTCGGCTGCTGCGGCCGCAGCGGCGGGTCCTGCCGGAGGTGCACAGCGCGGACGCGGCAAGCCGATGGACGGGGGCGCCCACAAGCGTCCGGCACGCCGCCCGTCGCGCGCGCCCAAGAGCCGCACCGCCTGATCCCTGCCGCAAGGCGGAATGGGTATCTGGACAACGAACGGGCCGCCGGGGCGCAATCTCCGGCGGCTTTCGCTTGTCGCGCGTGATGCGCGCGGGTATGGGCCGGGCACCATGGCAAAGCTGTATTTCAACTATTCGACGATGAACGCGGGCAAGAGCACGCTGCTGCTGCAGGCGTCCTACAACTATCGCGAACGCGGGATGGAGACGCTGCTGCTGACCGCGGCGCTGGACGACCGCGCCGGCAAGGGGCGCATCGCCAGCCGGATCGGCATCGCCGACGAGGCGCTGTCCTTTGACAGCGCGTCCGACCTGCTGACGCTGGTGGCGCAGACCGCGCCACGCCCCGCCTGCGTGTTCGTCGACGAGGCGCAGTTCCTGACCGCGGACCAAGTCTGGCAGCTGGCCCGCGTGGCCGACGACCTGGGCATTCCGGTGATGTGCTATGGGCTGCGGGTCGATTTCCGGGGCATGCTGTTTCCGGGATCCGCTGCCCTGCTGGCGCTGGCCGACGACATGCGCGAGGTGCGCACCATCTGTCATTGCGGCAAGAAGGCCACCATGGTCATCCGCCGCAACGAGGCGGGACAGGCGATCACCGAGGGCGCGCAGGTGCAGGTCGGCGGGAACGAGACCTATGTCTCGCTCTGCCGCAAGCACTGGCGCGAGGCCACGGGAAACTGATCACGATTGCCCCGTCCCGGCCATGGCGCGTTGCGGGGCGGATTGGGTTGATGTAACCATCATGGAAAACAACCTAGGGGGACTTATCATGCGCGGATTCCTGATCTGGGTGGCGGCCGTGCTGGCCATGACGGCCCCCGCCAAGGCCTTTGACACGACAGCATCGGCCGCGTGGGTCTATGACGTCCAGACCGGCACCGTGCTGATGGAGAAGAACGCCGAGACGCCGCTTCCCCCGGCCTCGATGTCCAAGCTGATGACCCTGACCATGCTGTTCGAGGCGCTGCGCGACGGCCGCGTAAGCATGGACACGACCTTTCCGGTGTCCGAGAAGGCGTGGCGCATGGGCGGGTCCAAGATGTTCGTGGAACCAGCCGACCGCCCCTCGGTCGAGGATCTGATCCACGGCATTATCATCAATTCCGGCAACGACGCCTGCGTCGTCGTGGCCGAGGGCCTGGCCGGGACCGAAGAGGCCTTTGCCCGCCAGATGAACGAACGCGCGGCGCAGCTGGGACTGACCCACACGACGCTGACGAACGCCTCGGGCTGGCCCGATCCGGGACATCGCATGTCGATGGAGGATCTGGGTCTGCTGGCTACCTACATCATCACGGAATTCCCGGATCTCTATCCGAACTTCGCCATGACTTCGTTCAACTACAAGGGCCGCGTGCCGTCGAACGCGGGCAACCGCAACCCGCTGCTGTCCATCGGCACGGGCGAATGGACCGCCGACGGGCTGAAGACCGGCCACACCCAGGAGGCCGGATACGGCCTGGTCGGGTCGGCCATCCAGGACGGGCGTCGCATCATCTTCGTCATCACCGGCCTGACAAGCGACCGTGCCCGGGCCGAGGAATCCGAACGCCTGGTCAACTGGGCATTCCGCGAATTCAGCATGCGCACCCTGGTCCCCGCCGGAGAGGACGTGGCGCAGGCCCCCGTCTGGCTGGGCACCGTGTCGCGCGTCGGCCTGACCACCCAGAACGGCGTCAACGTCCTGGTTCCCGCCGGCGTCCAGGACCAGGTCAAGGTCGAGGTCGTCTACGACTCTCCCGTTCCAGCGCCCATCGCGAGGGGGGACCGCCTTGGCCAGTTGGTCGTGACCATCCCCGGCACGCGCGACACCGTCACGCCCCTGATCGCCACGCAGGACGTCCCCGAGGCCGGGCTGGTGGGCCGCATGAAGGGGGCCGTGATGCAGCTTGGCCAGCGTGCCATCACCGCCGTCACCGGCTGATGCTGATCAGCCTGGAAGGCATCGACGGCTGCGGTAAGTCCACCCAGTCCCGCCTGCTGGCCGACGCGCTGCGGGCGCAGGGCCGCGAGGTCGTGCTGACCCGCGAGCCGGGCGGCAGCCCAGGCGCCGAGGAGATCCGCCGCCTGCTGGTCGAGGGGGCAGGCGAACGGTGGTCGCCCGAGACGGAATGCCTGCTGTTCACCGCCGCCCGGCGCGATCATCTGGAACGCACGATCCGACCCGCGCTGAAAGCGGGCCATGTCGTCGTGACCGACCGGTTCGCCGACAGCACCCGCGTCTATCAGGGTGCGGCGCGGGGTGACCTGCGGGACATGGTGGACCGGCTGCACGCGTTGATGATCGGGGTCGAGCCGGACCGGACCTTCGTCATCGACATCGACCCAGAAACGGGGCTTGCCCGCGGCACTGCGCGCGGCGGGGCCGAGGACCGCTTCGAAAGCCTGGGGCTGGCTTTCCAGCAGCGGCTGGCGACGGGCTTTCGCGCGCTGGCCGCCGAATATCCCGACCGCGTCCGGCTGATCGACGGCAGAGGCAGCGCCGCGGACGTGTCCGCCCGCATCATGGCCGCGTTGTGAAGACCGAGGCCGCCGACATTCCCGAACCCGACCGGGTCCCGGGCGCACCCCATCCGCGTCACGCGACGCGCGTGATCGGTCAGGACGCGGCTGCGGCGGCGTTTCTGCAGGCCGCGCAGGGCGACCGGCTGCATCATGCCTGGCTGCTGACCGGGCCGCGGGGCGTGGGCAAGGCGACGCTGGCCTGGGCCATCGCGCGCTGGCTGCTGGCCGAGACCGGGCGGGCCGATCTGGCCGTCGATCCCGACACGCCAGAGGCCCGCCGCATCGCCGCCCTGTCCGAGCCGCGCCTGGCCCTGATCCGCCGCCCCTGGGACGACAAGACCAGCCGCCTGCGCGCCGAGATCACCGTGGACGAGATCCGCAAGCTGCTGTCCTTCTTCCACCTCTCGGCTGCCGAAGGCGGTCGCCGCGTGGCGATCATCGATGCCGCCGACGAGATGAACATCCCCGCCGCCAACGCCCTTCTGAAGGTGCTGGAGGAGCCGCCGTCGGATGCGCTGATCCTGCTGATCGCGCATCAGCCCGCACGCCTGCTACCCACGATCCGGTCGCGCTGCCGCACACTGCGCCTGTCGCCGCTGCCACCGCGACAGATGTCGGCGATCCTGTCCGACATGGGCCTGAACGAGGATGCCGAGGCGCTGTCGGCCCTGTCCGACGGATCGGTCGGAGAGGCGCTGCGGCTGGCCGGCCAGGGGGGTCTTGACCGCTATCAGGACCTGGTCGACCTGTTCGCCACCCTGCCCCGGCTGGACCGGCTGGCGGCCTCCAAATTCGCCGATGGCGCGGCGGGGCGCGCTGGCGCCGACGGTGACCCGTTCGATCTGACCATCACCGTGCTGGACCGCTTCGTTACCCGGCTGGCGCGGGCGGGGCTGATGGGCGCGCCGCTGCCCCAGGCCGCGCGCGGCGAAGGGGCTTTGATGGCGCGGCTGTCACCCGACGACCACGCCGCCCGCATCTGGGCCGAGGCGCAGGCCCGCCTGTCGGCGCGTGCCCGCACGGGACGGGTGGTCAACCTTGACCCTGCCGCGCTGGTCATGGATATGGTGCTGGAACTGGCGCAGCTGCCGCCCGCGCAAGCGTCCCTGACCAAGGCCTGACCGATGACCGATGCGGCCCTCCGGCTGACCGACAGCCATTGCCACCTGGATTTTCCCGATTTCGACGGCGAACACGCAGCCCTGATCCATCGTGCCCGTTCCGCGGGCGTCGGACGGATGGTCACCATCTGCACCCGCCTGCGCCAGGAACCCGCCGTGCGCGCCCTGGCCGAGGCCCATGACGGCGTCTTCTATGCCGCGGGCACCCACCCGATGAGCGTCGCGGATGAACCCATGGCCACCGTCGATCAACTGGTGGCCCTGGCCGATCACCCGAGATTCGTGGCCATCGGCGAGACGGGGCTGGATTACCACTACACCGCCGAAAGCGCGCAGGCGCAACAGGACAGCCTGCACATTCATATCGAGGCCGCGCGTCGGACGCGCCTGCCCCTGATCATTCACGCCCGCGACGCCGATGACGATATGGCGCGCATCCTGGCCGAGGAACATTGCGCCGGCGAATATACCTGCGTCATGCACTGCTTCAGCTCGACCCCCGCGCTGGCGCAGGCGGCGCTGGACCTGGGGTTCTACCTGTCGATGTCGGGCATCGCGGCCTTTCCGCGGTCGTCCGATCTGCGCGACATCTTCAAGGCCGCGCCGCTCGACCGCATCCTGGTCGAGACCGACAGCCCCTATCTGGCCCCGCCCCCGCATCGCGGGCGCCGGAACGAACCCGCCTATGTCGCCCATACCGCCGCGGTGGGCGCGGACCTGTTCGGCCTGTCCCTGCCCGATTTCGCCGCCCGAACCGAGGCCAATTTCGAACGCCTGTTCTGGAAGGCCGCCCGATGAGCGCCACGATCCGCGCCACGATCCTGGGCTGCGGATCGTCCGGCGGGGTGCCGCGCCTTGGCAACCGATGGGGCGCCTGCGACCCGGAAAACCCGCGAAACCGCCGCCGCCGCTGTTCGCTGCTGGTCGAACGCGACGGGCCGGACGGCACCACCCAGGTGTTGATCGACACTGGCCCCGACCTGGTTCCGCAGATGCTGGACGCGGGCGTGGCGACGCTGGACGCCGTGGTCTATACCCATGCCCATGCCGATCATGTCCACGGCATCGACGACCTGCGCCAGCTGGTCTTCAACGCGCGCCGCATCCTGCCGGTCTGGGCCGATCAGCCCACTGCCGAAGCGCTGACGACCCGCTTCGGCTATGTGTTCGAGACGCCCGAGGGCAGTCTCTATCCCCCGATCTGCGCGCTGCATGCGATCGACGGCCCGATCACCATCGACGGCCCCGGCGGCCCAGTGACGCTGACCCCGTTCCGCGTCCAGCACGGAGAGATCACCGCCCTGGGCTTCCGCATCGGCGGTCTGGTCTATCTGCCCGACGTCTCGGACATTCCCGACGCCGCATGGCCGCTGATCGAGGATGCGCCGGTCTTCGTCATCGACGCCCTGCGCCATGAACCCCATCCCAGCCATGCCCACCTGGCCCTGTCGCTGGACTGGATCGCCCGCGCGCGCAGCCCCCGCGCGGTGCTGACGAACATGCATATCGACATGGACTATGCCGCGGTCGCAGCCCAGACCCCGGACCATGTCGAGCCCGCCTTCGACGGCATGCAGATCACCGTGCCCGCCGCGACATGACGGCGCTGTTCACGATCATCCTGCCCGTCTTCCTGATCGTGGGCTTCGGCTATCTGGTGGCATGGCGGGGCTGGTTCTCGGCCAGCGGTGTCGACGGGCTGATGAATTTCGCGCAGAACTTCGCAGTCCCCACGCTGCTCTTCGTGTCGATGGCGCGCCTGGACCTGGGCACCGAGTTTCGCGCCCAGCTGCTGATCCCCTTCTATGCCGGCGCCTTCGCGGCCTTTGCGGCGGGTTGGGGGGGCGCCCGGTTCCTGTTCGGCAGGCCGCCGGTGGACTGCGTGGCGATCGGGTTCGTGTGCCTTTTCTCGAACACGTTGCTCTTGGGCGTACCGATCACGGAACGCGCCTATGGCCCGGATGCGCTGGCCGGGAACTGGGCGATCATCGCGATCCATTCGCCGATGCTCTACACCTTCGGGATCACGGTGATGGAGTTCACTCGCGCCCGCGGCAGTGGCCTGTCGGTCGGGCGCGTGGCCCTGCGTGCGCTGACGGGGGTGCTGCGCACCTCGCTGGTCATCGGCATCATCGCGGGCCTGTCGGTGAACCTGCTGTCGCAAGCGGGGCTGGCCCTGCCGCAGGGGTTCTGGGACGCCGCCGACATGATCGCGCGCGCCGCCCTGCCCGCCGCACTGTTCGGCCTTGGCGGCGTCCTTTATCGCTATCGTCCTGAAGGCGACATGGCGACCATCGCCTTGTGCTGCTCCGCATCGCTGATCCTGCATCCCGCGATCACCTTCGGTACGGCCTGGGCGCTGGATCTCGACCGCGACGGCATGCGCTCGGCCGTGCTGACGGCGTCGATGGCCCCGGGCGTGAACGCCTATCTGTTCGCCAATGTCTACGGCGTGGCCAAGCGTGTCGCAGCCTCCAGCGTGCTGATCGCCACGGCGCTGTCCACGCTGACGATCTGGATTTGGCTGGCATTGCTGCCCTGAGGCGTCGCGGGGGTCCGGGGGGCCGCAGGCTCCCCGGCGGGGGGTGCGGGGGGCCGGCCCCCCGCCGTCGCGGGACGCAACCTGCCTCAGATGGGTACGCGAAGCGCCCCCAAAGGCTCCTCCAGCGCCCGCTCCTCGTACCCGAAATGCGACCGGATCGCCCGGTCCAGCGCCGCGAACCGCTCCGCACACAGATCGAGCGCCGCTGGCCCCCGATCCGCGACAAGCGCCTGTGCCGCCTCGTGCAACGCGCCGATCAACCTGTGGATCACCTCATGCTCGGCCTTCAGCCGACGGATCACCGGGGCCAGTGCCGACCCGCCCCGCTCCGCAAGGGCCGGAAACATCCACTGCTCCTCAATGTCGTGATGGTTCTGCAAAAGCGCGCAGTCGCGGCCGCAGGCAGTGCCGAACTGCGCCATGTTGCGCGCCAGCGCCGTCCCGGCCACCGCCGGTGCGACCAAGGACGGATTGGCCTGCGCGGCCCGGACCTGAACCAGCAGCCGCTGCACGCCGTCCAGTTCGGCCCGGTACATGTCATGGATGGCGGCCAGGCGCCGGCCATGTGCGCGCTCGGCCCGCGTGATGGCGGGATAGGACGGGGGCGCAGGACGCGCGCCCTCGTCCTCCAGCTCTTCGGGCGTCATCGAGGCGTGACGCCCCGGATACGCTCGGACCGCCGGCGCAGCAGTTCCACCGTGGTCAGCAGCGCGATCGAGAAGATCACCAGCAGCGTCGCCACCGCCAGGATGGCCGGGCTGATCTGTTCACGAATGCCGTTCCACATCTGGCGCGGAATGGTCTGCTGATCGGGACCGGCGATGAACAGCACCGCCACGACCTCATCGAACGACGTGACGAAGGCGAACAACGCCCCCGACACCACGCCTGGCAGGATCAGCGGCATCGTCACCTTGAAGAAGGTCGTGCGCGGATTGGCCCCCAGGCTGGCCGCCGCACGGTTCAGCGACTGATCGAACCCCACCAGCGTCGCGGTGACGGTGATGATCACGAAGGGAATACCCAGGGTCGCATGGGCCAGGATCACCCCCAGATAGGTTCCCGCCAGCCGCCCGCATTCCGGCGACAGCCCGACCAGCGCCAGCAGTTCGCAGGGGTTCGAGTAGAAGAAGAACATCCCCGTCGCCGTGATGATCAGCGGCACGATCATCGGAGAGATCAGGATCGCCATGATCGCCCGGCGGAACGGCATCTCGGGCCGCGACAGGCCCAGGGCCGCCAGCGTTCCCAGAACCGTCGCCACGATGGTCGAACATACCCCGATGATGATCGAGTTCTTGGCCGCCTGCACCCATTTCGCATTCGCCCAGGCATCCGACCAGAAGGCCCAGCCCGTCGAATCCGGGTTCTGCATCCCGAAGGTCAGCAGGCTGGAATACCACCGCATGCTGTAGCCGTCAGGGTCGAGCGACAGCATCCGGTCGGTGAACGTGAAATAGGGCTCGGCGTTGAACGACAGCGGGATGATCACGATGATCGGCGCGATCAGGAACACGAAGATCAGCGCGCAGACCGTCAGGTAGGTATAGTGCCAGACATGCTCCAGCGGGCTTGCATAGGTCGGAACAGCCATTCGCTTACCCCAGTTTCAGGTTGTCGACGCCGACAAGGCGGTCGTAGAGCCAATAGAGGATCAGCACCGACCCCAGCAGCAGGGCCGCCAGCGCCGCCGCCATCGACCAGTTCAGCGTGCCGGTCATGTGCTGGGCGATCATGTTCGAGATCAGCTGCCCCGACGATCCGCCGACCAGCGCGGGTGTGATGTAGTATCCGACCGCCAGGATGAAGACCAGCATCGCCCCCGCCCCCAGGCCCGGCAGGGTCTGCGGAAAATAGACCCGGCGGAACGCGGTCCAGCTTGTCGCGCCCAGGCTGCGCGCCGCACGGACATAGGCGGGGTTGATGGTCCGCATCACCGAATACAGCGGCAGGATCATGAAGGGCAGCAGGATATGCGTCATCGCGATGATCGTGCCGGTCTGGTTATAGATCATCTGCAACCGCTGCCCGCCGCCGATCACACCCAGCCAGACCAGGATGTCGTTCACCACGCCCTGCTGCTGCAGCAGCACCATCCAGGATGTCGTGCGCACCAGAAGCGACGTCCAGAACGGCAGCAGCACCAGGATCATCAGCAGGTTCGACTTGCGCATGGGCAGCGTCGCCAGCAGATGCGCGATGGGAAAGCCCAGGATGAAGGTCAGGCCGGTGATCACCGCCGACAGCCAGAAGGTGCGCCAGAACAGGGTCAGATAGATCCGCTGCTGTTCCGCGACCTGCTGGATGTTGCCGGCCTCGTCCCGGGTGCGGTCGACCGCTGCCAGATAGAAGTTCGCCGTGACCGGCGTCGATGCCGATCGCATGACGGACCACAGGCGCGGGTCGCCCCAATCCTCGTTGATCTCCAGCAGGGCCTGTTGATAGGGCGGCTCCAGCCCGCGGCGGACCTGGCGCCCGGTCGCGGTGAACAGCGACCGCGTCCCCGGCATGTCATAGTTGATCCGCGTGCCCACCACCCCGATGCTGCGCGCATCGGCGCTGGCGATCAGGTCCTGGGCCAATGCGGTCCAAGCCGCCTCGTCGGGCGCGGTGCCGGGCTCCGTCGATGCGAACCAGGCCGAGACCTGCGGCATGTTGGCGGAAAAGCCGTCATTGTGAAACGACCGCGCCAGCATCTGCCCGATCGGCACCACGAAGGTGATCAGGATGAAGGCCAACAGCGGCAGAACCAGCAGAAAGGCCCGCCGTCGCGCCCGGCGCTGGCTGTGCGCCAGGGCGCGGGCCAGCGGCATTCCGTCGGCGGTCGTCAGCGTGCCAGACCCCACACCGGATGCGGTGGTGGCAATGGCGGCATGTGGATCAAGTGCGGCGTCGGCCATGTCGTCCCCCGGGCAGTCAGGTCCGCCGCCCCCGGATGCGGGGGCGGCAGGGTGTCAGTTCAGGACGCGGCCAGCCAGCTGTTGAAGCGTTCGGTCAGTTCCGCGGAATGGTCGGCCCAGAATTCCGGATCGTCCGTCACCGCATTGGCCAGCGCCTCGGGACTGGTCGGCATGTGCGGCGCCATCTCGGTCACGCCGTCCTGGTACAGCCCGACCAGTTCGTTCGACGATTTCCGCGCCGGGCCATAGGCGATGTATTTCGCCTGATCGGCCAGACGCTGCGTGTCGGTCGCGAATTTTAGGTATTCCATCGCCGCGTCCGGGTTGGGTGCATCGACCGGGATCACGAACATGTCCATGTCCAGGTACTGGCCGTCCCAGATGATCTCGAAGGGCTGCTTTTCGGCCACCATCGCGTCAAAGGCGCGACCGTTATAGACGGTGGTCATGCTGACCTCTCCGTCGGCCAGCAGCTGCACGGGCTGGGCGCCGGCCTCCCACCAGACGGTGTCGGCCTTGATCGTGTCCAGCTTGGCAAAGGCGCGGTCCACGCCCTCGGGGGTGGACAGCACGTCATAGACCTCGGCCGCGGGCACGCCGTCGGCGATCAGCGCCAGATACAGGGTGCGCTTGGGGTTCTTGGGCAGGCCGCGCTTGCCCGGGAAGGTCTCGGTGTCGAAGAAATCGGAGGCCGTGCTGGGGGTCTCTCCCTCGAACTTGGTCGTGTTGAACGAAATGACCGTGCCCCAGACGATGTTGGCGACCGCGCAATCCTGCAGCGCGCCGGGCACGAAATCATCTGCCGCAGCGGTGCCGTCGGGCGCACTGGGCAGGTCGGCGGGGTCGATCTCGACCAGCGCACCCTCGTCGCACAGGCGGATCGCGTCGCTGACCTCGACGTCGAAGACGTCGCCCGTGACGTTGCCGGCCTCGACCTGGGCGCGCAGCGGCGTCGCGGGGTTGTCGGCGGCGATCATGTTGACGGTGATGCCGGTCTCAGCGGTGAAGGGCTTGTTGTAGGCCTCGACCTGGCTGACCTCGTAGGCGCCGCCCCAGGACACGACGTTGACCTCTTGCGCCATCGCGCCGAAGGCCACGCCGCACAGGGCGGTCGAAAGGATCAGGGTGGATTTCACGTTGGTTCTCCCGGTTGGTTGGTCTCGGGCATTTTTGCCCGTTGTCATTGGCCCCGTTGGCGGGGCGCGGACCGGGCGGGACGAACCCTCCCGGTCCGAACTGGATCAGCTGGCCAGCCAGCTGTTGAAACGCTCAATCAGCTCGGCGTCGCGGTCGACCCAGAAATCCAGGTCCGATGCCAGCGCCCCGGCCATGTTCGCATCGAAGGTGGGCAGGTTGGGGCCCATCGGCTCCTCGGTGCCCTCGATGTTGCCGACCATCGCGGCGGCGGACCGGCGCGGCGGACCATAGCTGATGAATTCGGCGGCGCGGGCCTGGGGCGCGGGCGCGGTGGTCCAGGCCACGAATTCCATCGCCTGCTCCAGGTTCGGCGCGCCCTTCGGCACGACCCAGCCCTCCATCTCATAGATCTGGGCGTCCCAGATGATCTCGAAGGGCTGGCCGTCGGCCTGCGCCGCGTTGAAGATCCGGCCGTTGAAGGCATAGGCCATGCTGACCTCGCCATCGGCAAGCAGCTGCGGGGGCTGGGCGCCTGCCTCCCACCAGATCACCTCGGACTTGATCGTGTCCAGCTTGGCAAAGGCGCGGTCCACGCCCTCCGGGGTGGACAGCACGTCATAGACCTCGGCGGCGGGCACGCCATCGGCCATCAGCGCCAGCTCAAGGTTGAACTTGGCGCCCTTGCGCATGGTCCGCTTGCCCGGAAACGCTTCCAGATCGAAGAAATCGGCAGGGGTCGCGGGCTTGGCCTCCGGGAAGGCGGTCTCGTTGAACGCCAGGACCATCGAATAGACGTCGGTCGCCACAAAGCATTCGGTCACCGCGCCGTCGATGAAGTCGTCGGCCGCTGCCGTCCCGTCCTCGGCCGGCAGCAGGATGGCGGGGTCGATCATCTCCAGCGCGCCCTCGTCGCACAGGCGCACCGCATCGGCATATTCGACCGACGCGACATCGACGCTGACATTGCCTGCCTCGACCTGCGCCTTGATCGGGGTCGCGGGGTTGTCGGCATCCGACATAACGACATTGATGCCCGTTTCCGCCGTGAACGGCTTGGCATAGGCCTCCAAGTGGCTGTTGCCATAGGCGCCGCCCCAGGACAGCAGGTTCACATCGGCCAGGGCCGGCCCGGCGACCAGGCCCATCGCGGTGCTGAGTGCAAGAAAACGCTTCATCGAAGTCTCCGGTTGGGAAAAGGGATCAGATCGGGTCCAGCGCGCGGGCATCCTGGGGATGCCAGCCGATGCGGATGACCTGGCCGGGGTCCAGACGGGTCTGGCCGATCGTGTTGCGCATCTTCATGACGAAATTGTCGCTGCCGGCGACCTTCAGCCGGGCGCGCAGGATGTCGCCCATATAGATGACCTCCATCACCTGCGCCTCGATCGTGTGGGCGCCCTGGGACATCATCTCGGGCTTGAACTCGACCCGTTCGGGGCGGATCGACACGGTCGTGCGCTGACCCCTCTCGCGGATGTTCACGGCGGTCGCGTCGATCACCCCACCCCCGTCCAGCCGCACCAGCGCCTTGTCGCCATCCAGCTGCTCGATCGTGCCAGCCAGGGCGTTGTTCTCTCCGATGAAGCTTGCGACGAAGCTGTTCTCGGGGCGCTCGTAGAGGTCGGACGGCGGGGCCAGCTGCTGGATGCGACCGTCGTTGAAGACCGCGATGCGGTCCGACATGGTCAGGGCCTCGCCCTGGTCATGGGTCACATAGACGACGGTGATTCCAAGTTTCTCGTGCAGGTGCTTGATCTCGAACTGCATATGCTCGCGAAGCTGCTTGTCCAAGGCGCCAAGCGGCTCGTCCATCAGCACCAGTTCGGGGTCGAAGACCAACGCGCGGGCCAGGGCGATCCGCTGTTGCTGCCCGCCGGACAGCTGCGCCGGACGCCGGTTCGCGAACTTGCCCATTTGGACCATGTCCAGCGCGCGGGCGATGCGCGTCTGGCGTTCGTCCTTGCCCATCCCGCGGACCTCCAGCGGAAAGGACAGGTTCTCTCCGACGGTCATGTGCGGGAACAGGGCATAGTTCTGGAACACCATGCCGATCCCGCGCTTGTGCGGCGGCACCTGGTTGATCGGACGCCCGCCAAGACGGATTTCTCCGTTCGTCGCGGTCTCGAAGCCCGCCAGCATCATCAGGCAGGTGGTCTTGCCGGAACCGGACGGCCCCAGCATCGTTAGAAATTCACCCCGTCCGATCGACAGATTCAAGTCTTTGACGACAAGTGTCTGTCCATCATAGCTTTTTTGCACATGCTCGAAGGCGACGAATGCGTCGCCGTGGCGGTCGTCCAGCAAAAGCGCTCTCCCTGTTATGTCGTTGGTTATTCAGCGCAAGGATCAGGTTAAGCGTCGCCCTGCCCGACTGGCAATATCAATTGCGACATTCCATGCCCCGAACGCGTCGCGCCCGAAACCCCGCAAGGGAGCTTCGGGCGCGAGGGCCATGTGGATTGCAGAGCGTGCAGGGCCCACTGCCTGTTTGTCAGGCAGTTGCTTGGCCCCGCAGGCAGTTGCCGGTCAGGCGGGCCGCTTGGGTCCCTTGCGATGCGCCTTGGGGGCGCCCGCCTTGTCGCCGGCGGGCCTGGACTTGGCCCAGGCCGGCTTGGGGCCCTTGCCAGCGTCGGCCGACGACTTCTTCTTCCACGATTTCACGGCCGCATGCGGTCCGGTCTCGCGCGGTTCGGCAGGGGCATCATCGGGCAGCCAGCCGCCGCGGGCGGACTTGACGCGGGCGTGGTGACCCTCGTCCGACGCGGCGTGCTTGGCACGCGGCGCGGGCTTGCGACCCTCGGAACGGTTGTCGGTGCGCGGGGCACGGGGCGCCCGTTCGATCGGCGCGTCCAGGTCGGGGGCGCCGTCCATGCGGCGCATGGTGACCTCCGGGGTGATCTCGATGAAATCGCCGAACTTGGCGGCGACTTCCGACGCGATCTGGATATAGGACAGGTCCTGCTTGACGCGGATCGCACCGATGCTGTCGCGGGTGATCCCGCCCGCATCACAGACCTTGGGCAGCAGCCAACGCGCCTCGGCCCGACCGGAATGACCGACCGACAGCGTGAACCAGACCGACGGGCCGAACTCGCGCTGCGCACGGGGGGCCATCGGTGCGGGGGGCGCATGCGCCTCGGACAGTTCCTCGGCAGCGGGGCGGCCTTCGCGCCACAGGCGCAGGAAGGCGGCGGCGACCTGTTCGGCGCTGAACTGCTCCAGCAGCTGCGCGGCCAGGGCGGCGTCGTCGCCCACGGGTTCACGCAGGCCGGGATGGTCCAGCATGCGCTGATCATCGCGCGCCCGCACCTCGTCCGCTGTCGGCGCGTCCAGCCATTCGGCCGAGACCTTGGCGTTCTGCAGCAGACGCTGTGCCCGACGATAATCGGCCGACGGCACGATCAGCGCGGACACGCCCTTGGAGCCCGCACGCCCGGTGCGGCCCGACCGGTGCAGCATCGTGTCGGGGTTGGTCGGCAGGTCCGCGTGGATCACCAGCTCCAGCCCCGGCAGGTCGATGCCGCGCGCGGCCACGTCGGTGGCGATGCAGACGCGGGCGCGCCCGTCACGCAGCGCCTGCAGGGCGTGGGTCCGCTCCTGCTGGGACAGTTCGCCCGACAGGGCCACGCATTTGAAGCCCCGGTTCGACATGCGCGCCAGCAGATGGTTCACGTTGGCCCGCGTCTTGCAGAAGACGATGGCGGTCTGCGCCTCGTGGATGCGCAGCAGGTTGAAGATCGCGGGCTCGCGGTCGCGGGCGGTCACGGTATAGGCGCGATAGGCGATGTCGCCATGCTGGCGCGCCTCGCCCATTGCGGCGATGCGCAGGGCGTCGCGCTGGAAATCACGGGCCAGCTTCTCGATCGCCGACGGCACCGTGGCCGAGAACATCAGCGTGCGGCGCTCGACCGGGGCGGCGCCCAGGATAAACTCCAGGTCCTCGCGGAAGCCCAGGTCCAGCATCTCGTCAGCCTCGTCCAGGACGGCCGCGCGCAGATCCGACAGGTCCAGGCTGCCGCGGTCGATATGGTCGCGCAGGCGGCCAGGCGTGCCGACCACGATCTGCGCGCCGCGTTGCAGGGCGCGCTTTTCGTTGCGATAGTCCATACCGCCGACGCAGGTCGCGATCTGCGCGCCGGTCCCGGCATAGAGCCATTCCAGCTCGCGCGCGACCTGCAGCGCCAGTTCGCGCGTGGGCGCGATGGCCAGGGCCAGCGGCAGCTCGCCCGCGATGATGCGGTCGCCGTCCAGAAGGTCCGCGCCCATCGCCAGGCCAAAGGCCACGGTCTTGCCCGACCCGGTCTGGGCCGAGACCAGCACGTCGCGGCCCGCGGCCTCGGGCGCCAGCACCGCCGACTGCACGGCAGTCAACGTCTCATAGCCCTTGTCGGCCAACGCCGCCTGAAGCGGCGCGGGGAAATTCAGTTCAGTCATGTGATTCGCCAAAATGCGGGGGCCGTGAGCGACCCGATGAGCGGCACCTATCGTCGCTGCGACCGGCCCACCCTGCACCCGCCGCCCCGGACTAGCAGGGCCAAAGGCGGTTCCCTACGCGGTTTGGATCGCAAAGTCCACGCCCAATCAGGGGGTGTTCGACGCGGCCTCCTGGCGGGCCGCGATCTCGCGCCGCATGGTGCGCCTGACCTCGGCCGACCGCCAGCGCTGGCGGTCGATGTCGTCCTCAAGCTCGGGCTTGGGGACCGGCACAGGATGGCCTCGTTCGTCGACCGCGACCATGGTAAAATAGCAGGAATTGGTATGCCTGCGGGTGCCGCGGCGGATGTTCTCGGCCTCGACCCGGATGCCGACCTCCATCGAGGTGCGGCCGGTATGGTTCACCCGCGCGCGAAAGGTCACCAGCTCTCCCACGTGGATGGCCTCCTTGAAGGTCACCTGGTCGACGGACAGGGTCACCGCATATTCTCCAGACCAGCGCGACGCGCACGCATAGGCCACCCGGTCCAGACAGGCCAAAAGCGCGCCGCCATGCACCTTGCCGCTGAAATTCGCCATGTCCGGCGACATCAGCACCGTCATCTCCAGCCCGCGCCTGTCCATCTGTCCCCCGTCCGCTGTCCCACCATCCTGCGACAATCGCGCGGGCGCGAAAAGCCCCCCTTGCGCCCCGGGCCCGCCGCGCCTAGCCTTGGGGGGCAAACCGTTGGGGTGTCCCGTCACAGGGGCTGAGAGGCGACAGCCAACCCATCGAACCTGATCCGGGTCATACCGGCGGAGGGAACGGTGCAGATATCCGCGCGGCCATCGGCCCGCCCTGTGTCCCCACCCCTTTGCCCGGTCACGACCCGCCACATTACGGGGGACGACGTGACAGCACCCATTGCCCTGACCATCGCCGGGTCCGATTCGGGCGGCGGCGCCGGCATTCAGGCGGATCTGAAGACCTTTTCGGCCCTTGGCTGCTATGGCGCCAGCGTCGTGACCGCGCTGACGGCGCAGAACACCCGCACCGTGGCTTTGGTCGAACCGGCCAGCCTCGCGATGATCGCAGGGCAGATGCGTGCCGTTCTGGACGATCTGGACGTCCGGGCGGTCAAGCTGGGCATGCTGGGCGGGGCCCAGGCCGTCGCCACGGTGGCCGGGGGTCTGGACGGCTGCGGCCTGCCCATCGTGCTGGACCCGGTGATGGTGGCGAAATCGGGCGACCGCTTGCTGCCGCCCGATGCCATCGACGCGCTACGTTCCCTGTTGGGCTGCGCGACGCTGCTGACCCCGAACCTGCCCGAGGCCGCCTGCCTGCTGGGTTGTGCCCCGGCCACCACCCCGGCCCAGATGGCCGAACAGGGTGCTGCGCTGCGCGCCATGGGCGCGGGGGCCGTGCTGATGAAGGGTGGGCATGGCGAGGGCGCGATCTGCACCGACCTTCTGGTGACCGCGCAGGGGGCGACGCCTTTCAGCGCCCGACGCCTGTCCACCCGCAACACGCATGGCACTGGCTGCACGCTGTCGGCGGCCATCGCAGCCGGCCTGGCACACGGCCTGCCGCTGGAGCAGGCGGTCGGGGTCGCACACCGCTATCTGCAACGCGCGATCGCGGCGGCCGACGATCTGTGCGTGGGGTCGGGGCACGGGCCGGTGCATCATTTCCATGCGGTCTGGTCGCATGGCTGATGTCACCATCATCGGCGCGGGCGTGGCCGGGCTGTTCGCGGCCCATGTGCTGGTGCAGCGCGGCCTGACCCCGCGCATCCTGGACCGCAAAGGCGCGCCCGGCCCACACGGCTGCTCATGGTGGGCCGGCGGCATGCTGGCCCCGCAGTGCGAAGGCGTGACCGCCGACCCCGTGATCACCCGCCTTGGCGCAGAAGCCGCCGATGCCTGGTCCGCCGTCACGCCCGTCACGCGGCGCGGCACGCTGGTCCTGGCGCTGGACCGCGACCGGGCGGAACTGGCCCGCTTTGCGCGCCGTGCCACGGCGCATCACCCCTGCGATAGCGCCGATCTGGAACCAGACCTGCAGCCCCGGCCCGGCCTGATCTTTCCAACCGAGGCGCATCTGGACCCCCGACGTGCCTTGGCGGATCTGGCCGCGTGGCTGGCCGCGCGCGGCATCGGCATCGAATGCGTGACCGCCGAACCCGGCGACGTCGCAGGCCCGGTGATCGATGCCCGCGGACTGTCCGCCGCCCTGCCCGACCTCCGCGGCGTGCGCGGCGAGATGGTCGTTCTGCACGCGCCCGACATCGCCCTGACGCGGCCGGTCCGCCTGCTGCATCCGCGTCATCCGCTGTACATCGTGCCACGCGCGGGCGGCCTGTTCATGCTGGGCGCGACCCAGATCGAAAGCGCATCCCGTGCGCGTCCCACCGCTCGGTCGGTGCTGGAACTGCTGTCGGCGGCCTATGCGCTGGATCCCCGCTTTGCAGAGGGCGCCATCGTCGAGATGGGCGCCGATCTGCGCCCGGCATTTCCCGACAACGTCCCGCGCGTGACCGTCCAAGGGCGGGTGCTGCACCTGAACGGGCTGTTTCGTCACGGATACCTGATGGCCCCCGCGCTGGCGCGCCAGGCGGCCGATTACCTGATCACCGAAACCAAGGGAGAACTGGTCCATGAGGATTGAGGTCAACGGAACCCCCCGCGACATCGCCGCCACCACCGTGGCCGACGCACTGTCCGAACTGGGCTGGGGCGAGGCCCGCGTGGCCACAGCGCTGAACGGTGATTTCCTGCCCGCCGCGTCCCGCCCGACGCAGGCGCTGCGCGACGGTGACCGGCTGGAGGTCCTGGCACCCATGCAGGGAGGATAGGCGATGCGTGATTTCTATGGCGTCACCCTGACCAACGCGCTGATGCTGGGCACCGCCCAATACCCGTCCCCGTCGGTCCTGCAGGAGGCGTTCCGCGCCAGCGGTGCGGGCGTGGCCACCGTGTCGCTGCGCCGCGAGGCCGGCCAGGGCCAGGCCTTCTGGTCGCTGATCCGCGATCTGGGCGTGCGCGTGCTGCCCAACACCGCCGGCTGTCACAGCGCGCGAGAGGCCGTGACCACGGCCCGCATGGCGCGCGAAGTCTTTGAAACCGACTGGATCAAGCTGGAGGTGATCGGCCATGCCGACACCCTGCAGCCCGATCCCTTCGGCCTGCTGGAGGCCGCGACGACGCTCTGCGCCGAGGGGTTCCATGTGTTTCCCTATACGACCGAGGATCAGGTTCTGGCCGCCCGCCTGCTGGATGCGGGGTGCCGGGTGCTGATGCCTTGGGGCGCGCCCATCGGGTCTGGCCTTGGGCTGAACAACCGCCACGGGCTGCGCATGCTGCGCGCGGCCTTTCCTGACGTGCCGATGGTGATCGACGCGGGCCTTGGCCTGCCCAGCCATGCGGCGGAGGCGATGGAGATGGGGTTCGACGCGGTTCTTCTGAACAGCGCGGTGGCGCAGGCGGGCGATCCGGTCGCGATGGCCCGCGCCTTTGCGCTGGCCGTGCAGGCGGGCGCCTTGGCGCGCGACGCCGATCCCATGGGGGTGCGCGACATGGGCGCGCCCTCCACCCCCCTGATCGGGAGGGCCTGGCTGTGACGCTGCCGCGCTTCTATCCGATCTTCGATGATGCCGCATGGCTGGACCGCGTTCTGCCTCTGGGCGTCCGGCTGGTCCAGCTGCGGCTGAAGGACCGCGACCCCGCCTATGTCCTCGACCAGATTGACCGCGGGCTGCGCCTGGCGCGCGCACATGGCGCGACGCTGGTCGTCAATGACCACTGGCAGGCGGCGATCGATCTGGGCGCCGACTGGTTGCACCTGGGGCAGGAGGACCTGGACGACGCCGACCTGCCCGCCATCCGCCGCGCCGGGCTGCGGCTTGGCGTCTCGACCCATGACCGGGCGGAACTGGACCGTGCGCTGGCGCTGGCCCCCGATTACGTGGCCCTTGGGCCCGTCTGGCCCACGATCCTGAAAAAGATGCGCTGGCACGAACAGGGCTTGGACCGCGTCACCGAATGGAAGGCGCTGGTGGGCGACATTCCGTTGGTCGCGATCGGCGGGCTGACCCCCGATCGCGGTGCGCAGGCGCTGGCGGCGGGGGCGGACATCGTATCGGCCGTGACCGACATCACGCTGAACCCCGACCCCGAGGCGCGGATCGCCGACTGGCTGGCGGTGACGGCATGATCCGCTATGCCCGCCAGATGGTGCTTCCGGGCATCGGCGCCGCGGGCCAGGATCGGCTGGCGCAGGCCCACGTGCTGGTCGTGGGCGCGGGCGGGCTGGGCTGCCCCGCGCTGCAATACCTGGCCGCCGCGGGAGTGGGTCGGATCACCCTGGTCGATCCCGACCGCGTGGAGGAGACGAACCTGCACCGCCAGCCCCTGTACCGCATGGACCAGGTGGGCCGACCCAAGGCCCAGGCCGCGGCGGCCGCATTGGCGGTGCTGAACCCCGACTGTCAGGTGGTGCCGCGTGTGGAATGGCTGACCCCGGCCAACGCGAGCGATCTGGTGCAGGCAGCCGACGTGACGCTGGATTGCGCCGACAGCTTTGCGGTCAGCCTGACGCTGTCTGATGCCTGCATGGCGGCGGGCAGGCCGATGATCACCGCCTCTGCGCTTGGCCTGTCGGGCTATGCCGCGGGCTGCTGCGGCGGGGCGCCCAGCCTGCGCGCGATTTTTCCCGACCTGCCCGCGCAGGCCGCCAGCTGTGCCAGCGCGGGTGTGCTGGGCCCCGTCGTCGGGATGATCGGAGCGCTGCAGGCGCAGATGGCGCTGGCCGTGCTGCTGGGCCTGGACCCTCGGCCCTTGGGGCGGCTGATCAGCTGGGACGCAGGCGGCTGGCGGATGGGCGGCTTCCGCTTCGACACCGCGCCCGAATCCGCCGACCCCCTGCCCTTCATCGCCCACGCCCAGATCGCCCCCGGCGACCTGCTGATCGACCTGCGGACCGAGGCCGCGCCCATCGCCGGCGCCCGCCACCTGCCTCCAGACCGCATCGCGCATCTGGACCCCGGCCCTGCCACGCGGGTGGTGCTGGCCTGTCGCACCGGCCTGCGCGCGCACAATGCCGGGCAGGTGCTGCAATCACGCTGGTCGGGGCGCATCGCCCTGCTGGCCCTGACCGATGACGACCTGAAAGGACGCCCATGAAGACGCTGACCCTGGCGCTGGCCGTGCTGGCCCTGCCCGCCCATGCCGAAACCCGCCTGACGGTGATGCTGGACTGGTTCGTGAACCCCGACCACGCGCCCATCGTGCTGGCTCAGGAACTGGGCTATTTCGCGGATGCCGGCCTGGCGGTTCAGACCGTGGCCCCGTCCGACCCCAACGATCCGCCGCGCATGGTCGCCGCCGGGCGCGTCGATCTGGCCGTCAGCTATCAGCCGCAGCTGCACCTGTCCCGCCACCAGGGCTTGCCGGTGACCCGCGTCGGCACGTTGGTGGAAACGCCGCTGACCTGCCTGGTCGTGCTGGCCGACAGCGGTATCACGACCCCTGCCGACCTGTCCGGCCGCAAGGTCGGCTTTGCCGTGGCGGGCGTGCAGGAGGTGATGCTGGACGCCATGCTGACCGATGGCGGGCTGGCCCCCGACGATGTCGAACAGATCAACGTCGGCTGGTCCATCGCGCCTGCGCTGATGTCGGGACAGGTGGACGGCGTCATCGGCGCCTTCCGCAACTTCGAGCTGAACCAGCTGCGGCTGGAGGGGTTCGAGGGCCGCTGCCTGAACCCCGAGGATCACGGCATTCCGGCCTATGACGAGCTGATCTATCTGGCCGATCCCGCCCGCATGGACCGCGCCGCCGTCGCGGCCTTTCTGGAGGCCACGGAACGCGCGACGGCCTTCATCAAGAACGACCCCGACGCGGCGTGGCGGATCTTCGCGGAGACCGCCGCCGAACTGCGCACCCCCCTGAACGAGGCCGCGTGGGCCGACACCTGGCCCCGCTTTGCCGGGCGCCCCGCGGCGCTGGACGCGGGCCGGTATCTGCGCTTCGAGGCTTTCCTGGCCGATCGGGGCGCCACGCCGGGCGGACAGTCGCTGTCCGATCTGGCCATCGACGTGACCGCACCATGAGCGCGCCCGACTATGGCCGCGCCTTCGCGCTGTGGCGGGACGCGGCGGGGGCGCACTGGGACGCCTATGTGGACCACGCCTTCGTGCGCCAGCTGGCGGCGGGCAGCCTGCCCCGCGACAGCTTCCTGCATTACCTGCAGCAGGATTACGTCTTCCTTCTGCATTTTGCGCGGTCCTGGGCGCTGGTCTTTGCCAAGTCCGACCGGATGTCGGAGATGGCGCTGGCCTCATCCATCGCGCATGGGCTGCTGAACGGAGAGATGCCGCTGCATGTCGCGATCTGCGGCCGCGAGGGCATCTCCGAGGAGACGCTGCAGCGGACCCCGGAATCGCCAGCGAACATGGCCTATACGCGGTTCGTGCAGGCCACCGGCTATGCGGGCGACATGCTGGACCTGCTGGCGGCGCTGTCACCTTGCGTCTTCGGCTATGGCCAGATCGGGCTGGCGCATGCGGACAGCGGCGGCCCCTATGGCGAATGGACCGCGACCTATGGCGGCGCCGACTATCAGCGCGTCTGCCATGATGTCGGCGCGCTGATCGACGCGGCGCTGGAGGCGCGGTTGGGCCCTGACTGGCCCGCCCTGCCCCGCGCGTGGACGCTGGCGCGCCATTTCACACAGGCCACCCAGCTGGAGGTCGGATTCTGGCAGATGGGGCTGGACCGGACATGATCCGCATCACGGGCGATCTGATCCTGGACGGGCGGGTGCTGCTGCCGGATCTGGCGCTGGACTGTCCTCCGGGGCGCTGGACGGCGCTGATGGGGCCGTCGGGGGTGGGCAAGTCGACCCTGGGCCGGATCGTGGCGGGCCTGCCCGTGGCCGCGCGTCTGGCCGGGGCGGCGGATGTCGCGGGCCCGGTCACCCTGATGGGCCAGCAGGATCAGCTGCTGCCTTGGGCCAACGCGCTGGCCAATGTCACCATCGGCGCGCGGCTGCGTGGGCAGGCGCCCGACCGCGCCCGCGCCCGCGCCCTGCTGGCCGATCTGGGCCTGGCGGGGCTGGAGGGGCGTCGCCCCGCCCAGCTGTCGGGCGGCCAGCGTCAGCGCGTGGCCTTGGCCCGCACCCTGATCGAGGATCGCCCGGTCGTCGTTCTGGACGAGCCGTTTTCGGCGCTGGACGCCGCCACGCGGGCGCAGATGCAGGATCTGGCGGCGCGGCACCTGGCCGGGCGCACCGTCATCCTGATCACCCACGACCCGCTCGAGGCCGCGCGGCTGTGCCACGCGGCCTTCCTGCTGGATGCCCGGGGAGCCCGCCCGCTGGCCCTGCCCGCGACGCCCACGCCGCGCGCGCTGGACGATCCGCAGGTTCTGGCGGCCCAGGCCGCGCTGTTTCGCAGCCTGATGCCATGCGCGGCCTGATCGCGGTCCTGGTCGCGCTGTCGGTCTGGCAGGGCGTGGTCTGGGCCAGCGGCGTGCCGCCCTTCATCCTGCCCGGTCCCGCGCGGGTGGCGCAGGCACTGATGGATCACGCCGCGATGCTGGCGGTGAATGCGCGCTTCACGCTGGCCAATCTGGCGGCGGGGCTGGCCCTGGGGGTGGCGCTTGGGGTCGGGACGGCGGTCAATCTGGCGCTGTCGCCCGCGGCACGGTGGCTGCTGCGACCGATGCTGATCGCGGCTCAGGCGGTGCCGGTCTTTGCGCTGGCCCCGATCCTGACGCTGTGGCTGGGCTACGGCGCGCCCAGCAAGGTCGTCATGGTGGCGCTGGTGGTCTATTTCCCGGTGGCGTCGGTGCTGTTCGACGCGCTGATGCGCCCGCCCGCCGCGCTGGACGATCTGGCGCGGTCGATGGGCGCAAGGCCCCTGCGGCGCTTGACGCTGATCCAGCTGCCCGCCGCCCTGCCCGCGCTTGGGTCGGGGCTGCGGCTGGCGGCGGTGCAGGCGCCGCTGGCGGTGATCGTGGGCGAATGGGTCGGCTCCAGCCGGGGCCTGGGCCATGTGATGCTGATGGCGAACGGGCGGGGTCAGACCGACCTGATGTTCGCGGCCCTGGCCGTGCTGACGGCGATGGGGCTGGCGCTGTTCGCCGCGGCAGGCGCGGTGCAGCGTCTGACGGAAAGGGGCCGCCTCGAAGGACGGCCCCGGGCGATCACCACGAGGTGATGACGGCCCCGTCGTATTTCTCGTCGATGAAGGCCTTGACCTCGGGCGACTGGTACGCCTCGACCAGGGTCTTGACCCAGGGCTCGGCCTCGCGGCCCTGCTGGACGACCAGGATGTTCACATAGGGGCTGTCGGCCTTTTCCATGGCGATGGCATCCTCGCGCGGGGACAGGCCCGAGGCCAGTGCATAGTTGGTGTTGATCACCGCGATGTCGGCATCGGCCAACGCGCGGGGCAGCTGCGCCGCGTCCAGCTCCAGGAACTGCAGACCCTTGGGGTTGTCGCTGACATCCAGCGGGCTGGGAACCAGGCCCGTGCCCTCGGCAAGGGTGATCAGGCCCAGATCCTGCAGGATCAGCAGCGCGCGGCCGCCATTGGTCGGATCGTTCGGGATCGCGACCTGCGCGCCCTCGGGCAGCTCGGCGATGTCCTCGACCTTGTCGGAATAGATCCCCACTGGCGTGGTGATAGTGGTGCCGACCTCGACCAGCGCGAAGCCGCGGTCCTTCATCTGGTTCTCCAGATAGGGGCGGTGCTGGAAGCTGTTGGCATCCAGATCGCCATCGGCCAGCGCCTGGTTCGGCACGACGTAGTCGGAAAACTCGATGACCTCGATGGTCAGGCCCAGGGGTTCGGCGACCTCGGCCACCTTCTCCATGATCTCGCCATGTTCGCCGGGGGACACGCCGACCTTGATGTCTTCGGCCATGGCGACGGAGGCCATGGCGGCGGTGGAGAGGGCGATGGCGGATACGAAGGTTGTCAGACGCAGCATGGGATTCGTCCTTTCTTGTCTGCGGGAAATTCAGGCGCCGCGGTTGCGGGGCGCGCGGCGGTCGACGCGGGCCGCGATCCATTCGCCAAGCGACTGGACCAGCTGCACCAGCACGATCAGGATGACGACGACGGCGGCCATGACCTCGGGCATGAAGCGCTGGTATCCATAGCGGATGCCCAGATCGCCCAGACCCTGCCCGCCGACCGCGCCGACCATCGCGGAATAGCCGATCAGGCTGACCACGGCCAAGGTCAGGCCCAGGGTGATGCCGGGCAGCGCCTCGGGGATCAGCACCTTGCGGATGATCTGGAAGGGCGTCGCCCCCATGGCGCGGGCCGCCTCGATCAGGCCGGCATCGACCTCGCGGATGGCGTTCTCGACCAGCCGCGCGATGAAGGGGATGGCGGCCAGGGTCAGCGGCACGATCGCCGCGTCCGTGCCGATCGACGTGCCGACCAAGGCCCGCGTGAAGGGGATGATCGCCACCACCAGGATGATGAACGGGACCGAACGCGTGGCGTTCACCGCCAGCCCCAGCACCTTGTTGATCCAAGGCGCGCTCAGGAGTTCCCCCCGCTGAGAGCAGGCCAGGAACACGCCCAGGGGCAGCCCGCCCAACGTCCCCAGGATCGCCGAGATGGCGACCATGTAGAGCGTCTGCAGCGTCGCGTCCCACAGGATCGGGATCAGGTTAGCGGACATGGCCCAGCACCTCCGTGGTCAGACCGTGTTGCTCAAGGAAGGCGCGGGCCTGATCGCCCCGGTCCTGGGGCACCGAGATCAGCAGGTTGCCGAAGGGGCGCGTGCCGATCTCCTCGATGGTGCCGCCCAGGATGTTGGCGCTGATGCCCAGATCGGTCGCCAGCCGCGCCAGCATCGGGTCGGTCGCATGCAAACCCGCAAAGGTCACGCGGATCACTTGGTCGCCCGGCGGATCGGTCTGCAGCCGCGCCGCGACGAAGGCCGGCAGCGTGGCCCCGGTGACGCCGGACAGGAAGCGCCGTGTCGTGGCATGTTCGGGCCGGGCGAAGATGTCGTAGGTCGGACCGGCCTCGACGATGCGGCCCGCCTCGATCACCGCCATGTGGCTCGCGATGTCGCGCAGCACGGCCATCTCATGCGTGATCAGCAGGACGCTGACGCCCAGGTCGCGGTTGATCTGGGCCAGCAGGTCCAGGACGGTCTGCGTGGTCTCGGGGTCCAGCGCGCTGGTCGCCTCGTCCGACAGGAGGACCTTGGGGCCGGTGGCCAACGCGCGCGCGATGCCCACGCGCTGCTTCTGCCCGCCCGACAGTTCCGCCGGATAGCGGTCGGCCAGCGCGCCAAGGCCTACCTGCTCGATCAGCTGGTCGACGCGGGCGCGGATCTGGCCGCGCGGCGTGCCCGCGACCTCCAGCGGCAGGGCGATGTTGCCCCGCACCGTGCGCGAGGCCAGCAGGTTGAAGTGCTGGAAGATCATCCCGACATCGCGCCGGATCGCGCGCAGCGCGGACCCGGTGGCGGTGCCCACGTCGCGGCCCGAGACCGTGACGCGGCCCGTCGTCGGCCGCTCCAGCCCGTTCACCATGCGAAGCAGCGTGGATTTGCCCGCGCCGGACCGGCCGATGATGCCGGTGATGCTGCCCTCAGGGACCGACAGGGTGATGTCGGCCAGCGCCGTCACCTGCCCTCCCGCCTTGGGAAAGGACTTGCCCAGCCCTTCGAAGGTTATCGCCGCGCCGGTCATCCGCATCCTGCATGCTTGCCAAAAGTCAGGGCGCGGTCCTGCCCGAAACGGCCGCCGGGCGCAAGCCGTGCCGCAGCCGCACGGCGATCCCGCCCGGAACGGCCGTTCGCGCGCCGCGCAGCCTGCCGGAACGCAGGCCCAGCCCCGGCCGATGCGCACGGACCGCGGCGGTCGGGACGCGCATCGGGCAGGACGGCATCCTTATTCCGCGGCGTCTGGCACCCCGCGCGCCAGAAGCGCGGTCAGGATCGTGCGCAGCGTGTCGGGGCGGAACGGCTTTTCGATCAGCGGCGCATGGTCGAACCCCTGCGGCAGGTTCTCACGGCCATAGCCCGACACGAAGCAGAACGGCACCGAAAGGCTGTCGAACAGGGCCGCGACCTCGTCCACCGGCTCTCCCTTCAGGTTGCCGTCCAGCAGGGCCAGGTCGATCGGCCCGTTCCGGGCAGCGGCCATCGCCTCGGGGACGCTGCGGGCGACGCCGGTGACGGTGGCTCCGGCATCCTCCAGCTCATAGCGCAGGTCCAGCGCGACGAGCGGCTCGTCCTCGACCAGCAGGACGCGCGCGCCCTCCAGCGTCGATGCGCGGATGACGGGCTGGCCAACCAGCGCCTCGGCGGTGGCGGCGTGACCCGCCAGCCGGGTCACGCCGTCGGTCAGGCGGATGGTCCAGACGACCCCGTCGGGGTTCCAGTCGGCGCTGACCGCCGCCGCATCGCCGCCCCCGGCCGCCCCGATCAGCGTCATGCCGAAGCCCATGCGCGACGGCGCGGTGACCGCCGGGCCGCCCGTCTCGCGCCAGGTCAGGACCAGGCGCTGCCCCTCAAGGCGCCAGGCGATGTGCACGATCCCGCCCGGAACCGACAACGCACCGTATTTCGCGGCATTCGTGCCCAGTTCGTGCAGCGTCAGCGCAAGGCGCAGCATGGTGTCGGGGGCCAGTTCCACCGGCGGGCCGTCGCGGCGCAGCCGGTCGCCGTCCAGCGTGCCCGAACTGATCTGGTCGTCGATCAGCTGATCCAGCGGCGCGCTGGCCCAGGTCGCATCCGACAGGATCGAATGGGCGCGGGCCAGCGCCTGCAGGCGTCCGCCAAAGCTGGTCTCGAACTCGGGCAGGCTGCCGGATTGGCGCAGGCTTTGGCGGGCGATGGCCTGAACGTTGGCCAGAGTGTTCTTGATGCGGTGGTTCAGCTCTCCGATCAGCAGGGCGCGGACCTCTTCGGACTGCTTTCGTTCGGTGATGTCCTGGACCTGCAGCGACAGCGATTGGCGGTTCAGACCCTCGGACAGGACCGATCCATAGACCTCACAGCAGATCGGGCCGATATCGGCGTGATCCAGGCTGATCTCGGCCGAGAAGCGCGGCACGCCATCCTGCTGGCTGTCCAGCCAGCCGGTCAGCAGTGTGGCCCCCTGTTCGTCCAGCCAGCCCGCCGCGGTGGCGGTCATGCCCAGCATGTCGCCCGCGGGCCGCCCGAACATGCGTTCGGCCCCCTTGGACCAGCTGCGCACGCACAGGTTCCGGTCCAGCGTGACGAAGGCCAGCGGCGAATTGTCGGCATGGGCCTTCAGTTGCGCCATCGCGCGGTCGCGGTGCAGCGCGATGTCCTGCATCTCGTCGCGCTGGCGCTGCAGGTCCTTGGCCTGGCGGCCGATGCGGAAGAACACCTCGGCCTTGGATTTCAGCACCACGGGGTCGATAGGCTTGAAGATATAGTCGACCGCCCCCGCCTCGTACCCGCGGAACCTGCGGGCCTCGTCCATTTCGGCGGCGGTGACGAAGATGATGGGCACGCCGCGGGTGCGTTCGGTGGACCGCATCAGCTCCGCCAGCTCATAGCCGTCGGTGCCGGGCATCTGCACGTCCAGAAAGGCCAGCGCGTAATCATGCTGCAGCATCAGTTCCAGCGCCTCGGTCGCGGACCGCGCGGTGTCGACCACCAGCCCGTCGCGCCGCAGCAGCGCCTCCAGCGCCATGATGTTTTCCGCGATGTCGTCGACGATCAGGAAACGGATGGGTCTATCGGGCATGAACAGTCTCCTGGTCGGCATTCCGGCGCCAGATCCGGTCCGGTTCGGCAAAGGCCGCGAAGGACGCGGCATGGGTGGAAAAGCGCAACGTCTCGTGAGAGCCGAGGCCAAGAAAGCCGCCCCGCGCCAGCGCCTCGGCGAACAGGCCCACGGCGCGGTCCTGCAGCGTCCCGTCGAAATAAATCAGCACGTTCCGGCACGACACCAGCTGGACCTCGGAAAAGACCTGGTCGGTGGCCAGGTTGTGCTCGGTGAACACCGTGCGCGATCGCAGGCCCCGGTCAAAGGCCGCGCGCCCATAGGCGGCGGTATAGTAATCCGACAGCGACCCCAGCCCCCCCGCCCGCTGATAGTTCTGCGAGAAGACCGGCAGGCGATCAATGTCATAGATGCCGGCCTCGGCCCGGGCCAGGGCGCGGCGGTTGATCTCGGTCGCATAGAACATCGTGCGGTCGAACAGCCCCTCCTCGCGGAACAGGATGGCCAGCGAATACAGCTCCTCGCCATCGGCACAGCCCGCCACCCAGACCTTGAGCGAGGGGAAGGTCCGCAGATGCGGGATCACCTCGCGGCGCAGTGCCAGGTAATAGGCCGGATCGCGAAACAGCTCGCTGACCTGCACGGTCATCGCGTCGATGATGTCGGGCAGCACCGCGGGATCGTGCAGCAGGCGGCCCTGCACCTCGGACAGGGTCGCGCAGCCAAGCCTTTCGCGCGCCAGTTCGGCACGACGGGCCAGCGATGCGCGCGAATAGGACCGGAAGTCATAATGGTGGCGCCGGTTCAGCGCCTCCAGGAACAGGTCCAGCTCGATCGCGTCGGCCGCGCGCAGGGGGACGGGATCGACGCTCATCGCGGCATCCAGACCCGGGTCAGCGACAGCAGCTTGTCGACATCCAGGGGTTTGGGCAGATAGTCGTTTGCCCCCGCCGCCAGGCACTGGTTCTGATCCTCGGCCATCGCCTTGGCGGTCAGCATGATGATGGGCAGGCCCTTCCATCGGTCGATCTTGCGGATCTCGCGCGTGGCGGTCAGGCCGTCCATCTCGGGCATCATCACGTCCATCAGCACCAGGTCGATCTTGGGGGCGGCACCGTCGTTGATGCGGCCCAGGGCCTCCAGCGCCTCGCGGCCGTTCCGGGCAATCTGCACGGTCGCGCCATGCGGCTCGAACACGCCGGTCAGGGCATAGACGTTGCGGATGTCGTCCTCGACCACCAGGATGCGGCGCCCCTCCAGCTGCGCATCGCGGTTCAGCGACGCGGCCAGCATGTCGCGCTGTTTCTGCGGCAAATCGGAGACGACCTGATGCAGGAACAGCGTGACCTCGTTGATCAGGCGCTCGGGCGATTTTGCGCCCTTGATGATGATCGATTTCGAATAGCGGCGCAGGCGCTGCTCCTCGGCCTCGGACAAGGCGCGCGCAGTATAGACGATGACCGGCGGGAAGGACGCCGTGCCGTCCCCGTCCAGCTGCTCCAGCACCTCGAACCCCGATGCATCCGGCAGCGTCATGTCCAGGACGATGCAGTCGACCGTCTGGCTGCGGCAGATCTGCAGTGCCTCGGCGGCGGTACCGGCGCCCACCGTCTCGACCCCGTCGCTGGTCAGCAGCGCCTTCAGGCCCAGCATCTGCGCGGGATCGTCCTCGACGATCAGCACGCGGCGCAGGCGCTGTTCCAGGCGGGTCTCCAGGTTGCGGATCGCAGTGGCCAGGTCGTCGCGCCGCACCGGTTTCATCATATAGCTAATGGCGCCCTGTGCCAGCGCCTCCTTGGTGTAATCGTCGGCCGAGACCATGTGCACCGGGATGTGTCGCGTGGTCGTGTCGCGCTTCAGCCGGTCCAACGCGGACAGGCCCGAATGGTCGGGCAGGCCCACATCCATCACGATCGCCTGCGGCAGGAAATGGCGCGCCGCACGCACCGCGTCATCCGCCCGGCCCACGCAGACGCAGCGGAAGCCCAGCTCCTGCGCCAGACCATAGAGGATGCGGGCGAATGCCGGATCGTCCTCGACCACCAGCATCACCCGGTCGCCGGCGCCGATGTCCGCGCGGTCGTCCTCGACCCCCGGCAGGGCGTCCAGCATCATCGGCGCGGGTTCGGGCATCGTGGGCGCGGGCAAGGACCGCCGCGCAGGTGCCGGCGATTGCAGCGCCGGGGCGGCGGGCAGGATCAGCGTGAAGGTGCTGCCCTTGCCGGGCGCGCTGGTCAGCGTGATGCGCCCGCCCAGCAGATCGGCCAGTTCACGGCAGATCGACAGGCCCAGCCCTGTTCCGCCGAAGCGGCGCGAGATGGTGCCGTCCGCCTGCCGGAACGCCTCGAACACGGTCTCCTGCTGGCTGGCGTCGATGCCGATGCCGCTGTCCTGCACCGACAGCGCGATCCCCTGCGCCGCCGGGGAAATATGCAGCACCACCTGCCCCCGTTCGGTGAATTTCAGCGCGTTCGAGATGAAGTTCCGCAGCACCTGCTCCAGACGCTGCCGGTCGGAGGAGAACGCCGCGACCTTGGGATCGACCTGCGCCGACAGGGTCAGCCCCTTGTCGCGGGCCTGCGCCTCGAAGGCGCGCACCAGCTTGTCGGCCAGCGCCTGCGGCTCGACCGTGTCGCGCGACACGTCCATCTTGCCGGATTCGATCTTGGACAAGTCCAGGATGTCGTTGATCAGCGCCAGCAGATCCTTGCCCGATGCCTCGATCGTCTCGGCCCAACGGACCTGCTCCTCGGACAGGTTGCGGCCGCGGTTGTCCGACAGCAGCCGCGACATGATCAGCAGCGCGTTCAGCGGCGTGCGCAGCTCGTGCGACATGTTGGCGACGAATTCGGACTTGTAGCGGCTCTCCTGCGCCAGCTCCTGCGCCTGATCCTCCAGCATCCGGCGCGACCGGGCCAGCGCATCGCGCTGTTCCTCCAGCTCCTGCGTCTGGCTTTCAAGCTGGGCGTTCTGTTCTTCCAGCTCTGATTGCTGTGCCTCCAACCGGCGCTGGCTGTCCTGCAGAGCGCGGGTCTGCTCCTCCAGCTCTTCGTTGGACGCCGCAAGCTCCTCGGTATGGGCGCGCAACTCCTCGGCTTGACGGCGGGTCTCCTCCAGCAATTCCTGCAGCTGCTGGCGATACTGGGCGGACCGCAGCGCGATGCCCAGCTTGTCTCCGATACGCTCGAACAGGTCGATCACGCGAGGCGGCGGGGCGGCATCCAGCCCGAACTCCAGCACGCCGTTGATCAGCTGCCCGTCCCGCATCGGCACGATCAGCGCATGCGCCGTGCGCCCCCGCGCCAGTCCCGTCGCCCAGCCCAGCGCCTGGTCCGGCGCAAGGGACATCTGCAGGATGCGACCTTCGGTGACGGCGCGGCCCAGATGGCCTTCGTCATCCGCCACGCGTTCCGCCAGGGCGTCACCGTCGGTGCCCCATTGCGCCAGCCGCAGGTGGCCATGTCCATTACGGGCATAGGCGACGGCGGCCCGCGCGCCGATCCGGTCGGCCAGAACCTGCAGGACCTGGCGGGCCAGCTTTTCCGCGGTCAGGTCGCCCTGGACGGCACGGGACACCGCGACCTGGGTGCCGGTGATCCAGTCGGTGTCCAGCAGCTTGCCGCGGGTGACGATCAGCCTTCGCCCCAGAAATCCCAGGCACAGATACACGATCCCGGCCAAGCCGCGGTTCACGGCTGCCACGGTCGGATCGATGCCGGTGTTGTCCTTCTGGAACGCCAGCGCCATCGCCACGCAGACCAGCACGGCCGTGGCCACCGGCAGCGCGGGCCAGCGCGCGAAGACTGCAAGACTCAACGGCAGGATATAGATCAGCCAGACCGCCGTCCCCAACGGCACCATCAGATCGAGGGTAAACACGCCGGCAAGGGCCGCTGCGATGACGACCAGAATCGTCAGGTCTTGGGTCTTGGTCACGATCTCTCCTGGTCGGCGGCATTTTCGACGTCACCGTCGAACGCCGCGACAGGACCTTTCGTTCAACCGCCTGTGATCAATATTTGATAATCCGGTGCGACCCGACGGTCCCCGTCATTCGCGCCGCATGGCCATATCCAAACCGGACGGTCCTGTCGAGGGCTCAGCGCGCCCGCGGCGGCCACATCCGTGCCCAGACCCCGTCGCGCCGGATCAGCGCATGGTGCAGCGCCGCGCCCACATGCAGGGCCAACACCGCCATCAGCGCCCAGGCCGCCAGTTCGTGCAGGCTGCTGGCGGCGTCGGCCAGGGGCTTTGACCGGGGGACCAGCGTCGGCAGGCCAAGCGCATCCAGCCCTTCGATCGGAAAGCCGCCCGCGCGCACGCGGATGTATCCCGACAGCGGCATCACGACCATAAGTCCGTACAGCGCCAGATGCGACAGCCCCGCCACCCGCCGCTGCCAGTCGGGCATGGTCGCGGGCAGCGGCGCGGGCGGATGCGTCAGCCGCCAGACCAGCCGCAGCGCGATGATGACGATCAGCAGGCTGCCCACGTTCTTGTGAAACAGGTACAGCGCGTCCCCCAGGCCGCGGTCCAACCCGTCCTGCACCATCAGCAGACCCACCGGGATCATCGCCAGGATCAGCGCCGCGACCAGCCAGTGCAGCATCCGCGCCGTGGTGCCATAGCCTGCGGGTCGATGATCCATGGCGCAGCCCTCCTGTCGCGACAGGATAGCCCGGGATCGTGCTGAGGCAAGCCTGTTCAGAAGTCAGCTTGACGCGTCATGCCCCTGTCATATGTTCACCCGATGCAGATTTCCCGCCCCGACCTTGCCGATCCCACCGTCAGACCGGCCCCCGCCGCAGGCCACCGCCTGCCCGAGGGGTTGATCCTGGCCATTCCCGCGGGGCTGGCCCTGAACCTGGGCATCGGCGTGATGGTCCTGGGCCAGGGCACGGGTGCCCTGGTCGCGGGCGTCGTCTATCTGGCGGGGGCCGCGCTGGTCTGCGTTGCAATGCGCAGGCATTATCCGCATGCCAGGCTTGGGTCGTGCAACGCGGTGACGCTGATGCGCATGGCGCTGACGACGGCGTTGATCGCGCCCCTGGTCGGCGGGGTCGCGGCGGGCTGGGCAGTGGCGGCGATCGCGACCATATCACTGACGCTGGACGGGGTGGATGGCTGGCTGGCGCGGCGCAGCGGGCTGTGCTCCGATTTCGGCGCCCGTTTCGACATGGAGGTCGACGCCGCGCTGGCCCTGATCCTGGCGCTGCACGCCCTGGCCGGCAGCCCCGTCGGACCCGAGATCCTGGCCCTGGGCGTCATGCGCTATCTGTTCATCGGGGCGGGGCTGGTCTGGCCGTGGATCATGGCGCCGCTGCCGGTCAGCTATGCCCGCAAGGCCGTCTGCGTGCTGCAGCTTGCGACGCTGATCGCGCTTCAGGTGCCGGTCCTGTCGGACGATCTTGCGATCACCCTGGCGCGGATCGCGGCGGCGGCGCTGATCTGGTCCTTTGGACGCGACGTGCTGTGGTTGCGGGGCCATCGGTGACCCCCCGGCCCTTGTCGGTCCTTGCCGCCATCCTGCTGCTGCACGTCCTGCTGGCGCTGCCCGCGCATCCCGATCAACTGGCCTGGGCCGCGCTGGCACGCCCGGCGCCGGAGCTGGCGGTGCTGATCCTGCTGGCGCTGGCCGCGGGCCGGACGGTCGCGGGGCGGCTGCTGCGCGTGGCGGCGACCCTGGCCCTGACGCTGGTCACCGTGCTGAAGGTCGCGGACCTGGCGATGCTCGAAAGTCTGGGCCGCAGGTTCAATCCGGTCGCGGACCTGCCCCTGATCGATGCATCCGTCCGGCTGATCGCCGGCAGCCTGGGCCCCTGGCAGGCGGCGGGTGCGGTTCTGGCCGCGCTTCTGGCCACGTTGCTTATCGTTGCGGGCACATGGTGGGCGATGGGCGTGCTGATGCGCCGGGCCCCGCGTCCCGCCTGGATGCGGATCGCCGGTCTGGCAGCCTCTGTCGCGGGGATCGCGCTGCTGGCGTTAATGCCGCCCCCGACGGCCGCCTATGCCATCGACCGCGCTCAGCTGTCGGCACGCACCGTGACAGAGCTGCGCCAGTTCAACGAACAGGCGCGCCAGGATACGCTGGCCGGGCTGCAGGATCCGCTGGCGCTGATCGACCGCGACGTTCTGGTGATCTTTCTGGAAAGCTATGGTCGCACCAGCTTTGACACGCCCTTCTTTGCCGACACGCATCTGCCCCGGCTGCGCCAGGGACAACAGGTGCTGCAGGATCACGGATTGGCCATGGCATCGGGGTTCCTGACGTCGCCGACGCATGGCGGACAAAGCTGGCTGGCGCATGCGACGCTGGCTAACGGGCTGTGGGTCAATGACCAGACGCGCTATCAGGCGGCCATCGCCAGCGGGCGCCGGACACTGTTCCACCACGCCGCCGATGCCGGGTTCCGTACCGCGGCCGTGATGCCCGCCATCGTCCGTCCCTGGCCCGAGGCGTCGACGATGGGCTTCCAGCGGATCCTGGCCGCGCCCGACCTGGGCTATCGCGGGCAGCCGTTCAACTGGGTCACCATGCCCGATCAGTTCACGCTGGCCGCCACCGACCGCCTGTTGCGCGACGGCAGCGACCCGCGCCGCCTGTTCGCGCAGATCGCCCTGATCTCGTCCCACGCGCCCTGGACCCCGGTCCCCGAAATGCTGCCCTGGGAGGATCTGGGCGACGGCACCGAATTCGACGCGATGGCGCAAGCGGGCGATCCGCCGAACGTCGTCTGGCGCGACCGCGACCGGGTGCGGGCCCAGTATCGGGACACGATCGACTATACGCTGCAGGCGGTGCTGGACTATGCCGCGCGGCAAGGAGAGGACGCGCCCCTGATGATCCTGGTCGGCGATCACCAGGCCGCCACCACCATCGGCCTGGACGACCGCCGAGAGGTTCCGATCCACGTCATCGGCCCGCCCGATCTGGTCGCGCGGACCGACGGTTGGGGCCTGACGCGGGGGTTGATCCCGGAACCGGGCAGCCCGGCGATGCCGATGGAAGCACTTCGCGACCGCTTCATGCGCAACTTTTCCGGGTCCCTGAACGTGCCTCCTGCATGAACGTGACACGCAGTCTTCAAATCCTGGTCGCCCTGGCAGTGATGGCGCTCCTGTGGTTCGGCCTGGACGGCCAGCAGGCGCTGCACTTGCTGGTGCGTGCCGATCCGCTGTGGCTGGCGGCCGCAGCACTGGCCCTGACGGCGCAGACGGTGCTGTCGGCAATGCGCTGGCGGCTGACGGCGCGGCAGCTTGGCCAGACCATCCCCCTCACCCGGGCCATCGGCGAATACTACTTGGCGCAGGTCGTCAACCAGTCGCTGCCCGGCGGTGTCGTGGGCGATGCCGGCCGCGCGGTCCGCGCGCGTCATCAGGCGGGCCTGCGCCGCGCCGGCGCCGCCGTCGCGATCGAGCGCCTGGCGGGCCAGGTCGCGCTGTTCCTGGTGCTGGCGGCGGGTGCGCTGACCGTGACGCTGATGCCGGGCGGGCTGACACTGCCGTCCTGGGTCATGGGCCTGATCGGCGCGTTGCTGAGCGTCGCGCTGATCGCGATGCTGGCCATCGGCGGTGCGGGACAGCTGCCTGGGCGCGCAGGCACCGCCGCACGCGATCTGCGGGGCGCGTTGCGCGTCACGCTGCTGGCGCCGGGCGCCCTGCCGCGTCAGGTGGCGCTGAACCTGGCGATCACCGGGGCCAACCTTGCGGCCTTTGCCTTCTGCGCCGCGGCCACCGGCACGATGATGTCCCCGGTCGAGACCGCCGTTCTGGTGCCGCTGATTCTGCTGACCATGATCCTGCCGCTGACCGTCAGCGGCTGGGGTCTGCGCGAGGGTGCGGCCGCCGGGCTGTTCCCCCTGATCGGCGCCAGCGCGCAGGCGGGGCTTGCCGCCAGCCTGGCCTTCGGCCTGATGTTTCTGGCCAGCACCCTGCCGGGGCTGCTGGTCCTGTTGGCGCAGCGCCGCGTCAACCGTCCCGCCCCCGCAGCCATACAGGCAGACCCGTGACCGACCCAAAGACCCTGACCTTTGCCCTGCCGGGCGACATCACCACCCTGACCGGCGGCTATATCTACGACCGCCGCATGGTCCAGGGGCTGCGCGACCAGGGCCGGCATGTCGATGTCCTGGCCCTGCCCGACAGCTTTCCGACCCCGTCCGACAGCGACATGCGCCAGGCGCTCGACGCGCTGCAGGCGGTGCCCGCGGATCGGCCGGTGATCATCGACGGGCTGGCCTTTGGCGCGCTGGACCCGCAGGGGGTGGTCGCGATCCGCGCGCCCATCGTGGCGATGATCCATCATCCCCTGGCCCAGGAAAGCGCGCTGCCTGCCGATCTGGCCGACCATCTGTGGCGGACCGAGCGCGCGAACCTGGCCCATGCGGACCACGTGATCGTGCCCAGCCCGCATACGCGCGACATGCTGGTCGACCGCTATGACGTGCCCGCCGACCGGATCACCGTCGCCCGCCCCGGCACCGACCGCCCGGAACAGCCCGCCACACCACAGGACCCGCCGCTGATCCTGTCGGTGGGCATCCTGCACCCGCGCAAGGGCCATGACGTGCTGATCGCCGCGCTGGCGGCGCTGGCCGATCTGGACTGGCAGGCGGTGATCGTGGGCAACCCCTGGGACGCAGCCCATGTTGCCGACCTGCAGGCGCAGATCGCCGCCAGCGGACTGGATGGACGGCTGGAACTGGCCGGGCGGGTCGGGGCGGATCGCCTGGCGGACCTGTACCGAAAGGCCTCGATCTTTGCGCTGGCGACCCGGTACGAGGGTTACGGCATCGTCTTTGACGAGGCGCTGTCCCATGGCCTGCCCATCGTCAGCACGCGCGCGGGCGCGGTGCCGGGAACGGTTCCGGCCGATGCGGGCCTGCTGGTCGCACCCGACGATGCGCCCGCGCTGGCGCAGGCGCTGCGCTGCATGCTGACCGACCCGGCCCAGCGTGCCGCACGGGCGGCCGCCGCCGCACGGGCGGGGGCGGCGCTGCCGAGCTGGTCGGACACCGCGCGCGTGGCGGGCGGGGTTCTGGACGCGCTGGACTGACTTGCGGGGCGCGGCCCGCGCGTGCATCACTGCCCCGCAACCACGGAGGCCGCGATGAGATCCCTGTTCCACCTTGCCATCCATGTCACCGACCTGGACGCGGCCCGTCGCTTCTATGGCGACATCCTGGGCTGTGCCGAGGGTCGGTCCACCGACACCTGGGTCGATTTCGACTTTTTCGGCCATCAGCTTTCGCTGCATCTGGGCACGCCCTTTCCCACCACCCGCACCGGCCGGGTGGGCGATCACATGGTGATGATGCCGCATCTGGGGGTCGTGCTGCCGCTGGCGGATTGGCTGGCCTTGGCCGACCGCCTGGCCGCGGCGGGCGTGTCCTTTGACATCCCGCCCCAGATCCGCTTCGAGGGCCAGCCCGGAGAGCAGCGGACGATGTTCTTCTTCGACCCCTCGGGCAACCCGATCGAGGTCAAGGGCTTTGCCGATTTCGACGGTCTGTTCGCATCCTGACCATCAGTCCGGGTGGCGCGGCAGGTGCAGTTCCGCCGCAAGGCCCGGCAGCATGTTGATCAGCTCCAGGCGCCCACCCGCGGCCTCGGCGATGTCGGTGACGATGGCCAGACCGATCCCCTGACCGTCCCCGCCCTGGTCCAGCCGCACGCCGCGCTGCGCCAACCGCGCCAGCTCGGCATCGGGCACGCCCGGCCCGTCGTCGCGGATGATGACGGCCGTCCGATCGTCATCCGCACGCATCCCGACCCACACCCGCGACCGCGCATGGCGGGCCGCGTTTTCCAGCAGCGCACCCAGGGCCTCGGTCAGGTCGTCAGGGTCGATGCGCAGCGCCACCGCCTGCGGCAGGTCGACCTGCCAGTCCAGCCCGGCACCCGCGGGCGTGCGCCGCAGCACCTGCACCAGCCGGGCGACGATCGGGGCGGGATGCGCGCGGGCCTGCGCGGCGTCGGTGCGGATGCGGGCGCGCGCCAGTTCCCGGTCGACATGGCGGCGCATCACGGTGACGACATGTTCGATGCTGTCGGCCTGTTCGGTCCGTCCCTGATCGCGCAACGCCTCGGCATCGCCCAGCAGCGCCTGAAGCGGCGTCTTGAACCCGTGCGCCAGATCGCCGGCGCGGTGGCGCGCACGATCCAGCTCTCGGTCGCGGTCGTCCAGCAGATGGTCCAGCTGGCGGGCCAGGGGCGCGACCTCGGAGGGCAGATCGTCGCCCAGGCGACGCCTGCGCCCCTGCGCCAGCCCGCGCAGATGCGCGCCGATCTGGGCCAGCGGGCGCAGGCCAAGCGTGACCTGGACGAAGGACGCCGCCAGCAGCAGCGCCGCCAATCCCGCCAGCCATGGGACAAGGTCGCGCAGAAAGGCCGCGCGGGCCTGCGCGGAATCCTCCATGTCCTCGGCCACGATCAGGCGGATGGGGGACGCGGTCGCGCCCTGCCCGATCAGCACCTGCTGATCCAGCGCCAGCAGGCGCTGGTCGCCCGGCCCGTCCAGCTGCAGCACCCGCCCCTCGCCCGGCGGCGGCGCATCCGCGGGCACAGGCAGCGTCACGTCCCACAGTGAACGCGACCGCAGGGGCTGGTCCCCCAGCCACACCTGCCAGTAATGCCCCGAGAATGGCAGCTGCCACGACGGGTTGCGCGGCTGGTCGCGCATCTGCGGCGGCGTGCCGGGTTCGATCACCGACAGCAGAACAAGCGCCCGATCGCGCAGGTCCGACACGGCGACGCGCTGGACATGGCGGTCGAACAACACCGCCAGCATCGTCACCGACAGCGCCATGACCAGCAGGATGGTCGCCCCGCCCAGCAGCATCAGCCGCAGGCGCAGCGACAATGGCCTCATGCACCGCCCTCCAGCAGATAGCCGAAGCCGCGCCGCGTCGCAACGATGCCCGGACCCAGCTTGCGGCGCATGCGGGTCACGACCGCCTCCAGCGCGTTGGCCTCGCGCGCGTCATCGTCGCCGTAAAGGTGCTCCAGCAGTTCCGTGGGCGAGACGACGCGGTCGCGGTGAACGGCCAGATGCGCGATCAGGCGGAACTCCAGCGGGGTCAGCGGGACCGGCACGCCATCGACCAGCGCCGTCATGCGGTTCAGATCGACGGTCAGGCGGCCCGCCTCGATCCGCGGTTCGGCCCGGCCGCCTGCCCGGCGCACCAGGGCGCGGGCCCGCGCCACCAGCTCCTCCATGCGGAACGGCTTGGGCAGATAATCGTCGGCACCGGCCTCGATCCCCTCGACCCGCTCGGTCCAGGCGCCCCGTGCGGTCAGGATCAGCACCGGCGAATCGCACCCCTCGGCCCGCCAGCGTTTCAGCACGGTCAGACCGTCCAGGTCGGGCAGCCCCAAGTCCAGCACGATCAGGTCGTACCCCTCGGTCCCGCCCCGGAACCAGGCGTCCTGGCCCGATGCGGTGCCGTCCACGCGGAACCCGGCCGCCGTCAGCGCCCGGCCCAGATCGGCGGCGATCCGGCTGTCATCCTCGACCACAAGGGCGCGCATCAGTCGTCGTCTTCCTCGTATCCCAGAATCGCCCCCGTGCGGGCGTCCAGCTCTATCTCGATCAGGCGGCCCTCGGGGGTCAGCACCTCGATCTCATAGAGCCACAGGCCGTCCTCGTCTTCCAGCTCGACCTCGACGATGCGGCCGGGATGGCGCGCCTCGATCCGCGCCAGGATCTGTTCCAGCGGCAGCATGTCGCCGCGGTCCACCGCCTGGCGGGCGGTCTCGTAATCGGGGGCGATCGGCTGCGCCGCAAGGGTCAGCGGCAGCAGGATCAGCATCAGGCTGGACAGGGATCGTTTCATTCCCGCGTCCTAGCACGGCCAAGCTGACAGCCCGCTGACAGCCCCCGTCAGCCGGCTGTCAGCGGGCCCGTGATATCGCGATTCGCACAGGGCCGCCGCATGGGAGGCCGACAACATGAAAGGATCGCTTGAATGGCACGCTATAACGGAACCTCGGGTGCGGACCGGATCAACGGCAGCGCGTTGGCCGACCTGATCTATGGGCGCGACGGCAACGACGTGCTGAATGGCAACCGCGGCTTCGACCGCATCTGGGGCGAGAACGGCAACGACGTGCTGAACGGCGGCGCGGGCAATGACAGCCTGGCAGGCGGTGCGGGCAACGACCTGCTGCGCGGCGATGACGGAAACGACGATCTGTGGGGCGGCTTCGGCTTCGACACCCTGTTCGGCGGCCGGGGCGACGACGAGTTGGAGGGCAATCAGGGCAACGACCTGCTCTATGGCGGTCAGGGCCGGGATGACCTAGAGGGCGACGGCGGCAATGACCGGCTGTTCGGCAACGAGGGCAATGACGAGATCGAGGGCGACGACGGCGCCGACATCCTGCACGGAAACCAGGGCAACGACACGCTGGACGGCGGTCGGGGCAACGACATCCTGGCCGGGGGGATCGGCGCCGACCGGTTCGAATTCGACCTGGGCGACGGGCGCGACCGTATCGTCGACTTCCAGAACGGCCTGGACCGGATCGAGATCGACGACCTGGATCGCGGCCAGGTCCAGCGCGCCATCAACGGCGCCGTGCAGCAGGGCGGCGACACGATCCTGACAGTGAACGCGTCCACCGTGATCGTGCTGGAGGATTTCAACCGCGCCAACCTGGACCTGAACGACTTCACGTTCTGATCCGGACGGGGGCGCGTGGTGCGCCCCCGTTTAGCCCCAGACGGCTTGGAACTCGCGCCATTCACGCGCGCCCATGCCGGCATTTTCCTGCGTGACGACCTCTCCGGCCAGGCGCCGCCGCAGCGCATCGGCGGCTTGCGCGGACAGGTTCACGGCATTCATCCGGTAATCCTGGAATGCACCAAAGGCGGCGGGCACCCAGTCGCGGGTGATGTCGCACATGATGTCTGCATAGGCCCGGATCTCGTACTGGGCATGGCTGTCGGCGCGCAGGCGCAGGAAATGCAGCAGGTTGTGCAGATCCACCTTCCAGTACCACTGGGTATAGATGTTGGCGGGCAGGTTCATGCGCGCCAGTTCCCGTGCCAGACCCTGCTGCCCCTCCTGGCTCAGCATCGCCTCATAGCTGTCATAGCTGCGCATTGCGTCCTCGCGCAGCAGGTCCAGCACGCGCTGCGCCTCGGCGCCCTGCAGCACCTCGCCCCGGCCCTGGTGGTTCTGCGACGACTGCGCGGCCAGATGCTCGGGCGCGGGGATGTAGAATTCCCGGTCCAGGATCGAATAGCGGCCGGAATACTCGTTCACGTTGGCGGTGCGGTGACGGATCCACTGGCGGGCCACGAAGACCGGCAGCTTGACGTGGAACTTGACCTCGCACATCTCGAAGGGCGTCGAATGCCAGTGCCGCATCAGATAGCGGATCAGGCCCTCGTCGTTCTGCACCGACTTGGTCCCTTTGCCATAGCTGACGCGCGCCGCCTGACAGATTGCCGCGTCGTCGCCCATGTAGTCGATGACCCGCACCAGCCCGTGATCCAGAACCTGATGCGCCACGTACAGGTGGTTCTCCATCCCCTCGGACACGGCGCGCAGCGTCTGGCGAGGCGTGGCGCGCTGGCTGTCGATCTCGGCCTGCTGTTCTGGTGTCAGGGGCATGGTCATCCTTCCGGGCGGTTCCGGCCTCCTTTGACACGCGGCGCGCTGTCGATCAACCGTTCTGGAACCACATCGCAAGCTTGCAGATTGTCCCGCTGCATGACAGCTTGCCCGCCCATCCGAACAGGAGACCCCATGAATATCCGCTATCTGCACACGATGGTCCGCGTGAAGGACCTGGACAAGACGATGGACTTCTTCCGCCTGCTGGGGCTGGAGGAAATGCGCCGCATCGACAACGACAAGGGCCGCTTCAGCCTGGTGTTCATGGCGCCTCCGGGCCAGCCGGAATGCCCGGTGGAACTGACCTACAACTGGGACGGCGATGACGGCCTGCCCTCGGACAGCCGCCATTTCGGCCATCTGGCTTACCGCGTCGGCAACATCTACGAGATGTGCCAGAAGCTGCAGGACGCCGGCGTCACGATCAACCGCCCCCCGCGCGACGGCCACATGGCCTTCGTGCGCAGCCCGGACAACGTGTCGGTCGAGCTGCTGCAGGAAGGCGATCACCTGCCCCCGCAGGAGCCGTGGTCCAGCATGGAGAACACCGGCACCTGGTAAGGCGCCAGGAAAAGGCACACCCGGCCCCGCAGGGCCGGGTTCAATTCAATAGATATAGCGGATCTGCTCGGTCCAGAACCGCTCGATGCGGCGGCATTGCAGGTTCACCTGATCCAGCGGCGGATCCTCCAGCACGCCCGACATGGCCAGCCCTTCGGCGTGGCGGATGAACAGGCGCTGCACCAAGTCGCGCACCGCCTGGCCCTCGGCCGTCAGACGCACCCGGACCGAGCGTCGGTCCATGTCGCAGCGTTCGTGATGGACATAGCCCATCGCGACCAGCTTCTTCAGATTGTAGCTGACGTTCGATCCCTGATACATGCCGCGCGACCGCAGCTCTCCGGCAGAGACCTCGGCCTCGCCCAAGTTATACAGGATCATGGCTTGGACCGGGGTCAGGTCGCCCCGGTGCAGTCGTTCGAATTCGTCCTTGACCAGATCCAGCATCAGCCGGTGCATCCGCTCCAGCAGCTGCAGGGATTCCAGATAGGCGTCGGTCATGTCCGACAGGGGCACGTCCAGGGCCGTGGGATCGACTGTCGGATGCTGTTCGCGGGGTGCAGGTGCAAGCATGGCTTCGGGATGTCCTGTCCTGTTCGTCATGACCTCTCAATGACAGAGAAAAGACAATCTTCGGTTAATTGCCGCCTCTTCCTGCGCCAGGAATGCCGAAATTTTTAGCGATCGGCCGCAAAGCGGGTCGCGGCATGTCGCGCGATCCGATCCAGCATCGGGGTCAGCATCTGCGGTGCCTCGCGGGTGGGACCGTCGCCGATCCGCGCGGTGACCCACAGGTACAGATCCTGATCGTTCTCGGCCAACATGCGTTCGTACAGGTCCAGATCGGGGCCGGACAGCCCGGACAGGCAATCATCGGCGAAGCGGCCCAGAATCAGGTCCATCTCCTTCATGCCGCGCCGCCAGCTGCGCATGTGCAGACGTTTCAGGCGGTTCTCGGGGGTTTCCAGCGTATCAGCCATGCGACAGTGCTTCCTCCAGACGGTCCACGCGGGCGGCGGCCTCGGCCAGCAGGCGGCGCAGATCGGCCAGCTCGGCACGCAGGGCCGCCCCCGCGCTTGCGTCTTGCGGTCCCGCGCCCTGCCCCGTCAACAGCCAAACCGGCGAGACGCCAGTGACCGTGGCGATCCGTCCCATCAGGCTGGCCGTCGGTTCGGCCTGATCGACCTCCCACCCCTCCAGCGTCTCGGGGCGTAGGCCAAGCGCATCGGCCATGGCGGCAATGTCCAGGCCCGCGCCTTCGCGCGCGGCGGTCAGGCGGTCGCCAAGGGTCGCCACCGGTTCGGCATAGCTGTCGATCATGTCTCTCGTCCTTGTGAGGGCGTGCGGCGCAGCGTATGCCATGCGGGCCGACAGTTCAAACCGACAGCAGCAAGGTGTCTCATGGCGTTCATCTCGGACCGGCTGGCCCGCATCAAACCCTCGCCCACCATCGCGATGACCACCCGCGCGGCGGACCTGCGCGCACAGGGACGCGACATCATCAGCCTGTCCGCCGGAGAGCCCGATTTCGACACCCCGGAAAACATCCGTGACGCGGCAAAGGCCGCGATCGACGCGGGCCACACTCGTTACACCGCCGTGGACGGCACGCCGTCCCTGAAACGCGCCATCGCCAACAAGTTCGCGCGTGAGAACGGGCTGGACTATGCGCCTGCCCAGATCACCGTCGGCACCGGCGGCAAGCAGATCCTCTACAATGCGCTGATGGCCACGCTGGACGACGGCGACGAGGTGATCGTGCCGGCCCCCTATTGGGTCAGCTATCCCGACATGGTCTTGCTGGCGGGCGGCACGCCGGTCGTCGTGGAATGCGACCAGGCATCCGGGTTCCGCCTGACCCCCGACGCGCTGGAGGCCGCGATCACCCCGCGGACCAAGTGGCTGATCCTCAACTCGCCCTCCAACCCGTCGGGTGCGGGCTATGACCGGGCGCAGATGGCGGCGCTGTGCGATGTGCTTCTGCGTCATCCGCAGGTGTGGGTGCTGGCCGACGACATCTATGAGCACCTGGTCTTCGACGGCTTCGCGTTCTGCACCCCCGCACAGGTCGAACCCCGGCTGAAGGACCGCGTCCTGACCATGAACGGGGTCAGCAAGTCCTATGCCATGACCGGCTGGCGGATCGGCTATGGAGCGGGCCCCGAGGCGCTGATCAAGGCGATGGCCAAGCTGCAGTCGCAATCGACCTCGAACCCCTGCTCGATCAGCCAGTACGCGGCAGAGGCCGCGCTGACCGGGCCGCAGGATTACATCACCGACAGCCGCGCGGTGTTCCAGCGGCGGCGTGATCTGGTCGTGGCCGGGCTGAACGCCTGTCCGGGAGTGGACTGCCCGGTGCCGCAGGGGGCGTTCTACGTCTATCCGTCGATCGCCGGGCTGATCGGCCTGACCAGCGCCGGCGGCACCCCGATCGACAGCGACGAAGCCTTTGCGAACGCGCTTCTGGACGAAACCGGGGTTGCGGTCGTCTTCGGTGCAGCATTCGGCCTGTCGCCGCATTTCCGTATCTCCTACGCCACCAGCGACGCCGTGCTTCAGGACGCGATGGCACGCATCCGCCGCTTTTGCGAAGGCTGCAACTGACCGGTCCCGGCTTGCGTTGAACCGTGAAAGCGAACGCAAGAAGGAGCTGACCATGCTGCCCCACAATGCCCTGGTCGTCGTTGCCGACGGCCACTCCGCCACCCTGTTCCGCAACACGGCCAAATCCGGGCTGGAACTGTCGGAAACGACCAAGGTGACGCAGGAGAGCCTGTCGGGCGACGGTGCGCAGATCGACGAAGGGTCGCCCCGGGATGACGAGGAGGCGACCTTTGCGGCCCAGCTGTCGCGTCACCTGAACGCGATGGTGCTGAAGAACAAGTTCGAGGATATCGCGATCATCGCAGACCCTTCGACCTTGGGCGTCATGCGCAAGCACTATCACAAGGAACTGCAGCTTCGCCTGCGCAAGGAAGTCGCCAAGACGCTGACGAACTCCGACATCCAGACCATCCAGAACAGCCTGTCCTGAAGACCCCGGACAGACCAAGGGCGCCCCGCATCACGGGGCGCCCTTTCGCATCAAAAGATGCCCAGAACGTACAGGATCACGATTACGACGACCGGGACCCCCAAAAACCACGCCACAAGACCCTTCATCACCATCTCCTCACATTGTGTTGATGTGGAACGGCAAAGGACGCAGCGCGGTTCCCGTCACAGGGCGGTCCAGCCCCCGTCGACGCTGATCGTGGTCCCGGTGATCTGGGCCGCGGCGTCACTGCACAGGAAGACCGCCGTGTCGCCCAGTTGGTCGGTCGTCGCGAATTCCTTGGACGGCTGGCGTTCCAACAGGACCTTTTCGATCACCTCGTCCCGGCCCATGCCGTATTTCTCCATCGTGTCCGGGATCTGGCTTTCCACCAGCGGCGTCAGCACATAGCCCGGACAGATGGCGTTGGCGGTGATCGCCTCGCGCGCGGTTTCCAGACCCGTGACCTTTGTCAGACCGACGATGCCGTGCTTGGCCGCGACATAGGCCGACTTGTAGGGGCTGGCCGTCAGTCCGTGGGCCGAGGCGATGTTGATCACCCTGCCCCATCCCGCCGCACGCATCAGCGGCAAGGCCGCGGCGGTGGTGTGGAAGGCGGACGACAGGTTGATCGCTATGATCGCGTCCCATTTCGCGGCCGGGAAATCGGGGATCGCCGCAACGTGCTGGATGCCGGCATTGTTGACCAGGATATCGCAGGCGCCGGCCTTTTCGATCAGCGCGCGGCAGTCGTCGCCCCTGGACATGTCGGCCCGGATATAGCGGACCTTGACCCCGTGTTCGCCGGACATGCCTTCGGCCAGCGCGTGATCCTCGTCCGTGTCGCTGAAGCTGTTCAGGACCACGTCCGCGCCGGCGCGCGCCAGCCTGTGGGCCACGCCCAGCCCGATGCCAGAGTTGGATCCGGTGACGACGGCGGTCTTGCCCTTGAGGAATTTCTCGAACATCGGCTGCTCCTTGACGGCCCCGAAAGGCGGTTTGCAGGCGCAGCATGGGCAAAAAAAAACGCCCGCACAAGGCGGGCGCAAGTTATGAGGCAGGTTTCATACAGGCAAGAAACCTATCGAGCAGTGCCCTATTTATACGCGAGGAACCGCGCGAGTCCAACAGCGATCTTGCCACCTTGGTTGACGCCCCCCGGTCAAGCCTGTTGATAATGCGGCCAAACAAGAAACGACCGGGCGGCAGGCAATGCGAATCTTCGAAAACCTTAACAAATCCGCGATCAGGGGGGCTGCCTTGGGTCTGCTGACCCTGACGGGCGGTGTTGCATCTATGCCGCTGGCAACCCTTGCCGAACCTGTCCATGGCATTGCAATCTATGGAGAACCTGCCCTGCAACAGGGCTTTGCACATTTGCCCTATGCCAACCCGGACGCGCCCAAGGGCGGTACGATTCGGCTGGCGGAACCGGGCGGGTTCGACAGTCTGAAACCTTGGGTGCTGAAGGGCAATGCCGCATGGGGCGTGGGCGTTCACGTGACAGAGTCCCTGATGATGCGGTCGATCGACGAGCCGTTCACCCTTTACGGCCTGCTGGCCGAGACGATCGAGGTCGCGCCCGACCGGCACTGGGTCGAGTTCACCCTGCGCGAGGAGGCGCGGTTTTCCGACGGCAGCCCGGTCACCGTCGACGACGTGATCTGGTCCTATGAGACGCTCGGGACACAGGGCCATCCCCGCTATCTGGCGGCCTGGTCGCGCGTCGACAGGATCGAGGCTACGGGCCCCCGCAGCGTACGCCTGACCTTCACCGAACCCGACCGAGAACTGCCCCTGCTGATGGGGTTGCGTCCGATCCTGAAGAAGGCCCAGTGGGAGGGGCAGGATTTCGCCGCCTCCTCGCTCGAGGCCCCGATCGGCAGCGGCGCCTATGTCGTCGATCAAGTCGAGCCGGGGCGGTCGATCAGCTTTCGCCGCAACCCCGACTATTGGGGCCGCGATCTGCCCCTGATGGCGGGGGTGAACAATTTCGACGTCATCCGCTATGACTATTTCGCCGATGCCAACGCGATGTTCGAGGCGTTCAAGGCCGGTGCCGTCACCGTCTGGCGCGAGTTGTCGGCGCAGAAATGGGCCAGCGAATACGGCTTTCCGCTGATGACGGACGGACGCGCGGTCCAGGCAGAGATCCCGAACGAACGCCCGTCGGGCATCGTCGGCCTGGTGATGAACACGCGCAACCCGGCCTTCGCCGATTGGCGCGTGCGGCAGGCGCTGATCGAGATGTTCAATTTCCGTTTCATCAACCAGACCCTAAACGGCGGTGCCGATCCCCGGATCACGTCCTATTTCTCGAACTCGGTCCTGGCGATGCAGGACGGGCCGGCGACGGGGCGCGTGGCGGAACTGCTGGCGCCCTTCGCGGCCGACCTGCCGCCCGGCACGCTGGACGGCTATACCCTGCCCGAAGGATCGGACCGCGCGATGGACCGCGCGGGTGTCCGCCGCGCGATGGCGCTGATGGCCGAGGCCGGCTGGACGGTTCAAGACGGACAGCTGAAGAACGCGCAGGGCCAGCCCTTCGCCTTCGAGATCCTGCTGAACCAGAACGGCACCGCGATGCGCAGCGGGTCCGAGGTTCAGCAGATCGTGAACATCTATGTCGAGGCGCTGCGCCCCCTGGGGATCACCCCGCGCATCACCCTGCTGGATTCCGCGCAGTACATCGAGCGCACGAACAACTATCAGTTCGACATGACATGGTACGAACGCGGCCTGTCGCTGTCGCCGGGCAGCGAACAGCGCCTGTACTGGGGCCGCGACGGCGTATCCACGCCCGGCAGCCGCAACTGGATGGGCATCGACAGCCCCGCGGCCGAGGCGATGATCGACGCCATGACGGCCGCCGACACGGCCGAGGATTTCACCGCCGCGGTCCGGGCGCTGGACCGCGTGCTGACGGCGGGGCGCTATGTGATCCCGGTCAGCTTTTCGCCGATCTCGCGGCTGGCCCATGCCGCGGATCTGAAATACCCAGAGGAAATACCCATGTACGGGGACTGGCCGGGCTTTTTGCCCGAAGTCTGGTGGCAGGAGACGAACTGATGCGAATGTTTTGGGTTACTGTAGCGGCTTGCACGATGCTGGCCGGTTGCAACACCGTCGCCGGTGTCGGCGAGGACATTACAGGGACGGCGCGCTGGTTCCAGGGCAGCCTTCCGACAGGAGGTTATTGATGAAGTGGCACCATGTTCAGGAAAACTGGGCGGCCTTCTATGAGGCGATCATCGACAAGTGGCCCGAGGCCGAGGACACCGAGCTGGACGAGATCGACGGCGACCAGCGCGCCTTCATCGCCTATCTGGTCGAGGTGACCGGCCAGGAGCCCGCCGAGATCCGCGAAGAACTGCGCGAATGGCTGGTCGGAGAGATCCCGTCGGACGTCGTGATGGACCCCGTCCATGACAACCACTCGATCGCGCTGTCGTCCAAGTTCGTCAACGAGGGCGAGGACGAGTTCTCTGACGATTCGCGCTTTGGCGACGACGACAGCGACAAGGACGACTGAGAGGGCGTCCGCCCCCTATCCCGCGGCGGGGCGGCCGATGCCGCCCAGCTTGCCCATGTGCCGCGCCAGCAGCACATAGATCACCCCGTACAGCGCCGCGACGATCAGGCCGACCCACTGGATCTCGAACGGGGTGAAGACATAGGCGCCGACCAGCCCCAGCTGCAGCAGGAAATGCAGCGGATAATAGCGCCGGTCCCCCAACGTCTCGCGCGACCAGTTCAGGTTCGTCGAATACAGCCGGATCAGGCTGTCCAGAGAGTTCACGACGAAGACCACACCGACAGCGATCATGAACCAGTTCAGCCAGCCGGGGATCACGATCCCGCCCTGGTGATAGACGAACAGCACGCTGAACCACAGCCCCAGGGGGATCGCCGGCAGGGCCACCATCGCCAGTGCCAGCTGCCAGACCCTCAGCCCGCCCACGAAGCGCGCGACGAACTGGCCGATCATGATCGACCAGGCGAACCACCAGAACAGATAGAATTCGTGGTAATCCGAAATGGGCGTGGCAAAGCGCGGCAGATGCGCGAAGTACCCGCCCAGCAGGCCGACGCTGTCGAAGAAATCGCCCAGACCCACGCGGCTGTAGACGAAGGCGATCATCGCCAGTGCGGTGAAGGCCAACATGCCGAACCCATAGCTGGAGATGATGGCCAGCCACTTCATCACCGCCATGTTGCCGCTGGACAGGACGGCGGTGGCGATCACCACCACGACCAGCGCCCAGACCGCGCCCTGCGGCAGGTCCGGGGCATAGGTCGGCAGGTTCGACATGAACAGATAGCAGGTGAACGAACAGGTCGCGATGACCGTCAGGTTGTAGACCCACTTGACCGCCGGGATCTGGAACAGCTGCAGGCGCGGCTCCAGCGCGATGAAATAGAAGGTGGCCACGAAATACATCAGCCAGACCAGCGGCCCCCACATGCCGAATTCCACGGCCAGGGCATTGGTGAACCCGAAGGCGGGGTCCTCCTCATAGATCGGGAATTCCGCAAGGGGCAGCATGACCAGGCCCATGTCCAGTCCGGCGGTGAACAGCAGGGCGATCAGGGTGAACAGGCCGACGGGCTCTTCGCCCTGCAGCCGCAGGCGGGGCCAGCGGATCAGGACGAACAGCGCGCAGGCCAGCACACTGAGATAGGCGACGGTGATGATTGGCGTCATGGGCGCAATCCTCCTTAGACAGATGAACGATCAGCGCCACAGTGCAGCCGGGCATGTGGCCCGCTGTACGCGCATGATCGCAGCCAAGCGGCTGCACGTTTCTTTGATACTCTAAGGATGCTTTATATTGAGTGACGGGTCAATCAACAAATGCAATGCGTGTCTATCCGGCACCCGAACGCCTATTGTGCGCAAATGGCTGCAACCGTGGCTTGAGATTTCACAAAGCATCTGCGACATGCTGCGCCTCATACCCATCCCGTCCATGGCCAAGGGGACGATCTGATGTCCAGCAGCCTGAAAATCGCCGTCGGCAGCATCTTTGTCGGCTTGATCGTGCTTGGGCTGAAGACCCTGGCCTGGTACCTGACCGGGTCGGTGGCGCTGCTGTCGGACGCGCTGGAAAGCATCGTGAACGTGGCGACCGCGGTCGCGGCGCTGGTCGCGATCTCGGTGGCGCAACGACCGGCGGATCAGTCGCATCCCTATGGCCATCACAAGGCCGAATTCCTCAGCGCCGTGCTGGAAGGGGTGCTGATCATCGTGGCCGCCTTGCTGATCCTACGCGAGGCGTGGCACGCCTTCCAGAACCCGCGCGAGATTCAAGCCGTCGGCATGGGCATGGCCATCAACGCCAGCGCGGGCGTGCTGAACGCGATCTGGTGTAGCATCCTGATCCGTCAGGGGCGGCGGCTGCGCTCTCCGGCGCTGGTCGCGGACGGCAAGCACCTGCTGACGGACGTGGTGTCGTCGGGGGGCGTCCTGCTGGGCGTGGGGCTGGCGGTGGCGACCGGCTGGTCGATCCTGGACCCGGCGCTGGCGATGCTGGTGGGGGTGAACATCCTGTGGTCGGGATGGAAGGTCATGGCGTCGTCCGTCTCCGGCCTGCTGGACGAGGCCGTGCCCGAAAAGACGCTGGTGACCATCCGCGACATCATCTCGGACAAGGCCAGCGGCGCGCTGGAGGCGCATGACCTGCGCACGCGTCATGCGGGCGCCGTCACCTTCATCGACTTTCACCTGGTCGTGGACGGCCAGACCACCGTGTCCGACGCCCATGACATCTGCGATCGGGTCGAGGCCAGCCTGAAGGCCAAGCTGCCCGACGCCCAGATCACCATCCATGTCGAACCGGAACACAAGGCCAAGCATTCCGGCGTTCTGGTGATCTGACCCGCCGCCGGGCGCCGTCAGGCGGCCAGGCGCACCCAGACCGGGACGTGGTCGCTTGGCTTTTCACCGGCCCGCGCATCGCGGTCGACGCCCGTTTCGATCATCAGGTCGGCCGCTTGGGGCGACAGCAGCAGATGGTCAATGCGGATGCCGTTGTCACGCTCCCACGCGCTGCCCTGATAGTCCCAGAAGGTGAACGGCCCACGCGTGGCCCAAGGGTCGCGGATGCGCACCGCATCGGTCCAGCCCTGGTTCACGATGGCCCGGAACGCCGCCCTGCTTTGCGGCAGGAACAGCGCATCCTCGGTCCAGCGGTCGGGATGGGCGGCGTCGCGCGGCTCGGGAATGATGTTGTAGTCGCCCAGCATCACCACCGGCAACTCCGACGCCAGCAATTCCGCCGCGCGCAGGCGCAGGCGTTCCATCCATGCCAGCTTGTAGTCGTATTTCGGCCCCGGCGCGGGGTTGCCGTTGGGCAGGTACAGCCCGGCGATGCGCACCGCATGGGTGCCGACCACGGTCGCCTCGATATAGCGGGCCTGCTCATCGGCATCGTCGCCGGGCAGGCCGCGGGTCACGTCCTCCAACGGCAGCCGCGACAGGATCGCCACGCCGTTGAAGCCCTTCTGGCCGTGGGTTTCCACCTGCCATCCCAGGTCTTGGAAATGCTCGCGCGGGAACCCCTCGTCCACGGATTTGATTTCCTGCAGCACGACCAGATCGGCATCGGTCGAGGCCAGCCAGTCGGTCAGGGCCTGCACGCGGGCCTTGACGCCATTGATGTTGAAGCTTGCGATTTTCATGGGCGGCATCTTTAGCGCCGCCTGCGCGTTTGGCAACACGAACCGGAAAGGGGCCGCGATGATCCGACTGCTGATCCTACTAATGGTCCTGCCCGTGGCGGCCGCCGCGCGCCCGTTGACCGGGCTGCTGGAAAAGGCAAGCCCCCTGCCCGCGACGATCCCACTGCAGGTCCGCGCCCCCGCCGACATGGATCACGCGATCATCCTGACGGATGACCAAGGCACGCCCGTCATCAGCGGCTATCTGCGCGGCGGCGCGGTCCTGCGGCTGCTGGTGCCGCCGGGAGATCACCGCCTGACGGTGGCCAGCGGGCCCGCGCAGGACTGGCAGGGTCTGCCCGACTTGTTCGGCGCGCCTGCCATCGCGTCGCCGCAGCCCCTGCCCTTCTTCATCGATGGCACGCGGCGCGAGGGGCAGGCGATCACGCTGTCGAAAGACGGTGACGGCCTGCGGATCACCGACCGGCAGAACCGTGTCATCTGTCAGAACGCCGGATGGGAAACCACGCGCGTCGTCAAGACGCTGCCCTCGGGGACGCAGTTCCGTTATGTGGAGCGGCGACTGGACCCGCGCAGCATCCCCTGCGACTAGATCGAGAAGCTGGTTCCGCAGCCGCAGCTTGCCGTGGCGTTCGGGTTCTCGATCACGAAGCGCGCGCCGATCAGCTCGTCGGTGAAATCGATGACCGCCCCCGCCAGATAGGGCAGCGACACCGGATCGACGACGACCCTCTGTCCCGATTTCTCCAGGATCAGATCGTCGGTCTCGGGCGCGTCCAGGCGGATGTCGTACTGGAAGCCGGAACATCCCCCGCCCAGCACCGCGATGCGCAGCGGTACCGGGTCCTTGCCCGCATTGATCTGGGACAGGCGGTCAAAGGCGCGGTCGGTCACTTTGGGCGGCAGGTTCATGGGGCGTTCCCGTTTTCGTCTGGTCGCATCAAATATAGGGTCCGCGGGGTGAACCCGCAAGGAAGGCTGACCCCGTGACCGCACTCGCGCCCTATGCCTGCCATCCGCAAGACAGCCGCGGGCGATTGCAGGACGAAAGCTTGTCCACCTTCCGGTCGCCCTGGCAACGCGACCGCGACCGCATCATCCATTCCAGCGCCTTCCGCCGGCTGAAACACAAAACCCAGGTCTTTGTCGAACATGATGGCGAAGGCTATCGCGGCGATTATTTCCGCACCCGCCTGACCCACACGATCGAGGTCGCGCAGGTCGCGCGCACCATCGCCGGGGCGCTGAACCTGAACACCGACCTGGCCGAGACCGTGGCCCTGGCCCATGATCTGGGCCACCCACCCTTTGGTCATACCGGAGAGGACGCGCTGTCCGCGCTGATGGCGCCCTATGGCGGCTTCGACCACAACGCGCAGGCGCTGCGCATCGTCACCAAACTGGAACGCCACTATGCCGATTTCGACGGGCTGAACCTGACCTGGGAGAGCCTGGAGGGCATCGCGAAGCACAACGGTCCGGTGACCGGTCCCCTGCCCTATGCCCTGGCCGAGGTGAACGCGCTGTGGGATCTGGAACTGCACACCAATGCCAGCGCCGAGGCGCAGGTGGCGGCGGTGGCCGACGACGTGGCCTACAATCACCACGACCTGCATGACGGCCTGCGCGCGGGCCTGTTCACCGAGGGCGATCTGGCGGAACTGCCCGTGATCGGCCCCGCCTTTGCCGAGGTCGACCGCCTGTATCCCGGCCTGGACCCGACGCGGCGCCGCTACGAGGCGCTGCGCCGCGTCTTCGGCGTCATGGTCGAGGACGTGATCGCAGTTGCCCAGAACCGGCTTGCCGGGCTGCAGCCGCGATCGGCGGACGACATCCGCGTGATGGACGGGGCGATCATCCGCTTTTCCAAGCCGCTGTACCAGAACATCAAGGCGATCAAGTCCTTCCTGTTCCAGCGCATGTATCGCGCGCCCTCGGTCGTCGTCGAACGTACCCATGTCACGCAGATGCTGAACGACCTGTTTCCGCTGTACTTGGATCATCCCGACCGCCTGCCCGACCAGTGGCGCGACGCGGCCATGCGCCTGAACGATCCGACCGAACGCGCGCGTCTTGTGCTGGATTACGTCGCAGGGATGACCGACCGCTATGCGATTGCGGAACATCAACGTCTGATTCAGCCACAGTCCTGAACCTTGGATGGTGTTGCCGCGTTGGGCGGGCAACACTGACCAAGGAAAAGGATGGATCACATGATTACCCGCACCGGATCGGCTGAATGGACTGGCGGCCTGAAAGAGGGCAAGGGCCAGGTTTCGACCAAGTCGGGCGCGCTGTCGGCGCAGCCCTACGGTTTCAACACCCGCTTCGAGGACAAGCCCGGCACCAACCCCGAGGAACTGATCGGCGCCGCGCATGCGTCGTGCTTCTCGATGGCGCTGGCGATGATGCTGGAGCAGGAAGGCATCTCGGGCGTGTCGATCAAGACCAAGTCCGACATCTCGATGGATAAGGAAGGCGACGGTTTTGCCGTCAAGAAGGCCCACCTAACCACGACCATCACCGCTGATGCGGACCAGGCGAAGATCCTCGAGGTCGCTGAAAAGGCCAAGGAAGGCTGCCCGATCAGCAAGCTGCTGAATGCCGAAATCACGATGGACGCATCGGTTTCCTGATGCGCGTCCGGGTCGGTCACGAGTTCCGTATTAAGGTCGAGCAGCCGACCCCCCTCATCTGCCTTGTCGCCCCCGAGGCGGCACGGCACGACGATTTCACAGCCCCCGAACAGGTCACGACCGTTCCTCATGTCGACGTGCATGAGTACCGCGACCTGTTCGGAAACATCTGCCGCCGCATGGTCGCCCCTGCGGGCGAATTTGTCCTTCGTGGCGATGTGACCCTGAATGACGACGAAATGTGGGACGATGTCGATTTCGCGGCCCAGGAAACGCGGGTCGAGGATCTGCCCGACGATGCGCTGATCTACCTGATGGCGTCCCGCTATGTCGAAAGCGACGTTCTGTCCCAGCAGGTTTGGGACCTGTTCGGTCATCTGCAGCCGGGCTGGGGCCGTGTCCAGGCCGTGCTGGACCATGGCCACAAGGTGCTGACATTCGATTACGGCACGGCGTCGGTCTTTCGCACTGCCCATGATGCCAGCAAGGGCGGCATGGCCGTCTGCCGCGATTTCGCGCACCTGGCGCTGGCCTATCTGCGGGCGCTGAACATCCCGGCCCGCTATGTGAACGGCTATGTCGGCGATATCGGCGTGCCCAAGGTCGATGCGCCGATGGATTTCGCCGCCTGGATCGAGGTCTACCTATCTGGCCGCTGGTGGACGTTCGACCCGCGCAACAACGAACGCCGCCTTGGCCGCGTCGTCGTCGCACGGGGCCGCGATGCCGCCGATGTGGCGATGCTGGCCAGCTTTGGCCCGCATCAGCTGTTGGACTTCACCGTCTGGTGCCACCCAGTCGACGAGACCGGGCAGGAGTTGGACGGTATGGCCTTCGGCCAGGAGACGCGGCGCTAGACCATCATCTCCTTGGTCGCGGTCAGCCTCAGGTCCGGGTGATCGCGACCGATCCGGTCGATGTCCCATTGCAGGCGGGTCAGATAGACCAGATCGCCGTCATGGTCATGGGCCAGATGCGCCTTGTTCGTTTCGGCAAAGGCATCGACCACCGATTTGGCGCCACTGACCCAACGGGCGCTGGTGAACTGGCTACCCTCGAACCGCACCGGGATGCCGTATTCCAGCTCGATCCGGCTGGCCAGCACCTCGAATTGCAGCGCGCCCACGACGCCCACGATGAAGCCCGATCCGATCGCGGGCTTGAAGACCTTGGCGGCCCCCTCCTCGGCGAACTGCATCAGCGCCTTTTCCAGATGCTTGGCCTTCATCGGGTCCGTCGCGCGCACCGTCTGCAGCAGTTCGGGCGCGAATGACGGGATGCCCGTAAAACGCAGCGTCTCTCCCTCGGTCAGGGCGTCGCCGATGCGCAGCTGGCCATGGTTCGGAATGCCGATGATGTCGCCGGCCCAAGCCTCCTCGGCCAGTTCGCGGTCAGCGGCCAGGAACAGGACCGGGTTCGACACCGCCATCGGTTTCTTCGTGCGGACGTGGACCATCTTCATGCCACGTTCGAAATGCCCCGATGCCAGCCGAACGAAAGCCACGCGGTCGCGGTGCTTGGGATCCATGTTGGCCTGAACCTTGAACACGAAGCCGGTCACGGTGTTCTCGTCCGGGGAAATCTCGCGCTCGGCACTATTCTGGGGCTGCGGCGGCGGGCCATAGGTGCTGATGCCCTGCATCAACTCCTGCACGCCAAAGCTGTTGATCGCGCTGCCGAACCAGATGGGCGTCATGTGCCCCTCCAGGAACGACCGATGGTCGAAGGTCGGCAGCAGCTCGCGGGCCATCTCGACCTCCTCGCGCAGCTTGGCCAACAGGTCGGCGGGAACATGATCGGCCAACCGCGGGTCGTCCAGCCCTTTCATCGAGATCGACTGCGCCACCTTGTTGCGGTCGGCCCGGTCCATCAGTTCCAGCCGGTCGCCCAGCATGTCATAGCAGCCGATGAATTCTCGCCCCACGCCGATCGGCCAGGATGCCGGTGCCACGTCGATGGCCAGGTTCTCCTGGATCTCGTCGATGATCTCGAACGTATCGCGGGATTCGCGGTCCATCTTGTTGCAGAAGGTCAGGATCGGCAGATCGCGCAGGCGGCAGACCTCGAACAGCTTGCGGGTCTGCGATTCGACACCCTTGGCCCCGTCGATGACCATGATCGCCGCATCCACCGCGGTCAGCGTGCGATAGGTATCCTCGGAAAAGTCGCTGTGGCCCGGCGTATCCACCAGGTTGAAGCGATGTCCGTCAAAATCGAACGACATCGCCGACGCGGACACCGAGATGCCGCGATCCTGCTCCATCTTCATGAAATCCGACCGCGTGCGCCTCGCCTCGCCCTTTGCGCGCACCTGCCCGGCCATCTGGATGGCGCCACCGTACAGCAGGAACTTCTCTGTCAGCGTTGTCTTGCCGGCATCGGGATGCGAGATGATCGCAAAGGTCCGGCGGCGGGCGATTTCGGGTGGAAGCTGGGGGCGGTTTGTCATGCCGACGCTTTATCCTGCGCGCGCGTCCGACGCAATTCCCGGCATCATGCCGCCAATGGCGCGAATTGTCTGCATCCGGTTCTTGAACCCGCGCGTCCTTGTCGCATGATCAACCGCGAAACGGACGAGGGCGCAGATGGACGGATCATGGGACCAATTGATGCGGCTGCTGTCCAACCGCGGCCTTGAATGGCTGCGCCAGCGTATCATGGCCCTGCCCGATCCCTGCCCGCTGGATCATTCCGACATCGGCGCGCTGGCGCTGGTGGGACAGATCGCGCCGGTGCTGTCGGGCCTGCGCGGGCGCATCTCTCCGATCGAGGTGATCGTGCTGCGTCGCCTGACGCCCGATCTGGTTCGCCAGGGCGCCTTGCGCGTTCTTGACGGCGCGCGGGACGATGCGCTGGTCCGCCTGACGCTGGCGGGCGGTCTGGTCGCCCAGACCGACCCCCTGTGGCAGCTGGCCTGCGAGGCGCTGGCCGACGACCCCGCCCTGCCCCTGCCGCACAGGTTGGCGCTGTCCGACGACCCCGTCCTGTTGGCAGAGGCCGAGGCCGCGCTGACGACGCCCCCGACCTCGATCACCCCCGATCACGTGGCACAGGTGGCGCAGCTGCTGATGCAGCTATATCATCATGGCGCGCGGCGTCCCCGTCTGTCCCATCCGCGCGCCTATACGCTGATCTTCGACCACCTGAAAATGCTGGCAACCTGGGCGCAGGGCGCGGGATGCACGGGGTCGGTTGCCCGGATCGCGTTCTGCCTGAGGCTGCTGGACGACGACCACCCGGTGGCGGACATGCTGTCCGACCTGATCCAGGTCCAGCGGCCCGACGGATCATTTCCCCTCAAGCTGGGTTTTGCCACCGCGGACCAGACATTCGCGGATGCGGTCCAGCCGACGGTCCATGTGGCGATGGCGCTGCACATGGCGGCGTGGAAACGCTGGCGCGGTCCTGCGCCCGTCTGGCTGCAGCCCCATCCCGTCCAGGCCACCGCCCGCCAACTGGCCGACCGGATCGCAGCGATGGACATCCCCAAGGCGCAGGCCCTGCACGCGGCAACCAGCCTGACCCGCGCGACCGGAGAGAACTGGTTCGCCCGCCTGTCCCCCGCGCGCCATGCGGTGCCCGATGACCTGACCCGATTGGGGCGCATCTGCTTTCGCGACGCGGTCGCGGCCCGGCATCTGCGCGCATGGCTTGGCCTGACGCGTCACGGTGACCGCCCGTCCGGCCTGGACGGACCCGAGGCCGCATGGCTGACAGGGCGCATCGTGGCCATCGCGACCCCCCTGCCGGATGCCGTGATGCGGCTGTGGGACCGCGCCGCGCTGGCCGGTGACGTCGCGGCCTTCACCGACTGCGCGCGCATCGCGCAGCATCACGCGGACGGCCCGGCCAGCCCCGCGGTCCGCGCCATGACCCGCCGCCTGTGCGTAGATGCGCTGACAAAGGATGCGCCCCTGCCCCGGATGCTGGACAGCCTGGATCGCCTGACCCTGCTGTCCCGCCTGTTCGAACCGGAAGCCAAGGAAGTGGCCGCCGCCTGATCGGGTCAGAACAACCCCTCGACCTGTCCCAGATCATCCAGCCGGATGACCTCGGCTGCGGGATGGCGCGGCAGGCCCGGCATGGTCATGATCTGCCCGCAGATCGCCACCACAAAGCCCGCGCCCGCGTTCAGCCGCACCTCTCGCACCGGTATGACATGCCCGGCGGGCGCGCCGCGCAGGTCCGGATCGGTCGAAAAGCTGTACTGGGTCTTGGCGATGCAGACCGGCATATGCCCATGGCCCGCCGCCTGCCAGGCGGCCAGCTGATCCAGGACGCCGGGACCGGGTTCGACCCGCGCGGCGCGGTGGATATGGGTGCAGACCGTCTGGATCTTGTCCCACAGCGGCATCGCGTCGGGGTAAAGCGGCGCGAATGCCGCAGGCTGTTCCGCCAGGGCGACGACCGCGCGGGCCAGATCTTCGGCACCGGCGCCACCCATGGCCCAGTGCCGTGCCAGGATGGCCTGCACGCCCTGTTCGGCGCAATAGTCCTGCAGGGCCGCGATCTCGGCCGGGGTGTCGCCGTCGAAATGGTTTAACGCAACGACGACCGGCAGCCCAAAGCTGCGGATGTTCTCGATGTGCCGGCCCAGATTGGCGCAGCCCGCGGTGACCGCCGCGGCGTCTTCCGCCGCCAGATCGGCCTTGGCCACGCCGCCGTTCATCTTCAGCGCCCGCACCGTGGCCACCAGCACGACGGCCGCCGGCGCAAGCCCCGCAAGGCGGCACTTGATGTTCAGGAACTTCTCGGCCCCCAGATCGGCGCCGAAGCCCGCCTCGGTCACCACGTAATCGGACAGGCGCAGGGCGGCGCGGGTCGCGATGACGCTGTTGCAGCCATGGGCGATATTGGCGAAGGGGCCGCCATGAACCAGCGCCGGGTTGTTCTCCAGCGTCTGGACCAGGTTCGGCTGCAACGCGTCCTTTAGCAGAACGGTCATTGCGCCGTCCGCCTGCAGATCGCGCGCGGTGACGGGTTGGCGGTCGCGGGTATAGCCCACGACGATCCGGCCAAGCCGGTCCTGCAGATCGGCCAAATCACGCGACAGGCACAGGATCGCCATCACCTCGGACGCGACGGTGATGTCGAAACCGGTCTGGCGCGAAAACCCGTTCGCCGGACCGCCCAGCCCCACGACCACATCGCGCAACGCGCGGTCGTTCATGTCCATGACCCGCCGCCAGGTGATGCGGCGCGTGTCCAGGTCAAGCGCATTGCCCCAGTGGATGTGGTTGTCGATCATCGCGGCCAGCAGATTGTGCGCCGAGGTGATGGCATGGAAATCGCCGGTGAAATGAAGGTTCATCTCCTCCATCGGCACGATCTGCGCGCGCCCGCCCCCGGCCGCCCCGCCCTTCATGCCGAAGTTCGGGCCCAAGCTGGCCTCGCGGATGCAGATGGTGGCACGGTGGCCGATCCGGTTCAGCGCATCGCCCAGACCCACGGTCGTGGTGGTCTTGCCCTCTCCCGCAGGGGTCGGGTTGATGGCGGTGACCAGGATCAGACGTCCTTTGGGCCCGCTTAGACCGGCCAGCGCGTCATGGGTGATCTTGGCCTTGTCATGACCATAGGGCAGGATCTGATCCGGCGTCAGGCCAAGACGGGCGGCGATGTCGTTGATCGGCCGCTTGGTCGCGGCGCGCGCGATCTGAAGGTCGGTCTGCATGTCCTAGCGCACCACCATGACCGAGACCGGCGAATGGCGGACGACCGCATTGGCATCGCGGCTGACCAGGATGCTGCGCAGCTCGTCCGGCTTGTCGCTGGCCATCACGATCAGGTCCGCCTTGTGCCGGGCCGCGGCCTTGAGGATCGTCTCGGCCACATGCCCGTGGCCGACATGCACCTGCACGCGCGACTGGTCGGGGAAATGCTGGCTGGCGAAATCGTCCAGTGCGCCCTTCATCTTCTGCAGGGCCTTCTGTTCGTACCCCTTGGGCAGGAAGGTCGCTACCATCGAGCTGCCGAAATCATGCACGATCCCCAGCAGGTGGATCACGCCCCGGTCCCCCGCCAGCCGCATCGCGGCCGGCAGGGCCTTTTCCCAGCTTTCAGGATGCTGAAGGTCGATCGGCAACAGCACGACGTCATGCATGGCGCGGTCCTTTCACGGGCTGGGGGCGCGTCTCGCGCCGACGCTGCGACCAGATCACCAACCCCATCAGCAGGAAGGCCGGGATATAGATCCAGTACCGCGACGGCGCCGCCGCCGGGGCGTTCACGGCAAGCACGGTCTGATCCCAGTCCAGCCCCGCCGCCTGCGCCGGGCTGTCGAACGCCACGTTATCGATCAGCGTGCGATCACCGTCCTGGATCAGGGTGATGCCCGCGGCCTCCAGCCGTTCCTCTCCGGTGGCGCCTTCGGGGACGGGCAGCAGGGCCGTGAACTCAACAGGGTTGCCGATGTCGTTCAGCCCGGCGATGCGCAGGCGCAGGCCGTCGCCGACCTCGCTGTCCTCCAGCGCCTGGACCAGTTCCGCGCCCGAACGCTCCTCGAACGGCGGAAAGACGTAGCCCCAGAAGAAGCCGGGCCGGAAGATGGTAAAGGCGATCACCAGCAGCAGGACCGTCTCCCACAGCTTGCTGCGGACCAGGAACCAGCCCTGGGTCGCGGCCGCGAACAGCAGCATCGCGATGGTCGCCGTGATGAAGACGAAGATCCCCTGCCCCCAGCCCACGTCGATCAGCAGCAGATCGGTGTTGAAGATGAACAGGAACGGCAGGACCGCCGTGCGCATGCTGTAGCCGAATGCGACGACCCCGGTCTTGATCGGATCGCCTCCCGACACGGCGGCCGCGGCAAAGGATGCAAGGCCCACGGGCGGGGTCACGTCGGCCATGATGCCGAAGTAGAACACGAACAGGTGCACCGCGATCAGCGGCACGATCAGCCCGTTCTGCTGTCCAAGCGTCACGATGACCGGCGCCAGCAGTGCCGAGACGACGATATAGTTCGCCGTCGTGGGCAGACCCATCCCCAGAATCAGCGACAGGACCGCGGTCAGGCCAAGGATGGCCAGCAGATGGCCGCCCGACAGGACCTCGACCACCTCGGCCAGGGCCGATCCGACGCCGGTCTGGCTGACCGCACCCACGATGATGCCCGCGGTCGCCGTGGCGATGCCGATGCCGATCATGTTGCGTGCGCCCGAGATCAGCCCGTCCACCAGATCGTCGAACCCCGCCCGCAATGCGCGCCCGGTGCGGGCGTTTCCGGTGCGGTCGGACCCGCGCAGCAGCACCATCAGCGGTCGCTGCGTCAGCAGGATGAAGATCATGTAGGCGGTGGCCCAGAAGGCCGACAGGCCCGGCGACAGGCGGTCGACCATCAGCGCCCAGACCAGCACGACCACCGGCAGGATGAAGTGCAGACCCGACCGGACCGTCGGCCCCGGCAGCGGCAGTTCCGTCACCGGCGCGTTGGGATCGTCGATCTGCAGCGGCTCCTCGCGCGATGCGACCCACAGCAGGCCGACATAGGCCGCCGTCAGGACGGCAAAGACCACGTAGGGGGCGGCCGCACCGAATGCGGGCCGGATCCAGCCCATCAGATAATAGACCGCCAGCGACAGCGCGCAGATGCCCGCGATCAGGAAGGCCGCGAACATCAGCCGGCGCAGCAGCGGCGGCGGCGTATAGGCGCGCGGCAGGCCCTGCATCCCGGCCTTCATGGCCTCCAGATGCACGATGTAGACCAGTGCGATATAGCTGATCGTGGCAGGCAGGATGGCGTGCTTGACCACGTCGAAATAGGGAATGCCCACATATTCGACCATCAGGAAGGCTGCGGCGCCCATGACGGGCGGCATGATCTGGCCGTTGACCGACGACGCGGTTTCGACCGCCCCGGCCTTTTCGCTGGAAAAGCCCACCTTCTTCATCAGCGGGATGGTAAAGGTGCCGGTGGTGACCACGTTGGCGATGGACGAGCCCGAGATCAGGCCGGTCATGGCGCTGCTGACCACGGCGGCCTTGGCAGGCCCGCCGCGCAGGTGGCCCATCAGCGAAAAGGCGACCTGGATGAAATAGTTGCCCGCGCCCGCCTTGTCCAACAGCGCGCCGAACAGCACGAACAGGAACACGAAGCTGGTCGATACCCCAAGGGCGATGCCGAACACGCCTTCGGTCGTGACCCACTGGTGGTTGGCGACCTCGGCCAGGGAATTGCCGCGATGCGCGATGATCGACGGCATGTAGGGGCCCAGGAAGGTATAGGCCAGAAACACCGTGGCCACGATCATCAGGGCAGGCCCAAGGCTGCGGCGCGTGGCCTCCAGCAGCAGCAGGATGCCCACGACCGCCACGATCAGGTCAGTGGTGATCGGCGCGCCGACCCGGCGGCCAAGGGCATCGCTGTTGATAAAGACGTACATGGTGACGACCACGCCGGCCAGCGCCAGCAGCCATTCCCATGGCGGAACGCGGGTCTTGGGACTGCCCAGCAGCACGGCCGCAACGACGCCCGCCCCGGCCAGTGCCAGCCACCACAGCGGCATCGCGGCGGGCGCGCCATAGATGAACAGCCCGGACAGGATCACCGGAACCGACACACCAAGGGCCAGCTGGAAAGGCGACTTTTCAGCTGGATAGGCCATGAAAGCCAGAAACAGCGCGAAGGCCAGATGGACTGCGCGGGCATCCGTGGCGCTGATGATGGCAAAGTTCAGCATGAAGGGCAGCGGCGAGGCGATCCACAGCTGGAACAGCGACCAGCACAGGGCCACCCCCAGGATCAGCTTGCCCACGAAACCCGGCGGAGTGCGCGCGCCCGTGTCCGACGAGGCGACCAGTTCGTCCAGTTCCTCCTGGGTCAGGGCGCCATGGCCCGACGCCTGCATCTCGACCGCGCTGGCCTGCTGCTGGCGTTCCCTGGTCTTGTCGTCGTCGCTCATCACGGCACCCCGTGCGATGCATCTTGTTGTTCGTTGGTCATGATGAAGGGCGGCCCGATGGGGCCGCCCCGGTCAGGCCTGGATTACTGGATCCAGCCCTGTTCGCGATAGTAGCGCTCGGCACCGGGGTGCAGGGGCGCGCTGTTGCCGTCGGCGATCATCTCCTCGGGGGTCAGCGAGGCGAAGGCCGGGTGCAGACCCTTGAAGCGGTCGAAGTTGTCGAAGACCGCCTTGACGACCTGGTACACCGTCTCGTCCGGGATCGCGGCCGAGGTCACGAAGGTTGCCTTGACGCCGAAGGTCTCGGTGTCGTCGTCGTTGCCGGCATACATGCCGCCGGGGATCACGACCTTGGAGTAGAACGGATTGTCCGCGATCAGCTTGTCGATCGCCTCGCCGGACACGTCGACCAGGGTCGCGTCCACGGTCGAGGTCGCTTCCTGGATCGAACCGTTGGGATGGCCTACGGTATAGCTGATGGCATCGACCTGGTTGTCGCCCAGGGCAGCCGACTGTTCGGCAGGGCGCAGTTCCGACGACAGCGCAAAGTCGTCCATGCTCATGCCCATGGCTTCCAGGACGACCTCGAACGTGCCGCGCGATCCGGAACCGGGGTTGCCGACGTTGACGCGCTTGCCTGCCAGGTCGGTGAAGGTCTCGACGCCGCTGTCGGCACGGGCCACGACGGTGAAGGGCTCGGGGTGGACGGCGAACACGGCGCGCAGGTCGGTGAAGGCATCGCCCTCATAGTCCAAGCTGCCGTTATAGGCGTGGAACTGCCAGTCGGACTGGGCAACGCCCATCGTCATGCCGCCGGACCGGATCTGGTTGATGTTGTCGATGGACCCGCCGGTCGCGGGCGCGGTGCAGCGCAGGCCGGTGGTTGCGGTGTCACGGTTCACCAGGCGGCAGATCGACTGACCCACGACGTAATAGACGCCCGTCTGGCCGCCGGTGCCGATGGTGATGAACTGTTCTTCCTGCGCCATCAGCGGCGTGGCACCCAGTGCCATGGCGGTGCTCAGCAGGATCGGTTTCAATTTACCCATGTCGGCGTCTCCCTAACGATGATTGGCGGGAAGGCATGACAGGCGCGTTCCCGCTGGATGGTCTTATCGTCACGGATGCGTGTGCGAAACACAAGCCCGCATGGCCACAAAGCGTCCCGGGCGTGGACCTGGGCTTGATCAGCCCAGCAGGGTCGCCACCCGGTCCCGCAGCACGGGCAGCAGGTCGGTCGCGAACCACGGATTGGCGCGCAGCCATCCGGTGTTACGCCAGCTGGGATGAGGCAGCGGAAACATCGCCGGCGCATGGGTGCGCCAGTCCCGGACGGTCTGCGTCACGTTGCGCGCGCCCAGATGCCACCGCATCGCGTGCCCGCCGACCAGCAGGGTCAGCTGCGGATTCAGCTGGTCCATCACCTGCCGCCGCCACGTCGCCGCGCAGATCGGCGGGGGCGGCAGGTCCGACCCCTTGGCGTCGTAACCCGGAAAGCAGAAGGCCATCGGCACGATCGAGATCCGGTCGCGGTCATAGAAGGTGTCGGGCTCCACCCCCATCCAGTCGCGCAGCCTGTCGCCGGAACGGTCGGTGAAGGGTCGCCCGCTGTCATGAACCCGCGCGCCCGGCGCCTGCCCCACGATCAGGATGCGCGTTTCCGGCCGGAACCAGACCACCGGTCGGGGCGCATGGCGCGTGGCGGTCACGGCAAAGCGGTCCGCGCACAGCCTGCAGGCACGGATACGGTCGGCCAGCGGTGCGTCGTGATGATACATGCGTCGCATTTATGGCGAAATTGCGGCGATATAAGGCTGGTCAGATCACAAATTATCGGGCCCCATCGCAAGACTGGACACCCCGTCCGCCCCACCCTAATGTCGCCTTGGCAGTCGAGGCACCCGGCATGGCACGCCTCGTGCCGAAACGCGTTGGTATAACAAGGCCATGCTTGAATTCGACAATGTGTCCAAATCCTTCTGGACCGGCAAGCAGCACAAGATCATCCTCGAGCAGGCCTCGTTCAGGGTCGAGCTGGGGCAATCGCTTGGCATCCTGGCCCCCAACGGCACCGGCAAGACCACACTGGTGAACATGATGTGCGGGCTGGAAAAGCCCGACGAAGGCAAGATCCGCCGCGAATGCCGCATCTCGTTTCCCCTGGGGTTCATGGGCGGCCTGGTCACGCGCCACACCGGTAACGAGAACGCGCGTTACATCGCGCGCATCTATGGGCTGGACCCTGACTACGTCGCGGCCTTCACGCGGTGGCTGTGCGACATCCACGAATATTTCGACATGCCGGTCGGCACCTATTCCACGGGCATGCGGCAACGGTTCAACTTCTCGCTGCTGCTGGCGCTGGATTTCGACATCTACCTGATCGACGAGGGCATGCCCCAGACCACGGATGTGGAATTCAACCGCAAGGCCGGTCGCGTCCTGTTCGAGCGGCTTCAGACCGCGACCACGGTGATCGTGTCCCACCAGCCCAGCACGATCGAGAAGTTCTGCAACCGCGCCGCGATCCTGCGTGATGGCAGGCTGTATCTGTTCGAGACCCTCGACGAGGCCAAGCAATATTATGACTACACCTCCTAAAGCGCGCCGGTACAACACGCAGGCGATGGCCTCGATCACGCCCCAGACGCCCCCGCCAGCGGAACCGACCGCATCGGACAGCCCCGCGCCGCCCCGGTTGGAGGTCGCGCGCCGCAGCGATGCCCCCGCCGCTGACGCGTCCGAACGCCAGGCGCGGCTGGAACGGTTCCTGGCCACCGAACCGATCGACGATGGCTTGGGTGATTTTCGCCTGACCAAGCCCGCAGCGCCGTCCCCAGAAAAGGACACGCCGGCCGCACCCCCCGCGGATTCTGGCGACATAGAGACGCGACTGGCCGCCATCCGCGCAGAGAAGCTGACCGAACGCCAGCTGCGCATCGCCAAGCGTATCGCCGCCCTGCACCAGATCGAGGTTTCCTCGGCCGAGGAGGCCGTGCTCCGTCTGCGCGAGCGGGGGATCGATCCGTCCCACCGCACCGCCGTCGGCAGCATCCTGTCGTCGGAGGGCACGCGCGCGCAGGCCGCCCCCTCGCCCAACGCGCCCGCCGTGCGGCAGGCCCCCGTGCCGTCGATCCTGCCCGACCGCAGCCCGGCGCCCCCCGGCCGCCCCGCCCTGCCGTCCCGCGAGGAACTGACCGAGGAAAAGCGCGCCGCCGAAATCTATCGCATCCAGCGCGACCTGGCCCGCCGCCGCCGCCGCCGCATGGCGATGCTGGCGATGCGGCTGGCGCTGTTCGTGTTCCTGCCGACCGCACTGGTCGGCATCTATTACGGCCGCTATGCCTCTCCGCTTTACGCAACGGTATCGCAGTTCCAGATCCAGTCGGCCGAAAGCGGATCCGGCGCCAGCGGGCTCAGCGGGATGCTGGGCGGGTCGGGCCTGGGCACGAACCAGGACGCGGTCGCGGTGCAAAGCTATCTGACATCGCGCGACGCGATGCTGCGCCTGGACGAGGATCTGGGCTTCCGGCGCGCCTTCCAGGACCCGTCAGTCGATGCGATCAAGCGGCTGCCGGCGGATGCCACAAACGAGGCCACGTTCAGCCTGTACAAGGATTCCGTCAAGATCGGCTATGACCCGACCGAAGGCGTGCTGAACATGGAGGTCATCGCGCCCGACCCGCAGCTGAGCGAACAGTTCTCGCGCGCGCTGATTTCCTACGCGGAACAGCTTGTTGACGCCCTGACCTCACGCATGCGCTCCGACCAGATGGACGGCGCGCGCGAGACCTATCAGGACGCCGAGGAAAAGATGCTGGCCGCCCAGCTTCGCGTCCAGGAATTGCAGGAGAGGCTGGGCGTGCTGGACCCCGTCGCGGAAAGCGGCGTGGTCATGGCGCAGGTCAGCATGCTGGAAGGCCAACTGGCCGAAAAGCAGCTGGAACTGGGCCAGTTGCAGTCGAATGCTCGCCCCCTGCAAAGCCGCGTCGATGCGGTGGAGGGCGACATCGCCCGCCTGCGCGACCTGATCACCCAGACCCGCCAGCAGCTGACGCAGGGCAACGACACCCGCAACTCTCTGGCCGCCATCGGCGGAGAGCTGCGCGTCGCCGAGGCCGAGATGCTGACGCGCCAGGAAATGCTGGCCGCCGCCGCCGCCCAGATGGAGACCGCGCGCATCGAGGCGAACAAGCAGGTCCGCTATCTGTCGCTGTCCATCGCGCCCATTCCGCCGGATGAGGCGACCTATCCCCGCGCGTTCCAGAACACCCTGGTGGCATTCCTGGTGTTTTCGGGTATCTATCTGATGCTGTCGCTGACGGCCTCCATCCTACGCGAACAGGTATCGACATGACGACTGCCAAGCATATCCCAATCGGTTCGATCACCTGCGGCAACGACCTGCCGCTGACGGTGATCGCCGGACCCTGCCAGCTGGAAAGCCTGGACCACGCGCTGATGATCGCCGGAGTGATGGCCAGGGCCTGTGCCGATGCCGGGGCGTCCTTCGTCTTCAAGGCCAGCTATGACAAGGCGAACCGCACCTCTTTGTCGGGTCGCCGCGGCTTAGGCATCGACGAGGGGCTGGAGATCCTGGCCGCGGTCCGCGAAAGGTTCGGCTGCCCCGTGCTGACCGACATCCATGACGCTGACCAGGCGGTGCGCGCCGCGCAGGTGGTCGATGTGATCCAGATCCCCGCCTTTCTGTGCCGCCAGACCGACCTGTTGCTGACCGCGGGCCGCACCGGCGCGGTGGTCAACATCAAAAAGGGTCAGTTCTTGGCCCCCTGGGACATGCCCAACGTCGCGGACAAGGTCGCCTCGACCGGGAACGGGAACATCCTGCTGACCGAACGCGGGGCCAGCTTCGGCTATAACACGTTGGTGGCCGACATGCGGTCGCTGCCGATCATGGCGCGCACCGGCTATCCGGTGATCATGGACGCGACCCATTCGGTCCAGCAGCCGGGCGGTCAGGGCGGCAGTTCGGGCGGGCAGCGCGAATTCGCCCCGGTCATGGCAAGGGCCGCGGTGGCCCTGGGTGTGGCCGGCGTCTTCATCGAAACGCACGAAGCCCCCGACACCGCGCCGTCCGACGGGCCGAACATGATCCCGCTGGACCGCATGCCCGCGCTGATCGCATCGCTGATGGCCTTCGACCGGCTGGCAAAGGCCGACCCGCTCCCGGCATGATCCGCGTACTGCTGATCCTGTTGACGCTGGCGGCCCCCGTGGCCGCCCAGGTCGTCGATCCGTCAGCACCGTCGACGCCAAGTGGCGCGATCTCGACGCAGGACAACCGGGCGACGGACTTGGCAATCCTGTCGCGGATTTCCAGCATCCTGGCGCAAGTCCCTGAATTCGATGGCGTCCGTGCCAGCGTCGATGCGGGGATCGTGACGCTGGTCGGCGAGGTGACCGAACAGCAGACCATTTCGCGCCTTGAATCGCTGCTGGCGCGCGTCGAGGGGGTCGTCGCGATCGAGGATCAGGTTACCCTGTCTACAGACCTGGGCACGCGGCTGGTCTCGGTACGCGACAGGTTTCAGTCTCGCCTGACCGCGGTCATCGCGGGCCTGCCCTTCATGGCACTGGGCCTGGCGGTGGGGGCGATAATCGTGCTGGCCGGCGGCTGGTTGTCGCGGCGGGAACGAACCCTGTCGGGGATCGCACCGAACCCCTTCATCGCCGGATTTCTGGCGCAGACGATCCGGCTGACCGCATGGATCGTGGCGCTTGTCGTGGCGCTGGACCTGATGGGCGCGCGGGCGCTGTTGGGGACATTGCTGGGTGCGGCGGGCATCTTCGGCCTGTCGCTGTCCTTTGCGGCCCGCGACACGATCGAAGGATTCGTGGCCACGATGCTGCTGTCGCTGCGCCAGCCCTTCAACCCGAACGACCTGATCGAGGTGAACGGTCTGCGCGGTCGGGTGATCCGCCTGACCAGCCGCGGCACCACCCTGCTGACGCTGGACGGCAATCACATCCGCATCCCGAACCAGATCATCTACAAGGCCGTCCTGACCAATTACACGCGCAACCCCGAACGCCGGTTCATGGTCGACCTGACCATCGACCCCGGCGCCGATCTGGGCCGCGCGCGCGATCTGGTGCTCAGGGCGCTGGCGGGGATGGATTTCGTGCTGAAGCGTCCCGAACCCGTTGCCTGGCTGGATGCCCAGGGACCGGATCACGTGGTCATCCGCGCCGGGGGTTGGGTCTCGCAGGACGGCACCGATTTCGACCTGGCGCGCGGAGAGGCGTTTCGCCTGCTGCGCCATGCGCTGGACAGCAAGGGCTATCTGGTGCCGGAACCCGTCCACCGCATCCGCCTGGAACAGCCCGAAGCGGAGGCGCGTCCAAGCCCTGCCCGCCCCTCACGCCCCGCCGATGCGCGCCTGTCCGACCTGAACCCCGACGCCGCGTTCGAGGAGATGGTCGAACGGGGTCGCATCGATGACGGGCGCGACCTGCTCAGCCCGACGCCACGGACCTAGGCGGCGCGCCCGGCGGCATCCGCCGACGCCCAGGCCCACTGAAAATTATAGCCGCCCAGCCACCCCGTCACGTCGACGCATTCACCGATGAACGCCAGTCCGGGCACCTGGCGCGCCTGCATGGTCCGCGCGTCCAGATCGCGCGTATCCACGCCGCCCAGGGTCACTTCGGCGGTGCGATAGCCTTCGGTCCCCACGGGTCGGACCTGCCACCGGTTCACACGCGCGCCCAGCGCGTCCAGCCGGGCGTTCGGCTGATCGGCCAGCCGCGCCTGTGCCAAGCCCGCGTCCGCCGCCACGGATTGCGCAAGGCGTTCCGGCAGCATCTGGGCCAGTACGGTCGCAACCTGCGCCTTGCCACCGCGTGCGGCCTTCAGGTCGGCGGCGATGTCGCGGTCGGGCGCAAGATCGATCGTCAGCACCTCGCCCGCCTGCCAGAAGCTTGAGATCTGCAGGATCACCGGGCCGCTCAGCCCGCGATGCGTGAACAGCAGCGCATCGCGAAAGCTGCCCTTGCCATGCGTGATCCGCGCCTCTACCGACAGCCCGGCCAGCGGACGGCACAGCGCCAGATCCTGTTCCGCAAAGGTCAGCGGTACCAGCGCGGGCCGCGTTTCGACAAGCCGCAACCCGAACTGGCGCGCCAGATCATAGCCTAGCCCCGTCGCCCCGATCTTGGGAATCGACTTGCCGCCCGTCGCGACGACGACCCGACCCGTGCTGATCGACCCGCCGGAGGTCGCGACCACGAACCGATCACCATCCTTGCTGACGCCGTCGATGCGCGTGCCAAGGCGCAGGTCCGCCCCGGCCATGCGGTCCAGCAGCATGTCGGTGATCTGCGTGGCCTTGCCGTCACAGAACAGCTGCCCCTGGGTCTTTTCATGCCAAGCGATTCCCGCCCGGTCGACCAGATCGACAAAGGCCTGCGGACGATACCGCGCCAAGGCACTGGCTGCGAAGCGCTGGTTGTCCGACAGGAAACGGTCCGGCCCGGTCGCGAAGTTGGTGAAATTGCACCGCCCGCCGCCGGAAATGCGGATCTTTTCGGCGGGCGTCGGCGCATGATCCAGCACCACGACCCGCCTGCCCTGCGCGACGGCAGAGCCTGCGCAGAATAATCCGGCCGCCCCGGCCCCCAGAATGACGATATCGGCGTGTTCCATGGCGCGTCGATACCGGGGCTTTGGGATGGGGGCAAGATTTCTGCATTTTTCGTCTTGCACCCATCTGCGGGCTTGGGTAATCACCCTCCACAGTTGGGGCGTGGCCAAGTGGTAAGGCATCGGTTTTTGGTACCGTGTACCGTAGGTTCGAATCCTACCGCCCCAGCCAATATCCAGAAAGTTAAATGATCAGCCGCACTTGGCGGCCATACATGATGTCGCCTACGCTGACATGATGCTGCGCACGGCCTCTGCGGCCAGGGGTGCATTGCGGCGGCGGAACTCCTCCGGATCCCACTCCGAGAGCGATCCGGCGATGTGGATCGCGGCGATCGGGCGGCCCGATGCGTCCGGGATCGCCACGCCAAGGGCCACCTCTCCCATCAGGATCTGCTCCAGCGCCAGCGCGTGGCCGGCCTCTCGCGCCAGCGCGACCTGGTCGCGGATCGCCTGGGGATCGGTCAGGGTCCGGGGCGTCAGCGGCCGAAGACTGGCCTCGTCCAGGATCTGGTCGACCTCGGTCGGGGGCAGCATCGCCATGACGGCCCAACCACCCGACGTGCAGGTCGTGGGCACGCTGTTGCCCACCAAGGTCGCAAAGAACGTCTCGCGCTTGCTTTGCATCCGGGCGGCATAGACCATGCGCTGACCATCGAACAGTGACAAGTCGACCCGTTCGCGGACGTTGCGACGCAGGTCCAGCAGGATCGGACTGGCGCGACGCACCAGCGGGTTCAGGCGCAGATAGTCGTGCGTCAGGTCCAGGATCGGCAGGTCCAGACGAAAGCCGCGACCATCCTCGGCCAACGTCAGATAGCCCAGTGTGCGAAAGGTGTGCACCAGACGCTGCGCCGCGCTGCGTGTCAGACCGGTCCGCGTGGCGATCTGGCCAAGCGACAGTGCCCCATCGGCATCGCGAAACGCTTCCAGAACGCTCATTCCGCGGGCAAGGGATTGGACGAACAAGGCATTCTCGGCCTGCGGAGCGTCCGGATCGTGATTCTTGCGCTGCATGCAATCTCCGACGTTGACATGATCAATTTTGGGTTAATACACTCGTGATACAATGCAACTGTATCGGATGACAATACATTGCTGACCCAGACGATTCCTGCCCGTCCTTTGCGGATCGCCCTTGCGGGCTTCGTTCATGAGAGCAATTCCTTTGCCCCAAGCCCCGCCGACATGGCGGCCTTTGAACAGGGCGGTGGCTATCTACCGCTGTGCCGTGGGGCGCAGATCATCGAGCGTGCACGGGACGTGAACCTGCCGATCGCCGGTGTCATCGCGCATGGCGAAAGGCAGGGTTGGCAGATGGTGCCTGTCGTCTGGGCCGGCGCGGTCCCATCGGCCCCGGTGACCGCCGATTGCTATGCCGCCCTGACCGAGGAGATCGTCCAGGGCCTGCGCGATGCGGGGCCGCTGGACGGCGTCTTTCTGGACCTGCACGGCGCGATGGTGGCCGATGGGGCGCCGGACGGCGAAGGCCTGCTGTTGGAGCGGGTCCGCCAGGCAGTCGGGCCGAACACGCCTGTCGTCGCGGCGCTGGACCTGCACGGCAACATCACGGCGCGGATGGTGGACAATGCCGACCTGATGGTGGGGTTCCGCACCTATCCGCATGTCGACATGGCCCTGACCGGGCATCGTGCGGCGCAGCAACTTGACCGCCTGATGGGCGGCGCGCCCAACGCCAAGGCGTTCCGGCAGCTGGATTTTCTGATCCCGATCGCGTGGCAGGCAACCGATGCACAGCCCGCAGCCGGGCTTTATGACCGGGTTGCCGCATGCGACGGTCAGGGCTGTGCGTCGCTGTTCATGGGGTTTCCCGCGGCCGATTTCGCCGACTGCCGCCCCTCGGTCATCGCCTATGCCCAGACGCAGGCACAGGCCGGTGCGATGGCCGACGGCCTGGCACAGGCCCTGCGCGAGGCCGAACCCGCGTTCCGCGGCGAATGCCTTAGCCCCGCGGGCGGGGTGGCAGAGGCGATGCGCCGCGCCACCGATCGGCCGGTGATCCTGGTCGACACGCAGGACAATCCCGGCGCAGGCGGCAATTCCGACACGACCGGCATGCTGCGCGCCCTGGTCGAGGCCGATGCCCGGGACGCGGCCATCGGCCTGATCATCGATCCGGAGGCGGCGGCGGCGGCCCATGCCGCGGGGGTGGGCGCGACCATCGATCTGGCCCTGGGCGGTCGGTCCGGCATTCCGGGCGATGCGCCATTTCAGGGCCGGTTCACGGTGGACGCGCTGTCCGACGGGGCCTGCCATGCCACGGGCCCGTTCTATGGCGGCGCGCATCTGGCGCTTGGGCCGTCCGCCTGCCTCAGCATCGGGGGCGTGCGGGTGGCCGTCGCGTCGGAAAAGGCGCAGATGGCCGATCGTCAGATGTTCCGCTTCCTTGGGATCGTCCCCGAGGAGCAGGCCATCCTGGTCGTGAAAAGCTCGAACCATTTCCGTGCCGATTTCGCCCCCATCGCGGCGGCGATCCTGACCTGCGCCGCGCCCGGGCCCATGCCCGTCAGCCCGGCCAGCCTGCCCTTTCGCAACCTTGTCCCCGGCATCCGGCTGGAGCCGGGCGGCGCACCCTTCACACCCCCCGCGCAAAGCTGACGCCAAGATCACCCCGCGGACCCGTTCAACAGAGAGGACACCATGCTCAAGAAATTGACTGCCACGCTTCTGGCCTCGACCATGCTGACAGGCGCGGCCTGGGCCGAGACCACCGTCAAGGCCGTGATGCATTCCGGCCTGCGCGTGCTGGACCCCGTTATCACCACCGCCCACATCACGCGCAACCACGCCTACATGATCTACGACGTGCTGATCGCGCAGGATTCCGAATTCCAGCCGCAGCCGCAGATGGCCGACTGGACCATCTCGGACGATCAGCTGACCTATACCTTCACGCTGCGCGACGGGCTGACCTTCCATGACGGCGCGCCGGTGACGGCGGCCGATGCCGTGGCCTCGCTGCAGCGGTGGGGGCAGAAGGACGCGGGCGGACAGGTCATCATGGACCGCACCGCCAGCCTTGAGGCGACCGATGACAAGACGATCACCTGGACGCTGACCGAACCCTTCGTGCCGATGCTGGACGTGCTGTCCAAGCAGTCGGCCCTGCCCCCCTTCATCATGCCCGCCCGCGTGGCCCAGACCTCGGCCGACGAGGCGATCACCGAATACGTGGGTTCGGGGCCGTTCCGCTTTGTCGAGGCGGAGTTCCAGCCGGGGCTGATGGTCGTCTATGAGAAGTTCGACGAATACGTGCCGCGCGACGAACCCGCCGACTGGATGGCCGGCGGCAAGGTCGTCAATGTCGACCGCGTCGAATGGGTCAACATGCCCGACGTCCAGACCGCCGTGAACGCGCTGTCGGGCGGAGAGATCGACTATATCGAGGCGATGCAGGTCGACCTGATCCCGCTGCTGGAGGGTGATCCGAACATCGTCGTCGAGACGCGCGAGCCGACCGGCATGCAGACGATGACGCGGATGAACTTCCTGCACCCGCCCTTCGACAACGTCCAGGTCCGCCAGGCGGCAATCAAGGCGATCACCCAGGAACCGGTCCTGGCCGCGATGGTCGGCAACCCCGAATATTATTCGGTCTGCGGCGCCATCCTGGGCTGCGGTACGCCGCTGGAGAACGCGATCGGCACCGAAACCCTGACCCAGGGCGGCGGCGCCGAGGAGGCGCGGGCGCTGCTGGAACAGGCGGGCTACGACGGCACGCCGGTCGTGCTGATGGCGCCCACCGACATGGTGGCGCTGGCCACTCAGCCCGTCGTCGTGTCGCAGATGCTGCGCGAGGCCGGGTTCCAGGTCGAGCTGCAGCCGATGGACTGGCAAACGCTGGTCACCCGCCGTGCCAGCCAGGCAGCCCCGGCCGAAGGGGGCTGGAACGTGTTCATCACAAACTGGATGGTGCCGGAGATCTCGAACCCGATCTCGAACCCGATGCTGAACGGACGCGGCGACGACGCCTGGTTCGGCTGGCCGACCGACGAGACCATCGAGGGTCTCAAGGAGGAGTTCATCGACGCCCCCGACGCAGCAGCCCAGGCCGCGGTCGCCGAGAAGATCCAGGCCCATGCCCTTGAGAACGGCCTGCTGATCCCTCTGGGTCAGTACACCCTGCCGCAGGCCCGTCGCACCACGATCACCGAGATGATCAACTCGCCCGTGCCGGTCTTCTGGGGCCTGCAGAAGTCCGAGTGATCGAAAGCAGGGGGCGGTCCTGCCGCCCCCCACCCACCTGATCGGAGAAACCTGATGCTGGGGTACATCCTGCGGCGCATTCTGGCCGTCATTCCGGTGATGCTGCTGGTCGCCGTCTTCGTCTTCCTGCTGCTGCGCCTGACGCCGGGCGACCCGGCCGCGATCATCGCGGGCGACATGGCGACCCCCGCCCAGCTGGAGCGCATTCGCGAGGCCATGGGCCTGAACGATCCGCTGCACATCCAGTTCGTGACCTGGGTCGGACAGCTGCTGCGGGGCGATCTGGGCGTGTCGCTGATCTCGAACACGCCGGTGGCCACGATGGTCGCCGACCGCATCGCGCCGACCCTGTCCATTGCGGTGCTGACCATCGTGATGTCGGTCGCGATCGCCGTGCCGATGGGCGTCCTGGCCGCGTGGAAGCATCGCAGCATGGCCGATTACGCGGTGATGACCTTCTCGGTCCTGGGGTTTTCGGTGCCGGTCTTCGTGATCGGATACCTGTTCATCCTGGTCTTCTCGCTGCAGCTGGGCTGGTTCCCGGTGCAGGGATACACGCCCCTGTCGTCGGGCCTGGGCGGGTTTCTGTCAAATGCCTTCCTGCCCGCGCTGACGCTGTCCACCATCTATGTCGCGCTGATCGCGCGCATGACGCGGGCCAACATGCTGGAGGTGCTGGGCGAGGACTATATTCGCACCGCCCGCGCCAAGGGGGCCCCGGAACGCACCGTCCTGTTCCGCCACGCACTGAAGAACGCGGCCGTCCCGATCCTGACCGTGATCGGCACCGGCTTTGCCCTGCTGATCGGAGGCGTGGTGGTGACCGAGACCGTCTTCAACATCCCCGGCGTGGGCCGCCTGACGGTCGATGCGATCTTGGCGCGCGACTATCCGGTCATCCAGGCGATGATCCTGCTGACCAGCTTCCTCTATGTGCTGGTGAACCTGCTGATCGACCTCAGCTACCGCCTCTTTGACCCAAGGATCCGTTACTGATGGCACAGGTACCGCAACCGACCTCGGCGATGCAGCCGGTCCTGCGCGCGCTGCGCCTGCCGCATCTGGGCGCAGGCAGCAAGATCGCGGCGCTGGTGCTGGCCGTCATCGTCGTCCTGACGCTGCTGGCGGGCTGGATCGCGCCGCATGACCCGCTGGCGATGAACCCCATGGCCCGCTTGCAGGGCCCGATCGAGGGCCATCCCCTTGGCACCGACAATTTCGGTCGCGACATCTTCAGCCGCGTGCTGATCGGGGGACAGCTGTCGCTGATCATCGGAATCGCCACGGCGGTGGTGTCGGTCCTGCTGGGCCTGATCATCGGCATGATCGCGGGCTTCTTCCGCACGGCGGACGCGATCATCATGCGGGCGATGGATGCGCTGATGGCGATCCCGTCGATCCTGCTGGCCATCGCGCTGGTGGCGCTGAACGGCCCGTCGGTCGGATCGGTCATCGCCGCGATCACCATCCCCGAGATCCCCCGCGTCGTGCGTCTGGTCCGCGCCGTTGTCCTTTCCGCGCGCGAGGAGCCCTATGTCGAGGCCGCGATCGCGCTTGGCACGCCGATGCGCAAGATCCTGGTGCGCCACCTGGTGCCGAACACCACCGCACCCCTGATCGTGCAGGGCACCTACATCCTGGCCAGCGCCATCCTGACCGAGGCGATCCTGTCCTTCCTGGGCGCAGGCGTCAGCACCGAGACCCCCACCTGGGGCAACATCATGGCCGAGGGTCGGCTGTTCTTCCGCATCAAGCCGGAGCTGATCCTCTATCCCGGCATCGCGCTGTCGCTGTGCATCCTGTCGATCAACCTTCTGGGCGATGCGGCACGCGACATGCTGGACCCGCGGCTGAAGAAGAGGGCAGGCTGATGCAGTTCAAGACACGCAACTTCGACGCGGCAGACGTGGTGCTGGAGGCACGCGACCTGACCGTGACCCTACCCGAGACGCCGGGAAACCCCGCGGTCCTGAAGGGCATCGACTTGACCATCCGCGCGGGCGAGACCGTCTGCCTGGTGGGCGAATCCGGGTCGGGGAAATCCGTCACCTCGCTGGCGATCATGGGGCTGCTGCCCGACGCGCTGCGCGTCGCGGGGGGCACGATCCGGCTGCAGGGCCGCGACCTGCTGCCCCTGACACAGGCCGAGATGCGCGACCTGCGCGCGGCCCGCGTCGCGATGATCTTCCAGGAGCCGATGACCGCGCTGAACCCGGTGCTGCGCGTGGGCGACCAGATCATGGAGGTGATGGAGCTGCACACCGACCTGCCCGCCGCGGAACGCCGCCGTCGCGCCGTGGCGATCATGGAGCAGGTCCATCTGCCCGATGTCGAGCGCATCTTCCGCAGCTATCCGCACCAGCTGTCGGGCGGCCAGCGCCAGCGGATCATGATCGCGATGGCGCTGGTGCTGGAGCCGGTGCTGCTGATCGCGGACGAACCCACGACCGCGCTGGACGTGACCACGCAAAAGCAGATCCTGGCGCTGATCGACGAATTGCAGAAGGGCCACGGCACGGCGGTGCTGTTCATCACCCACGACATGGGCGTCGTCGCCGAGATCGCCGACACCGTCTATGTCATGAAGCAGGGCGAGATCGTCGAACATGGCGCGGTCGAGACGCTGCTGCGCAGCCCGCAGGCGGACTATACCCGCAAGCTGCTGAAGGCCGTGCCCAGCCTGTCGCCCCGCGATGCCCGGCCCGTGACGGAGGATGCGGTCCTGCGGGTCGAGCGGCTGAACAAGATCTATGGCGGCGGCGGCATCCTGCGGAAGCTGCCGCAAGCGCATGCCGCCAAGGATGTGACCTTCGCCCTGTCGCGCGGCCGCACCCTGGGGATCGTCGGCGAAAGCGGGTCTGGCAAGTCCACCGTCGCGCGCTGCATCATGCGGCTGATCGACCCCAGTTCTGGGCGCATCCTGCTGGACGATGCCGACATCGCGAACCTTTCGCGCGGCGCGTTGCGCCCGCACCGCCAGAAGCTGCAGGTGGTGTTCCAGGACCCGATGCGGTCGCTGAACCCCCGCTGGACCATCGGCGAGAGCCTGATCGAGGGGCCATTGAACTATGGCACCAGCCGTGCGGACGCGATGGCCGAGGCCGCGCGCCTGATGGGCGTCGTGGGCCTGCCCGCCGACGCGCTGGCCCGCTATCCGCACCAGTTCTCGGGCGGGCAGCGGCAGCGGATCGCGATCGCCCGCGCGGTGATGATGCGCCCCGACGTGCTGGTGGCCGACGAGGCCGTGTCGGCGCTGGACGTGTCGGTGCAGGCGCAGGTGCTGGACCTTCTGGACCAGCTGCAGCGCGACCTGGGCATCGCCATCGTCTTCATCACCCACGATCTGCGCGTCGCCGCCCAGATCTGCGACGAGGTGATCGTCATGCAACGCGGCGCCGTCGTGGAACACGGCCCCGCGGGCGAGGTGCTGGCCGCGCCCGCCCATCCCTATACCCGCGCCCTGATCGAGGCCGCCCCCGGCCGGTCATGGGACTTCCAGAACTTCCGTGCCATGCCAGAGGTGAGACATGCCGAACCTGCCTGAGATCGACGCCGCCGTCCCGGAACTGACCGCGATCTTCCGCGACCTGCACGCCCACCCGGAAATCGGCATGGAGGAGGTTCGCACCAGCGCGGTCGTCGCGGCCAAGCTGCGCGAATGGGGCGTGGACGAGGTCCACGAGGGCGTGGGCAGGACCGGCGTCGTGGGCATCGTGCATGGCCGGGGTCAGGGCAACCGCCGCATCGGCCTGCGCGCCGACATGGACGCGCTGCCGATCCAGGAGGCGACGGGCCTGCCCCATGCCTCGACCCAGGCCGGCAGGATGCATGCCTGCGGCCATGACGGGCACACGACCATGCTGCTGGGTGCCGCGCAGTATCTGGCGCGCACGCGCAACTTCGACGGCACCGCGGTCCTGATCTTCCAACCCGCCGAGGAGGGTCTGGGCGGCGCCCGCGCCATGATCGCGGACGGGCTGTTCCAGCGGTTCCCGGTCGACGAGGTCTATGGCATGCACAACCAGCCGACCGGCCAGCCGGGCCGCGCGACGCTGTGCAAGGGTCCGGCCATGGCGGGGGCGTCCTTCTTGGACATCACCGTGACGGGCAAGGGCAGCCATGCCGCCATGCCGCAGCAGTCGCGCGATGCGCTGGTCGCGGCATCAGGGCTGGTGGGGCAGTTCCAGACGATCCTGGGTCGGAACGTCGCGCCGCTGGATCAGGCCGTGCTGTCGGTGACCCAGATCCATGCAGGCAGCGCCTACAACGTGGTGCCCGAGACCGCGACCCTGGCCGGCACGATCCGCTTCTTCCGACCCGAGGTCCGCGACCTGATGCAGGCGCGGATGCGCGCCATCTGCGAGGGTGCCGCGCAGGCCTTCGACCTGCGGATCACCTGCGAGTTCCGCGAGATCTTCGACGTGCTGGTGAACGATGCCGACCTGTCGGACGCCTGGACACAGGCCGCCGCCGACGTGCTGGGCGCAGACAATGTGCGCGACGATTCCCAGCCCTTCACCGGGTCCGAGGATTTCGCCGACATGCTGCAGCAGGTCCCCGGCGCCTATGGCAACCTGGGCCATGCGGGAACGGTGCCGCTGCACAATCCAGGCTTCGTGCTGGACGAGGGTATCCTGCCCGTCGGCGCGTCGATCTATGCGCGGCTGATCGAACGCCGCCTGCCGGTGGCGGCATGAGCGCGGTCGACCTGCCCTTCGACGCGGAGGAGATGCTGACGGGCCTGCGCCCCTGGATCGAATGCGAAAGCCCGACCTGGGACGCGGGTGCCGTCAGCCGGATGATGGACCTGGCCGCGCGCGATCTGTCCGCGATCGGCGCCACGGTCGAGACGGTGCCGGGCACCAAGGGCTTCGGCACCTCGATCCGCGCGACCTTTCCGCATGCCGATCAGGGCAAGCCGGGCATCCTGGTGTCGGGGCACATGGACACGGTCCATCCCGTCGGCACGCTGGAGAAGCTGCCTTTCCGGGTGCAGGACGGCAAGGCCTGGGGGCCGGGCATCATGGACATGAAGGGCGGCAACTACGTCTTTCTGGAAGCGATGCGCCAGATCGCGCGGGCGGGGCTGACCACGCCTTTGCCGGTCACGTTCCTGTTCACCCCCGACGAGGAGGTCGGCACCCCCGCCACCCGCGGCCTGATCGAGGATGCCGCCCGCGGCCAGCGCGCCGTGCTGCTGCCCGAACCCGCGCTGCCCGACGGGGGCGCGGTGATCGGGCGATACGCCATCGCGCGTTTCGACCTGTTGACCCACGGCCGGCCCAGCCATGCGGGCTGGGCGCTGAAGGACGGGCGGTCGGCCATCGCCGCCATGGCCCGCCGTATCCTGCAGATCGAGGCGATGACCACCGAGGACTGCACCTTTTCCGTGGGCGTGATCCATGCCGGGCAATGGGTGAACTGCGTGGCCTCGGAATGCCGGGCCGAGGTCCTGTCCATGGCCAAGACGCAAGACGACCTGGACCGCGGCGTCGCGGCCATGCTGGCGCTGCAGGGCGAACGGGACGGGGTCGAATTCACCGTCACCCGCGGCGTCACCCGCCCGGTCTGGGAGCCGCAGCCGGGCACGATGGCGCTGTATGATCTGGCGCGCGACCTGTCGGCGCAGATCGGGTTCGACCTGTCGTCGGACCGGTCGGGCGGCGGGTCGGACGGCAACTTTATCGGTGCGATGGGCGTGCCCACGCTGGACAGCATCGGCGTGCGCGGCCGCGGCCTGCACACGCTGGACGAACATATCGAGATCGACAGCCTGCCCGAGCGTGCGCGCCTGGCCGCGGGCCTGCTGACCCGGATCACCTGAGGACCCCATGACCGCATTTGCCGACCTGACCGCCGCCGCGATGACCGCGGGCTTTGCCGACCGCAGCCTGTCCCCGGTCGAGGTGACCCGCGCCGTCCTGGACCGCATTGACGCCTGCGAGCCGGTGCTGAACGCGATGTGGACCGTCGATCACAACCTGGCGCGGGAGGCCGCCCGCGCGTCCGAGGAGCGCTGGCGGCGCGGCGATCCGCTGACGGTGGGCGGCGTGTCGTTGGACGGCGTGCCCATCACCATCAAGGAGAACATCGCCACCCGCGGCGTGGCGATGCCCCTGGGCACCGCGGTCAGCGACATGACGCCGCGCACCGAGGACGCGCCCCCCGCCGCCCGCATGCGCGAGGCGGGGGCGGTCTTTCTGGGCCGCACGACCATGCCCGATTTCGGGATGCTGTCCTCGGGCCTGTCCAGCTTTCACCGGCTGGCGCGCAATCCGTGGAACACCGCAATGAACCCCGGCGGCTCCAGCGCGGGGGCGGGAGCGGCAGGGGCTGCGGGCTATGGGCCGCTCCATCTGGGGACCGACATCGGCGGATCGATCCGGCTGCCCGCCGCGTGGTGCGGGCTGGTGGGGCTGAAGCCCAGCTTGGGGCGCGTGCCGATCGACCCGCCTTTCATGGGGCGCGCGGCGGGACCGATGACGCGGACCGTCACCGATGCCGCGATGGCCATGGCGGTGCTGTCCCAGCCCGACGGGCGCGACCACATGTCCCTGCCACCCGCGACGATCGACTGGATGGACCTGGACTGCGACCTGAAGGGGCTGCGTGTCGGCCTGCTGATGGACGCCGGCTGCGGCATGGCGGTCGACCCGCAGGTCAGCGACGCCGTGACCGCCGCGGCGGCGCTGTTCGAACAAGCCGGCGCCGTCATCCGGCCCATCGATCCGTGGATGACCCCCGATCTGCTGCAGGGCCTGGATGATTTCTGGCGCACGCGGGCCGGGCTGGACGTGCTGGCGCTGGCGCCCGAACGGCGGGCCCGTATCCTGCCGCTGGTGCGGGAATGGGCAGAATCGGGTCTGGGCCGGTCCGGAGAGGACGTCTGGCGCAGCTATGGCGCCACGGTCGAGATCCGTCGTCGCACCACCCAGGCCATGGCTGATCTGGACCTGATCCTGTCGCCCATCTCTCCGAATGTCAGCTTTCCGGCGGATTGGGCCTATCCCGCCGACAACGACGTGACGCGCGCGATGCAGCATATCGGCTTTACCGCGCCCTTCAACATCGGCGAACAACCGGCGATCAGCGTGCCCTGCGGCCATGACCGGAACGGCGTGCCCATCGGGTTGCAGATCGCTGGCCGCCGGTTCGACGACCTGGGCGTGCTGCGCGCCGCGCGGGCGTGGGAACGGATCGCCCCGCCCGCACGCCCCTGGCCCGTGGTCACGGGCTAGTCGTGCGAGGGCTTGTCCTGCGGGGCGAACAGGGCCGCGGCTTCCGACAGATAGCTGTCGGCGAAACCGCCTTGGGCAAGCCCGTCCAAGGCCGCCCCGACGCCGTCTGCCGCGTCATGCGCGGCGCCCACGTCCCGCGACAGCTGCCGGTAATAGGACAGGTCCTTGGCCGCATTCGCGACCGAAAAGCGCATTCCCGACGTGTCCCCCGACAGCAGGAAGGGCGCGATCCGGTCCAGCGCGGCACCGTGCCCGCCGCCCTTGGACAGCACGTCGACAAAGGTCGCGTCACGGATGCCCGCCTGCCGCGCACAGGCCGCGGCCTCGCTGATCAGGGTCGCGCAGCCGATCGAGACGAAGTTGTGCAGCAGCTTCAGCGTATGGCCCGCGCCGACGTCGCCCGCGTGAAAGATGTTCTCGGCGAACGTGCCCAGCAGGGGGCGCATGCGGTTGAACAGATCACCGTCCGCGCCCACCAGCAGGTTCAGGCGGCCTTCCTCGGCCTCCTTTGGGGTGCGGGTCATGGCCGCGTCCATGAATTCCCCGCCCGCCTCGCGCGTCAGCCCCGCCAGGCGCAGGGTCGATGCCGGGATCGCGGTCGAACAGTCGACGATTACGGTTCCCGGACGGATCGCGGCCAGCAGACCGCCCGCGCCCAGCAGCACCTCCTCGACCTGGGGGGTGCCCGACAGGCACAGGATGACCGCGCGGCATTCCGCCAGGGCCTCCAGCCTATCGACGCGGCGCGCGCCAAGCGCCGTCAGGTCACCGACCGGCTGGTTGCCGGGATGATCCAGAAACAGCAGCGGCCACCCCTTGGCCGCAATGTTTCGCGCGATGCCGTGGCCCATCAGACCCACGCCCACCATGCCGACCGTCATCTTGTCCATCGTCTCCTCCTGTCCTGCCGGGGGGCCAGCTTGGGCGCTGGCCGCCCGGGCCACAAGGTGACCGGACGCAATTTTTCCACCGACCACAGGACCGCAGCATGATCATCGACGATCTGACCCGCATCGACACCAGCCTGATCTTCGTGGATGGCCACTGGACCCGCCCCCAAGGCGGCACCCTGCCGGTCGAGGATCCGTCGACCGGCGATGCCATCGGGGTGATCGGTCGCGGCACCCCGGCCGATGTCGACGCCGCCGTCGCCGCCGCCCGCGCCGCCCTGGACGGCCCCTGGGGGGCGCTGACCGCCACCGACCGCGGGCGCATCCTGACGCGGATGTCCGCCCTGGTCCTGGACCGGGCCGAGGACCTTGCGATGATCGAGACGCTGGACGTGGGCAAGCCGCTGGACCAGTCGCGCCGCGATTCGGTGGCCCTGGCCCGCTATCTGGAATTCTACGGCGGTGCGGCGGACAAGCTGATGGGCAGCACGATTCCCTATCAACAGGGCTATACCGCCTATACACTGCGCGAGCCGCATGGCGTTTGCGGGATCATCATCCCGTGGAACTATCCCATGCAGATCCTGGGCCGCGCCGTCGCGGCGGCGCTTGCCGCGGGCAATGCCGTGGTGCTGAAGCCGGCCGAGGATGCGTCGCTCTCGGCCCTGGTCTTTGCGCAGATCGCCCATCAGGCGGGTTTGCCCCCCGGCGCGTTGAACGTCGTGACCGGCCTGGGGGCCGAGGTGGGCGCGGCGCTGTCCGCACATCCGGGCGTGCATCATCTGTCCTTCACCGGCTCGGTCGGGACCGGGGCCGGCATTCAGCGCGCCGCGGCGGCCAACGCCGTGCCCGTGACGCTAGAACTGGGAGGCAAGTCGCCTCAGATCGTCTTTGACGACGCCGACCTGGACCGGGCGATCCCGGTTCTGGTCGGGGCCTGCATGCAGAATGCCGGGCAGACCTGTTCGGCCGCGTCGCGCGTTTTGGTACAGGCCGGTGTCTATGACGAGGTGCGTCGCCGCATGTCCGACATCTTCAACGGGCTGGTGGCAGGACCGGCGCCCGACAGCCACGACCTGGGTCCGCTGGTGTCGTCGCGCCAGAGGCGACTGGTGCAGGATTTCATCGATCTTGGCACCCGCGAACTAACCTTGGCGGCACAGGGGCGCCTGCATCCTGACGCGGCGGCCGGCGGCCATTTCGTGCGACCCACGCTGTTTGCGGATGTACCCCCCGATCACGCCTTGGCGCAGCAGGAGATCTTTGGCCCGGTGCAGGTCATGATGCCCTTTGCCGATGAGGCGGAGGCCCTTCGCATTGCCAACGGCACCGAATACGGACTGGTCGCCGGCATATGGACCCGCGACGGGGCGCGACAGCTGCGCCTGGCGGGCCGGCTGAACTGCGGCCAGGTCTTCATCAACAACTATGGCGCGGGGGGGGGGGTCGAGCTGCCCTTCGGCGGCATCGGCAAGTCGGGGCATGGTCGCGAAAAGGGGTTCGAGGCGCTGTACGGCTTCACCCGCACCAAGACCATCGCGATCCACCACGGTTGAAAGGCAGGGCGCCATGCGCCCCGCCTTGGCGATCAGAACACCGTCACCTGTGTGCCGATCTCTGCGACCGCATACAGCTTTTCGACATGCTCGTTATAAAGGCCATAGCAGCCCGACGACGACCGCCGCCCGATCTTGCGCGTGTCATGGGTGCCGTGGACCAGATAGGCCGGCCAGCCCAGGTACAGGCCGAACTTGCCCAACGGGTTTTCGGGCGCGCCCCCCTCGACCCGCTGCGGCAGGGTCGGATCCTTGACGCGCATGCTGGGCGTGGGCGTCCAAGGCGGGTTGGCGACCTTGCGCACGATCTCGGTCTGGCCGCGGCGGGTCAGTTCGTCTGTCATCGGGATCGCGCAGGGAAAGACGAAATGCACGCTTTCGTCACCCGACCAGAAATGTACCGCACGCGAGGTCACGTCGGCCAGCAGGACCCCCTTGCCCAAGGACGGATAGAAATCCTGCCAATGCCGCGCGCGGAACGACGACTGGTTGCGCTGCGGTCCCGGGTTTTCCTGGCCATAGGCCATGGCGGGGATCAGGACGCCCGTCGCCGCAAGACCCTGAAGGAAGGTTCTTCGGTCGCCGAAGGGACGATTCGTGGACATGCTGCTGCCTCGTGCTTGTGTTGGGCTTTTCAGCGACAATAGCCCCGCGCGTGCCTTCCCCCAAGCCCCCGCCGCAAGGTTGGCGGCCCACCCCGGAGATTCTGCAACAGATGCAGGGGCACGCGGCCGATCACGCCTGCGGCAACGGTCCCGCGGGACGCACCGCCTGCAACAGCGCGTTCAGCGCCGCCCGGCTGAGCGGCTTGACCAGCGACCGGTCCATCCCGGCCTGACGAAAGCTTGCCAGATCCTCTGGCATGGCATGGGCCGTCAGGGCCACGATGGGGCAGTCGCGGTTGGGGCCGTCACCCGCGCGAATGCGCCGGGCCGCGTCGATGCCGTTCATGCGGGGCATGCTGATATCCATCAGGATGAGGTCGAACCGACGCTGTTGGGCGGCGGCGACGCCGGCAAGGCCATCCTCGGCCTCGGTCACCTCGCATCCTTGGCGGCGCAGCATCTCGCGGGCAACCAGACGGTTGATGGCATTGTCCTCGACCATCAGAATGCTGAGGCCGGGACAGTCCGGACTGGCCACCGCCTGCTGGGGCACCGTGTCGGGCGCAACGGGCGCAGGCTCCAGGGGCAGCGTGATCCGGAACGCGGTCCCCCTGCCCGGCTGGCTTGAGACCGTGATCTTTCCGCCCATGGCATCGACCAGGCCCTTGACGATGCTGAGGCCAAGTCCCGTCCCCTCGACCTTGCGGTCAAAGGTCGAACCCAAGGTGACGAACGCATCGAAGATCCTGTCCAGATCGTCTGCGGGGATGCCAATACCCGTATCGGTCACGCGCAACGTGACGTGTCCCGGCGGCCCCGACGTATCGACCAGCACGGTGATATGTCCGTTCTCGGTGAACTTGATGGCGTTGCCGACCAGGTTCACGACGATCTGTTCCAGCCGCGCCGCATCGCCCAGGACCGGCGCCATATCGTCGCCGGAATATACCGCCATCAATTGGTTGCCCGCCGCCTGTGCCTGCGTCTGCAGACCCAGGATCGCCGAATCGACCAAGCTGCGCAGGTCGACCGGGTTCCGGGCCAGAACCAACTGCCCGCTGCGCGCCCGCGAGGTGTCCAGCACATCGTTGACATGGCCCAGCAGCATGCGGCCGGAATGCTCCATCGCGGCGACGTACTGGCGCTGGCGGTCGTCCAGTTCGGTCAGGCTCAGCAGGTCCAGCAAGCCCAGAATGCCGTTCAGGGGGGTCCGCATCTCATGGCTCATCACGGCGATCATGCGCGTCTTGGCCTGTTCGCCCGCGACGGCGCGGTCACGGGCCTCGATCAGTTCGGCCTCCTCGGCCGCCCGTCTGGACACGTCGCGCACGAAGGCGACCACCAGCGGTCCGTCCTCTCCTCGGGCGACCGACATGGACAGTTCGACGGGGATGATCCGGCCTGACTTGTGCCGGGCGGCGGTCTGCATGATATCGGGCCCGCCGGCGCGCGGGCGGGTGGTGCCGTCACGGACCCGGGCCAGAACCTCGCGCACCTTGGCACGCCGGTCGTGCGGGGTCAGCAGGTCGACGACATCGGCGCCCACGGCCTCGGCCCGGTCATATCCGTAGATGCGCTGTGCTGCGGCGTTGAAGCCCAGGATCCGCCCATCGGGGCGCGCCACCAGGATTGCGTCGATCGACGCCTCGAACAGCGAATTCAGTCGATTACTGACCGCGGCGATGCGGCGGTTTCGTTCGCCTGCGCTGCGCACCATCGCGGCTAGGACCACGACGCTGCCCGCCAGCACCATGAACAACGGAACGACCAGCAGCGACAGGGTCGTCAATGCGCGGGCCACACCTTCGCGGCGCAGCGCGGATTTCTCGGCGAACAGCCGCACCCCCTCCAGCGACACCTGCCTGACCAGGGGCACGGCGGCGTCGACGATGGGCATGATCCGGGGCAGCCCCGCGATCAGTCCCGCGTCATCGCCGTCGATCACCGGCACGGCGGCGTCCAGCCCGGACTGGATCGCCTGCAGCGCGGTCGAGATGCCGGGTTCCGCGCGCAGGTGGTCATAGGTCCGCCCCTGCTGCAGCGTCTGGATGCGCGAATAGAAGATGTCGAACCGCTGCCGCAGATCCCGTGCCTGATCCGCGCCGGCACCCGGCGCGGCCAGCAGCAACGCGGCACGCTGCAGGGCCAGAACCTCGACCTCGGACTGGGCCAGGAACCATTGGGTGTTGTCCGTGGCCGCGGTCCCCATCTCGTCGATCTGACGGCGCGCATCGACCTGCAGCAGCCAGACGACCAGCCCCAGGGCCAGGATTACGCAACCGAAGAAGGCGGGCATCATCCTGACCGCCCGCGCGATGCGCGGGGGATGCAGGTCGGTGCCCACCGCGTTGATCACCGCACGGCCTCGATCCGGACCAGCTGCCAGATGCTGCGGGCATAGGTCACCTCGGACTGCAGCGCAGGATCGGAATCATAGGGATAGATGACCCAGAGCGGCCCCTTGTCGCGCACGGACATCGCCTGCCCGTCCTGCTGGAACGCGACGATGGGATAATCCGCCGTCACCTCGTCCACGGGAATCTGCACGGCGTAGTCATTGATCGCCACGGCCGAGACCGTGCCCTCATCGATGCCCGCATCGGTCAGGATCGTCTGCAGCGGGACCCCGGTGAAGGTCGGCTGCCCCTCCGTCCAGATGGTCGAGGTGGCAAAGCTGACCGGCCCAAACGCCTGAAGCGCCGCCTGGTCATAGGTCTGCGTGCCGTCCGGGCCGACCACGGTCAGCAACGGATCGTCGGCCAGCGCCGGACCCGCCAGCGCAAGCAAAAGGGAGAGGGCTGCGATCTTCATGGGACTGCCTTCGACAGGGTTGGTCGGGGTTGCGGTGTCGCGTCATCTTGACGCCCGCCGCGCCATTCTGGCAGCGAATCCTTTCTAAAATGCTATCGATTGACCGATGCCCTTTACTGGTATGGAAGTATGGTATAAATTTGGGGAAAAGGGCTCGACATGATTCCGATCCGCGCTGCCACGACCGCCCAGCAGGTCCATGACTGGTTGTACCGCTGCGTCCTGCGCGGCGACCTGCTGCCGGGCACGCGCCTGTCGGAGACGGAGATCGCGGCGCAGGTCAACCTGTCGCGCCAACCCGTGCGCGAGGCCTTCATCCGGCTTGCCGCCGATGGCTTGGCCGAGGTGCTGCCCCAACGGGGCACCTATATCGGGCGCATCTCGATGCGGGCGGTCCTGTCGGCGCGCTTCATCCGCGAGGCGGTGGAAAGCGACCTGGCCCGCCATGTGGCCGCCACCCGCCCCGACCTGACCGCGATGGCCGCCGAATTGACCGTGCAGGAAAGGTGCGATGTCGAAGGCGACGTGCCGGGGTTCATCGAATCGGACGACCGGTTCCACCGCGCCATGGCCTTGGCGGCGGATCAGGGCGCCGTCTGGCAGGATCTGGAACGGCTCAAGGCCCAGATGAACCGCCTGCGGCACCTGTCGATGCGCGTCTTCGACCGCAGCCAGACCATCGCCCAGCACCGTGCCGTCCTGACCGCGCTGCAGGCCGGCGACGCCGATGGCGCCGAAGATGCCATCCGCACGCATCTGCGCCAGATGCTGACCGAACTGCCGCAGATGGCCGCGGCGCATCCCGACTATTTCACCGACTGAAAGATCCCAAAACATGCCGCAAGCCGACCCCATCCGCATCCTGTCCATCGGCGAGGCCATGGTCGAGATGTCGCGCGCCCCAGATCCGGATCTGTGGCGGATGGGCTTTGCCGGCGACACGCTGAACACGGCCTGGTATCTGCGCCGCCTGTTGGACGACGCCTGGCAGGTCGACTATCTGACGCGGGTCGGCACGGGCGACTTTTCGACCCGGATGGTCGAGTTCCTGCGGGCCGAAGGGCTGGGCACCGCCCATGTCAGCCGTCAGCCCGATGCCGAGATCGGCCTCTATGCGATCAGCCTGACGAACGGGGAACGCAGCTTCTCCTACTGGCGCGACACGTCCGCGGCGCGGCGGCTGGCCGACGACCCGACCCTGCTGCACGCCGCCCTTCAGGGCTGCGCAATGGCCTATCTATCGGGGATCACGCTGGCGATCCTGCCCCCGCAGGGACGCATCGGCCTGATTCAGGCGCTGGACCGGGCGCGGCAGGCCGGCACCACGGTCGTCTTCGACACCAACCTGCGCCCGCGACTGTGGGCCGACGTGGACACCATGCGTGCGGTCACGCAGGACGCTGCCGGCCGCGCGGATCTGGTCCTGCCCAGCTTCGACGACGAGGCCGCGCTGTTCGGCGATGCCGATCCGCAGGCGACGCTGGACCGCTATCTGGCCCTGGGCGCGGGCCAGGTGGTGGTCAAGAATGGCGGTGGGCCGATCCGGTTCGGCGGGCGCGATGGTGCGGGCCACATCGACGATCTCAGCGTCGAGCCCCCGGTCGACAGCACCGCCGCGGGCGACAGCTTCAATGCGGGCTATCTGGCGGCACGGCTGACAGGGGCCGATTGCGCCGGTGCCATCCGGGCCGGGCACGCGCTTGGCCGACAGGTGATCCGCCATCCGGGCGCGTTGATCCGGCAGGCGGTCGAGGACGCGCGGCGCTGACTACAGCACCGCGCCGATCTGCCAGGGCAGGAACTCGTGGTCGCCCAGGCCCAGGGCCTCGCTTCGGGTGACCTGGCCCGATGCGGTGCGCAGGATCAGATCGACGATCTGGCGGCCCTTGTCGTCAAGGCTGACGCCGGACAGCACGTCGCCGCAGTTCAGATCCATATCGTCGCGCATTGCGGCGAACAGGGCATCGTTCGTCGCCAGCTTGAGGGTGGGCGCGGGTTTCGACCCGAAGGCTGATCCGCGCCCGGTGGTGAACACGATCAGCTGGGCCCCCCCGGCGATCTGACCTGTGGCCGAGACCGGGTCGTAACCCGGCGTGTCCATGAAGTTCAGGCCCGGCGCGGTGATGGGTTCGGCATAATCCAGCACGGCGTTCAGCGGCGTGGCGCCCGCCTTGGCCACCGCGCCCAGGGATTTCTCAAGGATCGTCGTCAGCCCGCCCGCCTTGTTGCCGGGGCTGGGATTGTTGTCCAGCGAGGCACCGTTCATCGCGGCATACCCCTCCCACCAGCGCAGGCGGGCCAGCAGACGGTCGGCCAATGCGGGGTCGGCGGCGCGGTCCAGCAGCAGGCGTTCCGCGCCGTGGATCTCGGGCGTCTCGGACAGCACGACCGATGCGCCCTGCGCGGCCAGGATATCGCAGGCCACCCCAAGTGCGGGGTTGGCCGTGATGCCCGAAAATCCGTCCGACCCGCCGCATTGCAGCCCGATCCGCAGGGCCGATGCCGGGGCGGGTGCGCGCGTCACCGCATTAACCTGCGGCAGCATCTGGCGGACGCGGGCCTTGATGGCGTCGATGGTCGCGCGGGTGCCACCGTTGTCCTGGATCGTCAGCCCATGAAAGCGCGCGGCCTGGCCCAACTCCTGCTTCATGCGGGCGATCTGCATCACCTCGCAGCCCAGCCCTACGAACAGCGCGGCCCCGACGTTCGGGTGCCCGGCATGCCCGGTCAGCACCCGCTGCAGCGCGATCCACCCCGGACCGCTGTCGGCCATCCCGCAGCCCGATCCGTGGGCAAAGGCCACCACCCCGTCAACATTCGGATAATCGGCCAGCGCGCCCTCGGCCTGCAATTCGTCGGCGGCGCGGCGGATGACCGTCGCCGAACAGTTGACCGTCGCCACCAGCGCCACGAAGTTGCGCGTGCCGACCTGTCTGCCGTCGCGGTGATAGCCCTGAAACTGCAACTCCGGCCCGCGATGCCGGTCAAGAGCCGCCCGCGCGGCCGCAAGCCCGGCGCCGGGGGACTGGTCGCGGTCGTGATCACCAAAGGCCAGGTTGTGGCTGTGAACGTGATCGCCCGCCGCGATGTCGCAGGTGGCATAGCCGATCACCTGCCCGTACTTCACCACCGCCGCCCCCCGCGCGATGTCCGCGCGGGCGATCTTGTGTCCGGCAGGCGCCACGCCGCGCGTGGTCAGGATGGCGACGGTGTCCGACGGGTTCAGGACCAGCGGTTCAGCCACTTGCGGCGACCCGCGCGCCATCACGCACCAGCTTCGTCAGCGCATCGGTCAGCTCCGCGCGGAACCCCGTGTCGTCGCGCAGCACGGCGGGAAAGACCTGCGACAGGGCCAGGAACCCGTCGACCGTCGCCGCCGGATCGTCGCGCCACAGCGCGGCCATCTGCGGGGCCAGCGGGTCTTTGACCTCGATCGTTCCACCCGTCTTGTCGCGCCCCGAGGCATAGCGCATCCAGGCCGCCACGGCCAAGGTCAGCCCCGGTACGGGCCGCCAGGCGGCGCGGCCTTCGGCGATGGTGCCAAGGATGCGCTGCGGCATTTTCTGGCTGCCGTCCATGGCGATCTGCCAGGTCCGGTGACGGATTGCCGGATTGGCATAGCGCGCCGCCAGCGCGTCGGCATAGGCCGCAAGGTCGGTGCCCGGCGGCGGCGTCAGCGCCGGGATGATCTCGGACCGCCACAGACGGTCGACGAACTGCGCCATCACCGGGTCGGCCATCGTGTCGGCGATGGTCTGGTGCCCGGCCAGATAGCCCAGATAGGCCAGGCTGGAATGGGTGCCGTTCAGCATCCGCAGCTTCATGTGCTCGAACGGCGTCACGTCGTCGACCAGTTGCACGCCGACCGCACCCAGGTCCGGGCGACCGTTGCAGAACCGGTCCTCGACCACCCATTGGCGGAAGGGTTCGTGCATCACCGGGGCCTCGTCACGCCGGCCCGTCAGGGTCTCGACCCGGTCCAGATCGGCGGGCGTGGTGGCCGGAACGATGCGGTCGACCATGGTCGAGGGGAAGGCCCCTTGCGCCTCGATCCAGGCGGCGAGATCGGGGTCGATCAGCCGCGCCAGGTCCAGCACGACGCCACGCACGACATGGCCGTTTTCCGGCAGGTTGTCGCAGCACAGCACGGTAAAGGGCGGGATGCCCGCCGCGCGGCGCGCCTGCAGGGCCCGGACCAGAAAACCCGGCGCCGATCTGGGCAGCGGATTGTCCAGATCGTAGCGGATGTCAGGGTGATCGGCGTTCAGCCGCCCCGTGGAAGGCTTATGGCAATAGCCCTTTTCTGTGACCGTCAGGCTGACGATCCGCACCGCGGGTGCGGTCATCGCGTCCAGCACGGCCTGGGGGTTTTCCGGCGCGACCAGAACGTCGCGCAGCACGGTGACGACCTGCGCGGTCTCTCCCTCCGGGCCCAGCTGCAGCGCGGTATAGGCCCAGCCCTGCGGGGCCAGCCGGTCGCGCGTGCCGGGCGATTGCAGCGACACGCCGACGATCCCCCAGTCACCGCCCGAAGCCGCCATGGCTTGTTCGACATAGATGGCGCCATGCGCGCGAAAGAACGCGCCCAGGCCCAGATGAACGATGCCCGCGGGTTCGGCGGACGGGGTATGGTGCAACCTAGCGGGCAAGCCAGCCTCCATCGACGTTGAGGATCGCGCCGTTGACGTAATCGGACGCGGGCGCGGCCAGGAACACGGCGGTCTGGGCGATATCCTCGGGGCGACCCCACCGGCCTGCGGGGATGCGCTCCAGGATGGCGCGGCTGCGGTCGGGATCGGCGCGCAGTGCCTGCGTGTTGTTCGTCTCGATATAGCCCGGCGCGATGGCGTTGACGTTCAGCCCGCGCCCGGCCCATTCGTTGGCCATCAGCTTGGTCAGCCCCGCCACGCCATGTTTCGACGCGGTATAGGACGGCACCCGGATGCCGCCCTGAAAGGACAGCAGCGACGCGATGTTGATGATCTTGCCCCTTCCCCGTGGCAGGGCGGCGCGCGCAAAGGCCTGGCAGGTAAAGAACAGCGCCTTGGCGTTCACGTCCATCACCGCGTCCCAATCGGCCTCGGTGAAATCGACCGCATCGTCGCGGCGGATGATGCCCGCATTGTTCACCAGGATGTCGATCGGCTGGTCCGCGAACACGTCGCGCGCGGCCATCGGATCGGCGAAATCCAGGGTCAGCGAGCGCCCCGCCTTGTCAGACACCTGGCCCATCATCGCCACCGTCTCGGCGCAGTCGCGCCGGCCACTGGCGATCACGTCCGCCCCGGCCTGCGCCAAGGCCACGGCGATGGCTTGGCCGATGCCGGTATTCGCGCCGGTGACCAGGGCTGTGCGTCCCTCAAGGGAAAAGGGGGTCACCGCAGGTCCTCCGGCTGGATGAAGTCCATGTCGGTGTAATCGACATTGTCCCCCGCCATCGCCCAGATGAAGGTGTATTCGCCAATGCCCGCGCCGGAATGGATCGACCAGGTCGGCGACAGCACCGCCTGTTCGTTGGCCACGAACAGGTGGCGCGTCTCTTGCGGTTCGCCCATCAGGTGCAGGACCCGCGATTCCGGCGCCATGCCGTGATAGAGGTATGCCTCCATCCGGCGGTCATGGACGTGGGCGGGAATGGTGTTCCAGACCGACCCTTCCTGCAGCGAGGTATAGCCCAGCACCAGCTGGCAGCTTTCCATGACCAGCGGGTGGATGAACTGCTTGATGACGCGCTTGTTCGAGGTCGCGGTCGCGCCCATCTCGACCTTCTTGGCCTGATCGACGGTGATCAGCCGATGCGGCAGCGCGCGATGGGCAGGCGCCGAGGTGATGTAGAACCGCCCCCCGCCCGAAAACGTCACCGCCCCCGCACCCATGCCCAGATACAGCACGTCGCCATTGGCCATGTCCCAGCCCTGCCCCGCGGCCTCTACCCGGCCCGGCCCGCCGATATTGACGATGCCCATCTCGCGGCGGTCCAGAAAGCTGGGCGTGCGGGTCTCGTCGATGGCGTCCAGGGTCAGGGGCGCCCCGTCCGGGACCGCGCCGCCAACCACGAAGCGGTCGTAATGCGTATAGGTCAGGCGGACCTGACCGGCGGCGAACAGACCCTCGACCAGGAAATGCTGCCGCAGCTGGGCGGTGTCCATGCCGCGGGCGTGGTCCGGGTGGATCGCGTGGCGGGTTTCGACATGGGTCATCAGGGGTCCTTTCACAGAAAATCGTCGCGGCGGGGGGTGAAGCTGTCGATCAGCACACCCTCCTCCAGGCACAGGCAGCCGTGTTCGGCGCCCGAGGGGATGATGAAGGCGTCGCCGGGCCCGACCTCGGACGACTGGCCGTCGACGGTGAAGCGGTAGCGGCCCGACTTGACATAGGTCGACTGCACATGCGGATGGCTGTGCAGCGCGCCCCGGTCGCCCGCCGCAAAGGCAAAGCGGACGACCATCAGGTCCGGCGCATGGGCCAGGACGGTGCGGACGGGATCGGTCATTGCGACACCTTCATCAGCGGAACACGGAGGGCAGCCACAGCGACAGCGCCGGGACATAGGTGACCAGCATCAGCGTGGCGAAGGCCGCGCCGTAGAACGGCCAGATCGTGCGCATCGCCTGCCAGATGCTGATGCGGCCCACCGCGCAGCCCACGAACAGCACCGCGCCGACGGGTGGCGTGCACAGGCCGATCCCCAGGTTCAGGATCATGATGACCCCGAAATGCACCGGATCGACGCCGAAGGCGGTGGCGACCGGCAGAAAGATCGGCGTTGTGATGACGATCAGCGGCGACATGTCCATGAACGTCCCCAGGATCAGAAGGACGATGTTGATCATCAGCAGGATCACGATGGGGTTGCTGGACACGCTCTGCAGGATCTCGACCAGCTGTGTCGGCACGCGCAGATAGGCCAGCAGCCAGCCGAAACAGGCCGCGCAACCGATCACCAGCAGCACCATGGCGGTGGTGCGCACCGCGCCCTTGGTCGCCTCGACGAATTCGGACCAGGGCAGGCTGCGATAGACCAGGGCCGTCACCAGCAGCGCATAGACCACCGCCACGTTCGAGGACTCGGACGCCGTGAACCAGCCCGACCGCACGCCCCCGAAGATGATCGCGATCAGGATCAAGCCGGGCATGGCGGACACGAACAGCGCGCCCAGCATCCGCAGGCCCGGGAACGGCTCGGTCGGATAACCCTTCCGGCGCGCGACCCACCAGGCGGTGACCATCAGCGATACCGCCAGCAGCAGGCCCGGAATGATGCCGGCGGTGAACAGGTCTGCGATGGACAGACGGCCCCCGGCGGCGATGGAGTAGATGATCATGTTGTGGCTGGGCGGGATCATCAGCGCGATGATGGAACTGACGACCGTGATGTTCACGGCGTAATCGACGTCGTATCCGCGCGCCTTCATCTGGGGGACCATCAGGCCGCCCACCGCGCTGGCGTCGGCCGCGGCCGACCCGGACACGCCGCCGAACATCAGCGAGGCCATGATGTTGACCTGGCCCAGCCCGCCGCGCATGTGCCCGACCATCGCACCGGCCAGCGCCACCAGGCGCCGGGCGATGTCGCCCCGCACCATCAGGTCTCCCGCGAAGATGAAGAACGGGATGGCGATCAGCGCAAAGACCGAAATGCCACTGTTCAGGCGCTGGAACACCACCACCGGCGGCAGTCCCATATAGAGGACGGTCAGAAAGCTGGCCACACCCAGGCAGAAGGCCACCGGCGTGCCGATCATCAGCAGCGTCACGAAGCTGCCGAACAGGATCCACAATTCCATGATCTCAGGTCCTTTCGCGGGGGCGCGCAGCCTTGCCGTCCAGAAGGTCATCGGCGCGCACCGCACCCGGCGCGCCGTCGACGACGCCGTCCGCGGCATCGTCCATGTCACCAAAGCGCATCGTCTTCAGCCCGGCGGCGCGGCGCAGGATGCGTTCGACCGAAAACAGCATCAGCAGGATGCCGCCCCCGATCAGCGGCGCGAAATCCCACAGGCGCGAAATGCCGATGCCCGGCACCACGCCGCTGGCCGCACGCGCCGCCAGCTGCCAGCCGAACCACGCCATGCCGAAGCCGAAGGCCGTCACGACCACGTCGGACAGGCTGTGGAACCACGGCCGCCAGCTTTCCGGCACGACCATCAGGCCGACGTCGAAGGACAGGTGATAGCCTTCCTTGACCCCCACGGCGGCGCCCAGGAAGATGAACCAGCCCATCAGCATGACGGCGGCCGGTTCGGCCCAGAACAGGCTGGACCCCATCACGTAACGGAAGAACACCTGCGCAAAGACAAAGGCGGTCATCAGGACCAGCCCGATCCCCGCCAGCCACAAGGCCGCCTGCGCGACCGCGCCGGTCAGCGTGGCAAATCTGATCATCCCCTCGCGCATCGCGCATCCCCCGGAAAAGAAAAGGCCGCCCGCGAGGTCCGCGGGCGGCGTGATGTCACTGGGTCGCGCGGATGCGTTCGACCAGGTCCTTGTTCTCGGGGGTGGTCACGTACTTGTCGTAGACGGGCACCATCGCCTCGATGAACGGGGTCTTGTCGATCTCGGTGATGACCTCGGCACCGGCGGCGGTCACCTTGTCCAGCGATTCCTGTTCCTGCGCCGCCCACAGGTCGCGCTGCAGGGTCGAGGAATTCTGCGCCGCCTCGCGCAGGATCGCCTGATCCTCGGGGGTCAGCTTGTCCCAGCTGGTCTTGGACATCGCGACCAGTTCGGGAACGATCAGGTGCTCGTCCAGGGTAAAGTACTTGGCGACCTCGGCGTGGCCCGAACTGTCATAGCTGGGAAAGTTGTTCTCGGCCCCGTCGATCACGCCGGTCTGGATGCTGGAATAGACCTCTCCATAGGGCATCGGCGTGGCGTTGGCGCCAAGCGCGTCCATCATGTCGACGAACACGTCGTTCTGCATGACGCGGAACTTCATCCCCTCGAGGTCGGCGATCGACTGGATCGGCCGCTGCGAGTTGTAGAAGCTGCGCGCCCCGCCATCATACCAGGCCAGCGCCACCAGATCGCGCTCCTCGAACGCGGCGGCGATCTCCTCGCCGATGGGACCGTCCAGGACCGCGTGGCTGTGTTCGACGGACGTGAACAGATAGGGCAGCGACATGATCTGGGTGACCGGCACGATGTCGTTGAACGACCCGAAGCTGGCGCGGACCATGTCGATGACGCCGAACTGGGTCTGCTCGATCGTGTCCTTTTCCTCGCCCAGCTGGGACGACGGGAACACCTCGATGCAGATGCGGCCGTCGGTCTTCTCGCGGACCTCCTCGGCCATGGCCTTGACGCCCTCGACCGTCGGATAGCCGTCGGGATGGGTGTCGGACGACCGCAGCGTGATCTCGCAGGCGGTGGCGAAGCTGGCCGAGGCCAGCAGGCCCGCCAGGGTTGTCATCAGCAGTTTCATGTTATCCTCCCAGATACAGATGCTCAAAGCTTGTAGGCCCGCTTGGCCAGGCCATAGGTCAGGTCGCGCGCCACCTCGGGGGCCTCGTCCTCCTCCAGACGTCCCGATGCGACCAGGTCGGCCAGCCAGGCGCAATCGACCCTGCGCGCCACGTCGTGACGGGCCGGGATCGAACAGAAGGCGCGCGTGTCGTCGTTGAACCCCACGGTGTTGTAGAACCCCGCCGTTTCCGTGGTCATCTCGCGAAAGCGGCGCATCCCTTCGGGGCTGTCGTGGAACCACCAGGCCGGACCCAGCCGCAGGCAGGGCCAGACCCCGGCCATGGGTGCCAGTTCGCGGGCATAGGCGGTCTCGTCCAGCGTGAACAGGATCACCGTCAGGCGCGGGTCCATGCCCACCGCATTCAGCAGCGGCCGCAGCGCGGTCACGTAGTCGGTGCGGCCAGGGATGTCGAAGCCCTTGTCGCGGCCGAACATCGCCAGCACGTCGTCGGAATGGTTGCGGCGCGACCCGGGGTGGATCTGCAGGACCAGCCCGTCGTCAAGGCTCATGCGCGCCATCTCGGTCAGCATGTGGCCGCGGAACGCGTCGGCCTCCTCTGCGGTGCAGGTGCCGCGCAGGGCCTTGGCGAACAGCGCAGCGGCCTGGTCGCGGGGCAGATCCTCGGTCCGGGCCGACGCGTGGCCATGGTCGCTGGACGTCGCGCCATGGTCGATGAAGAACGCCCGACGCGCCCGATGCGCGTCCAGGTATCCATCCCAGGTCGCGGTGTCGAACCCGGTCTGCTGGCCCATCAGCGCGACATTGTCGACGAACCCGGCCATCTCGGGGTCGATCACGCCGTCCGGACGATAGGCGGTGATGACCCTGCCCCCCCAGTCGCTGTCGCGGATCATCCGGTGCCAGCGCAGATCGTCGGTCGCGGCCTCGGTCGTGGCGATCGCCTCGATGTTGAAACGGTCGAACAGCGCGCGGGGCCGGAATTCGGGCCGGGCCAGGCAATCGGCGATGTGATCGTAATACCAGTCAGCCGTGTCTTCGGACAGGCGGCGGTCGATGCCGAAGACGTGCTGGAAGCTGTGGTCCAGCCACAGGCGCGACGGCGTGCCGCGAAACAGCGGATAATGCCGCGCGAACAGCCGCCAGATGGTCCGGCCATCCGTTTCGGTCGGCCCGCCATCAGCGCGGGGCACCCCGAGGTCGGTCAGCGCCACCCCCTGCGAACACAGCATGCGGAACACGTAATGATCGGGCGTCACGAACAGCTGCGCGGGGTCGGGGAATGCCTCGTTTTCCGCAAACCAGCGCGGATCGGTATGGCCGTGCGGGCTGACGATCGGCAGGTCGCGCACCTGTTCGTACAGCGCGCGGGCCAGATCGCGGGCGCGGCCATGGGTCGGGAACAGGCGGTCGTCGTGCAGCAGTGTCATGTGATCCCCCTCCGACTCACTTGCCATTCCGCTAGTCGTCTAATATGCTAGTTTACAGGTTCGGTCAACGCGGGGATGATCATGTCGGTTCAGGAACTGGACAGCTTGCCACCGCTGCAGGATCTGCGCCCCCGCACCGTCACCGACCAGATCTTCGAGCATCTCTATGCACGGGTCGTCGGGCTGGACCTGCCCCCCGGCGCGAAGCTGTCCGAGGCCGAGGTCGCGGCCCGGACGGGCGTATCGCGCCAACCGGTGCGCGACGCCTTCTATCGGTTGTCGCAGCTGGGCTTCATCCAGATCCGCCCACAGCGGGCGACCACCGTCACCCCGATCTCGACCGAGGCGGTGATGCAGGCCTATTTCATCCGCAGCGCGCTGGAACAGGCGACCATGCGGGTCGCGGCGCTGACGTTGCAGCCGTCGGACTGGGATGGCCTGGAACGCCTGATCGATCTGCAGGAGGCCGCCAGCCGGGAGGACCGGCGCAGCGATTTCCATGCCTTGGACGACCAGTTCCACCGCGACATCTGCGCGGCGGCGGGCAAGGAATTCGTCTGGAACCTGGTGCGCGACAACAAGGGCCACATGGACCGCGCGCGTTTTCTGTCGCTGTCCTACGGCGCCTCGACCGCGTTCATCGAGCATCGGGAAATCCTGGCCGCCCTGCGCGCCCGCGATCCCGAGGCCGCCGCAGGCGCCCTGCGCGACCATCTGAGCCATATCGAACACATCCTGGAACGGCTGCGCATCGACCAGCCGGGCATCCTGGCCTAGCCGGCCGGGACCACCAGCACCGCCCGGAAATCGTTGACGTTGGTCAGCGTCGGCCCCGTGCAGATCAGGCTGTCCGTCGCGTCGAACAGGCTGTAGCTGTCATGCCCCGCCAAGGCCGCGCGCATGTCCAGGCCCAGCTCCGCGACCCGCTGCGGCAGATCGGGGCCGATGATGGCGCCTGCCGCGTCCTCGGTCCCATCGATGCCGTCGGTGTCCGCGGCAAGCGCGTGGATGCCCGGCTGCCCGCGCAGCGCCACGGCCAGGGACAGAAGAAACTCGGTGTTGCGCCCGCCGCGGCCGGGATCGCCCAGACCGATGGTCACGGTAGTCTCTCCGCCCGACAGCAGGACCGCGGGGGCCGTGGCGGGGGTGCCATGGGCGGCGGTGGCGCGGGCGATGCCGGCCATGGCGATGCCCAGCTGCGCGGCCTCTCCCTCCAGCGCGTCGCCCAAGAGGACGGGCGTCACCCCGGCCCGTTCCGCCACGCGGGCGGCCGCCAGCAACGACATCTGCGGCGTGGCGATCAGGCGGTAATCGGCGTCGAAGGCCGCGGCGGGCTGCGGCGGCGCCATCAGCAGATCACGCGCCGCCTGCGGCAGGTCGGGGCCTAGCCGGTCGACCAGCCAGGACAGGTCCTGTCCGGCGGTGGGGTCCGGCACCGTCGGACCGGACGCGATGGCCGCCGGATCGTCGCCCGGAACGTCGGAAATCGCCAGCGTCACCAGCCGTGCGGGCGCGGCCGCCTGCGCCAGCCGCCCGCCCTTGATCGCCGACAGGCGCCGGCGAACGCGGTTCATGTCCTCGATCGTCAGGCCCGACCGCAGCAGCAGGCGGTTGACCACGATCTTGTCCTCCAGCGTCAGCGGCGCGCGGGGCGCCGCCATCAGCGCCGACCCCCCGCCCGAGATCAGCGCCAGCACCAGGTCGTCCGGTCCCGCCGCCTTGGCCGCAGCCAGGATTCGTTCGGCGGCATCCTGCGACGCCGCGTCAGGCACCGGGTGGGACGCCTGGCACACCGTGATGCGCCGCGTCGGAACCTGGTGCCCATGTCGTGTGACCACGATGCCGGACAGGTCGACATCGGGCCAGGCGGTCTCCAGCGCGGCGGCCATGGCGGCGGCGGACTTGCCCGCGCCCACCACGATGCAGCGGCCCTGCGGCTTGGGCGGCAGATGATCGGCCAGCACCTGCGCGGGATCGGCGGCGCCCACCGCCGCATCGAACATGTCGCGCAACAGCGCCTGTGCCTGGTCCTGGTTCATTCCGCCTCCGTCGGTGATCGCGTCGCCCGGGGGCACGCCTGTGGCGCCATCATAGGGATGGTGCCGCGGTTTGCCAGCACCGCCGCCGCTGGCCCATGCCCCGCCGATCTGCTAGGGCGCCCCGGATTGCGGCCCCGCGCCGCCCCAACCCGCCCGAGGCCCCGGTGACCCAGCATGTTCTGCGCAGCGTCCTTCGCGACGGCACCGGCGATCTGCACGCCACGCTGGACGCGCAGGTGGGCGCGCTGGACAGCCCGACGGCCTATCTGGCCTATCTGCGCGGCAGCCACGCGTTTCGCAGCGCCATCGATCCGCTGCTGGAGGCCGGCTCGGCCCGGATCGGCTGGCGGCCGGTGATGCTGTCGGATGCGACGGCGCGTGATCTGGCGGACCTTGGCGCAGGGCGCTCAACCCCGGTGACCCCGCCCGCCCTGCCCGACGCTGCGGCCGTCGCGGGCGCGCTGTATGTGGTCGAGGGGTCGTCCATCGGTGCGACGCTGATCGCGCGCAGGGCGGCGGCCTTGGGATACACCGCGGGCCACGGTGCGTCTCACCTGGCGCTGCAAACGGGCGATCCGCGCCGGTGGCGGCGGTTCCTGGACTGGCTTCATGCCGCGGACCCGGACCCCGCGCGGGCGGTCAAGGCAGCGCGGGCAGTGTTCCAGACCGCCATGACTGCATTTACGCAACGGTAAACGAAAAGCAATTGGACGGCTGACGTGGTCCGCCTTAGAAATCCGAAATGTCCACAGCCCTGCCCAACCCTGCCGATGCCCGTGATCTGACTGCCTGCGACCGCGAACCGATCCATGTTCCCGGATCGATCCAGGCGCATGGCCACCTTCTGATCGTCGACCCGGGCGATGGCCGGATCGTCGGCGCCGCGGGACGTGCCGACGGCCTGACGCGCGACCTGATCGGCCAGACCCTGTCGCAGGCGCTTGGCGGTGTGCTGCGCAATGCGATCGACGATCTGCCCGATATCGGTCCCGTTCCCCTGGCACCCGTGATGATCGAGGGGGCATCCTGGGACCTGCTGGCCTATCGCAGCGGCGGGCATGTCGTGATCGAGATGCTGCCCGCGCTGGATCAACCGCCGCTGGATGCACGTTTCCTGGGCCGGATGCAGGCGCTGGACGCGGTGCTGGAACGGGCGTCGTCCCTGCCCGACCTGATGCGGAACGCGGCGGGCGTGTTCCGCCAGCTGACCGGCCACGCGCGGGTGATGATCTATCGCTTCATCGACGACGAGGCCGGGGCCGTGGTGGGCGAAAGCCGTGCCGAGGGCATGGGCACGTTCATGAACCACCATTTCCCGGCATCCGACATTCCCCGCCAGGCGCGCGCCCTCTACGTGCGCAACCGCGTGCGGGTCATCGCCGACGTGCATGCCCCGGTCCAGCCGATCACCGGCAGCGTTCCCGGGATCGAGGCCATCGACCTCAGCGATTCGATGCTGCGCAGCGTCTCTCCGGTGCACCTGCATTATCTGCGAAACATGGGGGTGGGTGCATCGGCGTCGATGTCGATCATCAAGGACGGGGCGCTATGGGGTCTTGTCGCCTGCCACCATCCCGAACCGCGCGACCTGTCGCTGGCCACGCGTCTGGCCTGCCAGTCCCTGGCCGACAGCCTGGCCCGCCAGATCCGCCTGCGCGAGGAGACGGTCCTGTACCGTGAACGCATCCGGCTGCGCGCGCACGAGGATACCGTGCTGGCCCGCCTTGGTCCTGACGACCAGCTGGACCAGTTCTTCGCGCAATCCGCGGGACCGCTGGCCGAGCTGGTGGGCGCCGACGGCTTTGCCGCCGTTCAGGGCAACGAGTTGTTCTCGTCGGGCAGCTGCCCCGATCCGGCGGCGCTGCGCCATCTGGCCGACCATGTGCGCCAGTCGGCGGCGATCACCCCCTTTGTCAGTTCCGACCTGGAACGCGTCATCCCTGCGGCGGCGGCCTATCGCGACGTCGCCAGCGGCATGCTGTCGGTCACCATGTCGACCGAGGTGCCGACGATCCTGATGTGGTTCCGCGCCGAAAAGCTGCAGGTCGTGACCTGGGCCGGCAACCCGCACAAGGACGTCCCCACGGTCCCCGGCGCCACGCTGGAGCCGCGCGCATCCTTTGCGGCCTGGTCCGACGAGGTGCGCGGCAAGTCGCGCCCCTGGACCGCCGCCGAGGTCGAGGCCGCCAGCCGCCTGGTTCGCCTGATGCTGGAAGCCCGCAGCTCGCGGCGCATCCGCCGGCTGAACGCCGAACTGTCCATCACGCTGCGCGAGAACGAGAGCCTGATCCAGCAAAAGGAATTCCTGCTGCGCGAGGTCAACCACCGCGTCCAGAACAGCCTGGCCCTGGTGGCATCCTTCCTGCGCATGCAGGGCCGCGGCGCCGATCCCTTGGTCCGCACCCAGCTGGACGAGGCGCAAAGCCGACTGTCGGCCGTCAGCCTGGTCCATCGCCGCCTTTATCAGGACGACAGCGCCCAGATCGTGGACCTGGCGATCTATCTGGACGACCTGCTGCGCGACATGAAATCGTCGCTGGACCCGGCTTGGGCCGACGCGATCCAAACCGAATTCGCGCCCATCCTGGTATCGGCGGATCGTGCGGTCAGCATCGGCCTGCTGACCAACGAGATCGTCGCGAATGCGATCAAGTATGCCTATGATGGCCAGCCCGGCCCGGTGTCGGTCGTGCTGTCGCAGACGCGCAACGGGATGCTGTTGTCCGTGACCGACAACGGCGTGGGGTCGGACGGGTCCATCAAGGGCACCGGCTTTGGCATGCGGATGGTCGCGTCGCTGGTCGAGCAGCTGGGCGGCAAGCTGCAGTCGGACACGAATGCGCCCGGTCTGCGGGTGGTGATCACCGCTCCCCTGGACTGACGCCCCATTGCGCGGCGAAGGCGGGCGAGGCCACGAAGCTGCCGGGTTCGGGCGACACGGGGGGCGGATCGCACACGCCCTCCTCTAGATATTTCAGCGCGGCGACGAATCCCGCCGATGAGAACGGCTTGGCGATGACGCCATGCGCGCCGTCGAAATCGTCGGGGATCTTCTTCGGGTTGGCCGTGACAAAGACCACGATGGTGTCGGGCCACTGCTTCTGGATGGCGCTGTTGACCTGCAGGCCGGTGCTGCCGCGTGCCAGCTGCATGTCGACCAGCGCGACGTCCGGGGCCTTGTCCGTGGGCAGGGCCATCACGTCCTGCAGCGACGATGCCACGGCCAGCACCTGATGTCCGGCATCCTCGATCATCATCTCGATATCCATCGCGATGATGAACTCATCCTCGACCACGAGGATCGACAGCGGCGGCTTGGGGCGGTTCATGGAATTTCCTTGTCGATGACGACGCTGACCTGAATCGACCCCATATCGGTCCTGGACCAAGCCACGCGCGTTCGTGTCTGTGCGGCAAGCCGAGAGATGATCTGTTCGTTCACCCCGGACGGCGAATAGACCGGATCGGCCTCGGCGTCCCCCTGGCCCGGAGGTCCGAAGCCGATGGACAGCTCGACCCGCGCGGGCGTCGTCCGCGACGAGATGTCGAAGACCTGGCCCTCCGCGACGTTTTCAGGTCGGATCATGTGCGCCAGGATCTCGTTCACGATCAGCCCGATCGCCGCCGCCTGCCCCGCAGGCACCTCGGCCCGGCCCAGATCGGCGCGGATGCGGATGTCGCAATCGGCGCGGCTTTGCGTCAGGTCGGAGGCAAGGTTGACGGCATAGGATCCGATGTCGAACCGCGTGACGTCGTCGGACTGGTACAGGTGGCGATGCACCGTGGCCAAGGCGTCGATCCGGGTCATCATCGCACGCAGCATGTCGGCCGTGTCGCTGTCCGCCGCCTCGCGCAGCTGCAGGCGCAGGATCGACCCGATCATGGTCATGTTGTTCTTCACGCGGTGATCGACCTCGTGCAGCAGCAAACGCTGTGCATCCAGCGAATCGCGCAGTTCGGCGACGCGGCGGGCCACCTCGGCCTCGACCCGCGATTTCTCGCGCGCCATGCGGGACTGCACGTCGATCCGGTCGGTGACGTCCAGCTGCGAGGCAAAGAAGAACCGGATGCGGCCCGCATCGTCGCGCACCGGGCTGAGATACAGCGCGTTCCAGAACGACGTCCCGTCCTTGCGATAGTTCAAAATATCGACCGAGATGTCGGTCCCGTTCTCGACCGCCTCGCGCAGGCGGCGGATCGTGTCCTGATCTGTCTGCGACCCCTGCAGGAACCGGCAGTTGCGGCCCATCAGCTCGTCGCGGTCGTACCCGGTCAGACGCTGGAACGCGTCGTTGGCAAAGACGATGGGATTGTCGGGCAGGCTGGGGTTGGTGATGATCATCGGCATGCGCGTCGCGCGCACCGCGGCCGCGAAGGGATCGCCGCGTCCGTGTTCATGATGCAGCGCCTCGGTCAGGTGCCAGTCGTCCCGTTCGTCCACGTCGCGTCCCTTGTAAGCCTGCACCAGACCCTGTCGTCTGCTTCAAGGCACTGCCGCCTTGAATGGTTCCGGAATATCGGAAAAGGATCGCGGTGACAGGCCCTCAAAGGTGACATGATGACCACGACGACAGATCTTCCCGACCTGAGAGAGCGCCTGCGGACCATGGCCCGCAGCCCCGGCCGGACCATGATCGCGTTGGCGGGCCCTCCGGGCGCGGGCAAGAGCCATGTCACCGACGCGCTTCTGGCCGATCTGCCGGGGGCGGCGCTGCTGCCGATGGACGGGTATCACCTGGACGACCGGCTGCTGTCGGCACGCGGCGATCTGCCGCGCAAGGGGGCGCCCTGGACGTTCGACCTGAACGGCTTTGCGGTCATGCTGGAGCGGCTGGCCGCCGATGACGGCCGCGACGTGCTGGTCCCAGTCTTCGACCGTGACCTGGAGATCAGCCGCGCCGCCGCGCGTGAGATCCCGGCCTCGGCCCGGCTGATCCTGGTCGAGGGGAACTATCTGCTGCTGGACCGGCCCGGCTGGCGCGACCTGGGGCGTCATTTCGCGCTGACCGTGATGCTGGACGTGCCGCAGGCGGTGCTGCGGGCCCGCCTGACGGCCCGCTGGCGCGATCTGCCCCCCGATCAGGCCCGCGCCAAGCTGGAGGCCAACGACCTGCCCAACATGGAGCTGGTGCTGACCGCCAGCCGTGCACCCGACCTGATCCTGCCGAACGGCTAGGCCGCGCGCCGGCGCCGCGCGACCTCATAGGCGATGGCCCCGATGACTGTGGCCACGATGATGATCAGCGCCAACGCGTTCACCGCGGGCGTCAGGCCGGTGCGGACCTTGGTCGCGATGAAGACGGTCAGGGGCGTCTCGAACCCGCGCACGAACAGCGTGGTGTTGTAGTTCTCGATCGATTGCAGCACCGCGAGGCCGGCCGACGCGATCAGCGCGGGCCGCAGGAACGGCAGCGTCACGCGGCGGAACACCATCACGCGGCTGGCGCCGAGACCCAGGGCCGCCTCCTCCTGCGTGCGGTCGAACCGCTGCAGGCGGGCCATGACCATCAGCATGACATAGCAGATGATGAAGGTGGACTGCGCCAGCACGATCAGGAACACCCCGCCGCCCACGCCCATCTGCCGCCACAGGATCAGGGTCGAGATTCCGATCACCACCCCCGGCGTCAGCAGGGGAGACACCATCACCGCATAGGCAAAGCTGCGCGCCCGCGCATGCAGCGATGTCAGGACCAGCGCCGCCGCCGTGCCCACCGGCACCACGATGACCACCACGCAGACCGCGACCAGCACGGATGTCCACAGCGACTGCCACATGGCATCGTCCGCCCACATGGCGGCGAACCATTCCGTCGTGGTCCCCTGCCACGGGATCACCGTGGGAAAGCGGCTTTCATTGAAGCTGGCCGCGCCCATGATGATCAGCGGTGCGAACAGATAGGCCGCGAAGACCATCAGATACAGCCAGAACATGGCGCCGAAGATGCGTTCCGCCCTCATTTCGCGACATCCGTCAGGTTGACGCGGAACAGCCGCAAGGTGATCAGGACGACCGCCAGGCACAGCACCAGCAGCACCAGCGCATAGGCCGCGCCGCGGTTCCAGTCGCCGCCCTCGAAGAACCAGTTGTAGATGATCTCGGTGAACCATCGGCTGCCGGGCGATCCCAGCAGCGCGGGCGCGACATAGCTGCCGGCGGCCAGCATGAAGGTGAACACGAAACCCGTCGCGATCCCGGCCTTGGCATGGGGGATCACCACGCGGGTATGGATGCGCCAGGGCGACGCGCCCAGGTCGCGGGCGGCCTCGATCTGGGCTTTGTCCAGCGATTCGATGGCGTTGTAGATCGGCAGCAGCATGAACAGGATATAGGCATAGACCATCGCTGCCAGCACGCCGCCGTCGCCCTGCCAGCGGATCGGTGCGTCGATCAGGCCGATATTCGTCAGCACCGCGTTCAGCGGCCCGCGATAGGCCAGGATAATGAACCAGGCCAGCGTCCGCAGCACCTCGTTGATGAAGAAGGGGATGATGATCAGCATCATCGCGATGGCCAGCTGTCCCGTCGTGGCCCGCTGCGCCATCCAGAAGGCGATGGGATAGCAGACGGCAAAGGTCACCGCCGCCACCAGGCCGCTGGCCCAGATCGTCTTGAAGAAGATCGCGCGGTGCGTGGGCTCTCCGGCAAGATACAGGATGTTCGACAGCGTATAGGTGTCGTCCGGCCCCCCAAGCGCCGCGGGCGGCAGGTTCGGCCGCAGGGCATAGTCGATCATCATCAGGTTCGGGGCCAGGACCATCACGGCCAGCCAGAACAGGACCAGGATCAGGAAGATCGTCGAAAGCCCCGGCCCGAAACGGTTTTTCAGATCACCCATCGCCCAGCACCACCGCATGTCCCGCGTCGAACCCGAACCCCGCCCGGCTGCCAGGAACCGGCGCATCGGCCAGCCGCGTCGAGGGCACCGATGCCGTTAGCGCCGTCCCGCCGTCGAACCGGCCGTGGACCAGCGCAAAGGAGCCTTCGAAATCGACACGCTCTATCTGCGCCTGCAGGGGGTTTTGGCCGATACCGGGCACCAGCGCCTCGGGGCGGACATAGATCGTGCCCTGCACGCCCGGCGCGGCACCCTGTCCCGCGCGACCGGTCAGCGGCCCCAGGTCGGTCTCGATCCGGGCGGTGCCGGCCTGCACGTCGGTGATGCGGCCGGGAATGGCGTTCGTCTCGCCCACGAAGCGGGCCACGAAGGGCGTGGCGGGGTTGTCGTACAGCTCTCGCGGCGTGGCGACCTGTTGCAAGAGACCCGCCGACATCACGGCGACGCGGTCGGACATGGCCAGCGCCTCGGACTGGTCGTGGGTGATATAGATGAAGGTGACGCCCGTGCGCTTCTGCAGGGCGCGCAGTTCGGCCCGCATGTGCTGGCGCAGCTTCAGGTCCAGGGCGGAAAGCGGTTCGTCCAGCAGCAGGACGCCCGGTTCCACGGCCAGGGCGCGGGCGATGGCCACGCGCTGACGCTGGCCGCCGGACAGTTCGCCCGGCATGCGGTCGCCGTATCCCTCCAGCGCGATCAGGCGCAGCAGGTCGTCGGCCTTGGCCCGGCGTTCGGCGCGGCCGACCCCGCGGGCCTCCAGGCCGAAGGCGATGTTGTCGCGCACCGACATCAGCGGGAACAGGGCCAGCGACTGAAAGATCATCGCGGTCGGGCGCTGGTTGGGGCCCAGCCCCTTCATGTCCCGGTCGCCGATCAGCACGCGCCCCTCGGTCGGCTGTATGAAGCCCGCGATCATGCGCAGGATCGTGGTCTTGCCGCAGCCCGACGGCCCCAGGATGGAGAAGAACTCTCCGGCCTCGACCTTGAAGCTGACATCGCTGACGGCGCGGGTGGTGCCAAAAGTCATGCCGATGCCGGCAAGTTCGACCGAATGGGACATTGTGTCTCCTGCAGGAATTGGGGGGCAGCGAAAACCGCCCCCGGTTGGGTTCAGGCCGACAGGAAGCGGTCCTGATACTCGTTGCGCTTGGTGATGTACCAGCTTTCCTGGATCGGCCACCACCACAGCTTCTCCAGCGCGTCGCCCGGATAGGCGGCGGCGAAGAAGGCCTTGGCCTCGTCCGAGGTCAGCTGATCGGAGCCCACCGCGGTCGAGTTGATCTTGGTCGCGTTGGTGTACATCGCGCCGGCCTCGGGCGTCAGGAACCAGTTGATGAAGGCATAGGCACCGTCCAGGTTCGCCGCCCCCGTCGGGATCGACAGACCCTCCATCCAGGCCAGCGCGCCTTCCTTGGGCGCGATGAAGCCCACGGGCAGACCTTCGGACGCCAGGGCGGCCGCGGTCGAATCCCAGGTCTGGCCCACGGTGGCGCCGTTGACGCGGAACGCGCCCTGAGCCTCGTTCTCGTTGGTCCAGAACTGGATGATGTTGCCCTTGCGCGCGATGGCCTCGGCCAGGATCACGTCGAAGATCTCGATCTGCGCATCGGGATCGGTGAACGCATCCAGCAGCGGCCGCGGCAGCTTGCCCTCGGCCTCCAGCCACAGCCCCAGGCCGATCAGCGAGGAATGCCCGCGCACGGTCGCCTGCGCGCCGTCCTTCCACAGGTCGCCATAGGACGCGGTGCCGTATTCCAGCGGGTTCTGTTCGGTATCGAAGGCGATCGCCTCGGTGCCCCAGTCGGTCGGCACCTGATACCGCTTGCCGTCCACGACCGCGCCCAGGTTGACCGAGTTCTCCCAGGCACTGGGCAGGACCTTGGCGACCTCGATGCGCGATTCGTCCAGCGGCTGGATCAGGCCGAACTCGACATAGTTCGGGACGCGGTCGACGGTCGGCCAGATCAGGTCGAACCCGGCGCCGTTGTTGGCACGCAGCTGGTTCAGCAGTTCGTCGTTGGTGCCATAGGGCGTGAAATTCGGGGTGATGCCCGTGGCCTCCTGAAAGGCGCCCAGGATCTCGTCGTTCAGATAGCCGGCCCAGGCAAAGATGTTCACCTGCCCCCCACCCTGCGCCATGGCGCCGCGCGCCAGATAGGGAGAGGCCAGCGCCACGCCAGCCGTGGCCGCAGCCCCGCGCAGAAGGCCGCGTCGGTCGATCCGTGTCATAGAAAGATCCTCCATGTCGTTGTCACTCAGCCGTTTCCCGTTATCGGGCATGCATGTCGATAAAATGACACGACGCCAAGGGCTTTGGCTTGGCCCGCAGCCTAGACCGGGGCCGCGCCAAGGCAAAGTGTCTTCTTGGTCAGCCCGTCGCGGCATGGAAAAAGGGCCGCCCCGGACGGGACGGCCCTTGCGGCGCAGCCGACGCCGCGATCAGCGGGCGGTTTCGCGCACCAGCTGGCCCTGCGGGTCCAGTTCCAGGGTGACGGTCTCCCCGTCGGGATTGGTCGCGTCCAGCAGGACGCGCAGTCCCTCCTGGCGCATCAGGCCGAACGCGCTGTAGCCCGCCTGCGTCAGGCGCTGGTTCGCCGCGACGGTGTCGAACTGCGGCGCGGGGGGCATGTCGCCGCGCGGACCGTCACCCCGGGAGCCTTCGGCACGCGGGCCATCACCCCGGGGGCCTTCGGCGCGCGGACCGTCGCCGCGGGGACCATCGCCGTGGGGGCCGTCACCCCGCGGGCCGTGTCCGCGCGGGCCGCGATCATGATCACGCCCGCCGCGGCGGTCGTCGTCGCGGCCGAACCGCAAGACGGCCCCCGCCTCGTCAAAAGCCGCGCGCATGTCCTGGCCCCCGGTATCCTCGCCCTTGACCTCGAAGCGGCCGTATTCAGCCTTGATCTCCTCGATCATGCCGAACTGGGCCATGACCTCGTTGCCGCGCACGGCCTGCGGCAGGATCGCGTCGATGATCGGCCGCGGCAGGGCGGTGTCGTCGGTCTCGATCTCGATCAGGGTATTGTCGGGGGCGAACTTGACCTCGACCTCGGCGCCGTTCTCCTGCCAACCCTTGACCTCCAGGTGGCGCGGGGTCTGCTTGATCCCCTCGAAGCGGGCGAACAGCGCCATCGCGGGCGTGCCGCGCACGGCACCGGGCAATGCGGCATCGATCAGCGGCGCGGGCAGGCTGCCGTCGTCGGCCTCGATCTTGATCAGATTGCCGGCCATGTCGAACTCGGCCTCGATCTGGGTGCCGTCCGGCAGATAGCCCTCATATTCGCGCTGGCCGTCGCGCTTGGTCTCGAAGCTGATGCGGTCCAGGTCCAGCCCCTGCAGCATGGAGGGCAGCTCGACGCCGGGGGTCTGGGCGATGGCGGGGACGGTCCCGGCCATGACGGCGATCAGGGCGGCGGTGGATGCAAGATGCTTGCGGGTCATGTGACACTCCTTTGGGTCGATGTCGGCCGGCGGGTCCGGCCTTCTGCGAATCGCTTCTAGCCCAACGCACCCGAACGGATCGCCAATGCGCCGTTTGGTTTCCATTTCCCCCGGACAGGGCATAGTGGCCCCATGACACGTGCCCCGAATCCTCTGATCCTGGTCCTGGCCCTGATGGCGCCGCTGGCGGCACTGCCCCAGCCTGCGCCCCCCCCGCCCGACCCCTGGGCCACCAGCTTTCAGCCGCAACCGTTCCACCGCATGGCCGAGGCGGTCACAGCGCGCTATGACGGCCGCCTGGTCGCGGCCGAGACGCGCCCGCCCCGCCCCGCCGAACGCGCCGCGGGGATCGAGCTGGTCTATGAATTCCGCCTGCTGACCACGCAGCGCAACATCCTCAATATCCGCGTGGACGCCCGAACCGGGCGTTTTTTGGAAGTGGCCGGACGCGGCCAGCTGGAGGCGCGCCGCGCGCCCCGCACCCAAGACTGAAGGACCTGACATGCGCGCCCTGATCGTCGAGGACGACCCCCTGCTGGCCGACCAGCTGTCCCAGGCCATGATCCAGGCCGGCTTCGTGACCGACATCGCCCCCGACGGCACCCAGGGAGAGTTCCTGGGCGCCACGGAAAGCTATGACGTGGCCGTGCTGGACCTGGGCCTGCCCGGCCTGCCCGGCATCGAGGTCCTGACCCGCTGGCGCGACCAGGGTATCGCCATGCCGGTCCTGATCCTGACCGCGCGGGGCGACTGGACCGACAAGGTGGCGGGCTTTCGCGCGGGCGCCGACGATTACGCCGTCAAGCCCTTCCGCCTGGACGAGGTCGTGCTGCGCGCCCAGACCCTGATCCGCCGTGCCGCGGGCCATGCGCGCCCGCAGATCGCGGCCGGGCGGCTGCAGCTGGACGGCCAGCTGGGCGTCATCACCCTGGACGGGATGGCGCTGCGGCTGACGGCGTTTGAACAACGCATCATGACCTATCTGATCACCCATCAGGACCGCGTCATCAGCCGGACCGAACTGTCCGAACATCTTTATGAGGCCGAGACGGACCGCGACTTCAAGTCGATCGAGGTCGTCATCGGCCGCCTGCGCAAGAAGGTCGGCGACGGCATCATCGAGACCCGCCGCGGCGAGGGCTATGTCCTGAGGTCGGCGTGACGCGGTCGATCCGTGGCCGGCTGCTGCTGCTGGCGGCGGTCTGGCTGACGGCGGCGCTGCTGGGGGCATTCCTGCTGATCGCGCAGCTGCTGGAGGATTTCGTCACCGACCGGTTCGACGCCGAAACCCTGGCCATCGCAGACAGCCTGATCGGCCAGCTGGAGGTCGACGATGGCCGGGTCGAGCTGGACGACACGCCGCTGGACGTGCGCTTCACCCTGCCGCTGTCGGGCTGGTACTGGCAGGTCATGGCGGGGGATGCGACGGTGGCGCGCTCTCCGTCGCTGCTGGACGGGCAGCTGACCGGGCCCGCGGGCGATCTGACCGGCGCGACGGGCCGCGACGCCGATGCGGCGGGCCTGCGCGTCCTGCGCCGAGAGCTGACCATTCCCGACAGCGACGCCCTGATCGCGGTCACCGTGACCGCCCCCCTGGCCGAGATCGAGGGAAGCCTGGCGCAGATCGTGCGCCCGCTGGCGGTCGCTCTGGTGGTGCTGGGGCTGGGTCTGGCCGCCGCCAGCGTGATCCAGGTGACGCTTGGCCTGCGCAGCCTGGACCGCCTGCGGGCCGACCTGGCCCGCGTGCGCGCGGGCGACAGCGACCGACTGGCCCGCCCCGACGTGTCCGAACTGCGTCCCCTGGCGTCAGAGATCAACGCCGCGCTGGACCAGAACGCGGCCCTTCTGACCCGCTCGCGCCAGCATCTGGGGAACCTGGCCCATTCGCTGAAGACGCCGCTGGCGGCCCTGTCGAACGAGCTGCCGCCCGATCATCAGGGCCAGGCCCTGATCACGCGGATGGATCGCCTGATCGGCTGGCACCTGCGCCGCGCGCGACAGGCCGGGCCGCGCCTGCTGGGGCAACGGACCCCAGTTGCGCCGGTCGTCGTCGACATCCTGCTGGTGCTGCGCTGGCCCCTGGCCGACCGCGGCATGACCGCCGATGTCGATTGCCCCCCGGACGCGGCCTTTCCCGGCGAACGCCAGGACCTGGAGGAGATGATCGGCAACCTGTCCGAGAATGCCGCCAAATGGGGGCGCACGCGCCTGCGGATCACCGTGCGCACCCCGCCGGACCGCCTGGTCCTGCGGATCGAGGATGACGGTCCCGGCCTGCCGCCCGACCAGGCGCCCCTTGCCCTGATGCGCGGCGCGCGGCTGGACGAACTGGGCGCCCCCGGCGCGGGACTGGGCCTGGCCATCGTGGCCGATCTGGCGGCGCTGCATGGCGGCGAATTGCGGCTGGAACGGTCCGATCTGGGCGGTCTGGCCGCCGTCCTGGACCTGCCTGCCTGAAATTTCCGCAAAGCTTTACGGCCCATATTTTACCATTTGATAAAAAAATGGACCTGTGTCAGCCTGATTTCACCAACAGGTGAGCCAGGAGACGAAAATGTCCCAAGCGAGATTAAGCCCCGGCGTTGTGCCGGGACGACTGACCCCCGACCAGCTGGCGGCGAACTTCGTCGATGTCGCCCCGCCGCTGGACCGACACGAGGCGCATGTGGCCGCTGACCGGTGCTATTTCTGCCATGACGCGCCCTGCATCACGGCCTGTCCGACCAGCATCGATATCCCGCTGTTCATCCGCCAGATCGCGACCGACACGCCGGACGCGGCGGCGATGACCATCTTTCACGCCAACATCCTGGGCGGCATGTGCGCCCGTGTCTGTCCCACGGAACAGCTGTGCGAGGGCGCCTGTGTGCGCATGGAGGCCGAGGGCAAGCCGGTCGAGATCGGTGCGCTGCAGCGTTACGCGACCGACGGGCTGATGGCGCAAGGGTCGCACCCCTTCAAGCGCGCCGCCCCCACGGGCAAGCGCGTGGCCGTGGTCGGCGCGGGCCCCGCGGGTCTGGCCTGTGCACACCGCCTGGCCGCCAAGGGCCATGATGTGGTGATCTTCGAGGCGCGGCCCAAGCCCGGCGGGCTGAACGAATACGGCATCGCCAGCTACAAGGCCGTGGACGGTTTCGCGCAGGCCGAGGTCGACTGGCTGATGGGCATCGGCGGGATCGAGCTGCGCCACGACCAGGCGATCGGCCGTGACATCACCATGGCCTCGCTGCAGTCCGAATACGATGCGGTGTTCCTGGGCATGGGCCTGGGCGGCGTGAACGCGCTGCGCGCAGACGGCGAGGACCGCACGCATGTGCTGGACGCCGTCAGCTTCATCCGCGACCTGCGCCAGGCCAGCGATCTGGGCACCCTGCCCGTCGGCCGCGACGTGGTGGTGATCGGCGGCGGCATGACCGCCGTGGATGCTGCCGTGCAGGCCCGCCTGCTGGGCGCCGAGAACGTCAGCATCGTCTATCGCCGCGGTCAGGACCGCATGGGCGCCAGCCGCCATGAACAGGACCACGCGACCGCCAGCGGCGTGCGGATCATCTGCAATGCGGCGCCGCTGGCGGTCCATGGCAACGGCGCGGTGACCGAGGTCGAGTTCGCCTATACCCAGGACGGCCCCGACGGGCTGCACGTGACCGAGGACCGGTTCCGCCTGCGGGCCGACCAGGTGTTCCGCGCCATCGGCCAGCGCCTGGACGGCGCGCCCGAGGGACTGGAGCTGGCCGGCGGCAAGATCCTGGTGACCGGGCCGGGCCGCACGACGCTGGACGGGGTCTGGGCCGGGGGCGATTGCGCATCCGGCGGCGACGACCTGACCGTGACCGCGGTGGCCGAAGGCCGCGACGCGGCAGAAGACATCGACGCCCGGCTGACCGGACGTCCCGTCGAAATCCCCGGCTGAGGACGAACCCATGGCAGACCTGCGCAGCAATTTCATCGGGATCAAGTCCCCGAACCCCTTCTGGCTGGCCTCGGCCCCGCCGACCGACAAGGAATACAACGTCCGCCGCGCCTTCCAGGCCGGTTGGGGCGGTGTGGTGTGGAAGACGCTCGGGTCCGAAGGCCCGCCCGTCGTCAACGTGAACGGCCCGCGATACGGCGTGATCCACGGTGCCGACCGCCGCGTCCTGGGCATCAACAACATCGAGCTGATCACCGACCGACCCCTTGAGGTGAACCTGCGCGAGATCAAGTCGGTCAAGCGCGACTATCCCGACCGGGCGCTGATCATCAGCCTGATGGTGCCCTGCGACGAGGACAGCTGGCGCGACATCCTGGCCAAGATCGAGGATACCGGAGCCGACGGGGTCGAGCTGAACTTCGGCTGCCCGCACGGCATGGCCGAGCGCGGCATGGGATCGGCCGTGGGCCAGGTGCCGGAATACATCGAGATGGTGACCCGGTGGGTCAAGCAGTATTCCCGCATGCCCTGCATCGTGAAGCTGACGCCCAACATCACCGATGTCACCAAGCCCGCCGAGGCCGCCAGGCGCGGCGGCGCCGATGCGGTCAGCCTGATCAACACGATCAACTCGATCACCTCGGTCGATCTAGACCTGTTCGCGCCCCAGCCCACCATCGACGGCAAAGGCAGCCATGGCGGCTATTGCGGCCCGGCGGTCAAGCCAATCGCCCTGAACATGGTGGCCGAGATCGCGCGCAACCCCGCAACCGCCGGCCTGCCCATCAGCGGCATCGGCGGCGTCACCACCTGGCGCGACGCGGCCGAGTTCATGGCGCTTGGCGCGGGCAATGTGCAGGTCTGCACGGCGGCGATGACCTATGGCTTCAAGGTGGTCCAGGAGATGATCACCGGCCTGCACGATTATCTGGACAGCCATGAGATGGGCCTGTCCGACCTGATCGGCCGCGCGGTGCCCAACGTGCGCGACTGGCAGCAGCTGAACCTGAACTATGTCACCAAGGCGGTGATCGACCAAGATGCCTGCATCAGCTGCGGCCGCTGCTATGCCGCGTGCGAGGATACCAGCCACCAGGCCATTGCCATGAAGCCGGGCCGCGTGTTCGAGGTGATCGAGGAGGAATGCGTCGCCTGCAACCTGTGTGTTGATGTCTGCCCGGTTGAGGACTGCATCACCATGCGTGAGCTGGAGATCGGCGAGATCGACAAGCGCACCGGCATTCCGCGCGGCGAATACGCGAACTGGACCAGCCATCCGAACAACCCGATGGCCCGCGCCGCCGAGTGATCCGATGGTCCAGGGGGCCTTGCGCCCCCCCGGGCCATCCGCAGGGTATATGGCCAACGAAAAAGCCCCGCGGCGCCGGCCGCGGGGCTTTGTCATGCGGGACGATCAGAGACCGTAGATGCGGCCGAACTTCTGTTCCAGATAGTCCAGCAGCGGGTCGGGGCCGATGGGCCGGCCCGCGGCGGTCTCGATCACCTCGGTCGGGGTCATCAAGCCGCCGTGGCGCTGAACGTTCTCGCGCAGCCATTCGGTGGCGGGGGTTGCGTCGCCCTGGGCCAGGGACGCGTCCAGATCGGGCACCGCGCCGCGCAAGGCCTGGTTCAGGCAGCCCGCATAGACATTGCCCAAGGCGTAGGTCGGGAAATAGCCGAAAAGGCCCACCGACCAATGGACGTCCTGAAGGACGCCATTCGCGGGACGATCGACCGCGACGCCGAAATCCTTGAGGAAGCGCGCGTTCCACGCCGCCTCCAGGTCCTGCGTATCCAGCCGCCCCGAGATCAGGTCACGCTCCAGATCAAAGCGCAGCATGACGTGCAGGTTGTACTGCACCTCGTCCGATTCGGTGCGGATATAGCCGGGCGTCACGCGGTTGACCGTCGCGTAGAAGGCGTCGGGATCGGTGATGTTCAACCCGTCGAAGGCCTCGGACATGCGTTCGAACAGCCATCCGGTGAAGGCGCGACCGCGGCCCAGCTGGTTCTCATAGATGCGGCTCTGGCTTTCGTGGACGCCCATGGACACGCCGCGCCCCAGGGGGGTGAAGGCGTAATCGGGGTCTATACCCAGCTCATAGCTGGAATGGCCGACCTCGTGGATGGTGGAGTAGAGACAGTTGAACGGATCCGTCTCGACCACCCGGGTGGTGATGCGGCTGTCCTGCCAGCGCCCAGAGCTGAAGGGATGCACGGCCAGATCCATCCGCCCCCGCGTCCAGTCGTAACCGAAGGCCGTGGCGCAGGCGCGGGCCAGGCGCAGCTGGGTCTCCTGCGGGAAATGGCCCTTCAGCGCCTGCGGTTGATCGGCACCTAGGACGTCGTCGCGCAGCGCGACCAGGCGCGGGCGCATCGCGTCGAACAGCGTCGCCAGACGCGCCCCGCTCATGCCGGGTTCGTAATCCTCCAGCAGGGCGTCATAAAGATCGCCGCCATCGGCCAGGCAGGCGGCCTCCTCGCGCTTCAGCATCAGGACCTGATCCAGGGTCGGCAGGAAATCCGCGGGCGCGTCCTTGGCGCGGGCCTCGGCCCAGATGCCCTGGGCCAGCGAGGTCAGACGCGCCAACTCGGAGGCCAGCCGCGCGGGAATGCGGCTGCTGCGGGCATAGTCCCGCGCGATCAGGGCGACGGCGCGGCGGTCGGCGGGGCTTTGCGGATCGGCCGCGTCCAGCCATTCGCCGATGCGCGGATCGGTGCGGCGGTCATGCAGCACCTCCTCCATCGCGCCCATCTCCTCGGCGCGTTGTTCGGCGGCGCCGCGGGGCATCACGGTCTCCTGGTCCCAGCCCAACCGTTCGGCGACGGAGGACAGGGCTTCGGTCTGGCGCTGGAAGGCCAGCAGGTCGGTCAGCGCGGTCATCGGATCGCCCCCCGGATCGAGGTTTCAAAGGGATAGCGCGCATGGTGGCGCGCCCGCAGGATCATCGCGAACAGCACGACGGCGCCGAACTGGTGCGTCAGGGCCAGGTGCAGGGGCGATGCGTGGATCACGTTCAGGATGCCCAGCCCGATCTGCGCGGCCATCGCCACGATCATGACGCTGAAGGCGCCGCGCGTCACCGGATGGGGCGAGCGGCGCGCCCGCAGCCACACGACGACGGCGAAGATCGCCAGCAGATAGCCGGTCATGCGGTGAATGAACTGGACCAGGGCCGGGTTCTCGAAGAAGTTCCGCCAGCCCAGGGTGCCGTCCCAGATCGCCGCCGGGATCCATTCGCCGCCCATGGTGGGCCAGCCGGTATAGGTGCGGCCGGCATCGATGCCCGCGACCAGCGCGCCCAGCAGGATCTGCACGAAGGTCAGGTGCATCAGCCCCGTGGACATGCGGAACAGCTTGGCCTCTCCGGCGCGGCGCGCGCGCATCAGCTCGGCCTCGGACCGCGACAATTGCAGGACGTACCAGGTGATCAGGCCCAGGATCAGGAAGGCGATGCCCAGATGCGTGGCCAGGCGATAGGACGCGACACGCAGCATCCCCTCGTTCAGGCCCGAGCTGACCATCCACCAGCCGATCGCGCCCTGCAGGCCGCCAAGCGCCCCCAGGGACAGCAGGCGGGGCGTCCAGCCCGTGGGAATGCGCGATGTGGCCCAGAAGAAGACGAAGCCCAAAGCCCAGACCAGACCGACCACGCGGCCCAGCAGGCGGTGCCCCCATTCCCACCAGTAGATGTACTGGAACTCCGACAGCGACATGCCGCGGTTCAGCTCCTGGTACTGCGGGATCTGGCGATAAAGGTCGAATTCGCTCTGCCAGTCGGCGGCGTTCATGGGCGGGATGGCCCCGGTCACGGGTTTCCATTCGGTGATCGACAGGCCCGACCCGGTCAGGCGCGTGGCGCCACCCACGACGATCATCGCCAGGACCAGCACGAACAGCACGGCAAGCCAGGCGCGGATCGCGCGCCGCGCGCCGCGGGGGCGGGCGTCGATCATGCCGGTGGTCTGGACGGGTCGGGCTGCGGTCGGGTCCGAGACTTCCTGGAAGACAGGTCGCTTGGCCATCGCAAGGCTCCTTTCGGGCGGAGGTTAGGGGCGGGTCAGCGCCGGGTCAACTGACGCAGGACGCCGTGCAGGATCCGCACGTCGCCCTTGGTCAGGGTCAGACGCGACCACATGTTGCGCATGTTCAGACGCATCGACGCGGCCTTGGTTTCCGGGAAGAAGAACCCGGCCTGGGTCAGCTGGTCGTCGTAATGGTCGCCCAACCGCTCGATCTCGATGCGGTCGGCAGGGGCTTCGGCCTCGGACCGGCGCAGATGGGGCGCGGGTTCGGGCGGCAGGATGTCGCGGCCGAATTCGTATCCCATCAGCAGGACGGCCTGGGCCAGGTTCAGCGACGGGAAATCGGGGTTCACCGGCACCGTCACGATGGCGTTGGCCCGCGCGATGTCGTCATTCTCCAGCCCCGTGCGTTCGGGGCCGAAGATGATCGCCGAGCGGCCATCATGGGCGCGGGCCTGGGCCATCGCGGTGGCGGGCGTGAAGACGGGCTTGGTCAGTTCGCGCCCGCGCGCGGTGGTGGCATAGGCATAGTCGATGCCCTCCATCGCCAGGGCCAGCGTGGGATAGACGCGGGCCGTGTCCAGCACGCGGCCCGCTGCCCCCGAGGCCATGGCGACGGCCTTGGGGTTGGGCCAGCCGTCGCGCGGATCGACGATGCGCATGTCGGTCAGGCCGAAATTCAGCATGGCGCGGGCGGCCGCGCCGATGTTCTCGCCCATCTGCGGGCGCACGAGGATGATGACGGGTTGGCGTTCGATCTGCATGGTCCGGCAGATAGTCCGTCTGGCGGCGGCGGGCAAGCTGCGCTATCTGCGACACAAAGGAGATCGCCATGACCGACGCCCCTCAACTGTACCTGATGACCCCTGCCGGCGCCCAGGCATCCAGCCTGGCACCGATGCTGGCCGAGGTGATGGACCGCGTGGCCCCCGCCTGCCTGCGCATCCGCGGCGGCGCCGAGGAGGACGAGCTGGGCCGTCTGGCCGACATGGCACGCGAGATCGCCCATGCCCGCGACGTGGCAGTGGTGATCGACGATCACGTCAAGCTGGCGCTGCGCCACGGGCTGGACGGGGTGCACCTGAACGACGGGGCCAAGGCCGTGCGCTATGCCCGAAAGGAGCTGGGCGACGACGCGATCGTCGGCGCGTTCTGCGGCACGTCGCGCCACGAGGGCATGAACGCGGCTGAGGCGGGTGCGGATTACGTGGCCTTTGGTCCGGTCAGCGACAGCGCGCTCTATCGTGGCGATCCGGTCGAGCTAGAGCTGTTCCAGTGGTGGTCCGAGATGATCGAGGTGCCGGTCGTGGCCGAAGGCGCCATCACGCGAGAGCTGATCACCCAGCTGACGCCGATCACCGACTTCATCGCCCTGGGCCCCGAGATCTGGACCCAGGAAGACCCGGCCGCGACACTGGCCCTGCTGTGGGGCTAAAGGACCAGGGGCGTCCGGTCGCCTGACGCGAACCGCCGCAGCACCGCCGGGTACAGGCGGTGTTCCTGCACCAGCACACGCGTGGCCAGGGTCGCGGCGTCATCGCCGGGCATGATCGTCACGCGCGCCTGACCCAGGGCAGGCCCTGCGTCCAGTTCCGGCGTGACCAGGTGCACGGTGCAGCCGGCCTCGGCGTCACCGGCGGCGATGGCGCGGGCATGGGTGTCGAGACCGGGGTATTTGGGCAAAAGAGAAGGATGGATGTTCAGCATCCGCCCCTGAAACCGCTGCACGAATTCGGGCGTCAGGATGCGCATGAAGCCGGCCAGACAGATGATGTCGGGCCGGGCCGCCAGCAGCGGCTGCAGCAGCGCCTGTTCGAACCCCGCCCGGTCGCGCGGAAAGTCGCGGTGATCGACGGACGCGGTCGGCACGCCCAGTTCGGCGGCACGGGCCAGCCCGCCCGCCTGCGGATCGTTCGACGCGACCAGTACGGGGCGCGCCGGGTGATCGCCGGTCATGTCCTGCAGCAGGCGGATCATGTTCGACCCGCCCCCCGAGATCAGGATCGCGACCCGTTTCACGCAAGCGTGCCGGAATAGCGTACGCCCGCGCCCGCCGTGACGGTGCCAAGGCGATGCACCGTCTCTCCCTGCTGGGACAGCAGGTCGGTCAGCGCATCGGCGCGGTCGGCGGTCACGACCAGGATCATGCCGATGCCGCTGTTGAAGGTCTTGAGCATTTCGGACGTCTCAATCCCTCCGGCCTGGGCCAGCCAGGCGAAGACGGGGGGCAGCGGCCAGCGGCCCAGGTCGATGTCCGCGCCCAGGTCCTTGGGCAGGACGCGGGGCAGGTTCTCGGTCAGTCCGCCGCCGGTGATATGGGCCAGCGCATGCACGCCGCCCGCGCGGATCGCGGCCAGGGCGGGCTTGACGTAGAGCCGCGTGGGCGTCAGCAGCGCCTCTCCCAGGGTGGTGTCGGCAAAGGGGGCGGCGTCGGACCACGCCAGACCGGCGCGTTCCGCGACCTTGCGGACCAGCGAATAGCCGTTGGAATGCACGCCGTCCGAGGCCAGGCCCAGCAGCACGTCCCCCTGCCCCACGCCCGCGGGAAGCGCCGCGCCGCGGTTCATCGCGCCCACCGCAAAGCCAGCAAGGTCGAAATCGCCGTCGTGATACATGCCGGGCATCTCGGCGGTCTCTCCGCCGATCAGGGCGCAGCCGGCGGCCTTGCAGCCGCGGGCGATCCCCTCGACCACGCGGGCGCCCTCGTCGACGGACAGCTTGCCGGTGGCGAAATAGTCCAGGAAGAACAGCGGCTCGGCGCCCTGGCAGACGAGGTCGTTCACGCACATCGCGACCAGGTCCTGGCCCAGACCGTCCAGATGTCCGGTGTCGATGCCGATGCGCAGCTTGGTGCCCACGCCATCGGTGGCGGCGACCAGGATCGGGTCGTCATAGCCCGCAGCCTTGAGGTCGAACAGCGCGCCGAACCCGCCAAGCGCATCCATGACGCCCGGCCGCTGCGTGGCGGCGGCGGCGGGCTTGATCCGTTCGACCAGCGCGTTCCCCGCGTCGATGTCGACGCCTGCGTCGCGATAGCTGATCCCGTTCTGTGTCATGTCGGCCCCCGGCTGATGTCGGCCCCCCGATAGCGGAACCGCACCCATTGGGCAACGCCCAAGCTTGACCTGACCGCCATGCGGCACTAGGCAATGCGTGCTGCGGGGGCCTGTAGCTCAATTGGTTAGAGCAGGGCGCTCATAACGCCTTGGTTGCGGGTTCAAGTCCTGCCGGGCCTACCATCCCCATACCGCCGACCGATCCCACGCATGGACGTCTTCCGCGCTGCGAGGTTGCGGAACCAGCGTCGTGCAAGGATCGGCCTGAATCGTCCCAAGCTGAAATTATCCTGCCAATTCCGAGCCAATCCGCGTAGAGCGTGTTGATCGCGCGTTCGTGAGCGGTTGGGGGATGGATGAGTTTGGTGACACGGGTGATGGTTCTGGGCGGGTCAGGGACGGGAAAGTCCTGGCTGGCGATGCGGCTGGCCGCGTTGGCCGGCCTGCCCGCGTACCACATGGACCAGCTGAGCTGGATGCCGGGCTTTGTCCATCGCAGCACCGGCGAGCTTGATGCCCTGACCCGCGAGATCCATGCGCAGGAGCACTGGATCATCGAGGGCGGTCATTACGAGACGATGCATGAACGCGCCGCCCGCGCCCATCTTCTGATCTGGGTCGATCCGTCCAGGCCGGTGCAGGTCGCCCGCGTCGCATGGCGGTCACTGCGTTATCACAACCGCACGCGGCCGGGCATGGGAGAGGGGTGCCGCGAGACGTTCGGCTGGCACACGCTGGATGCCATCGCCTATGCCCGCACCTCGCGGCAGTTTCATCGCGACCGCGCGACCGAGGTCATCGCCGCCGCAGGACCCCGTCTGGCGCTTGCGCATATCCGGTCAGGGTGGCAGGCGCGGCGGTTCCTGCGCCGCTGCGCGCCCGTGCCGCGCACGCGGGGTTTTCTGCTGCAACCGTAAAGGATGCAGGACGGCCTTCAGCGGGCCGGCCCCACGCTTTCCGGGCTGTCGATCAGCAGGCGGCGTGCCGCCCACCAGCTGGCCGCCGCCATCGCGCCGGCGGTGGCCAGGCACAGCGGCAGCCCGCCGGCCTGATAGGACAGGCCCGACAGCAGCGTCCCGATCAGGCGGCCCGCCGCGTTCGCCATGTAGTAGAACCCGACATCCCGCGTGATCCGCTGTGCCTGACCAAAGGCCAGGATCAGGTATGAATGAACGGACGAATTGACAGCAAAGACGAAGCCGAAGACCAGCAGGCCCAGAACCAGCAGCATCGTCAGCCACGGCGCAGGATCGCCCGCGATCACGACCGCCGCCGCCATCACGAAGGGGATGGGCACCAGCCGACCTGCCCACCGGACCGCGTCCCGGGTGATCTGCGCCTCGGGTCGGCCGGCGCCGCCCAGGATGCGCGGGGCGGCGGCTTGAACCGCGCCATAAAGGATGATCCACAGCGCCATGAAACCGCCGACCAGAAAGAAGGCCTCGCGCCGCCCTTCGGCAGTTCCATCGGACAGGACGGCCTGAAAATAGATCGGGATGCCCACCACGAACCACACGTCGCGCGCACCGAACAGGAACATGCGCGCCAGGGACAGCCGGTTCACGCGGCTGTCCCGCGACCGCCAGCCTGACCATCCTTCGGCCGCCTTCACCCGACCGGGCAGGCCCGCGGGCAGGAACAGGACCACCGCCACCAGGATCGCGGCCAGCACCGCGGCCATGCCCCAGACCGCCGCCTGGAACCCCGCAAAGGCCAGTAGTGCGGCGCCCAGGAAAAAGCCCAGGCCCTTGACGGCGTTCTTGGACCCGGTCAGCGCAGCCACCCATCGGAACAGCCCGCCATCGGCGGCAGGGGCAAGGACCTTGACCGCCGATTTCGACGACATCTTGGACAGATCCTTGGCGATACCCGACGCGCCCTGCACCGCCATCACGAACATCACCGATGCCGTGACGCTCCATGCCGGGTCCAGCTGCGCCAGCGTCGCCAAGGCCGCGATCTGGATTCCCAGGCCCGCGTACAGGGTCGCCGCCAGCCCGAACCGGGCCGCCAGCCAGCCCGCGGCCAGGTTCGTGACGATCCCCGCAGCCTCGTACAGCAGGAACAGCCATGCCAGCTGGACCGGGGAAAAGCCCAGTCCGTTGAAGTGCAGCAGCACCAGCATGCGCAACGCGCCGTCCGACAGCATGAACGCCCAATAGGCCGCCGTCACCGCGGCATAGGCGCGGACCGGGTTCATGCCATCCGCCCCGCGACCATGCGCGCGACATCGACCAGCCGGCAGGCATAGCCCCATTCGTTGTCGTACCAGGCATAGATTTTGACCTGTGTCCCGTTCACGACCATCGTCGATCCCGCGTCGATGATCGCACTGCGCGGATCGTTGACATAGTCGGTGGACACAAGCGGCCGCGTCTCATAGCCCAGGATGCCGTCCAGCGGTCCCGCCGCGGCGGCGGCGAACAGGGCGTTGACCTCCTCCACGCTTGTCGGACGCTCGACCTCGAACACGCAGTCGGTCAACGAGGCGTTCAGCAGCGGCACCCGGACCGCGTGGCCGTTCAGCCGACCCTTCAGTTCGGGATAGATCAGCGTGATCGCCGTGGCGCTGCCGGTCGTCGTGGGAATGAGGTTCATGAGCGCCGAGCGCGCGCGGCGCATGTCCTTGGCCGGTCGGTCGACGATGGTCTGCGTGTTGGTGACGTCATGGATCGTGGTGATCGACCCGTGGCGGATGCCCAGGGCCTCGTGGACGACCTTGACCACCGGGGCCAGGCAGTTCGTCGTGCAGCTGGCCGCCGTCACGATCCGCTGGCTGCCGTCATAGAGATGATGGTTCACGCCATAGACCAGATTCAACGCCCCGCCATCCTTGACCGGTGCGCTGACCACGACACGCGCCACGCCCGCATTGAAATAGGGCGCGATCCGGTCCGCGGTCTTGAACACGCCCGTCGCGTCGATCACCAGGTTGACCCCCAGGTCACGCAGCGGCAGGGCGTCGATGGTCCGGTGATGCGTCAGCGGAATGCGGTGGCCATCCAGAATCAGCGCCGCGCCGTCTGCCGCGACGGGCTTGGACCAGCGGCCGTGAACGCTGTCGAATTCCATCAGCAGGGCGTGCTGATCGGCATCGCCCGCCGCGTCGTTCAGCAGGACGATCCGGTCCCCCAGGCCCAGGTCGATCATCCGGCGCAGGGCCAACTTTCCGATGCGGCCAAGGCCGTTCAGTGCGATTCGGGTCATGGGGTCAGTCCTTGGCAAGTTCGCGGGCATCGATCTGATCGACCCGGTTCTGAAGCGAGATTCGGTCCAGGCTTGCCACCGGCAGGGCGGCAAAGGCTTCGATCCGGCGGCGCAGGGCGGCATAGGTCCGGGCAAAGACCAGCGCCCGTTCGGCGTCCGCCCCTTGCGCCTTGACCGGGTCGGGCAGCCCCCAATGCCCGGTGATCGGCTGGCCGGGCCAAGGGGGGCATTCCTCGGCCGCGGAGGTGTCGCAGACGGTGAAGACGAAATCCATCCTGGGGGCGTCGGGTGACTGGAACTCGGACAGATGCTTGGACCGCAGGGTGGTCGTGTCGTGGCCGTTGCGGTCCAGCACCTGCAGCGCAAGGGGGTTCGGATGCGTCCCCGCCCGGGTGCCTGCCGAATGGGCGATGAACCGATCGCCGCCCAGATCGCGCAGCAGCGCCTCGGCATAAAGCGATCGTGCGGAATTGCCTGAACAGATGAACAGGACATGGAAACCGGTATGCGTCACGGTCGGCTCCTTGGATTGTGGGATGCTGGTCAGAACGTCCGGGCGCGCGCGGCCAAGGTCCATTGCCAGATAGCCCAGCAGGCGGCCCGTCGCATCGACATCGATCGAATAGAGCAGCGACCGCCCCTGTCGCCGCACGGCGACAAGGCCGCATCCCGTCAGGTCGGACAGGTAGTGCGACAGGGTGTTCGGCTTCAGCCCCAGCGCCTGAGCGATCTCGGTCGGGCGAACGGCGCGGGGGGCAAAGCGCATCAGAAGCCGGGCAACGGCAAGGCGACCGGGGTGGCCAAGGGTGGCAAAGGCGTGGGCGGCGCGGTCATGTTCCATGATTCCCGAATAATGGAATAATGACCGCGGCGCCAGTGAAGCTTTCATGACAGGACCGCGTCACCGGGCCGACAGCAGATACCCGAAGCCGCGCTGGTTGTGGATCAGCCGCGCATCGCCGTCCTGGTCCAGCTTCTTGCGCAGATAGGCGATATAGACCTCGACGATGTTGGTCTGCGGGTCGAAGTTGTATCCCCAGACACCCTTCAGGATATCCACGCGCGACTGAACCTTGTCGGGACGCTCTGCCAGAAACCGCAGCAGCGAGAACTCGGTCGCCGTCAGGTCCAGATCGCGGTCGCGTCGCGTCGCGGTCTTGGTGTCCAGGTCCAGACACAGATCGCCGATGACGATGCGCGACGGGCGGTCCTCGCGCGCAGGCGCACGGCGCAGCAGGACCGCGATGCGAGCCAGCAGTTCCTCGAAGGCAAAGGGCTTGGTCATGTAGTCGTCGGCCCCCGCCCCCAGCCCCTCCAGCTTCTCGGCCAGCGCGTCCTTGGCGGTCAGCATCAGGATCATCACGTCATGGCCCACCCCGCGAATCTCCCGGCACAGGTCGGCGCCGTCGCCGTCGGGCAGCATCCGGTCCAGCACGACCAGGTCATAGCCCCCGTCCCGCAACCGCTGGTCCAGCCCCGCCGCGCAGTCGGCCAGATCGACGTGATAGCCCTCGGCCGTCAGGCCACCGGCCAGCAGGGCGGCGATCTCGGTGTCATCCTCGACAACCAGGACACGATCGGGGCTCATGCGACGGCCCTGCGTGCCAACGGCATGGTGATCTCGACCACGGCGCCGCGGCCGGGCGCGCTGTCGATGCGGATGGCGCCGTCATGCTGGTCGACGATCCATTTCGCGATGGACAGCCCGAGGCCCAACCCGCGACCCGACCGCGGCCGCGACGGGCGCGCGCTGTAGAAGCGGGTGAAGGCGCTGCCCAGTTCATCGCCCGTGAAACCCGGTCCCTGGTCGCGCACGCGGATATGGGCGTGATCCTGTGACTGCGCCAGTTCCAGGCTGACGGTGGTGTCGGCGGGCGCCAGGCGGATCGCGTTGTCCAGCGCGATCAGCACGGCCTGACGCAGGCGGTCGGGATCACCGCGCACCTCGACCGGTTCGCTGGGCTGGCTGGGACGGATGCGCACGCCGGGGCGCATCGCCATGTTCTGGCCGTCCAGCAGCACGTCGCCCACGATGTCCTGCAGCACGACACGCGTGCGGTTGACCATGATCGAGCCCGATTCCGACCGCGCCAGGAACAGCAGGTCATCGATCAGCCGCCCGATCTGGTCGGTCTTGCGGACGATCTCGGACAGCACCTGCTGCAGGGTGGCGGCATCGGCGTCAGGGGTGCGGATCGCCATCTCGGCCTGGCCGCGCAGGATCGTCAGCGGCGTGCGCAGCTCGTGGCTGATATCGGCGAAGAAGTTCGCGCGGCTGGCATCGACCGACCGCAGCCGATCGTTGCTGGCCACCAGCGCCTCCGACCGTTCGCGCAGTTCGCGGGTGCGCTCCTCGACCTGCTGGGACAGCGTGGACTGCGCCTGCAGCAGGCTGTCGCGCTGGTCGCGGATCTGTCCGGTCATCTGGTTGAAGCGGCGCGACAGGTTGCCCAGCTCGTCGGGCGACGGATTGTCGATCACATGCGTCAGATCGCCCCGCCCGACCGCCTCGGCCCCCGCGTAGAGCGCCGAGACGGGGCGCAGGATCGCGCGGTTCATCATCACGATGTTCGCGACACCCAAGACCGCCACGACCACGATCAGCCCGATGGCCAGATCCACGGCGCGCTCCGACAGGCGGGACGAACTGGCCAGCGCCTCGGCAACCTCGGCGCGTTCGCGCACGGTCGCCTCCTCGACCAGCTCCAGCAGCACCTGCCCCAGCTGGTGATAGATGCGAGTGTTGAACACCTGCAGCGCCTCCGCGCGCCGGCCCGCCTGCAGGTGATCCTGGATCAGCAGGCGCGACTGGTCGATCTCCTGCACCTTGATCTCCATCTGGGCGACGCGGTCCAGTCCGCCCCAGGTCGCATCGGGCTCTCCGGCCAGCGCATGCTCCTCGCGGATCAGGTCGCGCTGGCGCTGCAGCCCGGACAGCAGCGAATCGCGCGCCTCGCGGATCTCGGCGTCCTGGTCCCCGGCGACGAACAGTTCTGCGATCTGGGCGGACAGCTTGTTTGCGTCGACCGCCACCAGGTTGATGTTGCGCAGCTGCGCATAGGACGTCTGAAGCTGTCGCCGGTCCTCGCGCGTCAGGCCCAGCCCGATGATGATCGCCAGACATACAAGCGTGACCGTGACCAGGCCGGTCAAGTGACTGAGCATGATTTTCGTGCGGATTCTCATGGCGTTGCGTTCCCGGCCGGTGGCGGCTTGGTGCCGCCTGAGACGGCAGACTAGCGCAACTTCGCTGCCGTAAAAACGCCGATGCGCGGCTCTAATGATCTTCTAATTTGCAGCTTTGGATCGCACGCCAATATTTTGGAAGCACGAAGACGCCGCCGTCCAAGCACCTCCGCACCCCCAGATCCCGAGGGCCCGATGACCAAGATGAACCTCGCCGATCCGCTGCAATACGCCGCCGCGCTGCGCCGTCAGCGGACCCGCGCGCCGCGGGTGGTCCTGTATTCGCACGACACTCTGGGCTTTGGTCACTTGCGGCGCAACATGCTGCTGGCGCAGGCGATCCGCGAATGCGGTCACGACCCCGAAGTGCTGCTGGTGGCCGGCATGCGCGAGGCCGGGGCATTCGCCCTGCCCGCGGGCGTCGACTGCCTGACGCTGCCGGCCTATGCCAAGGCCTCGGACGGCACCTATCATGCCCGCGACCTGGGGATCGGGGTCGACGCGCTGTGCGACATCCGCGCGGCGACGATCCGGGCCGCGGTCAAGAACTTTCAGCCCGACCTGATGATCGTCGACAACGTCCCCCGCGGTGCCCAGTACGAACTGGGCCCGACCCTGCGCGCACTGAAGCGGTCGGGCCGCACGCGGATCGTGCTGGGGCTGCGCGACATCATCGACCGGCCGTCCGTCATGCGCCAGCAATGGCTGCGCCAGCGCAATTTCGAGGCGCTGCAGGATCATTACGACGACATCTGGGTCTATGGCGACCCGGCGTTCTTTCCCACGGCCGACGAATACGGGCTGGGCCCCGAACTGTCCGCCCGCGTGACCTATACCGGCTATCTGGACCAGCGGGCGCGCCTGTCGCCCGATGCGCAGGGGGCCGACCCGCTGCAGGTGACGGGAGGCGATGCGCGCCCGTTCGTTTTGTGCCAGGTGGGCGGCGGGCGCGACGGGGTGGCCCTGTGCACGGCCTTTGCCGCGGCGCCCATGCCCGCGGGCCATCAGGGCATCCTGATCACCGGCACGCAGATGCCGCCCGAGGCACGGGCCCGCGTGGCGGCGCTGGCACAGGGCCGGACCGACCTGACCGTGGTCGATTTCGTGGCCGAACCGGTGGGGCTGGCCGCGCGCGCGGCGGCGCTTGTGGCGATGTGCGGTTACAACACCGCATGCGAGATGATGTCGTTCGGCCTGCCGTCGCTGGTGGTGCCGCGGGTCCGGCCGCGCACCGAACAACTGATCCGCGCGCAGCGCATGCAGGATCGCGGCATCGCCGACATGATCCATCCCGATGCGCTGTCGCCCGCCGCCATCGGCGACTGGCTGGGCCGCGCGGTGACCCGGCAGGCCGGACCACGCGGCGTGGACCTGGACGGGCTGTCGCGCGTCACCGCGATGGCTACGCGGATGCTGGCCCCCCGCAAATCCCTGCGCCGCCTGGCCTGAAGACCTGTCACAAGGAAACGTCCTCCCATGTCCGCACCCAAGATCGGCTATGTCCTCAAGCGCTATCCCCGCTATTCCGAGACGTTCATCGTCAACGAGATCCTGGCGCACGAGGCCGCGGGCCAGCCGATCGAGATCTTCTCGCTGCGCCCGGTCGAGGAGACGCACTTTCAGGACAACCTGGGCAAGGTCCGCGCGCCCGTCACCCGACTGACCGAACGGCTGAAGAACCCCGACGCGTTCTGGCGGCTGATGATGCGCGCCCGGGCCGGGCTGCCCGCGGCGTCATGGACCCTGCTGGGCCAGATGAAGAACAGCAGCGGCCAGGATGTCGCGCAGGCGCTGGAGCTGGCGCTGGCCTGCCGCGAACGCGGGGTGGCGCATCTGCACGCGCATTTCGGCACCGTGTCCACGACGGTGGCGCGGCTGGCGGCACAGCTGGCGGGGATCGGCTATACCTTCACGGCGCATGCCAAGGACATCTATTTCGACTACGAGGAGAACATCCGCCTGGACGAGAAGCTGCGCGACGCGGCCCATGTCGTCACCGTGTCGGACTACAATGTCGGCTATCTGGAACAGCGGTTCGGCCAGGACGCGACCAATGTCAGCCGCATCTACAACGGCCTGGACCTGGACCGTTTCGCCCATCAGAACCCCGCACCCGATGCGACCGACATCCTGGCGGTCGGACGCCTGGTCGAGAAGAAGGGGTTCCACATCCTGATCGAGGCCGTTCGCCTGCTGCGCGACCAGGGCCGCAGCGTGCGCTGCACCATCGTGGGCGGCGGGGACGAGGCGTCCTATCTGGCGGCCCAGATCGCTGCCGCCGACCTGGCCGATGCGGTCACCCTAGCGGGTCCGCGTCCGCAATCCGAGGTGATCGCGATGATGCGTCGGGCTGCCGTCTTCGCCTGCCCCTGCGTGGTGGGCCACGACGGCAACCGCGACGGCCTGCCCACCGTCCTGCTGGAGGCGATGGCCCTGGGAACGCCCTGCGTCTCGACCGCCGTCACAGGCATCCCGGAACTGGTCCGCGACGGGCAGACCGGGTTCTGCGTCCCGGAAGGCGACCCCCAGGCGCTGGCCACGGCGCTTGCGCGGATGCTGGACGATGCGGACCTGCGGCAGCGGTTCTCGACCGCGGGACGCGCGTTGATCGCGCAGGAATTCGACCAGCACGTCAACGCCGCGCGGCTTCGCGCCATCTGGCACGACGCCATCGCGGGCACCGACCTTCCCCAGCAGAGGTCCGCGTGATGCACGTCGCCTATGTCACCACCGATCCTGGCATTCCGCCCTTCGGCACCAAGGGTGCGTCGATCCATGTGCAATCCGTGCTGCGGGTGCTGCTGGCGATGGGTCACCGGGTGACGCTGTTCTCTCCGTGCCTCACAGTGGCGCCGGCGGCGGAGTTCGCGACGGTGGCGCTGCACCCCCTGCCCGGGGCGCCGCGTGGCGACGACGCGGAAGCGCGTGCCGCTTGGGCGTTGGCGCTGAACGAGACGGTCGCCGCGGCGCTGACGCAGGCGGGGCCGTTCGACCTGGTCTATGAACGCCATGCGCTGTTCGCGCATGGGGCGATGGAATGGGCCGGTCGCGGCGGTGTGCCGTCGGCGCTGGAGCTGAACGCCCCCCTGATCGCCGAGCAGACCCGTCACCGCCACATGGTCCGCCAGTCGGACGCCCAAGCCAGCGCCCGCCGGGCTTTCGGGGCCGCCCGTCTGGTCGCGGCGGTGTCGGCGGTGGCGGCGGATTACGCCCGCGACCTGGGGGCCCTGCCCGACCGGGTGGCGGTCATCCCCAACGGCGTCGATGCGGCACGTTTCGACGGCAGCCCTGCGCCGGATGGGCCGTTCACCGTGGGCTTCGTCGGCACGCTGAAGCCTTGGCACGACACCGCGACCCTGGTCGAGGCCTTTGCCCTGTTGCGACGCGGCCCCGTTCCCGATGCGCGCCTGCTGATCGTGGGTGACGGGCCGCAACGGGCGGCGATCCTGGACCGGTTGGACCAGTTGTCCCTGTCGGACGCGGCCCACCTGACGGGGGCGGTCCAGCCCGACCAGATCCCCGGCTGGCTGGCGCGGATGCATGTCGCCACGGCCCCCTATCGGGCCGATCAGCCGTTCTATTTCTCTCCGCTGAAGCTCTACGAATACATGGCTGCGGGGCTGCCCGTGGTGGCCAGCGACGTGGGCGATCTGGCCCAGGTGCTGGACCGGGGCCGGCTTGGCGCCACCGTGGTACCGGATGATCCGGGCGCTTTGTCCGCGGCCCTTGCGGGTCTGGCCCGCGATCCCGCGGCGGCCACCGCGATGGGCGTACGCGCCCGCGCCGAGGTTCTGGCCCATCACGGGTGGGACCGCATCGTGTCCCGCATCATCGCCCGTGCCGGCGCCGCAGGGCAGGAGGCCGCGTGATGTCACGATCGCGTCCCGAGACGCTGACGGAATCGCTGCCCGGACTGCGCCGCGTGCTGCATCGGTTTGCCCCCTATCTGCGCCCGCATCGGGCGGTGCTGGCGGGGGCGACCACCGCGCTGGTCAGCGCCACGCTGATGCGGCTGCTGGAACCCTGGCCGCTGAAATTCGTCATCGACCGCGTGGTGCCGTCCGGCACGGCGGGAACAGGCGGATCGGGTGTCGCGGCGGTGGATACGCTGGACCCCATGACGCTTCTGGCGCTGTGCGCAGTTGGCTTGGTGGGCATCATCGGGCTGCGCGCGCTGTTCCAGTACCTGGCGACCATCGGCTTTGCGATCGTCGGCAACCGGGTGCTGACCCAGGTCCGCGGCGACCTATTCCGGCACCTGCAGGGACTGTCGCTTGGCTTTCACACCCGGTCCAAGGCGGGCGATTTGACCATGCGCCTGATCGGCGACGTGGCCATGCTCAAGGAGACTGCCGTCACTGCCGCCCTGCCGCTGGCCGCAAACGTGCTGGTCCTGCTGGGCATGGTCGCCGTGATGATGGTGCTGGACTGGCAGCTGGCGTTGATCGCGCTGATTCCGCTGCCGGTTCTGTGGTTCGCGTCCATCCGCGCGGGAAAGAAGATCCAGGCCGCCAGCCGCAAGCAGCGCAAGATCGAGGGCCAGATGGCCGCCACCGCGGCCGAGGCGATGTCCTCCATGCGCACGGTTCAGGCCCTGTCGATCGAGGATCGCGCGGCCGACACCTTCTCCGGTGCGAACGGCACCAGCATGGCGGGCGACGTGCGGGCCAAGCGCATCGCGGCGGGGCTGGAACGGCTGGTCGATCTGCTGGTCGCCTGCGCCATCGCGCTGGTTCTTTATTTCGGCACGTTGCAGGTGCTGCGCGGGCGGCTGACGCCGGGCGACCTGCTGGTCTTCATCACCTATCTCAAGGCGACGTTCCGGCCCATCCGGGGCTATGCCAAATACGCGTCCCGCCTGGCCAAGGCCAGCGCCGCGGGCGAGCGGGTCGTCCAGCTGCTGGACGAGGTGCCCGAGATCCGCGACCGCGCCGATGCCGTGGCCGCCCCTGCCTATGCCGGCCGGATCACCTTCGACGGCCTGACCTTCGGCTATGGCGGAGGTCGGCCCACGCTGGACGGGCTGACGCTGGACATTCCGGCGGGCACGAACGTGGCGCTGACAGGGCCGTCCGGGGCGGGCAAGTCGACGTTGGCCGGACTGCTTCTGCGCCTTTACGATCCGTCGGGCGGGCGCATCCTGATCGACGGGCAGGACATCCGCTACGTGACGATGACCAGCCTGCGCCGCCAGATCGGCTTTGTCCCACAGGAGACGGTCCTGTTCAGCGGCACGTTGGCCGACAACATCGCCTTGGGCGCGGGCCGCGACGTCACCCGCGACGAGATCGAGGCCGCCGCCCGCTTGGCCAACGCGCATGACTTCATCGCGGCCCTGCCCGACGGCTATGACGCCCAGGTCGCGGAACGCGGCGCCACCCTGTCGGCAGGTCAGCGCCAGCGCATCGCCATTGCCCGCGCCGCCCTGCGCCGCTGTCCGGTGCTGGTCCTGGACGAGCCCACGACCGGCTTGGACAGCAGCAACGAGGCCACCGTGTCCGAGGCGATCTGGCGCCTGGCCAAGGGCCGCACCAGCCTGCTGATCACCCATGACCTGTCGCAGGCCGCCCGCGCGGACCGCATCGTGTTCCTGGAGGCGGGCCGGGTGGCCGAACAGGGCAGCCATGCCGACCTGCTGGCGCGCGGGGGACGCTATGCCCGTCTGTGGGCGCTGCAGGGTCGTGGTCAGGATGGGGGGGCGCTGCGTGCTGTCTCCGGCTGATCGCGCGATCTGCGACCGTGATCCGGCGCTGGTCGGTCTGCCGCTGATGCTGGACGCGCAGGCGATGGCGGCGGCCCTGGGGCGTGACGCCTTGCAGCCGGCCTATCTGCGCTACAAACCCGGGGTCAGCTGCGTCGCGTCGTTCCTGTCCACGGACGGAGAGGCGCTGGCCGCCTATGCCTATGCCCCCGACCGGTATGCCGAGGAAAGCCGCCGGTCCCGTTGGCGCGACAACCCCGATGTCGTGATGCTGCCCGACCGCGGTGTGATCGTCATCCCGGCGCGGCTGGACCGTCATCTGCGCAGTCTTGCGCGGTTCCTGGACCCTGCACGGCGACAGGGCGCCCTGCGGCGCGTGACCGGCGTGCAGCCGCATCTGGCCGCAGGCGACCTGATCCTGCTGCGCTACAAGCCGGGGCGACGGCTGGTGGCCCGCCTCGACCTTGACGGCCAGCCGCAAGGGGTTCTGAAGATCATGGCCGGGGCGGGCTTTGACCAGGCGCTTGTCGGCGCGACTGCGGCCATGGCGCATGGGCAGGCCGCCCTGCTGGGGGCCGACAGCGGCTTGCGCGCGATGATGACCGCGTGGGTGCCGGGCCGCCCCGTCTGCCCGCAGATGACCGGTCACGCGCCCGACGCGGACACCTGCACGCGGATCGGCGCGGCCCTGGCCGCGCTGCATGCCGATCCGTTCCGACCCGCCGCCGCATGGACCGCCCAGGCTGATGCAAGGTCGGTCCTGACCGCCGCCGCCGATCTTGCGCCGCTGGATGCCGACCTGAGCGTCCTGGCCCATGGCATCGCGACCGATCTGGCCGACCGGCTGGCCCAGGCCACGTTCGATCCGGTGATGGTGCACGGCGATTTCAGCGCGGATCAGGTGGTGATGGGGGCCGCTGGTCCCGTCATCCTGGACTGGGACAACGCCGGCTGCGGCGATCCGGCCCGTGATCTGGGCAGCTTCCTGGCCCGGATCGATGCGCAGGTGGTGGACGGGATCCTGTCGCGCGTCCAGGCCGATGCCATAGCGGGCGCGGTCCTGGGCGGCTATGGCGACGGGCCCGTCACGCTGCCCCTCCACCATGCCCGCGCCCTGATGTTGCTGGTGACCGAGGGGTTTCGTGCCCGCCATCCCGACTGGCCTGCGCGCGCGCGGACCCTCTTGGACCGTGCGGCCCAGGTCATGCGCGGCGCATCCGCGGACCCCACCATGCCACAGCTGGACGCCGCCCTGGACCCAGACCAAGCGCGGCCCGCGCTGCAGGCGGCGACGGAGCTTGATCTCACGGGCCGGCCCCAGCTCCTCCGCCACAAGCTGGGCCGCAGGGCACTGGTCCGCTATCCGACTGGCGGGGCGACCACGGCCATCCTGGGCAAGCTGCGTGCTAAGGGGACGGACGGCCGCATGCCCGCCATCCACGATGCCCTGCGCGGTGCCGGTCTGGACGGTCGGGCATCGCACGGGGCGGGTGTCCCGCGCGCCCACGGCATCGTCGACACGATGCGGATGTGGTTGCAGGACGAGGTGTCCGGCCGACCCCTGACCCCGACGGATGTCGCGGCGATGGCGCAGACCGGCGTGGCGCTGGCCCACCTGCACAACGTGCCGCCCGTCACCGACCGCCGCTGGACCCACGCGGACGAGCTGTCGGTCCTGGATCGCGCCCTGACCCAGGCGGCAGAGCTGTTGCCCGCGCGACAGGCGGAACTGCGGCGCATCCTGCACGCCGCCAGGGATCGGATGGGACGGCTTCGCGACGACCAGCATTGCGGCATCCACCGCGACTTCTATTTCGACCAGGTGCTGATCGCCGATGCGCAGGTCTGGCTGGTCGATCTGGACCTCTACGCGGTGGGCGACCCGGCGGTGGACCTGGGCAATTTCCTGGCGCATCTGGACGAATACGCCCTGCGGAGCACGGGCGACGTCGGCGCGCTGAGCGCATCGGCCCGGGCCTTCCTGGACGGCTATGCTGGCATCCGCCCCCTGCCCTGCCCCCGGCGCATCGCAACCATGCGCACGCTGTCGCTGGCCCGCCACATCCGCATCAGCCTTCGTTTCGATGATCGCAGGCACACCACTGACGCGCTGATCGAGCAGTCCCTCAGAGCCTTCGCCACCTGCCACCAGCTAACCTGATTCCCAAGAGAGAACTTGCGCATGGACCGTATCGGCCCCCTGCTGATTGCCGCGACCCTGTCCCTTCCCGTCCCGGCCCTGGCCGATCCGCCCGCGATCGAGTTCCGTCGGTCGCTGCAGCTGGACCTGGCCTATGAACGGCAGACGGATGATGGCGACCGGGACCGTGAGGGGGCCGTCAGCCCGCTGTTCCGCCTGATCGGCGAGGTCGCGTCAGAGGAAACCTGGTCCGGCTTCTTCGAATTCGACGTCTTCTCCGAACGGGTCTGGGAACGCGGAGAGCCGCGCAGCACGACCAACACCGCGCGCGTCAATCAGGCCTATCTGCAGTATGACGACGGCTTTCGCATTCGCGCCGGGCGGTGGCTGTACCGCGATGAACGCGAATGGCTGATTGATGAGAACATCGACGGTGTCATGGCCCGCTTCGACGCAGGTCCGGTACGCGTCGACGCGCTGGCAGGCCGCGTGGGCTGGCTGCCCCGCACCCTGTTCGAGCCGGGGTCGCGCGGCGACCGCATCGCCTATTACGGCCTGCTTGCGCAGATGGAACCTGTTGATGACCGCTTTGTCGAGGCATTTGCCATCCTTGGCGACGACCGCGAGAGGGGCGCCGGAGAGCAGCTGTCCCTGGGCCTGCGGTCCTGGGGAGAGTTGGGCGACGGCCTGACCTATTGGGCGGATGCGGGGCTGTCGCGCGGATCGGACGACGACCGCCGCCTGAAGGGATACGGGTTCGACATCGGCGCGACCCGCCTGTGGGAGGATCACAACCTGCAGCCCCGCGTGACGGTGGCCTTTGCCCAAGGCAGCGGCGACGGCGACCCCGACGACGGCACCGACCGCGCCTATCGCCAGACCGGGCTGCAGTCGAACGAGGCGCGTCTGGGCGGGTTCGCCAAGCTGAAATACTATGGCGAGGCGCTTGATCCCGATCTGAGCGACATCCGCATCGCGACCGCGGGCGTCGGCCTGACCGCAAACGACGCGGTATCGGTCGATCTGCTGTACCACCACTATCGCAGCGTGTCGGTGACACAGGGACAGGACAGCCACCTGGGCGACGCGCTGGACCTGGTCCTGGGCCTTCGTCCGACCGATGCACTGGAAATCGACGCGGCGATCGGCTGGTTCGCCGGGGGGTCCGACGCGGCCGACCCCGACCGCGGCATGGCTGCCCGGATCGAGATGGAATACGCGTTCTGACGCGCCTGCCAGCGGGCATGCAGGGCCAGGAAAGTTTTCGCGGAACGGAGCGAGCGGGCGGGCCGTTGATGCGGGAGCTGTGAAAACAGGCAATCGTGCGGACCGGACGACCCGTGACCGTGCGCCTGCCCAAGCAAGGACAAAGCGAATGACCAAGATCGTGTACGAGATCGTCGAGCATGACGGTGGCTGGGCCTACAAGCTGGACGACGTGTTCTCGGAAACCTATCCCACAAAGGAACAGGCGACCGCGGCCGCCAACGACGTCGCCGCGCGGCAGCAGTTGAGCGGCGAGTCGGAGGTCGTCCAGTACCAGGACGAAAAGGGCAACTGGCGCGAGGAGGACGTGTCGGGCGACGACCGCCCCGAGGTCGACGTCCGCGACGGCGTGAAATAAGCAGGATAAGCCTTATAGTTGACAGCGTCGGCGCAACCCCCTGTGCCGACGCTGATGTTTCCGTCGCCGCAAGACCGCCACCCTGCGACGCCCTCGTTGAGGGGCCCTAAAGTTGACTATTTTCGTTGCCGACCTGATCCGGCGGTGCTATCGGCCCCGCAACGTCATACACGATCAGGCAGCAGACCATGCACCAGCCCCCCCGATTCATCCTTGCGGCCTTGGCCTGTCTTGCAGCGCCCGCGACGCTGTGGGCCGAACCGACGCAGTATCCGCTGACGCTGGAGAACTGCGGCGTTGAGATCACCATCGAGCAGGCACCCCAGAATGCCGTGGCTTTGGGCCAGAACAGCGCCGAGATCCTGCTGATGCTGGGGCTGCAGGACAGGTTGGCCGCGTCGGCCTTCTGGCCCACCAAGGTGCTGCCCGAGCTGGAAGAGGCGAATGCCGCCGTCGAGATCCTGACCGTCGAACAGCCCACCTTGGAAGGGATCCTGACCAAGGAGCCGGACTTCGTGGCGGCACAGCTGCCGCTGCTGCTAGGCGATGACAGCAAGGTCGCCAAGCGACAGGACTTTGCCGATCTGGGCATTCCAAGCTATCTGTCGCCCGGCATCTGCAACACCCGCGACGATGCCGGCGACATCTATGGCAGCCGCGATCAGCTGTGGAACATGGACCTTCTGTACCAGGAGATCGACGAGCTGTCGCGCATCTTCGACGTGGCCGATCGCGGGCAGGCGCTGATCGCCGACTTCCGCAAGCGCGAGGCCGACCTGCGTGCGCGGTTTAACCGCGACGACGACACGACCTTCCTGTTCTGGTTCTCCAGCCCCTCGGCCGGAGAGGACGCCTATCTGGGCGGCAAGAACGGCGCGTCGGGCTTCATCGCCGACATGCTGGGCGGCCGCAACGCGATCACGACCGAGGCGGAATGGCCGACCGTCGGGTGGGAGGGCATCATCGCCGCCGATCCGACCTATATCGTCGCCGCATCGCTGGACCGCGACCGGTGGGACCTGGACCGCGCCGACAACAAGATCGCGTTCCTGGAAAGCGACCCCTCGGTCAGCCAGATGCCCGCGGTGCAGCAGGGCCACATCCTGACCATGAACGGCGCGGCGATGAACCCGACGATCCGCACCATCTATGGCGCCGAGGAGCTGGCCCGTCAGCTGGACGCGCTGCAGGGGAAATGAGCGTTTCGGCCCATCGCGGCAGGGGAGGTTTCGCCGCCCTGCTGATGATCGCGACCGCGGCCCTGACGGTCGCGGTGGCCTTGGCCGTCAGCATTGGAGAGATGCGGATCCCGCTGGCGACCGTCGGCCTGTCGGCCACCAACCACCTGGGCTGGACCGATGCCCAGATCAGCCGCATCCAGGACAGCGTGATCTGGGACCTGCGTCTCAGCCGGGCGCTGGTCGCGGCGCTGTGCGGGGCGGGATTGGCGATCTGCGGTGCGATCCTGCAATCGCTGCTGCGCAATACCTTGGCCGAACCCTATGTGCTGGGCGTGTCCGCGGGCGCGTCGACGGGGGCCGTGGCGGTGATCATCCTGGGCGTCGGCGCGGGCACCGTGTCGCTGTCGGCCGGCGCCTTTGCGGGGGCGTTGGCGGCCTTTGCCTTCGTGGCGCTGCTGTCGGATGGCGGACGCGGCGGGCCGGATCGCACGATCCTGGCCGGGGTCGCTGCCGCACAGCTGTTCAACGCGCTGACCGCCTATGTCGTCACCACCTCGGGCAACGCGCAGCAGGCGCGTGACGTGATGTTCTGGCTGCTGGGCAGCTTTGGAGGCGTGCGCTGGCCGGAATTCCAGCTGCTGGCCGTGGTGATGCTGATCGGGCTTGTCGTCTGCATCTGGTATGCACACGCGCTGGATGCCTTCACCTTCGGCGACGACGCGGCCGCATCCATGGGGATCGCGGTGGGCCGGGTGCGGATCGTCCTGTTCGCGACGACGGCATTGATCACCGCGACCATCGTCAGCATGGTCGGATCCATCGGCTTTGTCGGGCTGGTCGTCCCCCACGCGGTGCGGTTCCTGATCGGGCCGGGACACATGCGTCTGCTGCCCGCCTGCGCGGTGGTCGGCGCGGTGTTCATGGTCCTGGCCGACATCGTCTCGCGCAGCGTGATGACCCAGCAGACCCTGCCCATCGGCATCGTCACCGCGCTGGTGGGCGTCCCGTGCTTTTCACTGATCCTGTACCGCGCGAGGGCCACGGCATGAGCATCGCAGCCACCAACCTGTCCTGGGGCGTCGGGCGCAAGGCGATCCTGCATGACGTGTCGCTGCGCGTCCAGCCGGGCACGATCCTGGGGCTGTTGGGGCCGAACGGGTCGGGCAAGTCCTCTCTGCTGCGGCTGTTGGCGGGGCTGCGGCCGCCGGACCGGGGCCAGGTCACGCTGGATGGACAGGACATCGCGGGAATGCGCCGGCGCGACCTCGCACGGCGCGTGGCTCTGGTCCAGCAGCACGCGCAGACCGAGATGAACGTGACCGTCCAGGAGGTCGTGATGCTGGGACGGACACCCCACCGCGCGCCTCTGGCGGGATGTTCGACGGCCGACATGATCGCGGTCGAACGGGCGCTGGAACAGGTCGACATGACCGCGTTCCGCCATGAAAGCTGGCAGGGCCTGTCGGGCGGCGAGCGTCAGCGCGTCCAGATCGCCCGTGCCCTGGCCCAGCAGCCCCGGGAGCTGTTCCTGGACGAGCCGACCAATCATCTGGACATCCAGCATCAGCTGGACCTGCTGCGGCTGGTTTCCAGACTTGGGCTGACCAGCATCGTGGCGCTGCACGATCTGAACCACGCGGCCATGTTCTGCGACCGCCTGCTGGTGCTTGACCAGGGCCGCGTCGTGGCGGATGGTCCCCCGGCCGAGGTGTTGACGCAGGACCTGTTGGCCGACGTGTTCCGGGTGACATGCGATTTTCATCACGCGCGCGACGGACGGCGTCACATCCTGTTCCAATAGGACCAGCGGTCGCACCAACAACCTGGACGGAAAGACATGGCGCCTTCCGCAATTAAGCGTTGAAATTAAGCGATTTTTTGCCGTTCAGCGGGGATAACCGGAACTTGACGTGACACGCGGGCGGGGTCCGTTATGCATCCCACAACGCGTGCAACGCCCCGGTGGCTGATCAAGGTGCCGGGACGCACGCATCACAGCAAAGGCCCGTGACATGACCCAACGCCGCAGCCAGCTGACAGCCCGCCTTGGGGCGCTGACCATGACCGCCTGCCTGATCGCCGCGCAGGCGGGGGCGCAGGGCAATGCGGGGGGCATTCCCACGGCGCAGGACATCTGGCGGCACCTGCCGCCCCTGCCCGGCCAGACTGCCGCGCCCGAACCGCAGCCGACGCCCGAAGCCCCCCCGGCGCCCCGACCCGAGCGGGCGGCTCCGGCGGAACCCGCTCCCCGCACGCCGGTCGCCGTCGCGCCACCCAGCCCGCCTGTCGCGGCGCCGGTACCCGTGCCCGTCGCGCCATCACCGGCGCCCGTGCCGGTTCCTGTGCCTGTGCCCGTTGCGCCATCGCCGGTGCCCGTCTCACCTCCCGGTGCACCCGTGTTCACGCAACCCCCCGCCACGACGGCCCCCGTGCCGTGGAATGGCATCCCCGCGGCGACACCGTCCTTCGGATCGCGGACATTGGCGCAGGCGCGGGTCGTGATCCACTATCCCGAACGCGGCGGGTTCGAGCGTTCGCAGGAAATCAGCCGCCTTCTGCGCGCCCTTGGCACGGCCGAGGTCGAGACCCGTCCCGTCCGCTACGCAGTCGACCGCCAGAGCATCCGTTATTTTCAGGACGCCGACCGCGAGGTTTCCGGGACCATCGCCGACTTGATCGGCGGGGGTGGCCGGGAGACGGTGGCAGACTTCACCTTCTTCCGCCCCACCCCGCGGGACGGCACGATCGAAATTTGGCTGCCGTGATTGGGGGCGTCTGTATTGGCGCCTCCGGAGAGCGGAGTACTCTGGCGTGAAGCCAAGGCGATCGTGACTTGCCTTTCCGGGTAGGCTGGCCTTTCCCCTATAAAACAGGCCATGAAAACGCCAGCGCATAGTACTAGGCGTCTCGATTGCGCTGGCCTGCCGATCATTTAAAAGCTCAGTATACTTGCAGTTTTTCTGAACGCTCCGGTGGTGCCAAAAGCGAAAAACTTTTCTCCAATATTCGCTACATGGTTGATAGATTATTTTCGTATCAACCTTTTGGAGAATAAGGCTCAATCATCCATGTCGGTAAAAGAAGTGGAATATGCTGTTCTATACTTAAAAGTCCGGGCAGGACTTTCTATTATGCGCATGCGCCACGGAATCAACAGATGCAAAGCCGTCTGCGCCAATAACGCCCAGAAGGACATTTTAAGATACCAAAAGGATTAACGTGGAGACGTACACTATTTAGTAGATGTTGCTCGCTAAACCCCAAGGCTATTATCTTACATGAATTTGATTTATAAAAAAAATTCTAGAAAAAATCCTTGCGGATATTCTAGCCTAACCCTAAACGCATCTGTCGGTCATGCCATAAAAACTAGCCCATACTGGTATCATTTAAAAATTTCGGCATTTTAGGCGATCATACTAAAGACCCCTAAATAATATATATGCCAAATATTTTCTCGGAGCGTCTGTAAAGGTTTCAACAGAGGCGTTCATCATGGCACCGTCATACCGCCGGACAATACCAACAATTGACATGCACTTTTCAGGGACCTGAGCAGGTGGCCGATGGACCCTCGCGCCATTCTTGTTTACCTTGGTTAACAGAGCATTTCGATTGTGTGGCATCCGTTGCGGTATGCTTGGACCTCGTGCCTTGGTGGAGAGAGCAGTGGACAACGCCTTTGATACACTGTCCTGCCCCTGCTTCGCGTCGGCACCGGGCCGGCATCAACTGTATCTGACCGAAGCGCATCGCGATCATCTGGCGATGATCAAGGCCTGGACCAAGTTCGATCGTGGGCTGCTGGTCCTGTCGGGGCCGGCCCGGATCGGGAAGACCGTCCTGACGTCGGAGTTCATCGCGCAATCCTCCGGTGACATGAAGATCGGACGGGTCACGCTGGATCGTCCGGGCATGGATCTGTCGCAGGAAGCGCCCAAGGCGTTCGGCATCAGTTCCCCAGACCCGCTGACGGAACTGACACGGCTTCTGGAGAAAGGTCGCTCGACCTACCGGAAATGTGTCCTGATCGTCGACAATGCGCATCTGTTGTCCGAACCCTCCAAGGAATTCCTGGAGGAGATCACGGCCGCCTCGGGCTTGCCGCAGCCGCTGTATGTCCTGCTGGTCGGACGCGGAGAGGCCGCCGCCCTGCTCGACCCCCCAATTCATGACGAGTTGCGGCGCAGGATCGGGGGGCATCTGCGGATGCAGCCCCTGACGCAGGCAGAGACCGCCGACTATATCGCGCATCGCTTCCGCGTCCGGAAATGCCCCTGTCACGGGGGACGCCAGCCCTTTGATGCCGGCGGGCTTTGGCTGATCCATGAGGCCTCCGGCGGCAATCCCGGCCAGATCGACCGTCTGGTGCGGCACTGCTTGTCCCGGGAGCGGATGGCTCCAGGCGGCCGGATGGACGAGGTTTACGTTCATGTCTGTCTGTCCGACTTGGCGCAGGCCGGGACCCTGCCCCACCCGTTGCCCGACCTGCCTGCAGGCGGGTACCGCGATGAAGCGGCATCCATCGAAGAACCCGCTGCACCGCCGTCTTTCCCGGAACCCTATGTTGGGACAGCGCCCGCGGGGCATGTGCCCTTGCTGCTGGAGGAGCCGCCCGCGCGTCGGTGGCAGACGCCCGCCCTGGCCGGCGCGGCCGTGATCGGTCTTGTCGCAATCGGCGGCTATGTGCTGACCCCGGACCGGGCGCCCGTCGATCAGGCCGCGGAAACTCCGGCGGTGACTGTCCAAGCACCAGAAGCGGCGTCCCCTGCACCCGCGCCCATCGCACCGGAACCCGTGGCCGAACCCGCCCCGCGGCAGGCCGCGATCGTAACGGAGGTCGAGGAGAACGCTCCGGACGCGCAGATTCTCCTGACGCAGGCGCTTGAGGCGGATATCGTCGATCAGGCGGCGGCGCTGGCGCTGTACAAGCGTGCTGCGCTGTGGGGCAACGAACGGGCCGCGTACTATCTGGGTCAGCTGTATGAGACCGGCATCGGGGTCGAGGCCGATCCGAACAGCGCCCGCGCATGGTATCGCAAGGCACCCGATATCTCGGGCGCCGTTGCACGGCTGCGCGAGCTTGATGTCGCCGATGCGTCCCCCGCAGAGGTTCCCGGCATGCCCACCCCGAACCGCCAGACCATCCTGACGGCAGGTCAGTCCGAACTGTACTGGTCCGCACCCGATGGGCCGGACCCGGTGCAGTATCGCGTGGAATTCAACGTCGAAGGATCGGAGCAGATCGAACAGATCGACACCGACCTGACAGCAGCCCTGATTGAACAGCCCGTTGCACGGTGGCGGGTCGCGGCCCTGCGCGCCGACGGTACGCCCGGCCCGGCATCGGACTGGGCGGTGCCGACGGCGCCCTGATCAGCAGCCCAGAACGGCGCAGATGTTGCGGCGATAGGCCGCGTTGGCCTCGCTGTCGGTCGGCGTCTCGGCCTCTGGCGCGACGGGGGTGCAGCTGGGCACGTATTCCGGGTCGATCCCCCGGTTCACGCAGGTCGAGATGTCCCAGCCCAGCGGAATGTCGGTCAGGTTGACCGACTGCCATTTTGCATGACCGTCGGAGCGCAGGGTGTCGATGTTGGACAGGATCAGCGACGACAGGTCCGACACGCCGCGGCAGCTGGCCTGATGATAGCGGTTGCCACGTGGATCGTATTCATAGGTCATCAGCACCGCCTTGACGGCGACCAAGTCCACCGGGTCCGGCTGAAAGGCATAGGTCCCGCCCGCCAGCGTCGCCGGGGTATAGACCGCCTGCAGCGTGTCATCCTGGATTGGCAGCAGGTGGAACTGCTCTCCGTCGATCTCGTTTTCGGCATACAGTGCGGCGGGCGCCCCCGCGACATAGAAGAAGGCATCGATGTCGCCCGCTTCCAGCTGCGGCAGCGCATCGCCGGGTGCGATGGGCAGCACCTCGGCCGGTTCGATGCCGGCCAGAGAGATCATCAGCGATGCGGTCAGATAGGTGCCGCTGTCTTCGACCCCGATGGCGACCCGCTTGCCATTCAGCCCGCCGAAGTCGGCGATGTCGCGGCGCGCCAGGATGTGGACTTCCTCCTCGTACAGGGGAAAGGCGATCCGAACGCCGGCGATGGCCCGCGCCACGGCAGGATCATCGCTTGCGAATGTCTGCATGTACTCCAGCACGTCGTTCTGGACGATGCCGAACTGAGTGTTGGGGCGCTGACGCACGGCCAGGAAATTCTCCAGCGAGCCGGCCGATTCGACGACCTCCAGGTTCTGGCCGCATTGCTGCATCAGGCCGCTCAGGTCGCGACCGATCTGGATATAAGTGCCGGTCGGCGATCCGGTCATGATCGTCATGTCGGCGTTCTGGGCATGGCCTGCGACGGACATGCCGGACGCCACGCAGATCCCGAAGGCAAGGCGTTGCAGAAGCTTGGAAATTGGCATCGTCGTCTCTTTCCGCTTGAGGAATGTCAGCATCCGTCCAGCCCGGCCAGAAGGACAAGCAACGCTTGGCGGTTGATGGGGTTCTGGACCTCGCGCAGCGCGTCGATGGTGCACTGGCCTTCGACCAGCAGGTCGCGCAGCCGGTCGCGCGACGCCTGTGATTGCGGAAGACCGGGCGTGGTGGCCAGGATGGCGCTGACCTGATCCGCGTCCCGCGGTTGCAGAGCCGAGCCGTCGTCGCCGGTGACCGCCAGTTGCGCGTCTGCCGCAGGTTCCTGCGTTGCCACGGGGCCCGGTTCGGCGGGCGCATCCGTCGGCGGCTCGGGGGCGGCTGCCTGCTCCGGCTCAGCCTGCTGTGCGGCCAAGTCGGTGCTCAGCGTCTCGATTTGCGTCTGCAACGCTGCGGCACGCTCCTCCTGCTCCGCGATCTGTGCGGCAAGGCTCTCGGACCGGTCCAGCTCGGCCTGCATCGCGTCACGACGCGTGGTCAGTTCCGCCAGTTCCGACTGCACTGCATTCAACTCGGCCTCGGCCGCGGCCGCCTGTTCCTCCTGCTCCGCGATTTGCGCGGAGAGGTTTTCAGACTGCTCCAACTCAGCCTGCATCGCATCGCGACGCGTGATCAGCTCTGCCAGTTCCGCCTGGAGGGCATTCAGCTGCGACTCCGCAGCGGCAGCCTGCTCCTCTCGCTCCGCAACCTGCGTGGAGAGGCCTTCCGCCTGTTCAAGCTCCGTCTGCATCGCATCGCGACGCGCGGTCAACTCCGTCAGTTCCGTCTGAACTTCGTCCAACTGGGCCTGAGCGGCGGCCATCTGATCCTCCCGCTCTGCAACCTGTGCAGAGAGGCCTTCGGATTGCTCCAGTTCCGCTCGCACCGCGTCGCGACGTGTGGTCAGCTCAGCCAGTTCAGCCTGCGCGGCAGCCAATTGCGCCTCGACGGCAGCCGCCTGTTCCTGTCTCTCTGCAACCTCTGCAGAAAGGCTTTCGGACCGCTCCAATTCCGCCTGCATCGCATCGCGACGCGTTGTCAGATCCGCCAGCTCCGCACGCATCGCGTCAAGCTGCGGTTCAATCTCCTGCCGCGCAGAGGTCATCTCGTCACGGCTGGCGGTGGCGGCTGCTATCTCCTCCTCCAGCACGGCAAGTCTCTGTGCCTGCTCCTGCTCGGTCGTGCGAAGATCTTCCGTCCGTTGAGCCAGTTCCTCCGCCTCGGCGCGCCGCGCTTCGAGGGTGGTGTTCAAGTCCTCAAGTTCCGCCTCAGCCGCCGCGATCCGGGTTCTCAGATCAGCTTCCTGCGCCTCTGCACTCTCGGTGCCGCTTTGAACCGTGCCCTGGTTCTCTTGCGCGCCCGCAAGGCTTTCCTGCTCCTGCGCAAGCTGGCTGGTCGCCGCCTCGATCCTGGCCGTCAGCTCGCTCAGCTCCGTACGCGCCGCCTCGACCTGAGGCTCCAGCTCGGCAGCCTCAAGCTCCATTTGCGCGATGATCTGACGCAAGGCCTGCGCCTGCGCGGCCAGGTCATCCGGCGTCGCCTGCGCCGATGCCAAGGGAGCTGTCCCCAGAAAGCCGACCGCTGCCAGAGCGGCTATCGGAACACGAGAAAACACGAACACAATTAAAATCCTCCGTAGTTTCATAATGAAGCCACATGACGGATTGTCAAGTTTGGCCAGCCCAGACGCGGGGATTCATCTGTAGAGAAATCCCCGCAAACGCTCCTGATAGCGCGTAGCGCATCTGAACCACCACCGTGCAAATCCGGCGCGCTATCGCCTGATCGGAACGCCAAATTTGCGGACGTACATGTCGCCGCAACACGAGAAAACCTACGCTGTCAAGGACGGGCAGCACGCGAGCTTCTGCATGCATTGAAACTTCAGCTCTGCGAGATGCCTATTTCGGGATAGAGAGATCTGTCCGCGAACTTGGCGGCAGAGTCGCAGGTTCTATTGAGCCTAGGTACCATGCTACAGACGCACAGACAGTCATGTCCCTCCTCGGTATTTGTACATTCAATCGCGGAGCAACAAGGTAATTAGGGCCGGCTGTAATGTTACGAACGTGTCCTGTTCCCTGCGCGATGAAATGATAGCAACGAGCGTCAGTTCTGAGACTGATCCAGTCGCTACCTGACATAAGGATTTACCAACAAGCCGGCACGCCGTGGCCATGCCGACCAGACCAGAACCGATCCCAATCACAGGAACCGCGTCCGATTCGGACGGGTCCTTTTCGTTACTCGACCAATATCAAGTCGATCCGATTATGCCCTCGCTCGGTTCCACCGTGGGCATCATATCGATTGGATACGGCACAGTATGACTGGTCTCGGCGGCGGCCGATACCCGGATGGACTACAACAGCCCCTGCTCCCGGAATGACGCCTCCGCATCCTTGCCGATGATGACGTGATCGTGGACCGAGACATCGATCGCCTCACAGGCCGCCGCAACGCGGGCGGTCATGGTGATGTCCTCGTCACTGGGGGTCGGATCGCCGGAAGGATGGTTGTGGACCAGGATCACGGCGCTTGCGTTCAGCTCCAAGGCCCGCTTGGCCACCTCGCGGGGATAGACCGGCACGTGCCCGACGGTACCGCTGCCCAGGGCCTCATCGGCGATGATCGTGTTCTTGCGATCCAGGAACAGCACCCGAAACTGCTCGGTCTCGCGATAGGCCATGCAGGTGCGGCAATAAGAGATCAGCGCCTGCCAGGACGATAGCACCTCGCGCTGCAGAACCTTGGCCTGGGCCATCCGCTGCGCGAACGCGTCGACCAGCCGCAGTTGCAGATAGACCCAACGGTCCGCGCCCTCGACCTGCCGGATGCGATGTTCGGATGCGGCGACGACGCCGTTCAGGTCCCCGAATGTGGCAAGCAGGCGCTTGGCCAAGGGCTTGACGTCGATCTTCGGCACGGCGTTGAACAACAAAAGCTCCAGCATCTCGTAATCGGGCATCGGCGCATGACCGCCCTCAAGAAAGCGGGTCCGCAGCCGTTCACGATGACCCCAGTAATGCGGCCGGGCGGTCCCGTCGGTCCCTGTCACCAGCCCACCGCCCGCCGCGGCGTCGGGTTTCAGCCGGTCCGTCATGCGGAAGGACCTGGTGAACGCGGGCTCGGTCACCGCCTCGGGGGGCGGCATGCGGGCCTCGAGGTCGGCCAGACCCTTGAGCGCCTCTTCAGAGAACCCGCCCGGTGATCGGACCGGAAGCTCGACCGTATCCCGCGCCTCCTCCGTCTGCGACGCCTGCACCTTGCCGCTTCGACCCCAGATCATGATGCGCCCCCGTCATATCGAAATACGATGCCGGGCAATCGCCTTGCGCATTCCCGGCCCTCAGCGGGCCACATTGCGCACATAAGGTAAATCAATCCTTAACGGGCAACACGGCAGGCACCGAAAATGCGGGCTTGCTGCAGGAAACTCATTGCCGGTTGCCCAAGCCACGACGTGCGTTTCATTACCGCGGTTGGTGCTGAAGCAGGGGACCAAGATCTCTCGCACAGGCCTGCATCGTCGCTCTCTCTGCCACTCAGGAGATCAGGCCCACACGCCGCCGAATGGCCTCGTCGCGCAGCGAGATCTCGGCACCCAGAAACGCATCCGCATCCGACCCGCACATCCACAGCAGTGCACGTGCGGGCCATTCCGGCGGGATATGCACCGTCCAGTCCAACTGGCTGATCGGATTGACGCCGCTGTCGCGGATTGCCGCCTGCATGTCTGTCGCCACGGTACCCGGCGACAGGCTGATCGCCCGAACGCCGTCCGCCCGCGCCTCCTGATCCACCGCGCGCGTCAGCATCAATGCGCCTGCATTGCTGGCACAATATGCGCTCCACCCCTCCTGAGGAGCATGGGCGGCGCCCGACCCCACCGTCAGGATGGTCCCGCCGCCGGCGGACCGCATGACCGGCAGTGTGGCACGGATCCCGTAAAAGACGCCCTTCAGGTTGATGTCGATGGCCTGCCCCCAGGCATCCGGATCGGCATCGGCCATGCCGGCGATCGGTCCGATGACACCGGCATTGTTGATCAGAACGTCCAACCGGCCCGCGCGATCACAGAAGGACGCGACCGCCCGCTCCATGTCGGCGGCACGTGCGACATCGCCTTCCAAAACCATGCCGCCAAGTTCGTCGGCCAGCGGTGAGATCGCGCGTGCATCACGGGACATGAGGCCGACGAGCGCCCCGGCCTCGGCAAGCACCCGCGCCGTCGCCGCACCGATGCCCCGGCTTGCCCCGGTCACCAGAACCCCCTTGCCCCTCAGATCGACCATTCCTCACTCCTGCCTTGCCATCAGTTTCACGGACACGGCCAGCAAGCCGGTCCACCAGACTACGACATTACGGCACCGCTGCGTGCATCCCAAGCCGCCTGCGCCATGCAATCGCAGGAATTTCTCCAAATATGCGCCACAACCTGTGCGAAAAGGCAGGTTCTCAGGACAGTAAGTGTCGGCTAATTAAATTTGTATAGTTTATTGAGTTGGATTTTTCCTATGCACCAGAACCAGACCGATCTGCGTCCCGTCGTTTCGGCGAAAGACCTGGCGATGATCCTTTCTGCCATCGGCGCCTATTCCCACAACGCAGAGTTCCGCGACCTTCGCGACAGGCTGCAGCATCAGGCCGTCACCTGGGGCGTGTTCCGCGCAGGCTGAGCCCGATAGTTGGCTCAATTAACGCCACTGACATGCCTTCGGAATATAGACGATAAGTCACATCACGCGGCATGCTAGCTCCGTGTGGCGTCATATTCGTGATCCAATCGCAGCCTGTCCACAATCCAGACAATGCGTGGGCCCGCCAACCTCCCTTCCTGCCCACTGCACGCCTGTCCATCTATTGTCGCGTAAAAGGTTCACCATGTTCATTCGAAAGTCATCCCGCCTCCGCACCGTCACGATCGATGACGGCAGCATCCTCAGCGTCGCCGATCTGCCCGATGCCGACACGTGTTGGGTTGCCTCGCGCAAGCAGACAGTGGTGCTCGCCGTGCTGCACGGACTGATCGACAGGGATGATGCATTGCGGCGCTATGGCCTCTCGGACGACGAGTTCAACTCGTGGTGCCGTGCCAGCGCGGCCCGTGGAAAGACAGCCCTGACGGTGACCGCACTGCTGCAGTACCGTCAGCCACAATCTGATCAATCGACTGATACTTCTGCGGACTAGCTACAAAGGTCAGCATCGGCTTGAGCATCGGTCTTGCGATTGTTTCATCGACGATTACGTTTTGCCAAATAGCACAGCATGTGCTCGACAAGTCATCTCAGCTACTTAGGGGTCGTCGTGTAGTTTGACACCGACCGCGTGATGTGGCAAAGGAGCGCCTTTCGTTTCCAAAGGACATGCATTCGTCGCGGCTTTAATTTGCAGATTACTTACGGTGCTCCTAGTATAACCCTAGGTAATCACACTCACATTAAAGCGCAAAATGCCTACAGCCGATATGAGTTAATTGGCTGAGAATAGTGAGATTATTTGTGCCCGGAGACGGTGTCCTTGACCTTGCCGGTCTTGGTTAGGCTCCCGTTGCAGGCACCTTGGCAGCTATTTACCTCAACAAATCAATGGCTACTGGTCGTCCGAGGCTGTGTCAACGGGCACATATTGTACTACGGTATGTTCTACGGCTAGGGCCTGCTGAATAATGCTTCGGCAGTCGTTCAGATGTCCCCGGGGGGCGAGTGCCACCCCCACCCCTACCCGATACCGTATACATCCCCGACCGTTGTTGGGCGAAATAGCTAGTCAACCTGCGTTCATGGCTTAGCGGGCTGTTCAGTCGATGCACCGTGCGTTTTTCGTAATGTGACAGATCTTGAAATCAGGCGGGGTGGCCTTGGCTGTGGGTGATTTGCTGTACCGAATTGGGCGATGGTGATCAGAAGCGTCTAGTGACATGGCCGGATTGTTCCGTCGTCCGGCAGTCCAACACGGGGGCTCACGGACCTGCTATGGGGACAAGGTCTAATTAGATATCTATAGGACCTTGTCCCCTTAAGCCCAAAGCAGCCGTGGCTGATGAACCCCCGACCAACCCGAACCGGTGATCTCCGGATCGCCATTCTCGAGGTAAGCAACCCAATCAGCGAAGGGGATATGCCCAGCTGAGAGGTTGATGGATGACGCGGCAGGAAGCCGTTCTGCTTGCTGGTTAAGGAGTATGAACAGGTGCTGATGAGTGGCAGTACGGCCCGCATTCGTAGCTTTGAACTCGATGACAAGCAGGCCTGTCTGAGAAAGAATTGGTAATGCCCTCAGCCGGCTGGGGTCCTTGACCCGACTCCGCTGCAACATTTTCTTGGCTTGGGGGGCATTCGTGGCCAAGTCCGGACGCATCCGAAGAAGCCCCGCGGCAGACAGCGGGACATTACCCTTGCGGATCAATTCAATCTCCAGCCGATCAGGCATCAACTCGTCAAAGCGGACAAACTGATCCACCGGCATTTCGACTGGCAGATTGCCGAGCAGAATGACATTCTTGACGAATGGTGCATGAACCAGACGAAGCCGGGCGATGGCCTGGATAGTTTCTGCTTCTCGACTCTGCCGGTGCAAGGCCTCGATGCGTTCATCTGTGAACGATCTGACCTCTACACCGGATTGCGGATGAGGGTTTGCGCCACTTTGCAGATAGCCCCTCAACACCGTGGGCAATCGCGGTAGTGCCGTTCCCGTCGCAGGTAAGAAGCTTGCCTCATCGTGGCATAGGGGCTGATCAGCGGCCCAGAATACAGCCCTAGCCTTTATATCGATGGTCCAAGCTGGTGGAGAATTCCGCCCTGTGATGAATACGGCAGAAGCGTGCTCCGCAGCATTGCTGCCCCGAACGTTCTGGAAGTGATTGACCATAACGCTCTCGTCCAGATCACTGCGTTCCCGAAGCTGGTCTGCGAGTTTCTTGTGGCTGATTAACAGCGGATGCTCGCCCAGTCGCGCCCAGACATTTAGGATACTTACGAGATCAGCTACCGGGGCTGTGTCTCCATTCCAAAACGAGTTGCTGCCGGTGCGGTCGTAGACCTGCGTGGTGAAAGCGCGCTGCTCGATATCGATCGTACGAAATTCAACAGGGCCTACGATCTCTTCAAGCAGGTCCTGATCGCCAGTGGCATCTAAGATTAACAGAGGCACGTTGTCTGGGATCTCGGGACTGTGCAGTCGTACTATGACGGCTTCGTCAGTGCGTGGGTCATAGATAACACGCTCCACCTGCGTGCGGTTCTTGAGGCTAAGTTCCTCACGCAGGACCTCCAGAAGCACGGACAAGCTCCTGTGCAGCGTCGCGCTCGGCAGGGTGACCGGCTTGTTACCGGCGGCCATGAAAGGTGCCGGCGGCCGAAGATGGTTCAGTTCCACATCACCTAAATCCGTCGGCACTACACCCGCCGTCTGTAGAGACTGTAGGAGCGGCTGTCCCGTAACCAAGGCATCCGCGAATAGGGCACCAATATTGGGGTGACGAGGCGTCTTGATATGCCTACGGATGTCAGTTAGCCGAACAAGTTCTTCCTTGATCAGGTCATTGAGGAAGGCCTCGTCTATGATAACTAGGTCTGGATCGTTCTGGATGGGGTTCCTCGGCAGGCCCAAGTAGCTGTGGACCCCAATACGGACCACATTGCCTTGTGCCGTAGCTAGACTGGGGTCACGAAATTGTTCAATGTAGCCACAGGCGTCGTAGAATTCACAGTGTTGGCCATCAGCCGAACGGCAAGCTTTATGGAATATCCCAACGCCAGACTTCCTCAAGCTTTTCACATAGTCCGCACGACGACACAGGATCGGCAGGTTTCCTGAACTTCCGCCATCGCGCGGAACAACGTGAACGACCTTTGCAGCTACAGGTACGCCTGCCTTAAGCTTCTCAACATATTCGGCAGCAAGGTCGTGACGGGGCACGTAGATTTCGATACGCATACCGAAACGACCGGCAAGAAATGCCTTTAGGTGCTCAATAACCTGCCGGGTCTTTCCGGCACCCATGGTCACCCGCAAAGCAAGCCGTGGTTCCCGCTCGGATAGGTTGGAAAAGAAGCGGGTCAAGGCTTCACCAAGCGCCTTCATCCCAGTTTCGCGGTCAACGAAGGCAGGTGCAATAGACGGTGCATGAGTGGGATAAAGAGTGGTCGCGTCTTGTCGGCTGGTAAAGTCGTAGGTCCCTGTCCGCAGCTTCTCCAGTCGTTGCTCAGCTTCGACCATAGCATCCAAAACGGACCACTTGCCATCTGAGATATCGGCGCCTTTGCTGAACACGGCCCATGTCATCTGAGCTAGTTCTTCGACGGCGATCTTCTCGGCTTGCCCTGCCTTCACAACAGCCGTGGTGGCCTTGTTGCTGGCCTGCAGCAAGAACATGCGCCGTCCATCAACGACTAAATTCGTATTAGGGTCACGTACAATCCTGGTGCCGCTAAAGCCTGCCGGTCGCCCAGCCCGTCCGCGTCTCGTCGCAGATGCCGAGGTAGGCGCAACCTCAAATTCATCAGGTACAGTCACGGTAGTGACTTGCCGGCCTGCACGGTAAAATCCAGAGCGGTCAGGCATGGGATCACATACGCCGTCTGCAAGCACTGGGGCAGCCGTATAGTGCGGTTGAACTGGATTGTAGACTGCCAGATCCACTGGGTATCCCTGCAGCCAAGCCTTTAGCTCGTTGTCCCTGACAGGACGATCTAGCCAAAACCATAAGTGGAGCCGGATGCGATTCGTCTTGACGCCCATTGAGCCAGAAAATTGGTACCAGCAGTCGACCGTGGCGAATTCCGGGGGCAAGTGAGCTATGGCTATGGAGACAAGGCGCTCTTTATTAGCTCGAAAGTCGTCGACGTCGGAAGGAAGCGGCAATTCATCGATATCGATCATACACCATTCGCGTGGGCAGGCCTCGAACGTCGCCGGCACACCGCCTTGAGGCTTTAATAGGCGGCGCACGCCGCTACACGAACGACCACAAATTAGCTGACCACGGATCACAAACTTCGATGGATTACCTTCTAGATTTCCCAACGCTTCGCCAAGACTTTGGAGATCGGTCACGTCCAGCCTTGCGACGTCATGACGGAAAGAACGTGGTACTCTTTCAATCACCAGCGTCCCCAGATCGTTCCTAGTAATGAATTTTGCTGCAGGTCGCCCGTCCTCAGTGGTCAGAACGGTCACTGTCTCTGTCGCACGTTCACTCACACGGTCGTTCCTGCTTGCATCCAGCGGAGCACCACTAGGCCTTGCCACATGATGACACCCGCAAAATCGCGGCGCTCGCCATACTGCACAAAGCGGTAGACGTAATCCTGGACTCGGCTTTTCCGCGCTCGGGTCTCGCCATCGTTCATCAGGTCTCTCTCTCGCAACTTCGTTGAAATCCCATCTAGCACACATCAGGTTTGATTCGTAACTTATTGTTAATAATAAATAAGATTACCCTAACTGAGGTAACTACAACGGTCGCTTTTGGGGACCAGTTAAGGGAACTTACGGTGAGGATCGCTATCGGCTGTTTTTGTATGACCTGACCCACCGGTCGAAGCGCAGCCCTCTCGCCATAGCCGGTTAGTCATGATGCCAAACGATTTCGGAAAAACGGGGGGCGCGAGGCATACAGGGCTGCCAGAGTGGCATGTGTGCGGATGATTTCCTTAGGAAAATAGTGGAACCAACTGGGAAGAATGTTGCTGGCCCCAACCCTACCAAACACCACCCGGACATCAGGAGCACAGCGCGCTAGTCTTTATCCGGTTGCCACCCCCTAGCGGCTCCTGCATCTAGGTCTAACGCTTCGGTTGGAGTTGATCGGCGGCATAAGGCATGGGGAAACATGACATCAATGAGCAAAGAAGAGCCCAACGGCGTCGAATATGAAGAGGCGGCAGTGACCGTCGTCGACCCGTCTGAAAATAGCCCCATGACGATTGGTGGGAAGCCCGCACCTATTACGATCACTGATTACATTTCGGGCAAAGAAGTTCGTGCGACACCCGAAGAGGTAGACGCGGTGCAGGTCTTTGCGCGTAGACTTGTTGATGAACTAGGGTACCCCAGGACCCATATTCAGACGCGCCCTCAGTTTCGGGTCCGCTCGACGCCTTCCGCTACGAGGGCGAAGAGCTACCCTGTTGATATAGTCGTATTCTCATCGGGCAACAGGCTCGAATCCGATGCTTAAATTGTTGTGGAGTGCAAGAAAAAAACGCGCAAAGACGGCGAGGAGCAGCTCAAGATCTACATGACGATGTCGTCGGCGCAAATCGGTGTTTGGTTCAATGGACTGGACCACCTTTACCTTTTGAAAGAGTACCGTGAGGGCGGGGAAATCCACTGGTCAACTCTTCCGACCTTGCCCAAGTTCGGGCAGACGGTTGCGGAAATTGGCACGCTTCACCGGCGAGACCTTATCGCACCTACTAACCTTAAGTCGGTACTTAGGGACATCCGCAATCATCTCGCCGGAAACACCACCGGAATTACTCGTGATCAGGGTCTTGCCATCGAGATCACGTCAGTACTATTTTGTAAAATCTACGATGAACTCAATACTGCGCCCGACGACCTGCCGCAGTTCCGCACGGTGCACCGGGAACCTTCCGATCGCATAAAAGCGCGCATTGACCAGCTATTCGATGCGGTGCAGCAGGAATACCCGGACGTCTTCCGCGAAAACGAGGAAATCGGCCTTGATCCCGAGAGCCTCCGTTATGTGGTAGGCGAACTGCAAAACTACTGCATACTCGAAGCCTCACGTGATGCCATTGGCGACGCGTTTGAGGTGTTCATAGGACCCGCTGTGCGTGGGGAGGAAGGCCAGTTCTTCACCCCCCGAAACGTGGTACAGATGATGATAGACGTTATCGACCCGAAGCCCACAGAGACCGTTATTGATCCAGCTTGCGGGTCAGGCGGGTTCCTTATCGTTGCGCTGGAGCATGTTTGGAAGACGCTTGAAAATGAAGCGGCGGATAAGGGATGGAGCGAGGCTATTCTTGAACGCCGAAAGCGCGAAACGGCGCAACGGGGTTTTCGAGGACTTGATAAAGATTCGTTCCTTACGAAAATTACAAAGGCCTACATGGCTATAATTGGTGATGGACGTGGCGGCATCTTCTGTGAGGATTCCTTAGCGCCTCCCGCGGTATGGCATGAAGATGCGCGGCTTAAAGCAAAAATGGGTAGCTTTGATGTTGTGCTTAGCAATCCACCATTTGGTTCGAAAATAAAGGTGACGGGTGCCCAAAAACTTGGGCAATATGAGCTAGCGAAACTTTGGACGAAGCCGTCCAAAGGTCAGACAGATTGGACCGCTGGAGGAAAGCGTCGTACTGAGCAATCGCCACAGATATTGTTCATCGAGCGCTGCGTGCAACTCCTAAAGCCTAACGGGCGGCTCGGGATTGTCCTGCCGGAGAGTATTTTCGGCATGCCTGTTTATGGCTATGTGGTGCAATACTTGATGGATAACTTCTCGCTGCGCGGGTTTGTCAGTTTACCAGAGGAAGTGTTTCAGCCCTACACCCATGCGAAGACATGTGTACTGTTTCTGCAGAAACGTCAGCCCGATCAAGCTGAGAATATTGAAATGGCGATAGCGGATTGGTGCGGTCATGATAGCCGCGGCAACCCTACTGTGCGTTTGACAGCGCAAGGCATGGAGCTGCTTGACGATCTCCCTGAAATTGCAACGCGTATGGCGGCTAAAGGAATCTGGGCATGACCTCCGACAGCGATAGCCATCTGTCCTTCACAGTTGCTCGGTCTGAGCTGCGCGATCGAATTCTGATACCGAAATACTATGACCCGGAACTCGAGGTAGCAGCTCGATGTGCGGAAGAAGACTTCGTGCTTCCTAGGCTAGGTGACCTTCTTCTCCCCGGTGCAGAAGGGTCACGACTTGGATCATGGATTCGGCGCGAGCACTACGGCACTGGCCAGATCCCCTATGTCCGCACCAGTGATTTAAACGGATGGAAGATCCGGTCAGACTACAAAAAGGGGGTGTCATCCACGGTGTATGCTGGCGTCGCCGAACGACAGAACGTGCAAGCGGGGGACATCCTATTTGTGGCCCATGGCACCTACCTTGTGGGAACGGTGGCAATGGTGACCAAGGACGATCTTCCTTTAGTGCTACAGGATCACGTTTTTCGCTTACGTCTCGATCCTGAGCTTGATTTGCCTGGTGTTGGCACTATCGACAGCTGGCTTGTGTTAGCTGCACTTTCCACGCAATTCGTCCGGCGGCAAGTTCGGGTCCGTCAGTTCTCCGCGAACATCATCGATAAGGTGGGTGAGCGTCACCTTGAACTCCGGCTGCCTGTGCCTCGTGATGAAAATAAACGCGAAGCTATATCGAAGGATGTACGTAAGGTCGTCGAGGAACAAGGGCGCGTTCGCAGCAAGATATCTTCTTTGTTAGGGTCGAAATTGCGGATGACCCGCGAGCGTGCGGCTACGAGACACGGCTTCTCAATCAGTCGAGAAAAGCTGACGCATCGGGTATTAATTCCGAAATACTATGACCCGGAACTATATGCCCGGGTAATCCTCCCCGTTTTAACGGGGTTTGGTCGTAGAACTCACGCAGCCATTTTCAGTTTCTGTGCGGGTGTTATGCCGCCGATGCCCATGTTGGGTCGCTCGTTGTTGTAAGTCCAGAGCCAGTCGGTTGCGATACTCTGTGCCTCCGCGATGGTTTCAAAAATGTAGAGGTCGAGCCATTCATGGCGGACGGTGCGGTTGTAGCGCTCGACGTAAGCGTTCTGCTGCGGTTTGCCGGGCTGGATGTGGGTCAGGACAATGCCCTGCTTTGCGGCCCAGATTGCCAAGGTTGCGCTGATGTATTCCGGGCCGTTGTCGACCCTGATGGCCATGGGCTTGCCGCGCCACTCGATGATCTGGTTCAGCGCCCGAACCACGCGCTCGGCCGGAAGCGAAAAGTCGACCTCAATGCCCAGACCCTCGCGGTTGAAGTCGTCGAGCACGTTCAGCAGCCGGAATTGGCGACCATCGGCCAGACGGTCGGCCATGAAGTCCATGGACCACACGAGGTTCGGCGCGTCTGGAACCGAGAGCACGTCCGGCTTGTGCCGCTTGATGCGCCGCCTTGGCTTGATCCGCAGGTTCAGTTCCAGTTCGCAGTAGATCCGGCGAACGCGCTTGTGGTTCCAGGCATGGCCACGGACATTGCGCAGATACAGGAAGCATAGGCCGAAGCCCCAGGTTCTGTGCGCCTTGGTCAGGCCCTCAAGAAGATCCGCGATGGTCTCGTTCTCGGCACAGCGCTTCGGGCTGTAACGAAAGCACGTCTCGCTGACCCCAAATGTGCGGCAGGCCAGCGCAATGCTGACCCCCTTCGTTGCCACCGCCCTCGCGGCCAACTCGCGGCGTTGAGCTGGCCGCGTCACTTTTTTCCCAAAGCTTCCTTGAGCAGGTCGGCCTGCATGCTCAGGTCCGCGAACATGCGCTTCAGCCGCCGGTTTTCATCCTCCAGCGCCTTCATCTGGCTCATCATGGACGCATCCATACCGCCATACTTCGCCCGCCATTTGTAAAAGCTCGCGCTGCTGATCCCATGCTCTCGGCACAGCTCCGGCACCGCAACACCGCCTTCGGCCTGGCGCAGCACAGCCATGATCTGCGGCTCGGTAAATCGGGTCTTTCTCATTCGAATCTCCTCAGCTCACGCTACGAGAAAATTCTACGAATAAACCCCCTTAACGATGGGGAGGATTACCTACCGAATATGCGGGTGATACTGCTCCCGGCCATTCCTCGTGCGACCAATGCATCCCGAAACGCGTTTGCATCTTTTCGCGTATAGTCGCTCAAGCCTTTGTCGCCGCAGACATCAATGACATAGCCGCAGGAACGTTCAGCTGCCCGCCGGAAAGTTTCTGGTTTCCCGCACCCCTTGAGGCGAATGTACGTTGCCACACATTCAGAGAGCTTAAGCTGATTATTGGTGAGGGAAGGCTCATCTGGTTGTGGAGAAGCTGCCTGCTTGCTCATGTTCAATCGTAACATATGCTTGCCCGGTAGCTCGCTATCCTGTGCTCTAAGATGAAACCAGTATTCATCGAGTTGGCTGGCTGCACGAACCGCTCGTGCCGCCGCAACAGCAACCGATCTAGTTCGCAGCGAGTACGCAATCTTGTTTGAGGTGTAGTGCTTCTGCAGTTCCACAGGAATGCGCCGCACGAAGTAGAACACCCCCTCCTTGATAAAAGTATGAGGTGCTAATTTGTATACCGCCATGTTCTACGCCTTTGCCAAGATCGGACTTAGCTGAGGCTTTTCAATAGCTTGAATAAGCAAGTGGTGCCCGGAGACGGATTTGAACCGCCGACACGCGGATTTTCAATCCGCTGCTCTACCAACTGAGCTATCCGGGCCCCGGTGGACCCTGGCGGGTCTTGGGTAGGCGGTGTTTACGAAGCGACGGCAGAACTGTCCAGACCGAATCTGCGGTTTTTCGACGACCTGCGGCGCTTTTCGGCGCGCTGCTTAGTCGTCACCGGCATCATCGTGCGGCAGGTCCTCCAGCGGCGGGCCGGGGATGACATAGGCTCCCCGCAGCCACTTGGCCAAGTCGACATCCGCACACCGCTTGGAACAGAAGGGACGATACTGCGGCTGGCTGTCCTTTTTGCAGATCGGGCAGGCCATCACGCGTCCCCGCTTGCGGAGGCCAGTCGTGCCAGCGGCACGCGGTCACGCTTGCGCGTCAATTCGTAGAGACCCATCGCGGTCCAGCCGACCAAGGTCGTTTCCGACCCAGCCCACCGGAAGGCCCCCTGCAGGACCTGATCCAGCGTCGCGCGGTCTCGCTTTGGCATAGGCGCAAAATCGACCACGATCTGTCCGCCCAGACCGCGCAGCGCCAGTTGCCGGGGCAGTTCGCGAGCCAGCGCGATATTTGCCTTCAGTCCCGCAGCCAGCGAGGTGTCGTTGCCGGTGTTCACATCGACCGCGACCAGCGCACGGGTTGCCTCGATATGCGCGTCGCTGCCGCCCGGCAGGGGCACGCGGGACGACAGCAGAGCATCGACGGCGTCGAGCACGCCGCAGCGATCAAAGCTGTCTTCGCCTTCCTCGACGGCGTCGGGGGCGGGCTCGGCCCAGTCCATCCATGCCTGCTCCCACGGCGTGGGCGCGTCCAGCAGCAGTTCCGGCGCGCCCACGATTTCGGCGCAGACGCGATCCGCCAGTTCGATCAGGTCGTCCAACTCGGCGCGGATGTCGTCGTCTTCCGCGTCCAGGCAGACGCTGCGGAGGATCAGGCCATGATCGCGATCGCCCAAGGACGCCCGGCCGATCGCCTCCAGCTCATCCCGGCGATCCTCGTCGCGGATGCTGCGCGACACGTTGACCCCCGGCGCGCCCGGCGTGACCAGCGCGTGACGGCCGCGAAACAGCAGCCGCGTGGACAGGGGCACGGCTTTGCCGTCCTCGGCCACGCCCGCGACCTGGACCAGCAGCGGCTTGCCCTCGGACACGCCCTTGCGATCGCGCAGATAGCCTGTCTGGCCATCCGGCAGGCGCAGGAACACGCCGCCCTGCCCCTTCATGAAGCGGTCGGTCGAGGCACGACAGATCGCACCGGGCGCCAGCGCGGTCAGCGGATCGCTGGCGACCAGCAGGTCGATCAGCTGACCGTCCTGCATCAGGGCTGCGGCTTCGAGGCCAAACAGATGCCCCAGAACGACTTGGCGACCCTTCATCGGGCGTCTTCCTTGATCTTGGGATGGATGCCGATCGCGGCCAGCATGGCGGCGGTTTCCGACAGAGGCAGGCCGACGACGGCCGAGAACGACCCCTCCAGCCACGGGATGAAGGCGGCCGCCGCCCCCTGGATGGCATAGCCGCCCGCCTTGCCCTGCCAGTCGCCCGCATCCAGGTACCGCTCCAGCGCGGCCGGATCGATCGATCGCATGCGGACCTTGGTCTCGACCAGGCGCAGGGCGGTGCGGGATCCGTGGCGCAGCGCGATGGCGGTCAGCACGACGTGCCGGCGCCCCGACATCAGCCGCATGAAGGCCGCAGCCTCGTCCCGATCGGCGGGCTTGCCCAGGATGCGGCGGCCCACGGCAACCGTGGTGTCGGCGGTCAGCAGTGCCTCGCCCTCGGCCAGATCCAGCGCGGCGGCCTTTTCGGCGGCCATGCGGCGGACATAATCACGGGGCGGTTCGGCCTTGCGGGGAGTCTCGTCGATATCGGCGGGGCGCAGCGCGTCGGGAACGATCCCGATCTGGGCCAGCAGTTCCAGCCGCCGCGGGCTGGCTGATCCCAGGATCAGCCTGGGGGGCGTATCGGCCATCATGCGGCCTCCGGTGGTGTCGGCCGTCCCGGGGGACGGCTTACTTGAAGCGGTAATTGATCCGCCCCTTGGTCAGGTCATAGGTGTTCATTTCCACCTGAACCTTGTCGCCTGCCAGAACACGGATGCGGTTCTTGCGCATCTTGCCTGCCATATGCGCGATGATCTCATGGCCGTTTTCAAGCTCGACCCGGAATGTCGCATTGGGCAGGAGTTCCTTCACGACGCCGGGGAATTCGAGCATTTCTTCCTTGGCCATGGTCACTCCGTTCTTGTCATCCCGTCAGATTCGGGACCGACGTTACATGCGACCAGAATGCGGGGAATTCAAGGAAAAAGCGCCCGGTCAGCCGCGCAGCGCCGTCAGGTCGGTGCCCGTGGCAAGCCCCAGGTCGTCAATCGACAGGCCCTGGGCGCGAAACGGGTCGGGCTGGGACAGGTCGCCAGGGGCATGCGCCGCCATCATCGCGGCTGCCTGGCCCATCACCGGGACCATGCCGTCATCGGTCGCCGCCGACGCGGGGTCGCGCAGACGGATCGCGTGGCATCCCTCGGCCTCGCCGAACTTTCCGGTGGCCAGGACCTGGCCGTCCTGCGTCTCCAACGTGGCCTGTGTCAGGCAGGTGCGTGGCAGGCTCAGCAACCGCCCGTCCAGAAAACCCCGCAGCTCGGCCAGCGACACGCGCTTGCGGCACAGCACGCCGGTCACCGAGACGGGGGCGTCCTGCATCGCCGCGGCCAGGCTGACCCGAACGGGGGCGGCGACCGGCGGCGCCGGAGCCGCGACAGGGGCGGCATCGGGGCGCGGACGCGCCTGGTTCGCGGGCTGCGGCAAGGCCAGCAGCACGCGTCCCTCGCGCATGTCGGGCGCCCCCATCGCAAGGTGGAACGACAGGCTGCGCAGCGGCCGATCCTCCAGCATCAGGGACAGGGGCCGGGGATCATCCAGATGGGTCAGGAACTGATAGCCGCCGACGGTCTCGAACCCCTCGACCCCCTCCATCTCGGCAGTCAGCTCTGTCAGCAGGGCGTTGATGAAGTCGGAACACAGCAGCGCGTCGCTGCGGGTGGGTCGGCGCCGCTCCAGCCCGCGCGACGTCACGCGTCCAAGGGCCTGCCATTCGACCAGCGCCGCCACCGCCTGCGGGCACAGCGCGATCGCCCCCAGCAGATCGCCCGGACCCTGCAGCACGACGACCAGCGGCAGTTCCGGCAGCAGCTCCGGCAGCTCTGCCAGCGTCAGCGCGCCGGGCTGGACGGACAGTGCCCGGACGGGCAGCTGGTACAGCCGGTCGGCGGCGCGTCCGATCGCGGTGGCGGCGGCGCGGGCCGGGGTCGGCGCGGGAGATGCGGGCAGCTGCGGGGCCCCGCCTTGGCCCAGCCTGACCTGCGCACGCGCCTGCAGCATGCGGCGCAAGACGCCAGGGGCTTGGGTGGCGGGGTCTGCATGGGTCATGTCACGTCCGAATCAGGCTGTCGCTGCCCGTTCAAAATGGACCGTCAGGATTGAGAAAGGGTTAACCGGAGGGCACCGGCGGCCGCGCCGGCAGCTGGATGCGGAACGCTGCACCCCCCTGCCCCGGCAGATAGCTGATGTCGCCGCCCAGGGTCAGCATGATCTCGCGGCAGATGGCCAACCCCAGGCCTGCGCCACCCGCACGGGCGGGGTCGTTCAGACGCGCGAACTTCTCGAAGATCAGCGTCTGGCGGCCGCTGTCGATGCCGCTGCCGTTGTCGACGATGTCGATGACCGCGCCGCCCCCTTCGGGATGACGGACGCGGATGATCAGCACCGGATGCGCCGCGTCGCAATACTTGCGCGCATTGCTGATGACGTTGATCAGCACCTGCAGCAGGCGGTCCGCATCGGTGATCAGGCCCAAGTGCTCCGACGGCAGGTCTCGGTCGATCAGAAAGCCGCGTTCCGGCCGCGTGGCCGACGCCGCGGCCAGCGCGCGCGTGATCAGGTCGTGCAGGTTTGCGACCGAGATCGTCAGCTGCGCCCGCCCGCTTTCCAGCACGGACAGATCCAGAAGGTCGTCCAAGAGCCGCGTCAGGCGGCCGGCCTCGTCATGGATAATGCCTGCGAACTTGCCGCGCTCCTCTGGGGTCAGGTCGGGCTCCTTGAGGATCTCCGAGAACGCCCGGACCGAGGTCATGGGCGTGCGCAGCTCGTGGCTGATCTGGCCCAGGAAGGCGTCCTTCTGGACCGACAGGGCGGTCAGCTTGTCGTTGGCCTCGCGCAGCTGGCGGGCGGTGCGGGTCAGTTCGGCCTGCGCGGCCTCAAGGCGCTGCGTCTCCTCCTTGGCGCGCTGCGCCTCGTCTGCGACCTGCAGGAGGTCGGCCACCGTCAGCGCGACGCCCCCCGCCACGCGGTCGATCATCGCGTGCGCCGTGGCCGATCCGATGGACCCCGCCAGCCGCCGCTCCAGCCGGGTCAGGAACCGGGGCGTTAGGTCGGGCAGATAGCCGGTCTTGCCCTGCGCCCGCGCCTCGGCCTGGAAATAGCGCAGCGCGGCGTCCGGTCCCCAGACCCGCCGCGCCATGGCCAACAGCGGCTCGGCCCGGTCGTCGGCGCGCAGCATGCGGCTGTGGCGGATCGGCTCGACCGCGGACACGAAGGACAGGCCCTGCAGGCGTTCCACCGGGTCCGGGAACCCGAAGATCGACACTCCGATGAAGGCCAGCGTGTTCAGCGTCAGGGACAGCGCCACGGCGGCCGTCCAGGGATCGACCCCCGGCGGCACCGGCAGATCGCCCCCCACCCCCACCGACGGCAGGAAGATCAGCGCCATCCACAGGACCGACCCCGTGCCGATGCCAGCATAGGCGCCCTTGCGGTTCGCGCCGCGCCACAACAGCCCACCCAGCATCGCGGGCAGCACCTGCGCCATGCCGGTGAAGGCCACAAGCCCCATCGCGGCCAGTGCCGCCGTGCCCCCCGACGCCTGGTGATAGACCCAGCCCGCCGCGACCACCGCCAGGATCGCGACCCGCCGCGCGTTCAGCACGAAGCCGCGCAGATCGTCGGTCTCGTCCGGGGCGGGGATGCGGCGCAGCGCCAGCCAGGCGGGGACCAACCAGTGGTTCGACACCATCGTGGCGACCGCGATCGCACACATGACGACCATCGACGTCGCCGCCGAAAACCCGCCCAGGAACACCAGCAGCGCCAGCATGTCCTGGCCCGCCGCCGCGGGAAGGGTCAGCACGTAGAGGTCCGGGTCCGACCCCGCAGGCAGCAGTTCGCGCCCCATCACCGCAATGGGCAGCACGAACAGCGACATCACGAACAGATAGGCCGGAAAGGCCCAGCCCGCGACATGCAGGCGCTCCTCGTCCGCGGCCTCGACCACCATGACCTGGAACATGCGCGGCAGGGTCAGGATGGCGGCGGCGGACACCAGGATCAGCGCGGTCCAGCGGTCGGGCTTGAGCAGCCAGCCCTGCGCCACGTCGGGATCGGCCGCGGCACGGGCGATGCGCGCCAGCATGTCCGCAGGCCCGTCGGCCAGCCCCCAGACCACGAACAGTCCAAGCGCCACGAAGGCCGCCAGCTTAACGACCGCCTCCAGCGCGATCGCCGTGACGACGCCGTGGTGGCGTTCATCCGCCGCCAAGTTGCGGGTGCCGAACAGGATGGTGAACAGCGCAAGCCCCGCCGCGACCCACAGGGCCGTTCCCCCCATCGCGCCCGCATCGGCGCCGTTGGGAACGTCGGTGGCGAAGATGTCGAAGGACAGGCGCACCGATTGCAGCTGCAGCGCGATATAGGGGGTCGATGCGATGACCGCGATCAGCGTGACGATGGCCGCCAGCCGGTTCGATTTCCCGAACCGGGCCGAGATCAGGTCCGCGACCGAGGTGACGTGATGCATCCGCGCAACCCGCACCAGCCGCCTCAGCCCCCACCACGCCCCGGTGAAGACCAGCGTCGGTCCCAGATAGATCGTCGCGAATTCCAGCCCGGACCGGGACGCATAGCCCACCGCGCCATAGAACGTCCATGCCGAACAATAGACCGACAGCGACAGCGTATAGACCAGCGGATGGTCCAGCCAGCGTACATGCCCGCGCGCCGCCGCCCGGTCGGCGGCATAGGCGACCCCGAACATCAGCGCGACATAGGCAAGGCAGGCGCCGACCAGCGCCTCAAAGGGCATCGGGGTCCCCCGTCGGTGCCTCGGCGCGCATGGTCGCGGCCTCTGCCCGCAGCAGGGCGCGGTGCAGCGCGCGGATGACCACGATCAGCACCGCCCACAGGCCGAACAGCCAGACCGCGCCCCCGGCATAGGACAGGCTGCCCGGCATCCACCAGACCGGCACCAGCAGCAGCATCATCGTCATCACCGGCAGCACCCGCGCCGCATCGCCAAGGCGGCGGCGGTGGAACGAGGCGCGTTCCAGAAACAGCGGCCGGTCGGGCATCAGGCCAGCATCCGGCGCACCGTCGCACGCAGTTCCTGGTTGTCGAAGGGCTTCGCCAGCACCGCATCCGCGCGCGCGCCGTCGTCGCCGGTCTGCCCCCGCGCAGTCAGCATCAGCACCGGCGTCGCGGCCAGGTCGGCGTCATCGGCGGCGCGCAGATCCTGCAGGATCTCGGTCCCCGACCGATTGGGCAGCATCAGGTCCAGGATCACCAGGCGCGGGCGCGCGGCCAGGATCGCCTCGATGCCCCCGGCGCCGTCGGGATGCAGGTCGACCGACCACCCCTCGCGCGACAGGATGAAGCGTACCGCCTCGGCGATGTTGGGCTCGTCCTCGATCATCAGGATGTCCGGCTGCATCCGCCCTCCCCGCGTACGGCCCGGCGGGCCGGGGCGGATCATGGGCCGGATCACGGCCCCGTGTCAAAGGGACCTTTGCGCCTGCCCGCCCTGCGGCACCAGGATCGAGGGTTCGCGGCGCGCCGGACAGTCGGCACGCGGGCAGATCCGGCAGGCGGGCCCGATGGGCAGCGCATCGTCGGGGGGCGATCCGTCGAACGGCAGGATCAGCATCAGCGCCTCGGTCAGCAGCGGGCCATCCAGGCCCAGGGGCTGACGGCGCTTCGCAAAGGACAGGGTGCGGAACGCGCGACCGTCCGGCGTGACGACGATCCGTGCCAGCGCCACCTGCGGCACCGCCAGGGCATGATACAGCGGCCACAGCGCACAGCTGTCACCAGGTCGTGGCAGCGCAAATCCCTGCGCGGCGCGACGCAGGGTCAGGACGCCCGATCCGTCGCAGACCAGCAGGCCCGCGCCCTGGAACCCCTCGGGGCGCAGATCGGCCAGCCGCCGGATCACCAGGTCCAGGGGCTGGCCAAGCCGCGCGGCCAGCCGCACCGGGTCGGGCGGCGTTCCCGCCGCGGGGATCGCCTCGGTCAGCGCGCGGTCCGACAGCGCGTCCCGGTCGTCCAGGAGCCCGGCCAACAGATCCGCGGCCATCGCCCGCGCCGCATCCGAGGTCAGATCGCCCGGATCCGGGTCCGCATCGCCGGGTTCGGCCAGCCAGGCCTCGACCTCCTCCTGGGGGGTGGTGGCCTGACCTTCGGCCTCGAAGCTGTCCAGATAGGCGACCAGGGCCTGTGCGGTCAGCGACAGACGCTGGCTGTCCTGGTGCAGGTTCGCATGGAACCGCTGGCGCCATTCGGCGGAAATCTCGCCCTCCTCGACCAGGATCGCCGCGGTGGAGCGGACCGAGGTCACGGCCGACAGCACCTCGTGCAGTGTGGTCAGCAGATAGGGATCGCGGGTCATGCGGTCGGACAGGTCGACCAGTTGCCGTTCCAGTCCGGCACCCCGCCGCGCATGGGCGATCAAAAGGCCCGACCAGCCCGGAAAGCGGGCCAGGAATTCGGTGATCTGGTCCAGTTCTGGCACGGTGCCCACGGCGACGGGATGGGCCGCGGCCTCGCGCAGGGCCGCGATGCGGACCTCCTCGCGGCCTTCGGCCAGCTCGTCGGGGGGAACCTCCAGAACCTCGGCCAGGCGGGCGATCAGGTCGGCGCCGACGGGGCGGCGATTGTGTTCGATCAGGTTCAGATAGGCGGGAGAAATGCCCACGGCGCGCGCGATGTCGGCCTGGCGCCGGGCCATCGCCAGGCGGCGTTCCCGGATCCGCGTCCCCGTCAGGACGGTGGCTGCGCGTGCGGGCACGGCCTAGACCGCCAGACCGTGGCGCCCGGCAAGATCGGTGAAGAACTGCCACGCGACGCGTCCCGATCGCGCACCGCGCGTGGCCTGCCATTCGATCGCCTGCGCCCGCAGATCACCGGGATCGACCGAAAGCCCGTAGGCCGCGCAATAGCCGTCGATCATCGCCAGGAACTGATCCTGGTCGCAGGGATGAAAGCCAAGCCACAAGCCAAAGCGGTCAGACAGGGACACCTTTTCCTCGACCGCCTCTCCGGGGTGGATGGCGCTGGCGCGTTCGTTGTCGATCATCTCGCGCGGCATCAGGTGGCGGCGGTTCGAGGTCGCATAGAGGATCACGTTCGCGGGCCGCCCGCTGATCCCGCCATCCAGCACCGCCTTCAGCGACTTGTACTGGGTGTCGTCGTGGCTGAAGGACAGATCGTCCGCGAACAGCACGAAGCGCCGCTCGGGTGCCGCGCCCAGGATCGCTAGCAGCCGTCCGACCGAATGCAGGTCGTCGCGGGCGATCTCGACCAGGACCAGCGGCAGGCCTTGGGCCACGGCCTCGGCATGGACCGCCTTGACCAGCGACGACTTGCCCATGCCGCGCGCGCCCCACAGCAGGGCGTTGTTAGCCCCAAGGCCACGCGCGAACTGCAGCGTGTTGTCCAGAAGCGTGCGCCGCGACCGGTCGATGCCGATCAGCTGGTCCAGCGGCACCCCGGCGACATGCGCCACGGGCACCAGCCGGTCGGGGTCGGCCTGCCACACGAATGCCGTGGCCTCGTCGAACCGGGGCACCGGAACGGCCGGCGGGGCCAGCCGTTCAAGCGCATCGGCGATGCGCGTCAGCGCAGCCGTCATTCGTCATCCTCGATCCACAGGCCCTGGGCCCGCAGGTCACGCTCGCGCACCACCTCGATGCGGCGGACGATCTGGATCGAGATCTCGTAAAGGCCATAGACGACCGAGAACAGCACCAGCTGGCTGCCGACATCGGGCGGCGTCAGGCAGGCGGCCAGCGTCAGGATGATCACCACGGCATAGCGGCGCGTGTTGGCCAGCGATTGCGACGACACCAGCCCCGCCCGGCCCAGCAGCGCCAGCGCGACGGGCAGCTGGAACGACAGGCCAAAGGCTAGGATGAACCGCGTGGTCAGGGTCAGATACTCGCTGACAGAACCCTGGAACACGATGCCGGCCAGCCGGCTTCCCTCGCCCGCCACGGCCGCCGGATCGTCCGGCAGGGCCAGCGGACCCTGCTGAAAGCCCAGGAAGAACGCGAAGACCATCGGCAGGATGATGTAATAGGCGAAGGCGGCGCCCAGCACGAACATGATGGGCGATGCCAGAAGGAAGGGCAGAAAGGCGCGGCGTTCACTTTTGTACAGGCCCGGCGCAACAAAGCGCCACAGCTGGTACCCGATCACCGGAAACGACAGGATGAACCCGCCGAAGAAGGCGATGCGGATCGCGACCGAGAAGCCCTCCTGCAGCTTCAGCAGGATCAGGCCGCATTCCTGGCCCCGCTCCTCAAGCGCGGCGCAGATGGGCCGGGTCAGGAAGTTGTAGATCGGGTTCCAGACCAGGTAGGCCAGGATCATCGCCACAACCAGGGCCAGCACGGACCAGATGATCCGCGTGCGCAGTTCCTTGAGATGTTCGATCAGGGGGGCCGAGCTGCCGTCGAGATCGTCGTCGATCGGGGTATGCGCTGACACTTACAGGTCCTTCGTGTCCGTCCGCCGCACGCCTGAGATGCGGCGGCGCGAATCGGGATTGGGCGCCACGTCGGCGGCAGGCTGGGTGGCCGTGTTCGCAGGCTGGACCGTCGGCACGGCGGGCGCCGCGGGGATGGCCGCATCTGCGCCCTTGTCCGTGACCGGGGCCGCGGGGTCTGGCTGGATGCGCTGGCCCATGTTGGTCTTGGGGTCCCACTTCTCGAACTTGGTGACCGCGCGGTCCAGCGCGTCCAAGCCACGGCTGTTCTTCGAGGTCATCGAGGACAGGTTCTTCATCCCCTTGGCCGCGTCGTCCAGGCCGCTGGCCTTGGCCGCATCCTCCATCGCGCTGGTGAACTCGCGGGCCATCGACCGGGCGCGCGAGGTCAGCCGCCCAAGCGTATGGAACAGCTTGGGCAGGTCCTCGGGGCCGATGACGACAAGCGCGACAACCCCGATCAGCAGCAACTCGCTCCAGCCGATATCAAGCATTCGGGCACTCGACCTTGGGGCGCACGATTCAGGTGCGGGTGTCGGTATGCGGCGTCACGTCGCGTGCATCGGTGCCCGGGACGGTGTGGACCGGTGCGACGGGCTGGGTCGGGGTGTCCAGGCTTGCCGCAGGCTTGTCGGCGGTCTGTTCGGCGGAAGGATCGTTCAGGCCCTTCTTGAAGGCGGTGATTCCCTTGCCGAATTCGCCCATCAGGGACGAAACCTTGCCGCGTCCGAACAGGACGAGGACGACGATGGCGATGACCAGAAGGGCCATGGGGGACGGTGCGTGCATTTCAGTTCTCCGTACCGGTGTCAGGCCGTTGACCTGATTTCAAGGACTGCAACCAACTATAGGCCCAGTCCGCAGCCGTTGAAAGCCCACCCGGCGCGATAAAGCCCCACCCCCCTCCGCCGCAGCCTGCGATGACGCGATTTTGACGGCGCGTCCCGGCTTGGCAGGGGCGGCGCGGCACGCGATAAGGGCCGCATGGACCTGCAGCTGTACCTGACCGCCTTCGTCACCCTGTTCGTGGTCATCGACCCGATCGGCCTGGCCCCGATCTTCATCGCGCTGACCCCCGGCCAGTCGGGGGCGGAACGCCGCCGCATCGGCGCGCGGTCGTTGGTCATCGCCGCCGTCCTGCTGACGCTGTTCGGCCTGACGGGCGATGCGATCCTGTCGGCGATCGGCATCTCGATCTCGGCCTTCCGCATCGCGGGGGGGCTGCTGCTGTTCCTGACCGCGCTGGACATGCTGTTCGAACGCCGGACCGAACGCCGCGAAGGCCAGGCCGACGGAGACCAGCCCAGCCACGACCCCTCGGTCTTTCCGCTGGCCATGCCGCTGCTGGCCGGGCCCGGCGCGCTGGCCACCATGATCCTGCTGGTCGGAGAGAACCAGGGCGTGGGTCATGTCGTCATGGTCCACCTGATGATGCTGATCGTGCTGGGCATCTGCATGGTGCTGTTCGCGCTGGCGACGCCCCTGGCGCGCGCGCTTGGGCGCACGGGGGTGATGGTCGTCACCCGGCTGCTGGGCATGCTGCTGGCCGCACTGTCGGTGCAGTTCGTGATCGACGGGCTGCGCGGATCGGGCCTGTTCGGGTGAGCGGCGACGACATCGCCCGCCTGGCCTTCTATGCGATGCTGCTGGTCGTGATCGGCGGCGCGATGGTGTTCGAATTCGCGGGCCGGGGCGGCCGCGCCCTGCGCGCGCTGCTGATGTGGGCGGTGATCATCGCCGGGCTGGCGGCCGGATATGACTGGTGGCAGCAGACCTATGGCCCCCGCCAGCAGGTGCTGGAAAACGGCGCCCGGATCGAGGTTCCCGCAGGCCCCGGCGGCCATTTCCACTTGGAGGCCGTGCTGAACGGCACGCCCATCAACTTCATCGTGGACACCGGCGCCACTAGTATTGCGCTCAGCCGCGACGATGCGCGTGCGATCGGGCTGGACCCCGACACGCTGCGTTTTGGCGGCCAGGCAGTGACGGCCAACGGCCGCGTGGCGACGGCCCCCGTGACCATCGCCGAATTCGCCATCGGCGAGGCGGTGGACCGCGACGTGCGCGCCGTGGTGATCGACAGCGCGCTGCAGGACAGCCTGCTGGGCATGTCCTATCTGCGCCGCTTTGCCCGTGTCAGCTTCGAGGGCGACCTGCTGATCCTGGAACGCTAGCGCGGCATCGCGCCGGCCATCTGGCGGATGGTCGCAAAGATCACGTCGATGCCGCGCGCCAGCTGGGCATAGTCGGTCCATTCCTCGGGAGCATGCGATATGCCGCCCCGGCTTGGCACAAAGATCAGCCCCGTGGGCGCGAAACCCGCCATGATCATCGCGTCATGGCCCGCGCCGCTGACCATGACCCGATGCGACACGCCAAGCGCCTCGGCCTGCGCGGACAGGGCCGCGTGGATCTGACCCGACAGCGGCGTGGGCGCGGCATAAAGCTGTCGTTCCACCTGGGCGGTCAGGCCGTTGCCCTGCGCATGCGCCACGGCGCCCTGCACCATCTCAATCAGGCGCAGCACGTCCTCCTCGGCGGGGGCGCGCAGATCGACGGTGAAGGTCACCAGATCGGGAATGACATTTGCACCACCGGGCAGCACCTCCATCTTGCCCACGGTCAGCACCGATTGCCGCCCCACCTGCCGCGCCAGATCAGGCAGCAGCGACAGGATGCCGACCGCACCGGTCAGCGCATCGCGGCGCTGATCCATCGGCGTGGTGCCGGCATGGCCCGCCTGACCGCGCACGGTCACGCGCAGCTGCGCCAACCCCACGATGCGGTCGACGATGGCGATGTCCTGACCCTCGGCTTCCAGCACCGGGCCCTGTTCGATATGCAGTTCCAGAAACGCATGCACCGATCCGGGCGCCAGGGCCGCCTGCCCCGCGCGTGCCGGGTCCAGTCCGTAATCGGTCATCGCCTGCGCGGCCGACACGCCCGCATCGTCGCGCAGGTCGTCCAGACCGGCCGGGTCCACCTGCCCGGTCAGCAGCCGCGATCCGAACAGGCCGCCGCCGAAGCGGGTGCCCTCCTCCTCGATCAGGGCCACCACCTCGACGGGGCGATCCGGCTGCAGGCCGAGGTCGCGGAACAGGAACGCGGTCTCGATCCCCGCCACGACGCCCGCGGGTCCGTCGAACCGCCCGCCGTTGGGCACCGAATCCAGATGCGATCCGACCAGGATCGGCGCCAGATCCGGGCGCCTGCCCTCCAGCCGGCCAAAGACGTTGCCGACGGCGTCCTCTCGGACCTCCAGCCCGGCCTCGACCATCTGGCCCGCCACGAAATCGCGCGCGGCGCGGTATTCGGGGCTGTAGGTCAGCCGCGTCGTACCCCTGCCGGGGGTCGCATTGAAACGGTCGATGCCCTCGATCAGCGCCTCGATCCGGCGTGCATCCGCAAATCCTGTCATCCGATCAGCCCCACGAACAAACCTGCCAGCACGACCGACACCATCGTCACCGTGACAAAGCCCGCGACCAGCATCGGCGGCAGCAGATGCGCGGTCAATGCCTCGCGTTCGGCGGCATCGTCGGTCAGCGTGTCGATGACGTCTTTGGTGATGATGTAATCGGCGGGAAACCCGTACAGCGCGGTCAGCGAGCAGGCAAAGGCCATCGCAGGCGTGATGCCCAGCAGGCGCCCCACGATCCAGGACGCGATGTACATCCCCACCAGCCCGATCGCGATGATGGTGACCAGCGGCACGGCCAGTTGGCCCAGCATCTCGGGCGTTGCGCGCTTCAGCCCGTCGAAGATGAAGACCATCAGGATCAGCACGGTAAAGCCGAAGGCATTGGCCTTGCGCAGCGGTTCACGCTCTAGGAAACCGACCGACGTCGCGATGACGCCGAACACAAGGCACAGCACGAAGGGGCTGATGGTGACGACCGGCGCGGCCAGTTCCGACAGGCCCCAGGCCGCAAAGGCCACGACCCCAAGCCGCAGCATCTTGAAGTAGACGGTGTCATAGGCGGCGGGCAGGCGTGCGAACAGGCGCGGCGGCATCGGCGCATCGGCGCTGTCGGCCACCGGTGCCGCCCCCTGCCAGCGGCCCGCGCGGTGCAGGTCCAGAACGCGCCGCCCCTCGCGCTTCAGCATGACGGCGGTCAGCGGATAGCCCGCAAAGCCCTGCATCACGTAGATCAGGATCGCCAGAACCGACAGCGCCTGCAGGCCCGCGTCCGCCGCCGCCTGCGACATGATCAGCGACGCCACCACCCCGCCGACCAGCGGCGGCGTCGCCACGACCACCGTCTGCAAGTCCAGCAGCATCACGCCCAGGGTGAACAGCAGCGCCACGATGCCGCCGATTCCGGCCAATGCGACGACGACGGTGCGCCACTGCCGTGCCAGTTCGGCAAAGGACAGAAGCGTCCCCATGTTGGTGATCAGCAGGTACATGGCCAGAAAGACGATCGGCGTCTGGAACCCGGCCACCTGGACGATGTCCTCGGGGAAGAAGGTCCAGTAGCCCACCAGGAACAGGATCGCACAGACGAAGACCGACGGCAGCCAGGACCGCGTCCGGGTCGAGACGACATCGCCGATCCACAGGATCAGCGCCAAGATGGAGAAGGCCAGCAATTGCGGCATGGGTCCAAGCCTTTCGGATCAGGATCTGTCAAAGAGCGGCCGCATGACGCAACAAACCCCGCGCGCCGGCCGTGATGCGCGTTACAATTGATCCATCTGGATGTATTGTGCAACGGTCAATCGTCGCGTCCACGCGACGGCCACGACAGGAGGAGCCGATGCAGACCGACGACCCCGATGCGATGCTGGTGCAGCTGCTGGACAGCGACCTGTCAGAACTGCTGTCGATCAGCTATGTCGTGCTGGCCAACAACCAAGTGACGAACCGCCATATCGAGCGTGTCCACGACATGCCCGTGCAATGCTGGTCCGCGCTGCTGGCGACGGTCAGCTTTCCGGGACTCCGGGCACGCGATCTGCTTCACCTGTTCCCGCGCCCGCAGAACACCGTCAGTCGCGCCTTGGCCCTGCTGGAAGCGCGCGGCCTGATCGAACAGCGTCCCTGCCCTCAGGATGCGCGGGCCAAGCGGCTGTATCCAACCCCGGACGGGTCCGACCTGCTGGCCACGATCCGCCAGACCGCAAGGCTACGTCAGGACGAGATATTCGGCGTGCTGGATGCCGGGGAACGGGCGACCTTTCTGGCATTGTGCCGAAAGATCGCCGCGGGACCACGGCTGGTGAGATCCCAGGTGATGCCCGATCAGGCCAGGCGGACCGGGATGCCCTTGGATGCCGGGGTGTCCGATGCCAGATCCCCACGCGACAGCGGCGACAGCGGGTTCAGCTCCGGGAAGTAGCCGGCCAGACAGCCGCGCGGGATGTCATAGGGGATGACGCGCAGCCCCTTGACCCGCCGCACGATCCCGTCCTCGGCGGCCGAGGTGAGGGTGATGCGCTGCTCCGCAGCCAGCCCCGCCGCCGCCATGTCGTCGGGCGACATCATGACCAGCATGCGGTCGCCCTCGATCCCGCGCAGGCGGTCGGACATGCCATAGACGGTGGTGTTGAACTGATCATTCGACCGCAGCGTCATCAGGCGGTACACGCCTTCCTGCGCGCCAAGGCCTGTCGCGTCCAGATCGGCGGGTCGCGTGAACTGCGCGCGGCCGCTCTCGGTCTCCCAGACGCGGTTGCGGGCGGCATTGTCGCGATAAAATCCGCCCGGCTGGTTCATGCGGGTTTCGAAATCGCGGAAATCATCAGGATAGACTGCCTCGATCAACGCGCGGATGCGGGCATGATCGCCTGCCCAATGCCTCCACGGCATCTTGGGGTTGGGGTCCAATGTTGCGTCGGCCATCCGGGCGACGATCTCGGTCTCGGACAGCAGGTGCTGGCTGGCGGGCGTGCGATTGCCGATCGATCCGTGGATATGGCTGAAGCTGTCCTCGACCGAGACCTGCTGGTTCACGCCACCCTGCATGTCCTGTTCGGCCCGGACCAAGCAGGGCAGGATCCAAGACGCCTGTCCAGGCATCAGATGGGTGCGGTTCAGGCGCGTCGCCACGTGGACGGTCAACGGCATCGACCGCCAGGCGTCGGCCACGCGATCGGTGTCGGGCACCGCGCGCGCAAGGTTGCCGCCCAAGCCCACGAACCCCGTGGCCCGCCCTTCCAGCAGCGCCTCGACGAAGGCGGTGGTGTTCCACCCCTCCTCCATCGGCGGCTGCATGTCGAACAGCGCGCGCAGGTGGTCGTTCGGGACCAGTTCGGGCTTTTCGGTGATGCCGACGGTGCGCTGCCCCTGGACATTGGAATGGCCACGGACCGGGCTGCAGCCCGCACCCTTGCGCCCGATATTTCCGCGCAGCAGCAGCAGGTTGACCAGCGCGCCGATGGCGTCCGACCCATGGACATGTTGCGTCAGGCCCATGCCATAGACGCCGATCACGGCGCGCGACCGGGCATAGACCGCACCGATCCCCTCCATCGCCGCGCGGGTCAGGCCGCTGACTTGCTCCAGTTCGGTCCAGTCGGTCGCATCGACCCAATCCATCCAGTCCTGCAACCCATGTGCATGCCTGTTCAGGAAGTCATGATCCAGCACGCCGCCCCGGCTGCGTTCCAACGCCAGCACATGCTTGGCGATACCGGTCAACGCGGCGATGTCGCCGCCCGCGCGCACCTGCAGATAGCGGTCGGCAATCTCGGTAGGTGCGCCCACGGTCATCTGCCACGGGCTTTGCGGGTTCGCGAATTCCAGCAGACCCTTTTCGCGCAGCGGGTTGATGGCGACGATGCAGCAGCCGCGCTTGGCCGCCTGCTGCAACGGGTGCAGCATGCGGGGGCTGTTCGTGCCGGGGTTCTGGCCGATCTGCAGGATCATGTCGCAATGGTCGAAATCCTCCAGCACGCAGGTGCCGACGGGTGATCCGACAACGGTCTTGAGCCCCACGGATGTCGTCTCATGGCACATGTTCGAGCTGTCGGGCAGGTTCACATGCCCATAGGCACGCGCATACAGCCCATACAGGAACGACGCCTCCAGCCCCGCCTTGCCCGAGGCATAGAATGTCACCGTCTTGGGATCCAGCGAACGCAGGCCCTGACCGATCTCGGCAAAGGCCTCATCCCACGTGGTTTCCAGATAGCGGTCGCTGGACGCGTCATAGCGCAGGGGGTGGGTCAGCCGTCCCGCCATCTCCAGGTCGTATTCGGACCACGTGGCCAGTTCGGCCACCGTGTGGTCCAGAAAAAAGTCGGGCCCGCAGCGTTCCGAGGTCAGGTCCCACAACGTCGCCTTGGCGCCGTTCTCGCAGAATTCGACGACGTGCGGATTGGGCGGCTTGCCCCAGGCGCAGGACGCGCACATCATGCCGCCCGCCTTGTTCTGACCGCGCAAGGTTTCCAACGCCCCCGGCCCCGGCTTTGCGGCACGGGCCACCTGGGCCATCCCCTTCGCCGATCCCCACCCCCCGACAGGGCCGTCATAGGAAAAAACGCGGTCGTCGGTCTTGGGCTGGTCGTCGGACATGTCGGGCTCCTGTCAGGGGTTCGGGGGCGGCGCACCGCCCCCGCATGCGATCACGCCGCCGGGGCGAAAGGATCGGGCAGATGGGCCAGCAGCTTGTCCGGCGTCATCGGGAAATCGTGCAGACGCACGCCGCAGGCATTGTAGATGGCATTCGCCACCGCCCCCGCCGCCCCGCAGATGCCCAGTTCGCCGACACCCTTAGCCTGGATGGGCGATGCGTGCGGATCGCGCTCCTCCAGCAGGATGACCTCCATGTCGGGAATGTCCGCATGGACCGGCACATGGTATTCGGCCAGATCGTGGTTCACCAGATGACCGTCGCGGCTGTCAAAGGACAGCTCCTCGGTCAGTGCACTGCCGATGCCCCAGACCATGCCGCCCAGGCATTGCGACCGCGCCGTCTTGGCGTTCAGCACCCGGCCAAAGCCGAAAGCCCCGGTCATACGGCGCAGACGCGTCTCTCCGGTGAAGGCATTGACCGCAACCTCGCAGAAGAAGGCGCCGTAGGTCGACTGGTTGACCTTCTCCATCAGCTTGCCCGGTTCGATCTTGCCGGTCCGCGTAAGATCCTCGGACAGAAGGTCGGTCACGGGACGCGGCTCGACGCCCTCGGCCCAGGCCTTGCCATCCTGCAGCAGCAGGTCGTCGGACGCACAGCCAAGCGCCTGCGCCAGGGTCGCGCGGATCGCCTCGCACGCCAGGAACACCGCCGAACCCGTCGATGACGCGCCCCAGCTGCCCCCCGAACCGGCGCCGGACGGCAGGCGGCTGTCGCCCAGACGGACGGTGGTGCGCTCGATCGGCTGGCCAAGCATCTCTGCAGCAACCTGACCCAGGATGGCATAGCTACCGGTGCCGATGTCGGTGTGATCGGTCTCGACCACCACATGGCCATCGGCGGTCAGGGTCACGCGGGCCTCGGCCTTGGCCAGGATGTTCACGCGGGCGGCGGATGCCACGCCCATGCCGATCCACCATTCACCCTCGCGCCGCGCGCAGGGGGTGGCGCTGCGCTTGTCCCAGCCAAAGGCCGCAGCGCCAGCGTCCAGCGCCTCGACCAGTCTGCGCGAGGAATAGGGCGTACCCTCGCCCGGCACCTCGTCGGGCAGGTTGCGTTTGCGCAATTCGACCGGGTCAATGCCGGTGGCTTCGGCCAGTTCGTCCATCGCGACCTCAAGGGCCTGCATGCCGACGGCCTCGCCCGGCGCACGGACAGAACCGGCGGTCAGACGGGTGATGTCGGACTTGCGCACTGCCAGCAGGCGGTTCTCGCCGGCGTAGAGAAATTCGGAGGCCTGCGTCACCGGTTCGGAGAAGCTTTCCCCGGGAAGGTTCGACACCAGCGCCTCATGGGCAAAGGCGGTCAGGCGGCCGTCGGGGCCGCACCCCAGACGGATGCGCTGTTCGGTTTCCGACCGGCGCATGATCGATTGGAACACCTGCTGGCGGCTCATGACCACACGGACTGGGCGCCCCAGTTCCTTGGCGGCAATCGCCGCGGCGACCGCCTCGTGCGAGATGCCCAGCTTGGACCCGAACCCGCCGCCGACATAGGGCGACAGCAGATGCACGTGCTTGGGGTCGATTCCTAGGCTGTCGGCCAATTCCGCCACGTTATAGGTCAGCATCTGCAGGCTGCCCCACAGGGTCAAATCCTTGCCGTTCCATTCCGCAACCGCCGCATGCGGCTCCATCGCGGCACTGGCATGGCCGGGGGTCGTGAAGGTCAGATCAACGGAATGCGCAGCGTCGTGCATGGCCTTGTCCAGATCGCCGGCCTTGATCGGCTCGGCGGCCGGTTCCGCATCTGCGGCGCCGGGCAGGAACTGCGCGTCGCCGGACTGGTCCTCGTATTCGATGTCCAGCGCCTTTGCGGCATTGGTCGCCTGTTCGAACGTCTCGGCGACGACCAGGGCCACCGGCTGCATCGGAAAGTCGACCTTCGAGACGTCCTGCTCGGGCGCCTCGCCCGCGGTGCCTTGCGCGGCACGACGCAGCATCCGTTCCGAGGAATATACGCCCAGAACGCCGGGCATCGCCATCACGACGTCGCGGTTGATCTTCCTGACCCGACCGGTGCTGATCGTTGCGCCGACCAGCACGCCCTCGGCGCAGTTCTCACGTGCATATTCGGCGGCATAGGTCGCGGTGCCCGCTACCTTCAGCGGGCCTTCCGGCCGGTCCAGCGGCTTGCCGATCACCCCTTGGCGGGTGCGATCCAGCATGTCGCGGGTGTCGGGGGTGTCATAGGTATCGCTCATCGTCATTCCCCCGTGGCTTCCGCCAGCACCGCCGCAAGGGCGCGGCGGACCAGCGTGATCTTGAAATCGTTGTGTCCCTGGCCGCGCGCATCCTCCAACAGAAGGTCGGCGGCCTTGTCGAACAGCGCCGGCGTCGGGCGTTCCCCGACCAGCAGCGTCTCGACGCGGTCGTCTGTCCACGGCTTGTGGGCAATGCTTCCGAACGCCAGTTGCGCGGCGTCGATGCGGCCGTTGTCCATGCGGACCGCCGCAGCCACGGACACCAGCGCAAAGGCATAGGAAGCCCGGTCGCGCACCTTGCGATACAGCTGACGTCCCCCGAACGGTGCGGGCAGGCAGATGGCGGTGATGACCTCGCCCGCCTTCAGCACGTTGTCGCGCGACGGATCGTCCCCGGGCAGGCGGTGGAAATCGCGCATCGGAATTTCACGGGTGCCGTCAGGACCTTCGGTCTCGACCGTGGCGCGCAGGGCAGACAGAGCCACGGCCATGTCGCCCGGATAGGTCGCGATGCAGGCATCGGACGCGCCCAGGATCGCATGATTGCGGTTCACGCCACCCTGCGCCGCGCAGCCGGTACCCGGTTCGCGCTTGTTGCAAGGCGACCGCCCGTCCATGAAATAACCACAGCGCGTGCGCTGGCACAGGTTGCCGCCCATCGTCGCCTTGTTGCGCAACTGCGGGCTGGCACCGGCCAGAATGGCGCGCGACAGCAGCGGCCAGTCGGCACGGATGCGCGGATGCGCCGCGCAGTCCGAGTTGCTGACCAGCGCGCCGATGCGAAGACCGGCTCCTTCGGGGGTGATCTCCTTGAGGCCGACGCGGGTGATGTCCAGCAGGGCATCGGGGGTCGCGACCTCAAGCTTCATCAGGTCCAGCAGGTTGGTGCCGCCGGCGATCAGCATTGCGGGGCTGCCGACGGCTTGGGCCAGATCGCCCGCGCGGTCGTATTCGAATGCCTTCATTGCGCGGCCTCCGTCTGGGCCATGGCGTCGCGGATGGCGGCCAGGATGTTGTCATAGGCGCCGCAGCGGCACAGGTTGCCGCTCATCCGTTCGCGGATCTCGGCATCGGCGACGGCGGGCTTGTCGGTCGGATCGGCGGTGACGGCACTGGGCCAGCCCTGCCGGATCTCCTCGATCATCGCGGTGGCCGAACAGATCTGGCCGGGCGTGCAGTAGCCGCACTGGAACCCGTCATGGGCCACGAAGGCCGCCTGCAGGGTCGACAGCGCATCGGGCGTGCCGATGCCTTCGATCGTGGTGATCTCATCTTCGTCATGCATGACGGCCAGCGTCAGGCAGGAGTTGATGCGGCGGCCGTTGACGATGACGGTGCAGGCGCCGCATTGACCGTGGTCGCAGCCCTTCTTGGTGCCGGTCAGGCCAAGGTCCAGACGCAGGACGTCAAGCAGGCTGCGGCGGGGGTCGCCGTGATATTCATGGGATTGGCCGTTGACGGACAACCTGGCGGCGGGGCGTTGTGCCATTGGGGGCTCCTTGGACCGCGGTGCTGGGTCCAAGGCAACGTGGGCCGGGCAACCCGGTTCCCATGTCTTTTCGCCCTTACGCCACCAGGGCTGTGGCGTTCCGCCGCGCCCGGTTCTGCGCGATCATCGCGCAGATCAGCAGCTGCGCCATGTGATAGACCAGGACGGGCAGGACGGTGGCCCCGACCGTCTCGGCCGGGAACAGCGCGGTGGCGATGGGCAGACCCGTCGCAAGGCTCTTGGTGGACCCGCAGAAGAACAGCACGATCCGGTCCTCCAGCGGCAGGCCGAAGGCGCGGCCCGCCCCGGCCATCATTCCGAAGACGCAGGCCAGCAGCACCAGCATGACCGCGATCAGCGCGATCAGGGCGGTCGGCGGGATCGACGCCCACAGGCCCGACACCGTGCCCGCACTGAAGGCCGAATAGACGATCAGCAGGATCGCGCCCCGGTCCACGACCAGGGTCAGCGTCTTGCGGTTGCGCACGAACGCGCCCACCCACGGGCGCAGGATCTGGCCCAGAACGAAGGGCAGCAGGATCTGCGTGCCGATGCGCAGCACGGCGTCCAGGCTGACGCCGCCCTCTCCGGTCTTCAACAACACCGCGACCAGCGCCGGGGTCAGCGCCACGCCGACCAGGTTCGACAGCGACGCCGCGCAGATCGCCGCGGGGACGTTGCCCCCCGCCATCGACACGAAGGCGATCGAGCTTTGGATCGTCGAGGGCAGCACTGCCAGAAACACCAGCCCCAGCGTGACCTGCGGTCCCAGCAGATCGCCGAAGATCAGCGCGAATGCCATGCCCAGCACCGGGATCATCAGATAGGTCGCGGCGAATGTCAGTCCCTGCAGGCGCCAGTTCAGCATCCCCGCCTTGACCGAAGCCGGGTCCAGCTTGGCCCCGTACAGAAAGAACAGCAGCGCCACCGCCCAATAGGTCACCTGACCCAGGGCGTCGGCCGCCACGCCCCGCGCCGGCAGCACCAAGCCCACCATGACGGTGCCCAGCAGCATCAGCATGTAGCTGTCGATTCCGATGCGTTTCAGAAAGCCCATCTCCGTCTCCTTACAGGCCGATGGCCATGCCGTCCTTGCGGCTGTCCGACCCGCCTTCCAGCAGGCCGTCGCCGATGCGGATCGCCTGCGCCCCGCCCATCGGGCCGGTCAGGCGCTTGATGACATGGCCGCGCGCGGCCAGGTCGTCGCAGATATCCTGCGGCAGGGTCGGTTCCACCTGCAGCACGCCGTCGGTGGCAAAGGTCCGCGGCTCGTCCATGGCCGCCTGCAGCGACAGGCCGCGGTCGATCACCGCCGACAGGAAGGCCGCGTGGCCCGCCGCCTGGTACTGTCCGCCCATCACGCCGAAGGGCATGACCGTGCGGCCGCCCTGGGTCAGCATGCCGGGAATGATCGTGTGCATCGGGCGCTTGCGCGGGCCGATCGCGTTCGGATGGCCGGGGATCAGACGGAACGACGCACCGCGGCTTTGGAACAGTACGCCGGTCGCGGGGTCCAGCCGCCCGGACCCGAAGCCGTGGAAGATCGAATTGATGAAGGATACCGCATTCCCCTCGGCATCCACGACGCACAGATAGATGGTGTCCTTGTGCTCGGGCTCGTCCCACAGCGCCGGGGCCTGGGCGCGGGCCATGTCGATGCGGGCGCGCAGGGCCGCGATGGCGGCCTGCGACATCAGTGCCTCGGTCAGCCCGGCGCAATGATCGGGATCGCCCAGCAGTTCGTCGCGGTGATGATAGGCAAGCTTCGTCGCCTCGGCCTGGACATGGATGCGGTCGGCCACGGACAGCGCGGCCATGTCGAACCCCTCGATGATCTTCAGGATCAACAGCGCGGCCAGCCCCTGTCCGTTCGGCGGGCATTCATGGACGTCGAACCTGCGATAGCGGGCGCAGATCGGTTCGACCCATTCGGCGCCGTCGGTGGCATCCGCGAAATCCTGCTGGGTGTGCAGCCCGCCCAGGGATCGCAGATGCGCGACCATGCGTGCCGCGGTGTCGCCCTGATAGAAGGCGGCCGGACCGTGGGCCGCGATCTCCTCAAGGCGGTCGGCCAGCAGGGGTTGGGCAAAGCGGGCGCCGGCAGGCGGGACCGGCAGGAAATGCGCCGCCGCATGCGGATCGCCTGCGACGGTGGCCTGCCCTTCGGCCCAGTCCTGGGCGACGCGGGGGGTGACGGGAAACCCGTCGCGGCCATAGCCGATCGCGTCGCGGAACAGGCGCGACAGCGGCAGGCGGCCCAGATCGGCATGCAGGCGGCACCACGCGGAGATTGCGCCGGGCACGGTCACCGCATGCGCGCTGGTCTGGGGAATGGTGTCGGTCAGACCCGCGGCCTGCAGCGCCTCGACCGTTGCCGCGGCGGGGGCGCGGCCCGACCCGTTCAGCGCGCGCACCGGCCCGTTTGCCGGCGCATAAAGTGCAAAGCAGTCGCCGCCGATCCCGGTCATCAACGGGTCGACCACCGCCTGCACCGCGCTGGCGGCGATGGCGGCGTCGACCGCGTTCCCGCCCTCGGCCAGGATGGCCAGTCCCGCCGCGCTGGCCAGCGGGTGCGAGGTGGCGACCATCGCGCGACCGGCAAGGGTGGACGGCCTGCGGCCCGACAGGAAATCGAATGCGGTCATGGAACAGGCTCTCCGGCGAAGAATCACATGGTCAAGCGGCTGTGGTATGTATACATGTGGCAGGCACAGGAATACAATTGACGGAATTCCCGATGCCTCCCATCCGTTCGGCCGATCAGATCCACGATGCGCTTTCCGCGCAGATCATCGCGGGCACGCTGCGTCCCGGCGACCCGTTGGGAGAGACGACCCTTGCCGCGCGGTTCGGCTTGTCCCGGACCCCGGTGCGTGAGGCGTTGCAGCGGCTGGCCGCCGAAGGGCTGGTTGAACGCGGCCCCCGCCGGGCGTTCCTGGTGCGCCGCATGGGCAGCGACGCCCTGCGCCACCTGTTCGAGGCCCTGGCGGAACTGGAGGCACTGTGCGCCAGCCTGTCCGCGCTGCGGATGACCCCGACCGACCATGCGCTGCTGGCGGGCATCCTGGACCGCGACGACCTGCCCGGCGCGGATTACGCCCAGGCCAACATGCGCTTTCACGAGGCCTTGCGCCAAGGCGCGGGAAACGCCGTGCTGGCCGACCTGCTGGCCGACCTGAACCGGCGCAGCCTGCCGTGGCGCAACGCGCAGTTCCAGGTCCGCGCGGCGCGCATCGAAACCTCGCGGGCGGAACATCGCGCGATCCTGGGGGCGATCACGGCGCGCGACGCGGATCGCGCGGCAGACCTTATGCGGGCGCATATGGGCACCTCGCTTGGCGTCATCCTGGAGATGATCGCGGGGCGGGAATGACCGCTATTCCGCGGGCTGAGGATCGGTTGCGGGCACGTCCCGGCGCCCGATCCGTTCGATCAGCACATAGATCACCGGCGTCAGCAGCAGCGTCAGCACGAAGGCCAGCGACAGCCCGCCCACAATGACCGCACCGATGGCGCGGCGGCTTTCCGCCCCCGCCCCCGTCGCGGTCGCCAAGGGCACGGCCCCCAGGATCGTGGCGATGGTCGTCATCAGCACGGGCCGCAGGCGCGTCACCGCCCCCTCGCGCGCCGCAGTGACCAGATCGCGGCCCTCCTCGCGCAGCTGGTTGGCGAACTCGACGATCAGGATGCCGTTCTTGGCCATGATCCCGATCAGCAGGATCATCCCCACCTGTGAAAAGATGTTCACCGACGCCCCCGTCAGCAGCAGCGTCGCCACCGCCCCCGCAAGGCCCAGGGGCACCGTCAGCATGATCGTCAGCGGTGTGCGAAAGCTCTCGAACTGCGCCGCCAGCACCAGGAACACGATCAGCAGCGCCATTCCGAAGACCGTCGCGACGCCGCCCTGGTTCTCCTGGTAATCCGCCGCCTGACCGCGCCAGACCAGCAGAGCGCCCGCCGGCAGCTCGGCCGCGGCCTGTTCGACAAGGGTGATCGCGCGGGCCAAGTCGGTCCCCTCGACCAGATCGGCCTCGGTGTTGACCGAGATCAGGCGGTCGTTCCGCGCGATCGACGGGACCGTGGCCCCGGTCGTGACGTCGGCAAAGGCCGACAGCGGGATCAGGTCGCCGCGCGTGTTGCGGATCAGCACGGACAGCATGTCCTGAACGCTGTCGCGGTCTTCGGGGGCCGCCTGCAGGATGACCGGGTACTGGCGGCCGTCGCTGGTGTATTCACCGACGGTGCGGGACGCGAATAGCACCTGCAGGGTCTGGGCCACGGTTTCGCTGTCCAGGCCAAGGTCCTGGGCGCGGGTGCGGTCGATGTCCAGCGACGCACCCGGCTGGTTGGCCGCGTAATCGACCTCGATCCCGGACAGGCCCGGCGCATCGGCCAGTCGGGCGGCCACGTCCTCGGCCCATGCGGCGGCGCGGTCCAGGTCCGGCCCGCCGATGGACCAGCTGATGCTTCCGCTGCCGCCGCCAAGGCCCAGGCCACCAGACGGGCGGATCGAGGTCGACACCTCGGTCATCGCGGACAGTTGCGGGCGCAGGTCGGCCATGACCTCCTCCACGCTGACATCGCGGCCGTCCCACGGCGACAGGTTGACGAACAGCAGCGCCCGGCGCGCATTCGCGCCAAGCCCGACGATGGCGGTGACATTTTCCACGATGCCCTGATCGCGCAGCGGCTGGATCATCGCCTCGACCTTCCGGGTCGCCGCGTCGGTATATTCCAGGTTCGACCCCTGGGGGGCGTTCAGGATGATGCGGAAGCTGCCGCGATCCTCGTCCGGGGTCAGCTGGCGCGGCAGCGCCTGATAGACGGACACCGCCCCCGCGACCAGGAAGGCCGTGCCCGCCAGGATAACCACGGGCCGTGCGATCAGCACCCGCAGGATGCGGTCATAGCCGCGTTCCAGCCAGACGATCGCCCGGTTCATGGTGCGGGTCAGCAGGTTCGGACGATCCTCGCGCGGCATCACCCGCGCGGCCAGCACCGGTGACAGGGTCAGCGCGACAAGGCCCGACACGGCCACCGCAATGGCCAGCACGATGCCGAATTCCGCGAACAGCTGGCCCAGTTCCCCGTCCATGAAGCTGACCGGGACAAAGACGGCGATCAGCACGGCGGTGGTGGCGATGACGGCAAAGCTGACCTGCCCCGCGCCCTGCCGCGCGGCCTCGGCCCGCGACTTGCCCATGGCGCGGTGGCGCTGAATGTTCTCAAGCACGACGATGGCGTCGTCGACGACCAGGCCGATCGCCAGGATCAACGCAAACAGCGTCAGGATGTTGATCGTGAACCCCAGGGCCAGCATCCCCAACGCGGCGCCCAGGGCCGATACCGGGATGGTCACGATGGGCACCAGCGACAGCCGCAGCGACCCCAGAAACAGGAAGATCACCGCCGTGACCAGGGCCACCGCCTCCAGGAACACCTTGAGGACCTGTTCGATCGAGCTTTCGATGAACACCGCCTCGTCCGTGGTGATGGTCAGCGCCATGCCGTCGGGCAGGGTGTCGCGAATGCGGTCCAGTTCCGCGCGGACGGCGGTCGAAATGGCGACTGTGTTCGACTGCGCCTGCGGCTGGACGCCCAGGCCCAGGGCCACGGTGCCGTTGGCGCGATAGATGGTGGTGGTATCCTCGGCCCCCTCCTCGATCCGCGCGACGTCGCCAAGACGCAGGGGGCGCCCGCCCTCGTCGCGCAGCACGACCTGGCGGAACACGTCGGCCGAGGTAAAGCGCGTCTGCGCCAGCACCTGCAGCTGGCGGGCGTTCGTCTCGATCTGGCCCGCGGGCAGTTCGACGTTGTTGGCCTGCAGCGCGCTGATGATGTCGCCGGTGGTGATGCCATAGGCGGCCATGCGCGACTGATCCAGCCAGATGCGCATCGACGGCGCGCGCTCGCCAAAGATCTGCGCATTGGCCACGCCCGGCAGGCGCGCCAGGCGGTCGGTGATGAAGCGGCTGGCGTAATCGGACAGTTCCAGCGGCGTCATCGACGGGCTGGACAGGGCCAGCCGGATCACCGGGTCGCCCTCATCGTCGTTCTTTTCCACGCGGGGCGTGTCCGCCCCGTCGGGCAGGTCGTTCAGCACCCGTTCGACGGCGGCGCGCACGTCGTTGGCGGCGCTGTCGATGTCGCGTCCCGGATCGAATGTCAGCACGCTGCGCATCCGTCCCCGGTCAGAGCTGGTGCGCATGGCGGTCACGCCGCTGACCCCGGCCAGCGCGCCCTCGATCACCGTGGCCAGCTGGTTGTCGACCACATCGGGTGCGGCGCCGGTATAGTTCACGCGGACGCTGACCTCGGCCGCCTCGACCGAGGGCAGCTCGCGGACCGGCAGGCGGGTGATGGCCACCGCCCCGATCAGCACGATCAACAGGTTGATGACGGTTGCGAAGACCGGGCGGCGCAGGGCGAAATCGGGGACGCTCATCCGTCGGCTCCGACCAAGGGTTCGGCGGCGGCGGTCCGGTCGGGGCGCGGCGTGGCGGCGACGACGGTGCCGGCGTCGACGCGGTGCAGGTTCGACACGATGATCTGGGTGCCCAGGTCCAGACCCGCCAGGACCTCGACCAGTCCGTCGGACTGCTGGCCCACCTGAATGTCGGCCCAGGCCGCCTCGTTCCCCTGCACGATCAGGACGCGCTGGACGTCGCCCTCGACGCTCAGCGCGGATTCGGGGACCGCGGGGCGTTCGCGCTGATCCAGGACCAGCTCGACCTGCAGGAACATCCCGCCGGTCAGGGCGCGGTCGGGGTTCGGCATCTGCGCCCGCAACGCGATCGACCGCGTGGCGGCATCGACCCGCGTGTCGATCAGGCTGATCGTCGCGTCGAAGACCCGGTCGGGCCAGGCCGAGGACCGCAGCTGGACCCCCTGCCCGACCGCCAGGCGCGGCAACAGCGTCTCGGGCACGCCGAAGTCCACCTCGATCACCTCCAGGTCGTCCAGCGTGGCGATGGGGGTGCCGCTGTCCAGCATCTGCCCCTCGACCAGGTCGGTCAGGCCGATGACGCCGGAAAACGGGGCGCGCAGCAGACGGTCCTCCAGCAAAACCTGGGCGCGGTCGCGTTCGGCCTGCGCGCGCAGCTGGGCCGCGCGGGCGGTCTGAAAGGCGGCGTCCGACGACGATCCGCTTGCGTTCAGCTGTTCCTGGCGGGCAAAGGCGGCGTCGGCCTCGGCCAGGGTCGCCTCGGCGGCGGCCAGATCGGCCTGTTCGGCGCGGTCGTCCAGTTCCAGCAGGACATCGCCGCGTTCGACCTGCGCGCCGGGGCGAAAGGCGATGCGGGTGATGCGGCCGCTCGCCTCGGGCATCAGTTCGACCGCGCTGCGGGCACGCGCGGTGCCGACGGCGCGGACGCTGTCGACGAACCGCGCGGTCTGGACGGCCACGGTCTCGACCGGCACCGCCTCTCCGGCGCCGTCGGACGGGCGGCGGGCCTGTTCGGGTTCGCTCAGCAGACGGTCCGACAGCGTCATGCCCCCGGCGGCCGCGGCGATGATCACGATGGCGCCGATGGTTGCCTTGACGAAGCGCATGGTCTGTATTCTCCCGTGACGGGCCTGGGGTCGGTCGGCCTCCTGCCGCCCTTGTCGCCGGGCGGTGCTGCGCGCAGATTGCCCCTTGGTGCGCATCGTGCAACTGATAATCCCGTGTAGGGGGCCCGATACGCCCCCGTTGCCTCCGCAGGGGGCATGCGGCCCGCCCCCTGAAAGGATCCCCGATGGGTACCACCGACGACCTGACCCTGGCGATCGACGCCGCCCATGCAGCCGGAGCGCTGCTGCAGGCGCATTGGAACGACCGCGACCTGCTGACCATCGACGCCAAGCGTCAGGGCGACTTCGTGTCGCAGGCCGACCACCAGTCCGAGGCGCTGCTGCGCGACCGCCTGCTGGGCGCCAACCCTGACGACGGGTGGCTGGGCGAGGAGACCGATGCCCGTCCCGGCCGGCGCCGTTGGATCGTGGACCCCCTGGACGGCACGACGAACTTTCTGCGCGGGATCGCGCATTGGGCGGTGTCCATCGCGCTGGAACAGGACGGACAGCTGGTGCTGGGCGTGGTCCACGACCCGCTGAAGGCAGAAACGTTCAGCGCCATGACAGGGTCGGGGCTGCAGCTGAACGGGCGCCGCCTGGACCCTGCCGCGCCGCCGGGCTTTGACACGGCGCTGTTCGGGACGGGTCTGCCGTTCGGCAACATGCCTTACATCGACGATCACGCGGCCGACCTGGCGCGGGTGCTGCCGGGCACGGCGGGGGTGCGCCGGATGGGTGCCGCGGCGCTGGATCTGGCCTATGTGGCGGCCGGGCGGCTGGACGGGTTCTGGGAACGCCGCCTGCGTCCCTGGGACATCAGCGCCGGCCTGGTCCTGGTCCGCGAGGCCGGGATGCGGGTCGAAGGCTGGACCCCCGACGAACGCCCCGAGGAGACGGGGACCGTCATCACCGCCCCGGCGCCGATCTTCGACCGGTTGGCCGCGACATTGCGCGCGGACCGCTAGGCCAGCCGCGCGTAAAGATCGCCGGATCCGCCCTGCGGGTCGAGGCCCTTCAGCCAGGCGCGCACGGCATCCGCGTCGCGCCAGTCGTCCCACAGGAACCCGCCCGCCTCGCCGGTCACCGGATTGAAGCGGTAGAGGCCCAGATCCTGCAGCCGGTCGATCACCGCCAGCGTCCGGTCGCGGAACGCCGGCAGGTATTCGACCGACAGCATCGGCAGCGGCTGGCTCAGACCGGACAGCACGTCCAGCTCGAACCCCTCGACGTCGATCTTGACGAAATCGGGCAGGCCATGTGCCGCGATCAGCGCATCCATGGTGGTCATCCGCACCTCTTGGCTGCGGTCCCACCGGACATGCTCGAAGCCGGGGGCAGCGGCCGCCTCGGCCGCAAAGCTGGTGCTTAGCGACGACACCGTCGGATGCAGCGACGACACCGCCATGCGGGCCACCGTCTCCGTCGGGCCGACGGCCTGCTGCACCAGCACGATGTCGCGCGGCAGGCTGCGGCGCAGAAAGCCCGCGAACGGCTCCTGCGGTTCGCAGGCCACGACCCTCGCCCCGGCGGCCCGCATGGCGCGCGCCCGGCTGCCCACATGCGCGCCGATGTCGAAGGCCAGGTCGCCCGGTTGCAGCAGCCCGCCATAGAACGCCCGCAGCTGTTTGCGCCGCAGCGGGTTGTAATAGATGGCAAGCGACCGGATCAGCCCCAGATAGGCACGCAGTTGCATCGGGTATCCTCAGGTTTGAACGGTCGCAGCCTAGGGCCATCGGCGGCCCGCGTCCAGAAAACCGGGGCGTGCCGAAACGCCGCGCGAAACTTTGCGACATTCTGCCACAACGCCGCAACCTTTGCGGAACTGCTACGTGTTTCAAGACGTTGCGACTTGCGTGACACCTCAATTTGCAGGGACGAAGGTTGACCAATGCACGTATTTCCCCCGACCACCCCCGCCGCGCTTTCGGTCACCGCGACCGGTGATCCGCTGGCGCTGTGCACGGCCGAACGGGTTGCGCGCATGGTCTCCGATCTCAGGCTTGGCCTGCCGGTCGTGCTGCTGGGCGAGCCTGCCGCGGCGCTGATCCTGCCGGTCGAGACGCTGTCGCCGGAACGGTTCGCGGCCCTTGGTTCCGGGGGTGAACTGGTGCTGACGGCCCGCCGTGCGGACGCCCTGCGCCATCGTCCCCACGAGGGCGAGGTCGCCCTGATCCCGGTTCCCGCCGGCGCGCGTCTGGACTGGATCCAGGCGCTGGCCGATCCGTCGCGCCAGATGCCCGCATCGGCCGCCGTGCCCCAGGCACCGCAGCACGCCCCCGCCCCGCTGCACCGCGCCGCCATCCGTTTGGTCAAGGCGGCCGAACTGCTGCCCGCCGTTCTGGTCGTGACCGGCCCCGATGTCGTCGAGACCGCCCTGCGCAACGATCTGGGCATCCTGGCCGCCGATGACGTCCTGAACCAGATCCTGCTGCCCCGCGATCCCCGCCCCGTGTCGGACGCCCGCGTGCCGATGCTGGCGGCGCGAAACGGACGATTGCACGTGTTCCGCGCGCCCGACGGCGGCCCCGAGCATTATGCGGTCGAGGTCGGCACGCCCGATCGCAACCAGCCCGTGCTGGTGCGCCTGCATTCCGCCTGCTTTACCGGCGACGTGCTGGGCAGCCTGAAATGCGATTGCGGCCCGCAACTGCAGGCCGCCCTGCGCGCGATGGAGGCGAACGGGACCGGCGTCCTGCTGTATCTGAACCAGGAAGGTCGTGGCATCGGCCTTGCCAACAAGATGCGCGCCTACAGCCTGCAGGATCAGGGACTGGATACGGTCGAGGCCAATCACCGCCTGGGGTTCGAGGATGACGAACGCGATTTCCGCACGGGCGCGGCATTGCTGCGCCAGATGGGGATCGGTCGCGTGCGCCTGATGACCAACAACCCCGCCAAGATCGCCCGCCTGGACAGCGAGGGCATCGAGGTCGTGGACCGCGTCGCGCTCAAGGTCGGCCGCGGCCCCGAGAACACCCGCTATCTGGACACCAAGGCACGCAAGTCGGGACATCTGCTGGCATGACGGCCCGCGCACTCTGGTGCACCGCACCGGGCGAGGCGCAGTTGCGTCCCGCGCAGGTCGGCGACGGCATCCATGTCCGCAGCCTGTTTTCCGGCATTAGCCGGGGCACAGAACGGCTGGTCCTGTCGGGAAAGGTGCCGTCCAGCGAACATGACCGCATGCGCGCGCCGTTCCAGGAAGGCGACTTTCCGTTTCCGGTCAAGTACGGCTATGCCAATGTCGGTCAGGCAACAGGCGGCGCACTTGCCGGTCGCATGGTCTTTTCGCTGTTCCCCCACCAGACCGAATTTCGCCTGCCGGAGGATGCGCTGATCCCGCTGCCCGACGGGCTGCCGCCGGAACGCGCGATCATGGCCGCAAACATGGAGACCGCGCTGAACATCCTGTGGGACAGCGGCGCGGGCGCGGGTGACCGCGTCGCCGTGGTCGGAGGCGGGCTGGTGGGGCTGCTGACGGCCTCTCTGGCCGCGCGGCTGCCGGGGGCAGAGGTCACGGTGATCGACCCCCTGCCCGAACGCGCCGCCATCGCGCGCGACCTGGGTTGCGCCTTTGCAACCCCCGATGATGCCCCCGGGGATCAGGACGTGGTGATCCACACCAGCGCATCCCAAGCCGGGCTGGTGCTGGCGCTGTCCTTGGCGGGGCCGCAGGCCACCATCGCCGAAGCCAGCTGGCACGGCGCCGAACAGGTGTCCCTGCCCTTGGGTGGTTCGTTCCACAGCCGTCGCCTGCGCATCGTCAGCACGCAGGTGGGCGGTATTCCGCCCGACCGTGCGCCGCGCTGGACCTATCGCCGCCGCCTGACCAAGGCGCTGGACCTGCTTCGCGATGCGCGGCTGGACGCCCTGATCTCGGGGCAGACGGCGTTTGCCGACCTGCCCGTTGCCTATCCCGGCATCCTGGCGGACCCCGCCACGCTGTGCCACCGCATCATCTACTGACCCTGGAGAGACCATGTTCGCCGTTGAAGTCCGAGACCACATCATGATCGCCCATTCCTTCCCCTCGCCGACCTTCGGTCCGGCACAAGGGGTGCATGGCGCGACATTTACCGTAGACTGCGCCTTCTTCGCCGCCGAGATGGATGACGAAAGCCTGGTCGTCGACATCGGCCTTGCAACCGAAGCCCTGGCCGAAACGCTGGCTCCGTTGCGCTACAAGAACCTGGACGACATTCCTGAATTCAAAGGGAAAATGACCACCACAGAATTCCTGTGCAAGCATATCTTCGATCAGATGGCCGGCACCGTGCGGGCCGGCGGGCTGAAGGATGGCGGCCGCGTCAAGAAGCTGCGCGTCCTGCTGCACGAAAGCCACATGGCCCGCGCCTGGTACGAAGGGGATATCTGAGCATGGGGTTCTCGGCGGAATGGCTGGGCTTGCGCGAACCCGCCGACATGGCCGCCCGCGACGCGACCCTGATGGCGCAGGCGGCGGTCCTGGCCGGGCCGGACCCGGTCGTGCTGGACCTGGGCTGCGGTACAGGATCGACCCTGCGCACGCTTGGCCCGCATCTGCCCGACAATGCCCGCTGGCACCTTGTCGACAATGATCCAGCCCTGCTGGAGCGCGCCGCGACCGAGGCGCCGGGCCGCGCCACTGTCCACCAGTTGGACCTGCGCGATCTGGAGGGGCTGCCGCTGAATGGCGTGACGCTGGTCACGGCATCGGCCCTGCTGGACCTGATGCCCGCTAATTGGATCGCCGCGCTGGCCACGCGACTGGCCGATGCCGGCGTGCCGTTCTATGCGGCACTGTCCTATGACGGCATCATGACGTGGGACCCGGCGCTGCCGCGCGATGCGGACGTCACGCGGGCGTTCAACGACCATCAGCGCGGCGACAAGGGGCTTGGCCCCGCGCTTGGGCCCGATGCGGCCGTGACCGCCACGCAGATCTTCCGTGACGCGGGCTTCGACGTCCACACCGGCCAAAGCCCGTGGCGGATCGGCCCCGATCAGGCCCCGCTGCACCGCGCGCTGGTCCAAGGCATCGCCGAGGCCGCATCCGAGACCGGCCTGTCCGTCGCCACCGATTGGGGCCGCAGCCGGATCGCCATGGCAGGCGACAGCCGTTGCCTGATCGGGCATCATGACATGCTGGCCCTGCCCCCCGGCACGGCCTGACACCCAGAGGAGGACCGCCCATGCATGCCGTCGATGTCACCCCTCGGGTCTGGGACCGGCTTCTGTCGGTCCGCACCGGTCAGGCCTGCGCCTGCTGCGGTCGGTTCAGCGCCGGCGAACGCGCGGCGCTTGACCTCTATGCGCCGGTCGCACGACGCGATCTTGGTCCGGTCACGATCGCGCAGATCGGACAATCGCTGGACGGGCGGGTCGCGACGGCCGCCGGCGATGCGCGTGACGTGTCCGGCCCCGAAGGTCTTGCCCATCTGCACCGCCTGCGCGCGCTGGTCGACGGGGTGGTGATCGGGGTCAAGACCGCGCTGCATGATCAGCCGCGCCTGACCGTACGCCTGTGCAGCGGCCACAACCCCGCGCGCATCGTCATCGACCCGCGCGGGCGGCTGCCCGACGATGCGCTTGTGCTGATGGCGGATGGTGCGCGGCGGATCATCGTCACCGGCGTAAACCGACCCCGCGCCCCGGGGATCGAGGTGTTGCGCCTGCCCGCCCCGGACGGACGTCTGGACCCGGTGCAGGTGCTTGAGGGCCTGCGGAACATGGGCCTTGGATCGCTGCTGATCGAGGGTGGCGGCATCACCATCACCGGTTTCCTGGAGGCTGGCCTGCTGGACCGATTGCAGGTGTCGATTGCACCGCTGATCATCGGATCGGGGCCGCAGGGGCTGACCAGCCTGTCCCCGGTGGACAAGCTGAAGGACGCGCTTCGCCCTGACACGCGCGTTTTCGGCATGGGCAGCGACATCGTCTTCGATTGCGCATTTGGCGATCAGGCGGCGCGGGCGATCCTGCCGCTGCATGCGCCGCAGCCGCTGGTCACCGCCGCCAGCTGAACGAACCCTCGCCCAGGGCCGGGGCGGCACCGTCTGCCACCGTCGGGCTGCGGGACAGGGTGATGGGCGTGCGCAACCCTGCGATGCCCTCGGGCGACACGACCATGCCCCGCGCCTGCGCCTGCGGGTCGGACAGCGCCTCGGACACACGGTTGATCGGACCTGCAGGCACTCCGGCCGCGGTCAGCGCCGCGATCAGGTCGGCGCGGTCGCGCGATGTCATCGCCCGCGCCAGGGTAGCGCACAGCACCTCGCGCCCCGCCACCCGCTGCGCATTGCTGGCCAGCGTCGGATCATCCGCCAGCGCAGGCAGGTCCAGCGCCAGGCACAGCGACCGGAACTGACGGTCGTTCCCGCAGGCAACGATCAGATGGCCGTCCCGCGCCGGAAAGACCTGATAGGGCACGATGTTCGGATGGGCATTTCCCAGCCGCGCGGGTTCGACCCCGCCCAGCAGATGGTTCGCCGCCTGATTGGCCAGCACCCCCAGCGCACAGTCGAACAGCGCCAGATCGACCTGCTGCCCCCGCCCCGACCGGGCCCGTTCCGCCAACGCCGCCTGGATGCCGATCACGCCATAGAGGCCGGTGAAGATGTCGATCCAAGCCACGCCGACCTTCTGCGGATCGCCTGCAGGATCGCCGGTCAGCTCCATGATGCCGCCCATGCCTTGGATCATGAAGTCGTATCCCGGCTGGCTGGCTCGGGGCCCGGTCTGCCCGAACCCCGTGACCGACGCATAAACCAGCCCCGGATTGCGCGCAGACAGCGTCGCATAATCCAGCCCGAACCGCGCCAGGCCACCTGCCTTGAAATTCTCGATCACCACATCGGCGCCGTCGATCAGCGCACGCAGACGCTCTAGGTCGTCCGCATCGTTGAAATCGCAGGTGACGCTGGTCTTGCCACGGTTGGTGGCGTGGAAATAGGCCGCGACCGTCTCGACCGTGCCGTCGGCGCGGGGGCGGTCGATGAATGGCGGGCCCCAACGGCGGGTGTCGTCGCCTTCGGGGGCCTCGACCTTGATGACCTCGGCGCCCAGATCGGCCAGGGTCTGGCCGATCCAGGGACCGGCCAGGATGCGCGCCAGTTCGACGACGCGCAGGCCGGACAGCGGGCCTTCAGGCAAAGGCCTGCAGCCCCGTCTGCGCGCGGCCCAGGATCAGGGCATGCACGTCATGCGTGCCCTCATAGGTGTTCACCGTCTCCAGGTTCTGGGCGTGGCGCATGACGTGATATTCGGCCTGGATGCCGTTGCCGCCATGCATGTCCCGCGACAGCCGGGCGATATCCAGCGCCTTGCCGCAATTGTTGCGCTTGATGATCGAGATCATCTCGGGCGCGAAGCGGCCCTGATCCATCAGGCGACCGACGCGCAAGGACGCCTGCAGGCCCAGGGCGATCTCGGTCTGCATGTCGGCCAGCTTCTTCTGGAACAGCTGCGTCGCGGCCAGGGGGCGGTTGAACTGCTTGCGGTCCATGCCATAGCGATGCGCGCGGAACCAGCAATCCTCGGCCGCCCCCATCACGCCCCAGCTGATGCCGTAACGCGCGCGGTTCAGACAGCCGAAGGGGCCGGACATGCCGCTGACATTGGGCAGCAGCGCGTCCTCGGACACCTCCACGTTCTCCATGACGATCTCACCGGTGATGGAGGCGCGCAGGGACAACTTGCCACCGATCTTGGGGGCGCTGAGGCCTTTCATGCCCTTCTCCAGGACAAAGCCGCGGATCTTGCCGCCATGCGCCTCGGACTTGGCCCAGACCACGAAGACATCCGCGATCGGGCTGTTCGAGATCCACATCTTGGCCCCGTTCAGCACATAGCCGCCTTCGGTCTTGGTCGCGCGGGTCTTCATGCCGGCGGGGTCGGAGCCTGCATCCGGTTCGGTCAGGCCGAAGCAGCCGATCCATTCGCCCGATGCCAGCTTGGGCAGGTATTTCATCCGCTGCTCCTCGGACCCATAGGCATGGATCGGGAACATCACCAGGCTCGACTGCACCGACATCATCGACCGGTATCCGCTGTCGATCCGCTCGACCTCGCGGGCGACCAAGCCATAAGCAACATAGCCCGCGCCCACCCCGCCATATTCCTCGGGGATAGTCACGCCCAGCAGGCCGCTCGCGCCCATCTCACGGAAGATCTCGGGGTCGGTCTGTTCGGACAGATAGGCGTCGGTGACGCGCGGGGCCAGCTTGTCGGCGGCGAAGGAGGCGGCGGTGTCGCGGATCATCCGCTCATCCTCCTCCAGCTGGTCGTCCAGCAGGAAGGGGTCCTCCCAGGCAAAGGCCGTGCCCTTGTGATCGACGGTGGTCTTGTCCAGCATGGCATCATTCCTGCATCGGGTGACTGTTGCGGACAGCCTACCCCAACGCAGGCCGCATGAAAAACGCTGTTTCCTCATGCATTCATGCATTCTATGAATGAACCCATGCGCCAACGCCGGTTCCTGCCCAGCCTGTCCCAACTGATCGCCTTTGAGGCGGTGATGCGCCACGCCTCGGTCACGGCCGCCGCCGACGAGCTGCACCTGACGCAGAGCACCGTCAGCCGGCTGGTCGCGTCACTGGAACGGCAGCTGGGCAAGCCCCTGTTCACCCGCGACCGCAAGCGCCTGACCCCCACGCCAGAGGCCGTGACCTATGCCGCGTCCGTCACCCAGGGGCTGGACGTGATCCAGCGCGCCAGCATGGGGCTGATCGCCAATCCGGGCGGGGGCGTGCTGTCGCTGTCGGTGCTGCCGACCTTCGCTACGCGCTGGCTGGCGCCGCGGATCGGACAGTTCCTGTCGGACAATCCCGGCATCTCGATCAACCTGTCGACCAAGATCCAGCGTTTCAGCTTTGCCAGCGAAGCCTTTGACGCGGTGATCTTCTTCGGCCAGCCCGACTGGCCCGACGCGCATCACCTGCGGCTGTTCGACGAACGCCTGACGGCCTGCGCCTCGCCGCAGATGCTGGCGCATCATCCGGTGGCGCATCCCTCGGACATGGCGGGCCTGCCCCTGCTGCAGCTGGAGACGCGGCCTTCGGGCTGGTCCGCGTGGTTCGCGGCCCAGGGCGGCACGCCGCCGGCTGTGTCGGGCATGGTGATGGACCAGTTCTCGATGATGATCCAGGCGGCGATCGCAGGGCTTGGCGTGGCGCTGCTGCCCAGCTATCTGGCCCAGCCAGAGATCGACGAGGGCCGCCTGCAGCCGATCCTGCGCGCGGGCGTTCCCGGCGAGGGCGCCTATTGGCTTGCATGGCCCGACCGCCGTCAAGGTGACCCGGCCTTCGCCCGGTTTCGCACCTGGATCGCGGATCAGGTCACGGCGGGGTAAGCTCGACGATCGCCTCGACCTCGACCAGCGCGTTGGCAGGCAGCGAGGCCACGTTGACCGCGGTGCGGGCATGGCGTCCCGCAACGCCCCACAGGTCGATGAACAGCTGCGACGCACCATTCACGACCGCCGGTCCATCGCCATAGCCCGGCGGCGCGGCGACGAACCCGCCAAGCCGGATCACCTGCGACACCCGTGACAACGAGCCAGCCACCGCGCGGATCGAGAACAGCAGGTTCAGCGCGCACATCCGCGCCGCCGCCTGCCCGTCCGCCATGTCAAAGTTGGGACCGATGGGGCCGAAATACTGCGGCACCCCTTCCCATTCACAGATCTGGCCCGACAGGAACAGCAGGTTGCCGCTGACCTTGCCGGGCAGGAACAGCGCCCGCGACGGGGCGGATGGCGGCAGCGCGTGACCCAGGTCGGCCAGGCGCGTTTCTATGGGACAGGTCATGCGGCCTCCTGCGGTTGGTGGGACAGTTGGCAGGCCAGCGCGATCAGCGACAGGTCGGACCCGCGCGGCCCGATCAGCGACAGGCCGAACGGCGCACCGTCGACGGTTCCGGCGGGAAACACGACCTGCGGCAGCCGCGCCATGCCAGCCACGCACAGCAACCGCTGCGCATCGTGGCGAAAGCCGTCGAACACCGCCTGGGACGCGTCCAGGCGGAACGGCGCGTCATGCACGACCGGGGCTAGCAGGACGCCATTCGCGCCCAGCAGGGCGTCCATGTGCCGCGCGAACGCCTCGCGCGCGCCGCGACCCTGGGCGATCTGGTCGGGGGTCAGCGCGTCGGCCGCGTCGGCGCGCCCGTCGATGCCGCGCACCAGCGGCATGCGCGACGCGCGGATGAAGGGCAGGATCGTTTCCTTGGCATCCGCCATGACCGCGGTCAGGAACGTCGCATAGGCCGCATCCACCCCGTCGGGATAGACACTTACCCCGCGCGCAGGCAGATGTCCGAACCCGTCCTGCCACACCGCGCGCGCCTCAGGCCCCAGCAGGGCCAGCATGTCGGTGGGCACCATCAGGTCCGGCGCGGTCACGGGGGCTGCATCCGCGACCAGCACGGCGGCGGCACGGGCCAGCACCGTCCCGTCGCGCGCGAACAGCCCGCAGGCGTCGAAGCTGGGCGCCAGCGCCATCGCGCCCGCCATCGGGATCAGGCCGTGGGTCGGCCGCCACCCCCATGTCGCGCAAAAGCTGGCCGGTGCGCGGACCGAGCCGCCGGTATCCGACCCGATGGCGATGTCGGCCAGCCCGCCCGCCACCGCAACCGCCGACCCCGACGACGACCCGCCGGGAATGCGGTCCGGGGCGGCCGGGTTCACGGGCGTCCCGAAATGGGCATTCATGCCGTACATGGACCACGCCAGTTCGTCCGTGTGGACCTTGCCCACAAAGCGCGCGCCGGCATCCAGCAGGCGCTGGACGCAGGGGGCGGTGTCCGCGTGGACCGGGCTTTCCGCCAGATACAGCGGGCACCCCGCCCCGGTGCGGTATCCGGCGACGTGATAGATGTCCTTGACCGCAAGGGTCAGGCCCGACAGCGGACCATAGTCCGCATGGGGAACCGGGACGGGCGGATAGGGCAGAAAGGCGTGCCAGGGGTCGGTCATGATCTACTCTGCGGCAAGGGTTTCGCCTGCGCGCAGGCAGGCCACGCGGCGGCGGGGGCCGGGCGTGAGGATGGGCGGCAACGCCTGTCGGCAGGCCGGCAGCGCCATCGGACAGCGGGGCGCAAAGGAACAGCTGTCCGGCCGCACCTCCAGCGACGGAGGGGCACCGGGGATCGCGTCCAGCCGCGCGCCACGCGCCACGTCATGCAGGTTGGCGGCCAGCAGCCCCTGGGTATAGGGGTGGCGCGGGTTGCGGATGACGTCGCGTGTGGTGCCTTCCTCGACGATCTGGCCGGCATACATGACAGCGATACGTTCCGAGACTTCGACCGCCACGCCGATGTCGTGGGTGACGAAGATCACCCCCATGCCGAATTCTCGCTGCAATTCGCGCAGCAGCAGCAGGATCTGGATCTGCACGGTCGCGTCCAGCGCGGTCGTCGGCTCGTCCGCCAGCAGCAGACGCGGACGGCAGGCCAGCGCCAGCGCGATCATCACCCGCTGCCGCATGCCGCCCGACAGCTCGTGCGGATAATTGGCCAGCCGCCGTTTCGGCGACGGGATGCGCACGCGGTGCAGCATGTCCAGCGCCACGTCCATCGCGTTCTCCCGGGACAGGCCCTTGTGGCGCATCACCGTCTCGGCGATCTGCTGGCCCACGGTATAGACCGGGTCCAGCGCCAGGCCTGGGTCCTGGAAGACCATCGACACGTCGCCCCCGCGATAGGACCGCAACGCCCGCCCCGACAGGGTCATGATGTCGGTCCCGTCAAAGCGGATGTCGCCCGACAGGTCGGTGCGTTTTTCCGGCAGCAGGCGCAGCAGGGTCTTCAGCGTGACGCTCTTGCCCGACCCGCTCTCGCCCAGCAGGGCCAGGGTTTCGCCCGGCATCAGGGTCAGGGACAGGTCGTTGATGGCATGGATGGTGCGCCCGCCCTTGAAACGGACGTCCAGATTGTCGATCTGCAGCAACGGCGTCATGCGGGCACCCCCTGTCCGGCGCGCGGATGGCCGGATGCCGGGTCGTGCAGGTGACAGGCGACCCAATGCGGCGACCCGGCCACCATCGGCCCCAGGGCGGGGTGACGGGTCTTGCAGATGTCGGCCGCGAAGGCGCAGCGGGTGTGGAACCGGCAGCCCGGCGGCGGGTCGATGGGGTTCGGCGGATCGCCGGTCAGCGGCGGCTTCTGCGTGCGGTTGTCCGGGTCCATCGACGGCATCGCGGAAAACAGCGACCGGGTATAGGGGTGCGCCTGTTCGGCCCAGATCATGTCGACCGGGGCCAGTTCCACGACCTCGCCCAGATACATCACCAGGATGCGGTCCGAGATGTAGCGCACCACGTTCAGATCGTGGCTGATGAAGATATAGGTCAGCCCGAATTCCGCGCGCAGGTCCGACAGCAGGTTCAGGACCTGCGCCTCGACCGATTTATCCAGCGCGCTGACGGCCTCGTCCAGGACCACGACCTTGGGCGACATGACCAGGGCGCGGGCGATGTTGATGCGCTGGCGCTGCCCGCCCGACAGTTCGTGCGGATAGCGGCCCGCAAAGCGGTCCGGGTCCAGCCCCACCCGCGCCATCAGGCGGCGCGCCCGGCCCTCGGGATCGTCCAGGCCCTGGACGCGCGCGCCAAAGGCGATGCTGTCCAGGATGGTCATGCGCGGGTTCAGCGAGGCATAGCTGTCCTGGAACACCATCTGGATGTCGCGGCGCAGCGCGCGCAGGCTGATGTCGCGGCCAAGCGACTTGCCGTCCAGGTCGATATCGCCCTCGTCCCGGTCCACCAGGCCGATCAGCAGCTTGGCGGTCGTGGATTTCCCGCAGCCGGATTCGCCGACGATGCCCAGGGTTTCCCCCGCGCGGACGTCGAAGCTGACGCCGTCCACGGCCTGGACCATAGCCTGGGTGCGGCCCAGGATGCCGCCCTTGATGGGAAAATGCTTCTTCAGGTCGCGGACGCTCAGCAGGGGTTTGTCAGTCGCGGACATTCATCGCACTCCTCAGACCGTCGCTGAGCAGATTGAGGCACAGCGAGGTGGCAAAGATCATCACCCCCGGCAGCGCCGCCAGCCACGGGTTCACATAGATGGCCGACCGCAGCGTGTTCAGCATCAGCCCCCATTCCGGTTCGGGCGGGCGCACGCCGATGCCCAGAAAGGACAGCCCCGCCGCCAGGATCATGCAGACGGACGTCAACGAGGTCGCATAGACGAAGATCGGCGACAGCACGTTGCCGATCACATGCACCCTGATCACCGTCAGCGCATTCGCCCCCGAGGCCCGCGCCGCGTCGATGTAGTCCAGGCTGCGCACGCCCGATGTCACCGCCTCGGCCACGCGGGTCACGGGGGGCACGAAGACGATGGTCAGCGACACCAGGCTGTTCAGCACCCCCGCGCCCAGGGCGCCCGAGATGGCGATGGCCAGCAGGACCGACGGAAAGGCAAAGAACACGTCCACGACCCGCATGATGATCGTGTTGGTGATGCCACCGACATAGCCCGCGATGATCCCCAGGGTGCCGCCGATGAAGAAGGCAAGCACCACCGGCATCAGCCCGATGAACAACGTCAGCCGCCCGCCATGGATCAGCCGGGACAGCATGTCGCGGCCCTGCTCGTCCGTGCCCAGCAGGTGGCCGGGCGTGCCGGGGGCGGCCAGGCGCTTGATCATGCTGCCCTGATAGGGGTCGGCCAGGCCCAGCCACGGCGCGAAGACCGCCGACAGGATCAACAGCGCCAGCACGCCTGCGCAGATCATCGACACCGGATCACGCCGCAGCCGCGACAGCACGCCCGACCAGTAGCCGCGCTGCGCGGGCGGGACGGCGGGGATGGTCGTGGTCACCTGAACCATGCGCTCAGCTCCTTTTCACGCGGGGGTCGATGGCGGCCTGAGCCACATCGACGATCAGGTTCATGCCGACGAAGAACATGGCCAGTACCAGGATCGTCCCCTGTAGCAGCGGCAGGTCGCGCTGAAAGATCGCATTGGACAGAAGGAACCCCGATCCGGGCCAGTTGAAGACCGTCTCGATCAGGATCGACCCGCCCAGCAGGTATCCCAGCTGCAACCCCATCACCGACAGGGCGGTGGCGGCGGCGTTGCGGGCCACATGGCGCAGCACGTCGCCCCGGCTGAGGCCCTTGGCATAGAGCGCGGTCACGAAATCCATCGACAGGATGTCCCCCGCCAGCGCCCGCACGGTGCGTGCGACGATGCCGATGGGCACCACCGCCAGCGTCACCGCAGGCAGGACCAGGTGGCGCATATGCGCCCAGTCCCACTGCCAGTCCTGCGACCCGCCCGGCCCCGCGCCCATCGAGGGCAGCCAGCCCAGATTGACCGAAAAGATGATGACCAGCACGATGCCCAGCCAATAGTTCGGTACCGACACCCCGGTGATCGACAGCGCCGTCACCGCCCGGTCCAGCGCCGTGTCGCGGAAATATCCCGCCAGGAACCCCAGGAAGATGCCGATCGGAAAGGCGATCACCGCCGCCGCCGCCGCCAGCAGCAGCGAATTGCCGACCGCGCCAAAGACTTCGGCCGCGACGGGGCGGCCCGACGCGATCGAGCGGCCCATCTCTCCCTGCAGCAGGTTGCCGACCCAGATCAGGTATTGCACCGGCACCGGCTTGTCCAAGCCGTATGCCGCGCGCATCGCGGCCTGCTGTTCGGCGGTGGCATCGACCGGCATGATGGCCGTCAGCGGGTCGCCCGGCGCGATCTGCACCAGCGCGAAACAGACGACCGACACCCCGAAGGCCACCGGCAGCACCAGGATCAGGCGTCGAAGGAAATAGCTGAGCACGTCATGCGTCCCTGGCTGGGCCGCACCCGCAACGGGCGCGGCCGGTTGCGGGTCACTCGGCCATCGTGATGGACGAGAAGTTCAGGTACCAGTTCTGCGGTTGCACGAAGCCCTGTACCTTGGGCGACATGGCGCGGGGCGCCACGTCATGCGTGACCATCAGGAACAGCGCATCATCGACGAACTTTTCATGCGTGCGGCGCAGGACCGCGTCCTGTTCGGCGGGGTCGAAGGTCGTCTTGATCTCCTCGAACAGGCCCTGCATGTCCTCGTCGCAGTAATGGCCCCAGTTGGTGCCGTTCGGCGCCACCAGGTCGCAATCCAGATGCCGGATGAAACCGGTGAACGGATCCTGGATGAAGTAGGTGAAGTTGATCGACTGCGACCCCTCGACCGACGGATCGGCGGCGCCCGCGCGCCACAGGTTGATCATCTGGTTCCACTCGACGACCATGAACTCGACATCGATCCAGGCCTGGGCCAGCGACTGCTGGATGTATTCGTTCATCGGCAGGGGCAGCATCTGGCCCGACCCGGAGGGAGAGATCAACGCCTTGACCTTCAGCCGGTTGTCGGCGCCGAACCCGGCTTCGGTCATCAGGGCCTGCGCGGCCTCCAGGTCATAGGTCACGTCGAAGCTCGGCGCGCCGAACCATTGCGACCCCGGCGGCACGAACCCCTTGGCCGGGATCATCAGCCCGCCCAGCAGCGCGCCCATCGCCTCGCGGTCGATGGCCAGGTTCGCGGCCTTGCGCACGCGGATGTCGTTCCAGGGCGACCCCTCGACCCGGCTCAGGTGCCAGGTCCAGTTATGCGGCAGCGCGTTCTGGGTGATGGCAAAGCCGTTGCCCTGCATCGCGGGGATGGTGTCGGGGGCCGGCGCCTCGATCCAGTCGACCTGCCCCGACATCAGCGCGGCCGAACGTGCATTCGACTCCGGCAACGGGATCAGCACCAGCCGGTCCAGCTTGGGGATGCGCGTCTCGTCCCAGTAATCGGCAAAGGGCACCAGCTCGGCCCGTTCGCGCGGGACAAAGGATTCCATCATCCACGGCCCCGTCCCTGACGGCTTGGCCGCGACCTGCTCCCAGTCCTTGCCCAGGGCCTCCCAGTTGGCCTTGGACGACATCATCACCCAGGCCAGCTGATAGGGCAGCGTCGCGTCCGGCTCATGCGTGATGATCTCGACCGTCAGATCGTCCACGGCGCGATAGCTGGCGATGGCGGGAATGCGCGACTTGCCCTGCGCCGATTGGCGCGGATCATACTGTTCGGCGCTTTCGTCCAGCAGCTTGTCCAGGTTCCAGACCACGTTCTCGGCGTTGAACGGGCTGCCGTCGTGGAAGGTCACCCCCTCGCGCAGCGTGAAGGTCCAGCGGGTGCGGTCGGCCTCGTCGGCCTCCCATGCGGTGGCCAGACCCGGCACCAGGCCCGAAGGCCCGTCGCCCTGCGTCAGGTCCCAGTTGATCAGCGCGTCATAGACCGTATAGCCGATGAAGCGCAGCCCCTCGCCGCCCTGATCGGGCTGGCCGGTGGTCAGCGGGATGTCGGCGGCGGTCATGCCGATGCGCAGCGTGCCTTGGGCCATGGCCGCAGGTCCGGCCAGCACCGCCACCGAAAGCGCCAATGCGGCAATGCCTTTTCTCAGATCAAGCACGGTCGTTCTCCCTGTTGGCCGGGGTCGTTGCTGCCCCGAATTGGGGTCACCTTGGACCGCCCCGGCAGGGCTGCGCAGCGGCGGGCGGCCATTGTGTGGGGGGCGGTTCGCAAAAAACCTGCGCGATGCACGCCGGGCGGTCAGATTGCTGACAATTCCTGCACGCAATGTTTTCGCCACCGCGGCCGGTCTTTCGGGATGGACAGCGCATCGATAAGCGGGCCACAGGCGCGGGATGATCCTGCTGGCCAATCCCAATGCGAACCCGGTCACGACCGCGGCGATGTGCGCGATCGCGGCGCCGTGGCTTGCGGACCTTCAGGGGTGGACGGCGCCCACAGGGCCGCAGGTGATCGTCACCCCGGACCAGCTGGACCGTGCGGCCGACGGCATCGCGGCGCTGCACCCGCCCGCGGAGTGTCGCGGCGTGATCGTCGCCGCCTTCGGCGATCCGGGCGCGGATCGGCTGGCAGCCCGCCTTGCGGTGCCTGTGATCGGCATCGGGGCCGCAGCCGCGCGGGCGGCGGCGCAGGGGGGGCGCGCCTTTGCGGTCGCGACCACCACCCCTGCCCTGCGGGACCGGATCGACGCGCTGATGCAGGGGCAGAACGGGCGCTATCTGGGCTGTCACATGACCGACAGCCCCAATGTGATGCGCGATCCCTACGCGCTGGATCACGCCCTTCTGGACGCCGTGATGGGGGCCGCGGCAGCCGGTGCCGAGGCGGTGATCATCGGTGGCGGCCCGCTGGCGCAGGCGGCGGTCCGGCTGGCGCCCCTGTCCCCCGTGCCGCTGATCCAGCCCGTCCCCGAGGCCGCGCGCGCGATGGCCCGGCTGCTGGCCCGCTGAGGTTACAGGTCCTCGATCCGGACATGGGCGCGGGTGCCGCCCAGGGACTGGAACGCCCGCTGGCGGCAGGTCAGGACCAGCACCTGCTGATCGGCGGCGACGCGGTGCAGGGCGGTGAACATCGCCTCGATCCGGTCGTCATCGGTGTGGACCAGCGCATCGTCCAGGATCACCGGGACCGGCCGCCCGGCCTGCGCGAACAGGCGCGCAAAGGCCAGCCGCGTCAGGATCGCCACCTGTTCGCGCGTGCCGCCCGACAGGATGTCCAGCGGTTCGGCCTGGCCATCACGGGTCAGCGCATGCGGCAGCAGGGTCTGGTCGTCGATCTGCAGCGCCGCGCCGGGATGCAGGATCGACAGCAGCGGCTGCAGCTCGCGCACCACCGGCTTGAAATAGGCATCGCGCTGGCGCGTGCGCGCCTGCTCCAGCGTGTCGCGCACGCGCGTCAGGGCGGCCATCTCGGCGGCGTAACGGTCGGCGCGGGCCTGGGCCTCGGCGCGCTGGCCGGACAGTTCGTCCAGCGTCTCCTCGATCCCCTCCTCGGCCAACAGCGCGATGCGGGTGTTCAGCGCGGCAAGGTCGCGCTCCATCGTCTCCGCGTCGCGCCGGGCCTGTTCGGCGGCGCTGGTGGCACGCGACAGCGCGGCCTGGGCGGTGGTCAGGTCGGGGGCCGCATCCGACAGGGTGGCGCACAGCCGGGCGGCCTCGGCGCTGCGGGCCGACAGGTCGGGCAGCGTGGCGGCCAGCGCATCCAGACGCGCCGCCAGATCGTCCAGCGATCCGGCCTCGGCCAGCACATCCGCCAGCGCGCGTTCGGCGGAACGGCGCTCTCCCTCAGCATCGGCACGCGCCTCCCCGGCGGCGGTCGCGGCCTCATGGGCGCTGCGGGATTGGGCCTGCGCCTGCGCCTCGGCGGTATCGGCGGCGGTCAGCAGGGGTTCCAGCACCGCGGCATCCTCTGCATCCGCGGGGGCATCGGCGGCCTCGGCCGTGGCCAGGGCCAGCGCCTCGTGCAAAGCATCCAGGCCCTGCGGCGCCAGATCGTCCAGCGCCTGCGCCCCCTGGCGCAGCGCATCGTCCAGCCGCGTCGCGCGGTTCAGCCGGTCACGCGCATCGGCCAGATCGGCCGCCCCGCAATCCTGCAGCGCCCTTGCCACGTCCCGCTGCGCCTGCGCCAGATCGGCGGCCAGCTGCGCCCCCCGCCCCGATCCCGGATCGACGCTGATCGCACCAAAGCCCGGCAGCGTGACGTGCATCCGCCCCGGCACCGCCCATGCACCCTCGACAGAGGTCCCGTCCGCCAGCGTCGCCAGAGGCCCGTCCGCGTGAAATTCGATGGTCACCGCCTGTGCCTCGGCCCGCGCGGCCAGGCGGTCCAGCACCGTCTGTGCCTGATCCAGCCGTGCCATCGTCTTCGGCGTGATGGTCAGCCGCGCCCGCTGTGCCCGATCAGCGTGCAGCTGCGCCTGCAGTGCCTGCGCCCGGTCCAGCCGATGGGTCAGATCGGCAACCCGCGACCGCGCCGCAAGCGCCAGCCGCGCCTGCTGTGCCCGCGACAGGCGTCCGCGCAGATCGCGCGCGATCTCGCCAGCCTGGCGGTGCGCCTCGGCCGCCTGCGAATCGCGCATGGCCAGCGCCTCGGCGCGATCGCGGGCGGCCACCGCGCGCGCTTCGGCCAGGCGCAGCGTCTCGCGGGCCTGGGTCACGCGGTCGGACAGCTGTCGGGTCTGGTCGATCTGCTGCCGGGCGGTCGTCTCGGCCATCCGGGCCAGCGTCAGGTCGCGTTCCGCCTGCGCCAGCCGGTCTGCATGCTTGCGGGCGGCCTGATGCGCCTCCTCGGCCTGCGTCAGGGCAGCCTGGCGGGCGCGGGCGGCCTCCGGGTCTGTCACGCGGGCCAGCATGCGCGTCACCTCGGAGCGGCGTGCCAAGTCGCCGGACAGGCGCGCGGCCTTGTCGCGGGCCTCGGTTTCGGCACGGGACAGTCGCTCGGCCTCCTCGATGGCGCGCTGCCATTCGCCCCCGGCCCTGGGGCGGCCGGTGGCGGTGGCCAGCCGCGCCATCTCCTGTCCGACGCGGTCCAGGACCGCATCCATGCGCCGCCCCCCGGTCATCATGTCGATCTCTCCGGCGACGGAAGACAGCAGGTCGCGCCGGGTTCCAAGGTTGCGATCGCGGTCTTGCCGGTCCGCGGTGCTGTTGCCTTCCGGCTCCAGCCCCAGCAGGCCCTGGCGGACCCACAACAGACCCGACGGTCCGGCCAGCCCCCCGTCCAGCAGGCGGTCGATCCAGGCCTCGGCCTCGTCCTCTTGGGCGATCAGCCGGCCTTGCGCGTCCGTGATCCGCGCCTGCGCCCGCGACAGGAAACGCTTGTGGATGCGGAACCGCCCTTGGGTGGATTCGATCTCGACCGCCACCTCCGGCGCGCCGCCGGCATGGGGCTGCAGCGCCTTGACCGGTGCGCGGCTGCTGCGGTGGCGTTCAAAGAACAGCGCGTGCAGCGCGTCGAAAAAGGTGGATTTGCCGAATTCGTTCGGTTCGGACAGAACCGTGATGCCGTCGCCCAGGTCGGACAGCACCGCCCGGCGCCCGGCAAAGCGGCGAAGGTTGGTCAGCTCGATCGCGCGCAGCTTCATGCCTGCACCTCCTGCGCAAAGCTGTACAGGCGCGACAGCGCCGCGGCCGAGATGTCGCGGTCGGCCTGCGACCGCTGCGGGTCGGTCGTGTCCGCCAGCAGCGCGTCGGCGGCGTGGCGCAGCGCGCCCGCGCGGTCGATCAGGTCCAGATCGTCGGGCCGGGCCTCGACCTGCAGGGCGGACAAGTCGGCGGCGAACCAGCCGTAATCGGGCGCAGCCGCCTGCAGGGCCGCGTCCAGCACCGCACGGTCCGACAGGGCCAGCCTGCCGCCTGCCGTCACGCTGACCAGATGATCGCGCGCGCGTTCCGTCGGCAGGGCGCGCGTCAGCGCCGCCCGCACATCCGCGCCCGGCAGCAGGTCCAGGTGCGGGCGGCTCCAGCGGAATTGCCCCACGGGCACCGCCCGCGCCGTCACCTGGACGCCCAGTTCGACCAGCAGCGCACCCGCCGGGCCGTCATGCTTGAAGCTGTCGGCCTCGGGCGCGCCCGAATACCAGGTCGCGGGGCCGATCTGACGCTGTCCGTGCCAATCGCCAAGTGCTAGGTAATCCAGCCCCGACCGCGCCGCACGGTCGGGCGGAATGATGCCCGTTCGCCCGTCGCTCTCGTCGAAATCCGTCACCGGGCCGTGGCCCAGGCCGATCCGCCGCGCGCCTTGCGGCGTGGCCGCGTCCATCGCCTGCGTCAGGTCGCGTCCGGCGCGACGCTGCGTGCACGGCGCGGGCAGCAGCCAGACGTCGTCGGCCAGGGTCACCGGGCTGTCATCCAGCAGGGGTTGCAGGTTCGCCGGTCCATCGGTCGCGATACGCCGCCACAGCTCCGTCGCCGCCAGGCTGTCATGGTTGCCGGGCAGCATGATCCAGCGGATGTCTGCCTCCTCCGCCATCGCGCGAAGGGCCTGGCGCAGGGTGTCGGGGGCCGGGGTTTCCGCGTCGAAACTGTCGCCCGCCAACAGCACGACCTGTGCACCGCCCTGCCGGGCGGACTGGGCCAGACGCCCGATGGCGGCATGACGCGCCTCGCGCAGGCGGTTGCGGATACCCTCGGGATAGCCGCCGAAGGGCTTGCCCAAATGCAGGTCCGATGCGTGCAGAAAGCGGAATGTCATGCGTGAAAATCCTTGTCGTTCAACGGGTCGCAGTCACGGATCAAGGTCGATCCGCAATTGCAGCGGGTCGGTGCCCATGTCGAACGCGGCCTCGTCAAAGCGCGGCGCGCGCAGGCGCGGTGCAGGCCCGACAGAAATGCCCCAGCGTTCCTGCGGCATTCCCAGCACGTTTGTGTCCAGCCGCCCGTTGCCATTCGCGTCATGCAGCACCGCCACCGCATAGCGCCCCGGCGTCACGCCCTCGAACGTGCAGACAGCCTGGCCACCGCGCGGCGGGGACGCGTCATGGACCGCGCCCGCCCCGTCGGGAAACCCCGCGGGATCGGCATGCAGGCTGCAGGCCAGCACGCCGCGGTCATCGGGGATGCCGGTCACCGTCACCTGGATGGTGCCCGCGATCGCGGGCGCGGCCAGCGTGGTTGCGGCGACCAAGGCCGCGATCCCGATCCTGCGACGATGCTGCATCCGTTCCCCCGTGGCGGCCGTGACATGACGTGGCAGGTCACCACGAAACGCGGTGCCGGACAACCGCCGCCAGGGCCTGATACGCAGATGGCCGCGCCTTTGCGGGCGCGGCCATCGACACGTCACCGTGAGGGACGATCAGATCTGGCGTTCGGGCATCTGCACGACCAAGCCGTCCAGCGCCTCGGTCACTTTCAGCTGGCAGGTCAGGCGCGACCGCTCGGGGTCGGGCTTGTAGGCAAAGTCCAGCATGTCCTGCTCCATCGGGTCCACCGGCGGCAGCTTGTCCGTCCATTCCGGCGCCACATAGACATGGCAGGTCGAACAGGCGCAGGCGCCGCCGCAATCGGCGTCGATGCCGGGGATGCCGTTGTCGCGCGCACCCTCCATCACGGTCATGCCGGGGCGGACCTCGACCTGGTGGCGGGTGCCGTTGTGTTCGATATAGGTAATCTTCGCCATGAGTGCTTGTTCCCTTGTGTCCCCCGGAATTACGGGATCGGACGGCCATTGAAAAGGGGCAGCCCCGAAAGGCCGCCCCTCTTTTGCCATGGGCCGCAGCTTATTCGACCGGAGCCGTGTCCTCGTCCGCGGGGGCGGTCTCTGACAGGGGCAGCGCCACGAACAGCGGCTCTCCGCCACGGCGGATCAGCATCAGGACCGACCGGCGACCGGCCTCGCGGGCCTCGTCGATGCGGGCGTTCAGGTCGGCCACGCTGGCGACGGACTGCTGGTTGACGTCGGTGATGATGTCACCGGGGGCCAGGCCCTTCTCGGCGGCCGCACCCTCGGGGTCGATGCCGGTGATCGCCAGGCCGGTCGCGTCGCGCGGCGCACCCAACTCGGCCGCCATTTCAGGCGTCAGCACCGTCACGGTCATGCCCAGGACATCGCTCTCCGACGGCTCTGCCGCCGCGGGCGATTCCGACGCGCCGTTCTGCGCCGTCTCGCGGCGACCCAGGGTCACGTCCAGCGTCAGTTCGTCGCCGTCGCGCATCACCACGACCTGCGCGGTCTCTCCGGCCGGGGCCTCGGCCACGCGGCGGACCAGGCCGCGGGTGTCCTCGACCTCGGTGCCGGCAAAGCTGGTGATGACGTCGCCCGTCTGCAGGCCTGCATCGCGCGCCGGGCCTTCGGGAACGTCGGTGATCATCGCGCCGCCAGCCACGTTCAGACCCATCGCCTCGGACATTTCCGGGGTCACATCCTGGATCATGACACCCAGCCACCCGCGACGGGTCTCGCCGAATTCCTGCAGCTGTTCAACGACTTGCGACACGACATTCGACGCCATCGAGAAACCGATGCCGATCGATCCGCCGTTGGGCGACAGGATCGCGGTGTTCACGCCGATCACCTCGCCCTTCAGGTTGAACAGCGGCCCGCCGGAGTTGCCGCGGTTGATCGCCGCGTCGGTCTGCAGATAGTCGTCATAGGTCCCCGACAGCTCGCGGTTGCGCGCCGACACGATCCCGGAACTGGCCGAAAAGCCCTGACCCAGCGGGTTGCCAAGCGCAAGGACCCAGTCGCCCACGCGGGCGCTGTCGCTGTCGCCGAAAGTGACGAAGGGGATCGGCGTCTCGCTGGTGACCTTCAGCAGGGCCACGTCGGTGTTCGGGTCGGTACCCACCACCTCGGCGGGCAACGTCTCGCCGGAATAGAACTCGATCTCGATCTGGTCGGCGCCCTCGATGACATGGTTGTTCGTGACGATGAACCCGTCGGCCGAGATGACGAAGCCCGAACCCAGCGCGTTGGACCGCTGCGGGCTGCGGGGCGTCGGCATCCCTTCCGGTGCACCGGGGCCGCCGGGCAGGCCGAATTCGCGGAACAGGTCGGCAAAGGGGCTGCCCTCGGGGAAGGCCGGCCCGCCGGTCGGCTGCGACACGACCGAGGTCGTGGTGATGTTCACCACCGCGGGCGAGACCTGCTGCGCCAGGTCGGCAAAGCTGCCGGGCATGACCTGGGACGTGTCGGCGGTCGCGGCATCCGCCCCCAGCGGCTGGTTGGCCTCGGCGGCCTCCTGGGCCTGCTGGCTGACCTCGGGGGGCACGTCGTCATTGGCCGGGTCGACGGCCTGCGCGCCGGCTTGGCCAAGCCCCACCGCCAGCGCCAGTGCCGACGCGGTCAGGATATGGCGAGGGAAAAGCGGTTTCATGCGGGATGTCCTCATCTCTCGACGGCAGCGATCAGGGGCGGGTGCCCGGACTGCCTGTTGGATATGACGCCAATGTAGGGTGCCGTGGCAAATAAACCACGCTCTCGACTTGTGAACAGATCGTGATTTTCATTGCAGAAACGGGCGAAGGTTTCCCTCCGCCCGCCTCGGGTTCGTCAGTTGGCGGGCGTGGGTTCCGCCGCCGTATCCTCGGCCGGGGCCTCGGGGGCCGGGGCTTCCTCGGCTGGCGCATCCTCGCTCTGGGCAGCGCCCTCCACCGGGGCGTCCGGCGACAGGATCTCGGACGGCTCCTGCGGGGGCGTGGCCAGGTTCTCGGGCACCGGGGTCAACTCGATCCCGGCGGATTCGCCCAGGCGGTTGCCGTCGCGGTCGACCACCTCGGGAACGACCAGCTCCTCGCCTTCGGGCGTTTCGGCGGGACCGTTCAGGCCCAGCCGTTCGGCCGAATTGCCCGGCGGCACCGGGGTCGATGCGGGGTTGGCGTTCGCGGCCCCGTCGCTGGACAGATAGCTGAAGAACTCGCTGTCCGGCTGCATCACCAGCGAGCTGTTGCTGCCCTGAAGCGCGCGCTGATACGAGGTCAGCGAGCGGGTGAAGGCAAAGAACTCGGGGTCGCGGCCATAGGCGTCGGCATAGATCGCGTTGCGCTGCGCGTCGGCCTCGCCTCGGACGATCTCGGAACGGCGGCCGGCCTCGGAGGTCAGCTCGACCACTGTCCGGTCGGCGGCGGCGCGGACACGCTGCGCAGCCTCGTTGCCGCGTGCGACCTCGTCGGCGGCCTCGCGGGCACGCTCGGCCCGCATCCGGGCATAGGTCGCGTTCAGGTTCTGCTCGGGCAGGTCGGTGCGGGTCAGGCGGACGTCGATGATCTCAATCCCCAGACCGCCCGAATTCGACCGCGCCTCGTCGCGGATCTGGTTCATCAGGCTGGTCCGGTCATCCGACAGGACCGAGGTCGAGGGCACCGTACCCAGAACGCCGCGAATGGCGTCGATCACGATCGGCTCCAGGCGCATTTCGGCGGCCTGGATGCCCTGCACGCCGACCGCCTGACGGAACCGGACCGGATCGGTGATGCGCCAGCGGGCGAATGCGTCGACCACCAGGCGGCGGTCGTCCAGCGGGGTGACCTCCAGCGGGCTGGTCGGCAGACCCAGGATGCGCCCGTCGTACTTCACCACGTTGTCGATGAAGGGCAGCTTGAAGTTCAGGCCCGGCGTCTCTTGCACGTCGACGACCCGGCCAAGACGCAGCACCAGCGCCTTTTCCCGCTCGTCCACGATGAACAGGGCCGATCCGGCCAGGACGGCGACGACGACCACGGCCGGCAGGGCCAGGGCGGTCAGCAGGTTCTTGCGCGCAGCCATCAGTTCGTCCCTCCGCTGGTCGTGGTGGTGCTGGGCTGGGTGCCCGCCTGCGTGCCGGTGGTCTGGCCCGCACCTTGGCCGACGGTCGGCGCCGGGGGCGTGGCGCCGCCCTGCCCCGTGCCGCGCAGCTGGTCCAGCGGCAGATAGGGCACGATGCCCGAGCCACCCTCGCCACCGCCGATGCCCTCGCCGATGATAATCTTGTTCACGCCGCCCAGGACCTGCTCCATCGTCTCCAGATACATCCGGCGACGGGTCACGTCGGGCGCGTTCACATATTCCTCGTAGATCGAGTTGAAGCGCGCGGCCTCACCCGCGGCGGTGTTGACCGCCTCGGCGCGATAGGCTTCGGCCTGTTCCAGGATCTGGGCCGCCTGACCCCGGGCTGCGGCCAGTTCGCGGTTGGCATAGGCGTCGGCCTCGTTCTGCAGACGGTCACGCTCTTGCTGGGCGGCCTGCACCTCGCGGAAGGCATCGATGACCTCCTCGGGCGGGTCGGCGCGGTCCAGGTTGACGCGGATCACGTTGATCCCCGACTGATAGCTGTCCAGCGTGCTTTGCACGGCGGCGCGCAGGTCGCTGGCGATCACGCCGCGGTCGCGGTTCAGGATCGGGGCCAGTTCGCTGCGCGCGATGATGTCGCGCATCGCCGCCTCGGACACGGCGCGGATCGTGTCTGCGGGGTCGGCCAGGTTGAACAGGTACATCTGCGGATCGCGGATGTTCCAGACCACCTGGTATTCCATGTTCACGATGTTCTGGTCGCTGGTCAGCATCAGGCCGCTGTCCATCGGGCCGGCCTGGCCGGTGCCGATCTCGGTCACGCGTTCGTTCGTGACGGGCACGACCTCGGCGGTGACGACGGGCCAAGGGGCAAAGTTCAGACCCTCGGTTCCCACGGCGATGGCGCGGCCGAACAGGAACTCGACCGACTGTTCGTTGGTCTGGACACGATAGAAGCTGGCAAAGGCCCACAGGCCGACCGCTGCCAGGCCCGCCACGACCAGGGTCGAGCGGTTCAGGCCGAAGTTCGGACCCATCGGGCTACGACCGCCGCCGCCGCCCCCGCCCGTGCCGCCGCCGGTGCCGCGACCGCCCATCAGCACGCGCAGACGTTCTTGGCCCTTCTTCATCAGGTCCTCGATCTCGGGGCGCTGCGGATCGTTGTTCGGACGGCGCGGCCCGCCGGGGGGCGGCTGTTCGCCCCAGGGACGGCCGGCAGGCTTCTTGTCACGATCCCCGTCATCCCGGCCGCCGTTGCCGCCGCCGCCTCCGCCCCAGGGGCCCTGATTTGCCATCCGATAGACCTTCTTTCGTAGAAATTTCCGTTAGTTGAAAACTGGGGCGCGGGGCCGAAATGTCAACCCTGACACCCGCCCCTGGCCGCGACCCAAGGCCGCGCCCACGGGATTGTCAGCCCGCCACGCCCTGATGCCGGCGCGCGGGCTGGCGCATCGTCACCAACTCCTCGGCCGCGGTGGGGTGGACGGCCACGGTCGCGTCGAACTGCGCCTTGGTCGCGCCCATGGTGATGGCGATGGCGGCCAGCTGGATCATCTCCCCAGCCTCGGGGCCGAAGATGTGACAGCCCAGCACGCGGTCGTCCGCCGGATCGACCAGCAGCTTCATCATCACCTTGGCGTCGCTGCCCGCGAACATCGACCGCATCGGTCGGAAGGTCGTCGCGAAGACGTCGACCGGACCGCGGGCCTTGGCCTCCTCCTCGGTCAGGCCGATGCTGGCCAGCTCGTGCGGGCGCAGATAGACGGCGCTGGCGACCAACCCGTGATCGACCGTCCGGGGCCGCGCGCCGAACACCGTGTCGGCAAACGCATGCCCTTCGCGGATCGCGACCGGGGTCAGGTTGACGCGGTCGGTCACGTCGCCCACCGCAAAGATCGACGGCACGCAGGTCTGCGACCATTCGTCGACCTCGATCGCGCCGTTGGGTTTCGTGCGGACCTCGGTCGTCTCAAGGCCCAGACCCCGGGTATAGGGGTCGCGCCCGGTCGCCATCAGCACGGCGTCGAAACGATCGTCCGATCCGTCGTCGAACCGCACGCGGATGCCGTCGCCGTCGCGTTCCAGCGCCGCGGGCGTCAGGCCCAGGCGCAGGTCCACGCCCACCGCGCTCAGCTGCAGCGTCGCAAGGTCGCGCGCCTCGCGGTCGAAACCGCGCAGCACCGCGTCGCCGCGATAGGCCTGCACCGTGTCCACCCCCAGCCCCGCCAGGATCGTCGCGAATTCGCAGGCGATGAAGCCGCCGCCGACCAGCAGGATGCGCCTCGGCAGCCTGTCCATCAGGAACAGGTCGTCCGAGATCATCGCCAGCTCCTCTCCGGGAATGCCGATGGGCGCGGGACGGCCGCCGGCCGCAATCAGGATGTGGCGGGCGGTCTTCGTCGTACCGTCGGCCAGCCGGACCCGGTGATGGCCGTCCAGCGTGGCACGCTGGTCGTGGATCTCGACCCCCGCGCGGGTCAGGCCGGCGCGATAGATCACCTCCAGGCGCGACAGTTCGGCGTCCAGCTTCTCGCGGAACACCTCCCAGTCGAATGCCCCGGCCTGCGCGTCGCACCAGCCATAGCCGCGCATCTCCTCGGCCATCAGCCCGGCCTGAGAGGCAAAGATCATCAGCTTTTTCGGGACGCAGCCGCGGATGACGCAGGTGCCGCCCATGCGGCTCTCCTCGGCCAGGCCGACCTTGGCGCCGTGCTCGCCCGCCGCGATCCGCGCCGCGCGCACCCCGCCCGAGCCGCCGCCGATGACAAACAGGTCATAGTCGAAGGTCACGTCATTCCCCTTCCTGCGCCAGCATGTCGGCGTCGATGTCGTTGCGCGCCAGTTCGATCACGCTGCCATCCTCGCGGCCGATGATGGCCAGATCGCACATCCCCAGGAACAGCCCGTGTTCGACGACGCCGGGAATGCAGGACAGCGCCCGCGCCAGGCCGGACGGATCGGGGATCACCTCCAGATGCAGGTCCAGGATCAGGTTGCCCTCGTCCGTGACGACCGGGTCGCTGCCCTTCAGGCGTTGCAGGATGTCGTGCTCGCCCAGCTCCAGCCCCTCCAGCGCGCGGCGGATCAGCTTGCGCGTGGTCTCGAACCCGAATTCCAGCACCTCGACCGGCAGGGGAAAGGCGCCCAGCGTCTCGACCACCTTGCCGGGATCGGCGATGACCACCATGCGGTCGCTGGCGGCGGCCACGATCTTCTCGCGCAGATGCGCCGCACCGCCGCCCTTGATCAGGTGCAGGTCGGGATCGACCTCATCCGCGCCGTCGATGGTCATGTCCAGCCAGCCGATGTCGTCCAGGCTCTCGATGCGCAGGCCCAGGCTCTCGGCCAGCTCGGCCGTGGCGCGCGACGTCGCGGCGCAGCGCAGGGACAGACCCTCGGCCTGCACGCGGGCGGCCAGTTCGCGCACCATGACGCTGGCGGTCGAGCCGGTGCCAAGGCCCAGCCTCATCCCGTCCTCGACCAGCGCGACCGCCGCCTTGGCGGCGGCCAGCTTGGCGGGATCGACCTGCGGTGATTGCGACATGACGACATCCCCTGAAAAATCCGTTCGCCCGCTTATAGGCCAAGCCACCGCCAAGGGCGAGAGGCCGCGACCCGTCAGCCGCGCGCCAGCCCTTCGGGCAGGATCACGGTAAAGCGGCTGCCCTGCCCCACCCGGCTCTCGATCCGCAGCCGGCCACGGTGGCGGTTCACGATGTGCTTGACGATGGCCAGACCCAGCCCGGTACCGCCCTGTTCGCGCGACCGGTGGGTGTCCACGCGATAGAACCGCTCGGTCAGGCGCGGCAGGTGCTGCTCCTCGATGCCATCGCCGCGGTCCTCGATGGCCACGGCCCAGGCCGGCCCGCGCAGCAGCGGTTCGTGCGCGATGCGCGACAGCGTGACGCGCAGCACGCCGCCCGATCCGCCGTATTTCACCGCGTTCTCGATCAGGTTCTGGAACACCTGGGTCAGCTGGTCGCCGTCGCCGGGCAGGCGCAGGTCGATGTCCAGCCCCTCGGTCGCGACGCTTACCCCGACGGTCTGGATGCGCGGCGCCAGCATGGCCAGCGTTCCACGCAGCAGCCCCGGCAGATCGACCCGGCCCGAGGGGCGCGACCGCTCCTCGGCCTGCACCCGGCTCAGCGACAGCAACTCGCTGATCAGGCGGTTCATGCGCGCGGCCTCGCGTTCCATGATGTCCAGAAACCGGTCGCGGGCGCGGGCGTCGTCGCGCGCCGGACCGCGCAGCGTCTCGATGAAGCCGGTCATGGCGGTCAGCGGGGTCTTCAGCTCGTGGCTGACATTGGCCACGAAATCGCGGCGCATCTGCTCGGCCTCCTCGGCCACGCTGCGGTCCAGGACGGCGACCGTCGCGCCACGCCCCAGGGGGCTTGGCAGGGGCGCCACCGTCACCTCGGCCAGGATCTCGCGGCCGTCGGCGACGCAGGTGGCGCGCAGGGTGGCGACCCCGTCCGGCGCCGTGGGCAGCGTCTGATCAGGCGTAGGCGCAGGCACCCCCTCCGGGTCCAGGACCCAGTCCACGGCCTGCACGATGGCAGGATGGCGCAGCACGGTCACGAACGGTCGCCCGACCAGGCCCGGACCGAACAGCGCCAGCGCCAGCGGATTGGCGGCGATCACCCGCGCCTCGCGGTCGACGGCCAGCATGGGCAGCGGAATGCCGTCCAGGAACCCTTCGACCCGGCGCGGCCCGGCCGCCATCGCGTCAGTCCCCCGCCGGCGACAGCCCGGCCCGGAACCGCGCTGCGTTGTCCCGGTACCGCGCCGCGGATGCCCGCAGCCCCGCCTGCGCATCGGCGTCCAGCATCCGGACGACGCGGCCCGGGGCGCCCATGACCAGCGCGCCGCCGGGGATCACCTTGCCTTCGGGAATCAGCGCCCCCGCCCCGATCAGCGCACCCGCGCCGATGACCGCGCCGTTCAGCACCGTCGCCCCCATGCCGATCAGCGCACCTTCGCCGATCCGGCACCCGTGCAGGATCGCACGGTGCCCGATCGTGCAATCGGCCCCGATCACCAGCGGATGGCCCGGATCGGTGTGCAGCACGCACAAGTCCTGGACATTGCTGCCCTGCCCCACCTCGATCACCTCGGTATCACCGCGCAGAACCGCACCGAACCAGACCGAGGCGCCCGGCGCCAGCACGATCCGCCCCATCACCTGCGCGTCCGGCGCGACCCAGGCCTGCGGGTCGATCTGCGGCGTGATCCCGTCCAGCGACCAGATCATGCGACACCTTCGGACATCAGGTCGCGGACAAAGGCGCCCAGCCCCGCCTGCCGGTCGCGACGCAGGCGTTCCGCCGTCAGGATGGCACGCATCCGCGCCTCGGTCTGGTCCAGGTCGTCGTTGACAAGAACGTAATCGTATTCGGCCCAGTGGCTGATCTCGGATCGGCTTTTCTGCATGCGCCCGGCAATGACCGCGTCGCTGTCCTGACCGCGGCCGCGCAGGCGGCGTTCCAGTTCGGGCAGCGACGGCGGCAGCACGAAGATCGACACGACATGCGCCCCAAGGGCCGATGCCCGGATCTGCTGGCCGCCCTGCCAGTCTACGTCGAACAGCGTGTCGCGCCCGGCCAGCATCGCCTGTTCGACCGGCCCGCGCGGGCTGCCGTAAAGGTTGCCGAAGACCTCGGCATGTTCCAGCATCTGCCCCTCGGCGACCATCCGCAGAAAGCCGTCGCGGGTGGTGAAATGGTAATGCTCTCCGTCGATCTCTCCGGGCCGCGGCGCCCGCGTGGTGGCCGAGACCGAGAAGCGCAGCCCCGCGTCCCAGTCCATCAACCGCCTGGCCAGCGTGGATTTCCCCGCCCCGGAGGGCGATGACAGGATGACCATCAGGCCGGTGCGTTCGATCATGGCGGCATGTTCCCTGGCGGTTGGTCGCGATGCGTCCGGGGATGCCCCGTCGCGCCGCAGGGGTCAAGACCCGCAACCGGAAGGCATCTTAACCATTCGTTCATTAAATGACTCGGCGAGCGGGCGGGGAACGCGCTATTGTCAGGGGTGAGCAGTGACCGGCCGTGGCCGGAGAGAGTAAAGGGTTGACCGTGCCGGACCGGGAAGACGGACCAGACACCAAGCCGGGAATGCCGCCCCAGGACGCCATGGGACGGATCGTGCGCCTGCAGGACTATGAGACCTGCACGCCGGACCGCGTTCTGCGCGAGATGCGCGAATACTGGGACGGCATCCGCAAGGGCCGGGCGATCCCGGCGCGGTCGGATGTCGATCCGCGGGGCATCGCGCGCACGCTGGATTATGCGTTCATCCTGGAACGCATCGCGCCGGGCGCGGGTCGCCTGCGTCTGGCGGGGCGGCACCTGATCGACCTGATGGGCATGGAGGTGCGCGGCATGCCCGTCTGCGCCTTCCTGAACACCTCGTCGCGGGGACGGTTCTCGGACGTGCTGGAAAGCGTGTTCAAGGCGCCCCAGATGGCGCGGCTGACGCTGCAGGGCAAGCCCGACTATGGCCGCCCGCAGCTGCACGCCCAAATGCTGCTGCTGCCGCTTCGGTCGGATCTGGGCGACGTCACCCGCGCTCTGGGCTGCCTGGTGGCGGAGGGCGACACCGGCATCGCGCCCCGCCGCTTCGACATCCTGGCGGATGAGGTCATGCCGATCATCGAAGGCGGCACGACGGTCAAGCCCTCGCCCTCGGCCATCGGCTTTGCCGAAGGACGCGCCGATTTCAAGCCGCGCGGGGCCGTGCCGGACAAACCCGCAGCGGAAAAGCCCCTGCGCGGTTTCCCCCAGGCCGAAACCCCCGAGGAACGGCGTGCCCTGTTCCGGGTCATCCAGCCCCGACAGCCCGACGCCTAGCCCAGCAGCCCCGGCCGCCAGCGATACAGCGCGGCCGGCGCCGGCGACGCACGCCCAAGGCTCTGCAGCTCCAGATCCTCGCCACGACGGAAACCGAGGTTCTTCAGGATCTTGCGCGACGCATCATTGTCGACGAAGGCGCCTGCCAGAACCTCGGGCGGGTCGAACCGGGCCACCAGTTCGGCAAAGACCGCGGCGACCATCTCCTGCCCCAAGCCCTGTCCGGCATGGGCGGGGTCCAGGAAATAGTTCAGGCGCGGCGGTGGGCCTTCGGACAGGCCGACGATGCCGACGACCTGCCCCCGGTATCGGACCGCTAGCCGCAACGGCGGAAGCAGCGCGCTCTGCATCAGCAGTGGCTGGACATCGTCCAGCGTCATCGCGGGGTCATAGCGCAGCAGCATCCGTGCCACCTCGGGCTTGGTCACGATGCGGTGCAGCGCGGGCAGGTCGTCCGGGGTCACCGCGTCGATGCGCAGGCGCGGCGTCGTCAACGCGATCGCGTGGCGCTGCTGGAACGTGTCGCGGTCCAGATGCAGCATCTCGGCCTGAACCTCGGCCCGCAGCGGGCGCGACCGAAGCACCGTCCGACCACAGGGCCGAAACCCCAGCCAAGCCAGAAGGCGCGCTGAACGGTCGTTGCCGATCAGACAATGGGCATGCACCTCGGTTGCGCCGGAGAGGAACAGGCGCGACAGGGCCAGCACGCCCGCGCGCCGGCCGATCCCCCGCCCCTGCCGGTCCGGTGCGATCCATATGCCAAAGACGCGGCCCGCCTGGACCATGCCGACCAGCCGTCCGTCCTGACGGATCGCATGTTCGTCCAACCCCGCGGCCGCGATGAAATCGCGCGCGTCAGCCGTGCCATAGGGCCAGGGCAGCGTGGTCAGCCAGCGCACGACGTCCCAATCGGCCAGGGCTGCCGCGATGTCGTCGGCATCCTCGGGCCAGGGGCGCGTCAGGGCGACCGGCGGGTGCATCGCCTATCCGACCGGCACGACCCGGACCGCGCCGCCCTTGGCCGACAGCGCGATCTCCCCGGCGGCCAGGCGCAAAGCGTCGCGGCCAAAGACCTCGGCCCGCCAGCCCTGCAATGCCGGCAGGTCACGGCTGCCGGTGGCCAGCGCGTCCAGTTCGGACGACGACGCGATCAGCTTGGGCGCGACGCCAGCCGCATCGGCCTTGGCCTTCAGCAGCACGCGCAGCAGGTCCGACAGGGCGGCATTGCCGGGCTTGCCGGGTTCGTCGCCCTTGGGCTGGGGCAGGTCCTTGGATTCGATCCCGGCCTTGACCGCGGCCAGGATGCCGTTGGCGATGTCGCCCTTGCGCGCCTCGCGCAGCAGAAGACGGGACTTGCCCAGATCGGCCTCGGTCAGCGGCTTGGTCGAGGCCAACTCGATCATCGCGTCATCCTTGTAGACGCGGCTGCGGGGGATGTCGCGGGCCTGGGCATAGCTTTCGCGGAACCGCGCCAGTTCGCGCAGGATCGCCAGAAAGCGGGGCGAGTTGGTGCGGGTGCGCACCTTGAGCCAGGCCTCCTCGGGGCGGGTGATATACGTCTCGGGGTCCTCCAGGACCGCGATCTCCTCGGCCAGCCACGCCTCGCGGCCGGTCTTCTTCAGCTCGGCCGACAGGTATTCATAGATCACCCGCAGATGGGTCACGTCGGCCAGCGCATAGGCGGCCTGCGCATCCGACAGCGGACGGCGCGACCAGTCGGTAAAACGCGACGACTTGTCCAGGTCGGCCCGGGCGATCTTGCGGACCAGCGTCTCGTAGCCGACCTGTTCGCCAAAACCGCAGACCATGGCCGCGACCTGAGTGTCGAACAGCGGCACCGGGAACAGTTGCGCGTCATGATAGAAGATCTCCAGATCCTGGCGGGCGGCATGGAACACCTTGACCGTCGCCTCGTGGCGGAACAGGTCATAAAGCGGCTCCAGCGACAGCTCCTCGGACAGGGGATCGACCAGGACGGCGTCGCCCCCGCCGGTCTTGGCCGTCGATGCCGGCGGGATCGCCAGCTGGATCAGGCACAGCTTGGACCAGTAGGTCCGCTCGCGCAGGAACTCCGTGTCGACGGTCACATAGGGGGCAAGCTTTGCGGCCTCGCAGAAACGGGCGAGGTCTTCGGTGCGGGTGATGGTGGGGATGTCCTGGCTCATGCGCTCTTTCAGATCGGGCGGTTCGTCCGCCAATTGGACAGCTTTACGCCCACGGCAGCGCGTTGAAAAGCCCCGTCGCCCGCCGCCGGGGCACAGGCCCTAGTCCGGCGCCTGCTCGCCCGGACGGGCGCGCAGCGCGTCGGCCACGCCGTCCTCGCAGACGGTCCGGTCGACCATCGGCACGCCCGTGCGAAAGGCCGCTCGGCCGATCAGATGGGCCGCGACCGGCGCGGTCATCAGCAAGAACAGGATTGCCGCCACCGCCCGCGCGATGACCGTCCCTTCGGCGAATTGGACAGCCACGGCCACCAGGATCAGGCCCGAACCCAGCGTTCCCGCCTTGGTCGAGGCATGCATCCGCGTCAGCAGGTCGGGCAGCCGCAGCACCCCCATCCCCGCCGCGAAACAGAAGATGCCGCCGGACAGCACCAAGATCGCCACGATGATGTCATGCATCATGTCAGTTCCTCCGCCTTGAGCAGGATGCGACGCTCCAGATAGCGCGCCAGGCACACGGTCGCCAGAAAGCCGACCAGTGCCAGCACGACGGCCACGTCCAGAAAGCCCGCGCTGCCCGACAGCAGCGCCGTCAGGCCGCCGAACGAGACCAGCTGCACCGTCATCAGGTCCAGCGCCACGATCCGGTCCGCCAGGCTTGGCCCCCGCACCAGCCGGATCGCGGCCAGCACGACGCCCAGGATCACCAGGGCAAAGCCGAACAGGATTACAAATTCCAGCAGGGTCATGTCGTTCACTCCGTCGCCTCGCGGACCCAGACCTCGAACCGGTCGCGGATCTGCGCGCGGATCGCGTCCGGGTCGTCGCCGAACATTGCGTGGATATACAGCGTGCTGCGGTCCTCGGACACGTCGAGGCTGAGCGTGCCCGGGGTCAGCGAGATGAAGTTGGCCAGCAGCGTGATCTGCAGGTCGGTCGTCACCGTGATGGGCACCGCGATCAGCGCGGGCTGCGACGACTGTCCTGGCGTCAGCACGTCGCGCACGACCGGGATCGAGCTGACCACCAGTTCATAGACGAACATCACGATCAGCCGCGTCCAGTAATAGAGGCGCCGGAAATAGACCCCGGTATCGGGAAACAGCGGACGGACCAGCCACATCGCGGCCATGCCGACCAGATAGCCGGTCGTCAGTCCCCCCAGGGTCAGCCCGCCGGTCAACGCGACCCAGGCAAAGGCCAGCACCATGTTGATGGCGAACAGGTTCATGGCTGCACCCCCAGGACGGTCGTGACATAGTCGGTCGGATCCAGCAGCTGCGCGGCCGCGTGTTCGGCGAACAGCACGAAGGATTCCGGGAACAGGCCGATGATGCAGGTCAGCGCGGCCAGCGCGACGATCGGCAGCATCAGCGCCATCCGGTCGCCCATCGGCAGGTCCGACAGGCGCGGCTTGACCCCGTCGGGATGCGCGGGCCAGAAGGCCGAGCCCCAGATCTTGGTCATCGAGAAGATGGTCAGCAGACCGACCGCCAGCGACACCCCGGCCACGAACCACATTTCCAGGTCCAGCGCGGCCTTGACGACCACGTATTTCGCCCAGAAGCCCGACAGCGGCGGAAAGCCAGCCAGCGAGAATGCCGGGATTAGGAACAGGAAGGCCAGCACCGGGGCATGGGCGTAAAGGCCGCCGATGCGTGCCAGATCGGTCGATCCGGCAATGCGCTTGGCCACGCCCGCGACAAAGAACAGGTTCGCCTTCACGATGATATGGTGGACCAGGTAGAACACCGCCCCCATCAGGCCAAGCGGCGTATAAAGCGCCAGTCCCAGGACCATGTAGCCGATCTGGCTGATGATGTGGAATGACAGGATGCGACGGAAGTCGTTCATCGCCGCCGCGCCCAGAACACCCGTGACCATCGTCACCACCGACGCCCACAGCAGGATCGTGTGCGTGAACCCGACATCCTGGTCGAAGACCAGCGTGAACATCCGGATCAGGGCATAGACGCCCACCTTGGTCAGCAGGCCCGCGAAGATCGCCGACACCGCCACCGGGGGCGTGTGATAGGAGGCGGGCAGCCAGAAGAACAGCGGGAACACCGCCGCCTTGACGCCGAAGGCCACCATGAACATCACCGCGACGGTGGTCAGCAGGCCGGTATTCTCGACCTCGCGGACGGCCAGGTGCAGGTCGGCCATGTTCAACGTGCCGGTCAGGCCGTACAGCAGACCGGTTCCCGCCAGGAACATGATCGTCGAGACCAGGTTCAGCAGCACGTACTTGATGCCGCCGTCCAGCTGTTCGCGGCTGGCCCCCAGCACCAGCAGGCCGAAGCTGGAGATCAACATGACCTCGAACCAGACATACAGGTTGAACAGGTCGCCCGTGACGAAGGCCCCGCAGACGCCCATCAGCAGCGTCTGCAGCAGGGCGTGAAAACCCAGCCGTTCCAGGCGTTCGGGAATTTCGGACAGGGTATAGATCACGGTGGCGAGGCCGGTGATGGCGGTGATGACGACCATGACCGCGCCCAGAAGGTCGGCCACCAGCGTGATGCCGAAGGGCGCCTGCCAGTTCGACATCTGGGCGGCGACGACGCCCTCCTCCAGCACCTCGGCCATCAGGACGACGCTGGCCAGCAAGAGCGCGACCGCCCCCGCGACAGAGATCCAGCGCCCGGCGGGCGATTTGCGGAACAGATAGGACAGCACCGCCGTCAGCAGCGGGATCAGGATCGGATAGACCAGAAGCCAGCTCATTTCCCGGCCTCCTTGCCCGCATCGACGGGCTCGGCCACGCGCATCTCGTCGCTGTTGACGGTGCCCAGGGTCATGAACGCGCGATAGACCAGCGCCAGGGTGAAGGCCAGCAGGCCGAACCCGATCACGATCGCGGTCAGCACCAGCGCCTGCGGCAGGGCGTTCGCGACGACGCCGGTGGGCGCATATTCGCCCGCATCGATCAGCGGAGGCGCGCCTGGGGTCAGACGGCCGCTGGCAAAGATCAGCAGGTTGACCGCGTTCGACAGCAGCGCCAGCCCGAACAGGAAGCGCAGGATGTTGCGGTCCAGCATCAGATAGACCGACGCGGCGACAAGGACGCCGACGGACAGGGCAAGCAGCATTTCCAAATCAGATCTCCTGTTCCAGGGCAAAGACCAGGGTCAGGATTCCGCCGAAGACGGCCATGTAGACTCCGATGTCGAAGACGAGGACGGTGGACAGCGGCACATAGCTGTCGCCGTCGCGAAACAGGAACAGCCACTGTCCGGTGAAGAAGGGCTGGCCCGCGAAGGCCGCGCCGATGCCCCCCAGGGCAGCAACGCCCAGGCCCGCCATCGCCAGGTTCGACGGATCGATGCGCAGCGCGGCCTGCGCCTCCTCGACCGAGGTGGCGATGGTATAGAGGATGAACGCCGTGGCCCCGATCAGCCCGCCGATGAAGCCGCCGCCGGGCAGGTTGTGCCCGCGCAGCAGCGCATAGACCGAGAACATCAGCAGCAGGGCCGCCAGCAGGCGCGTGGTGGTGGTCAGGATCAGCGACTGCATCTCAGCTCTCCTCCTCGGGCTTGCGGCGGGTGGCACCGCGCAGCAGGGCGAACGCGGCGATGGCGGCGATGGCCACGACGGTGATCTCTCCGAACGTATCCAGGGCGCGGAAGTCGACCAGGATGACGTTGACGATGTTGCGGCCATGCGCCTCCGGATAGGACGCGGCCTCGAAGAAGGACGTCAGGCGGCGGTCGAAATCGGTCGCCATCACCGACATCAGCAGGAAGGTCGTGACCAGGCCCGCGCCCCCCGCGATGACCGCGTGTCCGGTGCGGAACCGGGTCTTGGACCGGCGCGGCAGATAGGGCAGGCGCAGCATGACGACGCTGACCAGCACGACGACCAGCACCTCGACCAGCAGCTGGGTGATGGCCACGTCGGGGGCGCTGAACATGATGAAGATCAGCGACACGCCGATGCCCGACGCGCCCATCCCGGCGATGGCCGTCATGCGGCTGTGCGTCCAGACGGTCAGGATCGCGCCCGCCACGATCAGGCCCAGCACCGTCCATTGGATCGGGTGCACGCCCTCGGCCGACAGGCCCGGCACGCCCTGGAACGCGCCCTTGATCAGATACGAGCCGCCGACCATCACGACAAAGGTCGCGAACATCACGGCCATGTAGCGCTGCAGGCTGCCGGTCTGGATCAGGTTGGTCTGCCAGGCGGCGAAGGCCTTGAACCCGTCCAGCAGACGGTCCCAGCCCGCGTCGAAATCGATCGGGCTGCGCGCCTCGAACGCGGCCAGGCGGTCGCGGATCGCCTGATGGCGGCGATAGACCAGCCAGCCGGCCAGGAAGGTCAGCAGCGACAGGATCAGCGCCATATTGATGCCGCCCCACAGGTACAGGTGCACCTCGCGGACCTCTCCGAAGACGGCATGGGTGGCGGGTCCGACCAGGTAGTGGCCCAGCACGCCCGGCAGCAGGCCGAAGATCAGCGACAGTGCGCCAAGGACCAGCGGACCCGCCAGCATCGCCCACGGCCCCTCATGTGGAGTGGTGGGGGTCGGGCGCAGATCGCCGCGGAACGGCTTGAGCGCGACGATGCCGCCGACGGCAAACATCAGGACCGATGCCGCGAAGGCCATCGCGGTCACCCAGAACGCGCCGAACCCGTCCAGCCCCAGGCCGGCCTTGTACATAAATTCCTTGCCGATAAAGCCGATCATCGGCGGAATGCCCGCCATGCTGATCGCGGCCAGCGCGGCGGCAAGCCCGGTCAGCGGCATCGCCTTGGACAGGCCGCCCAGGACGCCCGCATCGCGCGTGCCGGTGGCATGATCGACGATGCCGATCATCAGGAACAGCGCCGCCTTGTAGAGCGAGTGCACCACCAGGAACAGCATCGCCGCGACGATGGCGTAATGCGTGCCCGCGCCGATGAACATCGTCAGCGTGCCCAGCGCCATCAGCGTGGTATAGGCCAGCACCTGCTTGATGTCGGTCTGGCGCAGCGCCATGACCGAGGCGAAGACCGCCGTGACCCCGCCGAACAGTGTCAGGATCCAGAACCACGCATCCGTCCCGCCCAGCGCGGGGTTCATGCGCGCCATCAGGAACACGCCCGCCTTCACCATCGTGGCCGAATGCAGATAAGCCGATACGGGCGTAGGGGCCGCCATCGCGTTGGGCAGCCAGAAGTGGAACGGCACCTGCGCCGATTTCGTGAACGCGCCCGCCAGGAACAGCAGCAGGATGCCCAGGTACCAGGGATGCGCGCGGATCATGTCGCCCATCGTCACGATCTGCGACAGCTGCGACGTGCCCGCGACCGTGCCCAGCACGATCAGGCCGGCCAGCAGGATCAGGCCCCCCGTCCCCGTCACCAGCAGCGCCTGCAGCGCGGACCGGCGCGACGCCGCGCTGTCGGCGTTGAAGCCGATCAGCAGATAGGACGCGATGGTCGTGATCTCCCAGAACACGAACAGCATGATCAGGTTGTCGGCCAGGACCAGGCCCAGCATGCCGACCATGAACATCAACAGATAGGTGACGAAACGCGGATAATCCGGGTGATCGCCCAGATAGCGCGCCGAATACAGCGTGACCGCCGCGCCGATCCCGGTGATCAGCAGGGCGAATGTCATCGACAGCCCGTCCAGAAGGACCGACAGCTGCACCCCCAGCGAGGGCACCCAGTCAAAGCCATAAACCTGCGGGCCTTGCGCGATTTCCGGCAGCAGTCCCAGGAAGTACAGGAACAGGATCGTCGGGAACGCGATCGAGATCCAGCCCGCAGGCCCTCCCATGACGCGGTCCACCGATGGATAGTCGTCAGCCATGTCTCGAACCCTTGTCGCGGCATGCAATTGGCGGATGGCTTAGCACCCTTGGTCGGCGGAAAACAGTCGCTTGGGGCGGCTAAATCGGCGCTGACGACCGAAAATTGCGCATCGGGGCACGGTGGCCGCCCTTACGTGCGCGCGCGCCCTGTAAATAGGTATCGGGTTTCCGGCCGCATCCGTCCGGTGACCCCGGCGGTCGCCGGATTGCGACATTTTGGCGCAGCGTTTCGAGCATCGAAAACGTTGCGCCGACAGGGCCTTGCGGCCGCATGTCCGGCGCCTGTCATCTGAAGGCTTGTGCGTGCCCCCCCGTTTGGGGTCTGATGCGCGGCAACCGGGGCGCAGCAGGCTGCCCTCGATTCGCGACATCTCGATGAAAGGGACATCCCATGCTGCTCGCACGCGACCGCATCGCCGAACAAAGCCTTGGCGCCAAGATCGGACTGACCCTGGCCGCCGCCGCGCTGATCGCGCTTGGCGCCAAGGTGCAGGTGCCCTTCTGGCCGGTGCCGATGACGCTGCAGACGCTGGCGGTGCTGGTCATCGCCGCCGGTCTGGGGCCGCGCCTCGGCCTGGCCGCGATGGGGGCGTACATGGCGGCGGGGCTGGCCGGGCTGCCGGTCTTTGCCGGTTCGCCGGAACGCGGGCTGGGCCTGGCCTATCTGGCGGGGCCTACCACCGGCTTTCTGATCGGCATGGCCCTGTCCATGATCGTGACCGGCGCGCTGGCGCAGGGCCGCGGCCTGGGCATGCGGGCGGTGGCGATGCTGGCCGGGACCGTGGCGATCTATGTGCCCGGCCTGATCTGGCTGTCGGCCTTCGTGCCGGCCGACCGGCTGCTTGCCGTGGGCGTCGCACCCTTCATCCTGGGCGACATGGTCAAGATCGCCCTGGGCGCGCTGGCCCTGCAGGCGGTCACCCGCCGCGGTTGAACCAGACCGCCGAATGACCGCGACGGGGCCCCATGCGGGCCCCGTTTCGCATGGTGACCCCGCGTCCGCCCCGCCATCGGGGCTTTTCCCCTGCCCCGCCCGCGCCCAGACTGCGCCCAAGCCAGCAGGAGGAGCAGCGCTTGACCCCCACCACCCTGACACCCGACACCATCGCCCGCATCGAGGACAGCTTTCGCGACCAGGGCCTGATGCGCCATCTTGGTGCCGAGATCGCCGCCATTCGCCCTGCCGAGGTCACGCTGCGCCTTCCCTTCCGGCCGGAACTGACCCAGCAGATGGGATATTTTCATGCCGGCGCGACCACGGCCTTGGCCGACAGCGCTGGGGGCTATGCCGCGCTGACGCTGTTCGCCCAGGGCGACGACGTGCTGACCACCGAATTCAAGCTGAACCTGCTGAACCCCGCGCAAGGCGACTGGCTGGAGGCCATCGGCCGGGTCGTCAAGGCGGGCCGGACGCTGACCGTGTGCCAGCTGGACGTCCATGCGGTCCACGGATCCGCGCGGACCCATGTCGCGACTGGGCTGCAGACGCTGATCTGCGTCCGGGGCCGCGCCCCCGTGACACCGCCCGGCCGTTAGCGTAAACCGCGACCAAACTATCCGCAGGAGGACGGCGATGGCGCAGGCAGAAATCGGGCTGATCGGGCTTGGGACGATGGGGGCCGCCCTGGCCATGAACATCGCCGAAAAGGGTTTTCCCATCGCCGTGTGGAACCGCACGACCGAGGTCACGCACCGCTTTGCTGCCCAGGCCGGCGATCTGGCCCCCCGCGTGATCCCCACCGATTCCCTGCAGGCGCTGGTTCAGGCCATCACGCCGCCGCGCGCGATCATCCTGATGGTCCCGGCGGGACAGGCGGTCGACGATCAGCTGCAGGCGCTGGCGCCGCTGCTTGACGCCGACGATCTGGTGATCGACGCGGGCAATGCGGATTTTCACGACACCAACCGCCGCGCCGCGGCCGGCCTGCCCTTCCGGTTCCTGGGCATGGGCGTGTCCGGCGGAGAGGAGGGCGCACGCCACGGCCCCGCGATCATGGGCGGCGGCGACGCCGCGGACTGGGACCGCGTGGCGCATGTGATGACCGCCATTTCCGCCAAGGCCGATGACGGCACCCCCTGTGCCGCACGGATGGGCGACGCGGGCGCGGGGCATTTCGTCAAGATGGTCCACAACGGCATCGAATATGCCGACATGCAGATGATCGCCGAGGCCTATGGCCTGATGCGCGACGGGCTGACGCTAGAGGCCCCGGCGATCTCCGACATCTTTGCCGACTGGAACCGCGGCACGCTGTCCAGCTATCTGATCGAGATCTCGGCCAAGGTCACCGCGGCGCAGGACCCGCATACCGGGGCCGCGATGCCCGACGTGATCCTGGACCGCGCCGGCCAGAAGGGCACCGGCCGCTGGACCGCCATCGAGGCGCAGCACCTGTCCGCGCCCATCCCGGTGATCGAGGCTGCGGTGATGGCCCGCAACGTCAGCGCGCGCCTGGATGAACGGCAGGCGGGCCAGGCCCGATTCGGTGCCGCCCCCGGCGCGGTCGACCTGACGCCCGACGATCTGGAACAGGCGCTGATCGCGGGCAAGATCCTGTGCTATGCGCAGGGCTTTACGATGATCGCAGGCGCCTCGGAACGGTTCGGCTGGACGCTGGACCTGCCGGAGATCGCACGTGTCTGGCGGGCGGGGTGCATCATCCGGTCGACCATGCTGAACGACATGGCCGACGCGCTGGCGGACGATCCGGCCCGCAACCTGATCATGGCGCCGTTCTTCGCCGACCTGATCGAAGGCGCGCTGCCGGGTCTGCGCCGGGTGGTGTCGCAGGGCATCGCCGCGGGCCACGCCCTGCCCGCCCTGGCATCCGGGCTGATGTGGTTCGACATGATGCGCACCGCGCGCGGCACCGCGAACATGATCCAGGCGCAGCGCGACTTCTTCGGTGCCCACGGGTTCCAGCGCCTGGACGGGATCGACGATCCGCACGGCCCTTGGGGCAGCGCGACCTGATCAGCCGCGCGGGCGGCTGATGTCGCCCAGGGTCAGCAGTGGCGATGCATCGATGCCTTGCGCGTTCAGCATCGCCGCGACGCGTTCCAGCGATGCCACCAGCATCGCCTGTTCCCAATCCTGCAGGGCCTGGAAACCGGTCACGAAATGCTGCTGCAGCGCGTCGGGCGCGTTGCGCAGCGCGTCCAGCCCGGCATCCGTCAGGATCACGTGCAGCTGCCTGCGGTCGGTGCTGGACCGCTGACGCTGCGTCAGGCCCAGCTTGTCCAGCTGATCGACCAGCGCCGTCACGGTCGCCTGGCTGACGCCCATCTGGGTCGACAGCTGGGTCGGCATGGCGGACCGCGTCTCGGTTCCGGCAAGGATCTGCAGGACGCGCAGCTTGGCAGGGGTCAGCTTGGCGGCCTGGGCAAGGTCGCGTTCATAATGTTCGGTGGCGCGCAGGATCCGCCGCAGCGCGATCAGCGCGGCGTCGGTACGCGGAATGGCGGGCGGCTGGCTCATGCCCTCCTGTATGCCATTAGCGCGCGGAACAGGGCAATATGGCATGCTTTCGGAACCTGATATTTCGGCAGGCGAACCTCGCGGTCACGCGGCCGTGTCCAAATATCACGCCAGCGTAAGGTCTTAGACGAATTCCCGCGTATTTTCCACGCCAAGGTTGCAACCAAGGCACGTTTTGACTAGTTAGAGGGTCGAAGCAATTGAGGATCCGCCGCCCATGCCCAAAGATGTGCAAGAACTCGAACGCCCCCGCCAGCTGACGCTGCGCAAGCCCGACCCGACCGATGGCGCCGCCATCTGGGAGCTGGTCCGGGCCTGCAAGCCGCTGGACGAGAATTCGATGTATTGCAATCTGGTGCAGGCCGAGCACTTCCGCGACACCTGTGTCGTGGCCCTGCTGGACGATCAGATCGTGGGCTGGATCTCGGGGCACATGATCCCGAACGAGGACGCGCTTTTCGTGTGGCAGGTTGCTGTCGGACCGGATGCGCGCGGTCTGGGATTGGCCCGCAAGATGCTGACGCATCTGGTGGAACGCGATGAATGCGCCGATGCGCAGCGGCTGAACACGACGATCACCCGCGACAACGATGCGTCCTGGGCGCTGTTTCGCAGCTTTGCCCGCCAGCAGGGCGGACGGCTGAGCGACGATCCTCACTATACCCGCCACGATCATTTCGACGGACGGCACGCGACCGAGCATATGGTCACGATCACCCTGCCCCGTCACGCCGATCAGGCCCGCGCCGCCTGATCCCTTTGCCCGTCGAAGCATTCAGACTGACGCACATGATGCGAAAGGACTTTCCATGCCCAAAGACATGACCGCCACCATGCCCGGAACCGCCATTTTCGAACGCCGCGAAAGCGCGGCCCGATCCTATTGCCGGGGGATTCCCACGGTCTTCACCAAAGCCAGCGGCTCGGTGATGACCGGGGCGGACGGACGCGACTACATCGACTTTCTGGCCGGTTGCTCGTCGTTGAACTATGGTCACAACGATCCGGACATGAAGTCCGCGCTGATCGACCACATCGCGGGTGACGGAATCGCCCACGGCCTGGATCTGCACACCACGACCAAGGCGGCGTTCCTTGACGCCTTCGAACGTCACATCCTGACGCCGCGCGGCATGGATCATCGCGTGATGTTCACCGGCCCCACCGGTGCCAACGCAGTCGAGGCGGCGATGAAGATCGCCCGCAAGTCGACCGGCCGTACCAATGTCGTCGCCTTCACCAACGGCTTTCATGGCGTGACGATGGGCGCGCTGGCCGCGACCGGAAACGGATACCACCGCGGCGGCGCCGGGATGGAGACGCAGGGCGTCACCCGCGTGCCGTTCGACGGCTATGCTGACGGGCTGGACAGCGCGGCCCTGCTGGACCAGATGCTGTCGGACAATTCGGGCGGCATCGACGCCCCTGCCGCCATCATGCTGGAGGCCGTGCAGGGCGAAGGCGGCCTGAACGCCGCGTCCGCCGAATTCGTCCGCGCCATCGCGGACATCGCCAAGCGCCACGGCGCCCTGCTGATCATGGACGACATCCAGGCGGGCTGCGGCCGCACGGGCAAGTTCTTCTCGTTCGAGGAGATGGGCGTGATGCCGGACTTGGTGCCGCTGGCAAAGTCGATCTCTGGCTTTGGCCTGCCGCTGGCGATGGTTCTGGTGCGCCCGGAACATGACGTCTTCGGCCCGGCGGAACACAACGGCACGTTCCGCGGCAACACCCATGCCTTCGTGACCGCCCGCGTTGCGATCGAGAAGTTCTGGTCCGACGACGCGTTCGAGGCCGACCTGGCGCGGCGCGCCGACCTGATCCAGGCCCGGCTGACCGAACTGGCCGAACTGGTGCCCGGCGCCTATCTGAAGGGTCGCGGCCTGATGCGCGGCGTCGACGTCGGATCGGGCGATCTGGCGGCCGCCATCTGCAAGCGCGCCTTCGACGGCGGGCTGATCATCGAGACATCGGGCAACGAGGATCAGGTCGTCAAGGTCCTGGCCCCGCTGACCACCCCCGACACGCTGCTGTCGCGTGGCTTCGACATCCTGCTGGATGCCGCCCGCGACGTCCTTGCCACCACCAAGATTGCTGCGGAGTAATTCACATGATCGTACGTGATTTCAACAAACTGAAGGGCACCGACCGTTCGGTGTCGGATGCCCAATGGAATTCGGTGCGGATGCTGCTGGCCGATGACGGGATGGGCTTTTCGTTCCACATCACCACGCTGCAGGCCGGGTCGGAGCACCAGTTCCACTACAAGCACCATTTCGAAAGCGTGTTCTGCATGCAGGGCAAGGGCTCGATCACCGATCTGGGCACCGGAGAGACGCATGAGATCACGCCGGGCGTGATGTATGCGCTGAACCTGCATGACAAGCACATCCTGCGGGCCGAGGAGACGCTGGTCATGGCCTGCTGCTTCAACCCGCCCGTCACCGGGACCGAGGTGCATCAGGAGGACGGCAGCTACGCCCCTGCCGAGACCGCGTGATGGGTCATACGGTCGAGAAGATCGGCGGCACCTCGATGTCGCGCGTGCACGAGCTGCGCGACACGGTGCTGATCGCCGACCGCGACGCGCCCTATGGCCGGATCTTCGTGGTGTCGGCCTTTGGCGGCATCACGAACCTGCTTCTGGAACACAAGAAGTCCGGAGAGCCGGGCGTCTATGCAGCCTTCGCGTCGGGCGACGGTGATCACGGCTGGCTGGCCGCGCTGGACCACGCCAGCGACGCGATGATCGAGGCGCATCGGGCGGTTCTGGATCATCCCGGTGACCTGGAACGCGCCGACGCCTTCGTCCGCGACCGGCTGGTCGGGGCGCGCAACTGCCTGATCGACTTGCAGCGCCTGTGCTCCTATGGCCATTTCCGGCTGGAGGAACACATGCTGCACACGCGCGAACTGCTGTCTGGACTGGGAGAGGCGCATTCCGCCTTCGTCACCACCCTGATGCTGCAGCGCGTGGGCATCCAGGCACGGTTCGTCGACCTGTCGGGATGGCGCGACACGGAACAGGTCACGCTGGAGGAGCGCATCACCGGCGCGATGGCCGGCGTCGATCCCGCGACCGAAATGCCCATCGTCACCGGCTATGCCCAGTGCACCGAGGGGCTGATGCGCGAATTCGACCGCGGCTATTCCGAGGTGACGTTTTCAAGGCTGGCGGCACTGACCGGCGCCCGCGAGGCGATCATCCACAAGGAGTTCCACCTTTCCTCGGCCGACCCGAACCTGGTCGGGGCGGATGCGGTGCGCAAACTGGGTCGTACGAACTATGACGTGGCCGACCAGCTGTCGAACCTGGGGATGGAGGCGATCCACCCCAAGGCCGCCAAGACCCTGCGCCAGTCCGGCGTCCCGCTGCGCGTGACCAACGCGTTCGAGCCGCACGATCCCGGCACGCTGATCGACGACCAGCCCGCCCCCACCCCGGCGGTGGAGATCGTGACAGGCCTTAACGTCTTTGCGCTGGAACTGTTCGAACAGGACATGGTCGGCGCCAAGGGCTATGACGCGTTCATCCTGGAGGTGCTGACCCGCCACCGCGTGCGCATCGTCAGCAAGGTGTCCAACGCCAACACGATCACGCATTACGTCGATAGCAGCCTCAAGGTGCTGCGCCGCGTGGAAAAGGACCTGGCCGAACGCTATCCCTCGGCGCAGGTGTCGTCGCGGGCGGTGGCCATGGCCTCGGCCGTGGGCCGCGACCTGGAGGGCCTGGCAGTGCTCAGCCGCGGTCTGAACGCGCTGGCGGCCGCGGGGCTGGAGGCGATCGGTGCGACGCAGGGACCGCGGCCGGTGGACGTGCAGTTCATCCTGGAACGCACGGCGCTGGCGCCCGGCATCAAGGCCCTGCATGGCGCGCTGATCGAACAGACCGCGCAACCCTTGGCCAAGGTGGCCTGAGGCACAAAACGAAACGGGCGGCCGCAAGGGCCGCCCGTTCGCATTCTGGAGGGCGCAATCAGCGCGCCATCGCTTCGCCGGTCGTCGGATCGACGCGCATCTCGACCTCGCGGTTGTCCTGGGTGCGGTATTCGACCTCGTAATAGCCATCGTCGTCCCACTGGATATCCTCGATATAGCCCAGCTCTGCGGACAGGTCCGTCTCCATCTTGGCGACGATCTCGGACAGGGCCATCGCATCGGCCGGCGGGGCACCGCGCATGGCCTCCTGCGCCATCAGCGCGGTGGGCGACAGGATCAGGGCGGCGGCGGTCAGGGTGCGGAAGGTCATCGTTCTCTCCGGTTGTGGGTCTGCGGTCAAACCCGCACCCAAGGCCCGGGGTTCCGACCCCTTGCCGCATCCGTGCCGATGACCTATATCGGTCCTGTCGGAAGCAATTCCGACTATGGACATAAACGCGCTCGTAATAAGCGGATCGGACCCGGGGGCGGTACCCGGCGGCTCCACCAAACAACCCTTCATTGGGGGCGAATGGGGCCGAAACAGGATCGACGAACGTCTAAAGGGGTTATGCTTTGTCTCGGTGAGCTACTACCGTTATCGGTGCAAAACGTACAGTTGCCAATGACAACCGTGCTCCGGTCGCGCTGGCTGCGTAAGCAGTCCGCAAGATCGAAACCTAAGCCCTTGCGCCTAGCAGCGTAAGGCGGGGCCCGCAGGAGCCTGGCAACAGAATCCTGCACCTTATCCCCCGTGATATTTTTGAACCGCCCTGTCCGGTATTCAGCGTTCCTTAACGCGCGGGGTCTATTGCTGCGCTTGTCCGCCTTTGCCATGCGAAAGGATCAAGCGGTGACACACCCCGATTCCCACGACACGATCCACCTGCAGGACAGGCTGGACTTTTTGGGCCTGGACGCCCCGGCGCAGGCCCGGCTCAAGGCCCTGGCCCCCCGGATCGCGGCCAGCGTCGGCCCGGCCCTGTCCGAATTCTACACCAAGATCGCGGCGACCCCCGTCCTGCGCCGATATTTCACCGACAATGCCCATACCGAGCGCGCCAGAAGCAGCCAGGCCCAGCACTGGGCCCGTATCGCATCCGGAGAGTTCGGCGCCGACTATGCGCTGTCGGTCCGCCGCATCGGCGCGGTGCATGCACGGATCGGGCTGGAGCCGCGCTGGTACATCGGTGGCTATGGCCTTGTGCTGGACTATGTGATCCGCGACATGCTGGGCGAACGCCGCACCTGGACCGCCGCCAGCCGCAAGCGCCTGGCCGATGACATCTCGGTCCTGATGCGGGCGTCCCTGCTGGACATCGACCTGTCGATCTCGACCTATCTGGACCAGATCGACGGTCGCCGCAAAGAGGTCGAGGATGCCCAGCAACGTGCCTTCGAGGCCCTGTCGGGCGCCCTTGGCCGTCTGGCCGAAGGCGATCTGACCACCCGGCTGGACCCGGAACTGTCGGCCCGCACCCGCTTCAACGAAACGGTCGAACAGCTTGCCAGCATCATCGGATCGGTGCGCCATTCCGCCGGCCAGATCGGCAACGGCACCGGCGAGATCGCAGCGGCCTCCGACGATCTTGCGCGCCGCACCGAACAGCAGGCGGCCAGCCTGGAGGAAACCGCCGCCGCGCTGAACGAGATGACCGAGGCCGTGCGCGATTCAGCCACGCGCAGCCGCCAGGCGGAGGAGATGGCGGCCCGCGCCCGCCAGGTCGCCGCGCATGGCAGCCAGATCATGGATCAGACACGCACCGCGATGGACGACGTCTCCTCCAGCGCCGGAGAGATGGGCCAGATCATCGGCGTGATCAGCGAGATCGCCTTCCAGACCAACCTGCTGGCCCTGAACGCCGGCGTCGAGGCCGCCCGCGCCGGTGAGGCCGGCCGCGGCTTTGCCGTCGTCGCCGCCGAGGTCCGCGCCCTGGCCCAACGATCGGCCGAGGCGGTGCGCACCATCCAGACCCTGATCGACCGCAGCGTCCAGCAGACGACACATGGCGTGTCGCTGGTCGGCGCGACGCACCAGGCGCTGTCCGACATCATCCTTGTCTTCAACGAGATCGAGGGGATCGTGACCGAGATGTCCTCCACCGCCCAACGCCAGTCGTCGAGCATCTCCGAGATCAACAGCGCGGTCCGGTACCTGGACGACGTGACCCAGCAGAACGCCGCGATGGTCGAGGAAGCCAACGCCACCAGCACCCTGCTGAACGCAGAGGTCAAGGACCTGACACGCATCGTCAGCAGCTTCACGATGGCGGCCCCGCGCCCGCAGCTGCATCAGCAGACCTACCGTCAGGCCGTCTAACCTTGCGCCGCGCGCCCCAACAGGGCGCGCGGTTCAGTCATCCCGCCGCACGCCGATCCAGATCACGTGCCGCGATCCGCGGCCCGACCCGCCGGCGCGCACCCCATGCGTGCTGACGGCAAAGCCGCACCCGGCCAGGCGTCGTTCGAACGCGGCGTCCGGCTCTGCCGACCAAACGGCCAGCACGCCGCCGGGCGACAGCGCGCGCCGCGCCGCCTGCAGACCGGCCGTCCCGTACAGCGCATCGTTCCCGGTCCGCGTCAGCCCGTCGGGACCGTTGTCGACATCCAGCAGGATCGCGTCGAACGCCGTCGTGGCCTGACGGATCTGCGCGCCGACATCGCCGATCCGCACCTGAACCCGCGGGTCGGACAGGCAGCCGCCAAAGACCGCCGCCATGTGCTGCGTCGCCCATCCGACCAGTTCGGGCACGATCTCGGCCACGATCAGCCGGGCCTGGGGGCTGGCCACGGCCTGGGCCGCGCGCAGGGTGAACCCCATACCCAACCCGCCGATCAGCACCCGCGGCGCGGGCCGGTCGGCCAGCCGGTCCAGCGCAAGCGTCGCCAAAGCCTCCTCGGACCCACCCAAGCGGCTATTCATCAGCTCGTTTCCGCCCTGCAGCCTGATCGAGAATTCGTCGCCCCGCCGCATCAGCCGCAGCGTGTCGCCATCCGGCGCGATCGCGCTGGCCAGTTGCACCCAAGGCAGCATGCCGATGTCCCATTCTGCGTAACCCGGTCCTGATCTAGCCGATCGGGGCCGTGCCGGAAAGGCACTTGGGCATGGCCGCAATGCGAAACCCGCGCCGACAGGATCGGCGCGGGTCGGACATGGTGCAGGTCGCTTCGGTCAGAACTCGAACATCTGGCCTTCGCCGCGGCCACCCACGACACGCAGGGGGACCGGTTCGACCACGGGAAGCGGCGCCGATGCACGTGTGCGGACCACCTCGGGCCGGCTGGTGCGGCTGCCGATCCGGAACCCGGCGATCTCGCGGATCAGATCCTCGGACCGCTGCTGCAGCGATGCGGCGGCGGCGTTGGCCTGTTCGGCCACGGCGGCGTTCTGCTGGGTCACTTGATCCAGCTGGTTCACGCCCGTGTTCACCTCGGCCAAGCCGATCGCCTGTTCGTTGGCCGCAAGCGAGATCGCGGTGATCTGTTCCGACACCTCATGCGCCTTGGACAGGATCTGGCCAAGGCTGTCGCCCGTCCGCCCCACAAGGGCGGACCCCGCCTTGACCTGCGATGCGGACTGCGAAATCAGCGACTTGATCTCCCGCGCGGAATCCGAGGCGCGCTGTGCAAGGCCCCGCACCTCTGAAGCGACGACCGCAAAGCCGCGGCCGGCCTCTCCGGCACGGGCGGCCTCGACGCCCGCGTTCAGCGCCAACAGGTTGGTCTGGAATGCGATGTCATCGATGACACCGATGATGCGGGTGATCTGGTCGGACGACGCCTCGATTCCGCGCATGGCGGTCACGGCGTCGCGCACGACCTCGGCGCTGGTTTCGGCGATGTCGCGGTTCTGACGGCTGGCCTGCTCGGCATTGCGCGCGCGTTCTGCGGTCGAGGTGACGCTGGCGTTCATCTGGTTCAGGGCCGCGGCGGACTGCTCCAGCGTAGCGGCCTGCGTCTCGGCCCGGGAGGCCAGGTCCTGCGCGGCAGAGGTGATCTCGCTTGCGCCACCCCGGACCTGATCGGCGACGTCAGTGATGCGGTTGATGGTGCCGGTCAGGTTCGCCACGACGCTGTTGAACGCCTCTCTCAGCCCGTCATAGCCGGCCGGGAACGGGTCCGACGGCGGGTTCGGGATCTGCTGTGTCAGGTCTCCCTGCGCCAGCCTGTCCAGCCCGGCACCGATGTCGCGCACGACCCGGGCCTGCTGGCGGGCCTCGATGTCGCGGGCGGCGGCAGCCTCGTTCTCAAGGCGGCGGGCCTCGTCGGCCAGGGCGCGCGCCTCGACTGCGTTCTGGCGAAAAATCGCCAGGGCCTGGGCCAGCTGTGCCAGCTCGTTGCGACCCTCGGTTCCGCGGATCTCGACGTCCAGATCACCCCGCGCCAACCGGTTGGTCTGGTCGACCGTCACCGCCAGGCGACGCCCCAGATCACGCGAGATCCATGCGGCAATGACTGCGCCGATCACGATCGTGGCCGCGACCCCTGCCAGCAGTGACATCACCGTGGCATCCATCACCGCCGCTGCCTCCTCCTCCAGCCGGGCAAGGCTGGACATGGCGTCGTCGCGGATCCGTTCGACGGCGGCCAGGACCTCGATCTCGGTCAGCGACAGCGTCGCCAGATGGTCGCGCACGACCAGCTCCAACGTCCGGCTCTGCTGCGCCATCGACCAGTATTCGTCGATACCGGACAGCGTGGTTGCCAGCAGCGTGCGCGCGTCACCGCCCATCACGCGGGGCTGCAGATCGGACAAGGCCTGCCGTGACCTTTGGAAGGGCGCGGCCGCGTCGTCGAAATCCTTGACGGCGCTGCCTTCCAGAAAGCGGTCGATGCGCACACGCGCGACCAGGAATTCGTTGGCGGCCTGCAGCGCGGCATAAGCCGCATCGCGATCACCACGCTGCTGGTACAGGGTCTGCAGCTGTTCCATGTTGCGACGGTGGGTAATGCCCAGTTCGCGCATCTGTGCCGTCAGCGCAGACAGCGGCTGGAAGCTGTCGAACAGCTGTTCGGCCTCGGTCACATGCCGCTCCTTCAGCGCGACCAAGGCCCCGGCATGCGGACTGCCCAGGGCCTGCGCCTTTTCCGCCAGCACCATGACCGAGGTCATGCCGTCCTGCACCCGCTGACGATCCGCATCCGAGGCCGAAACCATGAAATCGTCCAGCGCCAGACCGGCCTGGGCCACGCCGAAATTGATGTCCGCCGCCGCCAGCGCAAGCACCTCGGCATCATGGGCCTGGGCATCGATGGCCTGCAACCGGTCCATCCGGTTCCAGGTAAAGCCGGCAAGCACCGCCAGCATCAGCAGGATCAGGCCAAAGCCTGCCGCGATGCGCGTCGCGATGCGGGTATTCTTCATCATCATGTCTTTCTCCGGAACGGGGATGGCGAGGCGCCACGAGGGCGCATCGCGGGTCGATGTGTCAGTTGGGCCGCGGCTGTCGGCGGATGTCGGTCAGAAAAGTTCGACGTCGCCGCCACGCTGCGGCATCGGCTGTTCGCGAACGGGTGCGCGGGCCTCGCCCAGCAGGTGCAGCTGCACCCGACCGATGACGGGCCAGAACCGGATGCGCCGCGCCTGCGTGCCGCAGAGGTCGCTGGCGATCAGCGGAATGCCCTCGTCCTGCAGGAAGCGGCGGGCGGCGTCGGCATTGCGCTGGCCGATGTCGGGCAGGCCGGCCATCATCCGGGCGCCGCCGAACAGCTTGGCGCGCAGGCGGCTGCGCACGGCGCCGCGGCGCATCAGCCCGTTCACCAGAACCTCCATCGCGGCGGCCGCATAGCGGATGTCCGGACCGCCCGGCCCCGCATCGGGCAGCAGAAAGTGGTTCAGCCCGCCGATGCCCCGGTCCGCATCCATGATGCAGGCCGACACGCAGGACCCCAGGACGGTGGTCAGGATCGTGTCAGGATCGTCGCTGATGGCATGTTCGCCCTGAACGACATGAATGACGCGCGTCGCGGCATCGCGGATCATGACAGCCTCCGCAGGCGGGCGGGTTCCCGCGTCAAAAGCGTCTGGCCGATGCGCGTGAGGGGCAGCACGTCGATCGCACCGCCAAGCTCCACCGCGACGCGCGGCATGCCCCAGACGACGGATGTGGCACGGTCCTGGGCGATCGTGTGCGCCCCTGCCCGACGCAGCGCGCACATCCCCTGCGCGCCGTCGGCCCCCATCCCCGTCAGCAGCGCGGCACGGATGTCCAGACGATCGGCAATCGCCGCACCGTCGGAGAACAGCACGTCCACGGACGGACGGTGCCCGGACACGGGCGGGGTCGCGGACAGACGCGCGCGGGGTCCGCCCCGCAGGGTCACGCCCAGATGCCTGTCAGGCGCGGCGGCCAGATAGACGACGCCCCGACGCAGGGGCATGTTGTCCTGCGCCGCGACGACCTGCGGCGCCAGCAGTTGATCCAGCCGGCGGATCAGCCCTTCGGCAAAGCCCGGGCGAATATGCTGCACGATCATCGTCGGTGGACAGTCGGCGCGAAATCCGGCCAGCACGGCCTCCAACGCGGTGATTCCGCCGGTCGAGGCGCCCAGCAGGATCAGCCCGGCCGCCGCGTCCGTGGGTGGTACGGGGTCTGCGGCACGGATCGGTGCGGCGCGGGCGGGCTGCAGCCCTCCGAACAGGCGCGACAGCATCTGTTCCGGGCTGGACATCACCGGATATCCGCCCGCCGGCACACGCATCTGACCATAGATGACCACGCCCGCGTCGATCATCGTCAGGATGTCCGCCAATGCGTCGAATTCGATCGATTCGGCGAATTCGGCGGCCACGGCCACGCGGCGCGGCAGGTGCAGTTCGATCAGCACATAGGCCTCGCCGGGCGTGGTGGCGCCCAGCACGGTCACACCGCCCTGTTCCTCGCATCGGCGCAGCAGGGCGGTCAGGCGGGCGGGGTTCGGGTCAACGATCAGCAGGACCGGATTCGACACAGGGACACTCCTGGATGGGTCAGGGGACCATCGCCGGGAAAGATTAAAATATCGTTTCCCGTGAGAGACTTGCCGGACGCGAAATTAATCCATGGCAGCAATGGTTCCTTAACTCATGGCTGTTAGCGATGGGGACGCCGACGACAATACGAGGTAGTTGAGATGCATGCCCTGCCCCTGCCCGAGACGTTCGACCGCAAGGCCGTCTCTGCCTTTGCCCGCACCCTGCTGGACCATCGGGGCGCGGATGCGGTCCTGGATGCGTCCGGGGTCGCGCGCATGGGCACCCTTGCGGTCGAACTGCTGATCGCAGCGCGCAAGCAGTGGCAGGCCGACGGCAAGACGCTGTCGATCCGTGACGCCTCGGACCCGTTTCTGACCACGATCCAGGCTGTCGGCGCCTCGGTCCAGCTTCTTCAAACCGGGGGACCCGCATGACGACCCGTATCCTGGCGGTCGACGATTCGCCGACAATCCGCGCGCTTGTGTCCAAGGCCCTGCGCAATGCGGGCTTTGACGTGTTCCTGGCCGTGGACGGCGTGGACGGCGTCGGCGCGCTGAGCGAGGCCAATCCGCATCTGATCATCACCGACATCAACATGCCGCGCATGGACGGCTTCGGCCTGATCGAGAACGTCCGCGCGACCGGCGCCTATGCCGACGTGCCCATCCTGGTCTTGACCACCGAAAGCGGCGCCGACCTGAAGGCACGCGCCCGCAGCGCAGGGGCCACCGGCTGGATCGTGAAACCCTTCGAGGATGAGCGTCTGATCGCCGTCATCGACAAGGTCCTGGGGCGCTGACGATGGCTGACATGGACGAATTCCGCGACATGTTCTTCGTCGAATGCGACGAGCTGCTCGAGGTGCTGGCCACCGGCCTGCGCCAGATCGAGCAGCCCGGCTTCGACGTGGAAACGGTGCATGCCGTGTTCCGCGCCGTGCATTCGGTCAAGGGGGGCGCTGCCGCCTTCGGCCTGACCACGCTGGTCACCTTTGCCCACCGCTTCGAGACTGTGCTGGACCTGGTCCGGTCGGACCGGCTGGACGTGACGCCCCAGATCATGGCGCTGCTGCACCGCTGTTCGGACTGCCTGACGGACCTGGTCGCCAGCGCCCGGTCGGGCCGCGATACGGATCAGGCCCAGGTCGACGGGCTGATGACCGAACTGGCAGCCCTGATCGACACGGAAACCCCCGAGGAGACCGCGTTCGAGTTCACGCCGATCTCGCTGGACTTCGACATGCCGCTGTCCTTCGATCCGGTCCCGCCGCCGGCGTCGGGCCTGCTGGTCCAGATGACGCCCACCTTTCAGCTGTACCGTTCGGGCAACGATCCGATGGCCCTACTGAACGCCCTGCGCAAGCTGGGCGATGCGGACGTCCATCTGGACTGCGACGCGGTCGCTCTGCTGGAGGACTGGTCGCCCGAACAGCCCGCGCTGTCGTGGCGGGTCCGACTGACCGGCGCGGCAAGCCAGTCCGATGTCATGTCCGTATTTGAGTTCGTCGAGGATTGCTGCGCGCTGACGGTCCGCCCGCTGACCGAGGACGACCTGCCCGCGCCCACCCCCGAACCCGCAGCCGCGCCTGCAGACACCGCCCCCGTCGCCCAGATCGTCCGCGATGCCCCCACCACCGCCCCGCCGCGCGCGGTCCAGCAACAGGACAGCGCCCCGGCCGCACCGACCATCCGCGTGGCGCTGGACCGGGTCGATCGTCTGATGAACATGATCGGTGAACTGGTCATCAAGGAGGCGATGCTTTCCCAGGTTATCCAGACGGCGGGCCTGCACGAACAGCCCGACGTCGTCGCCGGCCTGGATGCGATCCGGCAATTGGCAAGCGACATCCAGGAAAGCGTGATGGCGATCCGGGCGCAACCGCTGAAGCTGGTGTTCCAGCGCATGCACCGCATCCTGCGCGAGGCGGCCGACGCCACCGGCAAGCCCGTCCGCATGATCACCATCGGCGAGCAGACCGAGGTCGACAAGACCATGATCGAACGCCTGGTCGAACCGCTGACGCACATGATCCGCAACTCGGTCGATCACGGGCTGGAGGACAGCGTGACGCGCCAGCGTCGCGGCAAGCCTCAGGAAGGCACGATCACCCTGTCGGCCGCCCATCGGTCCGGTCGCGTCCAGATCGAGGTGTCGGACGATGGCGGCGGCATCAACCGTGCCAAGGTGCGCCAGATCGCCGAGGATCGCGGCCTGATCGCGCCCGGCGCAAACCTGTCGCCCGCCGAGATCGATCAGCTGCTGTTCCTGCCAGGCTTCTCCTCCAAGGACGAAGTGTCGGCCCTGTCCGGTCGCGGCGTCGGCCTGGACGTGGTGCGCCGCGAGATCATGAACCTAGGCGGCCGCGTGATGATCCAGTCGACCGAGGGTCAGGGCACGACCTTCTCGATCGCGCTGCCGCTGACGCTGGCGGTCGTCGAGGGAATGCTGATCCAGCTAGGCGACCAGACGATGGTCCTGCCGATCACCGCGGTCCAAGAAACCCTGCGCCCCGAGAACACGATGCTGCACGGCGTGGGCCACGGATCGCAGCTGCTGTCCAACCGCGGAGAGCTGATCCCGATCATCGACCTGTGCACCAGCTTCGGCGTCACCCGGCCCGCGGAGGGTCCCGACACCGGCGTGCTGATCGTGGTCGAGACCGACAGCCGCAGGCGCGCGGCCTTCCGGGTCGACGCGATCTTCGATCAGCGGCAGGTGGTGATCAAAAGCCTGGAGCAGAACTATGGCCGCGTGCCGGGCGTGTCGGCCGCCACGATCCTGGGCGACGGAAAGATCGCCCTGATCATCGATCCCGAAGAAATCCTTCTTTCCATGTCCAACGACCAGGGCCGCCGCATGGCCGCCATGGCATCGAACGGGTGACGCATGCTGCAATCCATCTCGCATAATTCCGTCGGCAAAAGCGACGTCGTGGCCTTCAAGCTGGCCGACCAGGACTTCTGCATCGACATCGGCCTGGTCCGCGAAATCCGCGGCTGGACCCCCACGACCATGCTGCCCCACGCGCCTGACTACGTCAAAGGCGTGATCAACCTGCGCGGATCGGTCGTGACGGTCGTCGACCTGTCGGCACGGCTCGGCTTTGGCGCGGCGACGCCGTCCCACCGCCATGTCGTCATCATCGCGATGCATGCCGGGCGGATCGTGGGGCTGCTGGCGGACCTGGTGTCCGACATCCTGCCCATCAACGACGATCACATCCAGGCGGTGCCCGACATCGCATCGAACCCCGCGCGCGAGTTCATCGTCGGCATGATCACGCTGGAGGACGGACGCATCCTACGCAAGATCGATCTGGCGCAGCTGCTGCCCGCAGCCCACGGGGTCGACGCGTGAGAACGGCACCCCTTTCGGCCCCCACCCCCGCGGGGCCGGTCCTGACCGATGGACAATTCCGCAAGATCGCCGCGATCGTGCATCAGGACAGCGGCATCATCCTGTCGGAATCCAAGCGCAGCCTGCTGATGGCGCGCCTGAACCGCCGCCTGCGGGTCCTGACGCTGCCCGATTACGGTGCCTATTGCGATCGTCTGGAAGGGCCTGACGGACCGCAGGAACGCCGCCACCTGCTGTCGGCCATCACGACGAACGTCACGGCCTTCTTCCGCGAGAGTCACCATTTCCAGGCCTTGGCGCAGGAGGTCCTGCCCCCGCTGATCGCCCAGGCCCGCGCCGGACGGCGGCTGCGGCTGTGGTCCGCGGCCTCCTCCTCGGGCGAGGAGCCCTATTCGATGGCCGTGACGCTGCTGGACGCATTTCCCGATGCGGCGCAGCATGACGTTCTGATCCTGGCCACCGACATCGACCCCGAGATGGTGGACCGCGCCCAGCAGGGCCGCTTTGCATCCGATGCGCTGGCACCGGTCCCCCCTGCCCAGGTCAAGCGGTATTTCCAGCCCCATGCCGCGGGCTTCGAGGCCAAACCAGAGGTCCGGCGCATCATGCGGTTCGGCGAACTGAACCTGCATGACGACTGGCCATTTTCCGGCAGGTTCGACGTGATCTTCTGCCGCAACACCGCGATCTATTTCGACAGTGCCGCGCGCCAGCGCCTGTGGCTGCGCTTCGGTGACGCCCTGAACGAGGGCGGCGCGCTGTTCATCGGTCATTCGGAACGGCTGGACGGCCCGGCCGCGGGCCTGTTCGCCGCAACAGGCACAACCCAATACCGGCGCAATGTGACGCCGGCCTCTGCCAGGACGTGAAAGGGACAACATGGCACTGAAATCGAACCTTCATGTGATGGTGGTGGACGACATGACCATCAGCCGATCGCTGATCGAACAGGCGCTGGACTGGGCCGGCCTGGTCAACGTCCAATACGAGGCGAACGGAGAGACGGCGTTCCGCAGGCTGGCCGCGGCGCCCGTGCATCTGGTCATCTCGGATTACAACATGCCCGGAATGGACGGCCTTGGCCTGCTGGAGGCGCTGCGACAGAATCCCAGCACCCAGCGCATCGGCTTCATCCTGATCACCGGCACCGCCACGCGCGAGATGATCGAGCGGGGCCAACGCGCCGGCATGAACAACTTCATCGCCAAGCCCTTCACCAAGGAGGCGTTGCTACGCTGCATCGAATCGGTGACGGGCAAGCTGCAATGACGGCGACGCCCGATCCTTGCCTGAACGCGGCCCTGCATCGCGCCGCCGCCGAGGCGCATCGCATCGCCCAAGGCCTGGGGCGGATCGATGCCGCCCTGGGCGCGATGCTGCAGGTGACCGATGCGGCGGCCCAGTCACTGCAGGCCGCCGACCTGCTGCGTCAAGAGGTCGAGGGGCTGTCGCGGTTCCTGAGCGTGCTGGCGCAGCAGACCCCGCCGGGGCAGCCCTGCGACCTAGGCCAAGCGGCGGCTGGCTTGGATCTGCGGGCGCAGGCCGTTCGCCTTGGCGGCATGGCGCTGGCGGCCGACAGTACCCCGACAATCGACCTGTGGTAGCGGACGCGCCAATACCTGCACGTTCTTGGGATATACTTGACATAAATAATAAACAATAATAACCCACACCTTGCCAGCATCTGCCAGCCTCGTGATCCCACGGCCCATGGCCGCACTCCGAGGCGCAGATGACCTTTTCCGACCCTTGCCTGTTGGCTGTCCGTCATCCTGACCAAGCAGGTCCGGGGGCCGGCACCCTGCCCGATCCGTGCCCTGCGTCCGACGCGCAGGGCATTGCCGATCTGGCCAGCCTGCGCGCGCTGCTGATCTGCGACAGGCGCGAGCTGGGCGGCGGGTGCGATCTGGTCCCGGTCGCCGGCGGCTGGTTGGAAGTCGTGACCGATGCGCCGATGGCATCGGGCCTGCCGCGCATCCGCGGGCTGATCCGGCACGGGCCGGACGGATCGCGCCCCATCCACCCGGCCCTGGCGCTGTCGTTGATCCTGGATCGACTGACAGGCGATCACGGACCTGCAGGCGCCGCCTTGGCCCGCCGCGTGCAGGCCAGCCGTCATCGGATCGCCACGATCTGCGGACAGCGCCTGGCGCGGCCGCACCCGGCACCCGACTGGTTGACCGCCGAACAGGCGGTGATCTTTGGCCACTGGATGCATCCCTGCCCCAAGGCGCTGTCCGGCATGTCCCTGCCCGAGGAACGCGCGATGACCCCGGACTGGTGCGGCGCGTTGCACCTTGTCGGCCTGTCGGTCCGCAAAGACCTGATCGCAGGCACCGACCCTGACCGTGTGCGCGATCTGCCGGGCATGGATCTGGACCCCGGTCTCGGACGCATCCTGCTGCCCGCGCATCCGCTGACCTGGGACCGCGCCCGCCGCGATCCGGCCATTACCACGCTGCTGTCGCAGGGCGCCATCCGCGAGCTGGGACCGGTGGGTCCGGCATGGTGGGCGACATCCTCGGTGCGGACGTTGTGGCGCGGGGACAGCCCGTGGCAGGTCAAGGTGTCGCTGCCGGTCACCATCACCAACTCGCAGCGCGTGAACAAGCGTCACGAACTGCTGGCGGGCGCGACGATGTCGGCCCGCATCGGCGCGCTGCAGGGACGGTTCGGGCGGCTGCGGCTGATCGACGACCCGCATTGGCTGACCCTGGCCGTGCCCGGTCGCGCCGAATCCGGGCTGGAGGTGATCCTGCGCCGCAACCCGTGGCGCGGGGGACGCGGGGGGCAGGTGATGCAAGTCGCGGGCCTGGTCGCCGAACCTCTGCCGGGACGGCCGTCGATGCTGACGCAGGTCATGGCGGGTCACGACCCGGCCGCCTGGTTCGACGCCTATCTGAACTGCGCTGTCGCCCCCTTGCTACGCCTGTATGACGCCACCGGCATCGCGGTCGAGGCACATCAGCAGAACGCCCTGCTGGACCTGTCCCAAGGTGTGCCGCGCCGCTGCGACATCCGCGACAACCAGGGCTTCTATGTGGCCGACGACATGGCCTGCGCCACGCTGCGCGCCATTCCCAACCTGGTCTATCCGCGCGCCGAGGCAGAGGACGCGCTGACCTATTCGCTGATCGTGAACCAGGTGTTTGGCGTGGTCCACCGCATGGCGCTGGACGGGATCTGGCCAGAGCGGCGGGCGCTGTCCGCGCTGGCGGCCCATATTGGCGGTCTGACCCGCCTGCCGGGTCATGGCGGCGCCCTGGCCCGCCGCTGGCTGACGCAGCCGCATCTGCCCGCCAAGGGCAATCTGCTGACCCAGCTGGGCGGTGTGGACGAGCTGCTGATCCCCGGGGAACGCGCACCGATGATCCGCGTGCCAAACCCCCTGCCCGCGCTGGCCCATGCCGGGATGCTGTCCGATGTCGCCTGAGACCCGCGCCCTGCGCCAGACGATAGAGGCGCTGGCCTTTGAAGGCATCCTGCGCCCGGCGCAGGGCGGCTGGACGGTGGGTGACCTGGCCATCCGGGCGCCACATCGACTGCAGGCCAGCGGCCGTGTCAGGCTGCTGGACGACCCGCGCGATACCACCGGCGGATTGCTGAAACCGGACGACCTGGAACGCGCGCTGGCCAAGGCCGGCCACGATCCCGCGGCGCTGATGACCGCCATGCGGCGCAGCGCGCATTTCCTGCGCGCGGCGGGGCCGGTTCGCGACAACCGCCTGTCGCTGAAAGGCCCGGCGCTGGAGGCGAGCCTGATCGAGGGGCATCCCTATCATCCCGGCTTCAAGACCCGCGCCGGGTTTTCGGACGCCGACAATGCCGCCTTCGGCCCCGAAGGCGGCAGGACCATCGTGCCGGTCTGGCTGTCGGTCGACCCCGCAATCGTGACGCGTGCAGGAACGGACCCCGCGCAGGGCTGGGCGCCGCCGGGGGCCATCCCGGTCCATCCGTGGCAGTGGCGGTGCCTGCAACGTGACCCGGCGGTGCAGGCGCTGATGGCGCGCGGGGCCTTGCAGGCGCTGCCGGCGGAGGGGCCGCGGATGCAGGCCACGGCGTCGCTGCGCACATTGGCCGCCTGCGACGGGGGCGATCACCTGAAGCTATCGCTTGGCGTGGGGGTGACCTCCTCGGTCCGCGACCTGGTGCCGTGGTCGGTGGCGGTAGCGCCGGCCATCTCGGACTGGCTGGGGCGCGTGGTGGCGTCCGATCGGCACCTGGCCGGGCTGACGATCCTGCCGGAACATGGCGCGGCCATCGTCGCACGCGAGCTGCTGGGCGGCAGGCTGGCCGCGATCCGGCGCAGCCCCCCGCCCCCAGGTGCCATGCCCCTGTCGGCCCTGTCGCTGACCCAGTCGGACGGGCGCGCACTGATCGCGCCCTGGCTGGCCACGCATGGCACCCAGGCGTGGACCGCGCGGCTGCTGACGATCCTGCAACCCGTCTGGCGCATGATGACCCATCACGGGATCGCGCTGGAGGCGCATGGCCAGAACCTGCTGATCACCCATGACGGCGGCTGGCCGACCGGGCTGGTGGCCCGCGATTTCAGCGAAAGCCTGGAATACCTGCCGGACCGGCTGAGCCTGCCCGCCCCGGACCTTGCGGCCATCGAACCGGCGATGGCGGGGGCACCGGACGGCACCTATCACCGCATGGGCCGGGCCACCGACCTGCGCGATCTGGTGGCCGACTGTCTGGTTACCCACGTGCTGTCGGATCTGGCGGATCTGCTGCACCGCACCGGCCATCTGCCCGAAGCGATCTTCTGGCGGCTGGCCCGCGCCGCCCTGCCCCATGCCCCCAGCCTGCGCACCGACGCCGCGACGGTTCCGGCGGAAAGCCTGGCCGCGGGGCTGCTGGGCCGCACCGAAACCCACGCTGCGCCGAATCCGCTGAAGGAGCCCGCCATGACCTGCCTGTTCCACCTGAACGACACGCTGATCGATCCGTTCGGCCCGGACGCCCCCGACCTGCTGGCCGGCCGCGACCCCGACCGCACGCGCATCGCACTGTTGATGACTGACCGCGCCGCCTGCCTGACGCAGATCCTGCGCCTGCGGGATGCGGGCGCGTCCTGTCATCCGATCCACCCGGAAACGCCACCCGATCAGGCGCGCGATCTGGCAAGGCGGGCGGGCTGCGACCTGATGATGACCGATGAGGGTCTGCAGGGGTTGGGACAGGACGCGCCGCATGCGCCGGGTGGGGTGCTGATCCAGACCAGTTCGGGCACCACCGGCGCACCCAAGATCATCGCCCGCAGCTGGGCCGCCATCCAGACCGAGATCGACGCCTATCTGCACGCCTTTCCGCAGGCGGCCGGGATGACGCCGGTGATCGCGGCCCCGATCACCCACTCCTATGGACTGATCGCCGGGGTGCTGGTCGGACAGGCACGGGGACATGCTCCGGTGGTGCTGGACCACGCCAACCCGCGCGCCATCCTGCGCCAGCTGGCCCAGTTCCGCGATCCGCTGATCTATGCCGCACCGCCGCTGCTGCATGTGCTGGCGCGGTTGGCCGGGGCGCAGGAACTGCACGCGGTGATGTCGTCGGGGACGGTGCTGCCGCAGCCGTGGTTCGACGCGATCCGCGGGGCGGCGCGCCACCTGTTCCAGCAGTACGGCTGTTCCGAGGCGGGATGCCTGGCCATCGCCCAGAACCCCGACCGGCCCGAGGATATGGGCCTGCCCCTGCCGCATGTCCGACTGCAGGCCGGACGGGACGCACCCGGCCCCGTCTCCGTCCATGCCGCAGGCGCGACGGTGCAGACCGGCGATCTGGGCGTGATCGACGCCCGCGGCCACCTGATCTTTGCCGGGCGCCAGGCCGAGGTGATCGATGTCGCGGGCCTGAACGTCTATCCCGCCCAGATCGAGGCCGCGGCCCTGAGCCTGCCGGGCATCACCGACGCGGTGGCATTCGCCGTCCCGGACCCCGTCGCGCATCAGCGCCCCGCACTTGCCTATGCCGGCGACATCGCCGAGGCGCGGCTGGACGCCCATCTGGCGGCCCTGCTGTCGCCGCGCCAGCGGCCGGTGCGTCTGGTCCGCCTGCCAGCCCTGCCGCGTGGCGCGAACGGCAAGATCGCCCGCCGTGCCCTTGCCGAAACCCTGTCGGAGGCCCCCGCATGACCGACCCCCGCCCCATCCCCGCCCCGCAGGACATGCGGGACCGCATCCGCGCGATCCTGGCCGGTCCTATGGCCTGCCCGCGCATGGCGGCCTTTGGTCCCGACGCGCGGCTTGGCCATGACCTGGGCCTGGATTCGGTCGCCCTGATGACGCTGATGCTGCACCTGGACGAGGCGGGCATCACCATGGCCGAGGATACGTTCGACCGCGCCCCCGGAATGACCGTGCAGGCGCTGTCGATGGCGCTGGCGGGCGTGACCCCCGCACCCGATGAACCTGTCGACATCAAGGTCCATTGCGTCGTCAGCTGCCTGTGTCAGGCGCTGAAGGACCGCGGCGGGATCGACCACCGCCCGCTGTATCTGGGCCTGTGGGACGGGCAGGTGATCGTCGACGACAGGATGCGCCTGTCCTATCACGCGCCGGGGATCGATCACGGCTTCTATCTGCATTGGGCTGGTCGCCTGTTCGGCCTGCAGGTGACGCGCTGGCATGAGGATGCCGCGCCGGGTGCGCGGAACCTGGACCGCCTGCACGCCCTGCTGGCCGATTGGCAGCCCGGCCGCTACGTCATGCCGATGGTCGACATGGCGCTGCTGCCGCAACGCGACAACAAGTTCGCCCAGGCCAGCTTTCCCCACTATGCCCTGCTGGAGCCCACGGCGGACCCCGACACCTGGCTGATGCGCGACCCGGATTTCCGGTGGGAGGGGCCGCTGCCCGCCCGCGACCTGCGGGCGGCATTCCTGGCACCCACCGTGGCCGGGGGCTTTGCCTTCGACAATGCGGGCGCGCATCCCGCGGACGACGCGACCATCGCCGCGATGCACCACGCGACCTTCGACGCGCAGGCCGTGCCGCTGATCGACGCGATCCGCCGCATCGTGCAGGCCCATGTCGCCGACCTGCCGCGCGCCGACCTGGAACCCGCGCTGCGCGAACTGCCGGTCATCGCGATCCGCAAATACGCCTATGAGCACGCGCTGGCGATCTTCGGCGACATCGAGGGCGCCGATCACGACGCGTTCGAGGAATGCTGCGACCGGATCGCGGCGCTGCATGGCGGGCTGAACGCGGCCCATCTGCGCGCGGTGGCCTTTGCCCGCGGCGGCGACGGCGACGATCTGCTGCAGGTGCTGGCCGATCTGGACCGGCTGACCCTGCTGGAACAGGGCATCAAGGCCACCGTGGGCCAGTGGTTCGACCGCTGGCAGGGGGCGCGCGCATGAGGATCAATGCCTGTTCCGTGGCCTTCCGCCACCTGGACGTGACCGCCCGCGACCTGGCCCGCTATGTCGCCCGCGAAGGGTTCGACGGGCTGGAGATCTGGGCCCCGCATGCCCGCACGCTGGCCGTCGAATGGCGTGACCTGCCGCAGCGTCCCCCGGTGCCGATGCTGGCGGGCTATCTGCCCCTGGGCACTGCCGGTTTCAGCCGCGCCGACGCGGCCGACCTGCTGGACCTGACCCGGACCTGGGGCGCGCCACGGCTGCGGCTGTTCGCGGGGGGCGTAGGGCGCGATCAGGCGGGGGCGGACCAGCGCCGCGCGATCATGCGCGACCTGGGCACGACGGCCGACATGGCCCATGACCGCGGCCTGCGCATCGCGGTCGAGACGCATCCGCAGACCCTGGCCGACAGCCTGCCCGCGACCTTGGACCTGCTGGATGCGCTGGACCACCCCGCGGTCGGCGTGAACTTCGACGTGCTGCATGTGTGGGAGTCGGGCGCCGACCCCGTATCTGCATTCGCCGCGCTGCGCGAACATGTCGATCACCTGCACCTGAAATCCGTGACCGCGCGCGACCGCCTGTCGGTCTTTCACCCGGACAACGTCCACGATCCGCGCAGCAGCCGTGACGGCATGTGCCCGCTGCTGACGGGTGCCGTCGATTATGCGGCGTTCCTGCGCGTGGTGCCGGCGGGGATGGGTGCATCGCTGGAATGGTTCGGCCCAAAGCCCGCGGCGACCATGGCGGCCGATCTGCGCGCGTTGCGGCGGGACCTGTTGGACCGCGCGGCGTGAGGGGACGCGGAATCCACCTCCGCCCCCCTTTTCATCCCCGGTCATATCCCTATGCTTGCCGGCAAGAAAAGGTAGGGTGACGTCATGGCGCGATCGGGACTGGATTACGGCGGAATGATGCATCGCGCGATGCAGGGGCTGATCGCCGAGGTGCTGCGCCAGGTCGCCCGCGACGGTCTGCCCGGAGAGCATCATTTCTTCATCACCTTCGACACCCGCGACGACGGTGTCGAGATGGCGGACTGGCTGCGCGAACGCTATCCCGAGGAGATGACCATCGTCATCCAGCACTGGTTCGACAACCTGACGATCCAGCCCGACCATTTCACCATCACGCTGAACTTCGGCAACCAGCCGGAACCGCTGAAGATCCCGTTCGATGCGCTGCGCACCTTCGTGGACCCGTCCGTCGAATTCGGCCTGCGCTTCGAGACGCAGGACAGCGACGACGACGAGGATGAGGACGCCGAGGCCGACGCCGAATACCAGCTGGACGCCGAGGATGACGGCGACGACACGCCCCCGTCGGGCGGCGCCGATGTCGTGCGCCTGGACCGCTGGCGGAAATAGCGCCATGACCATGCGCGGCCTGTCGGCCTTTCCGATCACGCCGACCGACGCCGCGGGCCGTCCCCTGCCCGCCGACCTGCGCCGCCTGATCCTGCGCCTTGCGCGGGCGGGCGTGGACAGCATCGGCGTGCTGGGATCGACGGGCGGCTATGCCTATCTGGAGGCCGACCAGCGCCGGGAGGTGCTGGAGACCGCGCTGGACGCCGCCGGCGGCAGGGTGCCGGTGATCGCGGGCGTGGGCGCGTTGCGCAGCGACACCTCGGCCGCGCTGGCGCGTCATGCGGCAGATGCGGGGGCGACGGGCCTGCTGTTGGCCCCCATGTCCTACACCCCCCTGACCGAGGATGAGGTCTTTGGGCATTTCGAAACCGTCGCGGGGGCGTCGGACCTGCCGATCTGCATCTACAACAATCCATCGACCACGCATTTCACCTTTTCGCCCGCGCTGATCGCCCGGCTGGCGTCGCTGCCGACCGTCACGGCGGTCAAGATGCCGCTGCCCGCAGGCGGGGACTTCGCAGGCCAGATCGCGGCCCTGCGCGCCGATCTGCCGCCCGATTTCGCCATCGGCTACAGCGGCGACTGGGGCTGTCCCGACGCGCTTTTGAACCATGCCGACGGCTGGTTCAGCGTGGCGGCGGGCCTGTGGCCCGACCAGACGCTGACCTTGGCCTGTGCCGCCCGTGCGGGCGACCGGCCCGAAACGGCCCGCTGGCAGGCGCGGTTCCAGCCGATGTGGGACCTGTTCCAGGCCCATGGCAGCCTGCGGGTCGTTCATGCCTGCGCCCGGCTGATGGACCTGACCGACGCGCAGCCGCCCCGACCGATCCTGCCCCTGCCCGACGCGCTGACCCCGCGCCTGCGCGCGGCGATGCATGCGCTGGACGACTGAGCGCGCTGTTTGCGCCAGCATACCGTTGCATACGAATTGCGCCCGATGGCCCGGACCGCTACAACCCGCCACGAAACCGTGAGGGAGCGACCCGATGACCAAGACCCGCACCGAAACCGACAGCTTCGGCCCGCTGGAGGTTGACGCCTCGAAATACTGGGGCGCGCAGACGCAGCGTTCGATCATCAACTTCCCGATTGGCTGGGAACGCCAGCCGGTGCCGATCATCCGCGCCCTGGGCGCGATCAAGCTGGCCGCCGCGCGGGTGAACCGCGCCTCGGGCGACCTGCCCGCCGATCTGGCCGATGCAATGGAGCAGGCCGCGACCGAGGTGTTCCAAGGCAAGTTCGACGACAACTTCCCGCTGGTCGTCTGGCAGACCGGGTCCGGCACCCAGTCGAACATGAACGCCAACGAGGTGATCTCGAACCGCGCGATCGAGATCATGGGCGGAGAGATGGGGTCCAAGAAACCCGTCCACCCGAACGACCATTGCAACATGGGGCAGTCGTCGAACGACACCTTCCCGACCGCGATGCATGTGGGCATCGCCATGCTGGCGCGCGACACGCTGCTGCCGGGTCTGGAGAAGCTGGCCGCCGCGCTGGAGGCCAAGTCCGCCGAGTTCAAGGACATCATCAAGATCGGCCGCACCCACACCCAGGATGCGACGCCGCTGACCCTGGGTCAGGAATTCGGTGGCTATGCCCATCAGGTCCGCAAGGGGATCGAGCGGGTCAAGGCCTGCCTGCCCGACATCTATGAGTTGGCCCAGGGCGGCACGGCCGTCGGCACCGGCCTGAACACCAAGAAGGGCTGGGACACCGCCATCGCCGCGGAAATCGCCAAGATCACCGACCTGCCCTTCGTCACCGCGCCGAACAAGTTCGAGGCGCTGGCCGCCCATGACGCGATGGTCATGTTCTCAGGCGCGCTGAAGACGGTGGCCGGATCGCTGTTCAAGATCGCCAACGACATGCGTCTGCTGGGGTCGGGACCGCGTTCGGGTCTGGGCGAACTGATCCTGCCCGAGAACGAGCCGGGATCGTCGATCATGCCGGGCAAGGTGAACCCGACCCAGGCCGAGGCGCTGACCATGGTCTGCGCGCATGTGATGGGCAACGACGCCGCCGTGGGCTTTGCCGGGTCGCAGGGGCATTTCGAGCTGAACGTCTACAACCCGATGATGTCCTACAACGTGCTGCAATCCATGCAGCTTCTGGGCGATGCGGCCTCCAGCTTCACCGATAACATGGTCGTGGGCACTCAGGCCAACGTGAAGCGCATCGACCAGCTGATGCGCGAATCGCTGATGCTGGTGACGGCGCTGGCGCCCACCATCGGCTATGACAACGCCACCAAGGTCGCCAAGACCGCGCACAAGAACGGCACGACGCTGCGCGAGGAGGCCATCGCCCTGGGCTTCGTCGACGGAGAGACCTTCGACCGCGTCGTCCGCCCCGAGGACATGATCAGCCCCAAGGGCTGACCCTCTTGACCCAAGGCCGGGGGGCGCGCCACAGTGGCGCGCCCTTCGTCGTTTCACGGACCGCCATGACCCGCATCATCAACCTGCGCCAGGCCCGCAAGGCCCGTGACCGCGACGCCAGGCGTGCCAAGGGCGACGCGAACGCCGCCCTGCACGGAGAGGCCAAGCCGCTGCGCGACGCGCGCCAGGCCGAACGCGACCGCGCGGCCCGCGTGCTGGACGCGCATCGGCGCGACACGCCCGACGAATGATCGACCTGCCCGCCATGACGCCGCCGCTGAAGCGGTCGGTGACCATCGACGGGCACCGCACGTCGGTGTCGCTGGAAGATGCGTTCTGGAAGGCGCTGGCGACCCAGGCCGCGGCGCGCGACCTGACCCGCGCCGCCCTGATCGGACAGATCGACCATGCCCGCCCGCCGCAGATCGGGCTGGCCACGGCCCTGCGCCTTTATGTGCTGTCCACCCTGCAGGCGCAGGATCCCTGACCCGCCCTTGGGTCAGTCAGCCGCCTGGCCCCGCAGGTCGGGCAGGACGTGGTCGCGGAACTGCTCCCGCAGGGTCAGCTTGCTGATCTTGCCGGTCGCCGTCAGGGGCATCTCGTCGACATAGACAACGTCGTCAGGCAGCTGCCAGCTGGCCAGATGCGCGCCCAGATGGGACCGCATTTCCTCCAGCCCAGGTCGGGCGGCCCCCTTGGGCTTGATCACCAGCAGCGGGCGTTCATCCCATTTGGGATGGGGCAGCGCGATGACCGCGCATTGCGCCACGTCCGGATGGGCGACCGCCAGGTTCTCGACGTCGATCGAACTGATCCATTCGCCACCCGACTTGATCAGGTCCTTGGCCCGGTCGCGAAGCGTCAGGATGCCGTCGGCGCTGATCGAGGCGATATCGCCTGTCCCGAACCAGCCGTCGGCGTCGATCGCGCGCGCCGTCGCACCGGCATTGTCGTGATAACCGGCGGCCACGGTGTTGCCGCGCACGAACAGCTCTCCCATGGCTTGGCCGTCATGGGGCTGGCGCGTGCCCGCGTCGTCCACGATCTTCATCTCGACACCGAACACCCGCCGCCCCTGCGCCTGCTTCAGCGCCATGCGCTGGTCGAACGGCAGATCGCGCTGCGCCGGCGTCAGCGACCCCTGGCTGCCCAGCGGAGAGGTCTCGGTCATGCCCCAGGCGTGGTTCACGTCGATGCCCAGACGTTCGAAGCCCTCGGTCAGGCTGCGGGGCATCGCGCTGCCGCCGACGACGATGTGGCGCAAGTTTGCGGGCTTGGCCCCGCGGGACTGGATCTCGGCGAACAGCCCCTGCCAGATGGTGGGCACGCCCCAGGCGCTTTCGACGCCCTCGGCCTGGCACAGGTCCCACAGGCTGGCTCCGTCCAGCGCCGGGCCGGGCATGATCAGGCTGGCCCCGATCAGCGGGGCCGTGAAGGGCAGACCCCAGGCGTTGACGTGAAACAGCGGCACCACCGGCAGGATGCGGGGCTGCGGTCCCAGGTCCGGGCCCAGCACCGCCGCAGTGGCCAGCGCGTGCAGCATGTTCGAGCGGTGCGAATACAGGACGCCCTTGGGATCGCCCGTCGTCCCGGACGTATAGCACAGGCCCGATGCGGTCGTTTCCGGAAAATCCGGCCAGACCCGGTCGGTCGGCTGCCCCGCCAGCAGGTTCTCATAGCACAGCGCATCCAGCGTCGTCTGCGGCATGTGCGCCGCGTCGGTCATGACGACATAGCGCATGGGCGGCAGGCGGTCCTGCAGCTTTTCCAGCAGCGGCACGAAGCTCAGGTCGGTGAACAGCAGCCGGTCGCCCGCGTGATGCGCGATGAAGACCATCTGGTCGGCCGACAGCCGCGGGTTGATCGTGTGGCAGACCGCCCCGATGGACGGCACGGCGTGATAGATCTCCAGATGGCGGTGCCCGTTCCAGGCCAGCGTCGCGACCCGGTCGCCGGGCGCCACGCCCAAACCCTCCAGCGCGAAGGACAGCTGGACCGCGCGGGCACGGGTCTGGACCCAGCTCTGTCGGTGCAGGTCTCCCTCGACCCGGCGCGACACGATCCGCGCTTCGGGAAAGCTCTCGGCGGCGAAGTCCAGAAGCCCGCTTTGCAGCAGCGGGCGGTGCATCATCAGACCGTCCATGACGTCTCCTCCATCATGGCGCCATGATGACGCGATTGCCGGGCGTTTCAACCCGCCCGGCGCGATGGTGCCGCAGGGTCAGCGGGCACTGACATGGGTCGAGGTCAGGTCCAGCAGCACCGCCCCGTCCGCATCGGTGACCTGCGTGCGCACGGTCGAGATGCGACGCCCGCGGCGCATCCAAGATGCCAGCGCGGTCAGAACCCCGTCACGGCGGTTGGTCAGCAGCTGGGCGTTCAGCGTGATCGCCACGGGAAAGTTGTCCATGCCCTCCTGCGGCTGCTCTCCGCCCAGGACCAGGTTCGTCGCGACCACGTCCGCGAACCAGACCAGCGCACCCGCATGGATGGTTCCGAACGGGTTCAGGATGCCCGCGGTCACGGTCATCTCTCCGGTGGCTTCCTGCTCGTTCACGCCGGTGATCTCGAACTCGATCTGTCCGGCAAGGCTGTGATCCGCCATCCCCCAAGTCCCTTCGTTAGAGGCGGACATCCCGCCTTTTGTCGTTCCCCGTCCCTAGCGGGTCACCCCGTCCCTAGCGGGTCAGCCGCGCGATCAGGGACGAGGTGTCCCACCGGCCGCCGCCCATCGCCTGCACGTCCTTGTAGAACTGGTCGACCAGTGCCGTGACCGGCAGCGCCGCGCCCAGCTGGTCCCCTGCCTGCAGGCAGATCGCCAGATCCTTCCGCATCCAGTCGACAGCGAATCCGTGTTCGAATTCGCCGCGATGCATGGTCGCATGACGGTTGACCATCTGCCAACTGCCGGCCGCACCCTGACTGATCACCTCGACGACATCGGCCACGTCCAGCCCCGCCTTCTGCGCGAATGCCAGCGATTCCGACAGCGCCTGAACCAACCCCGCGATCGCGATCTGGTTGCACATCTTGGTCATCTGTCCCGCGCCCACATCGCCCATCCGGCGACAGATCTTGGCATAGGCATCGATGACCGGCGCGGCGCGATCGAAATCCGCGACCGTGCCCCCGCACATGATTGACAGCTGGCCGTTTTCGGCCCCCGCCTGACCGCCGGATACGGGTGCATCGACATAGCCGATGCCCGCCTCTGCCGCCGCCTGCGCCAGCTCCTCCGTCACCTTGGCCGACACCGTCGTATGATCGACGAAGACCGCACCCTGCGCCATGCCCGCGAATGCCCCGTCGGGCCCCAGGCATACCTGGCGCAGGTCGTCGTCATTGCCCACGCAGCACATCACCAGATCCGCGCCCTGCGCCGCCTCGCGCGGGGTCGCCGCAGAGGCGCCGCCGTGCCGGCCGACCCAGGCCTCGGCCTTGGCCGGGCTGCGGTTGAACACCGTCACCTGATGTCCCGCTGCGGCCAGATGCCCGGCCATCGGAAAGCCCATCACGCCCAGTCCCAGAAACGCCGTCTTGGCCATGCAAATCTCCCTCGGGTCGCTGCCCGTCGCGCGGGGGTGCGTTGAAATGCCCGCGCGCCTGTCCTATGCAACACACCACCATCCATGCGCCGCAGGGTCAACCCGTGCCGCGCCCCCGGCCAAGGACCTGCCCGCACATGCTGACCTTGTTTCGCTGGCTTCTGCGGCTGACCATCGCGCTGATCGTCCTGGCGGTCCTGTCCGCCGTGCTGGTCTGGTATTTCGCCGTGCGGTCCCTGCCCGACTATACCGCCAGCTATCCGGTGACGGGCATCACCGCCCCGGTCGAGATCGTGCGCTCGACCGAGAATGTGCCGCACATCTTCGGCAAGACCGACGCGGACGTGTTCTTTGCCCTGGGCCTGGCCCATGCGCAGGACCGGCTGTTCCAGATGACTCTGCTGCGCCGCGCGGCGCAGGGCCGGCTGGCCGAGGTCCATGGCCCTCGCGCCCTGCCCGCCGACGACCTGATCCGCAGGCTGGGCCTGCAGCGCGCGGCCCAGGCTTCGCTGGAGGTGCAGGACGATGACACGCTTGCGGCGCTGCAGGCCTATGCCGACGGGGTGAACCAGTGGATCCGCATCGTCAACGACGGTGCGATGGGGCGCGGCGCGCCCGAATTCTTCCTGTTCCCGGATGTCATCACCTTCTGGCAGCCCGCCGATTCGCTGGCGATCCTGAAGCTGATGGCGGCGGCCGGAACCGATTCCGCGGGAGAGGAGATCCTGCGCGCCCGGCTGGCCCTGGCCTGGCCCGAACGCGGCATGCAGATCGTCGACCGGGCCGGCATACCTGCCGCCCTGCCCGACTATGCGGGGCTATTTCCCGGTGCGCGCCTTGGTGCGCCCGAACGGCGCCTGGACCCGCAGGCGGATTATGACCCGCTTGGCTTCCTGCGCCCCGAACAGGCGCTTGGCGGCAACGCCTTCGGCGCCGAGGCACAGCGGACGGCCGCGGGGGCCGCGCTGCTGGCCAACGACCTGCATGCCGGGCTGACGGTGCCGTCGCTGTACTATTTGGCACGGTTGGAGCTAAAAGGCGGCGGGGTGATCGGGGCCACGGTGCCAGGCATGCCGCTGGTCCTGTCGGGGCGCAATCCGACGCTGTCCTGGGCGCTGACGCCGCTGGACCTGGACGTGGCCGACATCGCCATCGAGGAGGTCCAGCCCGGCAACACCGACCGCTATCGCGGCACGCAGGGCTGGACGGAGTTCCAGACCCGGACCGAGGTGATCCGCGTTCTGGACGCGCCCCCCCAGACCATCACCCTGCGGGAGACGCAGAACGGTCCCGTCGTTCCCGGCTTGGACCCGGGTCTGCGCGACGTGACGCCCATCGGGCATGTCCCATCGCTGCGCTGGACGGGGCTGTCGCAGCGCGACCGCACGATGTCCGCGCTGATGGCGCTGATGCGGGCCGGCGACGCCGATCAGGCGACCCGCGCCCTGGCCGACGTGGTCGCCCCGGCGCTGGACGTAACCCTGGCGCAGGGAGAGATCGTCACCCGGCTGGCCGCAGGCGCGGCACCCCAGCGGGCCGACGACCATCCGACCAAGGGCGCGTTGCCCTCGCCCGGCTGGCTGACCGAAACCGCATGGCAGGGCACCGTGTCGCTGGCGACCCAGGCGCGCCGCCCGCAGGACGGGCTCGCCCTCGCGACGGAGGAGCCGGACGCCGATGGGCTGCGCCATGACCGGCTGTCCGGGCTGCTGGGCGGGCGCGAGGTGCATTCCCGCGACAGCTTCATCGCCGCACAGCTGGACGTCGTCAGCCCTGCGGCCCGCGCCCTGCTGCCGTTGGTGGGGGCGAACCTGTGGTTCACCGGCGATCCGGCGGCGCCCGGCACCCCGGAACGCCAGCGTCAGGACGCCCTGACCCTGCTGGCCGAATGGGACGGCGCCATGAACGAGCATCTGCCTGAACCCCTGATCTATGCCGCCTGGATGGGCGCGCTGCAGGACCGTCTGGTCCGGGATGAGCTGGGGCCGCTGGCCGACGACCTGATCCGCCTGCAACCGCATTTCATCGACGCGGTGTTCCGCGATCGCGACGGTGCCGCCGCCTGGTGCGACGTGGTCCAAAGCGCCGCGACCGAGGATTGCGCGACCATCGCCCGCCAGTCGCTGGACCGCGCCATCCTGGACCTGACCGCCGAATACGGTCCCGACGTGACCAGCTGGCGGTGGGGCGACGCGCATCAGGCGCGTCACGTGCATCCGGGCTTGGGCGCCCTGCCCGCGCTTGGCTGGATCATGAACATCACCCAGTCGATCTCGGGCGGAGAGTTCACCGTGGCCCGCACCGGCATGATCGGCACCGGCGACGACCCCTATCAGGCGATCGGCGGGGCCGGCTATCGCAGCGTGATCGACCTGGCGGACCCGGACAGTTCGGTGTTCATCACCTCGACCGGACAGTCGGGTCATCCGCTGTCGCGCCATTACGACGACCTGGCAGGCCTGTGGCGGCGAGGCGAATACATCGGCATGTCGCTGGACCCCGACCTGGCCCGTGCCGCGGCCGCGGGCATCACCACGCTGACACCGGCCGACTAACGAAAAAAAAGGGGGGCAAAACCGCCCCCCTTCGTTCCCGTGTTCCAGCCGCGATCAGAAGTGGATGGCCCGCCCGTATGCGTCCAGCACGGATTCGTGCATCATCTCGGACAAGGTAGGATGCGGGAAGACCGTCTCCATCAGGTCCTGTTCGGTCGTCTCAAGCTGGCGCCCGATGACATAGCCCTGGATCAGTTCGGTCACCTCGGCGCCGACCATGTGCGCCCCCAGAAGCTCGCCCGTCTTGGCGTCGAAGATAGTCTTGATCATGCCTTCCGGTTCCCCAAGCGCGATGGCCTTGCCGTTGCCGACGAAGGGGAAGCGGCCGACCTTGATGTCCAGCCCCTGCTCCTTGGCCTTGGCCTCGGTCAGGCCGACCGAGGCGACCTGGGGGTGGCAATAGGTGCAGCCCGCGATGCTGCCCGGCTTGATCGCATGGGGGTGCTTGCCCGCGATCAGCTCGGCCACCATCACGCCCTCATGGCTGGCCTTGTGCGCCAGCCAGGGCGCGCCGGCCAGATCGCCGATGGCATAGACGCCCTCGACCCCGGTGCGGCAGTATTCGTCGGTGATGACATGGGTGCGATCGACCTTGATCCCGGCCTCCTCCAGGCCCAGTCCCTCGGTGTTGCCGACGATGCCCACGGCAGAAATCACCGTGTCGAACTCCTGCGTCTCGACCTTGCCGCCGACCTCGATATGGGCGGTGACGGTCGAGCCCTTGCGGTCCAGCTTCTTGACCGCGGCCTTTTCCATGATCGTCATGCCCTGCTTGACGAATTGCTTCTTGGCAAAGGCGCTGATCTCGGCATCCTCGACGGGCAGGACGCGGTCCATGACCTCGACCACGGTCGTCTTGGCGCCCAACGTGTTGAAGAAGCTGGCGAATTCGATGCCGATGGCGCCCGACCCGATGACCAGCAGCTTCTTCGGCATATGCGGCGGGACCAGCGCGTGCTTGTAGTTCCAGACCAGCTTGCCGTCCGGCTCCAGCCCCGGCAGCTCGCGCGCCCGCGCGCCGGTGGCCAGCACGATGGATTTCGCGGTCACCTCCTCGGTGCCCTTATCGGTCTTGACGGTGACCTTCCCCTTGCCGGCCAGCTTGGCCTCGCCCATGATCACCGTCACCTTGTTCTTCTTGAACAGGTGGCCGATGCCGCCGGACAGCTGCTTGGCAACGCCGCGCGACCGCTTCACGACCGCGTCCAGGTCATAGCCCAGCCCCTCGGCCTTCAGCCCGAATTCCTTGGCCCGGTGCATCAGGTGATAGACCTCTGCAGAGCGCAGCATGGCCTTGGTCGGGATGCAGCCCCAGTTCAGGCAGATGCCGCCCAGATGCTCGCGTTCGATGCAGGCCACCTTCAGGCCCAGCTGCGCGCCCCGGATCGCGGCCACATAGCCGCCCGGCCCTGCGCCGATCACCACCAAGTCGAAATTCTGGGCCATCGGGTCCCCCGCTGATGAATTATAGTTCAGCGTTAAACCATTTGCCCCAAGGCGGCAAGCGGGCGGTCAGGTCGCAGGCTGGGGCGACGGGTCGTCCGACTGCGCCTCCTCCAGCACCGCATCGACCGCCAGGGGGGTCGCGTTGGGCGTGATGACCGCAAAGCTGCCCTGTTCGTCCGGGGTCAGGGCACGACGCTGCGTGGTGCGCCATCCCGCATAGGCCGTCAGCAGCGCCAGCAGGACGCCCATGTAGACCCAGTACCCGTCGGGCCCGATGATCCCCATCATCCAGCCGGTGATGATCGGCCCGCCCATGCTGCCGATGCCATAGATGAACAGAAGGCCCGCCGATGCCGACGCCATGTCGGACTGATCCAGATAGTCGTTGGTATAAGCCAAGAGCAGCGCATAGACCGGGTTCGCGACCCCGCCCATGATCGCCCCAGCGATGACCAGGCCAAGGGTTCCCGGCTGCGCCGCGACGGTCACCAGACCGCACAGCCCGCCGATGGCCGACATGCCCAGGACCAGCTTGCGCCGGTCATAGCGGTCCGAAATCCAGCCGATCGGATATTGCAGGACCAGCCCCCCTGCATAGATCGCGGCCACGAACAGGCTGATCTGCGCCACCGACAGCCCGATCTGGGCGCCCCAGACCGACGACATGCCCGACAGGACCGAGAACACGCCCCCGATCAGGAAGATCCCCACGCAGCCCAGCGGCGATGCCTTGTACAGCTTTGCAAAGGACATCCGCTTGATCGTCTGGAACTGCGGCGCGGGCTGGGCCGACAGCAGGATCGGCGTGAAGGCCAGCGACACCAGCACCGACGGGATGATGAACAACAGATAGCCCGCCGGGCTGCTGACGTTCAGCAGGGCCTGCGCGATCACGATGCCCAGCAACTGCACGATCATGTAGAGCGACAGCGCCTGGCCGCGGTTCTCGTTCGTCGAGCCGGCGTTCAGCCAGCTTTCCGCCGTGACATAGACCCCGCAGAAGCAGAACCCGATCAGGAACCGCAGGACCGTCCAGCTGATCCAGTGCGGCTCGACCGCGAACAGGACCAGCACGGCGCTGATCAGCGACCCCAGGGCGGCAAAGACGCGGACATGGCCGACGTTCTTGATCAGGTCCGGCACGGTCAGGCTGCCCAGCAGGAACCCGCCGTAATAGCTGGCCATGACGATGGACATCTGGAAGGTCGGGATGCCCTCGATCCCGCCGCGGATGCCCAGCAGGGTGCCCTGCATGCCGTTGCCGACCATCAGCAGAAGGATGCCAAGCAGCAGCGGCCATGTGGTGCGCAACACCGAAATCATCGCGGGTCTCGTCTTGTTCAGGGGCGTGGGGGCGGAATGCCCGACCTATGCCCGACGGGGCCCCGATGCCAGCAGGAAACCGACCTCAGGGGATCAGCAGCGACGCATCGCCATAGCTGAAGAAACGATAGCCCCGTTCGACCGCATGTCCATAGATTTCCCGGATTTTCTCGGACCCCATCAGGGCCGAAACCAGCATCAGCAGCGTGGATTTAGGCAGGTGAAAGTTCGTCATCAGCCCGTCGGTCACCCGGAATTGATAACCGGGATAGATGAAGATGTCGGTCGTGCCCCGGAACGGCGCGATCCGCCCGACCTGGGGGGCGGCCGCTTCGATCAGGCGCAGGGCGGTGGTGCCCACCGGGATCACCCGGCGGCCCTCGGCCTTGGCGCGGTTGATCGCCTCGGCGGCCTCGGGGGACACCTCTCCCCATTCGGCGTGCATCCGGTGGGTGGTGACGTCGTCGACCTTGACCGGAAGGAACGTCCCCGCCCCCACGTGCAGGGTCACATGCACGAACTGGACGCCCTGCGCCGCCAGCGTCTCCAGCAGGGGGGCGTCGAAATGCAGGCTGGCCGTGGGGGCCGCGACCGCGCCCTGCCGCGCGGCCCAGACCGTCTGATAGTCATCGCGGTCCTGGTCGTCCGGCGCCCGCAGCGCCGCAATATAGGGCGGCAAGGGCATCGCCCCCACCTGTTGCAGCGCCGCGTCGAACGCATCACCCGTGGCGTCGAAGACCAGGCGCAGGCCGGTCGCGGTCATCTCGGCCACGGTGGCGGACAGGGCGTCGCCGAACCGGATCACCTCGCCCACGCGCAGCTTGCGCAGCGGCTTGGCCAGCGCCTGCCAGCCCTCGGCCGCGGGTTCCAGCAGCGTGACCTCGATCCGCGCCACGGCCTCGCCCTGCGGGGTCTGGCGGGCGCGGGTGCCGGTCAGGCGGGCGGGAATGACCTTGGTGTCGTTCAGCACCAGCAGGTCGCCGGGGCGCAGGATCTGCGGCAGATCGCCCACATGGCGATCGGCGATCACCCCGCCTTCCGCCAGCAGCAGGCGTGCGGAACTGCGCGGCTTGGCGGGCCGCGTGGCGATCAGGTCGGCGGGCAGGTCGAAATCGAAATCGGACAGCTTCATGGCACGGGGTTTTGCGGCCCGCCCACGCCCGCGTCAAGCAGCCGTGATGCCAAAGCGAAAACGTCGGACTTTACAAGCCCGACAGAATTGGTAAGTCTCCGCCCGACAGGAGCCCGCCATGATCGTCTGCCACTGCGCCATGATCTCGGATCACGACATCCGCGCCGCCATCGACTGGATGCGCGCGGCGGATGCCCAGACCATCATCACGCCGGGCAAGATCTATCACGCCCTAGGCAAGCGCGCCGATTGCGGGGGCTGCATGCCGCTGTTTCTGGACACCATGCGCGCGTGCGATAAGCTGGGCGTCGCACCGCCGATTTTGCGGGCCAGAACCGACAGCAAGAAGGATGCCACCCATGAAGGGCGACGCAAAGGTCATCGAGTATCTCAACGCCGCACTGCGCTCTGAGCTGACGGCGGTCAGTCAGTACTGGCTGCATTATCGTCTGCAGGAGGATTGGGGCTTCGGCAAGATCGCCGCCAAGTCGCGCGCCGAATCCATCGAGGAGATGAACCACGCCGACAAGCTGATCCAGCGGATCATCTTTCTGGAGGGTCATCCCAACCTGCAGCGTCTGGACCCGCTGCGAATCGGACAGAACCTGCGCGAGACGCTGGACAGCGATCTGGCCGCGGAACATGACGCGCGCACGCTGTACATCGAGGCGCGCGACCATTGCGACGCCGTCGGCGACTATCCCAGCAAGATGCTGTTCGAGGAGCTGATCCAGGACGAGGAAGGCCATATCGACTTCCTGGAGACGCAGATCCACCTTTTCGAGACGATCGGCGCCCAGAACTATGGCCAGCTGAACGCCAAGTCCGCCGACGAGGCCGAATAGGCCCTCAGCCCAGCCAGTCGCGGGCGATGGCGGGCAGCTGGTCGAAATGCGCCAGCAGAACCTCGGGCGCCAGGCGAGAGATCGCCTCGCCCTCGGGACCGAAGCTGACCAATGCGACGCGCACCCCGGCAGCCGCGGCCGTCTTGCGGTCGGTCTCGGTATCGCCCACCAGGAAGGACTGCGCGACGGTGCCGCCCGCGCCCTCGACGGCGGCCTGATAGGGGCGCGGGTCGGGCTTGCGCACCGGCAGCGTGTCCGCGCCTATCATCGCGCCGAACCGGTCCCGAATGCCCAGTTCGCGCAGCAGCGTCTCGGCCAGGGCCTCTGGCTTGTTGGTGCAGACGGCCAGGCGGTGCCCGTCGGCGGCCAGACGGTCCAGCGCCGCCTCGACCCCCGGATACAGCCGCGTGTGCACGGCGATCGCCGCACCGTAATGGGACAGCAGGCTGTCGAAATCCTCATCCTCGGCACCGGGGGGCAGCAGCGTGTCGCTCGACATCCGGCCATAGCCCGCCCGCAGCATCGCCCGCCCGCCATGAAACGCGATCAGCGCATCCGCGACCGGGTCCAGCAGGTCGCCCAGGCCCCGCGCGCGAAAGCACGCATTCGCCGCCGCGACCAGATCGCCCGACGTATCCGCCAGCGTTCCGTCCAGATCGAAGACCACCGTACCCGCCATGCGCCATCCCCCGTGGAAATGTTCGGAAAACAAAGGTGACCGCGCCGGGCCTTTCCAGCGCGTCCCGCCCCGATTAGAACGCCATGAAGAAAAAGCAAACAGGCGATGAGGGCGGTGATGTCGGAAGCTGGATTGGCGGTCGTGGTTCTGGCGGCGGGACAGGGCAGCCGGATGCAATCGGACCTGCCCAAGGTCCTGCACCGTCTTGGCGGGGTGCCGCTGGTCGGGCATGCGCTGCGCGCGGCGCGCAACCTTCAGCCGGAACAGATCGTGGTCGTGACGGGCCACGGCGCGGACGCCGTCGCCCGGGCGGTGGCCAAGCTGGATCCCGAGGCCGCGACCGTGCTGCAGGCCGAACAGCTGGGCACCGGGCACGCCGTGCGGCAGGCCCTGCCCAGCCTGGAAGGATTTGAGGGGCGGGTGATCATCCTGTATGGCGACACCCCCTTCATCGCCCAGGACACGCTGGACGAACTGGCAGCCCACCCCGCCGATCTGGTCGTCCTGGGCTTCGAGGCGGACGATCCCGGCCGCTATGGGCGGCTGGTCGTCACCGACCGCGGGCTGGAGCGTATCGTCGAGTACAAGGACGCCGACGCTGCGACCCGCGAGATCGTGCTGTGCAATTCCGGCGTCATGGCGCTGCAGGCCGATCTGTTGCGCCGCCTGATCGTGGGACTGGGCAACGACAATGCCGCGGGCGAGTACTATCTGACCGACCTGGTGGCCCTGGCCCGCGCCGAGGGGCGCCGCGCCGACGTCGTGATCTGCGACGAGGCCGAGACGCTTGGCATCAACACCCGCGCCGAACTGGCCGCAGCCGAGGCCGCCTTCCAGGCCCGTGCCCGTGCGGCCCTGATGGAGGATGGGGTGACCCTGACCGATCCGGGCAGCATCTTTTTGGCGCTGGACACGGTCATCGGGCGCGACGCGGTGATCGGGCCGAACGTCGTCTTCGGCCCCGGCGTGACGGTGGAATCGGGCGCCGAGATCCTGCCCTTTTGCCATCTGGAGGGTTGCCATGTCAGTGAAGGGGCCACCGTCGGACCCTTTGCCCGTCTGCGCCCCGGCGCCGAACTGGGCACGGATGTCCATGTCGGCAACTTCGTCGAGATCAAGAACGCCGTCCTGGACGAGGGCGTCAAGGTCGGCCACCTGACCTATCTGGGCGACGCCCATGTGGGCGAGCACACGAATATCGGCGCTGGTACCATCACCTGCAATTACGACGGCGTCTCCAAGCATCGGACCACGATCGGCCCGCGCGCCTTCATCGGCAGCGACACGATGCTGGTGGCCCCCGTCCATGTCGGCGCGGACGCCATGACCGGATCGGGCAGCACCATCACCGAGGACATCCCGGACGGCGCCCTGGCCATCGGCCGGGCCCGCCAGGTCACGAAACCGGGCCTGGCGACCCGCCTGATGGCGGCGCTGCGGCTGAAGAAGGAGGCGCGCTGATGTGCGGCATCATCGGAATCCTGGGCAACCACGAGGTTTCCCCGCAGCTGGTCGATGCGCTGAAGCGGCTGGAATACCGCGGCTATGACAGCGCCGGCGTGGCGACCGTGGACGCGACCGGACAGCTGTCGCGCCGGCGCGCGGTGGGCAAGCTGGTCAACCTGTCGGACCTGCTGGTCCATCGGCCGCTGACGGGGCATGCGGGTATCGGACACACGCGATGGGCCACCCATGGCGCCGCGACCGAGGTCAACGCCCATCCCCATCAGTCCGGCCCCGTCGCCGTCGTCCATAATGGCATCATCGAGAATTTCCGCGAACTGCGCGCCGAACTGGCCGATCGGGGCATCATGCCCGAATCGCAGACGGACACCGAAACCGTCGCGCTGCTGACCGCGCATCACCTGGATCAGGGCCTATCGCCGGTGGAGGCCGCCCGTGCCACGCTGGCCCGCCTGCAGGGGGCCTTTGCGCTGGCCTTCCTGTTCCAGGATCAGCCCGACCTGCTGATCGCGGCCCGCAAGGGCAGCCCGCTGGCCGTGGGCCATGGCGACAAAGAGATGTATCTTGGTTCGGACGCGGTGGCGTTGGCGCCCTTCACGGACCGCATCACCTATCTGGAGGATGGCGACCACGCCGTTCTGACGCGCGCGGGCGTGCAGATCTGGGACGCGGAGGGCCACCAGGTCCACCGCGCCACCGCCCGCATCGATGTCGGCGCGACCGTCATCGACCGTGCCGGGCACCGTCACTTCATGGCCAAGGAAATCGCTGAACAGCCGGTGGTGATAGGCGACGTGCTGAACCATTACGTCAAGGGCGACCGCATCGTCCTGCCGGACGGCCTGGATTTCGCGGGCTTGGACCGGGTGACCCTGGTCGGCTGCGGCACCGCGCATCTGGCGGGGCATGTGGCGAAATACTGGTTCGAACAGCTGGCGGGCCTGCCCTGTGACATCGATGTCGCCTCCGAATTCCGCTATCGCGAACCGCCCTTGTCGGATCGCAGCCTGTTCATCGCCGTCAGCCAGTCCGGAGAGACGGCGGACACCCTAGCCGCCCTGCATTATGCCCGCGGTAAGGTGGCGCGGACCGTGGGGCTGGTGAACGTAGGCACGTCGGCCATCGCGCGCGACGCCGACATGGCGCTGCCGACCCTGGCGGGGATCGAGGTCAGCGTGGCGTCGTCCAAGGCCTTCACCTGCCAGCTGGCCGTGCTGGCCGTGCTGGCGCTGAAGGCGGCGCATGACCGTGGTCGGCTCGACGATGCCGCCCTAACGGCCCATCTGCGCGACCTGCGCGCCATCCCCGCGCTGCTGGCGCAGGCGCTGGCCCTGTCGGACGACTGCCGGATGCAGGCCGACTGGCTGGCGCAGGCCCGCGACGTCCTCTACCTGGGACGGGGTGCATTGTACCCCGTCGCGCTGGAAGGCGCGCTCAAGCTCAAGGAGCTGAGCTATATCCACGCCGAGGGCTATGCCTCCGGCGAGCTAAAGCACGGCCCCATTGCGCTGATCGACGGCGACGTGCCGGTGGTGGTGCTGGCGCCGCATGACGCGCTGTTCGACAAGACCATCTCGAACATGCAGGAGGTGATGGCCCGTCACGGCCAGGTGCTGCTGATTTCGGACGCTGCGGGGATTACGGCGGCGGGCGACGGCATCACGGCCAGCCTGGCCCTGCCCACCGGCGGCGGAGTGTTCCAGCCGATCCTCTATGCCGTGCCGATGCAGTACCTTGCCTATCACACAGCGGTCGCCAAGGGCACTGATGTCGATCAACCCCGCAACCTGGCAAAATCCGTCACCGTGGAATGAAAAAGGCCCGCTTCGGCGGGCCTTTCCCTACAGACGGCGAAAGGTCACGTAATGGGGCGGACGCCCCTCGCGCAGGGCCTTCTGCTCGTAACGGGTGCTGATCCAGTCGTCCCATGCGACAGGGGTGTCGTCGAGCGTCTCGAACCCGGCGGGCGGCACCTCCTCGCGGGTCTGACGGATATAGTCCGGGATGTCGCTGGCGACGCGAAAGATCCCGCCGGGGCGCATCACGCGGGCCAGGGGGCGCAGGTGTTCGGGCGTCACGAACCGCCGTCGATGGTGGCGCGCCTTGGGCCAGGGATCCGGATACATCAGGAAGGCGCGCTCGACGCTGGCATCGGGCAGCACGTCCATCAGGTCGCGCGCATCGCCCGGGTGGACGCTGACATTCGTCACGCCCGCCGCCCGGATCTTTCCCAGCAGCATCGCGACGCCGTTGATGAACGGCTCGCACCCGATGATGTTGATGTCGGGATAGGTGGCGGCCATGTGGACCATGTGCTCGCCACCGCCAAAGCCCACCTCAAGCCAGACGGGGCGGTCGTTGCCGAAGATCGCGGCAGGGTCGACCGGGGTGCGTTCCGGGTTGTCCTGCAGGGTGATGCCGCAGGGCCGCAGCTCGCCCAAATCCTCGGACAGATAACCCTTCTGGCTCTGCCGCAGGGTCTTGCCGTGCCGCCGTCCATAGAAGTTGCGGCGGGGCGGGTTCGGATCAAAGCCGGATTCGGATGTGTCGCTCATGACGCCGGGCATTGCCGCAAGCGCGGCGCGGTTTCAAGCCCCCTGTGCGCCTTTGCGTCCCGCGGTGGCCGGGGGGCTTCGCACCCCCCGGACCCCCTGCGGGATAATCGAGCCTTCGCCTCCGCTCCGTGGGACATCGGGGGGTCCGGGGGGCTGGCCCCCCGGCCCGTCGCGGGACGCAAGCCTGGTTCCGGTCAGTCGGCCATCAGGCGGCTGATGCTGACGGTGACCTCGGGCTTCTTGCCGATCTCCTCCATCGCGACCTGGCGGGTGATCTTGCGAATCGCCTCGTCCATCTTGCCGTCGTCGCGCACGGTGCGTGCATCGGCACGCTCTAGGAACTCGGACAGCTCGGCCTCGATCTGGCGCGCCAGCTCGCCGCCCGAACGGGTCCGCTCGGACAGGCCCATCAGTTCGACCCAGGCATCGGGCAGGACATTGTCGTCCTCGTCCACGATCACACTGACCATCGCGTGCCCGTTCAGCGCCATGCGGATGCGGTCGCGCACGACCCCGTCCATCGCGCCGATCAGCAGGTTACCATCCAGATAAAGGCGCCCCGTTTCGACCTGATCGCAGACCTTGGGGCGATCGCCCGTCAGGTCCAGCATCGTGCCGTTGGTCACGATCTCGGCGGTCATGCCCTTGGCACGGGCCAGCATCACATGCTCGCGCAGGTGCAGGTGCTCGCCATGCATGGGGATCACGACCTTGGGCCGCAGCAGGTCGTGCATCGCCTCGATGTCGGGCCGGTTCGCGTGACCCGAGACGTGGTAGAGCCCGTCATCGGCGTCCCAGACCTCGACTCCGGCCTCGCTCAGCGCATTCATGATGCGGCCGACCGACTTCTCGTTGCCGGGAATGGTCTTGGAGCTGAAGAGGAAGCTGTCGCCTTCCTTCAGGGACAGGCCCAGATAGCGGCCGCGCGACAGCTGCGCGCTGGCGGCGCGACGTTCTCCCTGGCTGCCGGTGACCAGCAGCAGGACCTTGTTGCGCGGCAGCTTGGCGGCCTCCTCGGGCCCGATCGTCTCGGGGAAATCCTTCAGGATGCCACTGTCGAAGCCCACGCTGACCATGCGCCGCATCGCGCGGCCCAACAGGCATACCTTGCGCCCCGAAGCGCGCGCCGCATCGGCCAGCGTCTTCAGACGGGCGATATTGCTGGCAAAGGTGGTGGCCACGACCAGGTTCGGCTGCGCCATGACCCATTCCAGGATCGGGGTCGCCAGAACCGCCTCGGACCGACCGGGATGGGTCGAAAAGATGTTCGTGCTGTCACAGGCCAGGACCTTGACGCCCTTGCCCTCGGCGGCGATCTGCGACAGGCCGACCGGGTCGAAGGCGTCGCCCACGACCGGGGTCACGTCCATCTTGAAGTCGCCCGTATGCACGACGCGACCCGCAGGCGTGTCAATGATCAGCGCGCTGCTTTCCGGGATCGAGTGGCTGATCGGCACGAACTGCACCCCGAAGGGGCCTACATTGGTCACGGCAGGGCGCGCTTCGGTGATGTTGACCACCTCGGTCGGCAGGCCGTGCTCCTCCATCTTCAGGCGCACCAGCGTCCCGGTGAAGCGGCGTGCATAGATCGGCACGTCCAGCCGCTTCCACAGATGCGCGATGGCACCGATATGGTCCTCGTGGCCGTGGGTGACGAAGATCGCCTCCAGCCGGTGGCGGTTCTTCTCCAGCCAGGTCAGGTCGGGCATGATCAGGTCGATCCCCGGGCTGCCCTCCATGTCGCCGAAGGTGACGCCCAGGTCCACCAGGATCAGCCGCTCCTTGCCGGGCAGGCCGTATCCATAGACATAGGCGTTCATGCCAATTTCGCCCGCTCCGCCGAGCGGCAGATAGATCAGGCGTTCAGCCATTTCCCATCTCCTTGTTAAAGTCGTGAATGAGCCGAAGCCCGTGCATCGTCAAATCGTCTTCAATCGCATCGAACAGGTCGAACCCCTGATCGAACAATGGCGCAAGCCCGCCAGTGGCTATCACTTTCATGGGTCGGTCGCGCTCGGCGCGGATCTTGTCCACGATACCGTCGACCAGCCCCACATATCCCCAGAACACGCCTGACTGGATACATGCAACCGTATTCGTGCCGATCACCGTCGCCGGCATCGTCACATCGACATGCGGCAGGGACGCCGCCCCCATGTGCAGCGCCTCCAGCGACAGGTTCACACCCGGCGCGATGACGCCCCCGATATAGGCGCCGTCGATGTCGACCACGTCGAATGTGGTGGCCGTGCCGAAATCGACCACGATCAGGTCCGGGCCGTGCCGGTCATAGGCGCCGACCGTGTTCACCAGCCGGTCGGGCCCCACGGTCGTCCCCGCATCGACCCGCGGCGGCACCGGCAGCAGGCAGTCGGGCTTGCCCACCACCAGGGGCCGCGTGTCGAAATAGCGGTTGCACAGCACCCGCAGATTGAAGACCACCCGCGGCGCCGTGGCGCTGATGATGCAGGCGTCGATCTGCAACTCGAACCGCTGCACCGCGATCAGCGTGGACAGCCAGACATAGTATTCGTCCGCCGTCCGCCGATGATCCGTGCGGATCCGCCAGTGGGACAGGAACCGCGTCCCGTCCCAGATCGAGAAGACAGTGTTCGTGTTGCCGGTATCGATGCACAGCAGCATGGATCTAGCCCCCGAAATGGATGTCTGCGGCGGAAATCGCCTGGCGGCCGCGCGGACCCGTCAGGATAAGGGCGCCGGTTTCGTCGATACCGTCGAAGCGCCCGGTGATCTCGGCGGTGCCGGTTCGGGCGGTGATCGTCTCTCCCAGCCTTGCGGCGCGGGCCAGCCAGGCCGCGCGGATCGGCGCAAAGCCATAGGCCGCCATCTGCCGCATGCCGTCGTCGAAACGGACGGCCAGCGCGTCCAGCAGATCGTCGGGCGTCACGGTCAGGCCGGTCTCTCCGGCCAGGCTGACCGGACGCAGAGCGCCGGCCTCGACCTCGGACGGCTCCGGGGCCTGCGCCAGATTGACGCCGATGCCGATCGCCAGGACCGCGACCTGTCCCCCTGCCCCGCTGCTCTCCAGCAGGATGCCGGACAGCTTGCCGCCGTTCAGCAGGACGTCGTTGGGCCATTTCAGGGACAGGTTCAACGCCGGACCGCACAGGTCGCGCAGCGCGTCATGCACGGCCAGCGCCGCGACGAAGGACAACCGCGCCGCATCGGCCGCAGCTCCCTGCGGCCGCAGGACCAGCGTCGCGGCAAAGTTTCCGGGCGGATCGGTCCAGGCGCGGCCGCGGCGACCACGTCCGGCCTGCTGTTCGCGCGCCATGATCCAGGCCGGGCCACCAAGCGTCGGGGCCAGCCTGAAGGCTTCCGCGTTGGTGCTGTCCACACGGTCCAGGACATGGCGTGCCACGCCCTGGGGCCATGTGGCGGGCGGGTTATTCACCTGCAACCGGGGCTTCACCGACAAGCGACTGCGCGGCCAGCGCCGCGGCATCGTCGATGCCCAGCAGGGTGATCGAACCCAGCAGCAGCGCGAAGGCCGGCACCAGCAGGGCGGCGTACTGCACGCTGCCCATGCGGCTGGTCACGCCCTCGGTCTCGGCGCCGAAGTACATGTAGTACACGATGCGCAGGTAATAGAACGCGCCGATGACCGATGCGATCACGCCGGCGACCGCCAGCCATGCCATGCCGCCATCGACCGCTGCCGACAGCACGCCGTACTTGGCCCAGAAACCGACCAGCGGCGGCACGCCCGCAAGGCTGAACATCAGCAGCAGGACCGCCATCGCCTTCAGCGGCTCGGCGCTGGCAAAGCGGTTCAGGCTCTCCAGGTCGGTGATCGGGCGGCCGTCGCGTTCCAGCGACAGGATGAAGGCAAAGCTGCCCACGTTCATGACCGCATAGATGGCCATGTAGATCAGCATGGCCTGCACCCCATAGGCGGTGCCCGCAGCCAGGCCGACCAGCGCAAAGCCCATATGCGCAATCGAGGAATAGGCCATCAGACGCTTGATGTTGCGCTGACCGATGCCCGCGATCGAGCCCAGGAACATCGACAGCAGCGCCAGCACCGCGATGATCTGACCCCAATCGGCCGGCACGTTCCCGAAGGCGTCGAACATCAGCCGCGCGATCAGCGCCATCGCCGCGACCTTGGGCGCAGTGGCCAGGAACGCGGTCACCGGCGAGGGCGAGCCTTCATAGACGTCGGGCGTCCACATGTGGAACGGCACGGCGGACACCTTGAAGGCCAGGCCGACCAGAAGGAACACCAGACCGAACAGCAGGCCCAGGGGCAGGCTTCCGGCCTGAACGGCCTGCATGATGCCGGCGAATTGCGTGGTGCCGGCAAAGCCGTAGACCAGCGACGCACCATAGAGCAGCAGGCCGGAGCTGAGCGCGCCCAGCACGAAATACTTCAACCCGGCCTCGGACGATTTGACGCTTTCGCGGCGCATGGCGGCGACGACGTACAGCGCCAGCGATTGCAGCTCCAGGCCCATGTACAATGACAGCAGGTCGCCGGCCGACACCATCACCATCATGCCGACGGTCGCCAGCACGATCAGGATGGGGTATTCAAACCGCATCAGTCGATGCCGTTCCATGTACTCGGCGCTCATCGCCAGGACGGCGGCACCGGAAAGCAGGATCGTGACCTTGGCGAAACGGCCGAAGGCGTCGTCCATGAACATCCCGAAGAACGCGCTCTGCTGCGGGCGGTCGGCCATGCCCACCACCATCGCCGCCGCCAGAAGCGCCGCCACGCTGGCCCACAGGATCTGCCGTGCGATCCGGTCCTTGCCCAGATAGGCCCCCGCCAGCAGCGCGGCCAGCGCATAGATCGCCAGCAGCAGCTCGGGCAGAATGGTGGAGATATCCAAACCGGTCATCGTGCGTTCCTCAATGGCTGGCGGTGGCCGAGGCCAGGTCGCCCGTCGCCGCATCAGCAGGCAGCGCGTCGTTGTAATTCACCAGCAGCGCCTGGACCGAGGGGCCGGTGATGTCGGTGACCAGGCGCGGATAGACGCCCAGGATCAAGGTCATGGCGATCAGCGGCGCAAAGATCCAGCGTTCGCGCGGGGTCATGTCGGTGATCGTGCGCAGGCTTTCCTTGATCAGCGCGCCCATGGTGACGCGGCGGTAAAGCCACAGCGCATAGGCCGCCGAAAGGATCACGCCGGTCGCCGCGACAAAGGCCACCCAGGTGTTGGCATGGAACGTCCCCATCAGGGTCAGGAACTCGCCCACGAAGCCCGATGTGCCGGGCAGGCCCACGTTGGCCATGGTGAAGAACATGAAGACCAGCGCATAGACCGGCATCCGGTTCACCAGACCGCCATAGGCGTCGATCTCGCGCGTGTGCATGCGGTCGTAGATGACACCCACGCAGAGGAACAGCGCCCCCGAGATGAAGCCGTGCGACAGCATCTGGAAGATCGCCCCGTCCAGACCCTGCTGGTTGGCGGCAAAAATGCCCATGGTCACATAGCCCATGTGGGCGACCGACGAATAGGCGATCAGCTTCTTCATGTCCGACTGTGCCAGCGCCACCAGCGAGGTGTAGACGATCGCGATGGCGGACATCCACAGGACGACGCCCTGCAGCAGGTCGGACGCCACTGGGAACATCGGCAGGCTGAAGCGCAGGAAGCCGTAGCCACCCATCTTCAGCAGAACCGCCGCCAGGACTACGGAGCCCGCAGTCGGCGCCTGCACGTGCGCGTCGGGCAGCCAGGTGTGGACCGGCCACATCGGCATCTTGACCGCGAAGCTGGCGAAGAAGGCCAGGAACAGCAGCGTCTGCATGCCGCCGACGATGCTGAAGCCCATGATCGCCATCGTCTCGGACGGGAAGTCGAAGGCCAGCAGCTGGGCGATGTCGGTGGTGCCCGCAGTGCGTGCCATCGCGATCATCGCGACCAGCATCAGCACGGAGCCGATGAACGTATAGAGGAAGAACTTGAACGAGGCATAGATGCGGTTCTTGCCGCCCCAGATGCCGATGATCAGGAACATCGGGATCAGCCCCGCCTCGAAGAACAGGTAGAACAGGATCAGGTCCAGCGCCGCGAAGACGCCGATCATCAGCCCTTCCAGCACCAGGAAGGCGATCATGTATTCCTTGACCCGCATCTTGACGTCCCAGCAGGACAGGATGGTCAGCGGCATCAGGAAGGTGGTCAGCATGATGAACAGGACGGAGATCCCGTCGACGCCCATCTTGTAGCGCAGGCCCATGATCCAGGCGTGATCCTCGACGAACTGGAAGCCCGTGTTCGCAGGCTCGAAGCCCGACAGCAGGAACAGCGACACAAGGAAGGTCGCGCTGGTCGCGATCAGGGCCAGCCACTTGGCGTTCTTCTGCGATGCTGCGTCGTCGCCGCGCAGGAACAGGGCCAGGATGCCCGCCGCCACGATCGGCAGGAAGGTGATGATGGAGAGAAGGTTCGTCATGTCAGTGCGCGCCCCGCATCATCACCCAGATCAGCAAGCCCACGATGCCCAGAACCATCGCGAAGGCATAGTGGAACAGATAGCCCGACTGCACCCGTCCGGCGAACCGGGTCAGGCGCGGGATGATTCCCAAGGCCAGCCCGTTGATGGCGCCGTCGATAACGGCTCCGTCACCTGCCGTCCACAGCTTGCGGCCGATCCAGCGCGCGGGACGCACGAAGATCGCGTCATAGGCCTGGTCGAAGTACCACTTGTTCAGCAGGAACTGGTACAGGCCCCGCTGTTGCGCCGCCAGCTGGCCGGGCAGTTCGGGACGGCGGATGTACATCAGCCAGGCCAGACCGAACCCGATCAGCATCGCGATGAACGGCGACACCTTGACCCAGGCGGGGACATAGTGGGCGTCATGCATCACGTGGTTGTCCGGCCGCATGTAGATCGCACCGGGCGTCACGGTATAGCTGGCGATGTCGGCCGGATCCTCGGCCGCGCCTGCGGCGGCGTGGGTTGCGGCACCCTCGGGCTCTGCTGCGGGGGCCTCGGCCACGCTGCCTTCCAGGGCCGTGCCGGTGCCCGCGACGGCGACGCCTTCGGCATGGCCGGCCTCCTCGTGGTGGACGGCGGCCTCGATCCCGAAGAAGCCGGCAACGCCCTCCTCCTCGAAGAAGCTGTTGTACCAGATCATGCCCGCGAAGATCGAGCCGAAGGCCAGCACGACCAGCGGCGCGGTCATCACGCGCGGGCTCTCATGCGCGTGGTCATGCGCATGATGATCGCCGCGCGGCGAGCCGAAGAACGTCATGAACATCAGCCGCCAGGAATAGAAGCTTGTCATCAGCGCCGCGATCACCAGCATCCAGAAGGCGTAGGTGCTGCCGACGAAAGCGCTCTCGATCACGGCATCCTTGGACAGGAAGCCCGCGAAGCCGATATGGGTCAGCGGGATGCCCACGCCCGTGATGGCCAGCGTGCCGATCATCATCGCCGCGAAGGTCAGCGGGATCTTCTTGCGCAGCCCGCCATAGTTCCGCATGTCCTGTTCGTGATGCATCGCGTGGATCACCGAACCCGCGCCCAGGAACAGCATCGCCTTGAAGAAGGCATGCGTGAACAGGTGGAACATGGCGACCGAATAGACGCCGACGCCCGCCGCCACGAACATGTAGCCCAGCTGCGAACAGGTCGAATAGGCGATGACGCGCTTGATGTCGTTCTGGACCAGACCGACAGTCGCCGCGAAGAAGGCGGTGGTCGCGCCGATATAGACAATGAACATCTTGGCTTCGGGCGCGAATTCGTAAAGCGGCGACATCCGGCAGACCAGGAACACGCCCGCGGTAACCATGGTCGCCGCGTGGATCAGGGCCGACACCGGGGTCGGGCCCTCCATCGCGTCGGGCAGCCAGGTGTGCAGGAACAGCTGCGCCGACTTGCCCATAGCGCCGATGAACAGAAGGATCGCCAGCACGTTGGCCGCGTTCCAGTCACGCCATAGGAAGGTCATCTCGGTCTGGGCCAGCATCGGGACCTGGGCGAAGATCTCGTCGAACTGGATCGACCCGGTCATCCACCACAGGCCGAAGATGCCCAGCAGGAAGCCGAAGTCACCCACGCGGTTGACGATGAACGCCTTCATCGCGGCGGCGCCAGCCGACTGCTTCTTGAAATAGAAGCCGATTAGCAGATAGGAGGCGACGCCCACGCCTTCCCAGCCGAAGAACATCTGAAGCAGGTTGTCGGAGGTCACCAGCATCAGCATCGAGAAGGTGAAGAACGACAGATAGGCGAAGAAACGCGCGCGATAGGGCTCGTCATCGCCGAAATTCTCGTCATGCGCCATGTAGCCGAAGCTGTAGAGGTGCACGAGCGCCGAGACCGAATTGATTACGATCAGCATGATCGCGGTCAGGCGGTCCAGGCGGATCGCCCATTCGGAGGTGAAGTCGCCCGAGACGATCCAGTCCATGACGGGGATGCTCTGCGGCTCGCCCAGGGTCAGGAAGACAACCCAGGACAGGGCCGCGGCGGCGAACAGGATGGCTGTCGTCAGGATCTGCGCGCCGCGCTCTCCGATCAGGCGCCATCCGAAGCCTGCAATCAGCGCACCCAGCAGGGGCGCGAAAAGAATGAACTGAGCCATGACCCTAACCCTTCATCACGTTGACATCTTCCACCGCGATCGTGCCGCGGTTGCGGAAGAAGACGACCAGGATGGCCAGGCCGATGGCCGCTTCGGCCGCGGCGACGGTCAGGATGAACATGGTGAAGATCTGCCCGCCCAGATCGCCCAGATGGGCCGAAAATGCGACGAAGTTGATGTTGACCGCCAGCAGCATCAGCTCGATCGACATCAGGATGACGATGACGTTCTTGCGGTTCACGAAGATGCCGAAGATCCCGGCGACGAACAATATCGCGCCCACGACCAGGTAATGTGTCAATCCGATCATCAGTTCAGTCCCTCCGGGCTCTCTCACCCGTTGATATTCCGTTGGCTGGGGCGGAGGCTTACAGCCCCTGCCCCGGCTTGACGTCGCGCAGCTGCATGGCCTTGGCCGGATCGCGGTGCATCTGGGCGATCACGTCCTGGCGCTTGACGTTGGTGCGGTGCCGCATCGTCAGCGTGATCGCCCCGATCATCGCGACCAGCAGGATCAGGCCCGAAATCTGGAACGGCAGGATGTAGCGGTCATAGAGCAGCAGACCGATCGCGTTGGTGTTCAGAACCTCGGTCGCCATCGGCACGGACCGCAGGGTCGCCGACTGGTCGCTGCTTTCCCACGCGCCATAGGCGATGGCCAGCTGCGCCAGCAGGACGATGGCGATCAGGCCGGCCAGCGGCAGATAGCGGGCGAACTCGCCCTTCAGCTTGGTGAAGTCCACGTCCAGCATCATGACCACGAACAGGAACAGCACCGCGACCGCGCCGACATAGACGATGATCAGCAGCATGGCCACGAACTCGGCGCCCAGCAGGACGAACAGCCCCGCGGCCGACAGGAAGGCCAGGATCAGCCAAAGCACCGAATGGACCGGGTTGCGCGCCAGCACCACCATGAAGCCGGCCGTGCAGACAGAGATGGCGAACAGGTAGAATGCGAATGTCATCATGACTGGGGGCTCCCCTCGGATTCGGTAAAGACGCCCTGGGCGATCTCCAGCGCCTTCTGCATCGCCGGCAGGCCGCCGAACATTCCCATCTGATAGATCACCTCGGCGATCTCGCGCGGGGTGGCGCCTGCCTCGATGGCGTGGCGGATCGTCATGCGCATCTGCGGTTCGGCCAGCGCGCCCTGCACGGTCATCGCCGCGATGGTCACCAGCAGGCGGGTGCGCGCATCCAGGCCGTCGCGGTTGAAGGTCTTGCCGAACCACATCTCCAGCATGTCCGCGGGCATGGTCGGGAACATCTTCTCGAACGCCTTGACGTCGAAATGCTCCAGCGCCGGATTGAAGGTCCGCGCCATCTCCTGTCCCTGGCTCAGCATCTGCTGGAACATCTTGGTGAAGGGATCGGTCATCTGTAGGGCGCGTCCATCGCCAGGTTGCGCGCGATCTCGGACTCCCAACGGGCGCCATTGTCCAGCAGCTTGTCCTTGTTGTAGAACAGCTCCTCGCGGGTCTCTGTGGCGAATTCGAAGTTCGGTCCTTCGACGATCGCGTCGACCGGGCAGGCCTCCTGGCAGAAGCCGCAATAGATGCACTTGGTCATGTCGATGTCATAGCGTGTCGTGCGGCGCGAGCCGTCGTCGCGCGGTTCGGCATCGATGGTGATCGCCTGCGCAGGGCAGATCGCCTCGCACAGCTTGCAGGCGATGCAGCGTTCCTCGCCGTTGGGATAGCGGCGCAGGGCGTGCTCGCCGCGGAAGCGCGGCGAGAGCGGACCCTTTTCGTGGGGATAGTTGATGGTCGCCTTGGGCGCGAAGAAATAGCGCATGCCCAAGCCGAACCCTTTGATGAAATCCACCATCAGGAAGTACTTGGTGGCGCGGACGACGTCGAAAGCCATCTTTTACACTCCTGCCCAACGGGCCCAGAAGGTCCCGAAGACTTCGAATTTCGCAAGGAACGCCACGATCACGACCCAGCCCAGTGACAGCGGCAGGAACACCTTCCAGCCGATCCGCATCAACTGGTCATAGCGGTACCGCGGCACGATGGCCTTCACCATGGCGAACATGAAGAACCAGATGACCATCTTGAGGAACATCCAGATCGCGCCGTCCGGCAGGCCGGGGATGGGCGACAGCCAGCCGCCGAAGAACAGCAGGCTGATCAGCGCGCACATCAGCCACATGGCGATGTATTCGCCGGCCATGAACAGCAGATAGGGGGTCGAGGAATATTCGGTCATAAAGCCCGCGACCAGTTCGGATTCCGCTTCCGGCAGGTCGAAGGGCGGGCGGTTGGTCTCGGCCAAGGCCGAGACGAAGAACAGCACGACCATCGGCAGGTGCGGCAGCCAGAACCACGACAGCAGTCCCGCCCCGCGCTGCGCCTCGACGATGGCGGTCAGGTTCATCGAGCCCGCCGAGATGATCACGCCGATGATGATCAGGCCCAGGCTGACCTCATAGCTGATCATCTGCGCCGCCGACCGCAGCGAGCCCAGGAACGGGAACTTGGAGTTGGACGCCCAGCCCCCCATGATCACCCCATAGACCTCCAGCGATGAGACCGCGAAGATGAACAGGATGCCCACGTTGATGTCTGCCATGACCCAGCCCGGCGCGAAGGGAATCGCCACGAAGGCCAGCAGCGCCAACATCATCGACAGGAACGGCGCCAGGAAGAACACGAACTTGTCCGCGCCCGCGGGCACGACGATTTCCTTGACCACGAATTTCAGCGCGTCGGCGAATGTCTGAAGGACGCCCCAGGGCCCGACCACGTTGGGTCCACGGCGCATCTGCACCGCCGCCCAGATCTTGCGGTCGCCATAGACCATGTAGACCAGCGACAGCATCACGAAGACGATCAGCGCCAGGCCCTGCGCCAGCAGGATCAGCGCGATGCCCCAGGAGGATGCCCAAAATTCAGCCATGATGCCAGTCCCTTTGCCTTACGCCGTTGGAATGCCGCGTGCGTCGCATTCGCGCAAGGTCTCTTCCGTTTCCATCACCCGCAATCCCATCGGCTTGCTGTCCGACAGCAGGAACGCCGATCCGATCAGCAGCTTGCCGTTCCGTTCGGCCTGAAGCGTGCGGACATGCCGACCATAGGGGTTGCCGTTGTCGCGGGCCCAACCGGCCAATGCGCAGGTGGCATACGAGAACGCGATATCCGCGTCCACCCCCTGCTGCAGATTGGCCGTCACCTCGACCAGATCGGCGCCCGCGCCGCGGTTCAGCGGCACCACCTGCACGGCGATGAAGGATTCGGGCGCGATCTCGGTCCCCTCGGCCAGCACCGGCAGCGCGGGCTGGGTCCGGGCGGCGAACGCCTCCAACGCCTTTTGCTGCGCGGTCTTCTCCCGCGGGCGGTTGGGCGCGACCAAGCCTGCGAAATCCAGGTCCAGGTTCTGGTTCAGCGCCTCGAGGTCGGCCTCAGTCACAGCAAAGGCGTCGCGGCCGCCGGGGCTGTCCAGATCCATCGTCGTGACGCTGCCGTCCTCCTCCAGGATCAGGATCTCTCCCGACTGGCTGGACACGCGGGCGCGGCCAAGCCTGTCGCCCCCCGCCACCGAGGCCGCCACCGGAGGACGCGCCTCCGCCCCCCCACCGGTCGAGGTCTGCATGCAGCCCGACAGGGCCAAGACGGCCCCGATCAGGGCCGTCACCGAAGCGCTTGTCCGAACAGTGGGGGTCATCCTTGTTACTCCGCAGCCAACGCGGGCATATGGCGCGCCGCAGCCATGCGCGACAACTCTCCCATCAGCGGAGAGCTGCGTGCGATCGGGTTCGTCAGGTAGAAATCACGGATCGGGTTCACGAAGGCCGCCTGGCCCAAGTCCCGCATCGGCAGGGGCTGCCAGTCGCTCTCGACGACCTGATCGACCTGGCCCAGATGCGGCACCGCCTCGACCAGCGCACGACGCAACTGCGCCAGGCTGTCCCACGGCAGGGTCTGGCCCAGCTCGGCCGACAGGGCGCGCAGGATGGCCCAGTTCTCCTTGGCCTCACCAGGCGCGAAATTGGCGCGCATGGCCAGCTGGGGACGGCCCTCGGTGTTCACGAACAGGCCCATCTCCTCGGTATAGCAGGCGGCGGGCAGGATGATGTCGGCGCGATGCGCGCCCCGGTCGCCATGGCTGCCCTGATAGATGACCACAGGACCCGCGGCGATCTCGACCTCATCGGCGCCCAGGTTGAAGATCACCTGCGCCCCGTCGATCACGGCGGACATCCCGCCCTCGGTCACGGCACCCACGTCCATCGCACCCACGCGGCCCGCGGCGGTGTGCAGGACCAGCAGGCGCGCACCGGTGGTCTGGGCCAGGGCCTGGGCGGCAGCCAGCACGGCCTCGCCGTCGGCCTCGCGCAGGGCGCCCTGCCCGATGATGATGATGCCCGCGTCCTCGGACTGTTCGGCCTTCTCCAGCAAGGCAAACAGCGCCGCGCGGTCGGTGCCCGCATGGTCATAATCGAAGGTCAGATCGACTGCCGGACCGACGACCGTGACCTGCGCGCCGCGTGCCCAGGCTCGGCGCAGGCGGGCGTTCAGCACGGCCGCCTCGTCGCGCGGATTGGTCCCGATCAGCAGGATGGACGCGGCGGTGTCGATATCCTCGATCACCGCATTGCCGACATAGCCCGACCGGTTGCCCGCGGGCAGGCGCGCGCCGTCGGTGCGGCATTCCACCGAACCGCCCAGCCCCTCGACCAGCGTCTTGAGGCTGAAGGCCGCCTCGACCGAGGCCAGATCACCGACCAGGCCCGCGACCTTGCCGCCCTGCATCGCGCGGGCGGCAGCCGTCAGCGCCTCGGGCCAGGTGGCCGGGCGCAGGCGACCGTTCTCGCGCAGATAGGGGGTATCCAGACGCTGGCGGCGCAGACCGTCCCAGACGAAGCGGGTCTTGTCGCTGATCCACTCCTCGTTCACCGCGTCATGGTTGCGCGGCAGGATCCGCATCACTTCACGGCCCTTGGTGTCCACGCGGATCGCGCTGCCAAGCGCGTCCATGACGTCGATCGTCTCGGTCTTGGTCAGCTCCCACGGGCGGGCGGTGAAGGCATAGGGCTTCGACACCAGCGCGCCAACCGGGCACAGGTCGATGATGTTGCCCTGCAGGTTCGATTCCAGCGTCTGGTTCAGATAGCTGGTGATCTCGCTGTCCTCGCCGCGGCCGGTCTGGCCCATCTGGGTGATGCCCGCGACCTCGGTCGTGAAGCGCACGCAGCGGGTGCAGCTGATGCAGCGCGTCATGTGGGTCTCGACCAGCGGCCCCAGGTTCAGCTCCTCGGAGGCACGCTTCGGCTCGCGATAGCGGCTGAAATCGACGCCGTACGCCATCGCTTGGTCCTGCAGGTCGCATTCGCCGCCCTGGTCGCAGATCGGACAATCCAGCGGATGGTTGATCAGCAGGAACTCCATCACGCCTTCGCGGGCCTTCTTGACCATCGGGCTGTTGGTGCGGATCTCGGACGGGGCGCCGTCGGGACCGGGGCGCATGTCCTTGACCTGCATCGCGCAGGAGGCGGCGGGCTTGGGCGGGCCGCCCACGACCTCGACCAAGCACATCCGGCAGTTGCCCGCGATGGACAGCCGCTCGTGATAGCAGAAACGCGGGATCTCGATCCCGGCCTGCTCGCAGGCCTGGATCAAGGTCAGGTTCGGATCGACCTGGATCTCGATGCCGTCGATCTTGATTGTCCGCAATTCGGCCATGATGACTTCCTTATCTGGCACTCAGCAGCGATCCTGCGACCGTCTGCCGTGCGATTTCGTCCCGCCCGAGGCGGCAAAAGGTTTCCGGCTGTCCGTTCACGACACCGTTCTGGACCATATAGCGGTCTGCTTCGGCATAGATGCGTCGGCGATCCTCGCGGCTGTCCAGAAAGGTCTCGATCTCGGTCTCGGAATAGCCCTGATCCAGGGCATAGCGTTTCAGCGCGCGCGCCTCGCTGAAGGCACGGATCATCCGCGCGCTGATGTCGGGGCATCCCCGGCGCAGCATGTCGGCCACACGGGCCTGGACCAGCCGGTCGTTGATGTAGGTCTCCTGGCTCAGCGGCACCTGCGCGACGGCAGGAAGGGCCAGAAACGCCAGGGCGATGGCGGCAAGCATGGGTCGTTTCATCACGGCATCCTTTCGGTGATCACGTGCCTCCACGTAATCACCGGCCGGGCGCATTGCCCGACACGACCCCGTGCGGGGATCGTGATATGCCGCCGTCATGCTCATTCCGCGGCCAGCGCGCCCGTGCGCCCGGTCTTCTTGGCGATCAGGCGATCCTCGATCTCTCCGCGGAAATTGCGGATCAGGCCCTGGATGGGCCATGCCGCCGCATCGCCCAAGGCGCAGATGGTGTGGCCTTCGACCTGCTTGGTCACGTCAAGCAGCATGTCGATCTCCTCGACCTCGGCCTCGCCGGACACCAGGCGCGCCATGACGCGCATCATCCAGCCGGTGCCCTCGCGGCAGGGCGTGCACTGGCCGCAGCTTTCGTGCTTGAAAAAGGCGGACAGGCGCCAGATCGCCTTGATGATGTCGGTCGACTGATCCATCACGATCATGCAGCCGGTGCCAAAACTGGATTTCAGCTCGCGCATGCCGTCGTAATCCATGATGGCGTTCTCGCACTGCTCGGCCGTCAGGACCGGGCAGGAGGCACCACCGGGAATCACCGCCTTGAGGTTCTTCCAGCCGCCGCGCACGCCACCGCCATGCTTCTCGATCAGCTCTTTCATGCTGATCGACATGGCCTCCTCGACCACGCAGGGAGCGTTCAGGTGTCCGGTCAGCCCGAACAGCTTGACGCCCGCGTTGTTCGGACGGCCGAAGCCCGCGAACCACTCCGCCCCGCGGCGCAGGATCGTCGGCACGACGGCGATGGATTCGACGTTGTTCACCGTGGTCGGGCAGCCATAGAGACCCGCGCCCGCCGGAAACGGCGGCTTCATGCGCGGCATGCCCTTCTTGCCTTCCAGGCTTTCCAGCAGCGCGGTTTCCTCGCCACAGATATAGGCGCCGGCGCCGTGGTGCAGGTACAGGTCGAAATCCCATCCCGACCCGGCCGCATTCGCGCCCAGAAGCCCCGCGTCATAGCATTCGTCGATGGCGGCCTGCAGGGCCTCCTTTTCGCGGATGTATTCGCCGCGCAGGTAGATGTAGCAGACATGCGCGTTCATCGCGAAGCTTGCGATCAGCGCACCCTCGATCAGGGTGTGCGGATCATGGCGCATGATCTCGCGGTCCTTGCAGGTCGCAGGCTCGGATTCGTCGGCGTTGATCACCAGATAGCTGGGCCGGCCGTCCGATTCCTTGGGCATGAAGGACCATTTCAGACCGGTCGGAAAGCCTGCGCCGCCGCGTCCACGCAGCCCCGAAGCCTTGACCTGCTCGATGATCTTGTCGCGCCCGCGGCCGATGATGTCGCCGGTCCCGTCCCAATGGCCACGCTTCTGCGCGCCGGCCAGGCTGCGGTCGCCCATGCCATACAGGTTGGTGAAAATGCGATCCTGGTCTTTCAGCATCCGATACGTCCTTTATTCCCGGCGTCACGCATTCCTGCGCCGCCAGATACGCCAGGTCACGATCAGCGACCAGACAAAAGCGCCGATGGCGGCAAGGTCGGCCAGAAAGGCCCACCGCGCCGCCCAGTCATAGTGCTGCCCGATCGCCTGGATGGCGAGCCAGATCAGCATGGTCGTCGCGATCACGATCGCGACCAGCCGCATCTGGCGGGCGTCCTGCGCGGGGTCCGCCATCACCCCGCCTCCTGCCTGCGTGCGGCCAGCGCGCGCGCCTGCCCCACCCAATCGTCATTGCGGATGCGCGACGCGGCGCGGCCGATCCCGGCCGCCATGCGATCCACGTCGGCATCGTCCCAGGCCGCGATCTGCGCGAACCGCGTCACGCCCGCCTGTTCCAGCGCCTGCTGGACCTTGGGCCCGATGCCCTTGATGGCCCGCAGGTCGTCCGGCCCGCCGGCATAGATACTGCGCGCGGCGTCCGGCGTCTCGCGCGGGGCGGCCGGCGGAATGGCATCCCCCGACGGCGCAATCTCGGGCGCAGCCGCAGGCGCCGGTGCCTGCCGGACGGGCGCGGCCGCGACAGGCTGAGACGGCAGCGGCATCGCGTCCCAATCCGGCGCGTCCATTCCGACCCCGCGGGGATCGCCAAGCCAAGCCACCATCAGGGCCAGCAGGCCACCCGCGATCAGCGCCAGCACCAAGGCCGCCAGCCAGCCCATCTGCCCGAACAGGCCGATGCCCAGAAAGACCAGCAGCGCCGTGACGGCTCCGGTGGTTCTGCTGGCGGGTGTCATGGCTGGCATCCTTTCTGCGGGTCGTCGGGCTGCGGTCAGTCGCGGTCCTTGTCATCCTTGCGCACATCGGCCGGTTCGCGCGCCGAAACCGGGCGCGCGGCCGAACTGGCCTGCGCCTCCTGCTCGGTCACGCCGGTCGAATCGACCGGTGCCCCGTCCGACGGGCGCGGTTCGCGTTCCGGCGCGGTGTCCACGCCGGTCTGGTCGTCCGCCGCGGCATCGGGCTTGCGGCGCCATTTCGTCAGGATCGGAACCTCGGTCCCGTCGATCCGCTTCAGCGTCTCGCCCAGGTCAGAGGCCAGTTGCACGCTGGCGTTGTGACCCTCCTGCCCCTTCAGATCGGCCAGGCTGGTCAGTCCGCTGACGGGTTCGGACGCAAAGCGACCGGTCTGCGATCCGGGCACGGGAACCTCTCCGGCCGACATGCGGTCGATCAGCGCCTCGAGGCTCTCGGGCGTCAGATCTTCATAGTAGTCCTTGCCAATCTGGGCCATCGGGGCGTTGGCGCAGGCGCCAAGGCATTCGACCTCCTCCCAGCTGAACTTGCCGTCGGCCGACAGGGTATGCGGCGTGGGCGCGATCTTGCGCTTGCAGACCGCGACCAGGTCCTCGGCCCCGCAGATCATGCAGGTCGTGGTGCCGCAGATCTGGATGTTCGCAACAGTCCCAACGGGTTGCAGCTGGAACATGAAGTAGAACGTCGCCACTTCCAGCGCCCGGATATAGGCCATGCCCAACAGTTCCGCGCAATATTCGATGGCAGGACGCGACAGCCAGCCTTCCTGTTCCTGGGCACGCCACAAGACAGGAATGATCGCCGATTGCTGACGACCCTCGGGGTATTTGGTGATCTGTGCCTGCGCCCATTCCAGGTTCGCAGGCGTGAATTCGAAACTGTCCGGCTGGACGGGGTGCAGGCGGCGCAGCATCAGCGGTCAACCTCTCCGAAGACGATATCCTGGGTGGCGATCAGGGCCGGGACGTCGGCCAGCAGATGGCCCTTGGACATCCAGTCCATGGATTGAAGGTGCAGGAACCCCGGCGCGCGAAGTTTTGCACGATAAGGGCGGTTGGTGCCGTCGCTGACCAGATAGACGCCGAACTCGCCCTTGGGGGCCTCGACGGCGGCATAGACCTCTCCGGCGGGAACGCGGAAGCCCTCTGTGTACAGCTTGAAGTGATGGATCAGGCTTTCCATGTCCCGCTTCATGTCGCCCCGCTTGGGCGGGGTCAGCTTGCCGCGGGCCAGAACCTCGCCCGGCCCTTCGGCCCGCAGCTTGGCGATCGCCTGCTTCATGATCAGCGTCGATTCACGCATTTCCTGCATCCGGCACAGGAAACGGTCATAGCAGTCGCCGTTCGTACCGACCGGGATCTTGAAGTCGAACTCGTCATAGCATTCGTAAGGCTGGCTGCGACGCAGGTCCCAGGCCATGCCCGATCCGCGCACCATCACGCCCGAGAAACCCCAATCCAGCGCATCCTGTTCGGACACGATGCCGATGTCGACCAGCCGCTGCTTGAAGATGCGGTTTTCGGTTAGCAGCGTGTCCAGATCGTCCAGAACCTTGGGGAAACGCTCGCACCACGCCTCCATGTCGTCCAGCAGGTCGGGGGTCAGGTCCTGATGGACGCCGCCCGGCCGGAAATAGGCCGCGTGCAGACGCGCGCCCGATGCGCGTTCATAGAAGATCATCAGATCCTCGCGCGCCTCGAAGCCCCACAGCGGCGGGGTCAGGGCGCCGACGTCCAGCGCGCCGGTGGTCAGGCCCAGAAGATGGTTCAGGATACGCCCCACCTCGCAGAACAGCACCCGGATCAGGCTGGCGCGGCGCGGCACGACCGTGCCGGTCAGACGTTCGATCGCTAGGCACCAGGCGTGTTCCTGGTTCATCGGCGACACATAATCCAGCCGGTCGAAATACGGCAGGTTCTGAAGATAGGTCCGGCTTTCCATCAGCTTCTCGGTGCCGCGGTGCAGCAGGCCGATATGCGGGTCGGCGCGTTCCACGACCTCGCCGTCCAGCTCCAGCACCATGCGCAGAACGCCATGCGCGGCAGGGTGTTGCGGACCGAAGTTGATGTTGAAGTTGCGAATGCGCTGTTCGCCGGTCACCAGGTCGTGGCTGCCGTCGTCATAGCTGTTCGCGCGGATGTCGCCGTCCATCATTTCGCGGCCCCCTTTTCGTCGCCGGGCAGGGCGTATTGCACGCCTTCCCAGGGCGACAGGAAATCGAACTGCCGGTATTCCTGCACCAGCGACACGGGCTCATAGATCACGCGCTTTTCGGCGTCGTCATATCGAACCTCGACATAACCGGTGGTCGGAAAGTCCTTGCGCAGCGGATGGCCGGAAAAGCCATAGTCGGTCAGGATGCGGCGCAGGTCCGGATGACCGGTGAACAGGATCCCGAACATGTCGAAGATCTCGCGCTCGAACCAGTTTGCGGCGGGATAGATCGCGGTCAGCGTCGGCAGCATCTCATCCTCGCGGATGGCGACCTTCACGCGGATGCGGTGGTTCTGGTACATCGACAGGAAGTGCCAGACGACGTCGAACCGCTGCTGGCGCGATGGGTAATCGACGGCGGTGATGTCGACCAGCGTGGAGAACCGGCAGCTGCTGTCGCTGCGCAGGAAATCCAGCAGGTCCAGGATGCCGCTGGCCGTGGCCGTCACGGTCAGTTCGCCAAAGGCCACGTCGGTGCCGATGACCTCGTTCGGGCGGCGCAGCTTGATGTGCTCGGCCAGCTGGTCCAGCGCGTCGGGATCGGTATAGGTCGCCATAATCACCTCACCAGCGTGCCGGTGCGCCGGATGCGGCGCTGAAGTTGCAGGATGCCGTAAAGCAGCGCCTCGGCGGTCGGCGGGCAGCCGGGGACATAGATGTCCACGGGCACGATCCGGTCGCATCCGCGCACCACGGAATAGCTGTAATGGTAATAGCCGCCGCCATTGGCGCAGCTGCCCATGCTGATGACGTAACGCGGTTCCGGCATCTGGTCATAGACCTTGCGCAGCGCCGGGGCCATCTTGTTGGTCAGCGTGCCCGCCACGATCATCAGGTCCGACTGGCGCGGAGAGGCGCGCGGTGCGGTCCCGAAGCGTTCCAGGTCATAGCGCGGCATCGAGGTCTGCATCATCTCGACCGCGCAGCAGGCCAGGCCGAACGTCATCCAGTGCAGCGAGCCGTTGCGCGCCCAGTTGATGATGTCCTCGGTCGTGGTCAGCAGGAAACCCTTGTCCTGCAGCTCCGCGTTCAGGGCCTTGGTCGCGTATTCGCGATCGGGTCCGGCGGTGTTCGCCCCTGCCATCACGCCCATTCCAAGGCTCCTTTCTTCCACTCGTAGGCAAAGCCCACGGTCAGCACGCCCAGGAACGCCATCATCGACCAGAACGCGGTCTCGCTGATCGCCTGGAAGCTGACCGCCCAGGGGAACAGGAACGCGACCTCGAGGTCGAAGATGATGAACAGGATCGACACCAGATAGAATCGCACGTCGAACTTCATCCGCGCGTCGTCGAACGGGTTGAAGCCCGACTCATAGGCACTGACCTTTTCGGGGTCGGGATTGCGCACGGCGATGACGAACGCGGACAGCAGCAAGATCAGCGCAAGCGCCGAGGCCATCGCCGCGAAGACGAGGATGGGCAGATAGTCCTGCGTAATGTTTTGCACGGGTGACGATCCCCTTGTCGGTCGCGGGGATCACGGCTGACCCCGCGACGGGTTGGCTGAGTGCGGTTTAGACCCGTGACCGTCCGGGGTCAACGGGCGCAGGGGATCGAAAGCGCGGCGAATTGTTGCAATGCGGCGCGGATCAGTCGCGGATTTCGCCCGCGTCCACGCCCCAGATCGCCGTCTTGGGCACCCAGCCCCGCTGGCCGCCGCCCGACACGCGGCACCATTCCGGTTCGCATTCGTTCAGCCGCAGGATGGCCCCGGCCTCGGCCCGCGCCACGATGTCGGAATCGCGATGCGGCCGGGCGCGCAGTTCCAGCATGTCCTGGGTGACCAACGCTGTGCGGACCCCCGACAGCAGCGCATAGTGGATCCAGCCCCCTGCCCCGTCCTTGTCCTCGACCCGGCGCCAATGACCGAATTCGGCCACCACCCGCAGCGGCATCCCCGCATGGCGGAACACCCAGTCGATGCGGTGCGACAGGCTGGGCCCGCGACGGGCGTTGCCTTCGTTGCCCTTCAGGCTGACATAGCGGGGCAGCGGCAGGTTGGTCACCGGACCCCGCTGTTCGGTCGCACCTTGGCTTTGTTGCGGTTCGCTTTGGGCCATCGCCTGCGGGGCAGCAGCCCCCATTATCGCCACAAGCGCAAGTGCCACCCTTGCGCCCGTCCTGCCTGGCCGTGCCGTCATGCGTTGTCCGTTCCTGTCCTGTGCGGGGCGCGGACGCCCCTTCTGGGGTCTTGTGCCTGCCCCTCAACGCGGGCAGTTTGCCAAAAGCGTCCGCCGATGGGAAGGGCGTGCCTGCAGGCGACCGATCAAGGCTCTGACACAGTGAGGTGACCATGCCCGCCACCCCCGCAGCCCCCCGCAGCAGACTGCGCGTCGCCGTGACGCGCCGCCTGCCCGAGGCGGTCGAGACCCGCATGTCCGAACTGTTCGACGTGGCCCTGCGCGACGACGACCGCAAGATGTCGTCCGATCAGCTGGTATCGCTGATGCAGGACGCGGACGTCCTGGTGCCGACCGTGACCGACCAGATCACCGCTGCCATGCTGGCCCGCGCGGGCGAGCGGCTGAAGCTGATCGCGAATTTCGGCGCGGGCATCGACCATATCGACGTGATGTCCGCCCGCCAGCGCGGCGTCTTGGTCAGCAACACCCCCGGCGTCGTGACCGAGGACACCGCCGACATGACGCTGGCGCTGATCCTGGCCGTGACCCGCAAGATCCCCGAGGGCCTGGCCGAGATGCAGGCCGGACGCTGGCAGGGCTGGTCGCCCACCGCCCATCTGGGCGGGCGCGTCGGCGGGCGGCGTCTTGGCATTCTGGGCATGGGCCGCATCGGCCAGGCCGTCGCGCGCCGAGCCGCCGCCTTCGGCATGCAGGTCCACTATCACAACCGCCGCCGCCTGCGCCCCGAGATCGAGGAGGCCCTGGGCGCGACCTGGTGGGAGAGCCTGGACCAGATGCTGGCGCGCATGGACATCGTCAGCGTGAACGCGCCGCACACGCCCTCGACCTTCCACCTGCTGAACGCGCGTCGGCTGAAGCTGATGAAGCCGACCGCCGTGATCGTGAACACCTCGCGCGGCGAGGTCATCGACGAGAACGCCCTGACCCGCATGCTGCGGGCCGGAGAGGTCGCGGGCGCGGGCCTGGACGTCTTCGAGCATGGCCACGAGATCAACCCCCGCCTGCGCGAGCTGCCCAACGTTGTCCTGCTGCCGCATATGGGCAGCGCGACCGTCGAGGGCCGCGCCGAGATGGGCGAGAAGGTGATCATCAACATCAAGACCTTTGCCGACGGGCACCGCCCGCCCGACCTGGTCGTGCCGTCGATGCTGTGATGACGATGCGTTGGGCCGTGTCGGCCCTGTTTTTCGTGAACGGCCTGCTGGTGGGCAGCTGGGCGCCGAAAATCCCCGTCCTGATGGAACGGCTTGGCATCACCGAGGCCAGCGCCGGGGTGATCGTGCTGGGGCTGGGCCTGGGCTCGATCTGCGTGATGCCGCTGTTCGGGGCGATGGTCGCGCGGGCCGGATCGGCCAGCGCCGTGCGGCTGGCCGCATGGCTGGCCGCGCCGTCGATGATCTGGATCTCTCTGGCGCCGACCTATTGGACCGTGGCGGCGACCGTGGTGCTGTTCGGCGGCATGGTCGGCGGCATGGACGTGGCGATGAATGCCAACGCGGTCGCCGTGGAACGCGCGCGCGGCCGGGCGATCATGTCGTCCTGCCACGGGTTCTGGAGCCTGGGGGCCTTTGCCGGCGCGGCCGCGGGCGGCTGGCTGATCCAGCGATTCGGGGAGCTGGCCCATGCCGCCGTCATCACCGCGGTCTTTGCGCTGGTGCTGCTGTGGGCGCTGTCCCGCCTGCTGGAGGACGCCCCCGAGGCGGGCGCGCCCAAGGCGCCGCTGCGCCTGCCGCGCAGCCCCCTGCCCTGGCTGATCGGGCTGATGGCCCTGGCCGCGATGATTCCCGAAGGCGCGATCCTGGATTGGGCCGCCGTCTATCTGCAGCGCGAGATGGGCGCGTCGCTGTCGGTGGCGGGCCTGGGCTTTGCTGCCTGCGCGGGCACGATGGCGGCGATGCGCTTTGCGGGCGACGGGCTGCGCCGCCGCTTTGGCGCGGTCACCACCCTGCGCGCCAGTTCGGCCGTGGCGATGGCGGGCCTGGTCCTGGCCGGGCTGTCGAGCAGCCCCGCCCCGGCGATCGCGGGATTCGCGCTGGCGGGCATCGGCATCGCGAACATGGTGCCCATCGCCTTTTCCGCGGCCGGGAACGTGCCGGGACTGGCCGCTGGCATGGGCCTGTCGGTGGTCACGATGATGGGCTATTCCGGCATCCTGCTGGCGCCGGGCAGCATCGGTTTCCTGGCCGAACACCTCAGCCTTGGCACCATCTATCTGGGCCTTGCCGCCCTGCTGCTGATCCCGCTGCTGCTGTCCCGCCTGGCCGCCACCGCCGATTTCGAACCGCGCGACGACTGAGCGCGTCTTAACGGTACAGTTCGGCCGCGGCCGGAAAGCTGCGGTCACGGACCGCGGCCGCATAGGCGGCGATGGCCTGGTCGGCCTCTTTGCCCAGTTCTCCGAAACGGCGGACAAAGCGCGGCACGCGACCCGACAGGCCCAGCATGTCGTCCAGCACCAGGATCTGCCCGTCGCAGCGCGCGCTGGCGCCGATGCCGATGGTCGGCACGGCGATGGCATCGGTGATCTGATCGGCCAAGGCCTCCATCACCCCCTCGACCACGACGCTGAACGCGCCCGCATCGGCGACGGCGCGGGCATCCGCGACGAAGGCGGGCCAGGTGGCCGGATCGCGGCCCTGCGTCTTGAACCCCCCCATCGTGTTCGTGGCCTGCGGCGTGAGGCCGACATGGGCCATGACCGGGATGCCGCGGTCGACCAGAAAGCGGATGGTGGGGGCCATGCGGGCGCCCCCCTCCAGCTTGACGGCGCCGGCGCCGGTCTGAGCCATCACGCGGGCGGCGTTGCGGAACGCCTGTTCCGGCGCTTCCTCATAACTTCCGAAGGGCATGTCGATCACGACCATGGCGCGGTCGGACCCGCGCATGACGGCCTGGCCGTGCAGGATCATCATCTCCAGCGTGACCCCGATGGTCGAGGGCAGGCCGTGGACCACCATGCCCAGGCTGTCGCCCACCAGGATCACGTCGGCATGGGCGTCGACCATCGCCGCCATCGGCGCGGTATAGGCGGTCAGCGCGACGATGGGGGCCGCACCCTTGCGGTCGGCGATCTGGGGCGCGGTGACGCGGCGGACGGGAGCTTGCGCGGACATGGGTCGGCCTTTCAAGGGGATGCGCGGGGCTGCGCGGGTCAGGGATGGGCGGTGCGCTGGTCGATCAGCAGCACGTCGCCGAAACGGACGGCCAGCAGGATCGCCACCGGACCGCCCACGACGGCGATGCGAGACAGATCGCGCGCGTCGCGGATGTCGATCGAGCGGATGTCGGCCCGCGGTTCCGTGGACAGGATGGCGCGGATCTGGCGGCGCAACAGGCTGACGGGTGTACCCATCGCGACCGATTCCGCCGCATGGTCCAGCGCACGGGCCAGCACCGGGGCGGCTGCGCGATCCTCGGCCGTCAGGCGCTGGTTGCGCGAGGACATGGCCAGCCCGTCGGGTTCGCGCACGGTGGGCACCGGCAGGATGGTCACGGGAATGTCCAGGTCCTCGACCATACGGGTGATCAGGGTCAGCTGCTGATAGTCCTTTTCGCCAAAGGCCGCGGCCTGGGGCTGGACGATGTTGAACAGCTTGGTGACCACGGTCGCCACGCCGCGGAAATGGCCGGGGCGCAGGCGGCCCATCAGGATGCCGCCCAGCTGCGTCACCTGCACATGGGTCTGCGCACCGGGGCGCCAGATGTCGGACACCTGCGGCAGGAACACCGCGTCGCAGCCGGACTCGCGCAGCAGGTCCAGGTCCTGCGCCTCCTGCCGGGGATACTTGTCCAGATCCTCGTTCGGGCCGAACTGCGCGGGGTTCACGAAGATCGAGGTCACCACCCGGCCGCCACCCTGCCCGTCCAGCCAGTCGCGGGCCCGCGCGACCAGGGTCAGGTGGCCCTGATGCAGCGCACCCATCGTCGGCACCAGGGCTGTGCGGCCCGCGTCCCGGCGCCAGGCGCGCATGGCGTCGGTGCTGCGGCAGATGTCCATGGTGCCCCCTTGTTGGCGTGGGCCGCAACCTAGCGACGGGGGCGGGTCTGGGCAAGGCCATGTCGTTTTTCGCCCGCAGATGTCGGGCGCCTTTGACGCGGCGTTTCACCGATGGGGCATCACAGGCGAAACGGTTCCAACAGGAGAGCGCGATGACGTCGCATGTGAAGGTTCTGGTCGTGGGCGGGGGCGCGGTCGGATGCGGCATCGCGCTGCATCTGGCGCGCGCGGGCTGGGACACGCTGCTGGTCGAACGCGACGAGCTGACCGCCGGATCGACGTGGCACGCGGCGGGTCTGCTGCCCCTGTTCAACATGGGCTATGCGACCAGCCACATCCATGATTACTCGGTCAAGCTCTATGCCGGGCTGGAGGCCGAGACGGGGCTGAACGCGGGCTTCACCCGCTGCGGCAACCTGCGCATGGCGCAGACGGATGCGCGGATGGACGAATACATGCTGTATTCCGCCACCGCCGAGACGATCGGGATCGAGCATCAGTTCCTGACCCCCGCCCAGATCAAGGAGCGCTGGCCGCTGGTCCGCACCGAGGATCTGAAGGGCGCGCTGTTCCACCCGACCGACGGATACATCAACCCCGCCGACGTGACCCAGGCCATGGCCAAGGGCGCGCGGATGGCGGGCTGCCGGATCGAGCGCAAGATCCAGGTGAACGCCTATCGCTGGACCGGCAGCGAATGGGTCGTGACGGTGGAAAAGATGGTGGATCGCGGCGGCAACCTGATCCCGTCCGGAGAGGTCTATGACATCCACGCCGAACATGTGGTGACCGCGACCGGCAACCACGCACAGCGCACGGCCAAGCTGCTGGGCATCAAGATCCCCGCCATCCCGGTCGAACACCAGTTCATCGTGACCGAGCCGGACCCGGCGCTGATGCGCTGGCGCGCCGAAGGCAACCCCGAGCATCCGGTCCTGCGCGATGCCGATGCCAAGTGGTATGTCCGCGAGGAGCGCGGCGGCTGGATCCTGGGCCCCTATGAAAAAGGCGCGCCTGCGCGCTTCGAATACGGCGTGCCGGACAGCTTCCGCGCCGACCTGTTCCCCCTGGACCTGGAGCGGATCGAGGAGGAGTACATGGCGATGATCCATCGCATTCCGACCTCGGAGACGGTGGGTCTAAAGGACGACTTCAACGGTCCGATCTGCTATACGCCCGACGGCAACCCGCTGGTCGGCCCCGCGCCGGGCCTGCGCAACATGTGGCTGGCCGAGGGGTTCAGCTTTGGCATCACCGCAGCCGGGGGCGTGGGCCATTACCTGGCGCAGATGATGACCGAGGGCGAGGCCGAGATCGACATGGCGTCGCTTGACCCCCGCCGGTTCGGCAGCTGGATGACCACGGAATACGCCGCCCGCAAGAACGAGGAGGCCTATGACCACGTCTTCATCCTGCACCATCCCGACGAGGAGCGGCCCGCCTGCCGACCCCTGCGTACATCCCCGGCCTATGACCGGCAGGCGGCGCATGGCGCGCAGTTCGGGCATGTGAACGGGTGGGAACGCCCGAACTACTACGCGCCCGAGGGCTTTGACGACCATGACAGCCGCAGCTTCCGTCGCGGCGGCTGGTGGCAATACGCCAAGGCCGAGGCCGAGGCCGTGCGCCAGACAGCGGGCCTGGTCGATGCGACGGCGTTTGCCAAGCACACCGTCACCGGGCCGGGGGCGACCGCCTTCCTGGACTGGTTGACCACCAACAAGCTGCCCAAGGTGGGACGGATCAACCTGACCTATGCGCTGACCGATGCAGGCACGGTCCGGACCGAATACACCATCGTGCGGCGTGGAGAGCAGGACTATTACCTGGTCAGCGCCGGGGCATGGACCGATTACGACCGCGACAACCTTGTGAAGTCGGCGCAGGATTTCATGGCCGCCGGGGGCGAGTACGTCCATGTGCAGGACGTGACCACGCAATGGGGCGTCTTTGCCTTGGCAGGGCCTGAGAGCCGGAACATTTTGGCCCGGATGATCCGTGACGCGGAACCCGCGACCGCCCTATCGAACAAGCGCTTTCCCTGGCTGTCGATGCGCAACATCGAGCTGGGCATGGTACCGGTCATGGCCATCCGCGTCGCCTATACCGGCGAGCTGGGATGGGAGTTGCACCACCCGATCGAGATGCAGAACCACCTGTTCGACAAGCTGATCGCCGCCGGAGAGCCGTCGGGCATGAAGCTGGTCGGCGCGCGTGCGCAGAACTGGCTGCGCCAGGAGAAGTCGTACCGCGCCTTCGGCACCGAACTGGGCCGGGATGCGACGCCGCTGGAGGCGGGGTTGGACCGGTTCGTGGACCTGGGCAAGGAGTTTCGCGGCAAGGCCGCGATGCAGGCCAAGGGGATCCGGTCCACCTGCGTCACGCTGCTGATCGACGGGCCGGCGGATGCGGACCCCTGGGGCCGCGAGGCGCTGTTCCTGGACGGGGAAAAGATCGGGCGCCTGACCTCGGGTGGGTATTCGGCGGCCTTCGGCAAGCAGATCGGCATGGGCTATGTCCGCCCCGACCTGGCGACGCCCGGCACCAAGCTTCAGGTGCGGATGTTCCGTGAGCTGTATGACGCGGTGGTGACCGAGGACAGCCCGCACGACCCGCAGAACGCCCGCATTCGCGTCGACGGCTGACAAGGTTGCGCAGGCGGTCCCCCGTGATCGCCTGCGCACGGACGCAAAGGGTGCCGATGGTTGGATCGGCGTATATCGTCACCGATCGACCGGCGTACGGGGCAGCGGGACTGACCATCGTCGCCGCATCCGGAGGATCATCCTTCGGGTGCCAACAAAAGCTGTTTGTGCATCGGATTTATCCAGACCATTGTCGCAGGCAATCATGATGGAATTCGGGCTAATGCCGCCTGACACCAAGCCGCAGGCCACAAATGACAAAGGCCAGACCCGAAGGTCTGGCCTTTTATTTTTGGAGCGGGCGAGGCGATTCGAACGCCCGACCCTAACCTTGGCAAGGTTATGCTCTACCCCTGAGCTACGCCCGCACTCCAGTTCCTCTTGCGATCCGTTTCACCATCTCGCCTTCGGTGAGCGGGTATTTACGAAAGCCCGCCGGGGGGTGCAAGAGGAAAAAACGCACCATCGGCGATTTTCTTTTGAACCCCCTGCCCTACTCCGCGGCGCGGCTGCGGGCCGGGTTCAGCATGGGACCAAGATAGCGCCCGGTATGGCTGGCCTCGACCTGCGCGACATCCTCCGGCGTGCCTGCCGCCACGATCACGCCGCCCCCGTCGCCGCCCTCGGGGCCGATGTCGATGATCCAGTCCGCCGTCTTGATGACGTCCAGGTTATGCTCGATCACGATGACCGAATTGCCCTGGTCGACCAGCTCGTGCAGCACCTCCAGCAGCTTGCGGACATCCTCGAAATGCAGACCCGTCGTCGGCTCGTCCAGGATATACAGCGTGCGGCCGGTGGACCGGCGCGACAGCTCCTTGGACAGCTTGACGCGCTGCGCCTCGCCACCCGACAGGGTCGTCGCCTGCTGGCCCACCTTGATGTAGCCGAGGCCCACCTGCATCAGCGCGTCCATCTTCTCGCGAATCGAGGGGACGGCGCTGAAGAATTCCTGGGCATCCTCCACGGTCATGTCTAGCACGTCGGCGATGGACTTGCCCTTGAACTGCACCTCCAGCGTCTCGCGATTATAGCGCTTGCCCTTGCAGGTCTCGCACTCGACATAGACGTCGGGCAAGAAGTGCATCTCAATCTTGATGACGCCGTCGCCCTGGCAGGCCTCGCAGCGCCCGCCCTTGACGTTGAAGCTGAACCGACCCGGCTTGTAGCCGCGCGCCTTGGCCTCGGGCAAGCCCGCGAACCAGTCGCGGATGGGCGTGAAGGCCCCGGTATAGGTCGCCGGGTTGGACCGCGGCGTCCGCCCGATGGGGCGCTGGTCGATGTCGATGACCTTGTCCAGATGCTCCAGCCCGCGGATCGTCTCGCAGGGCGCGGGGGTCTGGCGGGCGCCGTTCAGGCGCAGGGATGCGGTCTTGAACAGCGTCTCGATGGTCAGCGTGGACTTGCCACCCCCCGACACGCCCGACACGCAGACGAAGCGGCCCAGCGGGAATTCGGCGGTGACATTTTTCAGGTTGTTTCCGGTGGCCTTGACCACGGTAACCTTCTTGCCGTTGCCCTTGCGGCGGGTCTCGGGGACCGCGATCGCACGCTTGCCGGACAGATACTGGCCGGTCAGGCTGTCGGGATCGGCGGCAATCTCGGCAGGCGTGCCCTTGCTGACCACGGTGCCGCCATGCACCCCCGCCCCCGGCCCCATGTCAAAGACATAGTCGGCATGGCGGATCGCATCCTCGTCATGTTCGACCACCAGGACCGAGTTGCCCTGGTCGCGCAGGTTCATCAGCGTGGTCAGCAACCGGTCGTTGTCGCGCTGGTGCAGGCCGATCGACGGCTCGTCCAGAACGTACAGCACGCCCGTCAGGCCCGACCCGATCTGGCTGGCCAGGCGAATGCGCTGGCTTTCGCCGCCCGACAGCGTGCCCGCCGCGCGCGACAGGGTCAGATAGTTCAGGCCCACATTGACCAGGAATCCCAGCCGCTCGCGGATCTCCTTGAGGATCGCGGCGGCGATCTCGGCCTTCTGCTTGGACAGGTGGTTCGGCGCGTCGGTGATCCAGTCCAGCGCCTCCTGGATCGAAAGCTGCACGACCTCGCCCACGTGGTTGCCGGCGATCTTGACCGCCAGCGCCTCGGGCTTCAGGCGATAGCCGCCGCAGGCGCCGCAGGGGCGGTTGTTCTGGTAACGCTCGAACTCCTCACGCACCCAAGCGCTGTCCGTCTCGCGCAGGCGGCGTTCCATGTTGGGAATCACCCCCTCGAAGACGCGGCTGATCTCATAGACACGGCCGGCGTCGTCGAAGCGGAACTTGATCTCGTCCTTGCCCGACCCGCGCAGGAACATCTGCTGGACGCTGTCGGGCAGGTCCTTCCACGGGGTCTTCTTGTCGAAGCCGTAATGCTTGGCCAGCGCGTTGATGGTCTGGGTCAGATAGGCCGATTTCGTCTTGGCCCAAGGCACGATCGCGCCCTTGTCCACCGACAGGGCCGCGTCGGGCACGACCAGGCGGTCGTCGAAGAACAGCTCGACTCCCAGACCGTCACAGACCGGGCAGGCGCCGAACGGCGCGTTGAACGAAAACAGCCGCGGCTCGATCTCGGGGATGGTGAAGCCGCTGACGGGGCATGCGAACTTCTCGGAGAAGGTCAGGCGCTCGGGTTCGCCCTCGGCCCCCTCCTCCTGCGCAAGCTCCAGATGGGCGATGCCGTCAGCAAGGTTCAGCGCGGTGCGCAGACTGTCTGCCAGCCGCGTCTCCAGCCCCTCGCGCACGACGATGCGGTCGACCACGATGTCGATGTTGTGGCGGAACTTCTTGTCCAGGGTCGGCGCGTCGTCCAGGTCGTGGAAGGTGCCGTTGATCTTGACCCGCTGAAAGCCCTGGCGGCGCAGCTCGGCCAGCTCCTTCTTGTACTCGCCCTTGCGGTCGCGGACGATGGGGGCCAGCAGATAGGCGCGCGTCCCTTCGGGCAGGGCCATGGTGCGGTCGACCATGTCCTGCACCTGCTGCGCCTCGATCGGCAGGCCGGTCACGGGGGAATAGGGCGTCCCGGCGCGCGCGAACAGCAGACGCAAATAATCGTAGATCTCGGTAACCGTGCCCACGGTGGAACGCGGGTTCTTGGAGGTGGTCTTCTGCTCGATGCTGATCGCGGGGGACAGGCCGCTGATATGGTCGACATCGGGCTTGCCCATCATGTCCAGGAACTGGCGCGCATAGGCCGACAGGCTTTCGACATAGCGGCGCTGCCCCTCGGCATAGACCGTGTCGAAGGCCAGGGACGACTTGCCGGACCCCGACAGACCGGTGATCACCACCAGCTGATCGCGGGGGATATCCATGTCGACGTTTTTCAGATTGTGTTCGCGCGCGCCGCGAACCTCGATGAACTTCTGTTCCATACGTGCCCCTCTGACCAGTCGCATCAGATAGGGACGCTTGGGCGAAAAGCAAGTTCCATCTGCGAACGAAGGCGGAACATCGCTGCGGCACCGTAACATCTGCTGCGTGACCTATCAGCTTTTGGTCGCAGATCGCGGGGCGGAGGCTTCTGGTTATCGCTAACACTTGCGCTGCATCGCAGCACGGATAGGATGCTTGGCAACGAGGAAGGGGGCTTGGCATGTTCAAGAAGATTTTGGTGGCGAACCGGGGCGAGATTGCCATTCGCGTGATGCGCGCGGCCAACGAGCTGGGCAAGAAGACGGTCGCCGTTTATGCCGAGGAGGACAAGCTGGGCCTGCACCGCTTCAAGGCGGACGAGGCCTATCGCATCGGCGAGGGGCTGGGGCCGGTCGCGGCCTATCTGTCCATCCCCGAGATCATCCGCGTGGCCAAGCTGTCGGGCGCCGACGCAATCCATCCGGGATACGGCCTGCTGTCGGAAAACCCCGACTTCGTCGATGCCTGCACGGCGGCCGGCATCACCTTCATCGGTCCGCGCGCCGACACGATGCGCGCGCTTGGCGACAAGGCCAGCGCGCGGCGCGTGGCGATCGAGGCGGGCGTGCCGGTGATCCCCGCGACCGAGGTGCTGGGCGAAGATTTCGACGCCATCAAGCGTGAGGCGGCGGATGTCGGCTATCCGCTGATGCTGAAGGCGTCCTGGGGCGGTGGCGGTCGGGGCATGCGTCCGATCAACAGCGAGGCCGAGCTGGTCGAGAAGGTCCGCGAGGGTCGCCGCGAGGCCGAGGCGGCCTTCGGCAATGGCGAGGGTTATCTGGAGAAGATGATCCTGCGCGCCCGCCATGTCGAGGTGCAGCTGTTGGGCGACACGCATGGCGGCCTGTATCACCTCTATGAACGCGATTGCACCGTGCAGCGCCGCAACCAGAAGGTCGTCGAACGCGCCCCCGCCCCCTACCTGACCGAGGCGCAGCGCGCCGAGGTCTGCGGCCTGGCGCTGAAGATCGGGCAGGCGGTCGGCTATCAGAACGCCGGCACGGTCGAGTTCCTGATGGATATGGACAGCCAGCAGTTCTACTTCATCGAGGTGAACCCCCGCGTCCAGGTCGAGCATACCGTGACCGAGGAGGTCACCGGCATCGACATCGTGCAAAGCCAGATCCGCATCGCGGAGGGCGAGACGCTGGCCAGCGCCACGGGCCATGCCAGCCAGGCCGACATCACCCTGTCGGGCCATACCCTGCAGTGCCGGGTGACGACGGAAGATCCGCAGAACAACTTCATCCCCGATTACGGCCGCATCACCGCCTATCGGTCGGCCACCGGCATGGGCATCCGCTTGGACGGCGGCACGGCCTATTCGGGGGGCGTCATCACGCGCTATTACGATTCGCTGCTGGTCAAGGTAACGGCCTGGGCGCAGACCCCCGACCAGGCAATCCGCCGCATGGACCGCGCGCTGCGCGAGTTCCGGGTGCGTGGCGTTTCCACCAACATCGACTTCGTCATCAACCTGCTGAAACATCCGACCTTTCTGGATGACACCTACACGACCAAGTTCATCGACACGACCGATGACCTGTTCGACTTCAAGAAGCGTCAGGACCGCGCGACCAAGATCCTGACCTATCTGGCCGACATCAGCGTGAACGGGCATCCCGAAACGGCGGGCCGCGCCCTGCCCCCGGCCCAGGCCCGCGCGCCGGTCCCGCCCGCCCCCAAGGCCGCTCCTGCGCCCGGCACCCGCCAGCTGCTGGAGACCAAGGGCGCCCAGGCCGTGGCCGACTGGATGGCCGCCCAGACCCAGCTGCTGATCACCGACACCACGATGCGCGACGGGCACCAGTCGCTGCTGGCGACACGGATGCGGTCGATCGACATGATCCGCGTGGCGCCCAGCTATGCTGCGAACCTGCCGCAGCTGTTCAGCGTGGAATGCTGGGGGGGCGCGACCTTCGACGTGGCCTATCGCTTCCTGCAGGAATGCCCCTGGCAGCGCCTGCGCGACATCCGTGCGCAGATGCCCAACCTGATGACGCAGATGCTGCTACGCGCGTCGAACGGCGTGGGTTACACCAACTATCCCGACAACGTGGTGCAGTTCTTCGTGAAGCAGGCCGCCGAGACCGGGGTCGATGTGTTCCGTGTCTTCGACAGCCTGAACTGGGTCGAGAACATGCGCGTCGCGATGGACGCGGTGATCGACAGCGGCAAGGTCTGCGAAGGCACGGTCTGCTATACCGGCAACATGCTGGACCCCGACCGGTCCAAATACGACCTGCAGTATTACGTGAAAACCGCGCAGGAGCTGAAGGCCGCGGGCGCGCATGTGCTGGGCCTGAAGGACATGGCGGGCCTGCTGAAGCCGCCCGCCGCCCGCATCCTGATCAAGGCCCTGAAGGAGGAGGTCGGCCTGCCGATCCACTTCCACACACACGACACCAGCGGCATGGGCGGTGCCACCATCCTGGCCGCCGCCGATGCGGGCGTCGATGCCGTCGATTGCGCGATGGACGCGCTGTCGGGCAACACCAGCCAGCCGACCCTGGGGTCCGTGGTCGAGGCATTGGCCCAGACCGATCGCGACACCGGCCTGGACATCGGCGCCGTCCGCGCGATCAGCAACTATTGGGAACGCGTGCGCGAAAGCTATGCCGCGTTCGAATCAGGCCTGCAGTCCCCGGCCTCCGAGGTCTATCTGCATGAGATGCCCGGCGGGCAGTTCACCAACCTGAAATCGCAGGCGCGGTCGATGGGCCTGGAGGATCGTTGGCACGAGGTGGCGCAGGCCTATGCCGACGTGAACCGGATGTTCGGCGACATCGTCAAGGTCACGCCGTCGTCCAAGGTCGTGGGCGACATGGCGCTGATGATGGTGTCCCAGAACCTGACCCCCGAGGACGTCATGAACCCCGACCGCGACATGTCCTTCCCCGATTCGGTGGTGGACATGATGCGCGGCAACCTGGGCCAGCCCCCCGGTGGCTGGCCACGGGCGATCCAGGCCAAGGTGCTCAAGGGAGAGACCCCTATCACCGACCGCCCCGGCGCCCATCTGGAGCCCGTCGACCTGGAGGCCGAGCGCGCCAAGCTGTCAGAGATGCTGGACGGCAAGACTATCGACGACGAGGATCTGAACGGATACCTGATGTATCCCAAGGTCTTCACCGACTACATGCAGCGCCATGAGACCTATGGACCGGTGCGCACCCTGCCGACCCGCACCTTCTTCTACGGCATGGAGCCGGGCGATGAGATCAGCGTCGAGATCGACCCGGGCAAGACCCTGGAGGTCCGCCTTCTGACCCTGGGAGAGACCGACGAGACCGGCCAGATGAAGGTCTTCTTCGAACTGAACGGCCAGCCGCGTCAGGTCCGCGTTCCGAACCGCTCCGCCACCGGCGCGCAGGCGGCGCGTCCCAAGGCCGATGCCGCGAACCCCGGCCATGTGGGCGCGCCGATGCCGGGCGTCGTGGCGTCCGTCGGTGTCGCCCAAGGTGCCCAGGTCAAGCAAGGCGATCTGCTGCTGACGATCGAGGCGATGAAGATGGAGACCGGCCTTCACGCCGACCGCGACGGCACCATAAAGGCGCTGCATGTCGGCCCCGGCCAGCAGATCGACGCCAAGGACCTCCTGGTCGAGATCGAATGAGCCACAGGGCCGGGGAACGCCGCCTCGGCCCAGCACGACCGCGCCGCGTCAGCGGCGCCTCAGGCCCGGGCGGCAGCACGCCGACCATCGGCCGGCACCCCCGCCCCGGCCCGTCACACCCTCAACCGTCGCAGCGCTGATAGACGCGGGTGCCCCCCGAATCCGTCAGGCGCAGCGCCGCCCCTTCCATCGTGGCGCTGACGGCACGCGTGTCCGTCATGCCCTCGCTGGAACAGCTCAGCGTCACCGCCCCGTCCGCCCTCACAGCACTGCGCGTGCAGCGTGCCTCATAAAACCGCCAGCTTTCCCCCGCCAGCGTCAGCCGCGTCTCCGAGGCCGGATCTCCGCAGGCCTCGGCCCGCAGATCATAGGTCCCGTCGACCAGCGCCGTGCTACCCTGCGCGGGGGGCGGCACGGCGCCGCCGCCGGTCTCGGTCTTGCAGGCCGCGAGGGCCAGCGCCGCCAGAAGGGCGGCGGGCAGGATGGGGGTCATGGGTCTTCTCCTTCTTCCTGTCGCGCGGGCCTCAGTCCAGCCCGCGCCCTTTCAGCAGGGCATCGACGCCCGGCATGCGGCCCCGAAAGGCCATCCACAGCTGATCCGCCGGGGCAGACCCGCCCTTGGACAGGATCGTCTCTTCCAGCCGCCGCGCCGTTGCGGGGTCGAAGATGTCGCCCGTCTCGGCGAAGGCCGCGAAGGCATCCGCGTCCATCACCTCGGACCACATGTAGCTGTAATAGCCCGCCGCATAGCTATCGCCCGCAAAGACATGCGCGAAATGCGGCGTCGCATGGCGCATGGGGATGGCGTCCGGCGCCTCCAGCGCCGTCAGCACGTCGGCCTGCCGTGCCATCGGGTCGGATGCCGGCGCACCTTCGTGAAAGGCCAGGTCCACCAGCGCGCTCTCCAGATATTCCACGGTCGAGAACCCTGCCCCGGCCTTGCCCGCCGCCAGCATCCGGTCGCGCAGATCGGCGGGCAGGGCATCGCCCGTCTCATGGTGGCGCGCATGGGCATCCAGCACCGCGGGCTGCTCCAGCCAGTGTTCATAAAGCTGGCTGGGCAGTTCCACGAAATCCTGCGCAACCGAGGTCCCCGAGATCGAGGGCCAAGTCACGTCCGACAGGATGTGATGCGTCGCGTGGCCGAATTCGTGGAACAGCGTGCGCGCATCGTCCCAGGACAGGAAGGCCGGCCCACCCGGTTGGTCCGGCGGGGTGAAGTTGCAGACGTTGACCACGATCGGCCTCTGACCGTCACCGATCTTGTGCTGCATCTGCAGGGCCGAACACCACGCCCCCGACCGCTTGGACGGCCGCGCGAAATAGTCGCCCACAAAGACGGCCATCAGCTGATCGCCGCGGGTGATCCGCCAGGCGCGCACGTCGGGCGCCCAGAGCGGCGCCTCCAGCGGCTGGAACTCCAGGCCGAACAGGCGATGCGCCACGTCGAAGACCGCACCCAGCATCGCGTCCAGCGTCAGATAGGGGGCCACGTCATCGGCGTCGAAATCATGCGCGCGGGCGCGATGCCGTTCGGCATAGAGGCGCCAGTCCCAAGCCTCCAGCGGACCGTTGACGCCGTCCTCGTGCAGCATTTGGGCCAGCACCTGCTGATCGGACAGCGCGCGGGCGCGCGCCGCGGTCCAGACCTGGGACAGCAGATCGCGCACGCGGTCGGGCGTCGCCGCCATCTGCGTTTCCAGCTTGTAGCCGGCAAAATCGGCATAGCCCAACAGCTGCGCGCGCTCATGGCGCAGGGCCAGGATCTCGGAGACCAGCGGCAGGTTGTCGGTCGCCGCGCCGCCTGCCCCCGAACCCGACCCCCGTGCGGTCCAGGCCCGGAACGCCGTCTCGCGCAACGCGCGGTCCTGCGCATGTTCCAGGAACGGGACGATCAACGAACGATTCAGCGTCACCACCTGCCCCGTCATGCCGCGTTCGCGCGCCGCCGCCCGCATGGCACGGACCAGCCAGTCGGGCAGACCCGCCAAGGCATCGTCGGCCACGGACAGCACAAAGTCGCGTTCGTCCGTCAGCACGTTCTGGGTGAACTCGGTGGTCAGCACGGCCAGCCGGGCGCGGATCTGGGCCATGCGGGCGCGGCCCGCCTCGTCCAGGCCCGCCCCGGCCCGCGTCAGGTCGCGCAGCGCCAGTTCGGTGATGCGCCGATCCTCGGGCGACAGGCCTTCGGCGGCGGCCGCCACGGCACGCACGCGGGCGTACAGACGCGGATCCATGCTGATCCGGCTGCCGTATTCGGCAAGCCTAGGGGCGAAATCACGCTGCAGCGCCTGGCGCACGTCGTTCGAATCGACCCCGGCCAAGGTGTAGAACACCGAAAGGACGCGGTTCAGATCCTCGTCCGCGGTCTCCATCGCCGCGATGGTGTTGGCAAAGTCGGGCGCGTCGGGGTTGGCGGCGATCGCCTCGTTCGCGGCTTCGGCCGCGGCCAGCGCCTGGTCGAAGGCGGGGGCGAAATCCGTATCGTGGATCAGGTCGAAACGCGGCAGGCCTTCGGGGCCGGTCCAGCGGGTCAGTTGCGGGTTCATCAAGACCTCCTGTCGTCGACAGGCAGCCTAGGGTTGCGCCGCGCCGGGTTCCAGCGCCGATTGCGCCCCGCAGACCGGACAGGCCGGGTCCTGCGCGCAGGCGATCGTCCGGGTTTCGCCATAGAGCCCGTCGAACAGCATCATCCTGCCGCGCAGGCCCTGTCCCGCGCCGGTCAGGTGCTTGATCGCCTCCAGCGCCATCAGGCTGCCGATCACGCCGGGCAGCGCGCCGACCACGCCCGCCTCGGCGCAGGGGGCGTCGCGTTCGGGGGCCACGGGGAACAGGCAGGTCATGCAGGGCCCGCCGCGGGCCGGGTCGAAAAGGGTCACCTGCCCCTCCCACTGGCCGATGGCGCCCGACAGCAGGGGCACGCCCGCCGCCACGCAGGCCCGGTTGATCGCGGCGCGGCCCGCGAAACTATCGGTGCCGTCGATGACCAGATCATGTCCCGCGATCAGGTCGCTGTCGCCTTCGGTGATGCGGCGGATCAGGGGCGTCACGTCCAGATGCGGGTTCAGCCGCAGCATCGCCTCGGCCGCGGCATAGGCCTTGGGTTCGCCGCGCAGATCGTCGCGAAAGATCACCTGGCGCTGCAGGTTGGACAGGCTGACCGTGTCGTCATCGGCCAGCGTGATCCGCCCCACCCCGGCTGCAGCCAGGTACAGGCAGACGGGCGAGCCCAGCCCCCCTGCCCCGACGACCAGCACCCGCGCGTCCTTCAGCCGCATCTGACCCGCACCGCCGATCTGGTGCAGGACCAGATGGCGGGCATAGCGGTCCAGCTCTGCGTCCGACAGCCCGGCATCGCGGGTCACGGGGGCGGGCGCGGGCGTGGCCTGAACGCGCAGTCGCGCCAGCAGCCGGCGATAGCCGATGACCAGCATCACCACCGCGCCCAGAACCAGCCAGCCCGCCGCGCTGCCACCAAGGGCGGCGGCGGCACCGCTGCCCGGCGCGATCACCTGCAGCGACAGCATGCCGACCCACAGGATCCCCACCATCAGCAGCACCACCTGGCGTGGCAGATGCAGCACCCGGCCCAAAATCAGCAGCATCACGATCAGGAAGACGCCGGTCACAGCCCCGCCCCCCCGGTGGAACCGAACCCGCCCTGCCCGCGCGCGGTGTCGTCCAGCGAGTCGACCAGTTCGAACCGGGCCTGCGGCGCGGGGGCCACGACCATCTGGGCGATCCGGTCGCCGTGGCGGATGGTGAACGGCGCATCGCCCAGGTTCAGCACGATCACCCCCAGGGGGCCGCGATAGTCGCAGTCGATGGTGCCGGGGCTGTTGGGCAGGGTCAGGCCGTGCTTCAGCGCCAGCCCGGACCGGGGGCGGACCTGGACCTCCCACCCCTGCGGGATGGCCAGGGCCAGCCCGGTGGGGATGAGCGCGCGGCCCATCGGCTGCAGGGTCACCCCCTGCAGCCGGTCCGCGGGGGCCAGGTTGGCGCACAGGTCGGCTCCCGCCGCCCCCGCCGTCTGATAGGACGGCAGCGGAAGGGCGGAGTCGGCATCGGGAAGGCGCATCACGCGCAGGACAGGCTGGTGGGTCATGCCCCTATCCATGCAACGCAAAAGACCGCGCGGCAATGCCGCACGGCCTTTCAGCATGTCGCAGTCGGGATGGATCAGCGCGGAGCGATCATCATCACCATCTGGCGACCTTCCAGCTTGGGCATGGTCTCGACCTTGCCGGCCTCCCCGACGTCATCGCGGACGCGGTGCAGCAGTTCCAAGCCAAGATCCTGGTGGGCCATCTCGCGGCCGCGGAAGCGCAGGGTCACCTTGACCTTGTCGCCGCCTTCCAGGAACTTCAGCACGCTGCGCATCTTGACATCATAGTCGTGGGTATCGGTTCCAGGACGGAACTTGATCTCCTTGACCTCGATGACCTTCTGCTTCTTGCGGGCCTCGGCCTCGCGTTTCTGCATCTCGTACTTGTACTTGCCGAGGTCCATGACCTTGCAGACCGGGGGGGCCGCGTTCGGCGAAATCTCGACCAGATCCAGCCCGGCATCCTGTGCCATCTGCATGCCGACCGACGGCGGCACGACGCCGATGTTTTCCCCTTCGGGACCGATCAGGCGGATTTCGGACACGCGGATGCGTTCGTTGGTGCGGGGACCGGTGTCACGTTGGGGCGGTGCGTTATGCGGGCGGCGGGCTATGGCGTTGCTCCTTTTATGGCCAATGCGAAGTGACAGGAAAATAAGGGCGACCGCGCCATTATTCAACCGGAATTGATCAGGACGGGGCGCAATTCGGCCCTGCGGCGACCCGATCCGGGGGCAATCGGGGGGTGCGGCGCTTTTCCGGCGCGGGGGGCTGTGTCATAGAGTGTGCAAATGCCGTGAACATCAGGGGTCCATGATGCCGAAACTGTTGCCCATCGTCGTGATTCTGGTTCTGGCCGCGGGGGGCGCGTCATACCTGATGCAAGGCCGCACCGACGAACCCGTTGAAATGACCCAGGCCCCCGAGGCCCAAACCGCGGCCCCCGACACCGTCGCGGGCGACGCCGCGCGCCTGGCCGACGATGCCGCCGACGCCGCACAGACCGCCGCGGAAACCGCGGACGAGGCCCCCGCGACAGAGGCGACGGACAGCCAGAATGCGGCCAATGCCGCAGCCGATGCGGCCGCCGACGCCGCCGCCATCGCC
>NZ_JYGY01000001.1:0-37057 GCF_000967825.1 Paracoccus sp. 228 | reverse complement strand
CGGCCGCCGCCGCGGGCGCCACCGCGGGCGTCACCGGCCTGACCGCCGACGCCGCCGCGCAGGAGGCCGCCAGTGCCGCGCAGGACGCGGCAGAGGCGGCCGCCGAGACGGCCGATGCCGCCACCGTCGCCGCCCGGATCGAGGCGCTGCTGACCCCCGAGGGCTTCGACCGCGCCCAGGTCGACAGCATCATCGACGGTTCGGCCATCCCAGACACGCAGAAGCAGACGCTCAAGCAGCTGGTGTCGCAGGCAGAGGGCGACCCCGCTCTGCTGGCCGCCGCGCTGGAGCAGGTCAAGGCGGTCATGCGCTGATGACGGTCCTGCCGATCCGGGACATGGCGCCGTTCCTGGCCGGGCGGCCCGCCGTCCTGGCCCGCGGACCGCTTGCCGTGATCCTGGTCGAGGACGACACCGCCGTCGCGGCAACGCTGCGCCATCATCTGGACCGGGGCTTTCGCCACATCCTGCTGATGTCGGACCAGCCGCAGGATCTGCCCGACGCGATGGCCGCGCAGGTGACGCAGCTGCGCTACGACCCGCGCAGGCCCGCGGCCCATGTCCAGGCGGTGAACGCGGTGATCCGCGCCGTGCCGACCGGCACTTGGCTTTACTACGGCTTCAACGCCGAGTTCCTGTTCTATCCCTTCTGCGAGACCCGAAGCGTCGGAGAGATGCTGGCCTTTCACACCGAGGAACGGCGCGCCGCGATGCTGTCCTATGTGATTGATCTTTATGCGGGTGATCTGCGGGCCTGTCCCGACGCGGTCGATCTTGACGGGGCGCTGTTCGACCGGACGGGATACTATGCCCTGGGCCGTCGCGGCGCGGACGGCCAGATCCGCGAACGCCAGCTGGACTTTCACGGCGGCCTGCGCTGGCGCTATGAGGAGTTCCTGCCGGCAGACCGTCGCCGCATCGACCGCATCGCGCTGTTCCGCGCCGCCCCCGGCCTGACGGTGACCGCCGACCACCGCTTCTCGATCGAGGAGTACAACACCTACTCCTGTCCCTGGCACCACAACCTGACGGCCGCTGTGGCATCCTTTCGGGTCGCCAAGGCGCTGGTACGCAACCCCGGATCGCGCGAACAGGTCCGCGACATGACCTGGCGCAATTCGCACCGCTTCGACTGGACCAGCCAGCAGCTGATGGACCTGGGCCTGATGGAGCCGGGACAGTGGTTCTAGACGGCTGCGGCTTGCCCTTGCGCGGGTCTTGCCCCGGATGATAGACCCTGCGGCAACCTGAAAAACCGACCGGCCCGCAGGGGCTGCACAGATGAAGGCATGACCCGGATGGCATTGACCCAGACCAGCTTCGACCGCGACGACCTGCTTGCCTGCGCGCGTGGAGAACTGTTCGGCCCCGGAAATGCCCAGCTGCCCGAACCGCCCATGCTGATGATGGACCGCATCACCGACGTGTCCGAGGACGGCGGCGCGCATGGCAAGGGCCATATCGTCGCCGAATTCGACATCACGCCCGACCTGTGGTTCTTCGGCTGCCACTTTCCCGGCAACCCGATCATGCCCGGCTGCCTGGGCCTGGACGGGCTGTGGCAGCTGACCGGCTTCAACCTGGGCTGGCGCGGCTGGCAGGGGCGCGGTTACGCCCTGGGCGTCGGAGAGGTCAAGCTGACCGGCATGGTGCGGCCCGACCGCAAGATGCTGCGCTATACCGTCGATTTCACCAAGGCCGTCCAGACCCGTCGCCTGACCATGGGCGTGGCCGATGGCCGGGTCGAGGCGGACGGAGAGCTGATCTATCAGGTCAAGGACATGAAAGTGGCCCTGTCGGCCAGCTGACCCCACCCATTCAAGGAGGCCCCCATGCGTCGTGTCGTCATCACCGGGCTTGGTATCGTATCCCCCATCGGCAACAATGCCGACGAGGTCACTGACAGCCTGCGCGCGGGCAAGTCGGGCATCGTCTTCGCCCCCGAATATGCCGAGCACGGCTTTCGCAGCCAGGTCCACGGCATGCCGCAGATCGTGCTGGAGGACCATATCGACAAGCGCAACCTGCGCTTCATGGGTCCCGGTGCCGCCTACAACTTCCTGGCCATGGAACAGGCCATCAAGGACAGCGGCCTGGAGGAAGGCGACGTCTCGAACGAGCGCACCGGCCTGATCATGGGATCGGGCGGGCCGTCCACGTCGAACTTCTTTCTGGCGCATCAAACGGTGATCGAGAAAGGCAGCCCCAAGCGCATGGGCCCCTTCATGGTCACGCGCTGCATGTCCTCCACCAATTCGGCCTGCCTTGCCACGCCCTTCAAGATCAAGGGCGTGAACTACTCCATCACCTCGGCCTGCGCGACGTCGGCGCATTGCATCGGCAACGGGGTCGAGCAGATCCAGATGGGCAAGCAGGACATCGTCTTCGCCGGTGGCGGCGAGGAGCTGGACTGGACGCTGTCGTGCCTGTTCGACGCGATGGGCGCGATGTCGTCGAAATACAACGACACGCCCGAAACCGCGTCGCGCCCGTATGACGCGACGCGCGACGGGTTCGTGATCGCGGGCGGCGGCGGCGTCGTCGTGCTGGAGGAGCTGTCCCACGCCCTGGCGCGCGGCGCCAAGATCTATGCCGAGGTCACGGGTTACGGCGCGACCAGCGACGGCTACGACATGGTCGCCCCTTCCGGCGAGGGCGGCGAGCGTGCGATGCGCGTGGCCATGTCCACCCTGCCCGAGGACCGCAAGGTCAGCTACATCAACGCGCACGGCACCTCGACGCCCGTGGGCGATCTGGGCGAGATCAAGGCCATCCGCCGCATCTTCGGCGAGGGGTCGACCCCGCCCGTCAGCTCGACCAAGTCGCTGACCGGGCATTCCCTGGGCGCAACCGGCGTTCACGAGGCGATCTATAGCCTGCTGATGTTGCAGAATGACTTCATCGCGGCCTCGGCGAACGTCACGACGCTGGACCCCGAGATTCAATCGGGCGAGATTGCGACCAGCCGCGTGGACAACGCCGGGTTGGATTCGGTCCTGTCGAACAGCTTCGGCTTTGGCGGCACGAATGCCACCCTGCTGATGTCGCGCTATCAGGACTGAGGCAAAGGACCAACGCATGGGCGATCTTCTGAAGGGCAAGCGCGGGCTTGTGATGGGGGTCGCCAACGAGCGGTCCATTGCCTGGGGCATCGCGCGCGCGCTGGCCGACCAGGGGGCAGAGCTGGCGTTCAGCTATCAGGGCGAGGCGTTCGGCAAGCGGGTCGAACCGCTGGCGGCCTCCGTCGGGTCGGACCTGCTGGTCGATGTGGACGTGACGAACGACGCGTCGCTGGACGCGGCCTTCGCTACGCTGGCCGACCGGTGGGGGTCGATCGACTTCGTGATCCACGCCGTCGCCTTCTCCAACAAGGACGAGCTGACCGGCCGGTTCATGAACACCAGCCGCGCCAACTTCAAGCACAGCCTGGAGATCAGCTGCTACTCGCTGATCGAGGTCGCGCGCCGCGCCCATCCGCTGATGGCGGCCAAGGACGGATCGGGCGGCGGGTCGATCATCACCCTGACCTATGGCGGGTCGAACCGCGTGACGCCGTTCTACAACGTCATGGGCGTCGCCAAGGCCGCGCTGGAAAGCAGCGTGCGGTATCTGGCCAACGACCTTGGCCCGGACGGCATCCGCGTGAACGCGATCAGCCCCGGCCCGATGAAGACGCTGGCAGGCGCGGCCATCGGCGGCGCGCGCAAGACCTTCCGCCACACCGAGGCCAATGCGCCCTTGCGCGCCAACGCCACGCTGGAATCCATCGGCGGCACCGCCGTCTGGCTGCTGTCCGACTGGGGCGCCTGCACCACCGGAGAGATCGTGATGGTCGATGGCGGCTATCATGTGCTGGGCATGCCGCAGAGCGAGAACCTGTAGCGGCGATCACGACAGGGGGGCGGCGGCATGGCGGTTTTCACGGCGGGTGACGGGGCGCGCATCGCCTTTTCCGACCAGGGGACCGGCCTGCCCGTCCTGTGCCTGGCGGGCCTGACCCGCAGCATGTCCGATTTCGACTATGTCGCGCCGCACCTGACCGGGGTGCGCCTGATCCGCATGGATTACCGCGGCCGCGGCGCGTCCGAATGGACCGGGGCCGAAACCTATACCGTCCCGCGCGAGGCGCGCGATGCGATCGACCTGCTGGATCATTTGGGGATCGACCGGGCCGCGGTGCTGGGGACGTCACGCGGCGGCCTGGTCGGCATGGTGCTGGCCGCGACCGCGCATGACCGCCTGTCGGGCCTGTGCCTGAACGATGTCGGCCCCGAGATCGCGCGTGCCGGGCTGGAGCGGATCTTTGACTATGTCGGGCGCAATCCCGCGGCTGCCAGCCATTCCGAACTGGCGGCGCGCCTGCCCGGGCTGATGCCGGGCTTTGCCGACGTGCCGCCGGGACGCTGGCTGGAGGACGTGCGCCGCCATTACCACGAAACGCCGGACGGGTTGCGCATCACCTATGACCCCGCCCTGCGAGAGGCGTTCCTGGCCGCGTTCCAGGGCGATCCGGTCGATCTGTGGCCGTTGTGGCAGGCGACGGCCGGCCTGCCGGTCGCACTGATCCGGGGGGCGAATTCGGACCTTCTGTCGCCTGCGGTGGCCGCGCGCATGAAGGACATGCGCCCGGACCTGATCCTGGCCGAGGTGCCCGGCCGCGCCCATATCCCCTGGCTGGACGAGGCCCCTGCCCTGGACGCGATCCGCCGCTGGCTGGCGGCCTGCGGCGCCTAGCCGCCGATCGCCCGCAGCGCCCAGAACAGCGCCCCCGACAGGGCCGCCGCCGCCGGAACCGTGACCACCCAGGCCGCGCCGATGGTCAGCACATGCGACCGGCGCACCAGCTTGCGGCGGCGACGCTCCTCGGGGGCGGTGCGAGGGCGTTCGGGGGCCTGACCCTGCACGGCGCGGGCGCGGCGGGCCGCGTCCCATTCGCGAAAGAAGCCCACCCCGAAGATCGCACCGACGGCGATATGGGTCGAACTGACCGGCAGACCCAGCCAGCTGGCCAGGATCACCGTCAGCGCCGCCGACAGCGACACGCAATAGGCACGCATCGGGTTCAGCTTGGTGATCTGGCTGCCGACCATGCGGATCAGCTTGGGTCCGAACAGGAACAGACCGAAGGACAGGCCGAACGCCCCGATCAGCATCACCCAAAGCGGGATGGCCACGGCCTCGGCCGTGCCGCCCGACCCCAGGGCCTGCACGATGGCGGCCAGCGGCCCGACGGCATTGGCCACGTCATTGGCACCATGCGCAAAGGACAGCAGCGCGGCCGACACGACCAGCGGGATGCCGAACAGCACCTTGAGCGATTTGTTGCGGTTCTCCAGCCCGCGCGACTGGCGGCGGATCACCGGGATCATGACGATCCAGCAGACCAGGCCCAGCACCGCGCCGATCATCAGCGCCCCGGAGAAGGTCACGTCGATGATGCGGCTAAGACCCTTCAGCGCCAGATAGGCCGCGAACGCACCCGCCATGATGCCGATCAGGACCGGCACCCAGACGCGCGCGGCCGCGATCTTGTCGTCGCGATAGATGATGCGCGCCTTGATGAACCACAGGAAGGCCGCGGCGATCAGCCCGCCCAGCACCGGAGAGATCACCCAGCTGGCCGCAATGGTCGCCATCGTGGGCCAGTTGACCGCGCCGAACCCGGCCGCGGCGATGCCCGCGCCCATCACGCCGCCGACGATGGAATGGGTGGTGGAGACCGGCGCGCCGATCCAGGTCGCCAGGTTCACCCACAGCGCCGATGACAGCAGCGCCGCCATCATCGCCCAGACGAAGATGCCGTCGGTCCCGATCGTCTGCGGATCGATGATCCCGCGAGAGATGGTGCTGACCACGTCGCCGCCCGCGATCAGCGCGCCCGCGGTCTCGAACACGGCGGCGATGGCAATGGCGCCCCCCATGGTCAGCGCATTCGCACCGACCGCCGGGCCCATGTTGTTCGCGACGTCGTTGGCGCCGATGTTCAGCGCCATGTAGGCGCCGAAGATCGCCGCGACCACGACGATCAGCGTGTTGTCGGTCTGTCCGAAGGCGACCATCGCCCCCAGCCCGGCCAGCAGCACGAAGGCCAGCGCGACGCCCGGCGCGACCAGCGGGCGCGCGACATAGGCGGTGGCGTTTTCTAGCGCCGAGAACCGCCCCAGGTCGCGGTCCAGCGTATCGAGATGTCGGGCTTCCAGGTCGTTTTGGGCCATGATGTCCTCTGGTTGGCGCAGCGGGGGCCTAGGGCGAAACGGCGCTCAGCGCAAGCATTGCGGCGGTAGGGTGCCGATCCTGGCAGCAAAAAGCCGGGCCTGTGTGAATGTAATCCTTTTCAGACGGAATGAAATCCATTACATCTGTGGACAACCCCCGGAGGAGCGGGGACCAGAGGAGAAGATCATGACATTTGCAAAAACCGCCCTGATCGGTGGGCTGGCCACGTTGGTGGCACCGATGGCGATGGCCCAGGATGCGGCCACGTCCGACCTGCCCATCGCGGTCCAGATGTACACGCTGCGCGACCACGGCTCGCTGGATGAACAGCTGGCCGCCGTCCAGGCGGCGGGCGTGACCGCGGTGGAGACCGTCGGCATGCAGGACAGCACCGCCGAGGACCTGTCGGCCAAGCTGAAGGAATACGGGATCGAGGCGATCTCGACCCATGCCCAGCTGGCCGATCTGCGCGCCGACGCGCAGGCGGTGATCGATTTCAACAAGGCGATCGGCAACGACGTCATCACCGTCCCCTATCTGGCCGAGGAGGACCGTCCTGCGGATGCCGCCGGCTGGACCGCCCTGGGCGAAGAGCTGGCCGCTCTCAGCGAGACGCTGCAGGCGGCGGACATGACGCTGGCCTATCACAACCACGATTTCGAGATGGTCGAATTCGACGGCCGCACCGCGCTGGAGATCATGATGGAGGCCGCGGGCGAGGACGTCATGGCCGAGCTGGACCTGGCATGGGTCGCGCGCGGCGGGTTGGACCCGGTCGAGTATCTGGGCCGTTTCGACGACCGCGTCTTTGCGATCCATGCCAAGGACAACGCCCCTGAGGGCGAGGCCGAGGACGAGCGGGGCTTCAAGGCGCTTGGTGAAGGTACGCTGGACTGGGCCGCGATCCTGCCCGCCGCCGAGGAGGCCGGCGCGCAGTGGTACATCATCGAGCATGACCAGCCCCTGGATGCCGCCGAGGTCGTGATGACCGGCGCTACCTTCCTGACGGAAAACCTGCCGGACAGCGCCACGCGCTGAACCCTCCCTGCCGGACAGGTTGACTGGGGCCGCGACATCGTCGCGGCCCCTTTTTCCGTGTCGCGATGCGGGGGCCCGCCGCGGGGGCGGACCCGGCCGGATCACATCGGGCGGACCCAGATGTTGCGGAAGCTGACATCCGCGTCATGGTCCTGCAGCTGGATCGGCGCGCAGTCATGCGCCTCGTAGGCCGGATAGCCGATCCATTCGGTCACACCTTGGATCTGGGCGTGGTTCTGCACCACGACGCCGTTGTGCAGGACGGTGATATGGGCCGGACGGCGCAGCGCGCCTTCGTCCGAAAAGATCGGCGCCTGGAAGATGATGTCGTAGGTCTGCCATTCTTCGGGTGCGCGCGAGGCGTTCACCAGCGGCAGGTGCTGCTTGTAGATCGACCCCGCCTGCCCGTTCGCATAGGTCGGGTTCTCGAAGCTGTCCAGAACCTGCACCTCATAGCGGCTCTGCAGGAAGATGCCGCTGTTGCCGCGGTCCTGGCTGTCATGCCCCTCGTTGTTCGGCGGAGAGCGCCATTCGACATGCAGCTGAACGTCGCAGAAGCTTTCCGTGGTGCGGATGTCACCCGATCCGCGCGCGACGCGCATCGCGCCATCCTCGACAACCCACTCGGCGGCGCCGCCGTTCACGGATTCCCACCCGTCCAGGTTCGTCCCGTCGAACAGCACGACCGCGTCCGACGGCGGCTCGCCCTCGGGAGTCTGGACCAGCCGCGGCTCGGGGCCCGCGATCTCGGTCACGCGGGACTGGGCCTGGCGTTCCTCGCGCGTCGGCTCGGGGGCGTCCTGGGCCAGGGTGGGGGCTGCCAACGCCAGCAGCGCGGCCATCGATGTCATCAGTTTCATGGCAATGTCCTTTGCGAAAGAATGCGGCCCCGGACATGCCGGGGCCGTTGGCGGGATCAGGTGGCCCAGGCCGGGCCGCCATCGTATTCCAGATCGCCGATGTACTCGCCCGGCACCGGCTCATAGCGCAGCACCTGCGTCGCACCGACCTCGGAGGTGAAGAACCCGAACAGCGTCAGCTGCTGGATCGGCGTGAACCAGTGCAGCGCCGGCAGGTCCGCCTCGGTCTGGGCCTGCGCGGTGGCGGCGGTATCGGCCGACTGCTGCTGGTCGCGGGCCTGGATGCGCATCTCCTCCTTGGCCTGGGCCACGACGGCGGCCTGGGCGCTGGCGGCGACCATGGCCTCTTGCAGCATCTGCTGGCGCTCCTCGGCGGTCAGGTCCTCGAACGGCTTGCCGAACTGTGCCTGGGCCTCGGATTTCAGCGTGTCGATGCTGTCGCGGAACGCCGCCTGCTCCTCGGCGTCATAGCAGTCGCTGACGAACTGGGTCATGAAGGCGCCGACGCCCGCGTCCTTGGCGCCCGGCGTGTCAGTGGCGGGAATGATCGTCTCGGCCACCTCGTCCAGAAAGGCCGCATCCTCGGGGGTGAAGAGGTTCTCTCCGGTCTCGGTCGGGACATAGGCCATCACCCGGCCCGCACCCAGCATGGCCGTCCCGGTGACGGCGGCGATCATCGTCAGAAGGTCGCGACGGTTCATCACAGATCTCCGTTCTTGAGGGCTTTGACGGCGTGATCCGCCGCACGCGCGGTCAGCGCCATGTAGGTCAGCGACGGGTTCACGCAGCTGGCCGAGGTCATGCAGGCCCCGTCCGTCACATAGACGTTCGGCGCATCCCAGACCTGGTTGTTGCCGTTCAGGACCGAGGTCTTCGGATCGCGGCCCATGCGTGCCGTGCCCATTTCGTGGATGCCCATGCCGGGGGCATAGTCGCGGTCGACCGGCTTGACGTCCTTGACGCCGGCAGCCTCCAGGATGTCGACGGCGTCCTGCTTCATGTCCTCGCGCATGCGCATCTCGTTCTCGCGCAGGTCGACGCTGACGGACAGGACCGGCAGGCCCCACTTGTCCGTCGTGCCCCGGTCAAGCGAGATGGCGTTGTCGTGATAGGGCAGCATCTCGCCAAAGCCGGTCATGCCGATGGTCCAGTTGCCCGGCGTCGACAGCGCCTGCTTCAGGTCCGCACCGATGTTCAATTCGGCGATGTCGCGCTGCCATCCCTGGCGGCTGGCCGAACCCTGATAGCCGAAGCCGCGGGTATAGGGCCGCTCCTCGCCGTCGATGTTGCGGAAACGCGGGATGTAGAAGCCCGCCGGACGGCGCCCGAAGTAGTACTTGTCATCGAACCCCTCGACCCGGCCCTCGGCGCCGACGCGGAAATGGTGGTCCATGACGTTGTGGCCCAGCTCGCCCGACGACGACCCCAGGCCGCCTTCCCAGACATCGGTGGCCGAGTTCATCAGCACCCAGGTCGAATTGAAGCTGGAGGCGTTCAGGAACACCACGTCGGCGGTGTATTCATAGGTCATGTTCGTCTCGGCATCGATGATCTCGACCCCGGTCGCGCGCTTGCGGTCCTTGTCGTACAGGACCTCCTTGACGATCGAGAACGGCCGCAGCGTCAGGTTGCCCGTGGCCATCGCGGCGGGCAGCGTCGCGGACTGGGTGCTGAAATAGGCGCCATAGGGGCAGCCCAGCCAGCACTTGTTGCGATACTGACAGGCGACGCGGTTCTGGTCGGGCAGCGCCTCGGTGATGTTGGCCACGCGGCTGTTGATCAGGTACCGCTTGCCGCCAAAGGCGTTGCGCAGGCGTGCGGCCACGTCCTTTTCGACGATGTTCAGCGGGATGGGCGGCAGGAACTGCCCGTCGGGCAGGATGTCCAGCCCCTCGTTCGTCCCCGAGATGCCGGCAAAGCGTTCGGCATGGTCGTACCAGGGCGCGATGTCGGCATATCGGATCGGCCAGTCGGTCGCGATCCCCTCGCGTTCGTTGGCGGTGAAGTCTGTGTCCGAGAAGCGATAGGACTGACGACCCCACATCAGGCTGCGCCCGCCGACGTGATAGCCCCGGAACCAGTCAAAGCGCTTGGCCTCGACATAGGGGTTTTCCTGCTCGTTGGCCCACATGCCGAAGGTCTGCTCGTTCAGGGGATAGTCGCGCGACAGGACGGGATAGTTGTCCTTCATCTCCATGGTCGCGGTGCCGCGGTGGGGATAGTCCCAGGCCTCCTTGTCGGCGTTCACATAGTCGGTCAGATGCTCGATGTTGCGGCCGCGTTCCAGCATCAGGACCTTCAGGCCCTTCTCCGTCAGCTCCTTTGCGGCCCACCCGCCGCTGATGCCCGATCCGACGACGATCGCGTCGTAATGCATGTTGTCTGCCATCTGGCGTTCCTTTCTAGAAATTGCTTGAGGCGTTCACACGTCGCAGGTCAGCACCGCGTCGCGCAGCGATGCGGCGGCGGCCTGCGGGGCGGGGTCGCGCGGGATGAATTCCTGCGCCACCCAACCCTGATAGCCCGTGTCCCGGATCGCCCTGCAGATCGCGGGATAGTTCAGTTCCTGACTGTCGTCGGGGTCGTTGCGGCCGGGATTGCCGGCGGTGTGGTAATGCCCGAACCAGCGATGGTCGTGCATGATGGTGCGGATCACGTCGCCCTCCATGATCTGCATGTGGTAGATGTCATAGAGCAGCTTGAACTGCGGGCTTTGCAGCCGTTCGCAAAGCGCCACGCCCCATGCGCTGCGGTCGCACATGTAATCGGGATGATTGACGCGGCTGTTCAGCAGCTCCATCTGCAGCACGACCCCGGCGTCGCGGGCGACAGGCAGGATGCGCGACAGGCCCGCGGCGCAATGGCGCAGGCCGTCCTCCTCGGACATGCCCCGGCGGTTGCCGCTGAAGCAAATCAGGTTCACATGCCCCGCCTCCGCGACCAGCGGGATGTGACGCAGATAGCGTTCGGTCAGTTCGTCGTGGTTGGCAGGGTCCGCCCAGCCATCCTCCAGGCTGATCTCGGCGCCGTTGCACATCGAACTGGCCAGCCCGTGTTCGGCCAGCACCGGCCAGTCGTCCGGACCGCACAGGTCGATCGCGCCCAGGCCGGTCTGGCGGGCCAGCTGGCACAGGTCGGCCAGCGGCAGGTCGCCAAAGGTCCAGCGCGCCACGGAATGGTTGATGTTGCCCTGCAGCCCTGCAGGCTGCGCATCCTGGGCCATCAGGGGCACGGCCCCCAGCCCCGCCCCAAGCGCCGCAAGGCCGCTGGCGCCGTGAAACAGTCCGCGCCGGGTCAAGGTCGCGCGGTCCGACAGATCGGTCATGGTTATCCTCCCTTTGATGCAGGCCCCGGTCACGCCCTCGGGCGAAATATGAAACCGTTTACATTTCGGGGCGGAACGACCCCCTCCTCCGGGGTCGGAATGCGGCGCGGGTCACATCCCGCGCCGCGTCGTCGTCAGTACGGGCTGTCTTCGAAATAGAAGCTCTCGGCGTTCTCCGGGGTGATCAGCTCGGAGGCGATGATGAATTCGCCCGACATGGGCGCACCGGAGGTCAGACCCAAAGCGGTCATCTCGATCGCGGTCGAGATCATCGCCGGCGGATAGGTCACGTTCACCGGAACCGTCGGATCGCCGTCCTGGATGCGCTGGACCATCTCCTTCATCCCGGCGCCGCCGACGACGAACATCTCCTCGGTGCGGCCGGCTTGGTCGATGGCCGCCAGCGCGCCCACGGCCATGTCGTCATCCGCCGCCCAGACCGCATCGATCTCGGGGAAGCGCGACAGCCAGTCCTGCATCAGGTTGAAGGCCGTGTCGCGGTTCCAGTTGCCGTGATCCATGGCCAGCACCTCGATGCCCGACCCTTCCAGCGCAGCCTCGAAACCCGCCACGCGCTCGTTGTCGACGGTGGAGGCGATGCCGCGCATCACGACGACCTTTGCACCCTCGTCCAGGGTATCGGCGAAATATGTTCCTGCGGTGCGGCCGAAGCTGTCGTTGTCACCCGCGACATACAGGTTCTCGATGCCCTCCTGGGCCAGGCCGCGGTCGACGACGGTGACCCAGACGCCGCTGTCGGCGATGCGCTGGATCGGGCCGGTCAGGGGCTCGGATTCGAAGGGCAGGACGACCAGCGCGTCGATGCCGCGGGTGGCAACCATGTCCTCAAGGTCCGACACCTGCTGCCCGGGATCGGAGGTCGTGGTCAGCACGAATTCCAGATCGGGGTTCGCCTCGGACAGCCGCGCGACGGTGCGTTCGGCGTGAAAGTTCAGCGCCCCCGCCCAGCCATGCGTCGCCGCCGGGATCGAGATGCCGATGGTTTCCGACAGCGCCGGGACAGCGGTCAGGCCCATCAGGGCGGTCGTGGCAATCAGGGTCGTTCTCATGGTGGTTACTCCTCCCACAGGTGAAAATCAGCGTGCGGCGCCGGTGTTTCGCTGCAGCACGACGGCAAGGATGATGACGACGCCCTGGATGGCACCGTTCAGATAGGGGCTGACGAAGTCGGTCAGGTTCAGCAGGTTGCCGATCAGCGACAGGATCAGGACCCCCACGACCGTGCCCCAGACCCGGCCGAAGCCGCCCTTCAGCAGGGTGCCGCCGATGATCACCGCGGCGATCGCCTCCAGCTCCCACAGCAGGCCCGTGGTGGCGGATGCCGATCCAAGGCGCGGCACGTACATCACGACCGCGATGCCGACCAGCGTGCCCAGGAGGACATAGGTCATCAACCGCACCCGCAGCACCGCGACCGAGGAATAGCGCGCGACCTTCTCGTTCGAACCGATGGCGGCGCAGTGGCGGCCGAAGGCGGTGTGGCGCATGGTGATCTCTCCCAGGATCGCCAGCACGGCAAAGACGATGATGGGCCAGCTGATCCCCAGGATGCCGTCGTAATAGACGGGGCGGTACAGCTCGCGCATCTCATAGCCCAGGGACAGCGTGCCGCCGTCGGCCAGCCAGGTCACCAGGCTGCGATAGATGCCCATCGTGCCCAGGGTCAGGATGAACGCCTCGATGCCAGCGCGGGTGATCAGGATGCCGTTGATGAAGCCCGCGGCCAGTCCCGTGAACAGCGCCAGCGCGATGCCGATCAGGATGACGGGCAGCCCGCCGCCCATGCTTTCGGTCAGCATGTTCATCACCAGGATCATCAGCCCGGCGACAAAGGCCGCCATCGACCCGACGGACAGGTCCAGCCCGCCCGCGGTGATGACGAAGGTCATGCCGATGGCGATGATGCCGATGAAAGCCGACCGCGCCAGCACGTTCGTGATGTTGGCAAAGCTGAGAAAGTTCGGGTTCAGCGCCATGCCGATCAGGACCAGCACGATCAGCGCCACGATGGGCGCGACGACGGCCAGATTGACCCTGGGACGCCGGGTCGGGGCGGTGGTTGCCATGCTCATGCGGCGCTGTCCTTTTCATGTCCGCCCTGGGAATGGTCCATCCCCATGGCCAGACGCACGATATTGCCCTCGGTCACGGCCGCGTCGGCCAGTTCGCCCACGATGCGACCAGCGTGCATGACGACCACGCGGCTGGCCAGACCGATCAGTTCGGGCATTTCCGAGGAGATGACGATGATGCTGCGGCCTTCGGCGGCCAACCGTGCAATTAGGGTATAGATCTGCTGCTTGGTGCCGATGTCGATGCCGCGGGTGGGTTCGTCGATGATGACCACCTGGGGGTCCGACAGCAGGGTCTTGGCCAACAGCAGCTTCTGCTGGTTGCCGCCCGACAGATCGCCCACCGCCATGCCGCGTTCGGGCGCGCGGATCGCGAAGTCGCCGATGGCCGTGTCCAGCGCGGCCTCCTCGCGCTTGCGGTCGATCAGGGGGCTGCCGAACCGGTCCAGCTGGCCCAGGGTCAGGTTCTCGCGAAGCGTCTTGTCCAGCAACAGACCCGCGCCTTTGCGGTCCTCGGTCAGATAGACCAGGCCGGCCCGCATCGCCTGCGCGACGTGGTTGGCGGGCAGGTCCTGCCCCTTCAGGCGCACGGTGCCGCTGCGTGGGCGCAGGCCCGCGATGGCCTCGGCCAGTTCGGTACGCCCCGATCCGACCAGGCCACCGATGCCCAGCACCTCGCCCCGGTGCAGCACCAGGGACGCGTCATGGACCACACCGGGCACGCTGACGCCCTGCGCCTCCAGGATCGGCTCGGCCCCGTGGGCGGCCTTGGGCGGGAACAGGTCCGACAGCTCGCGCCCGACCATGGCGGTGGCCATGTCGTCTTCGGTGACGTCGGCGGTCAGGTCCGACCGCACCATCGTGCCGTCGCGCAGCACCGTCACGCGGTCGGCGATGCGCTTGACCTCGCCAAGCTTGTGCGAAGTGTACAGGATCGCCACCCCTTCCGCCCGCAGGCGGTCGATCTGGGCGAACAGCACCTCGGTCTCGCGTTCGGTCAGCACGGCGGTCGGTTCGTCCATGATCAAGACGCGCGCCTTGCGCGACAGGGCCTTGGCGATCTCGACCATCTGCTTGTCGGGGACCGAGATGCGGTTGACCGGCGTGCCCGGATCGACCCGGCACTGCAGCTGACCCAGCAGATCGGCCGTCTGCGCCCGCATCGCCTTGTGATCCAGCAGCAGCCCGCGCTGCAGTTCGCGGCCCAGAAAGACGTTCTGATCGACCGACAGGTGTTCGGCTAGGTTGAACTCCTGATGGATCATGATGATGCCCAGATCCTCGGCCTCGTCCGACCCGGCAAAGGTGATGGGCTTGCCCTGCCACGTCACCTGCCCACCCGTGGGGTCCAGGTATCCGGCCAGGATCTTCATCGTCGTGGACTTTCCTGCGCCGTTCTCGCCGATCAGGGCGTGGACCTCTCCGGGATGCAGGGCAAAATCGACGCCGTGCAGGATCTCGATGGGACCAAAGGACTTGGTGACGCCGTTCAGCGCCAGGATGGGATCGGTCATGGCGTCACCTGGACCCAGGCCGCATCCGCCGCGTTCGACCGGATGCAGGCGTCGATGAACTGCAACCCCTCCAGCCCGTCGCGGATGCCGGGAAGGGTGTCGGGCATGGTGCCGCTGCAGATGGCCTGCGCGGCTTCGGCGTAAAGGTTCGCGAACCCCTCCAGGTATCCTTCCGGATGCCCGGGGGGCACGCGGCTGCCGTCCTGGGTGCTGCCCGGCCCGGCGCGGCGCAGGATCTGCGCCGGCTTGCCGAAGGGGGTGTATCTCAGCGTCTCGGGCGTGTCGTGCTGCCATTCCAGGCCGCCCTTGTCGCCATAGACCCGCAGCCGCAGGCCGTTTTCCGTTCCCGGCGCCACCTGCGAGGCCCACAGCATCCCTTTGGCCCCCGACGCATAGCGCAGCAGGATGTGCGCGTTGTCGTCCAGCCTGCGGCCGGGGACAAAGCTGGTCAGGTCCGCGGCCAGCCGGTCGGGCAATTCGCCAGTAACGAACCGCGCCAATTGGAACGCGTGCGTGCCGATGTCGCCGATCGCGCCGCCGGCACCCGCGCGTTCCGGGTCGCCGCGCCATGCGGCCTGCTTGCTGTCCGTGTCCTGGGTCAGCCAATCCTGGGCGTATTCGACCTGGACCAGCCGCAGCGTGCCCAGATCGCCGCGCGCGATCATTGCCCGGGCCTGCCGGATCTGCGGATAGGCGGAATAGTTGTGCGTCAGGATGAACAGCGCATCGGACCGCCCGGCCAGGTCGGCCAGAGCCTGCGCCTGTTCCAGCGTCGCGGTCATCGGCTTGTCGCAGATGACATGGATGCCCTGTTCCAGAAAGGCGCGCGACACGGGTTCATGCAGGTGGTTCGGGGTGCAGACCGACACGGCTTCGACCCCGTCGGGACGGGCAGCCTCGTCACGCGCCATCTGGCGGAAATCGCCATAGCTGCGGGAGATGCCCAAAGCACGCGCACTCTCGGCCGCGCGCGTCTCGTCCGAGGACAGGGCGCCGGCGATCAGGTCGAACCGGCCGTCCAGCCGCGCGGCGATGCGATGGACGTTGCCGATCATCGCCCCCTCGCCACCCCCGACCATGCCCAGACGGATCGGGCGGTTCATCGGGACAGCCCCAGCATGCGGCGGTTGGCTTCCATGTCGGCACCCCCATCGGCGAAATCGTCAAAAGCGCGGTCGGTGACGCGGATGATGTGGTCGCGCACGAAGGCCGCCCCTTCGCGGGCGCCGTCCTCGGGGTGCTTGATCGCGCATTCCCATTCGACCACGGCCCAGCCGTCGAACCCCATCACCGCCAGCTTGGAAAAGATCGCGCCGAAATCGACCTGACCGTCGCCCAAGCTGCGGAAGCGGCCGGCGCGCTGCGCCCAAGGCTGAAAGCCGCCATAGACGCCCTGCCGACCGGTCGGATTGAATTCGGCGTCCTTGACATGGACCATGCCGATCCGGTCGGCATAGATGTCCAGGTTCTCAATGTAATCAAGCTGCTGCAGCAGGTAGTGCGACGGATCATACAGCATCTTGGCCCGCGGATGCTGGTCCAGACGGTCCAGGAACATCTCGAAGGTGACGCCGTCGTGCAGGTCCTCTCCGGGATGGATCTCGAAGCAGATGTCGACACCGCGGCTGTCGGCATGGTCCAGGATCGGACGCCAGCGCGCGGCCAGTTCGTCGAATGCCGCCTCGACCAGGCCCGCGGGGCGCTGCGGCCAAGGATAGAAGTACGGCCAGGCCAGCGCCCCCGAGAACGCCGCCATCCGGTCAAGGCCAAGGTTGGCCGACGCATCGATGGTCTTGCGCATCTGATCCACCGCCCATGCCTGACGGGCCGTCGGATTGCCCCGCAGCGTGGCCGGGGCGAACCCGTCGAACGCCTCGTCAAAGGCCGGATGGACGGCGACCAGCTGACCCTGGATATGGGCCGACAGTTCGGTGATGGCCAACCCGTTGGCCTGCCCCTTTAGATCGTCGCAATACGTGGTCGAGGTCGCGGCCAGATCCAGGTCGATCAGCACCTCCGCCCCCGACGGCACCTGCACGCCCAGATAGCCGCAATCGGCAGCCCATGCCGTGATCGCGCCAAAGCTGTCGAACGGTGCCTGCGGGCCCACGAATTGGGCCAGGAAAAGGCCGGGGCCCTTGATCGTCTTCATACATCCTCCCGGAACTTCCCCTCCGAAGTTCCCCTTGCCCGATTCCGCATCATGTAATCGGTTTCATCTGACGTTCTCACAGGATGAAAAGGTTTACAACATCAATTTTTCCGCTAAGCCTGATGCTGTCCCGAACAAAGGTTTCTTGTGTCAGATCAATCGCGTCCGCCCCGAATCCATGATGTCGCCAAGCTGGCGGGGGTGTCCGTGGCGACGGTCAGCCGGGCCATCTCGAACCCGTCGATCGTGTCGGAAACCACGCGCAAGGCGGTCGAGGCGGCGATCGCGCAGACCGGCTACACGCTGAACTTCACCGCCCGGAACCTGCGTCAGCAGCAGGTGGGCGGCGTGCTGGCGCTGGTGCCGAACCTGGCCAATCCGTTCTTCTCGCAGATCCTGTCGGGCATCTCCGAGGTGTTGCGCCGTCATAACCTCAGCCTTTTGGTGATGGACACGACCGCCGTGCCTGACCAGCCGGCGATGAAGGTGCTGGGCCCCTATCTGACGCGGTCGCGCTCGGACGGGGTGATCGTACTGGACGGGCAGATGGAGCCGGGCCTGTTCGCCCGTCCCGGCTGTCCGCCCCTGGTGCAGGCCTGCGAATGGATCGACGGCCTGTCCGCCCCCCGCGTGCTGGCCGACAATGTCGAAGGGGGCCGCCTGGCCGCCCGGCATCTGACCGACCTGGGGCACCGCAGCATCCTGCACCTGACCGGGCCGCAGGGCAGTTCGCTGACCCTGTCGCGCCGCCAGGGCTTCTTGCAGGGTCTGGCGCAGGCGGGGCTGCCCGATCCCGGCCCCGGGGACAGCATCACCGGCGATTTCACCGCCCGGTTCGGCCAGCAGATGGCCGCGCAGGTGCTGGCCATGCCCGACCGTCCCACCGCGGTCTTCTGCGACAACGACGAAATGGCGATCGGCCTGATGCACGGGCTGATCGTGGCCGGGCTGCGGGTCCCGCAGGACATCTCGGTCATGGGGTTCGACAACATCGAGATGGCGGCCTACAGCAGCCCCGGCCTGACCACGATCCGCCAGCACCGCGCCCGCCTTGGCCGGCGCGCCGCCGAAGTCCTGCTGGCCCGCATGCAGGGCCAGCAGGTCATCGACAGCATCACCCTGGGCGTCGATCTGGTTGTCCGCGCCAGCACCGGACAGGCGGTAAAAACGTGACTTGTTCCAGGCGGCGGGGATTAATATTGTACGGTTGAACGTCGGGGACATGGCCCGCCGCAACAGGATGACGATGCCCGACCCCACGCTGCCCGAAGCCCTGCGCGCCCAGATCGCGCGGTCGCGGATCGCCATTTCCCTGGCGGCGGCGATGCCCGACATGCCGCTGTGCATGGTCAACGACGCCTTCTGCCGGCTGACCGGCTTTGACGCCGACGACAGCCTGGGCCGCAACTGCCGCTTTCTGCAATCCTCCGCCACGCCGAGGGACCAGATCGGCGCGATGTCGCGGTTCCTGGCCGACGATGCACAGGATGACGGGCGGTTCCCGGTCCTGAACCGCACCCGCGACGGGCGGTCGTTCATGAACCTGGTGTTCATGTCCAAGCTGCGCGGCAGCGACGGCACGCTGCGTTTCGTGATCGGGTCGCAGTTCGACGTGACCGCATCGGACGCGGCAGGAACGATCGCGCGCGATGATGTGGCACTTAGTCGCAACATGGCGGACTTGCGCCGGGCCGCGGGACAGTTCGGACTGATCATGTCGGATTCCACGGGGCTGATCGCTCGTTCAATCAGCACGCTTGCAAGGATCACATTGCGCGATGAATGACGCCTCGCCCGCACGCGCCACCACGCGTCCGCCCTTCGCCGTCGTCGGCATCGGCGCCTCGGCCGGGGGGCTCGAGGCGCTGCACGACCTGCTGCGTGACGTCCGGCGCGAGGACCCAGCCGCCTATGTCGTCATCCAGCACCTGGATCCGACGCATGACAGCGTTCTGGCCGAATTGCTGGATCGGCGCACCGCGCTCAGCGTGCAGCAGGCGACCGACGGCACGGTGCTGCAGCCGGGTCATGTCTATACCATACCCCCCGGCGCGCGGATGCTGATCAGCGACGGACGCCTGCACCTGACCGATTTCGACCAGCCGCGCGGGCTGCGCCGCCCGATCGACGACTTCTTCGAAAGCCTGGCGCATGACCGCGGCCCGGCCGCTGCCTGCGTGATCCTGTCGGGCACGGGGGCGGACGGCACGTTGGGGCTGCGCGCGGTCAAGGAACATGGCGGCATCTGCGTCATCCAGGAACCGCGTACCGCCCGGTATGACGGAATGCCCCTCTCTGCGCAGTCGACCGGGCTGGTGGACTATGTTCTGCCGCCGGAACGGATCGTGCCCGCCATCCTGCAGTTCTTCGATTCCAGCGAAACGCAGCAGGCCGACGACGCGATGCTGGCCGATGCGCGGCTGATCTGCCGACACCTGCTGGACCGGTGCGGGCACGATTTCTCGGGCTACAAGATGACGACGCTGGTGCGGCGCATCCGCCGGCGGCTGCAGGTCCTCAACATTGCCGGCACGCGCGACTATCTGCGCCACCTGCAGCGCCATCCCGACGAATGCGAGGCGCTGCTGAACGAGTTCCTGATCAACGTGACGCGGTTCTTCCGCGACCCCGAGATGTTCCAGGCCCTGCGCGAACAGGCGATCCGCCCGATGGTCGCGGCCGCCGACGGAGAGGAGCTGCGCGTCTGGGTCGCCGGCTGCTCATCCGGCGAGGAGGCCTATTCCGTCGCGATGCTGATCGATACGGAAATGCGCGCCGCCGGGTTGCGGCCCCGCTTCACCGTGTTCGCCAGCGACATCGACAAGAAGATGATCGAGATCGCCCGCGCCGGCACCTATCCGATCAGCGCCCTGGCCGACATCCCCGAGGAGATGCGCGCGGCCTATACCACACATCGCGACGCGCTGATGCAGATCACGCCGCAGCTGCGCGACCGGGTGCGCTTCTCGCTGCATTCGGTGCTGCGCGATCCACCCTTTGCGCGGGTCGACCTGATCTCCTGCCGCAACCTGCTGATCTATCTGGACGAAGATCTGCAGTCGCAGGTGCTGCCGCTGTTCCACTATGCCCTGCGCCCCGGCGGCTACCTGTTTCTGGGCCCGTCCGAAGGGGTGCGTCGCGAATCCATGCACTTCACCGAACTGGACCGCCCCGCGCGGCTGTTCCAGCGCGACGCGACGCCCGCGCGCCTGCCGCTGGACATGCCGTTCCTGCGGTCCGAGGGCGACCGCCCCTCCCCCGCCACCCGCAGCCGCAAGGCCGAGGAGGGCGCGGCCCGCGACGGGGCCCTTGCCGCACAGCGCCGGGTCCTGGACCGGTTCGCGCCCGCCTCGCTGCAGGTGTCCCCTGCGGGAGAGGTCCTGTGGACGGCGGGCAGGCTGGGCCGTTTCCTGGCCGTCGATCCGACCGCCAGAAAGCCGATCCTGGCACCGCAGATCGTGCATCCGGGCCTCAAGGAGGCGGTGACCGCCGCGCTGGACCAGGTGGCCGGAACGGGCCGCGCGGCCATCCTGCGCAACCTGCTGGCGCGGTCCGACCTGGGGGCACAGCCGGTGACCCTGTTCGCGGAGCCCCTGCCCGACCGCAGCGTCCTGCTGGTATTTCACGACGCGGGCGCACAGGCCCTGCCCGACACGCTGGACGAGACGGACGAACTGAGCGTCACCGAATCCCGGTCGGACCTGCTGGAGGAGCAGCTGCGCCTGACGCGGATCGAGCTGCACGGCGCCGTCCAAGAGCTTGAGACCGCGAACGAGGAGCTGAAGAGCTCGAACGAAGAAATGATGTCGATGAACGAGGAGCTTCAGTCCACGAACGAGGAGCTGAGCACCGTCAACGACGAGCTGAAGTCCAAGATCGACGATCTGACGGCCGCCAACAGCGACCTGCAGAACTTCTTTTCCGCGACCAAGATCCCCCTGCTGGTGGTCGACCGCGACGTGCGGGTGCGCAACTTCACCGCCGCGGCGCTGCAGATCTTTCCGCTGCGCCGGTCCGATCACGGCCGCCCCCTGGCCGACGTGTCCAACGTCTTTGCCAGCGACGTCCTGCTGTCGATGGCGGCCGAGGTGGCCCGCCAGGGCGAGGCGCAGGGGACCGAGCTGGTCGAGGCCGGCGGCACCCGTGTCTGGCGCGTCGATGCCAAGCCCTATCGCGGCCCCGAGGGGCATCTGGACGGCGCCATGCTGGTCTTCGAGGACGTCACCGCGCTGCGCGACCTGCGCGTCGAGGTCGAGCGGCAGGAGGAGCGGCTGAACGCGGTGCGGTCCATGGCGCGGATCGCGGTCTGGCATTACGACGCCGCATCGCGGATGCTGACCATCGACGACAGCTCAGACCTGCTGGGCCTGGGCCAGACGGCGCAGCTGCCGCTGTCGGCCTTTGCGGCCCTGATCGCGCCCGCCGACCGTGACGGGCTGCTGGCCGACCTGCAGGCCTGCGCCGCGGGCACGGCCTTTCGGCGTGTCGTGTCACCTTCGTCCGACGCACGCTCCGCCGTGCGGTTGGAGACGGCGGCCGCGCGGTTCGGGACCGACGACGGCGATTGCCGCGTGCTGGGGGTCATGCTGGACGTGACCGCCGCGCAATCGGCCGCCACGCTGCGTGAAGCGGTGATTTCCGAGATGGACCACCGGGTCAAGAACCTGTTCACCCAGATCTCGGCGATGCTGCGGATGGCAGCCCGCGAGACCGACGACGCCCGGACCGTGGTCGAGGAGGTCTCTGCCCGGATCAATGCGCTGGCCAGCTCTCACGGACTGACCACGGCGCGGGGCACCAAATCGCAGCTGCCTCTGGCCGATCTGATCGCGACCACGCTGGCGCCCTATGACGGTGCGCGGATCGACAGCGGCGGTGACGACCTGACCATCCCGGCCCGCCTGGTGGTCCCGATGTCGCTGATCCTGCACGAACTGGCCACGAACGCGTTCAAGTACGGCGTCCTGGGGCCGGTCGACGGTGCGCTGCAGATCACGTGGCGGCGCGATGGCGACGGGGCGGTGCTGGACTGGACCGAACGCTATGACGCGCCGCAGGCGCAGGACGAACCCGATGCGGGCTTCGGCTCGATCCTGCTGGAGGGGGCGACATCGCAGATCGACGGCACGTTGCAGGTGACGCTGGATGCGGACAGCCGCCGCACCCGCCTGACCTTCTAGGTCAGCAGCGCGCCGACCTGCCGCATCTGCTGGCGCAGCATGTCGGGAATGTCGGATTCGGTCATCGTCTCGTCCCCCGCCCAGGTGCGCACGGCATGCGACAGCGCGTGGGTCGCCAGTTCGGCAATCAGCATCGCCTCGGCCCGGCGGTCGGGGCCCAGGCGGGCATGCAGCAGTCCGCCGATCGTCAGGGCGATGTTGTCCATCGAGTTGCGGAACACGGCCATCAGCTCGGGGGTGGTGTCCCAGACCTGTTCGATCATGCGGACGACCTGGCGGTCCAGGTCCTTCAGCTCCAGCATCCGGCCCAGCAACAGCGCCAGATCGTCGATCAGCGCCCCCTTGGACGTCACGATCCAATCGGCCGTGCAGGGTTCCAGCTGCGGCGGCATGCCCAGGACCGCAGCCTGCTTGTTGGCGTAATAGTTGAAGAAGGTGCGCGGACTGATCCCTGCCTCGGCGGCGATGGAATCGGTGGTGACCGCGGCATAGCCCGACCGGATGCTCAGCCGCAGCGCGGCCAGCTGGATCTCTCGGGCGGTCTGCTGGCGGCGGCGGTCGCGCAGGTTGCTGGTCATTTTCGGGGCAGTCTCCTCGTGCAGTCGAAGGAAACATTGCATAGTCCGCAAAAACATGCAATCAGCGCGCAACAGTGACGCCCCGTCGGGCGCTTATCCAGGACAAAGATGATGCCGAAACACAGCCTTGCGACCGGCGCCGCCATGGTCGCCGCGATTCTGTCCACCTCCGCGGCCTGGGCGCAGGCGCCCGAAGGGATGCCGCCCAAGCAGGTGGGCGTCATGCAGGTCGCGGTTCAGGACGTTCCGCGAATCGTGACCCTGCCCGGTCGCGCGGTCGCGGTGTCGGAGACCGCCATCCGCCCCCGCGTCGGCGGCATCGTGACCGAGATCCTTTACGATCCCGGCGCCGCGATCGAGGCGGGCACCCCGATGTTCCGCATCGAGGACACCACCTATCAGGCGAACCTGGCCAGTGCCGAGGCGCAGGTCGCCTCTGCCCGCGCCCAGGTGACGCAGTCGCAGTCGTCCTTTGACCGTACCCAACAGCTGCTGGGTTCTGGGACGACCCAGGCCCAGGTCGAACAGGCCCAGGCCGCGCTGGACCAGGCGACCGCCGCGCTGCAATCGGCCGAGGCCGACCTGACGCTGGCCCAGGCCGAACTGGGCTGGACCACGGTCACCAGCCCCCTGTCGGGCATCGCCAGCGTGTCGGCAGCGTCCGTGGGCGATCTGGTGACCGCCGGACAGGCCGACGCCATGGCTACCGTCACCCAGCTGGACCCGATCGAGGTCGACATGTACGAACCCTCGTCGCGCTTCCTCAGCGTGCTGGACGACATCAACGACGGCAACCTGCGCCTGAACGACGAACTGGCCGCGACCCTGACGCTGGAGAACGGCCGCGAATACCAGGCGGTTGGCCAGCTGGTCGCGCCCGGCGTGACCGTGTCGACCTCGACCGGGTCGATCGACACGCGGTTCCGGTTCGACAATCCCGACAACCTGCTGCTGCCGGGCATGTTCCTGCGCGGGCAGGTCGATCTGGGCGTGACCTCGGCGATCCTGGTGTCGCAGTCGTCGGCCACGCGCGACAAGGTCGGCACCCTGACGGCCTGGGTCGTCGAGGATGGCAAGGTCAGCCAGCGCCAGCTGACCGATGACGGCACCTACAAGCACCAGTGGATCGTCACAGACGGCATCGAGGATGGCGAGACCCTGGTCGTCGACGGCCTGACCGGGCTGGCCGAGGGCATGGAGGTCGTCACCGTCCCCGTGACCATCGACGAAACCGGCGTCGTGCGCGAACAGGCCCCCGCCCAAGGCGCCCCCGCCGATGCAGCCCCCACGGATGCAGCGCCCACGGATGCGGCCTCCGCCGACACGGCCCCCGACGCAGCCGCGGCCGACGCGGGAACCGACACCGGCCCCGCCGACGCAGCCCCCGCGGAGGCGGATGCCGCCCCCGCCGGCGCGACGGAGTAATCGCGCATGGCACGTTTCTTCATTCACCGGCCCGTCTTTGCATGGGTGATCGCCCTGATCACCATGCTGGTCGGCGCGCTTGGCCTGAACAGCCTGGCCATCGAACAGTATCCCCAGATCGCACCCACGACGGTGCAGGTCCGGGCCACCTATAACGGCGCCTCGGCCGAGATCGTCGAATCCTCGGTCACCACGGTGATCGAGGACGCGATGACCGGCATCGACGGCCTGACCTACATGACGTCGAACTCGACGCCGGGGTCGGCATCGGTCGCGCTGACCTTCGACGACACCGTCGACCCCGAGATCGCCCAGGTCCAGGTGCAGAACAAGCTGCAGCTGGTCACGTCGCAGCTGCCCGACGTGGTGCAGCAGCAGGGCGTGCAGGTCGAACGCTCGACCAGCTCGATCCTGCTGGTGGCGGCGCTGACGGCGGAAGAGGGCACCTATACCACCGTCCAGCTGGGCGACCTGATCTCGCAGTTCATCGAGGATCCGGTCAAGCGCACGCCGGGCGTCGGGTCGATCAACACCTTCGGCTCGGGCTATGCGATGCGGGTCTGGATGGACCCGATGAAGATGGTCCAGTACAGCGTCACGCCCGCCGACGTCACCGCGGCCGTGGCCGCGCAGAACACCAACGTCACCGTGGGCGACCTGGGCGCGCAGCCCGCCGCCGAGGGCCAGCGGCTGACCGTGTCGGTCACCGCGCAGTCGCAGCTGTCGACGGTCGAGGAGTTCGAGAGCATCCTGCTGCGCGTCGATCCCGACGGATCGACGGTCTTTCTGGGCGACGTCGCCCGGATCGAGATCGGTCAGGAAAGCTATGGCGGCAGCTCGCGCTACAACGGTAACCCGGCCGCGGGCGTCGCCGTGAACCTGGCCACCGGCGCGAACGCCGTGTCGACCGCCGCCGCCGTGCGCGACACCATCGACAGCCTTGCCGGCGCCCTGCCCGCGGGGGTCGAGATCACCTATCCCTATGACACCTCTCCGTTCGTGGAAAAGTCGATCAGCCAGGTCTACAAGACCCTGGCCGAGGCCGTGCTGCTGGTGTTCCTGGTGATCCTGGTCTTCCTGCAAAGCTGGCGGGCGACGATCATCCCGGTGGTGGCGATCCCCGTCGTGCTGCTGGGCACCTTCGCCGTGCTGGCGGTGGCGGGCTTCTCGATCAACACGTTGACGATGTTCGCGCTGGTGCTGGCCATCGGCCTTCTGGTCGACGACGCCATCGTGGTCGTGGAAAACGTCGAGCGGGTGATGGAGGAAGAGGGCCTTGGCCCCGTCGAGGCCACCGAAAAGAGCATGGACGAGATCACCTCGGCGCTAGTCGGCATCGTGCTGGTCCTGTCGGCGGTGTTCCTGCCGATGGCGTTCCAGACCGGCGCCACCGGGGTCATCTATCGGCAGTTCTCGATCACCATCATCACCGCGATGATCCTGTCGCTGGGCGTGGCCGTGATCCTGACCCCCGCCATGTGCGCAAGCCTGCTCAAGGCGCGCAAGCATGGCCAGGGCGGCATCGCCCCCGCCCGCTGGTTCAACCGCAACCTGGACCGGACCACGACCGGCTATGTCGGCATCGTCACGCGGCTAGTGAAACGCCCGCTGCGGATGCTGATCGTCCTGGTCGCGATCGGGTTCGGCGTGATGACGCTGTTCGACCGCCTGCCCGGATCGTTCCTGCCCGACGAGGATCAGGGCGTGGCCCTGGCCATCATCCAGGGCCCGGACGGATCGACCACCCAGCAGACGCAGGCCCTGGTCGAAAAGGTCGAGCAGTACCTGCTGACCCAGGAAACCGACACGGTAGAATCGGTCTTTGCCGCGCTTGGCTTCAGCTTCGGCGGGACCGGGCAAAGCAACGCGCTGGTCTTCATCAAGCTGCGCGACTATGCCGAACGCGACGGGTTCGACATCGCGTCGCTGGTGAACCGGGCGAACGGCTATTTCTTCACCACCAACCGCCAGGGCCAGATCTTTGCCCTGCAGCCGCCCGCGATCCAGGGCCTGGGCACGTCCTCCGGCTTTACCATGTACCTGGTGGACCAGACGGGCCAGGGCCAGGACGCGCTGGCCGCCGCCGCCAACCAGCTTGTCGCGGATGCGCAGGCGGGTGGCCAGGTCACCAACCTGCGCGGCAACGAGACCGCCAACACCCAGACAGCCCTGCGTCTGGACATCGATCAGCAGAAGGCCGCGGCCTTTGGCCTGAACATCGGTGACGTGAACGCGATGCTGTCGGTGATCTTTGCCGGGCGCGACGTGAACGACTTTGCGCTTGGCAACGACCTGCGGCCCGTGGTGGTCCAGGGCGAGGCCGCAAGCCGCAGTCAGCCCGAGGACATCGAACGCTGGTATGCCCGCAACAGCCAGGGGGAAATGGTGTCCTTCGGCGCCTTCGCCGATCAAAGCTGGCAGCAGGAACCGCAATCGCTGGCGCGTTTCGGCGGCACGCGGGCGCTGGAGCTCAGCGGGGCGGCCGTTCCCGGCCTGTCCTCGGGCGAGGCGATGAACGTGATGGAACAGATGGTGGCGGACATGGACGGCGGCTATGGCACCGCATGGACCGGGCTGTCGTTCCAGGAACGGCTGTCGGGCAACCAGGCGCCGCTTCTGTTCGCGCTGTCGGCGCTGGTCGTGTTCCTGTCGCTGGCCGCGCTGTACGAAAGCTGGTCGGTGCCGCTGGCGGTCATGCTGACCGTTCCGGTGGGCATCCTGGGCGCCCTGGCGGCCGCGCTGTTCTTCGGACAGTCGAACGACGTGTACTTCAAGGTGGGTCTGCTGACGACTATCGGGCTTGCCGCCCGAAACGCCATCCTGATCGTCGAATTCGCCGAGGCGCAGGTCAAGGAGGGCAAGACCGTGGTCGAGGCCGCCCTGATCGCATCGCGCCAGCGTCTGCGTCCGATCCTGATGACCACGTTCGCGTTCATGCTGGGCGTGCTGCCGCTGGCCATCGCGTCGGGCGCCGGTGCGGGGGCGCAGAACTCGATCGGCATCGGCGTTCTGGGCGGCATGGCTTCCTCTGCCGTCATCGGGATCTTCCTGGTGCCGGTCTTCTATGTGGCCGTGCTCAAGATCCGGTCGCTGCTGTCGCGCAAGAAGGAAAAGACCTCGTGACGTTTCCCCGTATGACCCGCGCGACGCTGTCGCTGACGGCGCTGTTGATGATCTCCGCCTGTGCGGCGGTGGGGCCCGACCCCACCGCCCTGCCCGACACCCGTGTCCAGGGCGCCTTCGCTGAAGGCGGCGGCGGCCCCGTGGGCCAGGTCGGCACCACGGCCTTCTGGTCGGGCTATCAGGACCGAACCCTGTCGCGGCTGATCGCGGACGGGCTGGACACCAGCCTGGACATCATCACCGCCAACGAACGCATCCGTGCCGCGGCGGCCGACCTTCAGGCGACCCAGCCCCTGGCGGCCCAGATCAGCGGAGAGCCCGCATCGGCCAGCCGCGTGCGGTCGGGCGGCGACGGTCAGGCGACCGGCTATACCAGCAGCGCCAACCTGTCGGCGGGCTTCGTGTTCGATCTGTTCGGGGGCGCGCGCCGGGCCCGCGAAGGGGCCGCCGCGGGCGTCGCATCGGCCGAGGCGCAGGCCCAGGTCACCCGGCTGGCATGGCTGGCCGAGGTCATCAGCGCCTATTCCGACGCACGCTACAACCAGCAGGCGCTGGCCCTGACCCGCGACACGATCGAGGCGCGCCAGGCCACCCTGAGCGTCACCCGCGACAGCCAGGCCCTGGGCCTTGCCACCGATTTCGACATCGCCCAGACCGAGGCACTGCTGCAGACCGCGCAGGCCGACCTTCCCGCCTTCGAGGCACAGTTCAACGCGCAGGTCTATCGCCTGTCGACGCTGCTGAACCAGCAGGCGGGGCCGCTGATGTCGCAGATGCAGGGCGGATCGGGCGCGCTGCGCATCCCGCCCGGCCCCGGCACCGGGGTACCGGCCGAACTGCTGCGCAACCGTCCAGACGTGCGCGCGGCCCAGCAGGATCTGGTGCAGGCGCTGGCGGCGGTGGGGGTCGCGACGGCGGACATGCTGCCCTCCCTGTCGCTGACCGGCACGGTCAGCGACACGGGCGGGGCGACGGGCTGGGGCTTTGGCCCGCGCATCAGCCTGCCGGTGGCCAACCAGGGCATCCTGGGCGCGACCCGCACCCGCCGCGTGTCCGAGGCGCGCCAGGCCGATCTGGCATGGCGCAGCCAGGTCGCGGCCTCGGTCGAGGATGTGCAGACCAGCCAGTCGAACCTGCGCCGCCTGCGCCAGCGCGTCGATGCGCTGGACCGCGCGGCGGCCAGCTATGACCGGGCCTATGCCCTGGCGCGCACGAACTTCGAGGCGGGCGCCCTGCCGCTGGTCGATCTGCTGGACGCCGACCGTCAGCGTGCCGCGGCACGCCTGCAGGCCGCATCGGCCCGTAACGACGCCGCCAAGGAATGGGCCGCACTGCAGATCGCGACCGGTGCGGGTGCCGCCGTGGCGCGGATCGCCGACTAAGCCCGTGGCGGCAGCAGGTCGCTGCCGCCGCTTTCGTCCTTCAGCGCGATGCCCGTCGCGCCGATCCGACGCCCCTGCATCACCAGCCAGGCCAGCCGTTCGGCGGCGGCCTGATGGGACAGCCCCCCGTTCGGATGAATGTTCGACACGCAGTTGCGCGCGTTGTCGCGCAGCCCGATCCGGGGCGCATGGGTCAGATAGGCGCCAAGGCTGTCGGCCACCGACAGTCCGGGCCGTTCGCCGATCAGCATCAGCACCATGCCCGCCCCCGTGGCCGCCCCGATCGCATCGCCCAAGGCCACCCGCGCGCCCTGCGCCAGGATCACCGGACGCCCCGCCAGTTCCGGCAGGCAGGCGAGCAGCGCCCGCACCACGCCCGCGGCCTGCGCCATGACCGCGGGCGCGGACAGCCCATCCCCGATCACCACCTGCAGCGGCGCGTCCAGCCGGGGCAGGTCATGGGGCGCCAGCTGCCGCCCCAGGTCGGGGCGGCGCAGATAGGTGGCGCGGTCGGTCGCCATACTGTCCACCCGCAGCACGGGCAGCGGGCCAAGGTCCCGCGCCAGCGCGTCCCAATCCACCTGCCCGTGGATCGCATCGCGCGCCGCCGCGTGGTCCTGCTGAAACCGCAGCAGGTCCGGCAGGGCGGTCGCCCCGGCTCCCGCCTGCAGCCGCACCCGCGCCGGAGTCAGGGCGGACAGGCGGCGCAGGTCCGGCGCGCTCATGCGGACAGCCCAAGGCGGCGGGCCATCGCGCCGGTATCGGGCGATGCCCCACCCGCAAGGCCGAACGCATCCAGCCATGCCACGAATTCGGGTGCCGGGGTCAGGCCGGTGGTTTCGCGCAGATAGGCGATGTCCTCGAATGCCAGGCTTTGATAGCCCAGCATCACGTCGTCGGCGCCCGGCACGGCGATCACGAAATTGACCCCCGCCTGCGCCAGCAGCGTCGACAGCGTGTCCATGTCGTCCTGGTCGGCCTCGACATGGTTGGTATAGCAGACATCGACCCCCATCGGCAGGCCCAGCAGCTTGCCGCAGAAATGATCCTCCAGCCCCGCACGGATGATCTGCTTGCCGTCGAACAGGTATTCCGGCCCGATGAAGCCCACGACAGTATTGACCAGCAGCGGCGCAGAGGCGCGGGCGACGCCCTGGGCGCGGGCCTCCATCGTCTGCTGATCGACGCCGTGATGGGCGTCGGCCGACAGGGCGGACCCCTGCCCCGTCTCGAAATACATCACGTTCTGGCCGACCGTTCCCCGCCCCGCCGCCAGTCCCGCCTGATGGGCCTCCTCCAGCATCGACAGGGTGATGCCGAAACCTTCGTTGGCGGCCTGGCTGCCCGCGACCGACTGGAAGATCAGGTCCACCGGAGCGCCCCGCTCCAGCAGGGTCAGGGCGTTGGTCACATGGGTCAGCACGCAGGTCTGCGTGGGGATGTCCAGCGCCTGGCGCATCTCGTCCAGGGCGGACAGCAGGGCGTGGCAGTTGGTCAGGTTGTCCGACGCCGGGTTGATCCCGATCACTGCGTCGCCCGCCCCCTGCAACAGCCCGTCCAGCACCGCGACCGCGATGCCGCGCGGGTCATCCGCCGGATGGTTGGGCTGCAGCCGCGAGGCCAGCACCCCCGCCCCGCCAATGGTGTTCCGGAATGCCGTGACGACTCGCACCTTGCGCGCCACGCGGATCAGGTCTTGGTTGCGCATCAGCTTGCTGACCGCGGCCACCATCTCCGGCGTCAGGCCGGGGGCGACGGCGGCCAGGGCCGCACCGTCCGTGGCGGGTGACAGCAGCCAGTCGCGCAGATCGCCCACAGTCATCGACGCGACCGGCGCAAAGGCCGCGCGGTCGTGGCCATCGATGATCAGGCGTGTGACCTCGTCATCCTCATAGGCAACCAGCGCATCGGACAGGAAGGTGGTCAGCGGCAGGTCCATCAGCACGCGCCGCGCCGCCACGCGTTCCAGCGCGCTGCCCGCCGCGATCCCGGCCAGCTGATCGCCCGACCGTTTGGGCGAGGCCGCGGCCATCACCGCAGCCAGGCTGTCAAAGCGAAATCTGTGGTCGCGCGCTGTGGCGGCATACGTGGCCATGACCATCCCCGGTTGTCGGGGGACAGAATGACCCGAACGGCATCGGGGTCAAGGCATCGATGAAGGGGGGGTTGGTGCGGCCGAGAAACACCGACTAGAACAAGCACCCCGTATCAGCCGTTATCGCATCTGCTTACGCACCGTTCTGAATTTCAGAAATCCAGCATTCTTATGTGCTTACTGTGTATTCGATTGTCAGGTGTTATCGCCCCGTATACGTTGCAGGTGTGGAACCTAGTGTGTAACGGAGAGTGGCATGGCACGCGACAAGCTGAGTGCGGTTCATGTACGGCAATCGCCTGCCGGCAAGTACGGAGACGGCGGAGGTTTGTGGCTGCTGAAGAAGGATAAGGACGTCGGCAGTTGGATGTTTCGGGTGTCCGTTCATGGTCGTCTGCGGCATATGGGCCTAGGCTCGATCTCAGATGTTTCCTTGGCAGAAGCGCGCGCTGCTGCCGCAAAGTGGCGCACGGTCGCGAGAGAAGGCCTCGACCCCATTCAAGAGCGAGAGCGTCAGCGGCGTGAAGCTGGACGAAACCTGCACTTGCTGGCAGACGTCGCGGCCGACGCCTTTGAGGCCAGGAAAGCGGACCTCAAGGGCGAAGGCAAAGCAGGCCGGTGGTTCAGCCCTCTTGAGATCCATGTTCTTCCGAAGCTGGGTAAGTATCCGGTTTCAAACATCGATCAGATTGCAATTCGGGATGCACTAAAGCCGATCTGGAAAACCAAGGCGGCAACAGCGGAGAAGGCGCTGCAGCGACTTAGCATCGTAATGAACCATGCAGCGGCACTGGGCTATCCGGTGGACATCCAAGCCTGTCTGAAAGCAAAGGCCCTGCTTGGAGGGCAAGGGCGCCAAGTCGAGAACATTCCGTCCCTTCCTTGGCAGGATGTGCCGGATTTCTATGCGTCGCTGTCGGACGGCTCGACCACTCATCTAGCATTGCGACTGCTGATCCTGACTGGTCTGCGGTCTGCGCCTGTGCGGATGATGCGGGTCGAGCATGTCGTTGGCGATGTGCTGACAGTGCCGGCTGACTTGATGAAAGGCAGAAAGGGAGAGGCCAAGGCTTTCAGGGTTCCTCTGGCTCCCGAGGCGATGCTGCTAATCGAGGAGGCCAAACGTCAGGCCCGTGACGGCTTACTGTTCCCGAGCCCCCGGGGCGGCGTTCTGAGCGACATGTCTCTGTCTCGCCTCATGGAGCGCCGCGAGATGGAAGCGCGCCCTCATGGGTTCCGGTCGAGCCTGCGCGTGTATCTTGCCGAGAACAGCTGCCCTCGCGACGTGGGTGAAATGATCTTGGCTCACTCGGTCATGGGCAAGGTCGAGGCTTCTTACCAGCGTTCGGATCTGCTGGCTGTGCGTCGCCCTTGGCTGGAGCGCTGGGCCCGGTTCGTGACGACGGGAAGGGACATGCCGACAGAGATCCCTGCAAGTGCCGAGGTTGTGGCGCTGGTGGCTAAGCAAGAGGGTGCAGCATGAGCAATGAAGCATTAACCGCGTGGGATATCGAAGCTGACCTCTTACCTGCGCATTGGCAGCTAACCCTCGAACAGCGGCGCGATTATATCATAGAGCGATGGCTGATCGAGGGCGGCGACAACCAGCCATTTTTGGACTGGGTCCTGCGGGAAGGACATCAGCCATCTCGACGGATAATTGAGATCGTGGCGCAAATGATGGCAAAATCTGCAGGAGTTGAACTTCCAGCAAACATGGAGCCGCCCTTCGGAATGGTCATTGATCGTACGGGACATGCTCACGGTCCCAAGGACATGGAGACCGAAGTCCGCAATTTCTGCGTAGCAGCTATCTCAGATGCAAAAATCGACAGCGGGATCAAGCCGGGCGTGGCTGACAGGGAAGCCTTTAAATTCGCACAAGAATGCGGCTTCGACGGGTTCGGTTACGACACAGTTGAGAAGCGACGGAAGGCTTTCAGGAAGTCTCGGGGTAAATACCTACGTCAGCCTAGCGGCACTAAGGGAAAAGACTAGGCTAGTCCATTACCCATACATTACAGTGACTTAGAATGCGTGATGCGGCATGATCATTTCAGATGAATGGAGGCAATCATGACCGCTCAATACGAACATGCAGATCCGCTTCTGACCGATAAGGAAGGTTGCGCAATCCTAGGCATTGCCAAGCCCACCTGGTGGCGCTGGGTGCGTGACGGGATCATTCCGAAGCCTGTCAAGCTGGGTTCTCTATCCCGCTGGCCGCGTTCGGAGATCCTCGCCGTGATCGAGAATGCTAAAGCGGCGCGCCAAGCTGCCGCCTGACCGTCCTGCCGGGATAGAAAAACCCCCGGCGCTGTTTCCAGAACCGAGGGCGGTTGGTCGAATTCACTTCGTCGCTGTTGTGAAATTAGCATCACATCGCCGCTCGCGCAACAAAAAGGCTGCGCACATGGCCCTCTTTGCTCCCCTTTCCGTTCAGATGCCGCATACCCCGGTTTTGCGTGTCTCTGTCGATGGTAGCGCGATCCGCGTCCTGCCGATGAACCGACACCTTATCCCCATGCCGGAAATCAGGTTTCCGCGGCATTTCGGACAAATGACCATGCCCCAGATCGTATCGGCATACGGGCACCCCGAGTACCTGCTCCAGCAGGCTCGCATCGCCGCGCTGATCGACACGGCGGCAGAAATTGGCGAACTTACAGACCGTGACGTGATCATGCTCCAGGATCTTACCGACCTGCTAGCGATCGTCATTCGCAAGGCGTCCGGCGGCATCGCCTCGCGCTGGTCGCACAAGTACCTGCTGCCGATCTTCGGGACGTTCCCTTCGTTCGACGAGGTGCAAGGGTCCTTCCAGGTGCGGGATGGCCGGCAGGAGGTATACGACGCGATCGGCTTCCTGCATTCCGTGTCCGTCCACCTCGATCGGCTGGAGGCAACGCTCAGCCCAGCGTCCAAGGCACTGATCGCCGGAGGGTGCGACCATGGCTGATAAGCATGCATCGCAACCAGTCGTGCCATTCGTGGTGGCTTGGGAGGGCGAAAATCATTACGAGGTGCGGCCGTGCCGATGGGCCGGCGGGAAGCTTGCGCTGTGGCAGCGGCATGCACCGGGAGTAGGGCGCGTCCTGTATGAGGATCTGCATGTTGTAAGGTCGCGTCGAGCCGTGGCGCAATGGCTGTGTCCTATCTGTGGAAAGGCTACTGATCCATCCGACAGATTTTGGTTCGGCCTTGGTGAGCCCAGCCTGCAAAGGCAGGATGGATCCCACTGGGGGTTTGCGACATTCAATGCTCCGAACCACAAGCGTTGCGCAGAGATCGCGGCAGAAGGTTGCCCCCATCTTGCCCAGAGCGGGCATAGGCCGATGCCGTTCCCGAACCCTGACGCCATCGTGGCAGGAAACCTAGTCGCTGTCGGAGGCTCTGTGGAGGCCACCGGCTTTTCTCTCCGTCCTGGGCAGACCGTTGCCGGCCAGCTGTTCTTCGTGTGGCGTGAGAAGCCCAAGGGGGCGATGTGATGACCCAAGATAACGAGGATATTCAGCCTGTGGATCACGAGCGAAACGCTTCAGTGGTTGCTTTTGATCGACAATTAAAAAGGTCACAGACAGCCATCAACGGCGACATGCGTTTCGATTTCGAGGTCGAGGCCGTACTGGCTGGTCGAGGCCAGAGGATCAGGCGTAACTTGCTGTCGGACGCGTTGGAACTGCACGGGCGGAACGGAACGACCGTGATGACCGACGATCTTCTTTCCGACATACGATTTTCGCTCATCTGGTCGCGGAATGGCCAAGAGCCCGCGAAAGACAAGGTTGCCGATGCGGTGTCTTTGATCGGCAAGCGCAATGCCTATCATCCGGTTCGGGATTATCTGACGGGACTGGAGTGGGACGGCGTCGAGCGGCTGGACGAGTGGCTGATCAACTATGCCGGAGCGGCCGATAACCCGCTAAACCGTGCCATCGGCAGGAAAGTCCTTTGTGCCGCTGTTCGGCGCGCGCATAGGCCGGGCTGCAAGTTCGATCACATGCTAGTTCTTCAAGGGCCGCAGGATCTCGGGAAATCAACTTTGCTGAAAGCCTTGTGTGCGGATGGTGACTGGTTCACCGACCAACTGGAGGTTGGAGCGGATCCCAAGGTAACGATCGAAAAGACAGCGGGCGCTTGGATTGTCGAGATGGCCGAGTTGGACGGTCTCGGCAAACGGGATGCCAATCGGGTCAAATCGTTCATTACGACAACACATGATCGCGCCCGGCTTGCATATGACCGGTATCCAGTTACGCGAGGTCGGCAATTTGTCTTGTTCGGAACGACAAACGAAAGCGCCTACTTGACGGACCTGACCGGGAACCGCCGTTTCTGGCTGGTCAACGTGTCTCGTGCCGATCATGCAGCGATCCATGATGTCCGGGACCAATTATGGGCGGAAGCTGTCGCGCGCGAACCTGCCGAGGCCCTTTGGCTGGAGGATGCGGCATTGAAGGCTGCAGCGGCCGACATTGCCAAAGACGCAACTGATTATGGGCCTTGGTTTGATCTTCTGTCTGAGCGTGTCCCTGATGGCTCTTGGAAAATCCGCCTATCTGACGCCTGGCGTATTGTAGGCATTGAGGTCAGCGACGTGAATAAGCTGACAAGCCAGCACCACATGAACATGCGGCGTGCCATGACAGGTCTTGGGTTCGACAAAAAGGAGAAAGGGCTGCGCTTTGACGGGCGGTCTACAGGCGCGTGGTTACGGGGTGACGTAGCCGATGCCGAATGGTGGGCGCTGGGCGACGGTGAACCGCGATCTCAGCAGCCCGGCATAGACTGGTAGTGAGCGTTCAGTTGAGAAGGGGCCCGGCCAATGCGCCGGGTCTTTTCTATTTCCAAGCCCCTGCAGACGACCTCTATCACCCCCTGCACCCTCGGTTGAACCACCTGCACCAAGGTTCGAACCACCTGCACTTGCTCGTTGCAGGCGGTTCGGACAAGATTGCAGGTGGTTCAAAAGGCGGACCACCTGCGGCTTAAGTGATTGATAAATAAGATCTGCAGGTGGTGCAGGTGGTGCAGGTGGTTATTTTGTAAGAGTAGCCATAACCCTCTACTGCTGGGGAGTGTTTGGAAAATAGCACCTTCACCGCCTGCACCACCCTGCAGTCGATATCGGTATTACCTTATACTGCATGCAATCTGTGCACGTGATGCTTCGGACTTAGCTTTCGAAGCATCATCGGCAGCCACAGAACAGGCTAAGGCAGCGCTCCTTGTCTCAGACACTGCATCCCATGCGGCCCAAGCGGCTGTGTCGGCCTTGTCCATCGCGAGATACGATAACCAGATCGATATCACCTGCAGAAGCAGAACAGCGGCAAGAACTTTGTCCCGCCATGTTGCTGCTCGGACATTCAGCCATAATTGCGCGAGCATTCCAGTCCCCATTCAGACCTCTGCAGTCAATGTGCTTCGGGGATCTGCCAAGTCAATACGCTGCACAAAAATCTAACTACTCCTCGTAAAGCATTCGCCAGACTCGAAATCGATGCCAAGCGTGTTGCGAAATTCGCAACAAAAACAATTGCTTGACGCTGTGCCGGTTGTCATGCGATTCTTGATTTCAGATAGATGTATGAGGTTTCACCATGCCCTCTGGCGGCGCACGACCCAATGCAGGACGCCCAAAAGGCTCCCAGAACCTTAGGACGATCGCSGCGACGGAACTCGTCGCCCGAGCCCGGGAGCGGTTTCCGACATATAGCCCGATCGAGGCCCTTATTGCCTTGGCCGAGAACTCCGATGATCCATCGCTGCAGAAGGACTGCCACGCGGCCGTCCTGCCGTACATGGCCCCGCGCTACCGCCCGATCGAGGCAGATCCCAACGCACTGGTCGAATTGGAGGGGCGGATGATCCGGGCCCGCTTGGATGCCGTTGCGCAGGCATCTGAGGTCGTCCCCGGCCTTGCAGAGCGTCTGCAGCGTGCCATGGCGGCAGAGGCACTGCACATCGCCGAGAACCCGCAGCTGATGGATGCCGCGCCTCCGGTCGATACTCGTCCGGCTCCATCACCGGCACCGCAAGTCACACCTGCGCCTAAGCCTGCAGCCTTCGTCCCG